>NZ_SBJH01000104.1 GCF_004368405.1 Olivibacter sp. XZL3
ACTCCTCTGGAGTTTCCCACATTCCAACATCTTAATCAACAACAATAAAAGTGTCTACTTTTTTTAGGACATGACAAAGTTAAGTTGGAGAAAAAGCATCAAGCCTCTCCATACCTGTACAAACAGTTTCAAGCTTTTCCGGCTGCCGTGCCCGATTCGGCCCACGCGACGCTGTCAACAAACAACGCTTGGATAAATGTCACAACGGCCAATCCTTTTAGCCACGCACCACCCAATAAAGCATATATAAGCGTTTATATGCTGAATTGCACCTACCTCATTTAAACCCAAACACCTTCCTTAGCTGTCGGCAGTCTACCGTTGGCTATACTTTACTCATCATTATTGAATAACCGTTACGCATAACCGTAACCCACAACGCATAACTACAATGGTCCATCGTATTATCGACTGGTCGCTACGCAACCGTTTTGTTGTATTAATTTTGAGCTTAGGTCTTTTTATATGGGGTGTTTTTGCTGTAAAAAAGAACCCGATTGACGCCATTCCCGACCTTTCTGAAAACCAAGTGATTGTTTTCACCGAGTGGATGGGGCGGTCTCCTCAACTGATAGAAGACCAAGTAACCTATCCTTTGGTGACCAATCTCCAAGGCTTGCCCAAAATCAAGTATGTCCGCGGCAGTTCCATGTTTGGCATGAGCTTCATTTACGTCATTTTTGAAGATGAAGTAGATATATACTGGGCTCGGGAACGCGTGCTGGAGCGGCTCAGCACAGTCGGAAGGACACTTCCTGAAGGAGCGACGCCCACCTTGGGTCCGGATGGCACAGGAGTTGGCCATGTACTTTGGTACACCTTAGATGCACCGAATATCGACCTGGGTGAGCAACGAGCCATTCAAGATTGGTACGTCAAATTTGCTTTGCAGAATGTTCCGGGCGTCAGCGAAATTGCTTCTTTCGGAGGTTTTCAAAAGCAATATCAAGTGACGATAGATCCTAATAAGCTCCTCTATTACAAACTTTCTGCCGCCGATGTGATCAGTGCCATCAGGACCAACAACAATGAAAGCGGTAGACGGAAGTTTGAGATGAGCGATGTTGGCTATATAATTAAGACGAACGGCTACCTGCAATCAATCCAGGACATCGAACGTATACCCATCGGCAATCAGCAAGGGAATCCTATTTACGTTTCAGATATTGGTGTCGTGCAAATGACTGGCGAGGCGCGACTAGGTATATTTGATCAGAACGGTGAAGGCGAACGTGTCGGGGGCATTGTTGTGATGCGTTATGGTGAAAATGCGGCTGCGCTAACCGAACGCGTAAAGGAAAAAATGAAAGAAATAGCGAGAGGCCTACCGGAAGGAGTCAAATTTGACATTATTTATGACCGGGGTGAATTGATCAAGGAGTCTGTGGATTCCATTAAACATACCCTCATCGAAGAAATGATCGTTGTCTCTCTGGTCGTCATACTCTTTTTATTTCACTGGCGAAGTGCACTGAGTATTATTGTTCAAATTCCGATTACCATTGCCATCAGCTTTATTTTATTGAATGCTTTTGATATATCATCCAACATTATGTCTTTAACCGGTATTGCCTTAGCCATTGGGGTCATTGTTGATAATGGTATCATCATGAGTGAAAACGCGTACAAGCACCTCGCTGAACGGTATGCCGAAAAACATCCAACAAAAAAAAGATAACAACATGAGCTGGATAAAAAGAATATTCAAACATACATCTCCCTGGATATCAGAAAAGGAACGGATCGAAATTATCGGAAAAAGTAGCAAGCAGGTGAGCCGCGGTGTCTTTTTTGCCACGATCATTATCATTACTTCATTCTTGCCCGTATTTATGCTTACCGGTCAGGAAGGTAAGCTCTTTCATCCATTGGCTTTTACAAAGACCTTTATTATGCTTGTTGACGCTTTATTGGTCCTCACGCTAGCGCCGGTTTTAATATCGTTTTTCATGAAAGGCAAATTCAAACCCGATCAAGCCAATCCCGTCAATCGTTTTTTGGAAAAACTATATGAACCGATCATACAAAAAGTGCTAACCTGGCGCAAGACCACTTTGGCGATCAACGTACTTGCTTTGCTGATTACCATCCCACTTCTGAAAAGACTTGGCACCGAATTTATGCCACCACTCGATGAGCAAAGCGTCCTTTTTATGCCTGTCACACTTCCTGACATCAGTAACAGCGAGGCGAAACGCATTCTTCAAGTGCAAGACAAAATCATAAAAAGCGTCCCTGAGGTCGATAAAGTACTTGGCAAGGCCGGCAGGGCTAGTACGGCAACCGATAACGCGCCTATTAGCATGATTGAAACGATCATCATGCTGAAACCTAAGCATCAATGGCGGGACGGAATGACAAAGGATCAATTGATCCAAGAATTAGATAAGAAGTTACAAATCCCTGGCGTTGTGAACGGCTGGACGCAACCCATTATAAACCGCATCAACATGTTGGCTACGGGTATCCGCACGGATGTTGGCGTAAAAGTTTTCGGACAAAACCTAGATACAATTGCTGCCGTTTCGGAACGGGTTAAAAAGGCGTTAGAAGGCACTGATGGAATTCAAGACCTCTACGTGGAACCGGTAACCGGCGGGAAATATCTAACTGTCGATATAAAGCGTGATGCGCTCGCTCGTTATGGCCTCACGGTAGACGATGTAAATCAAACCGTAGAAAGTATCATCGGTGGAGCAACCATTGGCCAAACAATCGAAGGAAGAAGGCGCTTTAGTATTAATATCCGACTTGCGCAAGACTATCGGAATAGCTTAGCTCAACTGAACAGAGTTCCTTTACGGAGCAGTTCTTTTGGTGAAGTACCTTTAAGTGCGGTGGCAGATCTCCGATTTGAAGACGGCCCACCAATGATTACGTCGGATAACGCGTTGCTTCGCGGAGCCGTAATGTTTAATGTCCGCAACCGCGACCTGGGAAGCGCCGTACAAGAAGCTGCTGAAAGACTGAATACTTCCGAAGGCATTTTGCCAACAGGTTACTTTTTAGAATGGAGTGGACAATATGAAAATTTAATGCGTGGCCAACAAACGCTTCTGTGGATCACTCCAATTGTGCTCATCATCATCTTTTTTGCTCTCTATTTTGCCTTCCACTCCCTAAGGGAGGCTTTTCTTAGCCTCATAACTGTACCGTTTGCTCTTATCGGCGGAGCCTATATGATTTATTTCTGGGGCGTTCATCTCTCCGTCGCCGTGGCTGTCGGCTTTATTGCCCTATTTGGGATCGCCGTAGAAACCGGAATTGTCATGGTTATCTACCTGAACGATGCCATGCTGCAATTAGTAAAAGAGAAGGGCAACAGCCGTGAAACCATTACTAATAGCGATTTAAGAACTTATGTCATATACGGCGCTGCAAAGAGACTCCGACCAAAGATTATGACGGTATGCGTGTCTCTCTTCGGCCTCTTACCGGTGTTATGGGCAACAGGAGTAGGTACAGACGTTATGCGGCCAATTGTTTTGCCAATGATTGGCGGCGTGCTCACCTCGTCCACTCACATTTTATTGGTTACCCCGCTTATCTTTTTAATGACCAAAGAATACGAATTGCGTACATATGGAAAATTGGAAATTCATGACACCAAGCACTAACATATTGACTTGTCGGAAACAGATCACACTGCTTCTTATAATAGCCTGCTTTTTCGCCGACAAAGCCTTTAGTCAGACGAAACAGGTCGACATATTATCCTTGGACACCATTCTGACGCGTATTGAACGACAGCATATCAAATTGAAAGCCTATGACCTGAGGAGCAAAAGTTTCGCCTACCGGGCAAAAGCATCGTCTGCTTGGATGGCTCCTATGGTCGGCGCGGGTACCTTCATGACCCCCTATCCCGGACAGCGGCCCATGGAAGATGGCGATAAGGGCTCGATTATGTTCAATGTTGAACAAGAGATCCCGAATCCGGCTAAACAAAAAGCGAATAGCAGATATATTGCCTCACAAAGTGCTTCCGAGCTAGCCAACCGTGAAATAGATTTAAACAGCTTGCGAACAGAGGCTAAAAAGCTCTACTACACCTGGATAATTGCCGAAAAGCGTATTCAACTTCTAAAAGATAATGAGCAGGTGATCCAAAGCATGAAGAAACTGGAGGCGATAAGATATGAATACAACCAGGCGCAGTTAAGCAACGTATTTAAAGCTGATGCTGAATTAGAAGCTAACCGAAACATGTTGCAAATGCAGGAGGCAGAAATAAGCCGTTCGAGAGCTTGGCTTAACAGTTTAATGAGCGTATCCGGAGACAACCCCTTTAAAGTTGACACCAATTTAGTGCCCGCCTTTATCCCCCAAGCAAGGCTCGACACACTACTTTTAGCGCAGCGCCGGAAAGATATACAAAAGATGAATGCAGAGATGCAAACGATGCGATATGGAATAGACGTTATGAGACATGAGCAAAAGCCCGACTTTAAAATCCGCTTCGACCATATGGCTCCTTTGGGAAAGATGATGCCAAATGCCTACAGCGTCATGGGAATGATCAGTATACCAATCGTGCCTTGGAGCAGCAAGATGTATAAAAATGAAGCAAAAGCAATGCAATTAGAACTTGAGGCCATGCAGGCAGAACGGAAGAGCATGTTGATAGAGAGCCAGGGTATGCTATATGGTATGCAGGCGGAAATTACAACGATGCAAGAACGGATTGACCGGATAGCTAAGAAGGTAATTCCCGCATTGCAAAGGGCGATGGAAGCCAACTTTCAATCCTACCGCGAAAACAAGCAGGAACTTCCCCTGGTGTTGGCCGATTGGGAAGCACTGAACATGATGAAAAACACGTTGCTGGATGAACAGCTGAAGATGTATTTAATGATTGCAGATTATGAGAAAGAACTTTTTAACTAACTGCTGTCGATTGAGCGTAGCGTTGCTTGCGTTAGGCTGCTCCTCTCAGGGCGAGTCCGACAATCCGATCAAGCTAAGCCGGCATCTAACGGATTCAAGCATTCGGGCACTAACACAAGCTACCAATCAAGCAACCATCGACCGTGTGGTGACCATAGAAGCGGAAGCAGGACCGAAAGTTTTTCCGGTACATATAACGGGACGTGTAAGCTACGACACCAAAAATAATATAACGGTTAGCAGTCGAGTAAACGGTAGACTTGAACGTATACATATAAAATATAACTTCCAACCTGTACAAAAAGGCCAGTTACTTTTCGAAATATATTCTCCTGAATTGGTTGCAGCGCAACGGGAGCTGCTATTATTGCAGAGTGCGGGCGAGCAAAACCTGTTATCTTCGGCCAGAAAAAAACTTCACTATCTCGGCATGACCGATGCGCAGATACAAGGGCTGTTGCAAAACAAGCAAGTCGCCTATCGAGTACCCATCTATAGTCCGGCCAGCGGTTATATCGTCGAAAAAAACAGGACAATGCCAGGTTCTACCATAACCACTTCAACTGCCAGCAACGAAGACCCTATGGGAAGTATGGGCTCATCCCCGGCTCCAAACACCTCATCAAATGCAGTTACGCAGTCAACAACCAGTCCGCTATTGATTAGACAAGGCGAATACGTCGGTACCGGTCAAGCCGTTTTTACAATTTATAAAAACAGCGAGCTGTTAGCAGAATTTGCTGTCCCACCTGCTTGGACTGCGAAAATAGTCAAAGGGAAAAAAATATTATTTCAGAGCCTAGAAGCTCCCATGCAGTGGTATCAAGGAACGGTAGATCTTATTCAACCCACCTTCAATACCGGCGAAAATTTCGCTTTAGCGAGAATCTACCTGAAGGACACCAAGCTACCTGTAGGACAGCTTTTAAAAGGAATCTTTGCGGTTACGGAAAACACAGGATATTGGCTACCTAAAACGGCAGTTATATCCTTGGGAACTAAAAATATAGTATTTAAGCAAGAAAGAAATACACTGCGACCTATGGTTGTAAAAGTGGGTGTTCGAACGGAAAACGAAGTGCAGATACTCAGCGATATTGCGTCTTGGCAAATTGCTAAAAATGGCGCTTATTTAGTAGATAGCGAAGACTTTATTGTTGCAAAAAAAACTGAGGCAATGAATAGAAAACGATTTATACAGACGGTATTATTATCAGCAGCTATGCCCTCTTTCCTATGGACATCATGCAGCGGTAGGCCTTCCGGTAAGGCAGGAGCAGTCGATATCACTTTTACATGCCCAATGCATCCGCAAATCGTGGAAAACCATGGGGACACCTGCCCGATATGCGGAATGGACTTAGTGCCTTTCGATAAAAGCAATAAAGACAAATTTCTGACACTTAGTGCCAACCAACAAACCTTAGCTAATATCGCTACCGCAGTTATTGGTGTAGGAAGCCTAAGTGAATACACAGCAATAAACGGAAAATTTACCGTCAATCCAGAGCAAACAAGCTATATCAGTAGCCGAACTGCTGGTAGAATCGAAGACTTGTATGTTAAAGAAACCGGCATTTCTGTTAAGCAAGGCCAGGCTCTTTATCGTTTGTATGCCGAGGCACTTTTAGCATTACAGGAAGAGTTTCTCATGACCTATAAACAAGCCTTGCAATTTGCCGATGACCAGCGATTTGCAGACATTTTTAAAGCGGCTAAGCAAAAATTGCTGTTGTATGGCCAAACGGAGTCTCAGCTGGCAATATTACAAAAAAGGGGAAAAGTCGATCCCTATATTACTTTTTATGCACCAAGCAGCGGAACCATAGCGGAGCTATTGATTGGAGAAGGGCAATATATAAATGAAGGAACACCAGTCCTTCGTTTAGAGAGCTATGATACCATGTGGGTGGAGGCCGATATTTATCCAAGAGAAACCGTCTATATTAAAGAGGGGCAAGAGCTACGCGTAATTGCTAACGGTGATAGCAACAATCAGTGGATTATGAGGGTACAGTTTATTACCCCAAATTATCAAAACAACACCCAAATCGCCCAATTACGGGGAACCGTGATAAACCGGGGCAGCAAACTCCAGGCGGGCATGCCGGCAACCATTTTTTTGCCGAAAACGACTCAAAACGAAGCCCTAACAGTGCCTAGTAAAGCAATTATCCGCGAGGGCAGCCAGAGCCATGTATGGATAGCCAGTGGTCAAGAGCGATTTGAACCGCGACTCGTAAAGACAGGCATCGAGTCATTCGGCGAAACAGAAATCACCGCAGGACTTTCTCCTGGAGAAAAGATCGTGATCAGTGGGGCCTATCTCTTATATAGCGAATATGTACTAAAGAAAGGGGCGCTTTTTAACTAATCGCCAAAACAGTGCAAAAAAACGACGCTAGTTTAATTGCATCTCACAGAAAACAGTTAATAAAATCGAACAAATATGAAAACAACAAACTTTAAAATCGGTATGGCTGTCGTAGCAGCCTCGTTCTTTCTGGCGTCGTGTAATGCCGGCAACCAAGCATCTAATGTAGCAAATAATTCTGGCGACCATCAGATGGCGGCTGATAGTGGCCGTTCGGCACCCGCGAGAACAAAAAGCGAGGCGCTTAATGCGCTCTATCCTCATTATCTTGCCTTACAAGAAGCCCTCGTGGATGGCCAGCTCACAAAAGCAAAAGAGGAGGCCCTACTGGTCGAGGAAGCCGGTAAGAGCATTGAGGGCGCGGAAAACCTGCAACGAGCTGCCGCCCAAGTGCTATCATCAGAAAGTTTAGAAAGCCAACGAAACGCCTTTTCTCCTTTAAGCGAGGCGCTTATTTCGCTTGTCAAATCAAACGGCGTGGCAGTCGGCGAATTCTATGTAGCACATTGCCCTATGGCCTTCAATGATAAGGGAGCGCGCTGGTTAAGTGCATCGAAAGATATTAAAAACCCCTATTTTGGTGACAAAATGCTGACTTGCGGAAGCCTTGAAGAAACACTATCAAAGCACTGATAAATAGCTAGATAAAAAGCAGTGCTGTAGGCGCCTCCTATTATATATAAAAAATCCACCTACCGACGAGCGTCAGTAGGTGGCTCTACACTTAAGTATCCAACCGTAACTGTAGAAGATCTTTATATAGGAGTCGCCTAAGCGACGCAAAAAGTAATTATTGCCTTCTATTGATTTACTTCTACCAATTAGAAATGGAGCACAAAAGTATGTAATAGTTTCTACTTTTTTATATTATAATTATACAAATGATAATTCTATGATGAATTGGCATACTTCTACTATGAAGAAGTGAGAAAAAAAACAGAATGTGGAAGAGAAGCGCCCGTTATTCTATAACGGGCGGCTGCTTCTCCAAACAGGCATTATTATGCCCATTCTTGGGCTACGGTTGGATTAAAATCTTTTTGATAAACGTGCTTGCGACACTAAATATCAATGACTATGATCTAAGACCAAGTCTTTCTTACATCACAAATATATAGATCTACGCTGTATCATTCGGCCTTTAAAACGCAATTGTATACTCCTCATTATAAAATGAGAAAAAGTGTGAAAAAATTGCACAGCCTATTCAAAAGTCGCCCCTGTCGACATGCCCAGCGTTTTTTAATTATTATAAGAGCACCGGGCTGCTGTCAATAAGCGCCCTCGACCTGAATTAACGAATTGCTAATTGCCATCCATTCGGTACCTTTATATGATATTTAACCGTTTTTTATGTTGAAAGCTTTTTTACGCCCTTGTTCATTTTTACTTTTATTATTTACCATGCTATTCGGTGATTCTTCAAAAGCATACGCGCAAGGATATCGCCAACTGACAAAATCTGACTTTCAAGGGAAACCGGATGAAAAAGACCCCTTTGTATCGCAAGTAAAATTGCGTATAGGCTATCAATCAACTATCGTAAAGAAAGATAACTCTTATCGAGTCACCTTTCAGGTCTTTTTAGACGTAAATCAAAAGGAATCTTGGATAAAATTCGATAAAATTAAAAGCCCTGAAGCACTTGCAGAAGTATTAAATCATGAACAGGGGCATTTTAAAATCGGACTTCTAATGCAGCGAGAACTGATAAAGCGGCTCAATGCACGAAAATACACCTCACATTACAAACAAGAGGCAGCAACGCTCTTCAATAGGGTTGCAGACAAATATCAGGCCATACAGCTTCGATACGACGCAGAAACAACACATATGATGAACAGAAAACAGCAAAGCATTTGGGATGCAAATTTAAATCAAGCGCTACAAAGTAACAGCTTATTGGGGCAGTGACACTTGGTATTCGGGATAGCTGACAGGCACGTAAAAGCGCTCGAACAGTACCGCATCTTCCGTCTGCACATCACTCGAAAACGTAAAATATTCGCAAGTTATCAATATCCCTACCTCCTGCTTATCGAGCTTTATCTTTAAAAAACCATGATAGCTGTCGCAATAGTTCTCTAAGTGCACCGATTTCATAATAGGCAAATCATCTAATACAGCAGGGTCGCCCGGCTCAGCGATACGATGTAGATCTGCATAGCCGCCGGCGCCTGCCACCACATAAGGCACCGTAGCACCGTCTTCATAATGTTTACTAAACCGTTGGTAATTGTGTACATGACCGCTCAGCACCAAATCGGGTTTAACACCGGCGGCATGAAACGATCGCTCTAAAAAGGTAATCATGTTTAAGCTGGAACCGTGATTGGTGTCAGCAGAATAGGGAGCCTGATGCACACAGACAATAATTGCTTTTTTCGGCCGATCCTTTTGCGCCGATAACAGCTCTTGTACAAACCAGGCTTCTTGTTCTTCGGAGATATAGCCATATTTCGTTGCGTTTCCATACAAACAGATGATATTCGCGAGTGGAGTAACCAGCGTCCAATAAACATTGGGCTGAGTCACACTTAACCGACTACTACTTTCAGAAAAGGGAACGCTATCGCTGGATTTCGCGCAGAAGACCTTCATAAAAGCGTCCAAGCTCTCATACCGAGCCGCCGCCTCTGGGTTAATATCTGCGTCGTGATTGCCTGCCAAAGCGAATATAGGTGCTGGATACTGCTCATAGGGCTTAAAAAATTGCGCGGGATATTCGCTCGCCTCCCCATAATTATACACTACATCGCCCAAGTGCAGCATAAAAGAAGGGGCTGACAAGTTGTTTTCGACCAACAGTTGTTTGGTCATTTCCCTGGCTACCATGTGCTGAAAACTTCTTTGTTTCATACTCCCCGTATCTCCTACAACATGAAAGCTAATGCTCGATGCCCGTTCATCGATCTCTGGTAAAAATCGTTCCACCCTCAGCCTGTATGGCCATTTCCCATGTGGCTGTGGCAAAGGTTTAACCTTAAAAGTATCGTCTACCAAGGTTTCTAAAACAACCGGCTTTCTCCTAACATTTGTCATAACGCATTAACTTATAAACTCCGTTCCAACCAATGCAAATGTACAGAGCAAGTATTATACCTTTATTAAAATATCGCATCATTATTATTAAGAAAAGTATCGTCTTTTACGCTTGTGTATCCTATGTATTTTCCCTAAGTTTAGAGTTGGAATTACCGTTGTAAATAAAATGAACCTCCATAAATTGCCATCAACAAAAAGGATATGGATGGTTTATGCCTGTCTGCGGTAGGCAGGCAAGCTTTCTTACCATTAAAAAACACTTTATGCTAATGAAAACATATATCTTTTTTCTATACAGCTGTTTTACAATTCTTTTGTTTCCTGTCCATGCGCAGGATAAGATTGGCGAAATCAGCGTTCATCCCATTGAACATGCGACTTTCATGTTAACTTGGAAGAATAAACTCCTACTGTTCGATCCCAGCACCGACAAAGAGCGCTTGAACAAGTTAAAAAGCCCCGACATTATCTTCATAACGGATATCCACGGGGATCACTTCAATATTTCAAGTTTAAAAAACGTCGATATTTCGAAATCAACTTTCATAGTTCCGCCTGTTGTTGCCGAACAGCTACCAGACGATTTGCGCCAAAAAGCGCATATCCTAAAGAATGGTGAAAGTGCCAATATTGCGGGAGTGAAGATCGAAGCCATACCGATGTATAATCTTCCTGAATCTGCTGATGCTTATCATACAAAAGGAAGAGGAAATGGCTACGTTGTTTCGCTCGGCGGCCAACGTGTTTATGTAAGTGGGGACACGGAAGACATTCCTGAAATGCGCACATTAAAGGATATTGACCTTGCATTTATATGCATGAACTTACCTTACACCATGACTATTAAGCAAGCTGCTGAAGCGACCTTAGCGTTTAAGCCCCGGATTGTATACCCTTATCATTACAGAGGGCAACACGGAAAAAGTGATATTGCAAGCTATAAACAGCTGGTTAATGAAAAAGACTCGTCTATTCAAGTGATTATACGCGATTGGTATCCGAGCAAACCATAAACTGACGAGCTTTCGCTACCAGGTCAAAACTTGGGAGAAACTCCATTTCGATATAAAGAAAAATTCTTGGCCAATACAGTATAGTCAAAAGGAGAAGCAGGAAAGCTTAACCTCATTCTGTCTTAACAAAACGCATCCCACACGCCTCAAAGCAAGGTGGGTTCAATGTTAATTGATTCCCTTCTAAATAATATCGATAAAGAAGTTTCTCCTCTCGATCTGAAGCAGCGATCTCCAAATGAACGCTGTCCACTATGGAATAAGAAACCATCGAACCTATATTCGTTTCAATATCTCCATTTTCGCTTAAAACAATATACTGGTAATCTTTGGTTTTTTCCCACTTCCCGCTGCCATTGCCTATATCTGACAGGCTCTCCTTAAGCTGCCACTTTCCATATAAGGACGACTCCATATGTTCTTCTTTATCACATGACAAGAAAAACCATCCAAAAATTAATGTAAGAAAGCAGGTGCGTAATTGATACGTGGTCATAAGCTCAGATTTTTAGTTTTCCAAATATAACGTGTTTTATGGCTATAATGCTACATGAGCGCTGAGATATTTTTAAATTCCACTGTTAGAACACAAAAGAATAAGGATGTAGTCCCCTTTGTGAATTGTATATAAGAAACGATTTATCTAAGTTTACTACATGATTCATCAGAACCTGCTTTTGATATTGGCCTTATTTTTTGCCATGGCGATGTTATACTTATTGAGTCAACGCCTAAAGATCTCTTATCCCATTTTGCTGGTGATTGGTGGATTAGGGATATGCCTCGTGCCCGGAATGCCGGCTATAAGCATCGACCCTGATTTAGTGTTTTTAATTTTCTTACCGCCATTACTTTTTGAAGCGGCCTGGTACACATCTTGGAATGACTTCTGGAAATGGCGACGTTCCATTGGGCTCCTAGGGTTTGGCCTGGTGCTTTTCACTTCATTAGCAGTTGCCTATTTCTCCGTAATGATTATCCCAGGCTTCACACTCGCTTTGGGATTTTTATTAGGCGGCATTATTTCGCCTCCGGATGCTGTTGCAGCAACATCTGTTTTAAAAGGTGTCAAAATGCCCAAAAGAGGTCTCGCTATTTTAGAGGGCGAAAGCCTGGTGAACGATGCCGCATCCTTAACGGTGTTTCGCTTCGCTTTGGCGGCCGTGTTAACCGGCCATTTCATATTAAAGGAAGCCCTTATCGACTTCGCCGCTTTATCCATGATGGGCGTTATCGTAGGCTTAGTTATTGCTCACATTCTTTATGTCGTGCTCCGCTATCTCGCAAAATCGTCCAACATTACAACGCCGATTACACTAATTGCTCCCTACCTTATGTATCTTGTCGCGGAGTCTTTCGAATGGTCAGGTGTGTTAGCGGTAGTTAGCGGAGGCCTTTTTCTATCATTCCGTTCAAAAGATTTTCTAAACTACCATACGCGTATCCAAACAACCGAAGTATGGGCAACCATTGGATTTCTGTTAAATGGCTTCGTCTTTATCTTAATCGGGCTGGAACTACCGGTTATTGTAGCAGGACTGGAAGGCTATTCCAAAAGAGAGGCTATCGAATATGCACTTATTATCAGCGCCATTGTCATTGTATTGCGCCTTATACTCGTTTACGCGGCAGCTTTTATTCCACGGCTTATCAGCAAAAGAATCCGCCAAAAAGAAAAGAGCCCCGGCCTGAAGCTCCCTTTTGCGATTGGCTGGGCAGGTATGCGAGGGGTGGTTTCGCTCGCCTCTGCCCTGGCCATACCCCTAACACTCGAAAATGGTGAGGCCTTTCCCCATCGCAATTTAATTTTATTCATCACCTTTGTGGTCATCTTGATCACCCTGGTTTTTCAGGGGCTCACGCTCCCGCTGTTCTTAAAGCTTTTAAAGATGGAAGAAATTGACGAATATGTTCCGCCGGAAGACCAGATGGAAGCCATTCGTTTGCAGCTTGCTAAATCGAGCATTCAATACCTTGACAAACATTACCATCGCGAAATGGAAGAGCTTCCCACCATCGGTCGCATAAAAGAACAACTACAGCGAAGCATTGAGGCCACCGAAACTTCAGCGCAAGAGCAGCAAAAAAAGGAAAAACTAATCTCGGTTCGTATGCTATACAGACGGGTCATGTTGGAGCTGGTTAGCCATAGACGTGGTCAGCTCGACAAATTACGCAAGGAAAAAAAATACGACGATCATGTCATCAGACAACTGGAACATAACCTGGATTTAGAGGAATCAAGACTTACGAAACAATAACACTCGTTTTGAGTTTAGAAAGAAAACTAAAGATGCTTACCATTACCACCCCAGCCTTGTTATTTCCAGCCATCAGCTTGATTATGCTGGCCTATACGAATCGCTTTTTAGCGCTAGCCAGTTTGGTAAGAAGTTTACATGCCAAGTACTTAGAGAACAACCAAAGTGGCGTTATTCACGGACAAATAAAAAATCTACGTTACCGTTTACGACTGATTAAGTATATGCAGGCTTATGGTGTTTTAAGCTTTGTTGCTTGCGTTATATGCATGCTATTTATCTTCATGGAATGGCTCTTCTGGGCCGAAATGCTCTTCGGCTTAAGCTTGATATTTTTCACCGTATCGCTTATTATATCATTGATGGAGATACAAAAAAGCACGACAGCGCTCGAACTCGAATTAAGCAATATGGAAGAAAACAGAGAAAATTCTTCCTTTGTTAAATATTTAAAGAAGAAGTTGGATAAAAAAGATAAGGACATCTCACCCTAAACACGTGCCACTGTTGGTCTTCCCCGTTCCATTATGACGTCTTTATGAAAAACAAAAACTCGATTATACTTTTTATTGCTTGTTCCGCAGTTTTTTTGGAAGCGCTCGATTTAGCAATTATGAACCTTGCCCTCCCTTTGATACAGAAACACTTTAGCCTGCAAGAGGAACAATCCCAATGGCTGCAAACCATCTATGTGCTTATTTACGGCGGGTTTCTTATTATTGGAGGCAAACTGGCTGACATATGGGGCAGAAAGAAGGTCTTTCTCACAGGTGCTTTTCTCTTTCTGATGACTTCTGTTTTCGCGGGAAATGCGGCTTCTTTTGAGTCGCTATTTTTATGCCGCGCAATTCAAGGCCTAGGAGCGGCGCTTTTGATGCCTTCTGCCATGGCAATTATTACAAATACCTTTACGGAAGAGACGGCAAGAAGCAAAGCCCTTGGAATCTTTAGTTCTTTTGCTGCTATCGGATCGGGCTGTGGTTTATCATTAGGAGGAATTATCGCTTCTTCTCTCGGATGGCATTGGATCTTTTTCATTAATATCCCGATTATTAGCTTAAGTTTACTGCTCGCTTTTGTATTGCTCAAACCAGATCGCAGGCCAGCTGATCACATCCGTACAGATTTGCTTTCGGGCGTACTATTATCTGCATGTATTTTACTCCTCTCCTATTTTATCCATGCGCTCCCCGCTTTAACGCAAAAACCTTTACTGGTTTTTCTATTCTTGCTTTTAATTAGCACTGGTTTATTTTATTTTTTTAATAGAACAAAAAACCACACGAATCCATTAATCGATTTCGCGTTATTGAAGGCGAACAGCGCACAGATTGGAAATAAAACTATTTTTATTCTTGGAACTTTTTTTCTGAGCTATCTGTTAATCCTTTCCTTCTACCTGCAAGAGGTTCTGGGTTTTTCGGCTGCTAAAGCCGGCTTACTTCTTTTTCCTTTTAGCGTAGCATCGGCCCTCATATCCAGATTTCTATTACCTAGATTAATCAAGCGCGTAAAGGTTATTAGGACTGCCACCCTAGGCATGTCCCTCATGTTTCTAGGAGCTTTCCTGCTGATTATAAGTATGGGTTATGGACTCTTTGCTCCGCTCGTATTTTCAATCGCTTGCGTAACAGGAGCTGGAATGGCTATCTCTATTCCGAGTTTGACGGTGATGGCGTTACATCAAGTGCCAATTGAACATCAAGGAGTCGCTTCGGGCATAAACACGACGGCCTACTTCTTCGGCTCGGGCATTGGACTATCTGCTGTTTCCTTAATCATGCAATTAACGACTGTCTTTCCGACCACTACCAAACAGTTAATTGCTTCTACAGCCCTTCTATTACTACTCACCGCCTGTGCTGCGTTATACCTATTCAAAAAGGGGTTTGAATTAAAGAAACACTACTTTATCATTTTTATTCTGACGGCTACGCTGTCTTCTCAACAATTCCTGTCCTTATAGCTAACGCCCCGGGTTATTAGCGTAAAAGTGCAGGAAGTGTTAAATAACAATGTTCTTTTTTAAAGAACGATCAGATCGATTTAAGTGATCGGATAATAGACAAGCAGTTAAGTAAGGAAATAGTAAGTGACTTGGCTAAGAAGCCTTGAATAGGAACGCACACCATATCCTGATCCTTGACTGCTAAAAACTAATAACCAATCACGAATAACTACTTTCTGGCCCGTTGCATTGGATTCTCCCCGCTCGAGCTGCCTCTCGGGGCATTCCGCTCTTTGAATATTTCAAATTTACTCGGCTCCTGCTGTCTAGGCCACGTGTTATTATCCTCATCAATATCTCCAGTCTCCCGATCAGGATCTAGTTTGACGGATTGAATGAGCTTGCCCTTCACAAAGACCTTCGTCACCTCATTTTCATTTAGTCGCCAAATATAAGCAGGAATCCGGTCGATCTCCTTGGTGCCGTCTACAAAAGTCCATTCGATAATAAGCGGCATCACCAAACCGCCGCGATTTGAAAAGGACAATTCGTAAAAGTGCTTTTTGCTCTCGAATATCGCTTTCTCTTCCGAACTCAAATTTGCATAATACTGCTGAAAAGCTTCGCGCTCATGCGGCGTTACCGCAAATCGGTCCCATTTATTATAAAAATCTTTTAAGGAAGTATCGGTTTCAACCGCAAATTTGGTACCCGCAGCGATATTGCGTTTTCGTGTGATCGCATTCAGATCCGCTTGGTATTTTCGTTCCTCTTCCTTTTTCCAAGCCGCTGGATCTAAGTCGGCAATCTGATAATGTTTCACTGCATCTATGGAGATATCCACCGGATCCGTTCCATAGAACCAGCCTCTCCAAAACCAGTCCAAATCAACCGCTGAAGCGTCTTCCATCGTTCTGAAAAAATCCGTCGGCGTAGGGTGTTTAAAAGCCCATCTTTTTGCATATACTTTGAAGGCATAATCAAAGAGCTCGCGTCCCATAACAGTCTCCCGTAAGATATTGAGCGCAGTAGCCGGTTTTGCATAAGCGTTCGGACCAAATTGTACAATGTTCTCCGAATTGGTCATAATAGGTTCGAGCTGATCTTTCGGAAGCTTCATATAATCGACGATCTTATAAGCGGGCCCCCTTCGGGACGGAAAATCGGCATCCCACTCCTGTTCCGCTAAATATTGACAAAAAGTATTTAAACCTTCATCCATCCATGTCCATTGCCGCTCGTCGGAATTGACAATCATTGGAAAAAAATTGTGCCCAACTTCGTGAATAATCACCCCGATCATACCGTATTTTGTTGCTTCACTGTAGGTACCGTCTTTCTCTGCCCTTCCGTGATTGAAGCAGATCATCGGGTATTCCATCCCATTCGCCGCCTCCACCGAAATAGCCACTGGATATGGATAGTCGATGGTATGTTTTGAATACACCCTTAAGGTATGCGCCACCACTTTTGTCGAATAAGGCCTGTATAGCGGATAGGCTTCTGGCCCGTAATACGACATGGCCATAGGCTTATTGCCTTCGATGTCGTTTACGCGCATAGCGTCCCACACCAGCCTTCTAGAAGAAACGAACGCAAAATCGCGCACATTTTTAGCTTGGTAGGTCCACGTCTTTTTCGTTGATGACCGGGACGACATAGCTTTTTTTGCCTCATCCAAAGTCACAATTTCAATGGGTTCTTGTGTCGTTTGTGCCTTCTTCCACCGATCAAGCTGGGCAGAGGACAAAACCTGTTGATAATTACCACATTCTCCGGTGGCGCCGACAATATGATCAGCAGGTACGGTGATATTTACCTTAAAGTCGCCAAAGGCTAAGGCGAATTCTCCCCGTCCTGTAAATTGTTTGTTCTGCCAACCTTGGAAATCAGAATAAACCGCCATGCGGGGATACCACTGGGTAATGGTATACAAATAATTGCCATCCTCGGGAAAGAACTCGTAACCACCCCTACCGCCTTCAACCATTCTATCGGAGATATTATAATACCAGTCGACCTTGAAGCTTATTTTCGCCTTCGGCAAAAGCGGCTCGGCTAAGTCAATACGCATCATGGTATAATTGATACGGTAGGTCATGGGCTTGCCTGAGACATCGCTTACCTTTTGAATATGTACGCCATAATCTTTATCGGTGCCAATAAGCGCTTGCACCTTCTTTAAGGACATCTGATCGCTCATACTGCTTGTGCTGAACCTTTTATTTTCGGCGTTTGCAGCATGTTCGTTTTCGTCCAATTGAAGCCAGAGATAGGTTAACGGATCGGGCGAGTTATTCGTATACGTGATGGTTTCGGTCCCTATAATACGTTGCTTTTCATCGTCCAATTCTACATTGATGATGTAATCCGCTTTTTGCTGCCAATAGTTAGGCCCGGGTGCTCCGGAAGCGGATCGATACATATTTGGATCACGTAACATGCTTTCCAGTTGCTCAAACTTATTACCATGATTTGAGCCGGGATTGTTTAAGCTTTGACCCAAAAGCAGGTTGCTGATCAACACCGATAAGAACAAAAGAGAAATCCTTTTTTCAAACATATAGAAACATTAAAATCGTTCAATAGCCATGAGCAGAGCGATACTAAAAACGCCCGATGAGAGGAACAAATTCCACTCCCTTCGCGACACGTTAAAAATACGCATGAGTATAGAAGAAACTATCAAAACACCTAAAACAATCAAGAGTTGACCAAACTCCAAGCCTACATTAAAGGCAAAAAGTGGCCCGGTAATACGCTCCTCTTTTCCTAAAACGCTCTTTAGGAAGTTTGAAAAACCTAGGCCATGTATCAGACCAAAGAACATGGCGAAGCAATAACTTACCCATAACAGCTTTTTGTCATATTTCTTATTCAGCATGTTGACGAATGCGGTGATGACAATGGTAACCGGAATCAAAAACTCAATTAAATCGGTGTTCACTCGAACGATATTGAACACGCTCAGCGCTAAAGTTATTGAATGCCCGATAGTGAAAGCCGTCACTAAGATAAGTACTTGGCGCCAATCTCTTAACAAGTAAACGCCGCATAACACAGCAACAAAAAGGATGTGATCATAACCATTCCAATCCAAAATATGTTGCCATCCGAGATTAAAGTACAAAGAGAAATCCTGCATAAATAAATTCACCGCGTTATTAGCGCAATGTTAAAAGAAAATTAATGCTTTGGCAATAAATCTACAAAGAAAAACATTGTATAGCACATAATTTTTACCTTTGTCTTTTATTTTCGTTAGAAAGCAATGTCGAACACCCTACTTTTTTTCTTATTTAATCTGCTACATCCCTTCTATGTAAGCGTAACGAGCATCGAGCACAATAAAGAAGAGAAGAAACTGGAAATCAGCTGCCGCATTTTTTTTGACGATTTAGAAGATGCACTTGCGCAGAAGTACCAACAACGATTTAGTTTGATCAAACCAAAGGACCCTTCAACCGTCAACCGACATCTGGCCAGTTATCTGCTACAGAATTTGGCCATAAGCATAAATGGGACCCCTAGTAAGCTCGAGTATCTTGGCTACGAAATAGAAGAAGATGCTGCCTGGTGCTATGTACAGGCAGAAGTAGGCAGTGTCATCCAAAACATAACGATAAACAATAAGCTTCTCTACCAATCACACAAACAGCAGTCGAACATCCTTCACGTTACCATTAACGGGATAAGAAAGAGCACCAAATTGGACTATCCGAAATCAAAGGTGAGTTTTAGCTATTAGTTTTTGGTTGTGTTAGTAAAATTTACTGATCACTGCTAACTGATCACTAATCACTGCCCACCATCGCTACAGGAAGCAAGCTTTTGAATTTGAAACAAATTCGTCACAGCAAGAATCGGGTTCTATGGTCGGTTAAGTTTACGTAATTTTGTAAAAAACGGCTCACCATGGAAACGCAACAACAAATAGACTTCAACAGAATCGCAGCTTCCATCGCTTTTATTAAGGAACACTTCAAAAGTCAGCCAAGCCTTGAGCAAATTGCTGATCATGTAAACCTAAGCCCCTTTCATCTACAGCGGATGTTTCAGGATTGGGCAGGAGTGTCACCTAAAAAATTTGTACAGTACCTTACTGTAGAGCACGCCAAGAGCATGCTGAAGGAAAACCGCTCCACCCTGTTTGATGCTGCTTATGAAAGTGGGCTTTCCGGCACGGGCCGGCTACACGACCTTTTTGTAAATATCGAAGGGATGACGCCGGGTGAATACAAAAATGGAGGGGCTGCCTTAACAGTTAGCTACAGTTTTGCACCGACCCTTTTTGGTGACATGATTGTGGCCTCTACACATACAGGGATATGCTACATGGCTTTTGTCGATGAAGGAAGAGATATCGCCTTCGAGCGCCTTAGTGCAGCTTTTCCAAATGCCCGGTATCAGCAATCGGTTGACCATTTTCAACAAAATGTACTATCTTTTTTTGATCAAGATTGGAATAAGATCAAAACGGTTAAGCTACATTTAAGGGGCACACCGTTCCAAATCAAAGTTTGGGAGACCCTTTTACAGATTCCAGCTGGAACACTCACCACTTACGCTCAACTAGCCGAGCGGTCGGGAAACAGACTGGCATGTCGAGCGGTAGGCAGCGCCGTCGGCGCTAACCCTATCGCCTTACTCATACCTTGCCATCGTGTGATTAGATCCACCGGCGAAATTGGAAATTACCATTGGGGAAGCGCCCGCAAACAAGCGATTATTGGCTGGGAAGCTATACGCTCGGCTTATCATATGGCAGAATAAGATTCATAAGATCATGCAGAAAAACTTATTACCAAAAGACGGAGAGGTTTATCTTACTGAAGGTTTCTTCTCCTCTTCAGAAGAAACTCGTTTATTTACAGCACTTAAGCAACAGATAGCATGGCGTCAGGAACCCATTAAAATCATGGGAAAAGAAATCATGCAGCCGCGCCTAACAGCACTATATGGAGATGCCCACAAAATGTACAGTTATTCAGGCATTACAATGAAGCCGGCGCCATGGCTTGAAGAATTAATCTTCATTAAGGAAAGGGTGGAAGCCTTTTTAGAAAGAGAATTCAGTACCGTATTACTTAATTATTACCGCAACGGAGCCGACAGCATGGGTTGGCACCGTGATAACGAAAAGTCCTTGGGTAAAAATCCAACCATTGCTTCGGTGAGTTTTGGAGCAACTCGACCTTTTTTACTTCGCCACTATGATGACCCGAAACTGCAGGTAAAGATCGATTTACCGCCGGGAAGCTTACTTATCATGAAAGGAACTACGCAACATAACTGGCAACATAGTTTACCGAAACGACCACAGCTCCAAGAGGCAAGAATAAACCTGACTTTTAGAGCGGTTGCGGAAAAATAGCTTTATGCTAAAATAAGGGAGAAAACGGTCCTCCCTTAGTACTTCATTCTTTAGTAATTTCCGATAGCTCTAAATACTAAGCGTAATTTGGATAAGCCAAGATAAACGTTCTTGACTGACATTACGACGAAGCATTTAATAGTCAGTTCTTTACTTTACTTCAAAGGAAAAAGTCGATCCGATCCAGGCAGCATCGAAATCCTTTCCTTTATGATTGCCACCTACCTTCTCGAAATTCTGCGCTTCGGCCACATATCGTCCCGACCACAATGGTTGAAAACTTAACATACCATTTTCGTCTGTCATCACTTCCTTTGACCAACCCTCGGGCGATGCTACATTCACCGGCTTGTTGGCCAATGGCTTTCCATTTAAATAGGCAAACAACTTAACTGGTTTATTTTTTGCAAAAACTTGATGATTGTCAGCGTATAATTTCAACGCATTATCATTCAAATTGGCGTCTACCTTATTTGACTTACCAACGCTGACATAAGCAGAAGAAATAAAGTGATATTTAGTTGTACCGCCTAGGTCAGCGGCTTCATGACTTACCATCAGCGTATATACGCCTTCTTTTTCGGGCGTAAAACTACCGCTATAGTACGCCTGTTCAGGAACCGCCTTTAACTGACTCTTTTTACCATCGGGGGCTACAATCCAGAGCGTGAAATCTCTTACGTCTGAATACCATTTTTCAAGGGCATCTCTTTCGTTTAAAGCGAACTCGCCGTAAAAAATCTTGACATCGTGGGCAACACCCAACTTGCCTTGGCTGGCCGTCTCAATCCACAATGCGTGAGCTTTCGCTTGTACAGAGACGAAGAAGCATAAACCTACTAATAGGGTAAATTTCAAAGTTTTCATGAATCTTATTCGTTTAATATTTGTCCAGAACTCGTCAAACTAGCCGAGCTCCCGACAAATATACATTTATTTAGAATTAGTACAAATAAAGAAGAAACTCATAAAACCTTATCCCCAGGGGAAATGGCGAATAGTATATAGTTGGTTTACCTAGTCCGATAGAAGCTGCATGAGAATGCGACCGAGCTCTTCTTTCCGCAGGAATCCTTGATACCGGAAAAGCAGCTCATTTTCTTCACTTAAAATGCAAATAGTGGGAAAAGACAAGCTACCCGACTGATCGGTACCTAGGTAAGTTGCCAATTCATGCAGGCCGGTTGATGCTCCAGTGGGCCGGTAATAAAACAGATGCTTATTGAAGTTTATCGGCTCCTTCTCCTCGACATCCAATTTCAAAAAATAATAGCCTTGTTCAATAGCTTGCGGCCAATCGGCAGTGATGTATCTCTCCATCGCTTCGCAATATTTACACCACTCCGTACCAATCAATACGAGCGTCAATCTTTTTTGCTTTTGTTGCAATTGAGATAAGCGGTCAAAAGATACCGTGTCTAAGGGCGCTGCCGATAAGGCAGCGACCCGTAGCACGACACAATAAATCAGCAAACATAAAATTGTCCTTTTTTTCATTATAAGCTTTAAGCAATAGGCCTTAAGTGAACGGCACGGCTGCTAAATTGACTACTACTAAAACATTCAACGAATTTAAATACGCACCCTTATACCTAAAAACCCTCTAATTCCTTGGTTGGGGCCATATGAGTATCCGTCTGGATCAAACTGCAACGCATAGGGATTATCCGGAGTTGGAATGATCTGCCCGTCGTCCCCATAAGTTACACTACTATTAAAAGGGTCAAAAGCCCTTGCAATGGGCGATTTTATCCCGGCCCCATCCCCTTCTTCGAAAGCGGGAACGCTTTTCGATATTGTCCAGTTTAACAAATTTTTTACGCCACCATATATTTCCAATTTGCTTCCATTAGACCATGTAAATTGGATGTTCTGGATACTCCATACCGGAGAGTACTCAGGTCTAGGATCCAGCTCGCTCAATAAGGCCAAACGCATAGGGCCGTACACATTACCGGTATAGTCGATTCCCAAATTCAGTGCATTAATGTGGTAAGACAATGCCCACGTTGCCATCCAGTTCTCGGTTAAAATCGGCCTGAATTTTTCCAGCTGTCCTTCGTCGTTTCTTTCTTTATTAAAAACATTCATCCACGTACCACCGGCGGTCAGCTTTAACCCGTTGTACATCGCCAAATCGGCATTTAGACTGATTCCCCGCGTTACGCCGTGGCCTGCCAAATTTCTGTAAATAATTTTTTGAGGATCTTCATCATAATTTGGCAAAATGCGATTGCTGAAATAAGTATACCACGCAGAAGATTCGAAATTAAGTAAATTGCCATCTGCCAGCTCTAATTTTTTAATATAGTTGAGGTTTACATTGATACTCCGCTCTGGCTTTAAGTTTTCTTCGATCTCCACCTCTCGGGCACCTGTTGTGGCGGCATGATCTTCGGTAAACAGGTTCACTACCCGAAATCCGGTTCCGGCGTTTAACCGAAGGATATCATGATCGCTGATACTCCATTTATAGGCCATACGCGGCGTAAAAATATTCCCGTGCTCCGAATTATAATCATATCGCATTCCAAGTAATAAGCTATGCTTGGAGGCCAGTTTTATCTCATCCTGAAGAAAAATCCCAGGCATTGTTATTTTACTGGGATGATTGACTATTTCTCCGCTTCTTTCAGTAACCGTTGTCGCAGTTGTGTTGTCATCATAATAAGTATATCGCAATGCGGCACCTGCCAATAAATCATGTTTGCCGATTTGCTTATCCCAGGTGAGCTGTCCGAAAGCTATGCGTTGTTTAGCTAGATACCATTCATCTCCGTAAACCGAGTTTTGATCATGATCATTATAAGAAAACATGAAGAACATTTTTTCGCTTACAGGCAATTGATAATTACCTAACACTTCCCATCTTTTAGTGTAAATACTTTCACCATAAATTTCGTCGCTTCCTCTATACGACTTATTCCACGTTGTTTGTCCTCCCCAGCGATCTTCGTATAGATATCGCCCCGCAACAGAGAACAGCCGATTCTCTTTTCGGTTAAAATTCCATTTTTGAAAAACAGACACCCGATTTTGTAAGGTCATATCAGTAAAACCGTCGTGGTTATGATCAATCTTATTAGCGAAATTAAAATAGTTTAATCCGGTCAATACGTTTGCCTTTTTACCGATCGCTTGGCTCAAGCCTAAGTCGGCGTTATACTCTCCCCAGGTCGTTCCGAAAACATCTGCTGATAACTTGGCGCTTTGTGACTTCTTTGTTATGATGTTAATCAGTCCGCCAACGGCCTCAGATCCGTACAAAGAAGAAGCCGGTCCCTTTACAACTTCCACCCGTTCAATTAAAGCCGAGGGGATACCTGACAAACCATAAACGGTCGACAAACCGCTGACAATAGGCATCCCGTCAATTAATACCATTGTATATGGGCCTTCTAGTCCATTAATATGAATGTCGCCTGTATTGCATACATTACAATTTATCTGTGGCCGAACACCATTAACCATTTGCAAAGCATCAAATAGCGTTGCTGTCGGATTTCTCTTAAAAAAATGGTGATTATACACTTCAACAGGAACGGGTGTTTCCAGGCGATTCACTTCCTTCATGGTACCTGTAACCACTACTTCTTCCAATCCGTCTTCCTTTTCTTCCAAACTGAAATCCAACCTAATAGTTTTTTGGTCCGTCACTTGAATTGCTTTCGTTTGACTTACAAAACCCAAACGGCTAACCGACAATCGATAGGTTCCGGCCTGTAGCCCGGTAAAATAATATCTTCCGATGCTGTCGCTTACTCCTCCTATTTTTGTATCGTCTATTTTAACGGTTACCCCTTCCAATGGCGATCCCTGATAAAAAATGGTGCCTTCGATGGTGGCACCGCTTTGTGCCATTGTGAATTTCCCGATTAAGAGGAAAAAGAAAAACAGGTATACTCGCTTCATAAGTTTTTTTATATTATAAAACAAAACTACAAAAGTTAGACTAACCTAACAAATAAAACTAAATAATTCTCTATAAAAAAGTAATACACAGCCAAACTTAGCGATCAAGCATTGGCACTCGGCACCTTATGCATTGACAAACGACTAAAGTTTAAAAGAAAACCGAGCGACTAGGGCCAGATTAATTTACGTTAAGAAATGGCCATTTCTGGTAAAAAAAGATGATATGCAATTAGCTAGTTTCGAAAAGTATTGATCTTTTTTCCTTTTATACCTAAAAACAGTTTGTATGAAGCAAATTCTCTACTGCACATTTTTTTTCTTATTAACCGCATTGGCCATCGCACAAGAAAGAAGCGTGGGAGGCGTGGTTAGCTCAAAAGAGGATGGACAACCCTTACCGGGAATCTCTATCCGAATTGAAGGCTCCACGAAAGGAACTACCACCGATGCGGAAGGTAAATTCGTAATTAAGGCGCTACCTTCGGCTACCTTAATAATCAGCGGTATCGGATACCGCGAACAACGGGTTCCAATTGGAAGTCGGACGACTCTCAACCTTATGCTGGAAACCGACGCCCAAAACCTAGAGGAGGTCGTGGTTACATCCTTTGGCATTCAGCGCGACAGAAAGACCTTGGGTTATGGGGTAAGCGAAGTGAAGGCAGAACAGTTGGCAAAAGCGCCGACTACCGATGTAACGAATTCCCTGGCAGGGAAAGTCGCGGGTGTGCAAGTAAGCGGTGCCGGTGGCGGATTTGCAGGTTCCAATGTGACAATCCGTGGTTTTACCACCTTTACAGGAAGTAACCAACCGTTATACGTGATTGACGGTATACCGTTAGATAATAGCGGAGGTAACAACTCCGTGAACACGGGTGTTGTCAATTCCAGTCGTATTTCCGACATTAATCCGCAAGACATTGCAAGTGTAAACATTCTCAAAGGTGCAGCGGCAACTGTTCTCTACGGCTCTAGAGCTGCTTCGGGCGCTATCCTAATCACTACAAAAAGAGGACAAAAAGGTAGCCGTAACCAAATCAGTTTTTCCACCAATACCGCTATCGGCACAGTCAGTCGGTTTCCAGACTTTCAAAACGAATACGCTCAGGGCAGTAACGGAAACTATATTAACAACGTCTCCGGCTCCTGGGGACCAAAAATTGCTGGACAAACTGTCACTAACTGGTTTGGCGACGAAGAAATACTACAGGCTTATCCCAACAACATACGCGACATTCTTCAGCATTCGATTTCCTCTCAGAACGATCTGAGCTTTTCGGGAGCGAATGATAAGTTTGACTATCGGGTTGCCTACGGCTTCACAACGGAGACGGGCTTAGTCCCAAACAACCGGCTTTATAAAAACAACCTCACGGTTAACGCAGGGGTACAGATGACAGAGAAATTCCGAATCGCTACTTCCTTCTCTTTTACAAACAACACGTCTGACAGAACACAATCGGGCAACCAAGGAGCGAATCCTTTGTGGCGCGGTATTTATGCACCCCGTTCTTATGATTTGACGAACCTCCCCTATCAAGATGCTGAAGGCAATCAATTATGGTACGCTGCAGAAGATCATCCCTATTGGGCTATCGAACATATCAAAAACCATCGCGAAGTGAACCGGTTCTACGGAAACCTCAACATGAAATACGACATCGTATCATGGCTACAGGCCGACTTAAAAATCGGTGCAGACATATTTACTGCTCGCGTTAAAGGTTTTGATGATAAAGGCATTCGCAGTAATGGAAACACCAATTCAGCCGGCGCCGGAGGTTTACGCGAACAAGCTGATGCTGTTCGAAATATCAACTCCTATTTTACACTCAACGCAAACAAGAAGTTGAACGAGCATTTCAATTTAATGGCTACCGTCGGCAATGAGCTTATTGTAAACTATAGTAACAATCTGGAAGCGGTCGGCCTCGGTATTGTCGTTCCGGGTTTTGATAATCTGAAGAATTTCATTACCTATAATCCATCAAGCTCTATTACACGCCAACGGGCCGTTGGTGTATTTGCAGACGTAGTACTCGACTATAAAAGTTTTCTCTCCGTCAATGCCAAGGCGAGAAACGACTTTCCATCAACGCTTTTGACAGGAAATCGCTCAATTTTTTATCCGGCATTGGCCGTCAGCTTTGTGCCGACAGAGGCCTTTCCTACCCTAAAATCTGACATATTGAACTCAGCAAAAATTCGCGCCAATATAGGGGAAGTAGGAAAAGGCGCTGATCCTTATGCCATTGGCAGCTACTATGGCCGCGCATCCGCCTCCGACGGCCTGGGATCAACCACCGTGAATTTTCCATTCAACGGTTTAGCAGGATACACTTTTAATAACAGCACGGGCAACCCAGACCTAACACCCGAATTCACCCGAGAGTATGAATTAGGTACGGAACTAAGCCTATTTAATAATCGCCTGGCTATTGACGCTTCGGTCTACAGACGTGACACGCGAAATCTAATCTTCTCTGTCCCTGTGCCTTCCACATCCGGTTTTACCAGTCTGGTAACCAATGCAGGCAAGCTTTCGACAAAGGGCATTGAATTACTGGTATCGGCTATTCCCGTCGAAAAGGAGCATTTTCGCTGGGAAGCAAGTTTAAATTTCACTAAATTCAAATCCACCGTTGAAGAACTTGCGCCGGGTGTGACCAATATTTCCATAGGGGGCTTTACCTCTCCCAATGTGCGTTTGGTGGCAGGCGAAGAGTACGGCCAAATTTGGTCAAATGCCTATGTGAGGGACGATCAGGGACGCATGATTATCGGAACAAACGGTTTACCACAGGTAACCAGTTATGTTCAACAGGTTGGTAACCCGAATCCCCGATTTACAATGGGGCTTAGCAATACTTTTCAATATAAAGACTTTAGTCTATCTTTTCTAGTTGATTTCAAGTATAAAGGGGATCAGCTTTCACGCACAATTGGCGACCTGCGAATAAATGGCGTCGCTGCAGAAACAGCCGAATATGCTCGTTTTAACGCTGATGGTTCTCCTACAACACCTTACATTTTCGAGGGCGTACAAGCGGATGGAAGCCCTAATACTGTAGCTGTAAGCGCCCAACAATATTACGGCTTACAGGGGAAATACGTCGCATGGGAAGGTTATGTGCTAGACGCAACCTACCTCAAGTTGCGCGAAGCCAACCTGACCTATAATCTGCCCGCCGCTACATTTGACCGTTTAAAATTTATTAAAGGACTCCAAGTAGCGGTATACGGCCGGAACCTTTTCATCTACGCGCCTCACTATCCGCATCTTGATCCCGAGCAAAACCTATTAGGGATAAGCAATGCACGTGGTTTAGAATTTGGTATACAGCCTACTTCAAGAATTATTGGTGGCAGTATAAGAGCACAGTTTTAACAAACTTCAGTTGAATTAAAAAAATATTATGAAAGCATTAACAGTCGGTGCGATATTAGCAGTTGGTTTAAACCTATTTACCTCTTGTAGCCAATTCCTCGATGTCAATGAGGATCCTAACAATATCAAGAAAGCTCAAATCAGTCAGATGCTACCTTCTATTACGGTAAACGTTGGCTATATGGGCGCCAGTGATCTCTTTAGGGTAAGTAGTGTCTTTATACAACAATTTAGTGGCCATGGCCCGGTAGCGGGCTTTAGCGCTAATAAAGAATACGAGCGCTATAATGTAAACGATTCGGATATCAATAACCAGTGGGTATCTATTTTTGCTACAGTATTAAGCGACCTGGAGCTGCTCATTGAGCAGGCTACGGCAGAAGGCAGTCCGCATTATGCAGGTGTTGCCAAAATATTAAAAGCCTACGTTTATCAAATAGTGGTAGACACCTGGGGAGATGTGCCTTTTTATGAAGCTTCAAAACATACCGCTAACTTTTATCCCGCATTTGATGATGACGAAGCAATTTACACAGAGCTGATCGCTTTGTTGAACGACGGCCTCGCCAATATCAAAGCCGAGCAATCAGCGCTATCACCAAACCAGTACAGTACGATTTATAGTAGCAGCTCTTGGGAAAGCAGCCGCAACCAATGGGAGCGCTTTGCCAATACGTTAAAACTTAGGATATACTTACATTATAGTGCAAAAGATCCCTCCTTTACCGCGCAGCAGCTCAATGATCTGATAAATAGCGGCGCACCATTTATGCAAAGCAATCTAGACAACTTCGAAATGCCTTTCTTAGCCGAATCGCAACGACAAAATCCACTGTATAGCGCGGAAAATGGCCAATTTAAAAATCAATTCTTTCCACATCGATACCTGGTAGACCTAATGAATGATCGCGAGGACCCAAGACGGAGTGCTTATTTCATACCATTTCCATATTATTCAGAACCGGCAACCTATAAAGGCTCCAGCATGCTAGAAGCAAATCCGTCGCTGGCTTATTCAAGATCATATCGCTATCTGTATGGAACACCTTCAGCCGTAGACCCGGCTTTAGTAAACGCCGATGGCAGCTTAAAAGACGGAGCCATTACTTTTGGGGGCGACAGCCCAGCTCGTTTAATGAATTTCTCAGAGTACAATTTTATTCGGGCCGAAGCGGCACTCCGCTATGGAGTTGCCGGCGATGCACAATATTTCTTTGCCGAGGGAATCAAAGCTTCCTTTGAGCAAGCGGGACTTTCATCTCAACAGCTACAAACGTATTTAGCTCAGCACGGCGTATTAACTGGCACGCAAGACCAACAGCTCGAACAAATTATAACCGAAAAATATATTGCAAATTTCGGTGTACTTGTCGAACCATGGACTGACTATAGACGTACCGGCTACCCAAGGCTAACACCCCTATCACAACCTCAAGCTATTTATAATGAGGTACCCCGCTCACTTTACTATGCACAATCGGAAATTAACAATAACCCAAATGCCAATCAAAAAAGTAACATGCTAGAACGCGTATTTTGGGATGTTCAATAATGTATCTATATCGTTAAACACTATAAGAGTAAAAATGAATAAGCGAACACTATTTTTATGCATCATATTACTGATAGGCCAAACAAGCCTATGGGCGCAAAAGAAAATCAACCCCGACAGTACAGTTGTAACCAAACATCAGACAACTATTAACGGTGAAGCAATCAGTTATTCAGCGGTCATGGGAACGCAACCTGTTTGGGATGAGTCGGGCAAAGCTATAGCCTCTGTGAGTTATACGTATTACGAACGCGAAGGGATTAAAAACAAAGACGAACGCCCTTTGGTGATTTCCTTTAACGGCGGCCCGGGAACGCCTTCCGTTTGGATGCAAATCGCTTACACAGGGCCGGCCCTAATCCATATAGATGACGAAGGCTACCCGGTACAGCCCTATGGTACATCCGAAAACCCGTACTCTATTTTAGATGTGGCCGACATCGTTTACATCAATCCTGTTAATACGGGCTACTCTCGCATTCTCGAAAAGGAAGCCGATAAAGCGCAGTTTTTTGGAACAAATGCCGACATCAAGTATTTAGCCGATTGGATCAACACCTTTGTAACGCGCATTAACCGCTGGCCATCGCCCAAATACCTCATCGGCGAAAGCTATGGTACAACGCGTGTTTCGGGCTTGGCTTTAGCCTTGCAAAGCAGCCAGTGGATGTATTTAAATGGTGTTATTTTAGTCTCTCCTACCGATTTAGGTATCGATCGGGATGGGCCTGTCGGCATGGCCCTTAGCCTGCCTTATTTTGCTGCGACCGCTTGGTATCACAAGGCACTGCCAAATGAGCTACAGCAAAAAGACTTATTGGATATATTGCCTGAAATCGAAAAATTCACAGTCGAGCAATATTTACCGGCATTAACTTGGGGAGGCGCTTTATCTAAAGAGAAAAGGCAGGCTATTGCTCAACAGGTTGCACGTTATAGCGGCCTATCCGAAAAAACGGTATTACAGCAGAACTTAGCTATCGCTACTAACTTTTTTTGGAAGGAGCTATTGAGAGACAGGGGCTTCACCGTTGGCCGCCTAGACTCTCGCTATCTAGGCATTGATAAAAAAGATGGGGGCGAGCGCCCCGATTATAACGCTGAACTCACCTCATGGCTTCATTCGTTTACCCCTGCTATTAATCACTATATGGCTAATGAGTTGAACTATAAAACCGACACCAAATACCATATGTTTGGCCCTGTACATCCATGGGACAGAAGTAACGATCATACCGGAGAGAATCTTCAACTTGCTATGGCGCAAAACCCCTATCTTCAGGTGATGCTTCAGTCGGGCTACTACGATGGTGCTTGCGACTATTTCAATGCGAAATACAATTTCTGGCAAATGGATCCAGGCGGCAAGTTCCAAGACAGATTTACAATAAAAGGATATCGTAGCGGCCATATGATGTATCTTCGCAAAGAAGATCTAAAACAAGCGAATGAAGATCTTCGTAATTTTATTAAAAGCAGCTTAGCTAAAAAGGGGACACCTGCTAAGTATGAATAAGAGAAATGAGCACCCCTTATTTTCGAAGATTTGTTAAAAACAAGCAAAAGCCGAAGAACAAAATGAAGCATTGTTTTCTTTTCACGTACCTATTTTATTGTTGTCTATCATTCGGCTACGCACAAGTCGACGATGTCAAGAGCGCTTTCCATGAACTTGAGAAAAGAAGGGAAGTGCTACGCCAAGAGCTCCAAGATTCACGCCCCTCATCCCGAGCTGACATATTGAAGAAAGGGCTACAATTAGGTATGTGGAAAGAACTTTTCCCTTTGATACAAAAAGAGGAACACCTACCTGCGGATGACCGCATGCTTTTGTTGGCTCAATATTACTGGCTGAATAATAATTTTCAATTAGCCGAAAGTTATGTAAACCAAGTACTTCAGCATGATCCCAAACACGTGGGCGCTTTAAAAGTGAAGGCTACGCTATTAATTGAGGCGTGGAGATTGCAGGAGGCGGTTGATTTATGCAAGGCTTTACAAGAGCAATATCGCGACACAGAGGTCGCACTGATTTTAGGAAGAGCGCTCTTATTACAACGAAAATACGATGAAGCGCATTTAATAGCCAACAAGTTGCAATCGAGTAATCCTGATTTGGCCGCCGCTTATTTATTGGAAGCGGACGTTTACTTTTGGAATCAGCAACCTGAAAAGGCCACGCCCTTCATTATAAAGTCGCTCGAACTGGATCCTTTCAATGCCGATGCACGCTTCAGTTACGGTTATGCAATTTGGCGGCGTGTTGATGCCACACTACTTAATCAAATGGCTGCGCAGTGGGATCTTGCTTTAGCTCTCAATCCCCTACACTTCCAAACCCATTGGCATTGGGGTAATGGGCACACCAACCTAACTTTTGTAGATTATGCCGACCCCAACGAAACAATCATCCGGGAGAAACTAGAAACTGCCGATTCGTTTGTAAAACAAAACAAGATACAACAAGCCCTGGCTGTCACAAAACAGGCCGGTAAACAATTTCCCGAATCGGTGCTTCCCTCGATGCACCGCGCGTCAATTTACTACAGCGATTTTGATAGCCGTACAAGAAAAGAAAACTTGGATTCAGCACAGCGGATTTTTCAAAAAATCCTAGATAAAAAACCCCATTACGGCCCTGCGCACAACGGACTTTCTGCAGTAATTAAATCCAAACGGATTCCTTATTTGAACACCTATGACTCAATAACGAGCGTGTTAAAACACGTCAAAATTGACGACTTAAACAGTTTCATAAGCGTATTTCCGGACGTAGCTTACTACCCCGGCGATTTAGCGAAAGCGATGGTGTGGAATCAATTGTATACCAGTACGGTCTATTTCCCTTTTCTAGCGAAACAGGGTAATACCTTTGTTATCCCTCCCCTTCACCAGGATTTAGCGATTGCAATGAAACGTCCCTTCTTTCGCTTCAGCACCACTTTTGACAACCGGCAATGGATGGACATAAGAGGTGTAGGTAGTGGCGCGGCCGCCATTGAGTACGTGGAACGCGGCGCCTACCAGGAACGAAACGTTATTTTACATGAGTATGTACATTTATTTCATGGCCGGGTATTAACCGATCAGGAAAACAGGAGAATTCGTGCGCTCTACTACCAGGCCATGCGAGAAAACCGGACCTTAGATTACTATTCAAGAAACAACGAATCGGAATACTTAGCACAAACTTACCCGGCCTATTTCGAAACAGTAAAGGTGCATCCGCTCGACTTTAAATCGATGAATACGCAGTCCGCTTTAATTGATAAAGATCCTGCGATGTACAGTTTTTTGGATAGCTTGGTTAACAAAGAAAGACGATACCTGGCCGGCGACAAAAAGGCTATGGCAACTAATTGGGCCGAAGTTTATATAAACCTTAGTAAACAGACGAAAGATAGTATACAGGCGGCACTTTTGTTAGATACCGCTCTGCAATTTGATAAAGCGTATCAGCCAATATACTTGGCCTATGCCGATCTTATGATGCGTAAAAAAGATTGGCAACAGGCCTATGCCTATCTTCATCAGGCGGAAGACATTAACCCCTCATATGCTCCGACCTACGAATCCTATGCGCTCTTAGAAGCGAACCGTATGGAAGAGCTGCCTATTGAGAAGCAACAGGAAAGCCTACAAAAGCAGGTTTCCTTCTTAAAAAAAGCTATGCAGTTAGAGGCGGATTATCAGAATCAGGCCGGCCTTGCAACCACATTACGTACACTTTACCATCAACAGGGCAAAGTCGGAGAGGCTATACAAGCTGCAGACGATTATATTGAAACGGGCGCTGATATATCTACTTATTTACGCGACAAGAAAGACGAGGCCCGCGTATTTGCCGCTGCGCAACGCGCTATGTTAGGTGACAAAGAGCAGCTCCCGGTGTTAGCCCGAATTGCCGGACAAAAACCCCAAAACTTTGCTATTCAACTAGCATACGCCGAAGCTTTGTCTTCTCAACGTCTTTTTAATGAAAGTAATCGACAAATTTTAAAAGCACAGCAATTATTGGCATCAAACCGCTCTCGACGACCGGACTTTGATTTGATATTGGCCGATAATTATTTTTCGCTAGGGACGGTGGATTCCGCTTCTTTTTATCTAAAGCAGGCAATGGATAACGGAAGTAAGTTGTCTCCGGTAGAAAGGCAACAAGTTATCCAACTATTAACCGACTTAAATCGCTTGGATGAAGCGGCCAACTGGCTAGAAAACGCAGGCCATCTATCAAGTCCTTACTATAGCGCACTTCGTTTTTACAGCGAGGGATCTTTACAGGAAAAGCGAGGGAACTTGGACAGCGCCATTGCCCATTATAAAGAGTCGCTACGTCACAACCCTTATTTCAGAAAGACTTTTTACCGACTGATAGATCTATATCGTCAACAAGGGAATAAGTCAGCCGCCGAGCAGTTAACCAAAGAGCAAAATCTGTTGTTTATACCTTAATCCTTATTAATCGGGACGATACTATATATTGCCGAGTCGATTCGTTAATGCTGCTACACGAACCGCTGTTGAATTGTATAGTGATGTTTGAGGTATCCCGAAGGCGACGAGCCTGTAACTTTTTTAAAAGTTCTGTTGAAATGCACTGCACTTTTGAAACCGGTACTATAAGCCGTTTGCGAAATCCCGAGGAAGTTTTCGCTAGTCATCTGCGTGATCGCTTCTTTGATCCTGATTTCGTTCAAAAAGCTATTAAATGTTTTTCTCGTTCTTTTTTTAAAATATTTACAAAAGGCTTGTGGAGTCAGATTTGCGATGTCCGCAACATCTTTTAACGAGATATCGTCGCTAAAGTGGGTTAATACGTAACGATATATCCGGTTCCACTTAGCGCCTTCCTGTACATCCAATGAAACATTTAGATTATTCGAATTAATAGCATAATGTGAATCTGGTTTTTCACAAATAAAATTGAGTAAAGAAACAAAGTCGGCAAAGCGGTTAAGCCCGATCTCCTTTCTCAACGCCAGGATCCGATTGGCCATCCAAGCCTCGTCATTTTTATTGATTATAAAGCCGTGATCTACGCGACTTATGACGGCTCGGATAGGTTTGAACTCAGGTAAATTTTTCAGATGGCTAATTAATCTCTGATAATTGAAATAAACATGAATGGCTCGTGTCGTTGAAGACGCTGATTGCACCAGGAATTCGGGTTTCGACTTGAAAACATGTGGCGTATTTCCCTTTATTAAAAAAATCGTTGATGGAACATAGTCAAACGGGGAGTTTCCAATCAATGCTGTTCCTTCTCCCCTTAAAATTAAGGTCATTTGCATCTCTTCATGCTGATGCAGATAAGGAAACATAACAGGGGAATTTTCTTCTTCTATATGCACCGAATTGTTAGCGGACAAAGGGAGAGAAAAAGTAATGATCTTCTGCATATAACATTCTGTTAATGGGTTATCAGCATGAGCGTTCACTGCCGCCTACGACAGCACCTAGCAGATTAACGGCATATTTGATGCTTGTTTGTCACTCCGGAAATCTAAATGGTTTTCTTTAAACCGATATTTCCCCCACGACCGCTGAAGGGGAAATATCGGTAATAGTCAGGAATGTCGGAGAAATGCCGACAACCATATTTACTGCACGTTATACAATCCGTTAAACAACAGTTTGAAAGTTCCATGCGCCTGTCCCCTATTGGTGATCTCAGGCCCATAAGCATAAAAAGTACCTTTTCCTATCGGCGTATAAAAAGCAGCTATACCGTCCTTTAGGTAGTTTTGTCCCCAAGCCCAGCCGCTTTTCAATGGCTTCTCTGTATCAAACCATAAAAGTGGTTTGATTAAATCGGCCTTTCCTTTTGCCTTAAAAGTTTCGCTATTATTAAAAACGATATCGGCTTGGGATGCCATACCGAAATTAGGGGCTAAGGTAGTATCAACTCGCACTGTCAAAATACTGCTTGGGATATAGAATTTATCGCCCGGTAATGGCACTGATTCACCCTTGTTGTTGTTACTGCTCAAAGCGTTCTCTACGGGCAACTCCAGATGATAAGCCAAACTGGCTGCACTGCCAACGGTGATAATGCGTCCTCCTTCCTGCATAAAAGATTTTAATTGTGGAATAGACTTCTCTACGCTCAGACTGCCAAGCATGTGATGATAGGCCTCAGGAACCTCTTCTTTGGCGGGCATTCGCCCAAATCGACTTCTGCTATTCTCTGTTTTTATCGGAGGGATTCCATTTCCGATAAACAAGATCACATCGTAATCTTTATGTAGCTGCCCCTTGTCAATATCCTGGGGATAAACAACTTGAAAGCCGAAATGATATTGCTCCATAATCCAACGCACCCATCCCGAAGGCATCGAACCGCCATAGTAATCAAAAAGGGCAATTCTGCTGGGTTTAACCATCAAAAGATTGTTGGGCTTTGTCGTTGCCTGCTTTACAACAAGCCCGTAGTCCGACACCGCTTTCTCCAGTAGATGCGCGCCTTTTGCTTCGATATAAAAAGACCCTTTTGCCAGGCCGTCATTTGCTTCTGCAGTTCGGTAGACCTTTATATTAGCTTTTAACAGATCGTTTACTGCTGCATACGAACCATTTGCCGCAGCATCCAACCAAAAACCTTGTTTTGAGCTAGCAAATTGGACAGCAGGAGGCCGCTGAAGTTCGCCATAAGGTAATCGCTCGAACGGCCCGTCGAAAGCGTCGATAACGCGATCAAATTTCACCCCCATTTGGAAAGCAAGCGTCCACCCGGCCGCATCGTAAGGCTTTACGGGAGGACCGCCCGGATATTGAAAATCATTGGGGTGATTTTGCGGCTCAAACATATCCAGCACATGGGCTCGGAACGCTTGCGCCGTCTTTACAACATACGACCCGGCGGGATAACGCTTTGATCCGACAGAAAAATCGGCGCTGGCTTTATGAATAAGTATTCCTGATTTTATAAGGGCATTGACGAACTTTACAGCCGTAGGGAAGTCCGCTTGGTCGGCGGGAATTATGTATCCCCGAGCATCTCGGAACGCTGGATTTTTCAACACCGCATCGTAATAGTGCTTCGGTATCGAATCGCCCTTTAATTGTTTGGCCTCCTTATCGCGCTGATAGGCAACAGCGATGGAATCTGCATAACGCGGCAACATAGTCCAGCTATCGCTATTTCCCTTATCAATAGCGCTTTTACCCATGACATACATATTGTAAAGTAATTCGTCGCCATGCCTTTGCGCATAATCGAGGATCGCGTAGTTCAACGATACGGAATAATCGATTGATTGCTTAAAATGCCAAGCTTGCGGGGCAACCGGATTAGGAGTTGCATTATTGGGTATTAGCCGTTGTGGAACCACCGGAATCTCCTCCGGCGTTGGGTTACCAATAATCTCCGTCAAAATGCCGATCATATTATGAAAATAAGGCGTGGTCCGCAAGCCACCGTTCCACCAAGTGGAGAAAACGGAGCCACTTAAGCGCGTATAGCCGGGCTTATGCTCGGCATTTAAACGGTTGTTCATCGATGCGGCGACCCCATCTATACTGGTGATAATAAGCGGGTCGAAGACATGATTAAAGGGATCTCGATATGGAGGGCCTGCCAAAACAGATCCTTCGGGACCTCGTTGGTGGTGGTTGTAAATGATTTGAGGCATCCATTCTATATATTGCTGCCGCGCTATATGCGTACTCTCTTTCATATTCATCATGAAAAAATCGCGATTGTTGTCATGTCCAATGTATTTTTGATACAATCTCGGTACGCGCATATTCCGCTTTTTTGGATCCTTTTCCTGCATATACCAGCTGCTCATAAGCTCTTGTCCGTCTGGATTTACTTGTGATAACAATATAATGACGCCGTCTAGAATCTTTTTATTCTCCTCGTCATTACGACTTACCAACTGGTAAAAAGTTTCTATTAACTGATGCGCGCCGACTGTTTCATTAGCATGTAAACCACCATCTATCCATACAATTGGTTTTCCTTCGAAAGACAGTCTTTTTGCCTGTTCGTTCGACAGCCCTTCGGCACGCGCCATTTGTTGCGAAATGTCCTTATACTGCTTAATGTTCTGTAGGTTTTCTGGAGCGGAAACAATCCACACATACTGCTTCCTTCCTTCTTCGGTTTCCCCAATTTCCAACGTTTGTACACGATCTGAAAGGGCGTCAACCTTTTGAAAATATTCTTCCAATTGCCGATAGGTTGCCAAATGGTAATCCTCACCTATTGAAAAACCAAAATGTGATTTCGGGTCAGGAATGGCTTGTGCGTAGCCCCTTCCCGTTATGCACAAGCATAACAGAAGGAAGGCATAAATTTTGATGTAGTAATTCATCGTGTCGCGATTAGTCCTCATAATTATATCAGTTGTTTTCAAGTCCCTAAACGAAAGGCTTTACCGTTTACACTACTGCTTCAACGTTCTGTTTTTCACATACTTCTCTAACCAGGCATCTTGCTCGTAGAACGTATGCATCAACGATTCTCTCGACCGGTATCCATGAAACTCGTTGGGCAATAGCACAAGGCGGACAGTACCACCGTGGCCTTTGATCGCGCTATAAAGTCTTTCGCTCTGAATCGGGAAAGTCCCTGAGTTTTCGTCATTCATACCGTGAGTCATCAAGAGCGGCGTTTTAATTTTGTCAGCATAGTTAAAGGGCGACATTTTACCGTATACATCCGGCGCTTCCCAAAAAGTACGGGCTTCGCCCTGAAAGCCAAAGGGAGTTAACGTTCTATTATAGGCGCCACTACGCGCAATGCCCGCAGCAAAAAGATCGGTATGTGCCAACAGATTTGCGGTCATGAATGCACCGTATGAGTGGCCTCCAACGGCGATACGATTTCGGTCTGCCACCCCCATTTTAACCACATAATCTATAAGGGCTGTTGCATTGTCCTCAATTTGCTGTATAAAGGTATCGTTAGGCTCCTTGTCGCCCTCTCCAACAATAGGCATATCGGCTTGATCCAATACGGCGTAACCTCGGGTTACCCAAAATACAGGCGAACGAAAAGCCAGTCGTGTAAAGCGATAGGGAGATCCTTTCACCTGCCCAGCGGCTGCCAAGCTTTTATACTCCCGTGGGTATGCCCAAATTAACACAGGCAGGGGGCCATCTTCTTTCTTATACCCCTTTGGTAAATAGAGGGTGGCCGACAGCTTAATACCGTCTTTGCGTGGATACGCTAATAGCTCTTTATGAACGCCCTGCAAACTCGGATACGGATTGTCAAAAGAGGTCAACTGTTGCTCTTTCCGCGGCTTAATGGTGAGGGAAAATATATTTGGATTTTCCTCATTCGACTCCCGCGAAAAATAGATCACTCCTTCATTGTTAAAAAAAACAGGTTCTTCAAAATAGGGGGCTTTCGACTTAAAAAGCGTATCCTTGCGGTTGTTGCTGAGATTCCACCGTATTAGAAAAGGACGGTCTCCCTCCGGAGAAGCACCGATGCCAACGGTGAAAACAACTGCGCCTTTCCCCTTATCGAACAATAAAGTTCCATGATGGCTCCCGTTGTCTTTCGTTACAAAATCGCCCGGATCTGCATAAGTGTCTTCGGAAGAGCGCTCATCAATAACCTTTATCAATTTTCCTGTCGTTGGATTAAACAAAGAGGTCTTCGTTTGCCTCGTTTTTCGCCAGCGCTCTTGCACAATCGCGTAGCTTTCGTTTCCCCACGTAAATCCGCTGAAACGAAGATTTAAACTAAACAGCTGTCGAGGACTACCTTCAAAGGGAGCGTCCCAACTAAAAAGTGTTTCTCGATCTTTCACTTCTCGATTCGGATCACCTTCGTCTTGAGCCTCTACCCAATACACGGTAGCAGGAGCATCGCCGCGCCATTCATATTGTCGTGGGCCCTTCATAACCGCATCAAAACCGGTTGGCAGGTTTTCTGCCAAAGGCGTTTGGTTAAGCGTTTTTATTTCCTGTCCATCTAGGTCTGTTACTGTAGTGTGAAAAGGGAAATATTGAATAGGAACCAAATAAGAGTAAGGCCGTTGAACAGTTTCCAAAAGTAAATATTTTCCATTGGGCGAGAGGTTAACTTTACGATAGATAGACGGCTTTCCTATCTTCTTTGTTTGGCCTTGCAAATTGACCAACTGCAGCTGGGAAGAAAGATAATAGTCCATCAACTGCTCATCATATGCATTTTCTAACAAGTACTGATACGTACGGGCCGGCGCTTTAACACCCAGATTTTCTTGAATAACGGGCCCTGTGGGCACCAGGTTTTTGACCGGCACCGCGCCTCTACTGTCGTTTATAAATTGCGCTAAAATTGCCGACCCGTCGGACGTCCATTGTAAGGTCGTTCCTATAATGTCATTTAAATATCCGTCGCTCAGTTTCTTTGCCTGCATGCTTTCCAAATCACCGTACCAGAGTTCTATGCCGTCCCTTTTCTTGTTGCTAAAGGCAATTTTTTTTCCATCCGGACTCCATTGGATATTTCCGATACGGCAATCGGACGGTAATCCGCTTAGTTTCTGCTCGCTTTTCGTTAAAACGTCCTGAACGATCAAGGTTTTATAAAGGCCGGAAACTTCTGCCTCCGTACTACTATTTGATGGATTGACCCTTAAACCGGCCAAGCCGATAATAGGCTGTGAAATCTCTTCAATCGTCGGATAATTAGGCGGCGTTAAAATCAGCATTTTAGTCCCTTGCTCATTAAACATAGTTTGCGGAGCAGCTGGCGCATCTACTAATTCCTGGATACTTTTGGGTGGTAGGCGATAGGAAAGATTCTCCTGTGCATGAAGATCTCCTGTATAAAGACCTGCCAACATAAAAAGGTTGACTATTTTATAATACGTATTCATATGCTGTTAGAATAAAGTGTCCACTTTTTTGCTTCCATAGTATTTTTGTACTCGGGCCGCATTATACGCCTTAGTTTGCAATTTACTACCATAGCGTTTATATTGTTAATTATTTTCCATTAACCTATTGAGAATCAACTCATCACTAGAAATGGGAAAAATGTAGTTCTGAGCATCAGGTGCTACCGCCGGAACAGCATGTTGCGCTTTAGCCGGCACATTAAGTCCTAAACGCATAATATCTGCATTTCGGATTCCCTCCCCTAAAAACTCGATCCGTCTTTCCTCTGCGATAGCCGCAAGAAATGTTTGCATATCTGGGAAGTCAATAGCCGCAAAGTTTGACGAAGGATCCGACCGCCGGCGAACCGCATTCAATAGAGCCAACGACCGTTCATCAACTGTTTGCGAATTCCGCGCAAGGGCCTCTGACAGATTTAATAACACTTCGGCATAACGAATAACGGGTGCGTAATCTGTATAAGGTGAGGCCTGCGTAAATTTAAAAAGCCAATATTTGCCCGAACGTGGCCCCTGTTTTATGAAAGCACGCCGTGCATCATTCTCTTTCCAATTAGCACTTGAAATAACGCCATCCGGATTCAGCGAATATTCGCCGGCACCATTACTGGAACTTGTTCCGCCATCTGTTGTTCCAGGCAAATAATAACGAGCTAAGGACTGCCCTGGTGCATCATTATTGGTGAAAGGCATTGAAAAAATAGATTCATTCGTTGTATAAGGTGCTTTAAACACATTTTGGATATCGGCTTCCAACGCATGTTGAACGCCGTCAGTGGCTGAAAACGGTGCTGATAAACTAACGATCTTGTTAGCCTCATTAATAACTTGTTCATAAGCCTGCATACTTAAATACACGCGGGTTTTCAAGGCTATTGCCGTATTGCGATGTGCTCTGGTAGTATTAAGAAAAGCGGAACTGTAAGATGTGGGCAGATTGGCTTCAGCAAAATCAAGGTCAGCAATGATTTGCTCGTAAGTCTCTTGCACACTGCTGCGAGCCAAATCATAGTTGCCTGGAGTGGTGTTCCCGTTAAGGCGAATGGGAAGTCCTGGTTTGCTTCCGTTTCCGTCCCAGAATGGCCGCGCATATAACTGCAACAGACTGTAGTACGCAACCGCACGTAACAGACGCGCCTCTGCAATATATTGCTGTGCTTCTGCTTCGGTCAGCACTTCCTTTCCTTTCGCATTAATACCATCGATGAAGACATTACAGGTATTAATGGCTAAATAACCATATTGCCAAATGTCGGTTACGTCGCCTGTGGTTGTTTGGGTCAGCATTTGATAAGTAATGGCGCCCGTAGCTGCATTTAGATTGGTACACAAAAAATCGCCCGCTCGTATATCACTGGCTATTAGGTACCAGCTTCCCCAAAATCGATCCGCTTTAAATTTGGCGTACATGCCGTTTACCTGATTAGCAATCCGCTCGGGCGTAGCAAATGCGGTTTCATCCGTTATTAAGGTGCTCGGTTCAGGGCTCAGCCACTCTTCCTTTTTACAAGCCCCCAACAAGAGGAAACCAACAGCTAAAACTGCGAAAAGTCCCCTTTTTGTTTTATTTATATTTACATCTTTCATGTCAATTCTTTGTTTATAGACTGTGTACATTAAAAACCTACGTTTAATCCGAACGTAATCGTACGCGCATTTGGCGCCTGATTTTTATCTATTCCTTGTCGTATTGCGACATTGGCGTTGGTGGAAACTTCCGGATCTAATCCAGAGTAACTGGTCAATAACGCAAGATTTTGGCCGCTTGCATATACGCGGAGACTATTAACATGGAGCTTTGCCAGTATGGAAGCGGGTAAATTATAGGCTAATAATACATTTTTTAACCGAAGATAATCAGTAGAACTAATGTTGGCATCAAGCGGCAAGGTATTTCCATTGGATACATTGTCACTATTTACAACACGGGGAATGTCCGTTATATCTCCGGGGTTTTGCCAGCGCCTCAATATATCCGTAGAGTTATTCCAGAAACGTAAATCGCGCATAGTACCTTGTGTGCCGTTCATCATATAGCCTCCCAATTGATAAGTCAACAGTACGTTCAACTCAAACCCTTTGTATCTAAAGGTATTATCCCAGCCACCAAAAACTTTCGGTGCGGTGGTTTTATAAGGGATCGCATCGGCAGCCGGCGTTATTGCCGGTGCCTGCGTTCCGTCTTCATACTCCCATTGATACTGTACGCCATTATCGCCGGTGATAGCTTGCTGATAGTAAACTTTATTACCGTTTCCATCCAGGAAGATCCGCCGACCAGTTGCCGGATCGACACCTGCGGTACGGACAGCATATAACATACCGGCAGCATAACCTGGCATAGTAATCGTCATACCATCTAAAGAACCTGTAATAATGCTAGGAACACCGTTTGCTAATGAAACCACCCGATTTTTATTGGTTGTAACATTGAAAGAGCTGTTCCAAGTAAAGGCTTTTCCGCTGATAGGTGATCCACTTAAGGAAACTTCAATGCCCTGATTATACATCTCACCGACATTCTGCATAATCACATTATTCGTAACCGCACCGTTATTGGTATTCGGAATACCGGCAGACGGTGGTAGCGGAACGCCAAAAATCAATCCGTCAATGCTATTTCTATAATAGGCGACTTCCCCCGTCAGTCGATCCTGAAACAGACCGAAGTTAATTCCCAGATCCGTTTTCTTACTGGTTTCCCAACGCAAATCGGGGTTTCCGGTCGCGGTGTATACCAAGCCCGACTGCCCACCGTACAAAATGGCGCTATAAGTATTCAGCGCTCCAAAATCATTCAAGCCGCCTACATTACCAACCTTACCGTAACTGGCGCGTAATTTAAAGTTACTAAAGGTGTCGTTTAGTCCCGCATCTGCCCAAAACGACTCCTGGCTCATATCCCATCCGCCTGAAAAGCCCCAGAATGTGCCTTTTTTATTGTTTATTCCTAATGCCGAATACTCGTCTTGCCGGTAATTTGCGGTTATAAAGTACCTCTTTTTATAATCGTACTGAACACGCGAAAACAAAGAAAACAGGTAATTATTGATGACCATATTATCCGTCCTGTACTCGAATACATTTTGCCACCCACCCTGAATATTGGTATAATAAGGGTCGGTTTGCCCTTGGCGTTCTAAACCGAACTGCTCGCCTTTCGTTTTCTGCTGTTCTTGCCCCAAAAGAAGATTAAACGAATGTTCTCCGAATGATTTATTAGCGGTAATGGTGTTGGTCCAGACCCACCGCTCGCGATTGAAATTCACACTACTTGCACTTCCATTGGTACTGATCGCTTCACCAGAAAGCGGACTGAAGTAGTTGTTAAACGTCATGTAGCGGTAATCAATGCCATAGACAGAACGTAACGAAAGCCAAGGCAAAGGCATTACCTGCACATAGGCATTCGATTGGATTTGATTGACCTTATTATTGGAATAGTTGTTTTCAAGCGAGATGAGCGGATTATAAAAGCCCAAGCGGGATTGGTTCAAATGCCCAGCATTATCTTGCAGACCTAAAAATCCATTAGCTGTTGAATTATACGAGCCATCGTTATTGAATGGAGACGCAATAGGTGCATTAATCAAAGCCAAACGCGACATAGCACCGGAGCTACTGGAACTTTGGAAGCTGCTTCCTCCCGCTCCCGTTGACATCGCTGATAAATTATTTTCGTTAATGTAGTTGATTTTTGCGCCCACATGAAGCCATGATGTCGTCTTATTGTCTACATTAAACAGAGCCGATTTTCGGTTAAATCCATTTTCTTTAAAAATACCATCCTGCGCCGTATAGCCTACTGAACCGTAATAATTGGTGCTTTCGTTTGCGCCAGAAACGCTTAGGTTGTGGCTTTGCGAAAAGCCAGTTTGATAAATATAATCATACCACCGGGTATCGATGGGCTGACCATTTGCATCGTACGACAAACTGTAATAGTTCGTTTCAGCGTTATAGGTTCCGTCATTTATGAGTGATTCATTTTTAATTTCTACGTATTGCTCAGCATTTAATAGGGAGGGTAATCGATTAGCCTTCGTCATCCCGAACCAGGTATCATAGGTCACCTTCGCTCTGCCGGATTTACCCTTCTTCGTGGTGATAAAAACAACCCCGTTGGCCGCCCGGCTTCCATAAATACTGGTTGCAGCTGCGTCCTTGGCGATGTCTATTGTTTCAATATCTGCCGGGTTGATTGACGACATTGGATTGTTGGCGGCATAGCTGGGGCCCGACTCATTGTCGTTAGTAAAAGTGGGTACACCGTCGATGACGATGAGAGGATATGAACTGAGTGACAGCGAATTCGTTCCCCGGATCTTAAAAACAGGTGCTTGGTTAACCACACCCCCACTGGCCGTTATCTGAACGCCGGTTGCTCTTCCTCCTAAAGATGCGTCAAAACTTTGGACCGGAAGGGCTGTCAGCGCTTCTCCCTTCACACTGCTTAAACTACCCGTAGTTTCTTTACGTGTTTGTGTTCCGTAACCCACTACTACTACTTCATCAAGCTCCGAGCCGTCTTCTTCTAAAGTGATCGTCAGGTTTTGGCTAGCGCCCACGGGCACTTCCTGTGTTTTGAAACCTAAATAGGAAACGACCAAAATACTTCCTTTCGGCACGCGTAAATTAAATTTACCTTCGTTATTGGCCGTGGTAGCCCTACCGCTTATATTTTTAGCACGAATAGAGGCTCCGGGAAGAGATTCCCCCTTACTGTCTTTCACCGTTCCGCTCAAATTGATATCTTCTTGAACAGCTAATACTGGTAAGTTTCCGGAACGGGCAGCTGTTGCTCTTATACTAACCGTGTTTCCGATTATTTTATAAGTTAGCTGCTTATTCTTAGTCACATAATTCAGCACCTCTCCGATGGAAGCATCCCTTACGTCTATGGTAACTGTTTCCAGCTTGTTAATTACGTCTTCGTTATATAAGAAGCGGTAATCCGTTTGCTTCCGAATTTCGAAGAATAATTGTTCAGGCTTTGCTTTCTCAATGGCGAGTGTTATTTTTTGCGCTAGGCCGTTCGCATTCGCCCCCACAACAAACACAATCACTAGAAAAAAAGTGAGTTTCATATACAAAAGAATTTTAAAAAAAATATCCCCCTGATTCAATTTTAACGGGAACAACAAGGCCTGTTCCGAGCGCCCGTTACGAACGGTTTTACACCGGAAAAGACCACGGAACAACAGACTACAAAAAGCGCGATAGCCATCGCTATAGCTGCACCTTTTGTCAAATGAGCTAGATTTCATACATTTGTAAGATTAAGGTTTTAACAAAAAAATTACTTAATGGGTAATGAAAAGCCTTTTCAGTAGGGGTGCTGCCAACACCCCTACTTTCGGCTGGTTTTTATTTAGGGTAAGTATAAAATGCTGACATATTCTTAATTTAATTGAAATATTACTTCTCTGGAAACAGCACACTCACTGTTCTATCATTTACTTCAAATCTTGTAGAGTCGTTACTCACAAAATTGAGCATTTCCAAGACTTCGGATAGTTTGGAGCCCCGACTGATATTTCCGCTGATTAACTTTTTAGGTATTTCACCACTGTAGGTGACATCGAAGTCGTACCATCGCTGCAGCTCTTGCATAATTTCAACGATGTTATCCTTATCGAAATAAAAGTCACCTTGTTTCCATGCGACGACCTTATTTAGGTCCGCCGTTCTTACCGAAATTTTGTCAGCTTCAACCTTAGCTTCCTGGCCGGGTCGCAAAAGCTCTTCTACATCCTTGTGTGAAACCTTTACCGCTCCACTTATAAGCGTGGCCGCCGTGTTCGCTGTATAAGCGTTTATATTAAACGTTGTACCCAGTACGCTGACCTTTGTGTTCCTTACGTCTACCACAAAGGGTTTAGATGGATCCTCCGCTACCTCGAAGTAGGCCTCTCCTTCCAAATACACTAATCTTTCTGTGCTTAAGAATTGAACCGGGAACTTTAAGGTCGACATAGCATTTAGCCATACCTTGGTGCCATCCGGTAATGTGAGCTGATAAGTACCTGTCTTTGGTACATTCAATGTATTGAAGATCAATTCTGTCCCAGCTGCGGGGCTATTCAAGTAATTAAGATTTCCGCCCTCATCATGAATCCGTGTACCGTTACGCTCTTTTGTGTGCACGGGCTTCGTCAAATCTAACTTCGTTCCGTCTGATAAAATAAGTTCTGCTTTTTTACTTCCTGGTAGTATATCTTCGCCGTGGAACACGATCGAGGGACTAGACGGGGGACTCTTTGGCAAAACAAACCACAGCTTTAATCCGAATATGAGCGCAATGAGCGCTGCAAAAGAAGTCGTCCATTTTATTAACGATATACGGCGTTCTTTCCTGCCTTTCCGGGCGCTGACCCTCTTCCAGGCAGCATCGACATTTAGATGCTCAACAAATGCTATTTCCTTGTCGCTATAACCGTCTTGTTCAAAAGAGGCCAGTAAACGTTTATTCTGTTCGTTAGCCTTTAACCAAGCTTCCAGCTCGCTCATTTCCTCTTCGGAGATGGTATGTCGAAGGTATTTAACTATTAGAGGTGCTATTTGTTGCCTGTTTAGTCCCATATTACAAACTAAAGGAACTCTTCCAAGCAATAAGGGTGACAAGTACGCGCTTTTTTTTAAAAAAAAAAGTTAGAAACGCTAAAAATAGCTTACAATGAGTAGTTTACGAGGTGGGGAATCGTTGTAGGTAACGATTTAGTAATGGTGCTTACTGCATTCATCTTCACTCGATTTCCTTGTAAATCAATAGCAAATATAAAAAAATCTATCCAGCTTATCCACTTTTTTGTATCTTAATCGCACATTCTTTTAAAGGGTTTCCACTTGCCGTTCTTACATCTCCGGTAAAAAAATCTTACCTGACTTCGGTTCGTATCATGGAACAAGTTCATAGTAAAGGCTAATATTTGTATTTAGATAAATAGTGCCTGATTTAAAAACCGTGGCTATGAAACATCCATTTCAGACCATTGTTGCCGAAATCCAAAAGCAGGAAAGAAAATTATCTGCTGGAGCATCCAGCTTTATTGACGAGGCTTTTAAAATGACGGGCTATCTTCAGGAGTTACTGCGCAGCGTCAAAGAAGATGTGCTGAAAGAAGGTTTTTCAAGCAAGGACGAAGAAATCCACTTTTTCAAATCCATTAAACCTAATATCCTCGGCAAACTCATTTATTACAACAAAGTATATCGGATTGAAACGGCTTGCCCTGCGGAAAACGGACATTTACACCAAAGCTATTTTGCTATGCAGCTCCGGGAGCTAAAGCAGGAATACCAAGAACATATTTGTAATTCTGAATTTTACAGGTACTACCGTTCCGGCAGAACCGACCGGGATGAAAATTATTATATGCTCGGTAACATCAACTACTATGACGGGCTAAATAGCTTCGTGTTTGAAATTGACCCTAACTTCTCTACCTACTTCGATTACAAGGTGGCAAAAATCATTGCCAACGAACTCATCTATAATTACCTCACCACAAAATTAAGCCCTGAACAAAGCCCCGATATTCTGTTGCAGGACAGCGACACCAAAGATATTTTTTGGACACAGACAAAGAATGCCCTTATTGAATTGATTTATGCGCTCCATGCCGCCGATGCCATTTCACACGGTAAATTGGGCATTCGCAAAATCAGCATGGTCTTTCAAATCCTGTTCCGAATTTCCCTCAATGACATACACAACAGCTTTCACCGGATGAAAACCCGTGCAGGCTCCCGCACTTTGTTTTTAGACCAACTCAAATACAGTTTGGAGGAATATATGGATAAAGAGGACAATCAATAACCCCAACCTTTATCGAATTATTGAGAACAGCATCATATGGTGCTGTTCTTTTTTTGCCCGTTTGCCTATATGTGTATATAGACACATTCACCGCTTTTGCAACTCACTGGCAATGTAAAAAACGGCAAACAACTACAAAACAGCACTTTAAACAAATTGCAAAAAAGTTGAAAAAAGTGCCTTTTTGATAGACAGGTATCGGACGACAGCCCCAGCCAAACGCTCCAATTTTGTACAGGAATATTAAGATACTGTGCAATGAAAATCATAACCATCGAAGAAGAAGCATGGAAGCTGCTCAACGAGCGCATCAAATCCATCAGCGAGTACATTTTGAAACTGGAAGACACCAGCTACGATAGCCTATGGCTCAATAACCACGAGGTCTGCCAGTACCTACACATCAGCGAAAAAACGCTTTGGCGTATGCGTACCAAAGGTGAAATAACCTATTCCAAAATGTATGGACAATACTACTACACCATAGGAGCCATAAAGGATATGCTCAATGCCCACGCCGTACAGACCAGCGAGGAATATATGCAGGAACTCATGGCAAAAGGCAAAAGCTACATCGAAAAAGGAAGAATAATAAAATCAGGGAAATAATTAAAACGTATTGCTATGAACATAGATAGAATGGAATTTTTTGCGTGGATGGAACGTATCATGGAGCGTTTCGATATTCTGAAACAGCACATCATAGATATACAGAAGCAACGCAATACCATAGACGGCGAAGAACTACTGGACAACCAAGACCTTCTGCAAATGCTGAAAATCAGCCACCGCTCCTTACAGCGTTACCGCTCGTCCGGCAAGCTGCCTTATTACACCATCAGCGGCAAGCTGTACTACAAATTATCCGATGTACACCAGTTTTTAAGGGATAGTTTCAATGTACCCCTGCAACGTACAAAGGACAACCAATGACAAATACTGCCACTCAAAGACAGGTACGGCATAGCCGTACCCGCTTCCATTATTTTCGGACGGTAACATTTAAAATATCAATATTATGAGCGAACAGACAATTGAAAATCCAAAACAAGAGACACCGCAAAATACACAGCAAGCCCCCGAACAGCTTTCGGATGTTTTGCTGGTCATGGACAAAGAGAAAAAGAAAATCCAGGCGGTTACGGGTATTGATGAAAACGGCAACCTGAAAACCGTTGATGCCGACAGAAAGAACCAAAGCGAGTTCATGCGGGTGGATAAGAGCGGGGATTTATTTTCCAATTTCTTCTCCAACTTTTGGCGGCAGCTAAAAGACCCCACTCGCTTTTCATTCTTTAAAGTATCTGCACAGGAAGCAGTTGAAACAGCCCAAAAAATTCAGCAACAGGTTAATGCCCCCACCAAAGAGGGCGAGGCGGTTATGGCTAAACATGAGGTCAAAGAGCCAAAGGAACAGCAGCAGGAAAATAAACAGGAAAGCAAAAAAGATATGGAAACTACACAAGCAACACAGACACCACAGGCAACGCCGGAAAAAAGCGATTACCGCTACAAGGCAGAGGACATTGATTGGAAAACTTTAGAGCAAATCGGGATAAGCAAAGACAGGCTTGAAAAAGACGGTGCGCTTGACACGCTGTTAAAAGGCTACAAAACCAACAAAGTATATCCCGTGGGTATCAATTTCGGTTCAGCCATTATCCGTTCGGAAGCAAGATTGGGGCTTCAAAACGGAGAAGACGGGAAGCCCGTATTTGTCATGTATGGTGTCCGCCACGAACCGAACCTTAACGCTCCTTTCTTTGGTCACGAATTTACCAAAGAGGACAAGGATAACCTGCTCAACACCGGAAACATGGGGCGTGTGGTGGATTTGACCTATCCCAAGACAGGTGAAAAAGTTCCGTCCATTCTTAGTATTGACAAGCTGACAAACGAGGTTATTGCCTTACGGCAAGACTGGATAAAAGTGCCGGATGAAATTGGCGGTGTGAAGCTAAATGAAGAACAAAAGAAAGACTTATACGAGGGCAAAGCCATCTATTTAGAAGGTATGGTTTCCAAGAAAGGAAAAACTTTCGATAGCGATGTTCAGTACAATGCGGATAAGCGTTACCCTGAATACCTTTTTGACAGGGGTGCAAACTACAAACAATCCCAAAACCAACAGCATGCGCAATCGAAGGATAATCCAAAACTATTCAGGGGCAAGGAATTTAGCGGTGAGCAGTACAAAAAGCTCACGGAGGGCAAGACGATTTATGTCTCGGATTTCAAGGATAGAAAAGGAAAACCATATAAGGGTTACGTTAATCTAAACTCCGCAACAGGCGACTATGAGTTTAGTTTCAGGAACCCGGACAAATTGAAAGACAAGATTGTTCCGGCAGAAGCCCATAAAACACAGGCCGCCGTCAATTCGGAGGGAAAGACCAACGAGGCTACCAAGCATATCAATGAGCCGTTAAAATCCCAGCAAACTGCGCCTGCCAACAAACAGCAGCAGGAAAAGCAGGAGCCGCCCAAAACGGCGAAGTCCAAAGGCATCAAAAGATAATCACTAAATAAGGAAAAGATATGAAAGCAGTTATTGCGGAAAAACCAAGCGTAGCCCGTGAAATAGCCGCCCTGCTGGGAGCCACCGACAAAAAGGATGGCTACCTGACAGGCAACGGCTATCAGGTTACATGGGCATTCGGGCATTTGGTCGGGCTGGCTATGCCGGAAGACTACGGATTGCCGGGTTTCCAAAGGGAAGCCCTGCCCATTTTACCAAACCCTTTTTTACTGACGGTACGAAAAGTGAAAAAGGATAAAGCATACGTTCCCGATAGCGGAGCGGTAAAGCAGTTGAAAATCATAGAGCAGGTCATTAACCGCTCGGACAGCATCATCGTGGCTACCGATGCCGGGCGTGAGGGCGAACTCATCTTTAGGTACATTTATGAATACCTAAAATGTAGTAAGCCTTTTCAACGCCTGTGGATAAGCTCACTGACCGAAAAAGCCATAAAGCAAGGGTTTGATAACCTGAAAGCCGGAAGCGATTTTGACGGTCTTTATCAAGCCGGGCAAGGACGGAGCCAAGCCGACTGGCTTGTCGGCATCAATGCTTCGCAGGCATTGAGCATTGCAGGGCGTGGCGTGTACTCGCTCGGACGTGTACAAACGCCCACGCTTGCCCTTATCTGTAAACGGTATCTGGAAAACAAAAACTTCAACGTCAAAAAGTATTGGCAGATACAATTAGGACACCGCAAAGAATTTGTGGACTTTAAGAGCCTTTCCAAAACCAAATGGGAAGAAAAGAAGCTGGCAGACAATATGCTTAAAGCCGTTGGCCGTGCCGGAACTGCTACGGTTACGGGAGTAGAAAACAAAACCGTTTCGGAGCAACCGCCTTTGCTGTTCGACCTGACAGGTTTGCAAAAGGAAGCCAACAAGCGGTTGTTTTTAACAGCCGAAGAAACATTGAACATTGCCCAAAGCCTGTACGAAAAGAAACTTATCACCTATCCACGCACAGGGAGCAAATATATCCCCGAAGATATTTGGGCGGAAATACCTGCATTGGTGAGGTCGCTGGAAGCAAGGGCTCCGTATAAGGAAGCCGTTAAAAAACTGAAATGGGGTCGTTTCAATAAACGTATCGTGAACGATGTAAAGGTAACAGACCATCACGGTTTGCTTATCACCGAAACAGTGCCGTCCACCTTGCCATTGAATGAGCAAGCCATATACGATATGATTGCTCTGCGTTTGCTGGAAGCATTATCGCAAGCCTGCTCCAAAGAAATAACAGATATTACGTTACAGGCTTTGCACTACGATTTTACGCTGAAAGGCTGTAAAATTTTAGAACCGGGCTGGCGGGGCATCAAAGGAAATTTTAAGGAGGAAGACGGTGAGCCTGTACAGGAATTGCCCGATTTAAAGGTCAGCGATGAACTGAAAATAAAAGAGGCATCCGTATTGGAAAAGAAAACCAAACCGCCAGTGCTGTATAACGAAGCGGGTCTATTGTCCGCAATGGAAAATGCCGGAAAGGAAATAGCGAACGAGGACGAACGGAAAGCCCTGCAAGGCATCGGCATTGGTACGCCCGCTACAAGAGCCGCCATTATCGAAACGCTTTTTAAGCGGGATTATATCAAGCGTGAAAAGAAATCCCTTATTCCTACTGAAAAGGGATTACAGGTTTACGAGGTGGTAAAGGACAAAAGGATTGCTGATGTAGCCATGACCGCCGAATGGGAAATGGCTTTGCAGAAAATTGAAAACAACGAGGCAGATGCTACGGATTTTCACCAATCCATGAAAGCCTATGCTTCCTCCGTTACTCAGGAATTATTAAGCATGAACATTGCAGGTCAAAACCAGCCTGAATTGACCTGCCCCAAATGCAAAAGCCATCAACTGTTCATCAGGGATAAGGTGGTCAAATGCCCCGATGAAGCGTGTAACTGGCTCCTGTTCCGCAACATCTGCGGAGTACAGTTGAGCCTTAGCGAAGTGGAAAATCTTGTAAACAAAGGAAAGACAAGCCTTATAAAGGGCATGAAAAGCAAGGCGGGCAAAAAGTTCGATGCCCATATCGTGCTGAAAGATAACAGCGAAACCTCGTTTGAATTTGACAACAGCACATACAAAAAGAAATGAACAGCAACGCAATCATAAGCCGTAAAGAGATAGAAAACCTTATCTACACGGTACGGGGCAAGCAGGTCATGCTCGACAAAGACCTGGCTATGCTTTATCAGGTCGAAACCAAAAACCTGAACAAAGCCGTAAAACGGAATATTGAACGTTTTCCCGAAACATTCTGTTTCCGACTGACGGAACAGGAAAGCGAAACTTTGACGTTCCAAATTGGAACCTCAAACGCCGGGCGGGGCGGACGGCGTTATTTAGCCTACGTGTTCACCGAACAGGGCGTAGCCATGCTATCCGCTGTATTGCGCAGCGATATTGCGGTTAAAGTCAGCATCGAGATTATGAATGCCTTTGTGGAAATGCGGAAAATGCTTATGGGGAACTCCGTGCTATTTTCAAGAATGGATAAAATCGAACTCAAACAGATTGAAGCGGATGGCAAATTTGAAGAAATCTTTAAGGCCTTGGAAAGCGGCAAGCTGCACAGCGAAAGGGGCATTTTCTATGACGGGCAGATATTCGATGCCTATACCTTTGTCGCCGACATTATACGGAGCGCACAAAGGTCAATCATCCTTATTGACAACTATGTGGACGATACGGTGCTTACGCTACTCGGAAAGCGTGAGCAATCCGTATCAGCCACCATTTATACCAAAAGCATCAGCAACCAGCTACAACTCGATTTGCAACGCTACAACAGCCAATACCCGGCTATAACCGTTCAAACCTTTACTCATGCTCATGACCGTTTCCTCATTATTGACGGTTCAGAATTGTACCATATTGGAGCATCATTAAAGGATTTGGGCAAAAAGTGGTTTGCTTTTTCCAAAATGAGCGCAGAGGCAAGCAAAATGCTTAGTTTCCTGAATACCATGTAAAGGTATTCTTCAATAACCTAAACCTATACAGCAAACCGTTACCCGGTCAAATCCTGCCACCAAAAGCCAACCCCTACCGCTTTTGGTACGGCAGTCTGTTACCATAATACTTTAGCTGCTCATTGAAAATTTTAAACAAAATCAATATGAGTACACAGCAAAAAGACCTCTCTTATTTTACGCTAAGGTTACAGGAGTTACTGAACACCAGCTTCCCCGAAAAAGCAAGCGACAAACAATTTATCGAGCAACGCTCCAAGTGGGCGGCAAACGCCTACGAGGGTGCATTCCGTTCGGGAAACCCCATTGAGCAGTGTGACCATATCGCAGATTATATACTCTTTGAGGGGCTTTACTATTCCAAGTTCGACACCGTATTTCAAGTGGTCTGCAACGAGTTTAACAGCATCATGTTAGACGAGGAATTGCGCCCATTCGCATTAAAGATGCTCCCTATATGCGAACCCGTATTTGCCAAATACGTGCTGACGGATGACTTTGCCTATACCACCGACCACGACCTGCTCTATACGGAGATTACCGGAACCATAGCCATTCATATCGAGGACTATGGCATTTAATCAACGTGAACACCTGAAGCAGAATATTGAGGCGTTGCGGGTTATGTTCAGGTTGGAAAAGGAAAAACGCCAAGCTACCGAAACCGAACGGCAGCAGCTTTTGCTGTACAGTGGTTTTGGCGGGCTGAAATTCATCTTAAACCCCGCAGCGCATCCGGTAGATATAAAGCAATGGAAAGACTACGAACGAACCTATTTTGAGGAAACGCAGGAACTCCACCGGGTACTGAAAGAAAATGCCGGAGACGAAAGGCAATACAAACGCTACGTGGACAGCCTGCGCAGTTCGGTACTCACGGCGTTTTATACCCCGCCCGAAATTATCAATACAATATCCGATGTATTCAAAGAAAATGGGATTGCGATACAAAAGTTTTTGGAGCCATCGGCGGGTGTTGGTGGGTTTATCCAGTCTTTTACAGATAAGAGCGTACCACAGGTTACGGCTTATGAAAAAGACCTGCTGACGGGTAAAATCCTTAAACAGATATACCCTGACAGGAATATCCGCATCAGCGGTTTTGAAGAAATATCCGAAAGGGAGCTGAACAGCTATGATGTAGTTGCCAGCAATATCCCATTTGGCACAAGTTCGGTCTTTGACCTTTCCTATTCACGGGGCAATGACCCTGCAAGGGCGCAGGCAGCAAGGGGCATCCACAACTACTTTTTCCTAAAGGGAACCGATACGTTACGGGATGGTGGTATGCTCGCTTTCATCACCTCACAGGGCGTACTGGATAGTCCAAGTAACAAGCCTATCCGTGAGGCATTGATGAAAGAACATAACCTTGTTTCGGTGGTACGGTTACCGAACAATCTCTTTATGGATTACGCCGGAACCGAAGTCGGAACCGACCTTATCGTACTCCAAAAGAACATGGGCAAACAAGGTCTTTCGGAATTGGAGAAAGATTTTTGCAACACCCAATTGACCAAGCATAACGACCATTTGAATGATTTTGTGTATTACACCTCTCCGGTTGTCTTCAATCAAATCATACAATCTACTGACCTGTACGGCAAACCCTATACCGTATATGTGCATGATGGCGGTATAGCCGAAATTGCAAAGGAAGCGAAGAAAATATTGTCTGCCGATTTTAAAGACAATTTAAACCTGAACCTTTACAAAGGGCTTTCGCCCGATGAGCCTGCGCTACAATCGGATATTACCCCCACACCTGACCCTACACCCACACAGCCGGCTAAGGAGATAGTCAGGGAGGAAATACCGCAACCCGCATCGCTCAATATCTCAACTCCTGTAACGACTCAACCGACAACGAGCCAACCACAGCCAAGCATGACGGTGGTTGCAGATACACCGTCAATGCAGGAAGAAGTACAGTTGAGTTTGTTCGACCTTTTTGGCGCACCACAGGCAACAGTAATTGACCTGCCGAAAAAGGTCAGGATAAGAACGACCGTTACCAAGAAAAAAGCGGTCAACCGCCCGCAACAACCGGGGTTATTTGATTACATCCCCTTGCGTACACCAAAAGAGGAAACGCCCAAGCCTCCTGCTACACCTCGGACAAACGAACGCCCGACCGAAATCGGCGATTTGTTTTCGGCTATCGGCATTAATAGTAAAGGGGAAATTGAGGATATACCCAAAAAAGAACCTGCTCCCGTTATTGATACCATACTCCCCGAACCTGCGCCGTACTCCGGCGAACTCCAATCATTCCACAGGGATGATTGCCTTGTGGTGGATAAGGGTTTTGTCGGGCATTTGCGGGATGTAGATTTAGAAAACAATTCAGCGGTATTTCACCCGCTATCATTGCCACCCAATCAGAAAGGTAGAACCGAAGCCTATATAGGTCTAAGGGATGTTTATCAGCGACTCTATAGTCAGGAAGCGCAATTTCATACCGAACATAAAGAAGAACGGAAAACGCTGAACAGCCTCTATGATGACTTTGTAAAGAGATACGGCAACCTGAACAGTGCCGATAATATCAAGCTCATCAAGACCGACAGCGCAGGCAAGGAAATACCCTACTTGGAACGTGTGGTGGGCGGTGTAGTGCATAAGGCTGATATATTCCGCCAGCCTGTAAGTTTTTCAACCGCAACACTGGCAACAGACAACCCGGACGAAGCATTGGCGGCATCGCTCAATAAGTACGGAACGGTGGATTTGGGCTACATGTCGGAGATAAGCGGAATGTCCGGCGAGGATTGTAAAAGATGCGCTGCATGGCCGCATCTTTTACAATCCTGTACAAAAGCAATACGAGATTGCCGAAAAATGGGTTTCGGGCAATGTGGTTGAGAAAGCCGCAGAGGTACAGGCATACCTTGCCGGACAACCGGAAGACAAAGAAGCTGCGGAAAGCCTTAAAGCCCTCGAAGAAGCCAAGCCCCGCAGGATAGGGTTTGAAGAACTCGATTTTAACCTCGGCGAACGCTGGATACCTACGGGTATCTACAACCGTTTTGCATCACACCTGTTCGATACGGACGTCCGCATTCATTATTCCGAAAGTTCCGATGATTTTTCTATCCATTGCGACCGTAAGAATATCCATATCTCCGAAAAATATGCTATCAAATCCGAAAGCCGGACGTTTGACGGCATTAACCTGTTGAAACACGCCCTTGTCAATACCACGCCTGACATCACCAAAAAGGTAATGGTAGATGACAGGGAGGTCAAGGTGCGGGATATGGAAGCCATACAGATGGCGAACACCAAAATTGACGAGATACGCAGAGAGTTTTCGGACTGGCTCTTTGCGCAGAACGATGAATTTAAGCAACGGCTGACCGATAAGTACAACGACACCTTTAACTGTTTTGTTCGTCCGCAATATGACGGCAGCCATCAGGAGTTTCCGGGGCTTGACCGCAAGGCGTTGGGTATCGAAGACCTGTACCCAAGCCAAAAGGATGCCGTTTGGATGATTAAGATGAACGGCGGTGCTATCTGCGACCACGAAGTGGGTGCAGGTAAAACGCTCATCATGTGTACGGCGGCACAGGAAATGAAGCGTTTGGGGCTGGCGCACAAACCGATAATCATCGGCTTAAAAGCCAATGTGCATGAGATAGCGGAAACCTACCGCAAAGCCTATCCCCACGCCAAAATACTATATCCCGGCAAGGAAGATTTTACACCAAAGAAACGCCTGCGCATTTTCGGGGATATAAAAAACAACGATTGGGATTGCATCATCTTAACGCATGACCAATTCGGAATGATACCGCAATCGCCCGAAATGCAAAAGCAGATATTGGAGGCAGAACTGGAAAGCGTGGAAGATAACCTTGTCGCTTTGGAAGCGCAGGGCAAGGAAGTTTCAAGAGGGATGCTCAAGGGGGTCATTGTCCGTAAACAGAATTTAGAGGTTAGGTTAAAAACGCTGGAGCATGACATCGAAAACCGTAAGGATGATGTTGTGGACTTTAAAATGATGGGCATTGACCACATTTTAATGGACGAAAGCCACCGTTTTAAAAATCTCATGTTCAATACGAGGCACGAGCGTGTAGCGGGATTGGGCAATATGGCAGGCAGCCAAAAAGCATTGAACCTACTATTCGCCATCCGCACCATACAGGAGCGTACCGGCAAAGACCTGGGCGCAACGTTCCTTTCCGGTACGACCATTAGCAATTCGCTTACGGAACTGTATCTGCTCTTTAAATACCTGCGCCCAAAGGCAATGGAAAAACAGGGCATCAACTGTTTTGATGCGTGGGCTGCCATTTACGCCCGTAAGACCACCGACTATGAATTTTCGGTGGCGAACAACATCGTATCAAAAGAACGCTTCCGCTTCTTCATCAAAGTGCCGGAACTGGCGCAGTTCTATTCGGAAATTACGGACTACCGGACAGCAAAGGATATTGGCATAGACCGCCCCGAAAAGAACGAGATACTCTACCATATCCCGCCCACACCGGAGCAGGAGGTTTTCATCCAAAAGCTAATGGAGTTTGCCAAAACGGGCAAAGCCGAACTTTTGGGCAGACCTCCGCTAAGCGAAAGTGAGGAAAAGGCAAAGATGCTGATTGCGACAGACTACGCCCGTAAGATGTCGCTGGATATGCGGATGATTAGCCGGAAGTACGAAGACCATCCCGATAACAAAGCCTCGCATTGTGCGGCAAACCTTGCTAAATACTATAACAAATACAATTCACAGAAAGGGACGCAGTTCGTTTTTTCCGACCTCGGCACTTACAAGCCCGGCGAATGGAATGTCTATTCTGAAATCAAGCGCAAGCTGGTGGAAGACCACGGCATCCCTGCACATGAGATACGGTTTATTCAGGAAGCTAAAAACGAAAAGCAACGTAAGGAACTCATCAGGGATGTAAACGAGGGTAAAATACGGGTGCTGTTTGGCTCTACCGAAATGCTCGGTACAGGTGTGAACGCACAGAAACGGGCGGTTGCCGTTCACCATTTGGATATACCGTGGCGACCCTCAGACCTTGCCCAAAGGGATGGCAGGGCTATCCGTAAAGGCAATGAAATTGCTAAATTCTTTGCAGATAATATGGTAGATATTTTTATTTATGCGGTGGAGAAATCGCTGGACAGCTACAAATTCAATACGCTGTATAATAAGCAGGTGTTTATCGAACAACTCAAAAGCAACAGCCTCGGCAAACGTACCATTGATGAGGGTGGTATGGACGAAAAAACGGGTATGAATTACTCCGAATACGTGGCAATACTTTCGGGCAATACAGACCTTTTGGAAAAGGCGAAACTGGAAAAACAAATTGCCGGACTGGAAAGCGAACGGCAGGCGCACAACCGCTCCAAACTCACTTCCAAATACAGGCTGGAAGATGCTGTGGCTACATTGGAAAGTACACAATCACGTTTTGACCGTATGAGCCTTGACCTCGAAAACCTGCAAAAGCGTATTCAGAAAAACAAGGACGGGGAAATGCTTAATCCTGTACAGCTTATCGGGCTTTCACCGAATGCCGATGTAAAACAGATTGGCGCAAAGCTCAACCAGCTTTCCGAAAAAGCCCGTACCGAAGGGCAATATGAGGAAATCGGTACGTTGTATGGTTTTACGCTCTTAGTGAAAACGGAAGTCTCTAAAAAAGACGGCGTGAATATTAAGGACAACCGCTTCTTTGTACAGGGGGAGGGCAATATCAAGTACACGTTCAATAATGGCAGAATGGCGACCGATGCAAAAACGGCATCGCTCAACTTCCTGAATGCCCTTGAAAAGATACCCCGTATTTTGGAGCAGGAGCAAAAGAAAATCACGGAATTGCAAAAAGACCTGCCTGTTCTTCAGGAAGTGGTGAACGGCACATGGAAGAAAGAGCAGGCATTAAGCGACCTTAAAACGGAACTGGCGGCTGTTGAAAGAAAAATACAGCTATCTATCAAACCGGATACAGAAACTTCGGCTGGACAATCCGAGAAAGTTGAAAAGCAAAGTCAACATAATTCGGAGGCGATTGTACGGGTTAAAGGCGTTCATTTACCTCGTGGTGTGCTGTAAATTGCAAACTGCTTAATAAAAAGAAAACGGGGGGCTGCAAGTCCCCGTTTTTACTTTAGTTGTCATTAACTACTTTTCGTCCTGCTCGTCCATTCTCCGTATCAGTTCCTCACGAAGTGCATCAAGAAATTTCGTGCGGTTCATCTTCCGGCTTCGCAATTCCAAATAAGTCTGGTAGAAATTACCTAAGTTAATATTAAAAGTGCTTTCGAAATATTTGGCTATCAATCGTATATCGGTGTTCCCGTTGTCGAATACCCCCTGATAATACAACGCATAAACCAACTCTATCAATGCTACCTTACTACCCGTCCACTTGAGATTTGGCGGGGTCATCAATTTGTTCCCCTGTGATTTGTTATATAGCTGGCCTTCAAGATACACCTGTATCATATCGTTGGCAATAATCTTGGCAACCTTATAATCGTGTGAGGTGGAAAAGCTGTGGTCGGCTTCAAAATAAAAAGTGTCCAAGCTTAATTTGATGTCGTGTTTGCCCCGAACAAAATATTTATGGTCTAAATAGGTACTGTTTGTCCTGTAATATTTATAAAATTCCAGGTTATTGTCAAAGAATCGCTTTAGCTTCTCCAACTCTTTATGCAGGTATTTCCTGAGAGTTTTCTCGCATCCAAATGGCTTTTTTGTCTCAATTTTGAATATGGCATTATAGTAGATAAGTTTAGAAAGTATTTGAGGCTTTAGGCATTTAAAAAAATATATTTCTTCTTCATCATTTTTAAATCTTCTTTCTAAAATCAGAGCTGTCCAAAATAAATTTTCGAGACAAAAAACAGGGGTTTCAACGGTCTAAAAAGCAATCCTAAAGCTTTTTATCG
>NZ_SBJH01000082.1 GCF_004368405.1 Olivibacter sp. XZL3
CAAAAATTAATAAATTTATAACTCGAAAGTCTCCTTAAGGTTTCATCCTAATGTGTCTAATTTAGTTTGAAGACGTACACTATTAAGTCAGATTTCAGCGAAGCGTATTTTTTAATTAGGCGTTTGATCTGGCGATCAAAGGATCGAATAGTGATAACTTTATAACTCACCGAGTAATTCCTCCACAGGTCTCCCTTTCAACTTACCTGCTTTAATAAGCTTTACATCTTCAACAGCTTCCTGCAAATCTGTAAGAAACTGACTGCTTTTTTCGTCCATTTGTTTTACTTTTACGTATGGTAAGTCTTTGAGTAATGCGATGAGCATTTCTGCCTTGCTTTCTTTTACGTCGAGTATTAGTTTCATACGTCACTCCTTAATAGTTAGTTACAAATTTAAGTAAAAACTTATCATATGCAATGTAATCGCTTGACAAGTACAGGGATTACCTTCGGTGAACTCCCGTTGGTCGGTTTCGCTTTTAACATATAGATGAAGGTGTTTATATTAAAAGAACGTTTTTTCTAATCAACTTTTTTCATTACTAGTTAGTTTTAAAGGCACTCAAGCTTTCCTTACGGGAAGGTTCTTGATAAAAGTTGAGCAAACCGAAGAACGTAGTAACCAGATTTCCCAATCAAGCCGCATAAATCACAGCTGTATTTTTAACTTTTAACGAAGCGTATAATAACGCCGCCTGTATATCCAACTTTTCCAGTATAGGATGTTGCTCCAAAAGCTCCTCTTCTGAAAGCCCGCTTGCAAGCAGCTCCAAAATATCACTTACAGGAAATCTTAGCCCTCTGATAGTCGGCTTCCCTCCCATCAATCCCGGTATTAGCGTGATACGATTTAATAATTCCTGTTGCTTTGCGTCCATGACTATCCTTTCATTAATGCAACAAAATAATGCTACATTCAAAGTTAGCAAATTTGAGTCAGATATTCAAGATTACTAATGCCCACTGAAAATGGTATAAAGCAACACCATCACTACTATTAAGCTTCCCCAGGCCCATTTAACTGTCTTCGTTGTTTTAACAGCCAGATAAGGTACCACTGGCAAGTCTTCCTTTCTCCCAACGAATGAAAGTAGGAGCGCCGCTACCATCAAGATAACAAAAATGTAAAATGACAGCAACAGATAATGTGGCCAAAAGGTATATCTATCCGGCGTAAATACCCATAGATAGCAGGCCCCTATACCAAGGCTGAAAGCGGACCCCAAGGAAAGTACAAAATTAACGGCTAAGCGACTTGTCCGTTTCCAAAATACGGTTAAAAGAAATACAACGGATAAGGGTGGTGCAATAAATCCGAGTACCGATTGAAAAACATCAAAGAGGTTGAGTCCTTTAATTTCGTCAATCGCCAAAGCCATCATAATAGCAAACAGACAGCCTACAAGAATTGTTAGTCGGCCTACCCGAACAATCTGCGCTTTATCAGCCGTAGGATTCAGGCGTTTGACATAAATATCCATCGTAAAAACCGTGCTCAACGAATTTAAGGAAGAACCTATTGTCCCTACCAATACCGCTATCAAGACCACGATCACCAATCCATTGAGCCCGGTTGGAAAAAGGTTGGTCACCATGGTCATATAAGCCTGGGTCGGATCTGTCAAATTGGGATGTAGCACAGCGCATAGCACGCCGGTAAGAATAAAAAGAGGGAGCGACAATATTTTTAACCAAGCGATGAAATTGACCCCTAGCTGCCCTTGTTCCAGGTTCTTCGCTCCTAAAACAGATTGCACCATCGCCTGATCCGTACAAAAGAAAGCAATCGCAGCAACCGGATAGCCTAGAAGAATAGCATGCCAGGGATAATCAGGATCGGATGCGGGCCGTATGAGGTTCCAGAATCCACTAGGTACTCCCTGATATAAGGCAGAAAAGCCCCCCACTTGATGTAATCCCAGTACGGTTAGCAAGCAGGATACCGCAATTAACAGCAGCATCTGAAAAATATTGATACGGGCAATGGTTTTTAATCCACCGATGTAAGTAAAGAAGGCCGCAAAAAAGACAAGTACCACCACTGAAATCCACATCGGAATACCCAGCACCTGACGAATCAGGAAACCTCCCGCAAAAAGCCCTAGAGATAGCCATGATATCAACATTTTTACCAATGAATACCAAGCCAATATATTGCGTGTTGTATCGCCGTAACGTTTCCCCATAAACTCCGGTAACGTCATCACATTCGCGGCCAAGTAGCGGGGAGCGAAAACCAGCGCCAACAACAATAAAAACACAAAAGCATACCAGTCGAAATTTACCGCCACAATCCCCGTGGTATATCCAATACTGGCAAAAGCTAAAAGCATGGATGGCCCCACATTCGTAGCCCACATATTAAAGCCGATACTCGCCCAGCCTAATGATTTATTTGCAAGGAATAAGGATTCTTCTTGTTTTGTTTTAAGACTGGATTGAAGCCCAATGATAAGCAATAATGCGATATACCCAATGATAATTACATAATCAACCAAGGTCAGCTTTGACGCGATACTTTCCATCATTCAATCCTTATCTAATGGGGTTCTCTAAACCGAATTCATCATATAGTCCCTGTAGCTTTACTGGGGATCCAAGGCGTAATGAACGGTCCATCGCTTGTAATAAGATAACGGTACCGATACCTTCCGCAATATCAGGATAAGCAGTGGTCCCGGCGGCTATATTATCGGCGAAGTATTCGAGGTAGTTTTGGTACTCACCGGCGTGATGGCTTTTTCCTTCAAATCGGAAATAGTGTTTTAGCTTATGTTCCCAAGTGATTATCTTTTCCTCTCCCTCAGCGGTGGTGACGGCATAACGCAAATCCATATAGTCACCCTGACTGCAGCCTGTTGTTCCCCTCAGAATACAGCTCATTTCGCTATCCCGTGTTACGGGTTGAATTGGCCCTGTGTAGGCTCCACTGACTCTCGCTATACGGCCATCTTTTGCTTTGAAAATGAAGTGCATCGTGTCTTCGTTTTTTAATCCTCCCGCTTTCCCGTTACTGCTTAACATCCCGTACCCCATTACCTCTTCAATATCCGGCAGATACCAACGTATAAAATCTACCGGATGGCTTAAGCCGCCATACAACCATTTGAAATTAGATTCTAAAGACCATGGTTTCGCTAAAAACCAACGATGATCAGCATGATAATAAGCTTCTATGGTAATCAGGTCACCAATTACACCTTTTTCAAAATCGGCACGCTGCCTTTTCATGGGCTCAAAAAAACGCGAACTTTGTCCGATAAAAACTTTTTTTCCGCTCGACTGCGCTAACTCTAATAAGGGCTTGGCATCAGCCAAATTATCAATAAAGGGTTTCGTACAAACCACATGTTTTTCATGCCTTAAAGCAAGTTTTACGTGTTCCGCATGGAACTTATCAGGTGTATAAATAGCGATCGCTTCGATGGTTTCATCTTCCAATAAATCGCTGTAATCTGTGGTGTATGCATGAAAATTAAATTCCTCTGCCCGTTGCTTACAAAGCGCTTCATTCAGATCACACATTTTTACCAATTCAATTTTTGAACTGTTCAGGGCCGCAGAAATCGTACTACGCCCTTCACCTAAACCTAAAATTCCCACTTTTAACATGGTTGCTATTGTTATTCGTTTTTCGTTATTGGTTGTCCATTGTCAGTTGCCTGTCGTCACTCGTCACTCATCACTCTAAAACGCACCCACACCTCGCCTGCTTTCGTGCCAGGCAGGCCTTCTTGATAGGTAGACATCAAATGGTTCCACTCGTCCACCTTTGGATTATTTTCCACTGTTCTTTTATTGAGTTCTTCAAAATCCGCTCCTTCCGGAATATCGATGACCAATAGTAGCTGCCGACCAGTCTTGAATAAAAGCACCTGCTGAAATTCTGCGCGGCAAAAACCCTCGGATACTTCCGGCCATTCATCGAATTGCCGACGGTGATAGTCGAGATACGATCGTTGCTTGACACTATCAGCAACCAGATTGGCCGATAGAATAATATGATCTCGCTTTCCTTCATCTTCCTTACCGTTTATACATCGCGTCCGATCAAACACATAAAAAGGCTCGCGGACTAATGTCACCTCGACTTTTGGCAAGCGTATTTTACACTGCTCATAGAAAGCTGTAGCCTCCTCTTCCTTTCCATAAAATAAAAGACGGTTTTTCCATTGGTATAAGCGGCCTCCGTTTTTTGCTTTGTTCAACAAATCGCCCATTAAATTAGCGGATATCGTATCATCCCCGTTCAATACAAGCTGTACAAATTGATTCTCCTGCCCGCCTTGTGGTATAAAAGCCGAACAAGCAAGCAATAAAAGCATCCATAAGAAACAACAAGCAAGTTTTTTCATATTACTCAAATAACCAATCGATGTTCCGTTCATCAGGTGACACACCAATATTAGCGTCATAATTTTTTAGCTCTGTAGTTCCATCTATAAACCCTAATAATAAGAGTTGTCCCTTCGGTAGGGTTAAACTATGCTTGCCAGCATCAAAGGAATAGCTATGAATGTCGACAGGGGGATGATTGCCCAACGCTATTGCATTGGCAATAAATACTTCCGACTGCCCGTAATCGTTGGCAGAAGCATCGTGTTCCAAATCCGGTGCCGGAGCATACGAGTTAGCGCTTCGTTCTGCTCCGAAGGCAAGATCCTTTTGCCTAAAATAACCTACCAATAACTTAACAGGCTTCGCTGTACTAAAGCGAATGCTTGTCAAGGTATCAATCAGGTTTTTGCGACGAACACCTTTTAAGCTCATTAAATCGGGCGCTAAATCCAATATGGTGTCTGCCTGATTGGTATATGGTACAGCTCCTTTTCTCAAAGGATAATAGGCTAGTCCTTTATCTTCCAATTGAACTTCTACCGAATGAAGCTGATTGATTGCAACATCTGCTCTTCTGGGATTTTTTTTCAACGAATCAATCTGTTGCCTGAAATGAGCCAGTTCTTCTTCATAAAGCGGCAGCAGCTCCTCCCAAGTTTTGTATCTTCCGTCCACTCCACGAATAGGAATTTTACGTTGGGTAGTTTGCATACTGTTTGCATACCAATAAGTTTTGCGTGTTAATGTTGTCAACTGACGATAATGTTCGACGCTTCGTTCCAAATAAGGTAAGGCTTTCTGTAGATCAGCTATATCGTTCGAATATTTGTACCGTAACACCGAAATTGCAGCTCTTGCTTTCTCCGCATAGAAGTTAGCTAAGGCTTGATAGCAATGCATGTCATTGCGAATCCGTTGAAATTCTCCTTGATGGTGTTGCACTTTGCCCTGCACTTCGTCAATCCACTTTACCGCTTTTTTACCATGTTCTTCCACTTCATCTGCCACTTGCATCGGAGTTTCTCCTAAATGCGGCTCTTTGTTCCATTCTTTCTTGGCATAGTCAATGATCATCTCTCCTTCCGGGGCTTCCGATTCATAGAGTAATGTGAAAAGTCCGTAGCGATAGGGGTTGATCAGCTGTGTCATAAACATGCCCAAGCTTAATGTCTGCCGGTTACCATCTGTTATGCCATATCGACGCAGAAGCTTAGGAGCAATTTCTCCCATTTCTTCATAACTCTTTACCAACGCAAGCCCTCCTTCTTTATTGATACCGAATTGCTCGGCGAATAAACCCGACCAGTAATCGTTCTCCGCAACTTTATCCCGATCGGCTTTCCAGGCGTAGCGTGCCCAAGCCTTATACCACAACCAATCGCGGTCGACCTGTAACAGCCGTTTATCTCCCTTATCATCGATTTTGTCAGCAGCATAAGGCCAATCCCAATAGGAAGCTTGCGGATACAGGTGCAATCCATTCGCATGATACACCTGATGCATCGCTTGCACACTTTTCTGAATAAAATCCGGCGAACCATAACGAAAGGGCTCCAGATTAGCCAGTATATGTACATTTTCAATATGCACCGGTGCCGCCTTGCTCAAGGTACGATGCAACTCAGCCCATTTCCCTCTCGGTGTATAGGTTGTCAAGGCTTCGCCATTATACTTAGCCATGGTGTAAAGGTTCTTATAAAGTGGAAGCGCTGCCTTCATCACCTGGGGAGCATCCGTGTCGTGCGCCCTTAAAACAATCGGTGGTTCTTGCGTTAATCCCAAGCGTTTCAGGCCGTCCTGTACACCGGGAATAATGGTTTTCGTAAACCAATCCACATCGTCTTGCCCAACACCTTCCATCGCTTCTCCGAGGGTAACCAGCAAGCCTACATTCGGATACTTTTCAACAAAGGCGGCAATCGACTTACGTGTATAATCGGCTATAATCGGTATAATGGGTCTATTCCGATCTTGGGTTTTCAGTTGATGCTTCTCGGCAAAGGGTTTGGATAGGATAATATTGTAGAACATTTGGATGATCCAAATCCCTCTTTTATCTGCTTCCGCTGTGATGAACCGAAAAATAGCTTCGTTTTTCTTAAAAGTGTCATCGTCTACTTCTACCGCATAGGGATATTCTGCTAAGCGCACTAAAGATGCAAAAGGATGTCCGTTCCACAGATAAAGCGAATTATACCGATTTTCCAATAGCATATCCAAATACCGGACCCATTGCTTTTTATCATATAACCATGGAAACTCCGCCGGTGTATAGGGATATTCGTACACCGTTCTTCCAGGCAGGTAGTGTGTTTTCTGAATACCGATGGCGGTCCCTCTTAATACCATTTCAGGGTGGTCGCGACATTGAAAATTATTGGGTAAGGCACCGCCGTTTTCGCGGATGGTCTCAACTAATTTCAGGGTACCATATAATATGCCGCTGTCATCCGACGCGTGAATGTAGCCGCTATTCTCATGGAGTTTAATATGAAATCCTTCCTTTTGCCCGACAACTGTATCTGTCCATTGCCTGCGAAAGTCCGAAGGCTTTCCAACCAGCAAAGAACGTCTTTTATAGGCCTTAATCACACCGCTCGAATCAGTCTGTATTTTATACCCAACAGTAAGAAGCGCTCTTTTCAAACTATCAAGACCATACCTGAAACGGGGAGAGATTTTTTGGGGTATTACCAATACGAGCTCTTTCTCAGACGCTGACGCGGCTGCTGATAACGGCGCATAAAAGGAAAAGTAACTGATCAATAAGGTAAGCCGTAAAAAATTCATAATTCGCTTTTATAGTCGGTATAAACTGGATTTTAACCACTAAGACCAATCCTTAATTTTTTCGTAATTAATAGCTGCATATTCCGCCGGATTAATTTCACTGAATTCGGTTTATGTTCACACTAAAAAATCAACGTCTTAAACTGGTTTAAACTTCAAACTTACGTTTTAAACTCGCTGAAGTTCTATAAGATATTTGCTTGCTTGTGTAGGATATTATCAAAGCTCTTCTTACTTTTTCCCGCAAAAAAGCAACAAAACCGAGCGTAGTGAGCTCATGAACTCCATCAAAATCAAACAAAAGTGAATAAAGCTCGTCGCTTCAAACTTTTACAGGAACGGTAGTGCATTCACCTGCAAGATGTAAAATTTTGGAGACGACATTTTCGAAAACCAACAGATGATACTTTTAACCGAACGTACTAGCTTTAGCTGTAAAAGTTGCCTTTGCCCGTTATTAGTTATGAGGAGAGGTGGTGCGACTGAAAGCTGACAACTGATAGCCGATCAAAACAGCCTTGAAGATTGTTATGGCTCGTATGCACAAATCAAAAAACAATCCTAATAGACTTTTAAATTGGGAAGACATTCAACACGATTTTAATGTCGAATAATGGCCTTTAAACCCAGATTACGCGTTAGGAATTAAAACGAAAGGGAATGATCCAAAACAGGCATGAAATAAGGAATGAGACATACCGGGGTATGGCGAATGAGCTATTGAAATGGATGTAAAGGAGCATTTCATTGCAGTTCATGAGCTAATGCGTATTCTGGGTTAAACTCAAAATAGAACCAGAAGTTATCCATGACATTCAAGAGGCGATTGATTGGTATAATGAACAGAAACAAGGCCTTGGAAAAAAATTTTATAATAAAGTCAAACATCATTTTAAAATATTAAGCAAGACGCCTTTCTTTCAGATCAGATATGATGACGTAAGATGCTTGCCATTTAAAAAATTTCCTTACATGATTCATTACACATTCGATGATGTTAACCATATCGTTATCGTCAGAGAGCAGTCCTTAACACATATAAAAGCACCAATGCTTGGTTTAGAAGGCTGGTTTAAAGTATCAAGCCTGCCCGCGGTAGCTAATTGAATATATCCAATTTATTTCACTACTACTATTTTATCAAGATCTCCATCAGATATAGGCTTTCCGTTCAAAATAATATCTGAGGCGGATACATTGTTACCTGTTTTGTGTATGATCGCCTGAATGGTGTCCGGTTCAAAATTTTCATATTTTAAAATATTGGTGGATACTTCCCCGTCTCCTACATCGTGGTTTAAAAACACGGTCAGATAATATCTATTTCGATTAGAATCATGATTGATCTTAAAATTTTTCGGAAAATCTAAATTACTGTGATATTGTTTCTCTTCCTTACCGTTTTTTACATAATACAAGTCGGTATTGTCATAAGTGATATGATTCTCTGTATCTGGATCAAGTAAGTCACCTCCGTTTGCTGTGGAATAGGAAAGTATTACTGCGTTATTCAACGAAGCAGCAGGCCATTCATTATCCTTGTCACAGCCCATTAATGACATCCCAATACATAAAAGTCCCATTGTAATAGTTTTCATGTTGCTTCTTTATTTGTTTGATTAACTGCTTCACAATTTACGGTTTTTTTATTCCAATAACCATCTGCCTTTTATACTGGTAATTTCCATTTCCCGAATTTACATTGGTTAGCCCAAACCAGCCATTGTGTTCACCTCCCCACCCCCAATTCATATGAAAAAAGAGATACATATTTCCGCAAAGGGAAGATTCCTGATAGCCGTCAGCGACCCAGCAATGTCCCCTGAATAGGAATGTAAGATCCAACCCGTTTGTGTTGTATAACCGGTCATAATAACAGGTCTGGAACTTTTCAATTCGTTTAGTGCTGTTTGGTAGTCATAATTAGCCTTTTTTGCCGTTGAAGCGTATCCGAATGTGTTTTTTAAAGCGTTTACGATATCGTTCACCTCCGAAGCCGCGCCAGTACCACTACAATCATAAGTAGAATTGACAGATACCGCCGCATTGTACATCAATCTAGATATTTCGTTTGCGCCGCTTGATACATCATAATATGGATGTTAGCACCGCCAGTAATAAAAATAATTTAAAGGCCTTGTAGAGCTTAGGCATGTTATTTAAATTTAAGTTGTTATATGTAACAAACACCCAATTTACAGGGCATCTTTTGACTTAACTGGCTAAGAACTGTTTATAAAATCATAACTAAGTTAAATATATTTTTAATATAAACAAACAAGTATTTGTAGAAAAGCAATATGACTATCGAAATAACATCTAAAAACAAGGAGGAGTTTTGCTAAAAAGAAACATTTCTATTAACATCGTTCTACATAAAGAGAGACGCAAAGCCCTGTCAACATGAAAAATTGTTAAAGCCCTTAGACAATAAGCTTTAAGCTTTAGGGGATAAGGTCTATGCCCAAAATTCATCGTTCATAACTCCTAATTCATCATTACAATATTAAGTACTCACAACTGGCAACTCACAACTTATAACTTATAACTTATAACTTAAACCATCACTCTTTCCAAAGCCTTAACCAACCATAAGCATCTTCTAAGCCTGCTTTTTTTTTGATCTCTTCCGATACCATAGGGCCGTTATTTTCCCAAAGATTATTAGGGCCGTTTGCATTCTGCAAGAATTTCTCTTTCGGACACCAGTTGTTTCGAACCGTAAAATAGGCCGACCCTTCGTCTGTATACAGATAAAACCAATGTTCCGGCAAATGAGCATAGGGTGCCGTGTAGATGCTGTCAATGTAGTTATTTTCAATGACAGAGCCCGGTTGGGCGGATAGGGTGTAAATACCGGCTACATCATTCATATACTTAGCATAGTGATGGATTTTATTGGCGACAACACGGTTATTAGCCATTACATTCACCGTCGGCGTCCATCCCCAACCTAAGCTGATGCCTGTATACGCAATTTCACTGATTTCGTTATGCCGGATATCGGTGTTACTAACATAACCTGCGCCAATACCTACACATCCCCAATCTTCATTGGTTACGTTTTTGACGAAGTTATTCTCAATGCTATTACTGAATGCTACCACGCGTCGATCGGTCGGATTATAAGGCAAGTGCGTTTCAAATGCCTCATCCGAAAATACGCCCAGCAATATCCCCGACCCGCCTATGTCTTGAAAAAGATTTCCTCGGATCTTATTATATTGCACGGCCTTATGATAATCCAATCCCGTAGAGGCCAAGTGTTCAAACCGGCAATCATCAAAGGACGTATGCTGTGCATAAGACACATTCACCGCAGCTGGTGGCCGTCCGATCCAGGCTTGATTTTCGAGGCCTTTTTTATCCGGTGTACCCGGAATCTTCAGTTTATATGCATCCAACAAGTACATTCCTGCCTGTAAGGCCACATGTCCTTGCTGTGAGGGCCGAAGCCAGGTACTATGCTGCCAACTGATGCCCGAAAAATGGATATGTTTTACAGGAGCGTCGATGGTACCCGCTATGCGGAGCAGGGTTTCCAAATAGGGGACAACTACCTTAGCAGTAGCTAAATGCTCATCTTCCTGAGGCCAATAATAAAGTTTCCGATGGAGCTTATCAAGATACCACTCGCCCGGCTCATCCAAAAATTGTATCGAATTACTGAGATAAAAGGCAGAATTTCCTGTCTCCTTTGATATCCATGGCGCAGGCCAGGGATGCTCCGACTGTATTTTGCTCTCCGGTTGAAAAAATGACAGGCGCACACTATCTCCTTGAACAAATGCTTCTTTTACACGTAAGACAGCAATCGCCCACCATTGATGAATAAAGAATTCCATGCCGGGTTGCCAGCTGAAATGGATGGATTTAGGCTTAGGAATCCAGCAAGTTTGGGCTTGATGATTCCAAGATAATATCCTTTCCATTTTATCACCCTCCGTACTTCTTGCACGGATCGCTTTTCGATTATTAATCCAAAGCTGCCTAAAATCAAGTACTTGATCACCTATTAAAGGTGCTTCCATCTCCCAAATTTTTCCTTGTGCCGCTTTAGGCAATCCTTCAATCTCTTTTTTTACTTTCTTCCAAGTAGGTGGCAAGCTAATACCTCCGCTGATAATCGGATGGGCGCCAGGAGCAGCTTTAACGCGTGTTGGGTTATCAGCCGTCCCTGCATCTTCCGGACGAATCAAAATAGGTTCATCCAAGTTATAAGTGCCATCCTGTAAAATAATGTCAATCCCTCCGAATACCTCCTTCGCCTGTAAACGCCGCCATTCCCTTGCCTTCCTTAAGGCTGCACCAACGGAGGCTAAAGGCGAATCGATACTACCGGTATTGGTATCATTTCCATTCGGAGATACCCAAATTTCTGCTCCGTTTACAGAACGGAAAAAGAACAGCAATATAAAAAAAATTGGAACGAACCGTTTAATTTTCATCCTAACGAATAAATTGACTATCATAAAGACGCTCTTAGCTGTAAGCAAAAATTTAAAGCAACGTGTTGTGCGGTGCTTTCTTTAATAGAACAAGCGGTCAGGGAAGCCATCTGTTTGTAATCGGTACTGATGGTCGTTATTCCGCCGGCAATGTATTTTTTTAATGGGGCTTCATTGTAGGAAATAATGCCCAAATCCTTACCCAGTACAAAGGGGGATGTCGAAACTTTATCTAATAGATTTACCATGTCATCATCATTTACACAGATATATACCTCGCCACTATTTAATTCCATATGATCTATCTTATCCAAAATAGCACGGTCAAAAGCGTATTGCTGACAAAACCTGCTGAACCCGCGCTTAATTTCATTAGGCAGATAACTCTTTCGATGAAAGATGAGTTTCAGGGTGTGGTATTTTTCCAAGGCGGGCAAGGCCTGTTCCAAAGCTTGGTAAATATCCCCTTCGAAATCTTCATAAATCGTACTGTGGTTTCCTTTCAATCGTTTCAGACGCTTATCCAATATGATTAACCTGTCTTTCGGAAGCGAATCAATCAGCGCTTCTGCTTCCTCCTGATTATCAAAAAAATGAGGTAATATCACATAATGGCTATAGTCGTGTCGCTGACCCAACAAGCGCTTAAACAAGAAAAAATCGTTGTTATATACATAAAAGTCGATCGGAATATGGCTGCCTAATGACGCTACCAGTTCGTGGTAAAAAAGACTCTTCCCTTCACTGATTTTATTAACCAACAAGCAAATGCGACCCGGACTATTGACCTCTGTGGTTGATATAAAATGCCCCTTTCCCGGTACAGCTTTTAGGATTCCTAAATACCGTAGGTATTTGTATCCTCTATCCGCGGTTTCCCTCGAAATCTCCAAATGGTTAGTGAGTTCATTCAAAGACGGTAATACATTGTCCTTTTGAAATTTTCCCTCTTTAACGGCACTCAATATCGCATACGCAAGCTGCAAATATTTAGGTGTTGAAGAATACCTGTCAACACGGATATGATCGAAAAAAATGCTATTATTCATATTATTTTAGTTATTAGCTGTTAGTTATTAGTTATCAGCTAAGAGCTGTCAACGTTCGGCATCACATCCCGTACTACTGCTATTTAAAAACACTCATCCCTCATAATTCATCATTCATTCATCATTTTCATCACCGCCAGTTTCAACTCCGCTCCTTCCAAGCCTTTCGCACTTGCTTTTAAAACAATTTCTCCTGTCCTCGATTCCGCTTGGATGATAGCCAGGCATTTCCCATTGTACGCTCGTTTACGGTTTCCTTTAAGCGATGATAAATCCGCCTGAAAGCCATTATCAACTCCTGCTACGAATCCTGGCCCTTGTATATCAAACACCATTTCATCATCCGCCAGAGGTACTGGATTACCATCATTATCTACGATGGTGGCTGTCACAAAAGCCAAATCATTTATTCCTGTGTGTAATTTATTTTTATCTACCGTCAACTGAATACGGGCTGGTTTGGAAGCGGTTTTAATCTCTTTAATCAAAACCTCTTTCCCATTTTTTCTGGAAACGGCCTTCAGCGTTCCAGGTTGAAAAGGAACCTTCCAGGAAACGTGAATATCATCTCCTTGCTTCCTCCGAATTCCGAAAGATTGACCGTTCAGAAAAAGTTCCACTTCATCCGCTTGGTTAAAATAAGCCCATACATCAATGGTTTGTCCTGCTTGCCAATTCCAATGCGGCAGCAAGTGTAATACAGGCTTATTAGTCCATTCGCTTTGGTACATGTAATAAACGTCCTTTGGAAAACCCGCCAGATCAATAATACCATAATACGAGCTTCGCGCCGGAAAATCGTAGGGCACCGGTTCACCTAAATAATCAAAGCCAGTCCATACAAAAAGTCCCGTCATAAAATCGCGTTCTTTAACCGCTTTCCATGCTTGCTCATGACTCGTTCCCCAGTAGGCCGCAACTTGATCATAAGCAGATACTGTAAAGTCGGGGTTCCCATTTTTGACAAATTTCTCTTTAGCACTCGGCGGCCAAAACCGCAAGGTATCGTGTCCTAAATCGTAATGGCCTCGGGTTGCTAATGCAGATGTGGTTTCAGAAGCAATAAACTTTTGTCCGTGGAAATTGATCGGTAAACTATCGTATTGTTCGTATTTATAATTGAATCCCAAAATATCCAGTGCATTAGCCTGCGCGATGAAGTTCTTCTCTAAATGGGTTTCGGTTAGCGCCGCGGTAATAGGACGGGTGCTGTCTTCAATACGAACAATAGCCACCAGCTCCTTCGTAAGTGCCGTACCCGTACTATCAAACTGCTCCCGTATTTCGTTGCCTATACTCCACATAATAACCGAAGGGTGATTACGGTCACGCTTGATCAAATCAATCAAATCTTGTCGATGCCATTCATCAAAGTCGAGGGAATAATCAAACTTGTTCTTTTTCTTACGCCACATATCGAAGGCCTCATTCATTACCAAAAAACCCAAGCTATCACATAAATCCAAAAACTCAGGAGCCGGTGGGTTATGAGAGATCCGAATGGCATTAGCCCCCATTTCCTTTAGCAACATTAACTGCCGCTCCATGGCCTTTTTATTGACAGCAGCGCCCAGGGCGCCCAGGTCGTGATGCATACAGACCCCCAGTATTCTTTTTCTTTGCCCATTGAGTGAGAAACCTTGCTTCGCATCGAAAGCGAAGTGACGAATGCCCAACGGCACCTTATATTGATCCATCAATTGCTTTCCAACGTAAACCTGTGTTTCTATTTGATAACAATAAGGATTTTCGGGACTCCAAAGGACCGGTTGCGGCACCTGCACCTCCAAGCTTGCCTCGCTTTTGCCTAAAGACAATTGCTGCGGAAAATTTTTCTTGACAATCACCTTGTTTTCCTTATCAAATACGGTAATCACCACATCAGCCGATACAGCTTTAGGTCCAAGATTTTTAAAAGTGGTCTGTTGTTGGATAAATGCCCGCTCCTTTTGAACATAAGGGCTCTTTACGAAGACGCCCCAATGATCAATGGCAATCTTATTTTTGGTTATCAACCAAACATTCCGATAGATACCGGAGCCGGAATACCAACGGGAATTAGGTTGCCGACCATTATCAACACGAACAGCAATGACATTCGCCTGTTTACCGAACTTCACATAGGGTGTTAAATCATAACGGAAGGAAGTGTACCCGCTTGGCCGTTTTCCAAGGTAATGTCCGTTAATCCAAACCTCGCTATCACGATAAATGCCATCAAAGTCGATATAAACTTGCTTTCCACCTACAGTATCAGCCAAGTGAAAGGTCTTTCGGTACCACGCAATGCCTCCCGGCAGCGCGCCGCCCTGATTAGTTGACGGGTGTTCTTTCGAAAATGCCCCTTCAATACTCCAATCATGCGGCAAAGCTAGTTCTCGCCATTTTTCGTCGTTAAAGCTTACTGATTTTGCTTCGGGCTGATCACCTAAATGAAACTTCCATTGATCGTTAAAAAGGGTTTTACCCCATTCCTGCCCATACAGCGTCAGTGTAAACAGATAAAGAAAGAAAAAAGAAGTGATGACTTTAGACATTGCTGATGGTTTTAGGGTTGACTTTTTGGGTTTACAGGTGGTGCAACAAATTGGAGCTCACTTTTTCCTAGATCTTTAGACGTAGCAAGGGCAATACCTCGCTGCTCGTGCTTATTTACTGCGCAATAAAAATGATAGACAACACCTTCGTACTTTAGCACAAAAGATTTATGTGCATACAAGGTATCGAACGGTTCAGAAGGCTCGATCAAATTTTCACCCTCCCAGTCCGTCCAATGAACTAGGTCTTTAGAAGCAGCGAAACGATTGAAGGCGCCCTTGCGATCTTGCCAAAAAGCACCGAAATAAAACATAACGTAGTTATCGCCTATCTGCTGAATGACCGCATCGCCGGTGATACCTACCGGATGGTGCACAAGTGGTTCGTCCAGATAGCGCTTCCAATGTACCATATCATCTGAAACGGCCATGCCGATCCGCTCGAACCACCGTGTTTTCACATTATTTTGGGCTGAATCACCATTGGCATTGTAGTACATCACAAAACGATGTCCTGTGAGCCCTTGCTTATCTTCTATAACCGTGCTTTTAAACAACTTACGGTTTTCCCACCATCTAACGTCGCTATCTTTTGATGTAAATAGAGGCTTTTCAAAACGTGTCCATTCGTGGGCAACCCATGGTTTCCCTTTTGTATAGGCCATCCCAATGGAAAGATTACCCGCTTCGTAACCTCTTCCATCACCCCCGAAATAGGACATCCAATATTTCCCCTTATACTTTTTCAACTCATAACTACCTCCCCAAGTTATATCTTGTAAGGCATTATATCCGGCCTTTTGATGGGCATCCCAACGGTCGCCGTCAGAAAACGACATTAACTTGCCCAAATTCGCCCATTTCAATAAATCGTCACTACTCGCCAACCAAGTCTCGTAACCCCTGCCGTCAAAAATCAAATAAGTCATATACCATTTATTGTTCTTTCTGAACACTGTCGGGCAATCCATTTTTTTGTCGTTATCAGGTGGCACCATGACCAAGCCGTATTTATAAGGCGTTTTAACCTCATGGTAGATGCTATCCATTTCTTCCGGCGTCACCTGCTTTTCCTGTGCATGAACAAAAATGACCGTACTGAAAAGGATAAAAAGTAAGATGATGTATATATGTTTTTTCATTTTTTGTATTAAGACTTAAGTATCAAGATATAAGACATAAGCATCAAGACATTCATCGCTCATCATTCATCATTCCTTTTCAGCTATCAGCTTTCAGTCGCACGAACCTTTCTCACAACTCACAACGGGCAACTCGCAACTGATCACTCATCACTCATCACTCATCACTACCTTAAACCGGTACTCCCCTGATCCAATTTCAACAACTGTGTGCCCTTGTTCCTCGTCTACTATTTTCCACTCCGTGTCATTAATCTTTTTTCCATTTTCATAAATAGACGCTGCGCCCCGAACGGGCAGGTAAACCCTAGCCTGTGTATTCGGAGGAATCTGTACCCTAAGCTCAAACTGATGATTATCTCTCTTCCATGATGAACAGATTAAGCCATAAGGAGATTCGTAAGTGCCTACTGCACTACGCACATCACCTACTACTTCCGGTCGGATTTCGAGTTGATTAAAAGCGACACTACCCGCTTGCTGTCTAATCCCCGCTAAACCGCTATAAAACCATTCCATCAAATGACCTAACATGAAATGATTATTGGAAACATTTGGCAGTGCCTGCCAAGATTCGGTTAACGCCGTTGCCCCTTTAGCCAATTGACACCCATAACCTGGAACATCAGTACGACTGTTCATATCGTAAATGACATCCGATCGACCAGCACGTTCCAAAACCCGGAGCACGTAACGATACCCAATATCTCCGGCTGTTAGTGCGTTATTCCGGTTTTTTATGTCTTGAATCAAATTATTCAACACAGCTTCTTTATAAGGAGGATCAACCAACTCCATATAAAGAGCCATCGCGTTTGCAGTTTGACTCCCACTAGCATATTGTTTAGCATGACTATCAAAAAAAGTATTGTTAAACGCTTTCTTAACTTCCTTCGCTAGCAATGTATAAATCTGCTTATCTTTCGTTTCCCCTAGTTGCTCGGCGATTTTTATCAATAAAGACAAATCGTAATAATAAATGGCAGTTCCGGTAACGCCCATAGGTGTCAGTTGGGAAACGCCGGGAGGTTTTGGCCCCAGGTCATACCAGTCGCCCAAGCCTTGTTTAAGTATATGGTTCGTTGCTTTGGATTGCAGGTAGCTTATATACCTTTTCATCATGGGGTAAGCCATCGCCAACACTTCTTTATTGCCATACCATGTATATAGATACCAAGGAAGAATGATGCTTGCACTTCCCCACTCCGGTGAATCCCGGAACATGTCGCCACCCCAATTGAACTCGACATATTCAGGAGCAATTTCGGGCACCAAGCCATTTGGCAATTGCGATTGCCTCATATCTTCTATTATCTTTTGCAGAAGGGATTCAATGTCATAATTATAGTGCACTGAAGCCCCCATCAAATGAGTTTGTTCCAGCCAACCGAGTTTTTCGCGATGCGGACAATCGGTAAAGACACTCATCATATTACTTTTGATTGCCCAATCAATCAGCTGATGTGTACGATTAAATAAATCATTGGATGACTGAAAAGAACCCACTTTCTGAGCTGCATTGCGAATATGTAAGCTCTTTAAGGCGATGATTTGAGGCAGTTCTTTACCTTCAGACCGATCTTTTGGTACTGCACCCCGCACTTCTACATAACGAAAGCCATAATACGAAAAACGGGGCCGCCAGCTTTCTTCATCTTTACCTTTTAAAACATAAGTAAAATAGTAGGGACTGCCACTTGCTTTTTGGGTAACCGCTCCGTCTTTCAACAGCTCACCGGGATAAATCCACACGGTATCACCGCGGTTTCCTTTTAATTGAATTTGCACGATGCCCGAAGCGTTCTGACCAAAATCATATACATAATTTCCTTCGCTTGTTTGCCTAATGCTCTTCGGTTCGAATCGCTCCATGACCTTTAAGGGCTCCGTCATTTGCGGATTGATTTGGGGAGGACCTTCCACAATGATCGCTTGCTTCCAGGCGGAATCGTTAGAGCCTATATCATCCCAACCCTCCTGCTCTAAACGCGCGTCATAGTCCTCACCCCCATAAATGCTGGAAAAGGTAATAGGCCCCTTGTCCGTTTTCCATGTTTCATTACTTACAATATCCTCTTGGCTGCCATCTGTATAACGTAGCTGCAAGCGACAAATCATCTTTGGATAACCAAAAGCTACTTTTTGTTTGCGATATCTTCCCTTTACCGGAGGAATATAATAGAAGCCATTTCCCAAAAGAACACCCATAGCATTTTCACCTTTCTTTAAGCTTTCAGTGATGTCAAATGTTTCATACAAGGCTTCTTTGTCATATTTAACCCAACCTGCATCTAGAAAATGGTCTCCTACTTTATCACCATTTATATGCACTTCAAAATGTCCCAGACCACTGATAAATAAGGTTGCCTGTTTGATTGTCTTTTGCACCTGAAACGATTTCCTCAATAAAGGAAGTACATTGTTATCTTGATAGGTATCTTTTTTATCGCTTTTCGGCAAGGGATCCCGACGTGCTTCTGGCAGCTCATCATACGCTATCCATTGGGCCCCTTTCCAGTCCGCTTCAGTAAAAAGTCCCATCTGCCAAGAGGCGGGCTCCGACCATGCGGCCTCATTGCCGTGGTTATCCCAGACTTTAACTTTCCAGTAATAGCGCTGAGTGGCCGACAGTGGCTTCCCCTGATAAGGAAGCTGAATACTTGTACCGGCCTCTATTTTTCCCGAATTCCAAACGATATGATTAGAATCCGACCAGCTATCCGGTTGGTTCGACACCAGTACCTGATAGGCCATTTGTTTTGTATTTCGCAATTGGCTTCCGAGCTTCCAACTTAGCAGAGGCTGTAAACTTGCGACACCCCTGGGATTTGTTTTTGATTCCACGCGTAAGCCTATCGCCTTTAAATCAGCCGCAAAATTATTTCCCCAACAATGAAACAACACATATAATATAACGATAATCCTACCCATTTTTCAGTTTATAAACCTCATTAGGACTCATATAAAGCCATAGGTTTATGGTTAGCCCTATTTGCAAAGATAAACGGGCTAACATACTTCTGTTTATAAGAATTTTTCCTCCTATTGTAGGATCTTATCTTTAAGCGTTATTAAAGCATGACCTTGCCCTTTAATACCCAACATTCTGGCCAAATTCGGTCGGATTTGTAATGGCGTCCAAAAACATTTGAGGAATGGGTCTTAAAACATGATGAGCTTGAATCAACGGAACATCCGGATTGTAGGCTTTCACATACTCCAATAACTTTCCCGTACGTTTTAGATCGAACCAGCGGAGATGCTCTCCACAAAGTTCCCTAGCTTTCTCGTCTAGCAGGAAGTCCAAATTCAATTCCGTATCAGTAATTTCCATCGCTGCTTCCTGTCCAGGTAGTGCTGCGCGCCGTCGAATAATATTGATTAGCTGTGTTGCCATCGCTTTAGAGCCTCCGCTCATTTGTAATTCACATTCAGCTGCGATAAAATACATCTCGGGCAAACGCATGACGATAACGTCTTTGCTTCCAAAATTAGAACCCACCGTAGGTAAGTCCGGATCATCGTATTTGGTAAGTGCTGGGAAATGTATATTAAATCGCGCATTATTGCTGACATGCCCGCCGCTATATGTATCGTCGATATCGACCACCGCATAAGGGGTATTACGCTTATCCTCTACCTTGCGTTTGGTGAATAAAAGCGCCAGCTCACCGCGCTGGATCTGCGCCCCTACCATGCCGGCAGGTTTTTCAAAAGCAGCGAGATCGTCTGCCGTCCAGGTATATGCCTCTTGATTTAAATAGTATGCTTCCCTAAACCAATGACGGTACCGGGCGTCTATACTTTCGTCGTACAACTCGAGCAGGTGTCTGGTCGGCATGAAGCACATACCGCCGGAGCGCGAATTGGCGTCATTTCCATAGTTCAAATCCATCTGCATTCCTGCCATTGACGAGTATTTCGCCTTGAACCACACATGCAAACGATTGGGATTATTGGGTTGCGGGTTCAATGAAGGAACAGTAGCATGCGTCACCACAAACAAGGCTTCGCTGTTGCTTTTATTATTTGCTGGTTTAAAAACATCTTCGGGAGTTTCATAAAGAGATGTCTTTAATGCCGCCTGGTTTTCAATCACATACATCGCCGCATCCTTTGCCAGCGCATAAAATCGGTCTTTCTCTGTTTGCGACTCTTCATACGACGCCCGGGTTAACGCTATCCGTGCTTTCAATCCATACGCCGCTTTTTGCGTCGCGCGTCCAATATCTTGTGCCGGAAAAGGGTCTACCGGAAGATTAGCGATCGCCACGTCGATATCTGCCAACATCAGGTCATAAAAGGCTTGAATGGGACTACGGTATATTGTTAATATGGGTGAAGTTGTTTCTTCTGTGCGAAGATCAACGTTTCCATATTGTTCCACAATATGCCAATAGGTGTAAGCCCTTAAAAAATGCAACTCACCCTTTCTCGCTTGCTTTTCCGCTTCATCCGTATAAGGAACGTCGTCGATACGGTTGATTCCGGCGTTACAATAATTAATGATTTCGTATAATCGATTCCACGTATTACGCAATTGCCCCGTACTCGGCGTCAATTCTTCATATTTAGTCATTTGTCGACCATATCCGCTGTTTGCAATGTTGATCCAAAGATCTGTACCCCCTTCCGTTAACATCAAAATATCTTCACGCCCATAAAACTGTCCGCTGTAATTAACATAGGCTGAATTCACCAAAGCATTCATACCGGCGGGCGTACTATAAACGAGATCCGGCGTGGTACCTCCCGGATTGTATTCGTCTAAACTGCAAGAGGATATAAGGAGGATAAGTATCACAACAAAGGCTGTGTATTTTTTGCTTATTACTTTCATTGCCATTTTATTTAAAAGCCTATATTCATTCCGAAAACAAACTGACGTTGTAAAGGCGCTGTCGCTGCTCCGCCCCTTTCAGGGTCGTAATTTTTCACCAAGTGGCTCCGGGCTACCGTGAACAGGTTATTAGCAGACAAATAGAGCCTGAAGTTGTTCACTTTCCAGTTCCTAAAGACGTCAGAAGGTATCCGATAACCGAAGGTCACCGTTTTTAATTTGAGATAGGAGCCATCGATATAGTTAAATGACTGATAACCGATGTAATTATAGAAATTGGTTAAGTCAGGCCGTGGGAAATCGTTGGTCGGGTTCTCCGGCGTCCAGTAATCGAGATAGGCCGGTTGGTTTCCCTTTCCTGAAGGGTCGTATGAAGCCGTCAAATCATATGTCATCAATTGTCCCCACCGACCGATGATATAAACATTTAGGTCAAAGTTCTTGTACTGCCAGGAATTGTTAAGACCGATGGTCCATTTCGGCGCGGTCGATCCGATATATTGGACATCATTTGTCTCATCAATCACATGATCGCCGTTCAAATCAGCCAACTTAATATCTCCGGGGCGAAAAGGCTGCGTTTTAGCAGCATCTTTGAAATAAGTAGCCGCTTCGTCCGCCTCATCCAGTTGCCAAATACCCAGACGCTTAAACGTATAAAACGAATTTAAAGGCCTCCCGATTAACAGACTTTGCGTTTCGCGAGTAGTGGCGCCGATTATATCGCGACCGTCTATTAAATCCACAATGCGCTCTCTATTCGCAGCAAATGTCAAATTGGTTTGCCAGCTAAAATGTTGCTTTTTGATATTCACCGTATTCACATTTAACTCTATGCCTTTATTGTTGGTAGTCCCGATATTCTCATAGATTTGAAAAGGCGTATTATTTCCACTACCGAGCGAAGTTGGCAAGGTACGGGGCAATAGAACATCCGTGGTTTTGGTGTCGTATAGGTCGACACTTCCTGCTAAGCGCCCATTGAAAAATCCAAAATCAAGCCCGAGATTCCAAGATGCCGATTTTTCCCATGTCAGATTTTCATTACCCAAAAAGGTGTTGTATACATAGTAAGTAAATCCCCTATCTTGAAATGCCGCGTTGGAAAGCGGCGTGAGCCACGACTGCGTGCCATACTCGCTAATACCGGAATTTCCAGTCACCCCCCAGCTTAACCGAAGTTTTAATTCATCCACATTTTTAGCATTTGCGAACCAGGCCTCATCCCGTATTCGCCAAGCCAAGGCCGCCGATGGAAACGCCGCCCACTTATTGCCTTGCGCAAGCCGCGAAGCACCATCCCAACGATTGGAGACGGTCAGCAGGTACTTCCCTAAAAAGCTATAATTTGCCCGTAGTGCATAGGAAAAAGTTTGACTTTGCACGTATGTCGATCGGATGACATAGGAGTCTTTGGCGTTCGCCGACAAATTATGCCAAAGTTGGTCGGGAATCAACTGCCCGGCACCTTCACTATAAGAACTACGAAATTTTGCTTGTGTCCAAGACGTTAAGGCTGTAATTCCCAGGGTATGGGGCCCAAAATCTTCCGTATAATTGACGAAGTTGTCCCAAGTGATAAAATTTTTATCCGCCGCCAGTACATAAGCAATCGACTGATTATAATTGCCCGCCCGGTCAATAGAACTTTCGCTCTCAAAATCCGAGTTTCTTCTGTAATTTAAGTTGGCACCGAAATTCGATCGAAACGACAATTTTTCAATCGGTTTGAATTCCAAATAGCCGTTCACCAACACATTAGTCGTAAGCCGTTGATGCTTCGCCACATAATCTCCGGCTTCATCCGCTAAGGGACTTACTTTCCCGGCGCGCCCCAAAGGCCAAAGAACCACCTGCCCCTTATCGTCATAGGGGATACCCAAAGGCTCGTTCGTCGCTGCACGCCATAACACATTCTCCGCACGCTCGTATGCTGCATAATGTGTTAGCTGGGTTGTCGCACCAATTTTTAGGTGCTTCCCTACGTGATGCTCAACGTTCCCCCTTAAGTTATATTTGTCCATTTCGTCGTCCTTAAAAGAGCCCTTTTCCTGATAGTAACCGGCCGAAAGCAAGCCCGTTGTCTTTTCCGTTCCTCCTGAAGCAGTCAGCTGATAATTCTGCACCATCCCAAGTTTTAGCACTTCGTCCAACCAGTCTACCCATTGATTATTCGACAAGGCAGTCCATTCTTCTGCCGTAAAAAGCGTTTGATCGTCATCTGGTGACGACCATTGCCCGGCTGTTTTGGCCGCCTCGCGGCGCAATTGTAAATAATCTTCCCCTGTGCGCATCTCCGGGTATTGCGCCCAACCATTTAATCCTGTATAGCCGTTAAAATTAATTTGAGTCCTCCCAGCTTTCGCGCGTTTCGTTGTCACGATAATAACCCCATTGGCACCTTGCGACCCATAGATAGCCGTTGAGGAAGCATCTTTCATTACGTCGATAGATTCAATTTCCTGTGGGGGGATGTCCGCAATATTTCCGCCTTGGACACCGTCGATAATAACTAGCGGATTATTCGCAATAGCATTGCCCAGTTCATCGGTAGCTGATGAGAGGGAACGCCTTCCCCGGATATTCATCGTTAATCCCGAAGTAGCCTTTCCCGAATTTCGTACAATGTCCAGACCCGGGACTTGGCCCTGTAAAGATTCCATTGCGTTATGTGCGGGAGAGCGTACAATATCTTCGGCCTTTACGGAGGCAACCGCGCCGGTCAAGTCGCGTTTTTTAACCGCTCCATAACCAATCACGACCACTTCATCCAAGGCGCCTATTGTTTCACTTAAAAGTACCTCTACAGGCACCCCAACTTTTACTGGAAGTTCCTGCTCATCGTATCCAACATAAGAAAACAACAAGATAACATCTTCCGCACTGCCCGCGCTAATGGAAAACGTCCCTTTCTCGTTTGTAACAACTTGGGTATTGCTGCCTTTGAGCGCTACGCTTACCCCAATTAGAGGCGCGCGATTCACGGAGTCGAGCACCCTGCCGGTAATCATTACATCCTGCGCCAACGAGCGAGCGCTTATCCCTATAACGAGAAAAAAGACGAAAAAAAAAGCAAATTTACCATTCATAGATTTAAGGTTCATAGTGCCAGTATTGTCGGTGACCTGTTTAAAAGCCATGCATATCGATTCGCGAAACAACTATAAGATACAATAGGTGTTCAATCGAACAGGCACGAATTCAACTGCACAATCTTTTATATTCAGTTAGTAATCAGTCAAATCATACAGACAAGACCGATTAGAGGTTAGTCTTTAACGCAAAGATACATGGGGCACTTTTTGCTTTATTGTAAAAATTTTGCCTGATCTTGTAGGATGTTATCTTTAAACGACGACTGCGCTTTTTACTTAGTGGATTTTGCCTAGGACAAAAATTTTGTGGGGCTGCTCGGATTTATGCGAATGAAGAATTAAATGGCAGCGTCGCAGGACCTTTTTGCGACAAAAAACGACAAATGCGTCATTTTCGGACAAATGCGACATGAGTATTTTCGAGTTTACAGAAATTTGTAAAGTCAAAAGGGTAAGGCGCCGCCCATGACAATGTTTTTTGTTTAACGTTTTAAGTTTTAATGATTATGGCAATTCAATTTAACATTCTGGAAATAGGTAAGCCTGGTGATCCCACGGCACCTAAAAAGTTTTATGCTCGTCCGATCAGCAGCGGTGAAATTACCCTCGATAATTTGGTAGATGATATTTCACATGCATCTTCTGTGACCGAAGCAGACGTTTATGCAGTGTTACAGAGTCTAGTCCGTGAAATTCCCAAAAATATTGCACGCGGCTATATTGTTCGTTTGGGGAACTTAGGGTCATTTCGTTTGGGCAGTAATAGCTTAGGTAGCGATACAGAGGAAGAGGTAAATGCTAGCAACATCACACGCACACGTTTACTATTTCACCCTGGATCGAAAATCAAGGCAGCAATGCAAAACTTAACTTTTACAAAAGTTAAAGTGTAGCAAAACAAACCTTTAAAAAAAGCCGGTTTCTTCATGGAAGCCGGCTTTTTTATGCAAAAAACTAAAAAGTTTATAAATCACTTAAGTCTTTTTAAAAAGCACTGTAGTCTTTTCACAAAAAGACTTCGACGAACTTGGGGAACGACCCCAGTCTTTTCAAAAACAAGCCTGATTCTTTTCAATTGCCGTTTTCGCATGATTATATAGAAAGCCCGGTCTTCAGCTCTTATGCCAGGCGCTTCGCTGAAACCAGCGTTAGGCTTATTTGTAATCCTGATAATAACCTTACCACTAAATTTTTTTTGCGCTAAAAAGAAAAGATTTTTTTAACTTTAACAGTAGAAACCACAACATAAACTTCTTCTAAACAAGCATATAAATGAAAAAATCATTACCTATACAGCTCCTCTTAATCATCATTGGATATAATGTTGATGTTGACCCCTCCGCTGGACATACTGACCCCTCTATCGAGTTAGTATCTCAGTCCAACTGATGACG
>NZ_SBJH01000040.1 GCF_004368405.1 Olivibacter sp. XZL3
AAACTCCTCTGGAGTTTCCCACATTCCAACATCTTAATCAACAACAATAAAAGTGTCTACTTTTTTTAGGACATGACATTGGCAATAGGTAGTAGGCCGTAGGCTTTTGATTTTTTGCCTACCGCCAAGCAGGGAGAACTGGAAACTGGCAACCGGAAACTGATAACAAAAAGAGGCGATTATGAAGAGGAAGACAAAACTTCGGTCTTCCGTTTTTCTGCTGCCGTTATATTTGTTGGTTGCTCTTCCATGGCAAAGGTTTTGCTATCGGATTTCCGTTGCCGAAAGTAAGTGAAAGCCGACGGCCCCATAGAAAGTAAGATCAATGCGAGACCGATATATAACAGGTTAAAAACATCTGTAAAAAAGGGTCCTACCGAAAACACCCCCAGAATGATCATTGTAGATAAGGGAAGCGAAAGTGCCAGCATATTCATCGCCAACTCGTTGTTGAAAACCGCGGGCGCATTGGGATCTCCTTCTTTTTTACTCATAGATTCAACAATAGCCATATGCGCAAAAGGCCAAAAACTGCAAGCACTCTGGGGAAACACCACAGCGAGCATCATCGATGCATAGGAAGCCCCCGGCATAAAAGCAATCAATAAGGCACTGAGACAGAAAACTACGCCCGATCTAAAAACAAGTAACCTGAATATGGCTTTAAACTGTTTCCATTTAAATACCACCGCTATACCGATGAATAATAAGATCAACGGTGTCATCAAATTACCAAGCAGGTTCAATGTATCTTGGAAAAAGCCCGGAAAGTCTTCAAAATAAAGGCCACATCCCAACAAAATTAATGCTGCGGCCATAACCAAGTTGATGGGCTCATTCAGCATTCCTATCACTAAGGACTTTAACTTTTCGTTATTGCTGTGCTTCACTTGGCGATTCAATTTATAAAACCAATGCATCGCCAGCATATAACTAAAAAAAAGCACTGCAATTTTATTGCCGATATCCGCTAAAGCACCGCGCGCCAACGCCTCCTCTCCTATGTATTCTGTAATAAAAGGAAAGCATGAAAGGCCGGGTGCCAGCGATGGAATAAGCAACATATAAGTACGCATTTCAGCACTTTGTTTGTGCACACCATACAAGGGAAGGATAAATTTTAAAATCAGCAGAAAAACTACATTAAAAACGAGCACCAACAAAGGAAGTATCAACAAGTTCGGCTTTACATGAAGCTTCATTAAAGCTACGAAAATGACCGTAGGCAAGGCTACGTTCAATATGATCATTTTAATAGACTGCTGATGCTCTTTCTTACTAAGCTTACTTTTTAATAGTAAACCGATCACAATCACTAATAGGAGGGATAATGTTTTTTGTATAGCGATATTCATTAATGTTTTGCTTATTTACATCTCGGGGCCCGATTCCGCATAAAATGCATCTGCTTTGCATTGCCTGCACAATGAAGCCCGACTGGCTGCAGCATCCTAAAAGGTTTACTTTAGACCGCGCCGATGCCAGCGATGAAGTTTTAATATGCAAGAGGCATAGGTAAAATCGGATCTACCATATGCCTCTAAAAAGCTGCCGACCTAAGCAGTCACCTGCTTGAACACTTCGGTAAAGAGTTGCATTTCCGGCATCGTACCCACACTTACTCTACACCATGGCTCATTATTAAAGCTGTATAGTCGAACTCCCACACCCTTAGCCGTCATTGATTTCATAAAGGCTTCTCCAACGGTATCTTTATGTAGTGGGAAGATCACAAAATTCGTGTAGGAAGGAATATACTTATAACCCATTTTTTCGAGCTCTGCACACACGTATTCTCTTGCAGCCGTATTTAAGGTTTTGCATTCCGCACAGAAATCACCGTCTGCCATACTGGCTGCGGCTCCTTTGATCGATGTCACACATAGGCCCATGGTGCTCCGAACCATATCCGTAATGCTTTTGATACGCTCCGGCTTAGCTACCACGTAACCGATACGCAGACCTGCCATAGAATGTATTTTAGAAAAGGTACGCGCCACAATCACATCTTTCCCTTTCCTTACCAAGTCCACCATACTATTGGCTTCCGGATCATCTAAAAATTCCAAATAGGCCTCATCAACGAATATTGGCGTCTTTTCCGATACCTTTGCGCAGAAATTCCGTAAGGCGTTTGGTTCCGTTATAGACCCCATAGGATTATTAGGGTTACACACATACACCAATTGCGTCTTGCTATCTACCGCAGCCTCCATTGCAGGCAAGTCGTGCGCATAGTCTGCCGTTAACGGAACCGCTTTCCAGTCGGCACCAATTGCTTGAGCGGTATTGATCAGCGACATATAGGAAGGGTCCGCAGAAACAATATTTCCGCCTTTTATAAACCGACTAATGGCGGTTTTCTCGAGCAGATCCGTAGAGCCCGGTCCGAGCATGATGTGATCGGGCGTTACCCCCTCCTTTTCGGCGATCATATCGATCAACACCGCTGCGTCTGAATGGCCGTAACGGTTTCCGACAGCAACCGCTTCGCTGATTGCTCGTTTTACACTTTCTGAAGGCCCATAGGGGTTTTCATTAGCGTTCAATTTTGCCTTTAATGTCGGCGCTGCATCCCAATAATAGGATGGATGCTCAATTTCCCAAATAACGCTACTGGAAGCTTTCTTTGCGGAAGACGACCAAGCTAAATGTGGCGCCAAGGTCAAACTGCTAGCTGCCATCAAGCTCGATTTCAGCCAGTTTCTTCGATTTATTTTAGTGGACATGGGTGATAAAATAATATATTAAGTTTCAAAAACTTTATGATTTCTGTATTAGTAACTGCCTCTAAAGACTCCCTATACATCTACGATTTTTTTAAACTCTCCGGCATTGAATCAAAAAAATAAAAAACACGAACAAAATCCGCCAGATCAAACAGGAATAATTGGTTATACAATAGCAATTCTACAAAAAAACCACCTCAAATCAAACTATTTATAAAAATAACAAGAAAACAACATTTAATAATGTAAAAAAGTGTCGTCTATCGCAACAATCGCTAAAAAATTCAAACGATCACCTCACAATTCAACCAGAAGACACACTATTCGCAACACAAATAACAGCTATTCTAAAAAATACAGCAGATTAGTTAAGACCAGCGGAATTACTGGCATTTAGTGAGGACGAGAACAAAGCCATCTGAAAGACGAAATACTTGTCTATGGCGAGCGACTTAAAAGGCCGCAACCAGGCATATCACAGTAGAAGTGAGACGTTGCGGCCCTCCATAAAAATAACCTAAAGTTTAATTACCTCTTAAATCCCTGTACCTACAGCACGGTCGAGATGCACGTAGCCCCCATCCACATGAATCAGCTGTCCGGTGGTATGGGAAGACTGCGAAGAAAGTAGGAACACGGCCATAGCCGCAATTTCTTCAGATGTGGTCATTCTGTTTTCGAATGGGATTCGACTCGTAATCTGCTTGAGCGTTTCCTCCGGATTGTCCAAGGTTTGGATCCAGCTATCATATTGGGGTGTCGCGCATTCCGCTACGACAATAGCATTTACACGGATGCCGTACGGCAAGAGCTCCACAGCCCATTCGCGGGTAAGGGCATTTCTTGCTCCATTGGAAGCCGCATAAGCGGAGGTGCCGCCCTGTCCGGTTTCGGCCGTCTTCGAACTTATATTTAAAATGACACCCCTATGCGCTTTCAGCGAAGGCAAGGCATAGTGAGCCATCAGGTAATAGTGTATCAGGCTGTTATGAAGTCCTTGCAGGAACAACTCATAATTTCCTCCTTCCAAACCGACGCCGTCATTCAATCCTGCATTATTGACCAGGCCGTCAATTCTTCCGTATTGATTTAACACCTGGTCGACCGCCTCTTTACAGGCCATTGGCTGGGTCAGTTCCGCCTCAACGCCGAAAGCACGACCGCCGTCCGCAACGATTTCGTCCACCACTATCTTGTTATCGTTCCTTTTCCGTCCTACAATAACGGGTACAGCCCCCTCTTTTGCTAAGGCAAGCGCTATACTGCGGCCAATGCCTTTCGCGCCTCCCGTTACTATGACTATTTTATCTTTGAGTTTTAAGTCCATTATTATCGCTTTGAGCTATCAGCTTTCGGTTTTCAGCTTTCACCTCAGCAAAATCAACTGATGGCTGATATTATCCGACAACCGACTGCTAATTAAAGTCTATAAAATTCTGCTGCATTTTTGTACCAAATTCCTTCCTGCTCCCCTGCCGTTAAGGCGGAAATATGCCTATCCAACAAGCTTAGCGTTTGTTCGTACTGTGCGGCGACCAGACAGACGGGCCAGTCGGAACCAAACATGAGTCGGGACGGACCGAAAGTATCCAACAGATGGTTAATATAAAAGGAAAAGTCGTCCGCTTTCCAATGCTTCCAATTGGCTTCGGTCGGCATGCCCGACAACTTACAATATAAATTCGGGTAGCGGGCCAACAGGGCCATCTCCGAAGCCCAAGGTTCTGTTTTTTTGGAAGCAATATAAGGCTTGGCAAGATGGTCAATCACAAAGCGCTGCTCCCCATCAAAATGAGGCAAAAACTTGATTACGGCTGGCAACTGCTTCGGTCTGACAAGGATATCGTAGCTGAATCCAAATTTGTGCAAAGCCGCTACCCCACGAATAAAGGAAGGACTCAACATAAATTGCGGATCAGACTCGCCTTGCAAGATATGGCGAAAACCTTTCAATTTAGTAAACAGGCTATAGTGAGCCAAACGACCCTCGATATGGACACTCTTTAGATCCACCCATCCCACCACTCCTTTTATAAAAGGAAATTGATTGGCCAGGTTGAGCAGGAAATTCGTTTCCTCCTCCGATTGGTCGGCCTGTACAGCGACGCAGCCGTCGACCCCGTTCGCCTGCAAAAGAGGCGCTAAATCGGTCGGCAGAAAATCACGCCGGATAACAGCCATATCCGCTGTTATCCAGGCGTCCCTCACCGCATCATAATGCCAAAAATGTTGGTGTGCATCAATGCGCTTCATAAGCTTTTACGACTTGTTTGGAGGTGCCCAAGCCTTCCGCGCCCAGCTCCACCACATCTCCTGGTTTTAAATAAACCGGCGGATTAAAACCGAGTCCGACGCCCGCCGGTGTTCCTGTCGAAATCACGTCCCCCGGCAACAAGGTCATAAACTGACTGATGTAAGAGACAATGAACGGCACTTTAAAAATTAAATTGCTAGTATTTCCGTCCTGTACGGTTTTTCCGTTAACGCTCAGCCATAAACGGACGTTGTTTATATCCGCAATCTCCTCTTGCGTTGCTAAAAAAGGACCGATAGGAGCGAAGGTGTCACAACCTTTTCCTTTATCCCAGGTACCGCCCCGCTCCAATTGGTATTCCCTTTCCGACACGTCATTGTGCAACACATAACCAGCTACATAGTCCATAGCCGCTGCTTCTTCTACATAACTTGCTTTCTTACCGATCACAATACCGAATTCGACTTCCCAGTCGGTTTTTGTAGAACCTTTCGGGATCACGATTGCATCATTGGGTCCTACAAGTGAGGTGGTTGATTTCATAAAGATAATCGGTTCAGCAGGAATCTGCGCCTTTGTTTCTTCGGCATGATCCCTATAATTGAGGCCTATACAAACAATTTTTGATGGGCGCGCAATCGGACTTCCTAAGCGGGTCTCCGCAGGGATTTCCACCAGCGTTCCCTCATTTGCCTTGATAAATTCTTCCAGCCTGGCCAGTCCGTTTTCTTCAAAAAATTGTTCATTGAAATCGCCACCGAAAGCAGATACATCGTAGTTTTTTCCTTCAATTTGTACACCTATTTTCTCACGGTTAGGTTCACCGTAACGGATTAGTTTCATTTGCGTTAGTTATTTGTTGGTCGTTATCCGTTGTTCGCTATCGACTTAACTTACTAAAAACCGACAACCAATAACGAATAACCATATTAATTATTCAATTTAATAAAGCCTCCATCAATCGGATAATCATTTCCCGTAATAAAGCCCGCTTCATCTGAACACAGATAAAGTACCAGCGAAGCGATTTCTTCTGGCTTGGCCATCCGACCAATGGGCTGACTAGCCGCTAATTTAGCAAACATTTCGTCTTCTTTGCCCGGATAATTTTTGGAGATAAAGCCATCCACGAAGGGCGTGTGCACCCTTGCCGGCGATATACTATTACACCGGATTCCATAATCGATATAATCACGTGCGACCGATAAGGTCATTGCTGCAATAGCCCCTTTACTCATGGAGTAAGCAAATCGATCGCTAATACCGACCTGTGCTGCGATTGAAGCCAGGTTCAGAATGACGCCTTTCTTTTGCTCCTTCATATAGGGAATCACACTGAATAGGGCGTTGTAAGCGCCTTTGACATTGACGCTGTAGACGCGTTCAAAATCTTCCTCTTTGCAGTTTTCTAAATTACCGACATGAGCAATACCTGCATTATTTACCAAAATGTCGGCACCACCGATCCGCTGCACGACAGCAAGCATTTCGCCTTGATCGCTTACATTTACGGCATGCGCGAAGGCCTTTCCACCCGCTGCCTCAATCTCGTCCCTTACCACCGAAGCAGCAGCTTCATTCAGTTCCAGTATATGAACCTCTGCGCCCTGCTTACCAAAAAGCAAGCTGATTGCTTTTCCTATACCACTTCCTCCTCCTGTAATAATCGCCTTTTTTCCTGTTAAATCAAACATAATATTTCATATTTAGCTATCGGCCTCATTTCGTTTAATACCTCAGCTTTACTTTAAACCTTACAACTTACAACCGATAATAACGTATAACTTATAACCTAAAAACTTATAACTTACAAAGACACCCCTCGCCTCCATGGAATAAAGTCGTCTTGCCCTAATTTCATCGCTTTAGGCAGCTGATTCCCACTAGCCACCTCGATTACAAAATCCAAGATCCTTTCCGCGGCCTGCGCTATTGTTTCGGTTCCTTCGATAATGGTACCGCAATTGATGTCAATAATATCTGGCATCTTTTCATAAGTCTTCGTATTCGTCGACAACTTAATAACCGGCGCGATCGGATTGCCTGTCGGTGTCCCTAGTCCGGTCGTAAAGAGCACCACATTCGCACCCGCGGCTACTTCTGCGGTTGTGCTTTCCACATCGTTTCCCGGCGTACACAACAGGTTCAATCCGGGCCCATTCGCCAGTCCGGGGTAATCAACCACCGCTTGGACGGGAGAAGTCCCCCCTTTTTTTGCTGCACCGGCGGATTTAATAGCGTCGGTTATCAAACCGTCCCGAATATTTCCCGGCGAGGGATTGGCATAAAAGCCACTACCATCCTGCTCGGCCTTTGCATTATAGGTCTTCATCAATTCCATAAACCGAAGGGCAGTTTCCTCATCTTTACACCGATCGCTCAACTCCTGTTCGACACCACAAAGTTCCGGAAACTCTGAAAGAATAACCGAGCCTCCTAAAGTCACCAACATATCCGACAAATAGCCCAGTGCCGGATTGGCCGAAATACCTGAAAAACCATCCGAGCCGCCACATTCCAGACCGATACATAATTTGTCTAGGCCGGCGGGCTGTCTTTCTTGCTGATTCGCTTGCACCAAGCCGATAAAGGTATGTTTCAGCGCCTCTTGAAGCAACACACTTTCCGATCCAATGCGTTGCTGCTCGAAAATATAGAGCGGTTTGTCGAAATGCGGATCGCGCTTGGCGATCTCCTCTCTCAAAATGCTGGCCTGCGCATGCTGGCAACCTAAGCTTAACACCGTTGCACCGGCTACGTTGGGATGGGTTATGTAACCGGCCAACAAACCGCACAAGGCATCGGAGTCCATTCGTGTTCCGCCGCAGCCCATATCATGATTTAAGAATTTAATGCCATCTACATTGGCAAACAGTTTGTTGGCGTTTTGCGCGCCTTTTGCGCCCTGCAAGTCCGCCGCTAATAACTGCTCAACGGAAGCACCTGTTTTATAAAGCGATATCAGCTGTTCGACCTCCGGCTCATAGCTTTTAGCCTTTTTGAAGCCCAGCTTCTGCTCAAACGCTTCTTTCATCACCAACACATTTCTATTTTCACAGAACACCAGCGGAATGACCAGCCAGTAATTTCCCGTTCCAACAGTTCCATTGCTTCGATGATAGCCTAAAAAAGTACGATTCAGAAAACCCGAAACATCGGGCTTATGCCAATCCAGTTTCCGCTTTCCTAATTTAAAATCATTGGCAGCATGATAAATGTTCTCCGTCGTGATGGCTTCGCCCTTCGCAAGTTGTCTGTTTGCCTTTCCAACCAGCACGCCATACATGTAAATCTTTTCTTCAGGCCCCAGCGATGTCAAAGTGAACTTATGTTTTGCCGCTACCGATTGCTGCAAAGTGAAGCTATCTCCGTTAAAATGAATCCATTCACCTTCCGGCAGATCCTGCAGTGCTACCAGCACATTGTCCGTTGGATGTATTTGTAAATATTTTTGTATCGTTGCCATTTTAACCTATCCGCTGCCCGCCCTAAGCTGGCAGCTTTTTTAATATACTCGTTCCTCTTAAAATATACCTAAGGCTTAAAGCTTATCGCCTATAGCCTATTGCATAAAGTCTATAACTTAAAAATCTCCTCCATCAATAACCACTTTTCACCCGCTTTTGCCTGTGGTAAGGGTTGCTGGAATTTCCACATTAATGCTTCCCACTGCTGCACCTTCGGGTTATTGGCGTCCATTTCGGCCTTCCGCTCAAAGCTAAAGTCGTCGGCAACCTCCATGAGCATAAATAAACGATTGCCCAGTCGATATATCCGCATATCGACAATGCCCGCCGCTTGGATCGACTCTTTAACTTCCGGCCAAATGGTCCGATGGTATTGTTCGTATTCTTCGATTAACTGCGCGTCGTCCTTGAGATCAAGCGCTAGTGCATATGTTTTCATTTTTGCAAAGTCAAAAGTTAAAAGTCGAAAGCCTGTTAGGCATCCTAATCACCCCCTCCCGGCGGCCTAATAGCATACGGCTTGTAGCCTAAGGCATACAGCTTAAAGCCTACCGCTTATTGCCTACCGCCTATGCCCTTCCAGCAACATGTCCTTTCCATCCATAATAAAACACAACCAAAAAGCATACTAGAGGAATCAGATAGGCAATTTGGATACTGTTCGCCGCAACGGAAACAAGGCCCATTAGCAAGGGAACGACAGCACCTCCAATAATGGACATCACCAGGAAGGAAGACGCTATCTTGGTTTCCTCACTGCTGAGGTTCCGTATACCGAGCGAAAAAATGGTCGGGTACATAATCGACATAAAAAAAGGAACGGCTACCAAAGCATATAAGGCGAGGGTACCTGCAGTAAACACCGCTATAAGCAACAGCAGGGTACAAAGCAGACCATAGAGCGCCAATAATGCAGCAGGCCTGATATAACGCATCAAAAAGGTTCCGCTGAAGCGCCCTAACATAAACCCGACCATCGCCACCGACCCAAATAAATAGGCGGCATTCTTTTCGCCCATACCCGCCACATGATTCGCATAACGGATAAAGAAACTACCAACGCCAACCTGCGCGCCCACATAAAAAAACTGACTAATAACCGCCCAGAGAAAATGTTTATGCTTAAATACCTTTAGCGAGAAGTTCGTACCCATAGTATGAGCTTCTTCAGGCTCGTCGTCTTCACTTTCCGGAAGTCGCGTGACGACAAATAACACCAAGAGCGCTAACACAATGCCCGCAATTACCAGATAAGGCAATTTAACCGTATCTGCCTCCGACTGAAGGTACGTATTCAAGGATTCGCTGCTCATCGCCGCCAGCTCTTCCGGGCTATGCTCAATACCTGAAAGAATAAACTTACCACCTAAAATCGGTGCAACTACCGCACCCAGCCCGTTAAACGATTGTGCAAAGTTCAACCGTTGAGTTGCGGTCTCCTTATCCCCCAGCACCGCAATGTAAGGATTGGCAACCGTTTCCAGAAAGGTGGCCCCCGCAGCAATGACAAAAATAGCCGCTAAGAAAAAAACGTAGCTTCGTTCGGAAGCTGCCGGTATCACCAAAAGCGCCCCCGCGGCATATAAGATCAGACCAAGTAAAATTCCCTTTTTATAACCAAAGCGCTGCATATATAAACCCGCAGGAATTGCCACCACAAAATAGCTGATGTAGGCAGAGGTATCAATCAAGGAAGATTGTAAATCGTTTAAGGCAAACGCCTTCCTGAGATGCGGTATTAATATCGGGTTTAGGTTATGAAGCAACGCCCATAAAAAAAATAAAGACGTAACTAAAATGACGGGTATCAGAACACCTTTTTTAGACATAAAACAATATTAGGTTCAGTTTTCAACAAATAAATTTATCTCCATTGGTAAAGCCAATTACAAATTAAGGAATTTGACCCTTTAAAACCCTTGCTCATTTTAGCCAATTATTCAGTTATTTTAGCATATTTATTATATATTTGTTGAATTAGCTGGCCATAAAACTGAATAACTGCGGGTACACCGGGTATTCGGTGCATGCTTAAACACCTAACGTAAAATAACAGATGAAGCCTCAATTACTTAAACTTAGTACGGCTCCTACGCAATCTTTCAGTATCCGTCAGGATTTTGTTCCCTATATCAATAATCGATGGCACTATCATGCGGAAGTGGAACTCATTCATTTTTATCGGGGAAAAGGCACACAATTTATCGGCGACCAGATTAATCACTTCCATGCTGGAGATATCGTTTTGGTAGGGTCGCAGCTACCTCATTACTGGCGGTTTGACGAGCATTATTTCGATCATCAGAACGATGACACTGCGGACGTACGGGTAGTGCATTTTAACGAGCACTTTTGGGGTAAAGATTTTTTGGAGCTGCCCGAAAATATTGCGATTAAACAACTCCTTGAAAAGGCCCGTCGGGGCATTCAGGTAACAGGTGCTGCCAAAAAAAAGGTTGGCCTGCTGCTCGAACAGATGCTTCAATCGGAAGGAACGCGACGCATTATTCTGTTAATGGAAGCGCTGCATGCGATTGCTTCCGACAGTTCACACCGGTTGATATCCTCCATCGGCTTCCACCCTTCCTTACAGGATGAGGAGAAAAAACGCATCAATAATATATTCGACTATACCTTGGCCAACTTTCGCCAAAAGATCAGTCTGGAAGATGTTTCAGCCATAGCCGGCATCAGTTCCAACTCTTTCTGCCGGTATTTTAAAGCAAAAACGGGAAAAACCTATTCCCGCTTTCTTCTGGAAATCCGTGTAGGGCACGCCTGTAAATTGCTGATTGAAAACAAAATGAGCGTGAAGCAACTCTGTTACGAAAGCGGCTTCAACAACTTTGCCAGCTTCCATAAGTACTTTAAGCAAATAACAGAAAAAAGCCCTTTGGCTTACCAAAAGGCTTTTTTGGAGAAAGCTTCGTAGTAGTTAATAGTTAACCTGTTAATAGGGAATAGTGTGTGGGTGGTATAAAATGCTGTAGGCTTCTGCTACTCCTGCCACTGCCACCGCTACTATTTTATCGATCATACCAATAACGAGCAACGAATAACCAATAACGAACAACTAACTGCTACCGCGTTCCATCACAGACACCGCGGAAATAACCGACCGACTCGGCAATACCTGCCAGCGGATCTTTCATATCTTTTTCATACTCCAAGCTGCAAGATCCTGTATAGTTGATTTTCCGCAACATCTTTACGTAGGCAGGAATATCGATTACGCCGCGCCCAAGCTCGCAGGTGGTGCCTTCCTTCGTAGCAGCTGTCACATTTTTTAAGTGCATATCAAAAATCCGCTTACTGTATTTTTGCAGATCGGCCACCGAATCCCGGCCATCCCGTTTATTGTGTCCCATATCAAAGCATATTCCGACCCGCGCGTCTAAATCCTTTATAAGGTCATAAATAACCGATGCATTCGGGTAAAGCTTGTCCTCCGGACCATGATTATGTATCGCATAGCGAATGTTGTATTCCTTCGTTTTTTCAGCCACATATCCGAGATCCTCGTGGTTAGGAATACCGATAATCAGATCGACGCCAACCCGCTTGGCATAATCAAAGCCCTTATCGATCTCGTCCTTCGTTTTCATATAAATAGGCCCAACGGCATAGCCTGTTACGTCAAAGCTTTTTAATTTCGCATGAAAAGCCGCAATCTGCTCCGCGCTGCTATTGTAGGGCAAATGAAAATCTTTGATGCATAAGTAATGTACATCCACCTTTTTCATCATCTGTAAGGACTCGTCTAAATTGAAATTAACAAAGCTATAGCCGGCAATTCCCAGCTTAAAAGGATCCTCTTTCGCCATTGTACGGTGTAGGGGCTGTGCCTGCAGGCTATTGTAGGCGCCATTTGCCAGGGAAGCTCCTACCGCTCCCAATAGGCTTTTCTTTAAAAAATTTCTTCTTGTATTCATGCTTTTGATTTATTTTTTGGTAGCCAATGCAAGGGCTTTGGTTGTCACATAATATTTTGCGATCATGTTAGGCACTTCCCAGTCGGGCAATTTACCCTCCTTCAGATAGCGGAGGTAATTATTGGTCACCTGCGCAAAGTGTTCCTCATGGCTGGTCGCCAATACTTCCGGTACGACTATTTTGTAATAGCCGTTTTTCAGTTTCTCTGCTGTCACTCCGTCGTATTTTTTTGCTACTTCAGCAACCGCTTCTTCAACCGCTTTTTCGAAACCTGCTTTATCTTTACCCACGGCCTCCAGGTAGAGGACAGGCTTATAGTGCTCATCCTCCCCTTGTTTAATGATTAGATTTGCCTTCGATCCCCGCATAATCGAGTAATGCGTATCGCCGGTGCCTTCGGGAGCTTCGAAGTTCCACTTCACTACTACCTTGGCATGAACCCCTTTAATGGTATAGTTGATTTCGCCGTTTGCATATACGCCAAGCTCATTCTTGTCATTCACATTGGCCTGAAAGGTGTCGGGGTAAGTCTCATTCGTCGCCTTCTGAAATTCCGCGGCCTTCAACCAGGTCGGCCACCGCTTTGCCGCCAATAACTCAATATCTTTTTTATAATCAATAGCCTGATTGGGAAAGCCCTCCCATTGCACCAGGTCGACCAAGTGTGTTGTTACATCGACAATACCCTCCCCCTGTTGACTAACGTCAAAAAACCAAGTGGGTCGGATTAAGGGCTTACCCGATACGGTCTTAAAGAAATGATGCACACTTTCTTTGGTGATGGCCGGCTCTTCCAGCGATCCTTTTTCCAAGCTACCGAACAGCGATTCGATCTGCGAAAACTCTTTTTGTAAAGTAGCTGTAATCTCAAAACGTTCGGTCATGATATCATACAGCATGACGTTTTTTTCTTTTGCATCCGCAAATGATTTCTCTAGGGTTTTAAACCCTTCCTCATTAATCGCCATCGGCTTATCGGCCAACACATTGAGCCCTGCGTTGATGGACTGGCTGATGTAATCAATTTTTCGTTTATTGTTACCCGCTAAAACCACCACGTTACCTTTTCTATCCTGCAGCATTTTCTGCAGAAAGTCATCACCGGTATATACTTCCTCTTTCCAATGGGTAGGATGATCGGCATCGCTATTATAACGCTCAATAAGTCCCAGGTGCGCCTGCAAGTCTTTCCCGTCCGTTGGCGCATAAACGTGTACAACACTGTCTACGTCCGGATACATTGACTTTTGAACCAAGGCCGCATGGAAATGTCCGGGATCTAAAGTAATTAGACTTATTTGCTCATGCTGCTGGCCCTTTTCTTCTTTTTGCTGATTATCACATGCTGTCGTCATCATGCCGATCAATAAAGTGGCCGCCATAATCATTTTGGTATTAGCTATCATATCTTTTTTTCGCATAATGCGTCCATTAACCTGGTGTTCAATATCTATTTTTTCCTTCAAAGTTCTGGGTATTTGTTTATATACTCATCCAATAACTGCGTTTTAATATGACGAAGCTTGCCACATACTACTGCAGGCATACGCGGAATTTGTCCATCTCGAACTGATTCGGTGACTCATGCTGGCTTCATTAGGCTATACAAAATACTGGCTTTTACATAGAAACTCCATGTGTAATACAATAATAATCATCTCTGTACAATTTGTTAACCTCTTTCTTCAAAAAATTAACGATAACGTTGTCGTAGAAAAACAGAAAAACATGCCACGTAGGCTTTAAAAACATATTAAATCCTTGTTACTTTGACCAATATTTAACCTCCATGTACAAACCTATTACTATAAAAGACATTGCCAAGACACTGAACATCTCGGTGTCGACCGTGTCAAAAGCGCTCAATGACCATCCCAACATAGGCGCAACCACCAAAGAACGGGTATTGGCACTTGCCGCGAAATTGGATTACACCCCGAATAAAACCGCTATTCAATTCAAGCAACAAAAAACGTTCACGCTGGGGATTATCATCCCCACGCTCCTTGATCATTTTTACACCATTGCTGTCAACGGTTTCGAAAAAATAGCATCGCAGGCAAAGTACAACGTGCTTATTGGCCAAAGCCACGAAAGTCTTCGACGGGAAAAAGAATTGGTTTCTGTAATGCACGGCAACCGCATTGACGGTTTACTGATTGCCATATCAAAAGAGACCGACCATACTGATCACTTGCGTAAGCTGAAACGATCGGGCATCCCGGTAGTCTGTTTAGCGCGTAAACCTGTCAATGAAACTTTTAGCTGCGTGAGCAGTGATGTTTATCGTGCCGCAAGGGATGCTGTCTCGCTTTTCATTTCGCGGGGTCATCAACGGATTGGCTTTATTAACGGCCCCAGTCATTGGGCAACCAGCAGAGACCGCTTTCTTGGCTACAGAGATGGCCTATTGCAGCACAAAATCGCTTTTGACCAACAACTCGTCGAAGAGAGTGATCTCGGTACCGCTAACAATCAGCAGGCAGTGAAACGTCTCATGCGACTACCCAGTCCGCCAACAGCGATTCTTCTATTCAAAGATTACCTGATGTTAGATGTGATGAGCTGCTTAAGAAAAGAGTTTCCTGCACAATATCCAAACATGGATCTCATCGGCTATGGTGCACTTCCCTTATTCAGCCATTTTGAAAAACCACCACTGGCCTCACTCAAAGAACAACCTTTTGAAATCGGAGAACGAGCCGGATCGCTGTTACTTGAAATGGTTCAGCATCCCCAACAGGAATTTAATCCCCAACTCATCTCACTGCCCTGTAAATTACACTATTTTTAGCTTCAGTGCTTGCTGTATTCCTGCCAATACGCTTCCGCTTCATCAGCAGAAAGCTCGCCATCGAACACAATTAAGCGGTATTTCAACAGGTAACTTTTCCTGGGCAGCAAAAGCCAGTCCTTGTATTTAGAAGGCGAAAAATTCACAAAAACATCGCCCTTGCCGTTCGTTCCCGGTGGCCATACGCGAACCGGTTCAGGATGATGAACATTATCCGGATGCAGCAAAAACAAAATGCCTGCGGTATCACCATCAATTAATCCCGACACCATTATCCACCGCTCCAGGGAGCCATCCGCTTCTGCCCGGGTTTTCCCCGTAGAGGTCAATATCTTACTATTATCGTCGTTCCACTGATCGGTAGCCCGAAAGCCTAAGCCTGCATAACGGTAAGCTTTCATGGTAACCGTATCTTTTTGGGGCATCAGGGTTGACACCAAGTCCAAGCAATATCGCTTATCATCAATAGGGCTAATAGTAGATTCCCAATCCTCTCTTAAAACGCTGACTTCCTTCATCGGCTCCGGATAAATTATATGATGCAAACGAGCGCTGAATCCCACCGCCTTCCCTTTAGCTTTTTTCTTATTAAATTTGATATGATCCACCCGCCCCTGCCGATCGCCAATATTCCAGAGGTCGTATAGCTTTCCCTGATACGCTATACGCGTCCAAGGGTTCCAGAGGCCGTAATGATGATAATGATCTGGAGCCTGAATACGCGTGAGGGTCTTCCCTGCAAGCGTATTCAAGGGATGGATGAAGCCACTTTTGCCGAACACGCTGTCAACCCCAGGTGGCGGATACTTCATTTCATATTGATAGCCGAGCAAATAACGCCCTTGCCGATCTTTTAACTTGAGTAGTCCACTTTCCTGTGTTCGCTTTGTTCCCTGTCCGTAAGAATGGAAGCATAACGTTACCAAGGTTAATAATATCCACGTTGTCTTCATGTTTATTTCATTCTAATTATTTTTTCAACGATTGATGAGCCCAACTCCCGCTTTCACTTATAATGGTCAACCGCTAAAATAAGGAATATGCGCTCCATCTGCCAGTTCTTTCCTCTAATTTTAATCGACAGGCATGGGCTCCTCAATAATTTCTGTCAAAGCCGGCACATTATTCTCAAAACCGGAGTAACCTTCATTTTGATTGATCACTCCTTGCGTGTTACCGTTAATAGCGCCAATCGGCACCGGCCAAAGCACGTGATAAGGACTCATCGTATAGGGCACACCAAAATTCGTTCTTACGCCTTTATTATAGAAATCACTCACCGCCATCACCCGATCATAAAAATAGTTATCCTGAGAAAAAGTGGAAAGACTATAGGACTTACCATTTTCAGCCACTTTACCCGTCAGCGCAAAAATATAGGCAATACGCGTCAACTCCGTCTTCCGAGGTTCTTCCCAATACAATTCACGTGTCCGCTCATCCAAGATCATCCCCATATTGACATCTGCGGCCGTGATGGGTGTCGCCTTTGCCCGATTGCGTACCGCATTGATATCCGCTGCTGCACTAGCAAGATCCCCTTTCCAAAAATAAGCCTCCGCGCGCAATAAATAGGTTTCCGCTAAGCGAAAAACATACCAATCGCTATTTCCCCCATCGGGCGTTACCCGCTGTGGATCTTCCACAAACAACTTATAATGCGGCCAACTAAACCAGTTCCGGATGGTATCATTGGTTAGTATCGTACCCCGATCGTTCCGATATTGCAAAGGCTGTCCGTAATAAGGATCCGTTCCCTTAAGGGAAGGCGCGTTATATACTAAATCTTCCATATCCATCCAATTGCCCGGCGCATGACGCAAATCGGTATCATCTGTCCAAACCCCTCTCTGCGTATGCCAGACCGGCCGCACCCGTGCAATTCCCCTTCCATACATGCGCACTTGATCAATCTCTGCATTGGGCTGATCCGAAGTAGCGCGGTTTCCTGCAGGGGTAACAATACCTGTGTTTCCCCAATAGGGTAGCGCATTTCGCATGGTACGCGTACCCCCACTGACATTTCCATCAATGTTCATACGGTCAATTACCAATAGTAAAGCTTCTCTATTTGCCGCTAAAGATTTGTTCTCCGGACGATGTAAATCCCAAATTACATTTTTCGACGTGTCATTTGCATAAGCACCGAAGCGCTGGGTCATCAAGGCATAAGTTCCACCGTCGATGACATTGCTGGCCGATTGGATGGCATCATCAAACAAACCCAAGGCGAGATTCACTTTGGTGAGCAGATGGCTTACCGCTCCTTTCGTTACCCGGCCTTTTACTCCTCCATCCGGCACCCACTCCTGCGCAAACTCCAAATCCTCTTTCATTTTGCGCAGGATGACTTCTCTTTTTGTGCTCTGGTAGTCCAACTTCGGCTCCTGCGGTTCCTCCAAAATCAGCGGAATATCGCCAAACTGCTGGGTCAAACGATAATAACGGTAAGCACGGTAAAAATAGGCAGAACCCAGTAATTGATTACGCTCTTCCTCAGAAGCATAATCCTGTGGAAGATCGATATAGGTGATGGTTGTATTGGCATAACGGATGGCGCGGTAGCCTTCCCGCCAATACCAGCCAATGCGGTTCTCAAACTCAATATTATCGAGGTTCGCATCCGGCCGGATCACCAAGTTTAAATCAATGGCCGGCCCCGGCTTATCGGTACTGCCCGAGACCGCTATATCCGAATAAATCGTTTCGGTGACAATCGGAGCCCCATCGCCATGGGTTTCAATACGCATATTCCGCTCACAGGCTACCAAAGTAGCCCATAAGCCCTGTGCTGATTGAAAGGTCTGTTCGGGTGTATAGAACGATAAGGGTTTTGGCTCTAAGAACTCACGCTTGCAACTAGTAGCAACTAGCAACAAGCTGCTTAATCCGACATATAATGTATATTTAAATTCTTTTCTCATGATTAGTCATTTTAATTGCTACAAGGTTAAATCCAAACCAAAGGTGAAAAATCGTGGGGTGGGGCCTGCATATTCATCTGGATTGGAATCATCCCATTCCGGATCCCAGAACTTCCATTGCGGCGCATACATCGCGGCATTGCGCACATTGAAATAAACGCGTAAGTTTTGTAGCTTAAACTTACTGATCGTACTTTTCGGCACGTTGTAAGCCAAGGAAATATTATCTAAGCGGATAAAAGAGCGCTTGCGATAGATATTGAAACCCGTGGCGCTGCCTTCGCTCGAACTGATGCGAGCCCATTCATTGGAAGGATTTTCGGCCGTCCAATAGGGAAATTTATATGAATTTTGTCGGTCGGGGAATCCATTACGACTTTTCAAGGCATTGAAAGGTTCAGAATGGCCCCACAACGAATACATCATAAAAGAAAAGGTGAAATTTTTGAATAGTTGAAAGTCATTGCGTAAAGACCAGCGGAATCGCGGATCAGCATAACCAATAAACTGTTTATCGTCATTGGTAAAACGGCCATCATCGTTTACATCTTCCAAGCGATAATCTCCCGGCTGCAAACCATAACGCTCCGCCATTTCCTCTTCGCCCAATTGATATACGCCTAAGGCTTTCCAATCCCAGATCACATCGGTAGGCTGGCCGATAAACCAGCCATTCTGAATATCATCTAATTCCCGCCCGTCAGGACCCAAGTCGCCATATAATTCGCGAATAGCGTTTCGATTTAACTGGAATGTTGCTGTGCTACGCCAAGAAAAGTTTTCGCGCTGCATATTATTGGAATTTAATGTCACTTCTATGCCTTTATTACGCACTCTTCCCAGGTTGCTCATTACCAAATCAAAACCATTTACATTAGGCAATCTACGTTCTACGAGCAAGTCAGTCGTATTAGAAATGTATGTTTCAATACTACCATCTAAGCGATTATTAAACACGGTAAAATCCAAACCCAAATTATACGACTCAGTCCGCTCCCAACGTAGATTGCGGTTACGCATTCTGTTTACCCATAATTGGTTCACTTGTACCACCGTTCCATCCGGTTGCACATGTAAATATTTTCCGGTAGTCAAATCTGCAAGGGCCACATATCGTCCAATGTCGCGGTTACCATTACTGCCCCAGGAAAACCGCAGCTTTCCATAATTGAACCATTCACTATTGAAAAACGGCTCATCCGTAAACACCCAACCTGCCGCCAGAGAACCAAAATTTGCACGCGGATTTAATTGCCCGAAAGCCGAGTAGCCGTCCCGGCGAAACGTACCCGTAAAAATATAACGATCTTTCAAGGTATAAACCATTCTTGCCATTAAGGCATCGCCGGTACTGTACTCATCATTGCTTGCCAAAATCGGATTGATCCCCGCCGGCATACCATGATAACCCAAATCATCATTTGGATCAAAATTATCAGCATCCATCCGATCTTCCCAACGCTGGAATTTTTCCGCATTAACCAAAAACGTAGCATCGAAGCGATGCATATCCGCAAAGGTTTTATTCCATTTTAGGATGTTATCTAACTGCCAGTAATAAGTCTGCCGGTTACGCCTAAAAGCACTTCCTCCATAAGCAGCCCAAGCCTCATGGGATGACTTGTTGTGATTGTATTCTTCCAGCAGTTCTAATTGTGGCGTAAAATTCGTTTGAAAGGTAAAACCAAATGGAAGGGTGAGCTTCGCATATATCGTACTATTCAGTGAAGTCATTCGTTTGAGAAAGTCTCGGTGCGAAACATCATAACCCGGGTTTACCCCACCATTAGGTTCGCCATTGGGCCGCCAAATCAGTTCTCCATCGGCGTTATACTGATTTCCCCAAGGGGATAAACTGGTAATATTTCCCCAGGCATAGCCAAGCGCACTTTCATTGCGCGAAATGAATTGTGTATTCATCCCCACCTGTAAGAAATCGGTAATATTCGCTTCTATATTGGCTCGGGTGCGCAAGGTTTTGAATCCATCACCCGTCACAATACCTTCGTTATTCATATAGCCCGTACCGAGGTAATATGAAATATCTTTGTTTCTTCCGGAAACACTGATATTATGATCTTGTCTCAATCCATTCTGAAAGCTTACATCGTACCAATCGACTGACCTACCTGCCAGATAGTTTTCAATCTCTACGGGCTGGAGATTTAAACGACGCAGCCAAGCACGTACCGGATCGCCCGTTGAGCCATCGTAGGCTAACCAATCATCCACACTGATATCGGACGGCAAATTTCGCGGATCATCAAAACGAAAAGGTTGGGCATTCGGGTTGATGCTTTTAAATACGTCTTGCCGCCAGGGCACAAAGCTCTGCGCATCATGAACCGGCTCGTTTACTGCCATGGTAGCAATACCGATGTTCGTACTGTAATTGATCATGGGTTTTCCTTCTTTCCCTTTCTTGGTAGTAACCAAAATGACTCCAGCCGCAGACTTCGCCCCAAAAACCGCTGCAGCGCTGGCGTCTTTGAGCACATCTACGGTTTCAATATCATTGGGATTGATATCTTCCCAGGCGCCGTAATAAATCGCACCATCCAGTACAATCAGCGGACTACTGCCTGCATTTAGCGAATTTCGCCCTCTTAACTGCAAACTGCCTCCGCCTTTTGCACTACGATTATACCCAACATTCAAGCCCGCCACATTTCCGCGCAGCATGTCGCTCAACTGTGCCGGCGCCTCATTTTCGATAACTTCGCTACGCACTTGCGATACGGCACCCGTTAGATCGCGCTTTCGGGTTGTCCCGTATCCTACAACCACAACTTCTTCCAGATTAGATACCTCGGCGGATAGATACACCTCAATCGTGTTCCGATTGCTCACATTGGCTTCTTGGCTAATATAGCCAAGGGAACTGAACACCAGCACGCCTTCCGGCTTGACATTGTTTAACACAAAAACGCCGTCCTCATTGGTGCTTACACCATTTTTTGTTCCTTTCTCCACTACCGCTACTCCAGGAAGCGGTAGCTTATCCGCCTGCGAATACACCACCCCTTTGACGGATATCCCGGGTTGCGCCCGCGCAGCTAAGGATAAAAAAATCAAACACAGTACGGTCCAAACATACCGTAGCTCCATCTTTTTCACATACGAAATACTTCGTGTAGAAATCTTCATAATTGGTCTCCTTCTTGTTTTTTTAGGGTCATGGTTCACTATGACGCCTAAGGTTTATACCAGAATCATCGGTTAATTATTCTGTGCTAAAATTAACAAGAGAAATAGGAGCTTAAGCATTTTAGCTAAAAGCCTAGGCTATATTTGATTAAAAAAGCAACGTATTGAGCTTATTCAAACGTTGTACTTAAATTACAACTAAGGCCTGGAATCAGTGTACAGATAATGGAACGTAGCGAATTAACATAGGAGTTAATGCTACGTTCCATCCAAAAGAGATTAAAGAAGTATATGCTTCGACTCTACGGTAGCGGGACCATAAAATAGCTGTAGCTATAATCTTGATAAGGAAGGCGGTATTTTTCCAAGGGCTGTGATCCCCAACTATCGATGCCCTGCAGCCCGATCTGATTGAGATCCATATGGACATAGGTCTTATTCCGCTTTTCAAGCTCACCCGAGTGATATTGTTGCTTTTCTACTTCGGGATCCAAGTCGTCCAAACTATATGGCAAAGCCGAAAAATTCAATAGACTGTCTACATAAACAAACTTTATTCCTTTGCCTCTGGCATTGGTAAAGCTTACCCAGCGCACATCGGACTTGTTGCCACTTTCCTGCGGACGCGCATAAGGAAAATACTGCTCATCTACCTTTTGTTGATATAATCCCACCATAGAGGCCGACTTACGGTCCCAATAGTTTTCCCAAGGACCTCTTCCATAAAATCGGATCTGATCCAATTGCGCATTCAATTCCAGATTATTTCCTATACGCATCAGGAGCTTATGATTTCCATTTATTGCCTTAAAGCTGTTTTCCACGCGTATTGCGCCGTTCGGGTATACCGTATACACTTGCGTACTTCTCCATCGCCGTTAAGAAGCGCTTTCGTAAAGGTAACAAGGTAGCACTTCCCGTCTTCCTGAATATCTGCTGTGATTAACTGTCCTTCTTCGTAAGCATTTCGCCAAGCCCGTAATTTGCGATGATAGCCCGCCCCGATATCATTGTCGGTTGGTGCCCGCCAATAGGATGGCTGTGGACCATTACTTATCAGCTCGGTATTTCCCTGTTTATATGCCGCCAGTATGCCGGCCTTCAGGTTAAATACAATCTCCAGGTCCTTCACCCTAAAAAACACCTCATCGCCTGCTTTATCCATATTCAAACGTCCCTTTACAGTGCTAGACAGCTTCAATGGGATCGGTTCTGTCAATGCGAATTGCTCATAAGCCTGCTCATAACCGGCTTCCAAGAAGGGTTCCGCACTTTTCAGCACATAATATACATTTAAAAAGTATTCGCTTCCCTCTTTCAATTGACCACCCTTTATCGGTAAACGAATGGTAGTGCTGTCTCCAGGGGCTACGGCTAAGGTAGTCACGCGGCCCTGCTGTACCACCTTACCGTCGCGCTGCAGTTCCCAGTTCATCTGAAAATTAGCTAGATCCCTGAAGAAATAGGCGTTTTTGACCTTCAACGTATAATCGCCTTCATAATAGGTTTTGATATACTGATGTACTTTCTTCAGTTCAACCGCCATAGGTGTTAGATCGCGATAAGCCGTTACCACACCCTTGACGCAAAAGTTATTATCGGTTATATTCTGGTCAACGGGACCTTCCAATGGAAAATCTCCCCCATAGGCCATAATCCGCTTGCCATTCTTCACTGTATCCAAAGCCTGATCGATCCATTCCCAAACGTAGCCCCCTTGTAAAGCGGGGTTATTTTCGATTACCTCCCAATATTCTTTAAAGTTGCCCAAACTATTCCCCATGATATGAGCGTACTCGCTCATAATCATACTTCTTGTCTGCGGCCTACCAGAAAAGTATTTCAGATAATCGGGCCCCGGATACTGGGGCACTAACATATCGGTGTTGTATTCCCTTCCGGCCCTTTCGTACTGAACGGGCCGATCGTCATGCGCTTTTAACCAGTCGTAGGCTTCATACATATTGATACCGTTCCCGGCTTCATTCCCTAAAGACCAAGCAACAATGGAAGGGTGATTTTTATCCCGCTCATACATCCGATAAATACGCGAGAGATGGGTTTCCCGCCAGGCGGGATCGTTCGCAAAGGTATACTCCAGGTCATAATAGCGCCCGTGCGATTCAATATTCGCTTCATCGATGACATACAGGCCGTACTCGTCGCATAGTTGCATCCAATATGGATCGGGTGGATAGTGGGAATGCCGCACGGCATTGACGTTCAGCTTTTTCATCATCTCCATATCTTTACGCATATCCGCTTTACTAAGCGTATGTCCCGTCCGTGCGTTGTGTTCGTGTCGGTTCACGCCCTTGAAAAAGACCCGCTTTCCGTTCACCAATACGTCGGCACCTTTTAACTCGATACTTTTAAACCCGACTTTTACCGGGACCACCTGTAGGATTTTCCCGACTTTGTCTTTTAAGGTAAAATACAGCGTATAGAGGTTCGGTATTTCAGCAGACCACTGCTTTATCTGTGGAATATCGGCCTGAAAACCGACTTCTTTCTTGTACCGTCCTAAAACAGATTGAACACCTTGACTTTGACCTTCGTAAACGAGCCGATCATTTGCATCGCGTAAAGCGACTGTTAAAGAGAAGGTGTCGGGCACACTCGTCAAGGTGTTCGTGTCGACTTTATAGCTTTGCACCAAGGCCTTCACCTGAAGCGTTCCTACCTGGTAATTGTCTTTGAGACCTGCTTCTACTTTGAAGTCGCGTACATCCAATTTAGGGGTTGCATAGAGGTATACATCCCGCTCAATGCCCGATATCCGCCACATGTCCTGACACTCTAAATAACTTCCGGCACTCCAACGGTATACCTGCAACGCAACAAGGTTCTTTCCTGCCTTTACATATTTGGTAATATCAAATTCTGCAGCTAATTTGCTGTCGGTGCTATACCCCACCTTCTTGCCGTTGATCCATAGGAAGAAAGCCGACTTAACCGCACCAAGATGTATGAAAATCTGTTGACCATCCCAATCTTCCGGTAAGGTAAAATCTCTTCTATAGGAGCCCACTGGGTTGTTATCAACCGGAATATCGTTAGGCGGATCCAAGCTTGCACCCATCTTTTTCCGCCCCGTAAACTCGTAAGGATGATTTACGTAGATAGGTAGGCCATAGCCATTGGTTTCCCAATTGGCGGGCACCTTAAAATCGTCCCAACGGCTATCGTCAAAGCCAATTTGATAGAAATCAGCAGGCCGCTTCCTTGGGTCCTGCACCCAATTGAACTTCCAAGTTCCGTTGAGCGACAGAAAGTTATTTGACTTTTCCTTGCCGAAGGTCTTTGCCTTTTCGAGGTTTTCGAAACCGAAGGCATCCGCACGCATGGGCAGTCTATTCAAAGCTACTACTTCAGGACTGAGTAACTCCGAAGGGAGCTCCTGAGCCTTTACAATGGTTCCAACTAATAGTACAAGTATCGTTAAGAATTTATTCATCTATATTCGTTTTAGAGGCTGATATGCACCGGCATTTTTATTGTTCGAAGACCAAACTATCTATAAATCGAGCAAATTACAAACTTCAAATCAACGCAATCGATTGTCTTAATTAACCCGAAAATTGGTCAATCGATTGCGTTCCGGATTCATTTGTGAAAACATATTATTAACATTAGTTTCATCCGCTCAGACACTAAAACCGGAGCAACAGTTCACGTGAAAAAGATTTGTGGTACTTCTTTTAGAGCATTTTTCCGAAACCCAAACTACATAAATTTTAACAATCTATTATGAGCACAACACGCAACAAAAGGGTAATGGTCCCTTGGTTAACTGGTTTTGCGCTAGCAGGAACTTTGCTGCTAACGCATCAGCCGACGGCCCGCGCAGAGAAACTGGCCGGATACAGATCCCTTGTAACATCGCAGCAGACAACAATCGAAGTACAGGGTATTGTCACCAGTGAACAGGGGCCATTAGCCGGCTTAACCGTCAGCCTCAAATCAAACCCTAACATCGGTGTAAGCACCGATACAGATGGTAGATACCTAATTAAAGTTCCCGAGAATGGCACCTTGGTTTTTCAGATGCTTGGTTACCAAACCCGGGAAATTTCGATAGCAGGTAAACAGCGTATTAACGTTCAGATGGAACCCGACAATACGGATCTGGATGAAGTGGTGGTGGTTGCTTATGGTACCCAGAAAAAAGCAAACCTAACAGGAGCCGTAGCAACCATTAAGAACGAACAGTTGGTCAACAGACCGGTCACTTCAACGCAAAATGCACTACAGGGATTGACCCCGGGGGTTACCGTATTGCAGCGCCCGGGTGATGTTGGGCGGACCGACAACGGAACCAGCAATAATACCGGTGGTGTGACGGTACGTGGAAGAAGCAATTTAGGTTCGCCTGCACCGATGTACATTATCGACGGCATACCGGCTTCAGCACAGGAATTCGCTTCGCTTAACCCTAACGACATCGACAATATGTCGGTATTAAAAGATGCCTCCTCAGCAGCCTTATACGGCTCCCGCGCCGCAAACGGGGTCATCGTAGTAACTACGAAAAGAGGTGGCGGCGAAAAAGCAAGCATCTCTTTCAATGCCAATTACGGTCTACAATCGGCTACGCGACTGCCCAATTATAGCAATTCGGCGGATTATGCCACATTATATAATGAAGCGATGCGGAACGCCGGTCGTTCCGAACTTTTCAGTGCCGATGAAATCCGTATGTTCGCAGACGGATCCAATCCTGATCTATATCCCAATACCGATTGGTATAAGGAAGTACTTCGCAGTAGCGCGCCACAAAGTGATGTCAATCTCAACATCAGTGCACCGGGCAAAATCACCGATTACTACTTAGGACTTTCCTATTTAAATCAGGCGTCGCTTATACCCGACAAAACGCAGGATCGCATCGTGGCCAAACTCAACACCACAAGTAAGCTGCTGCCGAACCTCTTAACTATCGGAACGAACTTTTCCTTTATCAAACAAAACTTTGATCGGCAAGGTGCCGAAATGAGTTGGACTGAACTTAACCGCTCGTTGCCAACCGCCGTATTACGACAGTCGGACGGCAACTGGGGCTCGATTAACGCAGGTGTTGCCAATGCCGACGTTGCCAACCGGAACCAACTCCGTAGGCTACAGGAAGGCGGTAGTGCTTGGGATCGCGACAATTACTTACAAACCGCGGCTAATGCAACGCTTACACCACTGAAAGGGCTTTCCATCAATGGCTTGGTTTCCTTAAAATATACAAATTCCAACTCGTGGTCATTCAATGCCGAAATCGATCCGATTCCGAATTTCCTGAGCGGTGAACCAATGACAGCCTCCCGTTTCTTCCCGAATGAAATGCAGGAATATTGGAGAAAGCGACAGGAACTACTGGTACAAGGAACCGTTGATTATGAGCGCACTTTTGGCAGACACTACGCAAAAGCAACCGTTGGAGCATCACAGGAAAGTAATGTCTACCGTACCGCCTTTTTGGGCCGGAGAAATTTCCCTAATAATGATATGACGACTATCGGCAGCGGATCTACCAACCCATCTGACATCAGCTCGGACGATGACGGCCAAGCGAACAGAACGCTGCAGGAAGAATGGGCCATGCGCTCCTTATTCGGTCGCATAAATTATTCCTATAAAGACAGGTATCTGCTCGAAGCCAATGTCCGTATGGATTATTCATCCCGTTTCAGAGAAGACCTCCGCCGGGCAGTGTTCCCCTCTTTTTCTGCTGGATGGCGCATTTCCGAAGAGGACTTCATGAAAGATATTGATTGGTTAGATAACTTAAAACTGCGCGGTTCTTGGGGCTCGCTGGGTAATCAAGATGCAGTCCGCATCGGTAACTATTTTGAATTGATTAACACCGGATACGCCTACAACTTTGAAGGCACCCCCTTAGACGGCGCATGGCAGGGCTTAGGCACGAACCCGCTAGCACTTTGGGAAAAGGTATACATGACGGATATCGGTCTGGACCTCACCTTATTCAAAGGGAAATTAGATGTTGTAGCCGATTATTTTGTAAAGAATACCGATGGCATTTTGATGCAAGTGCCGGCTTTAGCCTCTTATGGATTCCCAACATCGGGCATACCCTTTATCAATGCCGCTGAAACGCGCAACCGTGGAATCGAGCTGATGGTTACCCATAACAACACCATTGGAAAGGACTTTCAGTACAGCATCAGCGCGAATATTTCCAAAATCAACAATGAAATTATGAGCTTGGGCGGTGCACAGGAGCGCTTTAACAGTTATTGGATTGAACGGGTAGGTGAATCTGTTGGTGCCATTTTCGGCTACCAAGCCGACGGTCTGTTCGTGGATGAGGCCGATGTGGAAAATCATGCCTTTCAAAGCAATGCTACCCGCCCGGGAGACATTAAATACCGCGATCTAAACAACGATGGTGTTATCAATGCAGACGACCGGACCATTATCGGTAATGACGTTCCTTGGTTTAACTATGGGTTTAACTTGGCAGCGGCTTACAAAGGCTTTGATCTGAATATAATCACTTATGGTGTAGCCAATGTACAAACCTATTTTGAAAGCGAAGCCGCTTTCCCGTTCTTCAATGGCGCGGGTATCAAGGAAGAGCTAAAAAACCGCTGGACACCGGAAAACCCCGATCCTAACGCACATTTCCCACGACTGTTGGTTTCCGCAGATGGGCAACAGAACTATGCAAACGGAAACCGTTCCTCGTTCTGGGTATTTAATGCTTCATATTTCCGCATCAGGGGAATTACCTTGGGCTACACCTTTAACGAGCAAATCAGCAAAAAACTTGGTATGTCGAATTTACGCATTTTCGGAACGTCCAATAATCCGTTCACCTTTATGGCAGATAAACGTTTGGCCGATTATGACCCAGAAATGGAAGCCGGTAGAGGGGGATACCCCGGTATTAAAAGCTGGTCCTTTGGATTAAATGCCCGTTTCTAATCACCTTATAATATTAAAGCATAGCACTATGAATACTAAATTTTCACTATATATCGCTGCAATAAGTACTTTATTGCTAGTTCAAGCCTGCAGCAAAGATTTTTTGGAACGGCCGCCATTGAATCAGGTTTCCCAGGAAACGTTCTGGCGCTCTGAAAACGACGTTTATCAAGCGGTTAATGGCGTGTACAATCAATTACCTGCGGACGCCATCATCTATGACGATGGCACCTCCGACAATGCGCACGCCCAGTACACCTGGGAAAGTTTTGCAACCGAACTTTCTTCCGGCAACGTAACCACCGCACTGGCGGGAAGTTGGGACTTCGAAGATATCCGCCGCTGCAATTATTTTCTAGAAAACGCAGATATGGCCGCACCGGTGATGGATGAGGTCCTACTCAACCGCTTCAAAGCCGAAGTACGTTTCGTAAGGGCCTTTGCCTACCTTCGACTAATGAACAAGTATGGCGACGTGCCGCTGATTACGGAAACGCTGGAACTCGAAGAATCGAACGTACCTCGTACCCCACGGGCAGAGGTGTTTCAGTTTATTGTTGACGAGCTAAGTGCGGCAGCAACTATTTTACCGGAAACTTATGCTGGTGGACGGCCAAACGAAAAAGGCCGGGCTACTAAAGGGGCCGCACTGGCGCTCTTGGCTAGGGCCAATCTTTATGAAGGGAGATGGCAAGCAGCCGCTGATGCCGCACAGGAAGTGATGGGGCTAGGCTATTCTCTTTTCCGCGTGAATAGCGAAAGCGGTCCCAGTCAACGGGATAACTACAGCAATTGGGTAGATTTCAACGGGGCAGAGGACGAACAAAACTTCAGGTTGGCCCTCCGCAGTTATGAAGGCTTATTTCATCAGGTTAATGAAGATAACAATGAAGTCATCCTGGATAGACAACGCATTCCACAAGTGGATGCCAACTTCTTGAACACTTATCTCCTTCCCGGCGATATGGGCGGATGGAGCTCGGTTACACCTACCCAAAGCTTGGTAGATGCCTACGATAACTACCGAACTGGGGCACCCGTCACGCCAGTCAGCCGGGAAGACCGTGCCTCTTGGTACAGCGGTGGCGACCCCCGTTTTGCCGATGAATACAAAAACCGTGATCCACGCTTTTACGCAACCATCCTGTTTAATGGTGCGCCATGGAATGCGCTCTCCGATGGTTATACCTTCACCTGGACGCCCGGCGCCTCCAACATGTCACAAACAGGCTATAATTTCCGGAAACTGGTGGATCCACGTTTCTATGCCGAGAACATTGACAACCACGCTAATGTGATCTTGATTCGCTATGCGGAGGTGTTACTAACTTATGCAGAAGCCAAAAATGAAGTAAGTGGACCCGATGCTTCTGTTTATGAAGCACTTGACCAGATTCGCCAACGCGCCGGCATGCCTCCTGTCGACCGTAACACCTATGCCTCACAGGCAAGCCTCCGCGAATTCATCCGTAAAGAACGGCGGGTTGAACTAGCATTGGAAGGACAACGTTTTATGGACATCAGGAGGTGGAGGATTGCGCCCGAAGTGATGACGAATGTATATGACGTACGGAACACCTTGGCACAAGCAAGAAATTGGGACGACAAGCTCTATTTATTGCCCGTTCCTCAAAACCAGATTGACCTTTCACAAGGTATATTGACACAAAACAACGGTTATTGATTCACTTCTATAAAAAAATCCCGAGTGCAATGCGCTCGGGATTTTTTTATTCCTTTCGGTTTAATGAAAATCGCTCAATGAAAGCTTATGCTGTTTCCCTGCTACAAGCTCTAGCTCAGTTGACTTCCCTTGGTATACGATTGTTCTTTTCTGGCCTTTATCCGCAATAATAGCAGCCGACTTCAATTGGCCTCCCTCCCATTTTAAATCCACTGTGAAACCTCCCCGTGCGCGCAGCCCCGCAATTTCTCCGGCAGACCATTCCCGGGGAAGTGCCGGCAACAGCTCAATTTCACCGGTATGCGACTGCATCAACATTTCGGCTACGCCCGCTGTGGCCCCCATATTTCCATCCAACTGAAAAGGCGGGTGGGCATCCAAAAGATTGGCATAAGAGCCGGAGCCATCTCCTTCATAGTTTATTTCACCAGAGGCCGCTTTCGTCGCGCCAGCTGGCTTAATTACCATTTTATATAACTTCAATGCCCGATCGCCGTCTCTTAGTCGTGCCCAGAAATTCACTTTCCAGCCTAAAGACCAACCAGTGGCTTCGTCACCACGGGCTTCTAAACTTACCCGCGCGGCTTCCGCAAGCGTTGTCGTCTTTAAAGGCGAAATCTGCCGTCCAGGATGCAAAGCAAAAAGATGCGATACATGGCGGTGCTTATTATTGGGGTCATCTACGTCTTCCTTCCATTCCTGTAATTGTCCCCATCGCCCTATTTTCGGCGGTAAAATGCGGTCACGGATGCGCTGTGCGGTATCGGCAAACGCCTTATCGCCCAAGATGATTGCCGCTTCAACCGAATTATTCAATATATCCCAAGCGATTTGGTGATCCATCGAGGCTCCACCGGAAATACCGCCATGCTCCGGCGAATAGGAAGGCGAAGACACCAGGTAGCCATCTTCGTCAGGCGTCAAATAATCAATCCAGAACAGGGCTGCCTCTTTCATAATCGGATAGGCCCGATCCGCTAAATAAGCTGTATCTTCTTTATAGGCATAATGCTCCCATACGTGCTGCGCAAGCCAAGCTGCTCCCGCCGGAAAGAAGCCCCAAGGTAAATCCCAGTTTATTGCCGTATAGCCGTAGGCATTGTTCATGGTATTCACCATCCAGCCCCTTGTACGGAAAAAATCCTGCGCGCTTTTTTTGCCAGGCTCTACCAAGCTTTCGATGTAATCGATTAAAGGCTCGTGACACTCAGGCAAATTGGTTACTTCTGCCGGCCAATACAACATTTGTTGATTGATATTGGTATGATAATCGGCCGCCCAGGGCGGGTTTACACTATTGTTCCATTTCCCCTGTAAATGCATGGGCATAGTCCCAGGTCGCGAAGCCGCAATCATCAGGTAACGCCCATATTGAAAATACAATTCTTCCAAGCCCACATCTTCCGCCCCTTCAAAAAAAGCCCGTTGCCTTTCATCTGTTGGCCGATCGATAGTAGATTTACCTTGTAATTTAAAGCTAACCCGGCCGAATAAAGCGCCATAATCCGCTTTATGTTCACTAAGTAATTGCTGATAACTCTTTGGCTTTGCTTCATCCAGACGCCTTTTCACTTCCGCCTTAAAATTATTCCCTTTATAGTGCGGATATTGCATCCTATACTCGGTAGAAGCCGTGTGAATAATAACGAGCGACTTAGCTCCTTTCACCGAAACCTGTCCGTCCGCATATTCTACTTTCCCATCTGTTACAATTTGATAGGCCGTCTCGAATGCCTGTTTGTTATTCGGCACATAGCCCACGCATGTGTACCGTAAATTTTCAAAGTGCTCCCTTTCTTTATGCTGCGGCGTTACAAAACGAAGCTCATAGCTCTCTGCCTCGTCGGCCGTAAACTTATACACCATGACACCTGCTGGATAGTGACCAAAATAGCTGCGGCTGTACTTATTGCCCTTTATGCTGTAAGATACACGTCCTACCGCTTGCTTTATGTCCAACTCTCGCCTGTAATTTTCTACGGCTGCCTCGCCGTGTCCTATCGTAATAAACAAATCGCCCATGGTTTGCTGCGCACCGTAATCTCCCCAGTCGGTGCGATCGCCCGGCTGTTTAACCGGAGCTACGCCGACCATATAGCGTGCTACCAGTTCATCAGCCTCTTTCAATTTTCCCTGCTTAATCAGCTCGCGCACTTCGCCAAGATGCTTCCACGCGTTTGGACGATTTCCAAAGTTGTACTGCGGGTTCGCACCGGGGCCGCCGGACCAAAGGGAACCTTCCGAAAACTGGATCTGCTCCTGAGCAATTCCACCGAAAAACATAGCGCCGATATAGCCGTTCCCAATTGGAAGAGCCTCCCCCATCCAGTCGGTAGCCGGTTTATTATACCAAAGCTTCAGCGGTTCATCTTGAGAAAACACAGTTTTTATACCTATTAGGATGTAAAAAAGTAAGAGGACAGTCGATTTCACCATTTATTTTGAATTAGTTAAACTACATAGATAGCATATTACCTTCGCAAATGAAACAACTATATCAGCGAATTATTCAGCTATATTTACATTATTGATTACTTAGTTGAAACTTTCCCTTCTCAAAACCTTCTGCTATATTTACTTGTTGCTATAAAACCAAAGAAAATACCATGAAACGGTTTTCCTTTCTGCTACTTGTACTTATTTCTTTTGCTGGCTATGCACAAAAACGCGATACGACAGACGCATTGCAACGCACTTTGAAGAACTTGGAAACTTTTCAGCAGAAGCATCCGCAAGAACGGGTTTACCTACAAACGGATCGATCGTACTATGAAGCAGGTGACGACATTTGGTTTAAGGCTTATGTAACAGTAAGCCAGTTTAATTTGCTGTCGGCCATCAGTAAAATCATGTATGTAGAACTCCTAAATGACCAACAGGAAGTGGTACAATCCCGGCGCTTGCCCGTAATTTCGGGACTGTCCATGGGCGACTTCAAACTACCCGAAACACTTGTGGAAGGGCGATACCATATCCGTGCATACACCAACTGGATGCGGAATTTCGACGAAGGTCTATTCTTTCACAAGCCTATCACTGTCAACAGCAGAGACGCGAGCGGCATAATTACCCGCAGCAGCTTTATCTACAGGAATACTGAAGAGAAGGACAAACAAGTACACGGCACAGTGCTGCTTACCGACTTTGACGGACGGCCAATTCCCAACAAACAAGTTGCTTTTGAGCTGAAGGGCAATGGAAAAACCATCGCACAACAGGAGGTAGCAACAGATGAAATCGGTCGACTGCGTTTTCAGTTTCCATATGAAGGAAGAAAGAGGGGGCAACCGGATTTGTTGATACTCCATATTGATCAAGGCAGCGAGGGTCCAACGGTGAAAACAGTCCCCGTAGTTGTTCGCCCCGATAAACGGGCCGTACATCTTTACCCCGAAGGCGGTACGATGTTGCCGGGAATCCAAAACCGCATCGGCTTTCAGGTCACACGCAATGCCATAGAAGAACAAGGGGAAGTGCAAGGCCTTCTAAAAAGTGGACAGCAAGTGATTGCTCGTTTCAACAGCGACTCGACAGGCTTGGGCAGTTTTTCTTTTGTTCCCGAAGCGCATAAAGAATATACCGTGCTTATGCATTTTGGCGATGGAGACACCTTACGAATGCCCCTTGCGGATGTGCGGGAAGAAGGTTTTCATTTAGCAGTGAATAATTTGATGGACCAAGGGATTGTAGCCCAACTTTCGGCTACCGAAAAGCAGCTGAAGAACCAACAGATCGCCTGCATTGTTCAAAGCCAAGGTATGGTGTTTTATGCTGCTAAACAACTATTGAATAAACCTGAAATCGTTTTCAATATCCCTAAAAAGGATTTGCCCTCTGGCATTCTGGAACTCGCTATGTTAGATGAGCAGATGGATTTAATCGCTTCGCGTAAAGTTTTCATCTTAAATCCACGTGACACACTCGGGCTACGCGTGACGCCAGATCAAACGAGCTACGCCCCTCGGGAACGGGTCACGCTCAACATCGAAGGCCTTATGCCCGACACGGCAGATGTCGGTGCACTCTCCGCTTCCGTTATCAACATAAGCAAAATACCGAAAGTCCTTTCCGTCGACAACGACATTTTGTCGACCTTACTATTACAAAGCAACACCTACGATACATTCGACCAGCCTGTTATTACAGCCGATTATGAAGACAAGCGGGTACAACAGCGGATTGACGAATTGATGCTCACTCAGCCGAGCAATCGGGTGTTTTGGAAAAACATCAAGGAAGGTAAATTTCCGGAAATTGCCTACAAACCGGAAAAAGAGTTGCGCATAAGTGGCATCGTAACCAATCAGCAAGACGAGCCGGTGGCCAACGCGAAGGTGACAATCGCTTCCTTTAAACCTACGGCAACCGTTTTAGATACGGTGACAGACAGTGCTGGCCGTTTCAATTTCGACAAGCTGTTGTTCTACGATCAAACCGACTTCCTTGTGCAGGCAAGGGATGCCCGTGGAAAGAAAAATGTAAAAGTAAAACTGGATGAAGTGCCGAGCCAAGCGATATCACAAGCGGAGAATAAGGCCGGAGAAGTGAGGGTAAGCGCCAAAGAGGGGCCTGACAGTCAAAACAGCGAAAAATCGCTTGATGAGATACAGCAATACGGCTTTTCGGGAAAAAGCATTGTGTTGGAGGAAGTGGAAGTGAAAGCCAAAAAAGAAAATCCGGCGAAACACTCTGCAAATTTGAACGGCCCGGGAAATGCCGACCAGGTTATTAGTGGCGATGAGCTCTACTTCAACGGCTGCCCTACACTCGACATCTGTCTACAGGGACGATTGGTGGGCGTACGTTTTATGAATGGGATTCCCTATAGCACACGGTCTATGAACCGACCGATGCAAATTATTGTCGATGGGATGTACATGGATCCGTCGGCACTCAATATTATCAATCCCTTTGACATCGCCTCGGTGGAAGTATTACGAACCGTGGGCAATACGGCCATTTATGGTATGTATGGCAGTAACGGTGTACTAATTATCACTACACGGCGAGGCGACCAGCCGAGGCGTTTCGGACCGGAACTTTACACTCCGGGAGTAACGACCTTCAGTCCACAGGGCTTTTATGAAATTCGTAACTTCCCTTCGCCCGACTATGGCGCAACGGCGGAAAAAGTAAACGAAGCGGATCGCCGTACGACGATCTATTGGCAGCCCGATGTGATCATTCAACAGGACCAACCGGCCTCGGTTTCTTTTTATTCTGCGGATGAGCCCGGTGTCTATCGCATCGAAGTGGAAGGGCTGGATGTGAACGGTCGACTAGCCAAAACGACTTCCTACATAACGGTAAAAAACCAATAAGCCCATGCAGCTGCTGCGTCGACTATACGACTTCCGCAAAAACAAGTCGATTCGCCAGATCCAATTCTTCTTTTGATATACTATGCATTTTACCTTTGAATATCTTCAGGCTAACTTGGGCGCCCAAAGCTTCCAAAACAGAGACGCTCTCTTCCACACGCGATAAGGGGACATGGGGGTCCGGATCACTGGTTGTAACCAGTATCGGCGTCTGCTGAAAATCACCTTGGTACCGTGCTTTTTTCAGCTGTTCTCCTATCAATCCTCCCGTAAGAGCTACAACACCTCCATATTTCGTGGCGTTCCGCGCTACATATTCTAAGGTCAGGCAAGCACCTTGAGAGAAACCCAAAAAATAGATCTGCTCTTCTTTGATCCCGTTCGCCTTTATTTCCTCCACCACCTCAGCGATGGTAGCTATTGCCGAGTCCAAAGCAGGTTGGTTATCCTGCTCAGGAGCCATAAAACTATATGGATACCAACTGTTGTTACTTGCCTGCGGAGCGGAAATAGCCATATCATCCAATTTTAAAAAACGTTGAAGCGAAATGATGTCTTCTGCACCTCCACCCCGTCCGTGAATCATGACGATAGCTTTGTTGGCCTCACCGAAAGGTTTGCCTGCTGTTATAAATTGTTTCTGATGTGTGTACATGTTAGTTGCCCGTTATTCGTTATTGGTTATCGTTGTTAGGAGTAAGCGCAGGGCGAACCTGCGCTACCGATATTCATAAAATCTTTCTACTCATAACGTCTTTATCCGCTCATTCACTTCCCCTATACCAAGGAAGGAAGTACTTTCTCTAACTGTTCACGATATGGTTCATATTGTGAAGGTAATTTTAAAGCGCTACCGAGGTCAGCGACGGATTCATCAACCGCAAAGCCGGGATTGTCGGTTGCTATTTCAAAAAGCACGCCTCCCGGCTCTCTGAAATATAAGGAATAGAAATAATTACGATCAATTTTCTCCGTAATTTGCAAGCCTGCCTCCAGCACCTTTTGACGGTAATGCATCAACACTTCTTCATTTTCTACTCTAAACGCCACATGATGCACGGATCCGCCGGCTACATGGCCTGCGCTTTCGCCTGGCGCCTCAACGAGATCCACCAAGTTCGCTTGCTCCGCATGGTCGGTAATGAAGCGGAAGCGGTTGACATGCTCCTCTGCCAAACGATAACCCAAGATATCCGTCAACACCTTAACCGTCGGTTCTATCTTATTCGTGGTGATGGTAATATGGTGAAAGCCCCTCGTTGCTACTAGCTCGCTCACCTCTGGGGTAACCCAAGGTTTACGAACATCTTCTTTTTTGGGAACGGTCAACTCAAATTTCAGTCCATCGGGATCTAAAAAAGTCAAATACTGTTCGCCAAATTTCTCGGCCACTTTATTGTACGTTACATTATTTTCCTCAAAGCGTTTCATCCAAAAATCCAAGCTTCCTTCCGGCACCGCATAACCGATCTCCGTCACTTGTCGCGTTCCGCGCCTACCCGCCGTTATCCCACCCCAGGGGAAAAAGGTTAAAATAGTACCAGGCGTACCCACCTCATCTCCATAGTAGAAATGATACGTTTCCGGGTCGTCAAAATTGACTGTTTTTTTCACCAAGCGTAAGCCCAAAACACGCGTATAAAAATCGTAGTTTTTTTTGGCGTCACCTGCTATTGCCGTGATGTGGTGGATACCTTTTACTTGATTGTCCATGATGTATTCCTTTCATTAGTATGATACAAAAATCGGCATCCTTTTGTTCAAAAAACTTAATCTAGGACAAGAAAGGAAAAAGCTCACTCAAAAAAAGTTAACCTATTAAAAATAAACCCGTTAAAACAAAAAGCAGTACGAATTGTTATTTCAATAGTGTTCAATTAAACTTTGTTGTCATGGAAAAGAAAACATCATCCGTTCAAAAAGAAGAGACTCAAGATACAAAAAAACGTATATCGCCGAAGGTACAAAATGAGTTAAAAGACCGATCAGAGAGCTTTGCCGACAAAAAGCACAGTCGAAAACACGATTCTCCGAAGACCAGCAGAAATCCGAAGGGCTTTGCTTAACTTTAGCGGCAGCTACTTCATTCAAAACTTGTGAAAAAGAAATTTGCCTTAAGCTGATAACAGAAGGGGTCGCCTGGCAAAAGGCGGCCTCTCAATGGGTGAAAGCTCGTCCACCGAATTGACGCAAATTATAGGTGAAGCTTAACAGAAAATACTGCTGCAAGATGTTTGATCGGGCGTCTTCGATATAGCGCTCCGTTATGGTGCGCGTTATCTGCGTATTACTATTCAATAAATCAAAGGCCGTAAGCGTTATTTCGGCTTCCTCCTTCTGAAAAAGCTTTTTACCAATAGAAGCGTTCCATAACAGAAAACGTTGATCATAACCGGCGGCCAATCCGGTATTATAACCATAATTTAGGCTAGAGGCCACCCTTAGTCCTTTCCAAAAGATATAAGTTATGTCGTTCCGGATCTGCTGGTTATACGAATTGTTGCTTAAACCGTCGTTACTGCTATTCCTAACCAGGTTATAATTACCGCTGTAAGACAAGCTAAAAATGATCTTGCGACTAATGTTGCTATTAATACCGATGCGCTGATTGATTCCAAATGTGTTCGTATGGGTTACCACCTCGTTCAGTAAACCGACATCGCGATTATGATGCAGGGTGGTGTTTGCGTTCAAATTGATCTTTAGTGCTTCAATCGGAATACCGAAGGATGTATTGGCACGTACACTGTAATAGCCATTTACATTAACCGGCCTGGTAAACTGCGCCCCTTTCCCTAGCAATACGTTATCCAGGATAAAGGTATCTACCGCTGCTACAATTGTGGAATTTACAATACGGTTATCGGTAAGTTCACCATTCAGTCCGACCGAAAAGTTAGCGCCAGACCGGCGGTTCACGCTATTATAGTTCATAGAAAAGGCGTGCCTAAATTCCTGTTTAAGGTTCGGGTTCCCTCCGGTGATGTTAAGCGGATTTTGGTTGTTTACGACATCCTGCAGCTGCAGTACATTTGGCGGATTGGTAGCTGTATTATAATTAAAACGCAGGCGGCGATCGCGCGAAAAGCGATAAGTAACATTCGCATTCGGCAGGTAATTAATAAATCGATGTGCGGCACGCGTCACTTCCGGAAAAATCCGGTCATTAGCCATGTTGGCCTGTTGATAGTCAATTCCTAAATCAAAAAGAAAGGCTTCCGAAGTATATTGGTAATTGAAGCCCGCGCCATAGAATTTGTAATCGTTTCTAAATTCATTGGACAATTCGCGATTTAGCTCACTATATTGCCCGGTTGCCAGTAGGAAATCGTACATTCTCCGATCTGAATAACTATTGTTAGTGCGATGGCTCAGATTCCCCATTAATCGCATGTGCGCTCCGAGCGGCTCGGTATAAGTAATTCGAGCATTCCAAAGGGTGCTGTTCGACCGACTATCGTTTCTGTTATCAACCGTATCGGAACGACTTACCATCCCGTTCGTGTAAAACATATTGTGGGAAAGGGCAAAAGCTTCGTTCGTGTTCCGGTTATAGTTATTTTCCAGATGCGCGGAAACGGATCGGCCGCTGCTGTTTAGTCGGAGCCCGTAGTCGATACTTCCACCAATGGTAAAGGCATGGTTATCACCCCGATTCTGTCTGTCTGAGGTATTAATCAATTCCTGCAAGACGTCCAATGTACGTGTATTATTGGCATTACTGGTCTTTCCACGACTAAAGTTGATCCGCGGATTGAAGGTCAAGCGCTGGGTAGAGTCGCGCTTAAAGACAACGCGTACACTAGCCGAATGGCCCTGATTATTTCGATTTGTTTGCTGGGACGATACATTAAACTGACTGGCTTCGTCTGTCATCAGCACTTCCCGATTAGCGGTTTGTATTAAGTCCTTATCCGATGTATTGAAATGGTAATCGGCATTAAACTCCACTTCTTTCCACCAGGTATTACTATAATTCAAGGCAATGCGATGGTTCGGACCGATCCCGCTACCAGTACCGCCGTCGCCCCCGCGCCCGCCTCTACTGCTAGCTCCCACCAGCTCATTACTCGAAAAACTTCGTTGGTTTATATTATTTGAAAGGATATTTCCGCTGATTCGCCTATCCCCATTAAATGCATTGAGAAAGCCGCCGGTATTATATCGATCTTCATTTCCCGTTGCGCCCGCCAGGCGGCCAAAATAGCCATGTCTCTTGTCCGGTTTCGTAACGATATTGATAATTTTGCGCCGATTGCCGTCATCGAACCCAGTCAATTTCGACTGCTCACTCTTTTCATCGATTAACTGTATTTTATCGATCACATCCGCTGGAAGTGTCTTCAAGGCTACCGCTGGATCGGAACTAAAAAACTCCTTTCCATCCACAATGATCTTTTGGACATCTTCGCCCTGCGCCTTAATTTTCCCTTCTGCATCGATTTCTACACCCGGAATTTGCGCCACCAAGGCATCGGCATCTGCGTAAGCTTCAGTTTTGTAAGCAGCCGCACTGAACTCGGTGGTATCACCTTTGACAACTACGGGCGGCGGTGAAACCGTAATATTAACCGCATCGAGCATCGTAAAGTCGGTCGCCAAAGAAAACCTGAGCTGTAAATCGCGTCCTTGCACTTTCACCTTGCTTTTGTTTTGCTTATAGCCTATATACGTTAACGAAAGTGTATACTCGGCGTTTCGCAAATCCGCCAACACAAAACTTCCATCCGCCTGAGCAACGGCTTGTTTAATAACCGAATCCTTGGCATTCAATAGACTTACGCGGGCACCTTGCAGTCCTGAACCGTCCGCACTGTCTAACACAGTACCGATGATTTTATATTGGGCCGAGCTAAAAAAGAATGAAAAGCAAAAAATCAGGCAAATAGAGACTCTTAAATGTATCTGACGCATTTATCATAAATTGGTTTGGATAAACCCAGAATACGCATTAGCTCATGAACTGCAATGAAATGGATGGTTTCGATCATTCCCTTTCGTTTTAATTCCTAACGCGTAATCTGGGATAAAAAGTGATGTCTAAACCGACGAAAGTTTAGACATGCACTCCTTGCCTACCCGAGGCTTCTACCCAACTGAATTAATGTTCTGTTTGTTTTAGTATAAGATAAGACTGCGTATCATCTTGGTGGTTTAATCACCACTTAATTGTTACAAACCGCTATACCGAAGTTTTGCAAATAGCGCGGCGGACTTAAGAAGTAAAGTGGCTTTTTTATCTATTCCTCAATAGGAGATATATAAGGCCAAAGTTTTAAGAACAGCTTCTCTGAATCTTTATCCCTAAAGTGATTTTCTAAACAGAAAGTCTCTTGCCCATCCTCCCCATTAGCCGCTACTTTTACGGGCACTCCTTCATTCACTTTTTCGAGCACATCCACTAAACATTCACTTAAGAAAGTAGTAGGGTGGCCATTTTTTTTCAGGTCGGCAAAATTTTTATAGGGTGCTAATTGCACCGGGGTAATAGACATAAGCACTTTCGCAATATTATCTAAATTGGGTCCCATGACTCGCTCAAAATCCACTTCCCCTGACTCAATACACCGGCAATCGATGGAAGAAATTAAAATAGTCAATTCCAAAAAGGCTTCTGGATTTTTTTCCCATTCGGGATGATAAGACATCAATATGCGGATCAAATCGATTTCTCGTAACATAACGCTATTGGTATAATTGGTTAACATTCGTTCCTTTTGACTCTAGACAAGCAGGTAACGTATATTCAAACTTACTAATCTATGTTGAAAATTCCAAACGAACTTCTTCAATTTGAATCGTTTACAAAAACAACAGCAAAGAAAATGATTTGGTTTTCGTCGGAGAAAGGAGCCTTGGGGGATATGAGTGAACCGCCGCTATATGGGTAAGAAATGTATGGGAAGAGAGACGGAAAAGGAAATCCGAATCCGTCTCTCGATTGGAGCGCAAACTGTTATTCGCTATAGGGAACGCTGAACATATTACTAACTCGGCCTTTAGGGGTCACGATAATATAATTCAAGTTCACCGGCTTTTCTTTTTTGCCTGTTTTAGGCAATTGAATAGGCCCTGTGTACACATTAGCTGTCTGATCCGCTTTATGATTGTCTACCGTGTAATAAACGGTGCTATTCGCCACGAAAGGAATGATCTCAGCTACGTTCCTTCCCGATGCAGGATCGGTACTGATGTTTACCTTTGCTTCGGGAATACGATAAAAGACGTTCAATTTTTCCAATTCCTGCAGACGTGAGGGTAACCTGTTAACCGAAAAGTCATCAAAACCCTGCTTGTCTTTTGCGGTCCAAGCAATCTCCGCCAAAGCTAAAACCCTCGGGAAGAGCATGTATTCTAACTTATTATTGGTACCGATGTACTCCGTCCAAAGGTTAGCCTGCACCCCTAAGATATGCTTTTGTTCTTGCGCACTCAATGACGCAGGGCGCGGATGATAACTATATACCCGTTCGAGCGGTAGAAAACCGCCAATAGCCAATGGCTCTGTGGTGATGTCTTTTGCCTGATAGTGGTCAATATAGAGATGGCTATTGGGCGTCATAATCACGTCGTGCCCCATCTTTGCAGCGGCAATACCACCCTCTTCGCCTCTCCAGCTCATGACGGTTGCGTTGGGAGCCAATCCACCTTCCAAAATTTCATCCCAGCCCACCAATCGCCTATTGTGCTTATTCAAAAATTTCTCGATCCGCGTGATGAAATAGCTTTGCAGGCCGTGCTCATCCTTTAATTTGTTCTTTTTAATCAGTTTTTGAGCAAAGTCAGATTGCTCCCAGTGCTCTTTCGGCACTTCGTCTCCGCCGACATGAATATATTGGCTAGGGAAGATATCCATTACTTCCGTAAACACATCTTCCAAGAATTTGAAAGTTTCTTCTTTCGGACAAAAGATATTAGGGTGTACGCCCCAAAAGCCGGCCACCTGATACGTGCTGTCTTTACAGCCGAATTCAGGGTAAGCAGCCAAAACTGCCGTACTGTGTCCAGGCAACTCGATTTCCGGAATGACGGTAATTTTACGATCTGCGGCATAGCTTACCAGTTCACGGGCTTCGTCTTGCGTGTAATAACCACCGTGTTTCTCACCGTCGTAAATAAAGGGCTTAAAATCGCCATATTGACCAATGATGGTAGAATCTCGCCACGCCGATACTTCTGTCAGCTTTGGATATTTTTTAATCTCCAAACGCCAGCCTTGATCGTCCGTCAAATGCCAATGCAACCTATTGAATTTAAAGTATGCCATTAAATCCACCACTTTCTTCATCTCGTCCAGCGAGAAGAAATGCCTTGCCACATCAATCATCACTCCACGATAGCCAAATTCAGGCTTATCTGAAACGCTTACTGCAGGTATTTGTAGGCCACCGTTTTGCTGCTCGATTAACTGTAAAACCGTTTGGAGCGCGTAGAACGCACCGCTATTACCACCTTTGATTTGAATCGATTTTTCAGAAACCGTTAATTGGTACGCTTCTTCTTCCGCTTGTCCATTCTCAATAAGAATGTACTTTCCACTCGGCTCCTGAACAAGAGGTAAGCGCAATTGATAACGGTTCCATAAGATTTCATTGAACAGGCTCATATTTTTCCGTGTAGCCTCATCCTTGACAACCAGTTTCGTCTGATTATCTAATTTAAAGACGCCTGTCCCTGCTTCAATAGATTGAGGCTTTGGAATTAAGGGGTAGGTGCGCTCTTGAGAAAAAGCAGTCGTCAGATAAAAAAGGCCGACCGCCAGTGTAATAATTTGTTTTAGCATATTCGTTGTTGTTGGTTTTACGTTATAAGTTTTTTTGTTACAAGTGCTGCAGTCATTAGCAGAAGCCGTATCTAGTATTCACTGCTGACAGCGCCCTCGTTTTTCCCTACGGGAGGCAAGCTTTTTACTTTTTTTCATACACCTCCAGCTCGGCAATGCTAAAAGCTATTTTGCCTTTGTCTGAGACCGACTGTTTCGCCTCCAGCTTGATGTACTGAGCGTCCACTTTCTCTTTCAATGGGGTGTACTGTAAAATAGGATTGGCTTTGATATTTGAAAACTCGCCATCGGCCACCAGCTTCCATGCTTTACCATCGTTGCTTGTGTAATAAGCATACTTTTCAACCATACCGATTGAGCTTCCGTCCTGTCTTGGCAAATAGCCGACAGCCGCTATTCTTTGCACAGAACCTAAATTCACAACAAGAGAATTCTTTTTGGTTAAGAAAAAGGATTCTTTATCGTTGTCAATTGCTTTTTTCGCTTCGCCCGTTGGCGTCGACCAAGTATTTTTTTCCAGTCCTTTTCGTTCGGTGGTTCCTGCGTCCTTCAGTTCTTCCGGTTCAGCAAACAGGCCGATGTCACTCAAAGCAATGCTAACCGGCGCGAATACACGTAATCTCAGCTTATTGGTCTCTACAGCCTGCGGCATACGAATAATACGATTGGCACCAATGCTGGTTGCCCTCGCCAGCGGCATCCACTGCCCCTCTTTCCATTCGTCTACCAAAATACTGTCGATGCGCTGTCCTAACTTTATATTTTCGCGCAAACGGATTATATTAAAAGATCGTTTTCCGGGGAGCTCGATTTCAAGTTCCGCCTGGTGCACCTCATCGTCAGTTGCCCAATAGCTGTAACGATCCTTATCCAGCAAATGCTGCATACCATAACGCGCGGTGTTTTCGCCACGTATGTTGGACGCTTGCAGACGGGCCCCATCCATCAGGTTTTTTGCAAACACCTTTTTCAACAGATCGCCGAATTCCTTCAATACCTTCACATCGGTTTCGTGCAGCAAACCATCGGTGTTGGGCGATAAGCCTAAATCGAAAGCACCGCCACGTCCAACGCTTTTGCAGTATAGATCAAACAACATCGCCGGCGTTTTCACCTGATCATCCTGCGAAGCGTGATAAAACCAGCCCGGTCGCAAGGGAACATCACATTCTGTTGGAATCCAACTTTCGCCGTTTCGCGTCCCAGTTCCGAGATTGCTGTCATCCATATATCCAGGCATTGGCGCTTTGCCGTCTTTGCCCACCAAGGTTATAGTCGACCAGCTTGTTTCTCCTGCGACCCCTTTTTCATTACCCACCCATCGCACATCGAGGCCGATATCGCTAAAGATATTCGCCGTTGGTTGCAGGGCCCGCGTGATGGCCCAAGTATTCATCCAGTCATAATAGGTCGATTGATCAACCTTTCGTTGTTCCCTCTTTCCTCCATAATAACCGTCTCCTCCATTTGCGCCGTCGTGCCAGCTCATGAAAAGCTCACCATAGTTGCTGTAAAGCTCCTTCAACTGGTTACGGTAAATCGAAACATAAGCCGGGGAACCATAAGCAGGGTTGTTTCTATCCCATGGAGAACAATAAACACCGAATTTCATTCCTAGTTTTTCTGCTGCCAATTGAAACTCCTTCACCATATCGCCCTTACCGTTTCTCCACGGGCTCTCGCTGATATTGTAAGCAGCCGTTTTTGTGGGCCAAAGAGCAAAGCCGTCGTGATGCTTTGCTACAGAAATAATTCCCCTAAACCCACCGGCCTTTGCCGCCGCAACAATTTGTTCGGCGTCGAAATTTTTTGGATTAAAAATGGCGGGGTCTGCATCGCCATAACCCCATTCCTTATCTTGAAAGGTCGTCGGTGTAAAATGTATAAGGCAATACATCTCTGTTTCATGCCATGCTAACTGACGTTCGCTGGGTAATGCGCCGTAAGGTTTAGGGGCATCATTAAAATCCTGCGCCATGCTACCGGCTCCAAACAAACACAGCGCCACCCAGGCTAAAAGGTTTTTTCCATTGTACATGCCTACAAACTTAACTTTCTACCAAAGTTAAACATTCAGGGAAATTAGCATAATGTTAAGTTAAATTAACTCTATCTACTTTCTTTCTCCACAAAGAAAATAGCGGCGAAAGCGCATGGCGGACTTCTTAGGGGGGAGGTCTTTCCTAAACTCCAACAATGAGCAGTCTCGATCTATACTCGCTCTCAAGCCATCAAATAAATAGCCAAGCTCCGGGGACCATGGGCTCCTAGCACTAATGATTGCTCAATATCAGCGGTTTTGGAAGGTCCGGCAATAAAGGCCCCGAAGGAATCATCGCCTAGACCCATTTTTTCGTATGCCTCGTGCATATTGTTAAGGATTTGTCGGCTGTCGACAAGTAACACTAAATGCTGACAAATAAACGGCAACACCCTTATCATCGTTTCCGGCACCCACAGTGCGCTGTTTTCTGCTACGCCGAACTGTGCCGACATAATCGCCATATCCACATTCTCTAGACTATGTGGATCAAGCGCGACATCGGTAATTTGTTCAGCCAAGCCTTCCATTTCAGGCAGGGTCGACACCATACGAAGTGGCTGCTCCAGCCCCCATCGTGTCTGCACTTCTGGAATGTAAGTCTGCATCAGATGATCTTTCACCGCTTGGTGGCTTTCAGCCTCCAGCACACTGGTACCAACGGCCTTCGCCACGTCGGAAAATTTCTGCACGGGATCCTCATAGGTGATGGGATTGCCCACCGCCGCCGGTAAAGGCACTTCTTCCAATGCTGCTGCTTTTATAGCTTGTATTATTTTGTCTCTACTGCTCATGAATAATTCAAAAGTAAAAAGTAAAAAAAGTGCCGACCGCATAGGCCTTTTCCCGACACCCTACTAACTATTCCCAACTCAACTACTCCCAAAATCACCTCTTCCCTTATACCACTCCCTAAAAGATTGCTTGGGAGGTTCGGGCATTTCACGCCCTTTATACCAAGGATTAAAACGGTTATTGACCGTAAATGGTGCGTACTTCAATGTAATGCGGCCCATTTTTCCAGCAAATTTGAATTTGCTCGGCGATGCCAAGGTACTGGCCATGAGTTTCATTGCGATCGTCTTTTTCTTATCGGTGTATCCGGCCTTTACCAGTTCCTGTCTCCATTTATACAGTTGATTATGAATGTCTATTTTTACTGGGCACACATTGCTGCAGGAACCGCATAAGGTAGATGCAAAAGGAAGATCAGCGAACTTCTGCATATCCAGATTAGGTGCTAAAATTGAACCGATAGGCCCGGATATGGCGTGATGATAGCTATGGCCACCGCTACGTCTGTAAACCGGACAAGTATTCATACACGCACCACATCGAATACACTTTAAGGAGTTTTTAAAATCAGGCCGCGCCAACTGCCTACTTCTGCCATTATCTACTAGGATGACATGCATTTCCTGTCCTTTTCGAGGCCTTCTGAAATGACTTGAATAGGTTGTTATTGGCTGTCCGGTTGCGCTTCTGGTAAGTAGTCGGAGAAACACGCCAAGATGAGCTCTTTTAGGAATTAGCTTTTCAATTCCCATGCTAGCGATATGAATCTCGGCAAGATGGGCGCCCATATCGGCATTACCTTCATTCGTACAGACCACCATTTCTCCGGTTTCCGCAACAGCAAAATTCACCCCGGTAAGCGCTGCACGGCGGGTAATAAAGACGTCTCTCAGGTGTTGTCGAGCCGTTTCGGTTAGAACTTGGGGGTCAGAAACACCGGCTTCCGTGCCTAGATGCTCATGAAAAATGTCGCCAATTTCCTCCTTCTTCTTATGTATACAAGGCAAAACAATATGACTCGGCATTTCTTTGGCCAGCTGTACAATCCGTTCGCCCAGGTCTGAGTCGATCACCTCGATCCCATTTTCCGCTAAATAATCATTCAAATGGCATTCTTCGGTGAGCATGGATTTGCTTTTAACCATCCGGTCTATACCCTTCTTCTTCAACAATTCACAGACAATCCGGTTATGCTCTTCAGCGTCTGCTGCCCAATGCACCTGTACGCCGTTTGCCAGTGCCTGCTCCTCAAATTCTTGCAAATAGTGCTGCAAGCGCGAAAGCGCATGGTTCTTTATTTGCGAGGCAGTATCCCGCAACACTTCCCATTCAGGAAGATCATGCGTCAAACGGTCGCGCTTAGCACGAACAAACCAAAGCGTTTGGTCATGCCAATTCACTCTAGCCTCATCCTTATTGAAAATATCCGCTAATGCGGCGTGTTTTTTATCTGTGTGCATTTTTGTGAATTGTGAGTGGTGAGTTGCGAGAAAACTGATCACTGGCAACCAACAGCTGGCAACTCGTAACTTAATTATTTGCTATTCAATATTTCGGCGATGTGGATCACTTTGGTGGCACTTTTATTTCGACGAAGGATGCCTTCCATGTGCATAAGGCACGACATATCGGCTCCTGTTATAAATTCCGCACCATTTCTTAGATGATCAGCCACCCTGTCTTTACCCATCTTTACAGACACCGCTTCTTCCGCCACGCAAAAAGTGCCGCCAAAACCACAACATTCGTCTTTTCGGTCCAACTCAACTAGTTCAATGTCTCTCACCATATTCAAAAGCATTCCAGGTTTTGAAAAAGGAGATGCTGTCAATTCGCTCATCTGCGAAAGCATCAAACCCCGCTGGCCATGGCAGCTTTGGTGCACGCCTACTCTATGCGGAAAGCGCGCATCCAACTGCTTCACCTTTAAAATATCTGTAAGAAATTCCGTCAGTTCAAACACGCGATGACGTATCTCATTGCTTGCCTCCGGAGCTTTATCCGAATGCAAGTGGTCTTTTACATGCAAGACGCAACTTCCCGATGGCGAAACAATATAATCGTAGCCTTGAAAGCACTTAATAAAATTTTCATTACATCCGCCGGTAAGATGTTCGTAGCCAGAATTCGCCATGGGCTGTCCACAGCAAGTCTGCCCTTCCGGATAGCTCACCTTTACCCCTAGTTTTTCTAAGAGCTCAAGTGTTGCTCGCGCCGCTCCCGGATAAAATTGGTCTACATAACATGGTACAAATAAGGCAACCTCCATGTGTTATTGTGTTTAGTTAAAAAAGGCTATGGACGCAAAGTAAGCAACTTTCATTATAGCATCATTTCACAATTTTGACTATTTATTAAGCTATCTTTACTAGGTCACTGATTAAGTCCGCTATTAAATATAAACAAAAAAACACATTGCCTGACAAACAACTGTCATGGGCAGTCAGGCTTCATTTAGTTGCCAGTTATGAATTGCCAGCTATGAGTAGCTAAATTAGCTAATTCATAACTCTACCCATAAAAGGATCACTTTTAGCATCTCTACCGGTCTCTACTCTTCCGGCATAACGACGTTCAAAATCGGACATTCCCTCCACAAACAGCGAAAAATCATACCAGCCGTAACTGTTGCCCGTGTCAACCTTCAGCAAAATCGTTTCACCCGCGCTTATCTTTTTGGTAATCGGCTTATTGCCGTAGGCCCAATCCTTCAGCTGTACATTTATCTGACCTTTTTTATCTTGATCTAGATTGCTTATCCGTAACAGCACGTTTCCTGTTGGCTTATTTGTTTGCCCGTCGAGACCTTCGTATCCACAGGATACAGCGACAGCCGTTTTTTGATTATTCCCTTGAAATTCCCGGAAAAAGCCATTCGGACCATATACCCTTAAGTAATACCCTTGTTCAAAATGATCCAAGGGCCAACGATATGTTAAACGGTCACCCGCTTTTACAGCAAAGGCCCATGTTTTTACCGGCTCAAAAGAGGTCGTGTCATCTGCTCGCTTCTGTAAATAATTTGCTGGGGCATAGACATTGAAAGCCGCTCCCGCTGCTTTATTTCCAAACAACCTATTTGCCGCCTCAAAATTGATTTTCAATGCGCCATTTTCAATTTCCCCATCTACATATAACTCATAAGGAAGCGCATTTGAATCTTTTATGCCGGTTTCCTGTTGAGGCAATAAAGGCGTGTTTACAGGGTTCTGATGGATGGACTCGACTTCTTCTTTCGTTAAACGTTTATAGGCATTTGGCAGGCCCTTAAAACGTGCGTTATGAATGGATTGCACAAAAGGACTTAATTCGACCGTCTCCGGTAATGCAATTTCTTCACCGTTATAGGGTCTAAAGGCCGAGCTTAAATCACCCGTAATACTTCTTCTCCAGCTGCTGATATTGGTCTCCAATACTTTTTTTCCCGTTTTCTTTTCCAAAAATTTCTCCATAAACCGTATAGTGGATGTGATATCGCATACTTCGGAATTTACCCATCCACCCCGTGTCCAAGGGGAGGCAATAATCAAAGGCACCCGATAACCTAGGCCTACCGGACTTTCCCGGGCATCCTCTTTCTTCAGATCCGGCCGTGCCCATTCCTCTTCCAGCGTCACATATTCGTCTGTTGTATCCAAGCCGGCAGATACTGCTCCACTCTCCCGATCATTTGGCTTCGGTGCAACAAAGGGAGGAACATGATCGAAGTAACCATCATTCTCGTCATAGGTCAGCATAAATATCGTTTTTTTCCACACTTCCGGATTTTTGGTTAAAATATCCAGCACCTCCGATATATACCAGGCGCCAAACCAGGGTGAGCTGGGATGATCCGAGAAAGCCTGCGGAGCAACTAACCACGATACAGTAGGCAAGTTACCTTGGTTTACATCCGTTCGAAATTGGTGCAGCACATCCCCTTTAGGCAAGTGCATGCTACGTTCCTCCCCCTGATCATCGTATTTAAATTCTTCAATTTGATGATAGTGCGGATCATTGCTGTTCGTCGTAAAAGCTCTTTGATGCAGATGCTGTTCAAATGTACTGAGTTTGGCAAAATTCGCTGGATTATATTTGGCCAGTTCTACTTTATATTTAGCCAGCTGCGCCTTCTTTTGCTCCATCTTTTTCTTAAGCGGCTGTATTTGATTTGGCTTCAACTGCTTCATCTCTTTCTCCAAATCAGCAATTTCCTGAGGCAATTGCCTTACACGTTTGCTTAAAAACTGGCGATGGCCGCTACTAAAGCGCACATGATACTGTTTAAACCATTCCAGGTTATTGTCCGTAAAATTCGCTAACCAGTATTCCTCTTCTCCTTCTAATTCCGTCTGCACACTTAATTCGTTCTGATAAACTTTCCAGCTCACTCCATGTTCTTCCAAGCGTTCCGGAAAAGTTTTCCAATCCACTTCCCTATTATAATACACATCCGAATTACGGACATTCGCCTTTGCCCCAGGTTCTCCTTTCAAGGCACCGCTCCAGAAAAACAATCGATTGGTAGTTGTCCCCGTAAGGGAAGAACAGAAATGCTGATCACACACCGTAAATGCATCAGCAAAAGCATAGTAAAAAGGAATATCCTCCCGGTTAAAGTAGCCAAGTGTGAGCGGCATATCTTTATATTCCTTATATCCCGAAGGCTTTGCCGCTAACCAGCCATCGTATTTCCCTCCATTGCGGGCATCCACCTGGTTTTCCCAGGAATGCGGCAGACTACCCATCCAAGTAGACTTGGTATCTTTTATATTGAGTCTGAAAGGCGCATAGGTATTGCTTTCCTTATCCGATTGTAACCAAACGAGGTTTTTATTTGGCAAGGTAATCGCACGCGGGTCATTAAAACCTCTTACCCCTTTTAATGTTCCAAAACAATGATCAAATGAACGGTTCTCCTGCATGAGCAGGACGATATGTTGTGCATCATAAAAGGTAGTCCCCGGTTCCGGATTAATTTCCAAAGCTCTTTTCAATGATGGAGGCAAGGTACTCCATAAACCTGTACTTCCTGCTAAAAACGCCGCTTTCTTGATAAATTCTCTTCTGTTCTCCATGTATAGTTTTGGGTTGTGAGTTGCCAGTTGTCAGTGAATTAATTTGATAATTGACTAATTAGCTAATTTAACCCACCAAATGCAATCCCTTTGGCTTGGTAAATGCCCTTAACCCTTGGTGCGATAGCGTTGCGCCGATGCCCGAATGTTGCCGGCCGCTCCAAGGTAATGCGGGACTGACCCGATCACAGCAGTTCCAATATCCAGATCCTACATTTAACTGTTTCAATATTGGCAATGCCCTTTCCTGCCGATCTGCATATACACCTGCGGTTAGTCCGTATGCTGTATCTTCCATCAGTGCCAAAGCTTCCGCATCATCTTTCACTTTCATGATGCCGATTATAGGGCCAAAGCTCTCCTCTCGCATAACGAGCATGTCATGTGTGACATCCACCAATACCGTAGGTTCAAAATAATAGCCCTTTCCTTCGATCACTTTCCCACCGGTCAACAGCCTGGCCCCCTTCGCTAACGCATCTGCCACCTGCGCTTCCAACACCTGGAGATGTGCGCCCCGGGTGATGGCTCCGAAATAGACACCCTCTGTTGTTGGGTCTCCCAATTTCCAGGCTTCGACCTGCGCCACGAAAGCCTCAACATATTCGTCATATACCTTCTCATGCACATAAATCCGCTCTACCGAACAACAACTTTGTCCGTTATTATAGAACGCTCCATCTGCTGTCGCCTCCGCTACCGCTTTCACCTCTTTGATATCGTCCGTAATATAGATCGGATCTTTCCCTCCTAACTCCAATTGGCAGGGAACCATTTTAGCAGCCACCTGTTCATAAATGTATTTACCCGTCCGATAGGATCCTGTAAAAAAATAACCATTCAGAGGCAGCTTTAATATTTCTTTGCCGATATCTCCTCCACCAATCGCCACTTGAAATATCGCTTCAGGAATCCCTGCTCCCAGCAATAAACGCCCAATATGTAAACCGGTATTTGCAGCAAATTCCGACGGCTTATATAGGACTGCATTACCCGCCAGCAGTGCCGGTACAAACACATTTACGCCTACCAGATAAGGATAATTCCATGCAGAGATATTAGCAATCACACCCAGCGGTTCATAGCTAATGATCTCTGTAAAAGACGCGTTTTGACGCATGATTTCATCCGAAAGATAAGAAGCTGCGTTTTCAGTTAACCACTCCACGCGGCTTACAGCTCCCTTGATTTCATTGTTTGCTTGTTGTAATGGTTTCCCTGTTTCGGCCGTTAATGTTGCGGCCAGCACCGGCTGCTCTTGAAGCAATAGGTTCTTGAACCGCACTAGTGCTGCTATGCGCTCATGCAAGGAGACCCTTGCCCATTGCTTTTGGGCGCTCTTTAATTGTCTATATTTTTCTTCCAAACTTTCTGTAGAATCCACGGTTAGCGTGGCAATAATTTCCTCTGTTGCTGGATTGATACTATTCATTTTTGTTGTTGCTTATTATGAGTTGCAATAACGATAATAGTAAAGTGTCTGCTCGTGCCACGGCTCGTGCTACTGAATTTCGCTTTCCGCTTCCTAAGACTTATTACTTATAACGTATAGCTTAAAACTCTCTGTTTTAGGCTTTCCATTTCCTACACTATTTCACGCTGTCAAGAAAAGCCTCCCTAATATTTCTTACAAAAGGACTTTCGGTATCCGCCATGCGTTCCGGATGCCATTGTACCAAACATAAAAACGGTTTATCCTGTTTATCTTTCCACTCCAAGGCTTCTACCACGCCGTCCTTAGAAATGGCCGAAGCAACCAGATCCTTTCCAATCTTATCGGCGCTTTGATGGTGCAAGCTGTTTACAGTGCCCTCCGTGCATTGTACCAAACCGGCGAGTTCCGACTGCGGGTCTACGTAGATGTGATGTTCTCTCACGTTGCCATCCGGTAATTTGGCATGATGGAATTTCCCCCAAGAAGGAATATCAGGAATCAGCGTTCCGCCATGAAACACATTGATGAGTTGTAAACCACGGCAAACTCCCAAAATCGGCAATTTCCGTTGCACTACATCCTCCAAAAGCTTCCACTCGAATGCATCCCTTTGTTCATCAAAATCCCCTGGAACGCAATAAGGCAGATAATCCAATCGCCCGTAACGCCGAGGATGTACATCTTCTCCCCCCGTAAAAACTAACGCCTGACATTTTTCCACCTCCGAAAAATTATCCAGCGCATAACCTACGCGGATGATTTCGATTCCGTCATCCGCTCCCTTGATCCAATTGGCATACAAGTCGTACATTCTGCCATCCGTCATCCCTATGATTCGTTTGTTTTGCATACATGATAAGTTGTGCGTTGTGAGTTGCCAGTTGTCAGCTCTTTTTTGACCATTCATGAAAAGCTAAAAATCTGGTTGAATTTATATTTTGTAAGTTAAACACTCCTAACCCACAACAGGCAACTGGCAACTTGATTACAATGCTTCCTCATATAACTGCTTAAAATCCTCCCTACTTACTGGTTTCGGATTATTCGGGTGTGCAAAATCCGCTACGGCCAAATCAGCCAAGGTTTCAATATGCTCACTTTTGACCCCGATATCGCTCAACTTTTTGGGAATACCGATACGTGCATTCAGATCGAAAAGATAGTGTACCACTGCCTCGCCACTTTCTTCTTCAAGCTCCAGTGTGCGGGCAATTCTCCTAAATTTTTCTTCATTTCCTGCTATATTAAAGGCCATCCCATAAGGGATATTAACCGCATTGGCCAAACCATGATGTGTATCGAGTAGCGAAGACAGGGGATGAGCCAATGAATGTACTACACCGAGACCTTTTTGGAAGGCGATTGCCCCCATCATGGATGCCACCAGCATGTTGCTACGTACTCCCTCATCAGGATCCAGCACTGCTTTTTCCAATGATTTTGCAATTAAATGTATCCCCTCCAGTGCAATACCGTCACAGATAGGATTTGGATTTTTTGCTAGGAAAGCTTCCATATTATGTGTCAGCGCATCCATCCCTGTGGCGGCCGTAATATGCGGCGGTAGCCCCATGGTTAATAGAGGGTCTGCAAAAACGATACTGGCCATGAGTTTAGGCGAGAACAGAATCTTTTTTTGATGCGTTTCATCGTCCGCAATAATCGCACTCCTTCCCACCTCACTCCCGGTTCCAGCCGTTGTAGGCACGGTAATGAAAGGAGGCACCTCATTTGTCACATACACATCACCCCCGATTAAGTCATCGTATTTAAATAAATCTTCCCGATGATTCACCCGTAAGGCAATCGCCCTGGCGATATCCAAAGCTGCTCCGCCACCGACACCCACGATGCTATCACGAGCAGTTTGATCCCATACATCCGTGCCTTTATAAACGTCCGATTTAACGGGGTTTTTATGCGTGTCGGCGAACACCTCCACATCAATGCCGCGCGCCAGCAAATCATCCACAATTTCCTTAAAAAAAGGAAGCGTAGCAATCGTTGGGTCAGTCACCAACAAAGGCCTTTTCAAGCCATTATTTCTTAAATAAGCAGGTAATTCCTTTATAGCCCCACAACCAAAACGAATGGTGGTAGGGATGTTAAATTGATTAATCATTTTTGTTGTTCGTTGCAGTAGCAGTTGCAGTAACGATAATGGTAAAGCGTCTGCCCGTGCCACTGCTTGTGCTACTATTTAGTTGTGTCATGTCCTAAAAAAAGTAGACACTTTTATTGTTGTTGATTAAGATGTTGGAATGTGGGAAACTCCAGAGGAGTTT
>NZ_SBJH01000016.1 GCF_004368405.1 Olivibacter sp. XZL3
TCGCTAAACTTACTTCTTTTCATTACCCCTAAATTATAAAACTACATTAATAATCGTAGCTGTTTTAAGGGAAGATTACAGATGGAAAATATTTCCAAATAAGTTTTAATAGAAAAAAGCGAATATGATCGATAGGAAAAGACCCATGCTTAAACGGCCGGATGTGAAGCTGAAGATGAGGTTTAATGACAAAATGGTTGAATTCTTCGGTGGATTACTCCTGTTGTCCTATTGGGGATTTGTAATATATTTTCAGCAGCTTATCAACGGAAAAGTCGCCACGCACTTTAATCTTGCCGGAAGTCCGGACAGTTACGGCGAGAAAGAGACACTTACAACGCTCCCTGCCTATGCGACCGTGTTGTACGGAGTTTTAACGCTGGCAAGCTTCTTCCCCCGTTACCTGAACTACCTTGATGAAATAACTCCCGAAAACGCAGAGTTCCAATACCGGAAGGCTGCCACCAACCTGAAATTATGGAAATTTCTTGTCGTAGCCGTATTTTTATTGCTGAGCACACTTAGCGTAGCCAACTCGGAAGATTACCGTAATTCGGCTTTCAATTGGTTAATAAGTTTATTACCCTACGTGTTTATGGCCCCTATTTTTTACTACTTGTTCACCAAAAAAAGTGGGATGTAGGAAAAGGAGTGCTATTTTGCTTCGATTTCGGCTTCGGTGGTTATTTTGATTTTGAAGAGCTGTTATACGGATGAACAAATTGGTGAAGGGAATGACCTTTCTGAAGGCCATCTGTGAGAAATGGTACTCGAACTACAGGATGTTCCTGAACTTGTAAACGCAAGGTAAAGCTATTGGTGGCCCCGCTCTTTTAACTCATATATACGCGATAACCAAAGCTATTATAAATGGCAAAGAAAAAACAGCCCAATAAAAGAATTTGTCGCGCTGGGTCGGTTCAAACTGAAAGCGATCAGTCAGACCTGTCTCTTTTGAAGCCCCCGCTATGTTAAAGATCACGTGATAACATACATAAAAGATTAGGGATATTAATACGATGGAAAATAGATATCTGCCACCTTTTTTTGCGCCCGCAGACTGACCAAAAAAAACATCAAACATGTCCATAAAAGGCTCTAACAAACCTATAAGCCGGAGCAGAATCATTGTTATTGCTGTAAAGGATCCTGCTATCATGCCAATGGCACTAAGCCACGGAAGAGACATTTTTTTATTTGAGTGGTGTAAAAAACATACATAAAAGTATTCGTAAATAAATTTGATCATATCATTCCTCACTTTTTTCGGCTGACCAGCCAATAAGCCGGTCAGCCGAAAAAATGTATTTTTTGTTATCAATTCTGTTTAGATTCTTGATAGAGATCATATACTTGCCACACGGTTAGTACTATTCCAGCAGTAAAACCAATCCAGCCGGTTACATCGCAATCCCTAACAGAAGTAGGTACAGAACCGCCACAGCAAGGAAGCCCAACGAAGCACGAACAGCGCCGATACCGCTTTTACAACGAAAGCACCCCAGAAGCTACCTAAGACATCCGCCAGAAAATGAGAAACTCCTCCTCAAGTCCACATCTAATCCACCTTATCCCCGCCTCAGGTCCACCCGTCATTTAGTATAGGTATAACGGCCCTCCTATGTTCCTGTTCTTCCATTGCTTCGGAGCAGTTCCAAGGAATATCCGCCAATAAAAGCCCTACTCACTAGTTCAAACCCGCTTCTGCCAAAAGAATAAGGAGCGCATTTTGAATACCGACCTTCCCGTCTTTATTCACAAACCATTCGCCGAGGGAATGCGCTCCATGGGCCAGTCCACCACCACCGATCGTTATCGACGGGATTCCGAGTGACAAAGGCACATTGGCATTCGTAGAGCTTGCGCTAAGTTTAGGCGTTCCGCCGCTCTGCTGGATAACGGCCATCATCCGTTGTGTAAGGGGAGCGGTTAGTTCTCCGCCCCCAGAGGGTCTGTTCCCCATCATTTTCACTTCCAATGTCAAATCGTTCCCAAATTTCTTCCCCTCGTTCACCTCTTTCAGCGCCTTCTGTAAAGCCGATTGAAGGTATCCATCCACCTTTTGCAAACGCTCGTCGCTTTCCGAGCGCATATCCACTTCCATCCAAGCCTCAAAAGGAATAGAGTTTACCGAGGTGCCGCCTCCGATCACACTTACGCTGTATGTCGTCTTCGGGCCGGGTTGCGCAATATAGGCCTCGGCATCCTGACTCCAATAGGCAATTGCTTTACCCAATGCAACATGCGTATTTACCATTCCGAAACTGCCATAAGAATGCCCACCGTCACTTTTATAGGCGATATGGTAACGGTGCGATCCTACCCCTCTATTCACAATCCGATCGGTGGAAGTACCATCAATGGCGATATGCGCATCAATTTTTAATCCGTCTTTGCCAAACAGCTGCTTCATGCCCCTTAAGTCGCCCTGGCCCTCTTCCCCTACGGTTCCGGCAATCAACACATCGGCTTCGGTTTGAATTTCTACGGCGTTCATCGCTTTCAGCATGGTAAGCAATACCGCCAGCGCGCGGGTATCATCGCCTATCCCCGGCGCAGCAAGGGTGTCTCCGCGGGTTTCCACCTTCACGTCTGTCCCTTCAGGGAAAACCGTGTCAAGGTGGCCTTCAATGAGGATAGTCTTTCCTCCCTTCGCTCCTTTACGTTTTGCAATCACATTACCCGCTGCGTCTATCCAAACAGAATCAGCTCCCACAACACGTAACATCTCAGCAAATTTTTTAGCACGCCGCTCCTCTTTAAAAGGCGGCGCCGGAATCTCCGTCAATAAGATATGGTTGGCCCTCGTTTCAGCTTCTAAATCAGCAATCGTTGCAAAGGCCTTTTTTACCTTCGCGTTGCTGCTAAGCTTGACAATTTCTTTAACATATTGCGGTTGTGCAAGACTGTCTTGGCGATCAGCACGCATGTACGCCGCTTCCACTTGAGAGACACTTAATGTAAGCATAAGCGCGATAAAACCGGTCGCCTTTACTTTCTTGTTTGGATTCATGATCAATGTTTAGGGTTAATTAATAAAACGTTCAAAAAACTCATAGGTCCGCAGCATCTGATCGATCCGCTGCCTATTATCTCCACTTCGGGTAATTTCATGTGTGGCTCCCGGATGCCGTACGTACTCTACCGGTCTGCCCAATACTTTCAGGCTTTTATAGAGCATTTCGCTCTGTATCACTCCGGTGCGCAAATCCTGTTCACCATGAAAAATAATATAGGGAGTCTTTATATTTTCGACATAATTGATGGGCGATTCCCTTTCAATCACCCGCATGGTTCTCTCTTCCCAAGGATATCCGCCAAAGTAATTAGGCACCAGCCGCCAGGCATTTCCCTCGCCGAAAAAGGTTTTTAAGTCGTATACGCCACGCTGGCTGCATGCTGCTTTAAATCGCTGATCGTGCCCGATAATCCAACTTACCAAATATCCGGCGTACGACCCACCGGTAAGTAACAGCCGACTGGTGTCGGCCCAACCTTCGGCTACCGTACGGTCTAAAGCCTCTAAAACATCGGATGCGGGTCCCTTGCCCCAATTATCCATGTTCGCCCTTAGAAATTTTTCACCGTAGCCGCCAGAACCTCTCGGATTGCTGTACACCACGCCGTAACCCTTCGCACAAAAAAACTGGTATTCGTGCCACATACTACTTTCGCCAGGCCCCCACATTGCACTTGGTCCACCGTGAATTTCAAGCAATAGCGGATATTTTTTTCCTTCCTCGAAATTTACCGGCTTCATCACCCAATATTCAACGTCCATTCCCTCATCATTTTTAAAAATGTGCTTTTCCGGTAAACTCAGCTTTTTCCCGTTCAGCCAATTTGTATTGAACGAACTGACGACCTTTGCTTGTTTCATGTTCAGGTCGGCCACGGCTAACTCACAGGGATTTTCTACGCTCGTCTTGGCGTAAACCAATGTTTTCTCGCCTATCACATAATCATCAACCCCGGCATCTTCACTCGAAAGCTTTTCCAATTTTGTTCCTTTCAGCGAAAATTTATAAAGTGGAACGCCTCCATTACTTTGCGCGGTGAAGTAGACTTCCTCTTCTTTCGGCGTCCATTTAAAATTATTCATATTTCTATCCAAGGGAATAGAAATCAGATCCCTACCATCCTTTAAAGCTCTCACAAACACTTTCGGCACATTAGGTGTGCCTACCGCCGACTCGCTATAGACGAGGTATTTACCAGATGGAGACACCGAGCCGATTCTAAACGAACGCTCTTTTTCTCCTATCAACGTTTGCTTGCTACCACCCCTTAGGTCTATTTTATAAATGGCGCTCTCCAAAACCCGGTCAGGAAACTCTGTATCATTCAGCTTCGCGTTCACCAACACTTCGTTGTTACTGCAAAAATATGGATCGTTATAGCTGTTGAAACCGGAGGTCACCGCTTTTGGCTTTGTCGGCGATAATCGGTTCGATACATCGATAACAAAGAGATGCGAAAACTGCATATCGCTCGACGTGGAGGCCTCCCCCTGAAATTGCAGCTTGTTAATTACTTTTGCTTTATGCGCGCGTTCATTCTGCCTGAGATAAGCCCTAATTTCAGCCATATTTCCATTGGGGTCGGCTTTGTCTTTCGTTTTTCCGAGATAAGTATTATCTGAAAATCCGGGCTTCTCACTCAGCCACAAAGGGAATTTATCGGGCGAACTTAATAGGCTATCGGCTAACAGCTCATCTATTTTTATCGAAGCGGTGAAGATGATCTTTGTCCCATCCGGGCTCCATTTTGGCTCAGTGGCTCCATATTTGAAGTCAGTAAGTTGCATGGGTTCTCCGCCCGATAAGGACATTAAGAACAGTTGCGATTTGCCTTTAACTGTCCGAACGAAGAGAATATCTTTACCATCTGGACTAAAAGTGGGTTGACTTGCCCTTTGCTCGCTATAGGTAAGCTGCCTCAAGGTGTAGGGCTGTTCGTTTTTTGCCATCCACAGTTGGTTGTCATATTCGTAGTTACCAGAGTCGCCCTCCCTTTCCTTAATCTTCTGAAGATTAAAAAGAAGAAGCTTCTTATCTGTCGAAATGTCCAGATGGGTGACACGCTGAATTTGAAGCATATCTGTTACTTCAATGGACGGCGAAACCTCTTGTGCAGAAACCGCAGCAGCGATAAGGAATGTAATTTTGAATACAAGTAGTCTTTTTATCATAATACGAATGAATTACGACAGGAAAGTAAGGAAAAAAGACAAAAAAAGACCGATATGTACTTTGTTTTTTACAAAAACTCAGTGTTTTTTGATCCCGTTTGTCGCCCAAGCGCAATAAACCGTCATATGATTGCATGAAAGCAGGGTATAATAAGCCACTTCATGCTTATTGAGCATCGAACAGTATTGACACAACAAGAGGGGATGAGGAAATTATAAGGAGATAACCATTACGGCCAATGGAATTTAAAAGCTAGCCTTTAGCATAAAGCAATAAGCCTAAAGCTAAAGGCTAATAGTCGAAGCTACTTCAATATGATCACTTCGACTCTTCTGTTTTTTTGCCGGCCTTCTGCGGTACTGTTGCTCGCTACCGGTTTGCTTTTACCATAACCCTTGGTTTTCACATTCGCGTCGTTTAATCCCAAGGAAACGGCATAGGCCTTTACGGAAGCGGCCCGCTTTTCCGACAACCATTGATTGTAATCTGCTTCACCGGTTGAATCGGTATGGCCGTTAATCTGTATCTGTGCGTTCGGATAATTTTTGTTAATATAAGCCACCATATTCTTCATCGTTACCTTTGCTTTTTCGGATAAGTAAGAAGAGTTGGTTGCAAACAGAACATCCGACTCGAAAGTTAGTACAACGCCTTCGTTCGTCCTGGAAACGGTACCGCCTTCAATTTCATCCGAAGGAGTGGAATTGATAACCTCCGCGCCATCATTCACAATGAGTTTTTTGCTCTTACAACTTGTAAAAAATGCAGCTGCACCTAATGCAACAACCAAAACCAATTTGTTAATTTTCATCGATATTCATTTGTTTTTTAATGATGATGAAACTTGCCTGAGCGGCTTGACTACTCCTTCTTTTTTGAATAGTAATGCCTTGGCAGCTCTCATCGATATACGTTTATTTCTAGGCCCTCTGCATGTATCCGAACAACAATTATAGCCCGTTTAACAAAGGGTAAAATAACTCAAAAGAAGCATGAAAAACAAACTTTTCGATAAAACATAAACGAATTAGCGTTTACCAAACAAAAGTTGCGACAGACTCCCCTGGTAAACTAAGGCTAGCATACCGTTTCGCGTCTTCAATCGTAAAGCTTTGCTCTTGCGCGGCTTCATTTACCACAATTAACACCTTTTTTCCCTGCGGTGTTAAAAATGCAGCATTCGGCAAACTGTCGGCCAGCGTGGAGGCAATGCGTTTGGAGCCGGTAGGCACAAACTTAGAGGCATGTCCGATAATATAAAAAGCGACATTACGGCTCACCTGATCGCCATCGATCGTCAAGGCTCCCAAACAACTTGTGCAACCGCCATCCGGCGTATGAGGATTGTAGTTCGCGTCTGCAGCCAAATTCCATTCAAGCACATTACGGCTCCAATTGCGCGTGGCTCCAATAATAAGGGTAGAAACATGCCACTTTAAGTCTTCGGCAAAGTTTCCCGGCCCTCCTACCCATTGTTCCGTAAAGTAGAGATTCTTATCCGGGAATGCGTCGTGCACCGTTGATAGCGCCTCGATTTTACCGCCGTATAAGTGAAAGGCCGCGCCATCTACATATTTTGAAGCCTCTTTATCGGCATAAATTTCCATTGGGTAGTCGGGCCGATCCGCATTGTGATCGTAAACAATTATTTTAGTTTTAATACCGGCAGCCTCAAACGCTGGTCCTAAAGCCGTCTTAATAAACAGCGCTTGGTCCTTTGCTTCCATGTACATGCTAGGCGTATTACCGGGATGCAAGGGCTCGTTCTGAATGGTAATGGCATCTATCACGATACCTTCACTTTTCATAGCCTCAATATATTTAACGAAATACTGCGCATAACTTGCATAGTACTCTTTTTTCAAGCTCCCTCCTTTAAAAGCACCGTTCGTTTTCATCCAAGTAGGAGCTGTCCAAGGTGAACCCAAGATTTTGATAGCCGGATTGATCGCTATGATTTTCTTTAACACCGGTATGAGTGACTTCTTCTCCTCGGCAATGGAGAAGTGTTTCAGCGAGGGGTCGCTTTGCCCTGCCGGCATTTCGTTATAGGTAAATGTGCTGGCACTTAAATCGGAGGCGCCAATACTTACACGTAAATAATTTACCCGGATGGCTTGCTCTTTATCCGAAAAAAGCTCTTCTAACAAACTATCCTGTTTCGCTTCCGGCAGAGAGGCTATCAGATCGGCACTTCCGCCAGTTAGCGTATAGCCGAAACCATCGATTTCCTGAAACGTTTGTGTTGAATCTAGGGATATTCTTTTCGCTGCGTTGTCTTGGTCTGTAAAGGAAGTCTGAAGTTTTTGTAGTAGCGCCGATCGATCGCCTTTGGTTAAATAATAAGTTATTTTATCACCATCAGCCTCCACCTTTTCTTCGCTCCTCTCTTTTGACGCATTTTGCGCACAAGACAAAAGCGAGAGAAAAAAGAGTAAGGTTAAAAGTTGTTTATCAAATTGCATAGCTAAAAATTAAGCAAGCTGTCTCGCAGAACCGAGACAGCTGATAGAAAAATTAATATCCTGTATTTTGGGTCAATTCTGTATTTCGATCTATTTCCTGCTGTGGTATTGGCAATACTAATTTCTCAGCAGTCATATTATAATTCACCGGTTGATTTGTCCGTAAATCAATTTCATTCAATCCGTTCATTACTTCGACCGCTAATCCTGCACGCTTCAAGTCGTCCCACCGCTGCGCTTCCTGACATAATTCCAGTCGTCTCTCTTTCAATATCGCCACACGTAAATCCGTTTGGCTAACAGCTTGCGAAGGCGTAATCTGCGCCCTTTGGCGAATTTGGTTCAAGGCCTCCCTAGCTTCGACCGTCCTACCTAATTCATTTAAGGCCTCAGCCTTAAGCAAAATAATATCGGCTAACCGTAATAGATATTGCCTGTTGGAGCTGGCCCAACCACTGGCATTTTTCCATTTATAAGCAAAAGGAACTTCACTCCCAGCCTGATTTCCCCAAAACTCGTCCAACCAATCTACTTGCTCAAATAAGATGCTACTGTTTTTTCGCACCACATCCGATTCACTGTCAAAAGCATTTACCAGATCATGGGACGGTGTGACAAATTTCCGCCAAGTATCGCCACTTAAAGATGGCGGCAACAACATTTGCGGACCAAAATTGCCTTCGGGAGCGCCCACATATTGAACCTCCAAAATCGACTCGGCGTTATTATAATGTGCCCCGTCGAACAAGGCCGAAAAATCGTCGAGCAAACGGTAGTTTGCAGCACTGTTTATGACTTCATCGCAGTAAGTCAGCACACGGTTATAGTCTCTATCCGGCCGTTGCGCATGAACTTTTGCCAACAAAGCATTTGCTGCTCCTTTAGTGGCCCGCGCTTTGTTAATACTGCCCTCATCAGAAAAAGTATCCGGCAGCATCGCCGCAGCCTGCTCTAAATCCGCTATAATTTGATCATATACTTGTACCTCTGTCGACTGCGGAATAATATATTCTTCCGTCTTACTGGCCTCAACAGGTACCAGGATCAATGGCACACCGCCAAAAAGCTTTACCAAATTGAAGTAATGAAAGGCCCTGAGAAAATAGGCTTCTCCTAAAATCTGATTCCGCCGATCTCCCGCATCCAACTGTGGATCCTCAATACCGGGCACCTTTTCCAAAACGGTATTTGCCCTGGCAATCCCTCCATAAATCTGCCCCCAGTTGGTAAACAAGCGACTATTAGTAGGTACGATTTCCAATTTGTCAACTGCAAATATTTCGGGATTGTCTCCTCCGGCATAATAGTTATCAGAGATGACATCACTGAATATGACATTATCCCACACGTAGTACTCCTGCTGCAGGGCATCGTAAGCGCCTGTCAATGCAGCCTCCGCCTCCTTTGCGGTCGTATAAGCGTTCTCGTTAGTAGCTTCGGAAATCGGCGCGAGGTCGGTAAACTTATTGCAGGAAATAAGGCTCGTCGCGAAAAGGGCGAGCGCCATACCAACGGTTATATATCGTTTTATCATGTTCGTCTTTCTTTAAAATGAAACATTCAAACCAAAAATCACATTACGGGTTTGCGGATAAGTACCGTAATCAATTCCCACAAATGTATTTTTATTCTGTGTGCCATCATTAGTATTCGTAAATGCGTTGACTTCCGGATCAAAACCCTTATAGCTGGTGATCGTGAACAGGTTTTCGCCGGTTACATATACTTTCACATTGCTTAGTTTTACTTTGCTAAGCCAGGTTTGCGGCAAATTATAGCTCAATGTTGCCGATTTTACCCGCAAGTAAGAGCCATTTTCAACAAAGCGGGTGGAGTTGCGGGAATTATTGGTATTATCCGGAACGGCACGTGGTATCTCCGTCACCTGCCCTACCGACTTCCACCGGTCGAGTACAGCTACCGTTTGATTTTTCGCATCGATCATCCCTTCGGTTTCTACCCGCGTGCCGTTATAAATATCGTTTCCTTGGCTGCCTTGTAAAAAGATACTGAGACCAAAATCTTTATAACTGAAGGTATTGGTCAATCCGTAAATGAAATCGGGGTTCGGGTTCCCTATAATCCGACGATCATCTACCGAAGGCGTATTGGAAGTCGTTCCGTCATTCCTCAGGTATAAGGCATCCCCTGTTTGTGGATCTACTCCTGTGAACACATAGCCATAGAACATACCGATCGGATTGCCTACGGTAGTATAACTCAAATCTCCTCTTCCCGAAATGTTTGCACCAAAGACCGTTGTTCCTGCTAAATCGGTCACTTTATTGCGGTTGATCGATAAATTCAAATCGGTCTCCCATTTGAATTCGCCCACTAAATTCCTGGAGCTAACCTGAAACTCCAAACCTTTGTTCTCTAAAGCACCCGCATTTTGCAATACATAATCAAAGCCTGTTGCGCGAGGCACCGGAACATTAAGTAATAAGTCGTTTGTCTTCTTCAGGTACGCATCGGCGCTAAAATTTAGTCTTGCTCCCAGTACACTCAGATCGACACCGATATTTGTTTGCTTGGTTTCCTCCCATTTCAAATTATCATTCTGTAAGGTTGACGGTCGGGTACCCGGTGATATGGCACCGCCAAAGGGATAATTGGCGTCGCTCGCTACTCTACCCCAGTACGCATATTCCCCCACGTTGTCATTTCCTACAATTCCCCAGCCCGCGCGTAGTTTCAAATCATCTAACCAAGAAACCTCGCTTAGGAAAGCTTCTTTTGATAAGCGCCATCCAGCAGAAAAAGACGGAAAGTACCCCCATTTGTTTTCTGACCCGAAATTGGAACTGTTATCAGCACGGAAGTTTGCAGTGAACAGGTATTTACCATCAAAGTCGTAATTTACACGCCCAATAATAGACGCATTCGCTTTTTCCCGCTTGGCGACATTGGCGATACGTATTACAGAACCGGCATTCGGGGTGGTAATTGACGTGCCTGAGAATCCGGTACGTTCTATTTCACTGTTTTCCCATTGCGTTTTCTGGGCCACCATCCCTAACAAAGCGCCAAAGTTATGCTTGTCAATCTGTTTATTGTAAGTGAGGGTATTGTCGGCTATCCAATAATTCCGCTGATCGGTATTATAGCGCCCGATTCCTTCTTGCGCACGCCCATAACTGGTTCGAATTGGATCTAGGAAATACTCGTATACGCCACTGCCCGCATCAATACCAAAGTTGCTACGGAATTTCAGTCCCGGTAAAAAAGTCACTTCCGCGTAAGCATTTCCGATAACGCGTTGGTTTCTATAGCCTCTCTCGGAGCCGTCTGTAAAGGCAATCGGATTTTCCCAATCTTGAAAAGGATTGCTGGTAAAGGTGCCGTTTGCATTGTATATACCGATATTTGGCGGAGTAGACAGTATGCCCATAATCACGCCCCCTTGGTTCACCGCTTGATTGTCGGCAACATCTACGTCGTGATAACGCGTATAACCTACATTGGTACCGAGCGTCAGCCAGTTGTTCACCTCCTGTTGTAAATTGACTTTAAAGTTATAACGGTCCATCTCCGAGCTCCGAACCGCACCTTTTTGTTTCATCCAGCCACCCGAGATGTAATAATTCGTTCGGTTACTTTTTCCTGAAAAGGCCAACTGATAGTTCTGTGAAGCACCCTTCTGAAACACTTCGTCCTGCCAGTTCGTATTTTCGGTGTACCGGTCCCAATCTGTATTCCTCCCAAGCTCGGTCATGAGTTCCCGATATTGAGTGGCATTCAACACATCCAATTTCCGCCATACGGAGGAAAAACCGGTATAAGCATTCAAATCAACCCGCGTTTTTCCTTCCTTTCCTTTTTTGGTTGTAATCAGTACAACACCATTGGCTCCTTGTGCACCATAAATGGCCGCCGAAGAAGCGTCTTTCAAAATCGACATGCTCTCGATATCGGCCGGGTTAATCGAGCGCGTATCTGCAATAGGAACGCCGTCTACAACATAAAGCGGATCACTACTGGAAGTGATCGAACTGGTTCCACGGATTCGAATATTGAGTCCTGCGTTAGGCTTACCCCCCGGTGAAGATACCTGCACCCCAGCCGTTTTACCTTGCAGGATACTTCCAAACTGCGTATTGGGCCGGGATTCAAAGGCCTCCTGCGAGACGACGCCTACCGCTCCTGTAATATCGCCTTTTCGTTGCGTACCATAACCAACAACAACTACTTCATCCAGTTCTTGGTTGGAGGGAAGAAGTGTGACTTCCGCAAGGCCCTCACCCTGCACCGCTTCTTCCTTCATTTGGTAGCCGATATATGAGAAAACCAAAACAGCATTGCGGGGAGCCCGCAATGTAAACTGGCCATTTCCGTCGGTCGTTGTACCACCTGCTCCCCCCTTTACCCTAACAGATACGCCTGGCAGGGCCTCCCCAGACACATCTTTTACCACACCTCGCACGCTTGATTCTTGCGCGTACACAGAGGTGAAGGCAAAAAACAGGAAAATCATTAGTAAAAAATTCCTCGACATAGTTTAATAAATTGGTGTAATTAAAATTGTTTATTGTTAGCTGGCATATTCCTTTCAAATGCCGAAGCAAATATAGAGAGGAAATTTGTTAAAAAACAAATACTAAAACATCTAAATTGCTGATAATTAGTATTTTACAATAAAATTGATACGCTTTAATACCAGAAGCGATTACCATTTTGACCAGCTGTTTTTCAAGACGTTAACGAGTTAAACAAATGATGTGTACAAAACACACTATGATACGCTTCCTTACCGCAACGTTTTTTTATAAATTTAGCAAAACAGTTTCGCGCGCTAGAAAAGCAGTTCGCTCCAACCTTGATCGTTCGACTTACTAAAGCCGAGCTTCTTTTCTTCTATTTGCTGTTTTATCTTTTTGCTATACGCCCAGCAGGTGCTTTGTCTGATGGCTAAAATGTCGGATAATTTATGGGAAGATATTTTTCCCTTCGTGGAGTATATCAAATAAATGAGGTAAAAAGATTTATTGATGGGAATGCGAACATTTTGTAGTAACGTATGTGCCGTAGGGGATTCTTCGTAGCCGCAGCTCGTACAACGTCGACTATAGGGCAAGTGCCCCGGATAAAAGGTATTTGAAGCGCATTTCTTACACTGATAGCCCTTTTGCCACTTTAATTCAGCTAAAAATTTCAGGCAACTTTCTTGGTCGGGATAGAGCTTACTGAATTCTTCAAATGGAACACCGGTTGAAAGGACCCGGGCACGTGTCACCTGTTCCACGTTTTCTTTCAATTCTTCGTTGTCCTTATTAAGTAGTGCATTGATGCGACTTATTTCGTCACGCTGCTCCTGAAGCGTTTGATTGGCTGCAGAAAGCGCTTCATTTTGCCTCGCTATAATGGCTGATTTCTCCAAAAGCTCCTGCGTCCGCGCTTTCACCTTCGTCTCCAGCTCTTTATTGATATTATCTTTTAGCTGCTGATTGATTTTCATTTGGTTAATCGTAAGCTGTTGAGCTCGATCGCGACTATATTTAAGTACGCGCACTCGGTCGCCTATCGCAAGCGACAGAAAGGTCATTTCCATGATAAAGCAGAAACTTAATATGTAATAGGAAACCACCCCGAAATTCAACCAGGTAAATCCGAGCATAATCAGAAATTTGACAAGGTAGCCGAAGAACAGGAAACCGTAGCCGATTACAAAGTAACGGGCAGGGCGGTAGCCTGTCAACCAAATATAAATTCCCGAGCCAAATGCCACGACGAGTGGAATTGCTTCCAAAAATTTATAATTGAAAAGATTCTTATCGAAAAATAGGCAATAAGCAAAAAACAGCAGTCGTAAAACGATAACGGAAGAAATGAACCTGTGCAGTCGTGGTGCTTTCCGCTGAAGTAATAACAACCGTTGGGTAAACAGTAAGGCGGATACACTCATTAAACATAAAACAACACCAAAAGCGAACTGATTCCAATTCGACAGGCCCGGCCACAGGTATTGGTACGCTATACCATCCGTGCACATCTCAAATAGTGCAACGCATAACAGGTAACAAACATAGTAAAGATAGGCTCTTTGCCTTACGGCAAAAAACATAACCATGTTGTAAAAGCAAAATATAAAGATCATACCATAGAATACACCAAAGCTGAAATACTCACCCAACGCATATCCCACGAAATAATCGATAGATCGGAGCACAACAATCACATCGGCCAACTGGGACGATTTGATCCGGAAATAATAGTCGTATTCTCCCTGTAGTTCGTCATATAGCGGAATAACAAAATTCTTATGTTTAAAAGGCCGTGAAGAAAAGTTTAGCTCGTCTCCCAATAGAATCCGCGTATAGCGGTCTGCACTAACGGGAATGTAGGCGTCGATCTGGTCAATGGTTTGATCGAAAAACTCCAAAACAAAAAGCTTTTGCTTCGTATCCTGATGATTAATGCGTAGCTTATACCAATAGTAATCGTTTATTTTTGTATTCTGAGGTGTGCTGCTTCTGTTTAGGGTAAACGCCGAATCAATAGATGACTTTCGAATTTGATTAAAAGTCAACCGCCCTGTGGTGTCTATTAAAGTTTTCAGCTGACCAAAGGTGAACATATGCTGGCGCAAACTGTCTGTAAGCACCACCGACTGCTGTGCATGCATATGGAAGGAAATTCCGCATAAACTAACAAGAATCAAAAATCTGGTAAGACGCAACCATCGATCAAACATAAACAAAGATACAGCTTCCTGACATAACGTTTTTTAACAAACCTATTTTTAAATCGACTGTTGTATAGTAGTGATTTAAGAAAGATATTATGAATAAGGATAAACCGAATATTAAGAAAAACGAAGAGATTCAAAATGACCAGGCTGATAGAGGCAACATAGAGAATCTACGCTATAACGAAGAGGCAGACAGCTTTGAGTACGATATTGATCCGGATACGAAGGATTTCCCTAACGAGGAGCGGGAATATCAACACGAGGACCCTTATGACACAGCGGCTCCACAAGGGGAAGATGATAATTCCGATTGGGACGAAGCAAATCAATATGTTGGAGACGAGTATGACCCAAACAAATCACTCGAAACAGATGTGGAAAGCCTAGGTATGCATATTGATAGCGGAAAAATAACCCGCCTCAGTAAAGAAGACGAAAAGTTGGCCGAAACACCGGAAGATGAGCGCGATGATTTAGATGAAGAGGGCTATCCAAAGCGGGAACCATAGAATCGTTGTTAATGCGAGTTAATCGAAACCTAAGTTAAACTCCTGCCTCAATTTATCTACCAAGGGATTTTTAGCAAGCATCGCTTGGTATTTTTCTTGGTTTGTGTAGGGTTTACGTACCACATTCGTTTCCGCTTGCACCGGAATGAGGTCAATGGAGAAATTTTTCAGTTTGACTCGCAACTCGTTCAGTATATCGATCTTTGAAATAGATAGCAGATTTTCCTGAATCGCGTTTTCTACAGTTACTTCTACTTTAAAGTCGTCTCGAAGTTTTGGAGGGTTCGCCGTCATTAAGGTGAAAAGCGTGATTTTGCTTTCTGCTTTCGCCTTGTCAGCGAAGGCATGCCACACTTTCAAGAAATCATCGTAGGTAAAGGCTTGCCTATCCGCACCCGAAATATATTCCGGCTCGGCATTCGAATCCGCTTCCTTTTTGTCTTTGAATACGTCATTTAAGCTCGGAACGGATGCCGACAATTTCATATCCCTAAAGCTTGGTATCTTCACTTTAGGCTGCACCGCGGGTTCCTGCGGTGTCGGAGCTGCAACTGGATTAACAGGTCGCTCCACTGGCGCCTGCTCTAAGGCTTGCTTTGGTGTTTCCTTGGTTAAAGACGAGCTTGCTGAAGCGTCTGTGTTTAAGGTATCAGCTTTTTTTTTACCGGCTCCGGCCGGTTAGTCATTTCAATGGGTAGTTTATTGAACTGGATGGCCGACAGGATATGACACATTTTCAGTAATGCAAGCTCTACCTGAAGTCGCTGGTTTTTACTGGTTCGATAGTTAATCTCGCATTGATTGGCGATATTTAACGCGGAGAGTAACAACCCTACTTCTGCCTGTTGTGCCTGTTCTAAATAACGCTGACGGATATTTTCGCTGACCTCCAGCAATTTGAGCGTGTTGGCATCCTTACCCACCAATAGATTTCGAAAATGGGAGGCCAAACCCGAAATAAAATGACTGCCGTCGAAACCATTGCCAAGTACTTCGTCAAAAACCAACAGTGCATTTACCGCATCTTCGGATAAAATGGCATCTGTCAACTTAAAATAATAGTCGTAATCTAAAATATTCAGATTGTCAATAACAGCCTGGTAACTGACATTTTTATTGGAAAAACTGACAATCTGATCGAACATCGACAAGGCGTCGCGAAGCCCCCCATCCGCTTTTTGCGCGATAAGATGTAAACCATCTTGATCGTAAGCCACCCCTTCTTTGGTGGCAATACCGGCTAAATGCCGTGCAATATGCTCTACTTTAATCCGATTAAAATCAAAAATCTGACACCGCGATAGGATGGTCGGAAGTATTTTGTGTTTTTCTGTGGTTGCTAAAATAAAAATGGCGTATGCCGGCGGCTCCTCCAACGTTTTCAAAAAGGCATTAAAGGCCTGTGTGGAAAGCATGTGTACCTCATCAATAATGTAGATTTTGTACTTCCCTGTTTGTGGAGGAATCCGTACTTGCTCAATCAAACTCCGTATGTCATCCACTGAATTATTAGACGCCGCATCTAATTCATGGATACTAAAAGAATTACCGTTCTGAAACGACCTGCATGAATCACAGGTGCCACAAGCCTCTACTTCCGTTGTTAGATTCTGACAGTTGATTGTTTTTGCTAAAATACGGGCACAGGTGGTTTTCCCCACCCCCCTTGGTCCACAAAACAGAAAGGCCTGTGCCAGTTGACTATTCTTAATGGCATTCTTAAGCGTTCCAGTAATGTGTTGTTGTCCAACTACCGTTTCAAAGGTTGAAGGCCGATATTTACGCGCAGAAACAATAAAATTATCCATCGATGCGAAGGTACGAAATTTAACGTGAAAATAAACGGCATGACGCTCTTGCTAACACGCCAACGGACGAGGGCCACTCAACTCATGGCAACGCAACGAATTCACTTACTAAAAGACGAAACACCATAGTGCAAATGGGTTTAAAAAAAAGTTTGCTATTTTTTGGGGACTTAAACTTATCAGCTAGACGGACATCTATTCTATGAAAAAAGGCGCCTCAAAAAATGAGGCACCTTTAAAAAGACCAATCTTATATATCTTAAAAGTTGTAACTGTAACCAATCGTAAAAGTTCGTCTTGGTCTACGCAGCGAATAAATCTGATCAGTTGCCAGGTATTCTTGATAAACACTAAGACGTTTTGCATCCAAAAGATTATCTACTTTTAGATTGATGGTACCCGCTTTAAAATCCTTTCCAATTCTTTTAGAAACGTTAAAGTTCAAACTGTTAAAAGGCTTTGCATATACATCCGGACTGCTTGTGGCACCGATAATTTCCAGGGTTTTACCTTGCACATTATAAAATGCCCCCGCTTCTAGCCCGTTGTCTACATTATTATAGCTCAATCCAGCATTAATCAGGTAAGGCGATTGCCCTTGCAATTGCCGTTTTCTAGAAATCTCTTGCCCTTCACGCGCAAAAGAGAGGCGTTGTGAGTATTCATTATCTGTCATTTCAATCTCCGACTCAACGACCGAGACATTCAGATTTAAACTCAGATTACGGAGACCTTCCGAAATAAAGCCAAAGTTTTTTCGCGCTTCTACTTCAAAGCCGTATACATTTGCTGAAGGAGCATTACGTGGTGTAAACTGTGATGGAGCAGAACCTGAAAAAGCTTGCAATTCTATTGGATCGGTGAATTTTTTGTAAAAACCACTTACCGCTACCATCTCTGCCTGATCACCGAAGATTTCATAGCGCAAATCGATATTATTGATGTAGGTTGGTTTTAAATCAATATTACCTAAGAAACGCGTATCAGTCAAGGGGTCATAAATTTGGATTACAGAAAGCTCCTTAAAAGAAGGTCTTGCGGTAGTGCGCGAATAAGAAAGACGTAAATTATGGTTATCAACTACATTATACACCAAATTCAACGAAGGAAACAAATCAAGTTTATCAATCGTCTTTTCATTATCGTAAACATCCGTCCCATCAATGTCTTCACCGGTAAAATAAGAAACATATTGCTCCCCTCTTAAACCGACAATAGCCTTAACATTTTCTGCAGGCTTGAATTCGCCTGAAACATAGAGTGACCGTGTATGCTGAGCAGCTTCAAACACATTAGCAGCCTGATAGTTCCCCGTCATATAGACCCCTCTATTAGTTTGCGGCGTCCAGATATTTTCAGGTAATAAAAGCCGATTCGGATCGCCGTCCAGTGAAGCAAAGTCGAAATTGACACCGTACAGCGTATATTCGTTAATCGAATAATCACGGTGCTTATAACTATACAGACCACCGAACTTGAGCGACGCGTCGCGATTGAACAGCTGCATCTTTTTGGTAAAGTCAAGTTTGCCCACTACATCAAACTCCTCGAGATCCCGCCAAATGCGACTTGGCATACCCGTTCCCGAATTCATCGTAAAAGTACCGTTCCGATTTACTAAAAAAGTAGAAGTTCGTATATCTTTGTCACCTACCTTCGCCAAAGAAGGTGAAACTTTCCATTCGGTAATAAAATTAGCGTCCTCGTTACTATGTTTACCACTTAATAACAAGTTAGAAATCGAACGCTGACTGTAGTTTAGTGTATGCTTAAATCGGTCATCGGAATTAGCGATCCGCACGGTCTGATTATATAGAGCGGCACTAGACTCACCATTTTGGATATGCAATAAATTTAAGCTGTATTTTGAACGATCGGTTTTATAGTTCAACCCCAACATTCCTGACAAAAGCACATCTGTTTCGCCTAAATCACCGAAATTACGACGGTCCTCACGCAGCTCCGAACTTTGATCCGACTGATTTGGTCTCCAATAAATTCCGTTTTCAAAGCCTTCGTAGAACAAAGTAGTTCTTCTGTAGTTTACTACACCAATCAGACCTAATTTGTTACCCCAAAGGTCATACTGATTATTATAGTTAAAGCCCAAATTCATATCCGGCAAGTTATTCTGCTTCCGTTCAGCCGCCATTAAGGGATTGAATGATCGCGTTACGCCTTCCAAAGCTTCGTTATTACTGCCGGTACGCCTTGGGATACTGTATGTCTTTGCAACGGGAAGTTTGCGATCACCATTGTCGAATCCAAGAAAGTCCGTGCCACTTCCCTGATAGGTCACAAAATTGTCCTTAAAGTGCATATTCGGATTATAACCCAAAGAGAACGAAAGACCTATTTCCTTTTCTGCGGGGATATCTTTGGTTACAATATCAACGACACCACCGGTAAAATCAGCGGGCAATTCTGCTGAAGCAGATTTCATAACCACCACATTTTCCAACACTCCGGTAGGAAAAATATCCATTTGTACGGTGTTCTTATCAGGGTCCAGACCTGGAATATCCACACCGTTAAGAATAGATTTAGTATAGCGATCACCAAGACCTCTGACATATAAATACTTTCCGTCTTGAACCGAGACACCGGGAACAACGCGCACGGCGGAGGCGATATTACTTGCTCCTGAACGCACAATGGCTTGTGAGGACAAACCATCCATTACAATAGCCGAATTCCTACGGACACCCAAAAGCGAGCTTTCTGTATTACGTCGGGCCGAAACGGAAATCACCACTTCTTCCAATTCTTCGGAAGAAGAAGTCAGGGCAACATTCACTGTTGTCGCTTTCCCTGCTTCTACTTTCACATCTGTTATTTCTTTACTCGCATAGCCGATATAACTAAAGCGAAGCGTATATACGCCTGGAGCCAATTGAAGCGTGTAATCTCCTTCAAAATCTGATTTTGTAGCTTGTGTGCCACCTACTACATTCACACTTACCCCCGGTAAGGGAGCATTCGATCCTTCATCCACTAGTTGTCCATGGATACTGCTTTGCTGTGCGAAGAGCAACATTGGCGTCAACAGAAACAGTATAAGTGACAAAAAATAAAACTTGTTCATTAATGTTTTAGTTAAAATAGTATGGTTTCCATAAAAAATCCACCTTCCAGTTTACATCATGTGCTTGGAAGATGGATTCGGATACTTTTATGAAAATAGTCGTTATAGTGCACCTACGCCCAAAGAGCTTGTATAAGTCCAGCCGAAAACAGATAAATCAGCTCCACCTTCTGTGCCCACAGCTGCATTGTTTGTGAATTTGCTTGCATCAGCTGCCGCATTTTCAGCGGAAGTAAATAAACCTGCAATCGTCACGCCTTCCGGAGCGTTCAATACCCAGTTGGAAAAGGTCAATTGATCTGCATTTAAGTTCGCTGCGGTTTCTGCATCGTTTATATTAACCGTAGAACCGGTTGCATTGATGTTGGTCACAAAAATGTTTTCCAAGTGTCCCATTGCTCTGCTACGGAAATCAGCAATCAACTTGCTTTCGAAATTACCCATATCAATGGTCACGTTTCGCATAGTAAATAAACCAGTAGGATTTCCTTCCGGTCCGTCAATTTCCAAACCGCTTCCCGAATTTTGGGTCATCAAAACATAAGCATTGTTAATGGTACCTGAATAGGCTTGATCAATATCTAAACCATCATCTTGTTGACCATAAACAAGTACATTAGTTACATTAACCGTCCCACCAAACCATTCAATACCATCATCATTGTTTGAAAAGATTTCGATGTTTTCGATCGTTGTTCCGCTACCTACACCACCTAAGGTTAAACCTTGGATTTCGCTGTCATTTTCTAAAGCTACACCACTATAACGAATAGAAACATATCTCAATACACCGGAGTCATCTGCGGCATTCGTTCCTCCATATTCACCGTAGCTAAGGCCTGCAGGAATTCCCTCTATATATGCTACGCCTTCTGCATTAGCTACCGAAATAGGCGCATTACCCAACAAAATAACACCTCCCCATAGTCCGGCACTTTCAACAGGCAGGGTACTCTCTTTTTCACCAACTCCAATTCCATCATCAACTGAAGTAAAAATGATCGGATTTTCTGTAGTACCTTCTGCCAGCAGTCTACCGCCACGGTCTACAATTAAAGCGGAAGCATTAGCTCCTTGTTCACCCTCTGCCTTAATAATCGTACCAGGTTCAATAGTCAAAGTAACACCTTCATTCACAACAACACGGCCATCTAATATATAAATATTGTCAGCTGTCCAGGTTTCATTTTCTGTAAGAATGCCCGACTTCACAATCTCTTCCCCTGGCTCTGTTGGCGGCGTAGGTGTCGGATCGTCATCGTTACTACAGCTCGCTGCAAAGCCTAGCACAAAAACGCTTAAAAAGGGTAATAAAAACTTTTTCATAATGTGTAATTTAAGATTATTCTGTCCTCGTTTTTTTTACAAAGAACCTCCTTTAATGTAAAGTGAAGATGTTTTTTAAATCAATTTTTTATTATATAAACATTAATATAATATTAAAATACAAGATAATATGCTAGTATACAGACACATAAAAAAGAGGAAAGAGTAACCACACATGCGCTTTTTCTTAACATAGAGAAGAAATTCAATCATAAAGTTACGTTGTCCTTATCAGTTGATGATCAGCAAAAAAACAACAAGCACTGCACTTGCTTGTTACAAATCTTATACTTATCTTTGCCCTCCGTTTTATGCGGATTTTACAATAACAAATTTTTTAACGAAATGCAACAATACGAAACCGTAGTAATTCTTACCCCGTTGTTATCAGAAGAAGTTGCGAAAGAGGTAATTACCAAATTCAAAAACATCCTTACTGAGAACGGAGCCGAAATTATCCACGAGGATAATTGGGGTTTGAAAAAATTGGCGTACCCTATTGAGAAAAAAACAACAGGGTTCTATCACCTAACAGAATTTAAGGCTCCGGGTGAAGTAATTAGCAAACTGGAACTTGAATACAAACGTGATGAGCGCGTAATGCGGTTCCTTACCATTTCATTGGATAAGCATGCGATTGCTTACAATGAGAAAAAGCGCAGTGGTGCTTTCAATAAAAAACCTGAAACGAAAACTGAGGAGGTAGCAAAATAATGGCAAAAGAGCAAATTCAATACGTTACTGCCCCTAAAGTAGAGGATAACCGTAAGAAATATTGCCGTTTCAAAAAGAATGGTATTAAATATATCGATTACAAGGATGCAAACTTTTTATTGAAGTTTGTAAATGATCAAGGTAAGATTTTACCTCGCCGCCTAACCGGAACTTCATTGAAATTCCAACGTAAAGTGGCACAGGCTGTGAAACGTGCACGCCATATTGGTTTGTTACCTTATGTAACTGATTCATTAAAATAATCTGGAGGTAAGAACGACATGGAAATTATTTTAAAACAAGATATTAAGAAGCTTGGCGAGAAAGATGATATCGTAACAGTAAAAAACGGTTACGGTCGTAATTACTTGATTCCTCAAGGTTTGGCAATTTTAGCTACGCCTTCAGCCAAGAAAGTGCTTGCAGAAAACATTAAACAAGCACAATTTAAACAAGAAAAGATTAAAAAGGATGCTACCGATCTTGCTGCTAAACTAGAGTCTGTTAAATTGACAATAGGCGCTAAGGCAGGAGAAACCGGTAAGATCTTCGGATCGGTTAACACCATTCAAATCGCTGATGCTTTGAAAAAAGAAGGCTTTGAGGTTGACCGCCGTCGTATCACCTTTGATGTGGAACCAAAAGAACTTGGCGAATATACCGCTAACTTAAACTTACACAAGGAAGTGAAAGTACAAGTTCCTTTTGTGGTTGTAGCAGAATAAGGATCCTCCTAAGAACAAAAAGGCCCTACTCCTCCCGGTGTAGGGCTTTTTTTGTACGTCTAAAACAAAGGTTATACTTATTGGTACTTAAGCTTATACTTTTTATTCTTCCGGTAAAACGACATCCTTTCTTCGGTTTTCCGGACTCACTATTAATTTTTTGATTTTCCCATTCTTCACTTCCACTTCAACGGTCGTCCGCTTTGGGGCATGCAGCTTGAACACTACATCACAGGCCAACGGCCACGACGGAAGCACATAGATTTTATCTCCTACGGTTTGCAACAACATTTCCTGCAAACCGATCATACCCGAGCCGCCCCAATTATGGTCGGGCACCCAATCAAAACCCGGCCCCCAGAACGCAGGAAATCGACGAGGTGCATTGCTTAATTTTAATCGATTTAATCGTAACGCTTCATCGGTTAAGCCGAGACGAGCAGCGAATATGTTATCCTGCTTCCAACCTAAATGGCTTCTAAACTTTACCGCATCCGGATCGAACCAATAGGTATTACGAGCGGTGTCCAGTCCACTCTTTCCAACACCATATATTCCCCAAGGAAACACCGGATACAGTTGAGGCGCTTCGGTATTATTTACGCGTTCCCATAGTTTTGCAGGAGCCAATAGGGTATGGCTTTCAATGGTCCTATAGCTTAAGGGGGGGATACGGGATAATAGCTGTTTCCATTCGGCCTTTCGTGAAGGAAGCAATAATGTATCAGAAAGCGCTAACAATCCTTCCGTAACGGTTTTCAAAGCGGCTATGGTGGAATTTGCATTGTAAGCCATTTTATAGGTTTCGGCAGCCGATCCGGGATAAAGCACAAGATGTTCATCTCCATCCAGAGCCTTCCGTCCTCTCTTCTTCGCTAGGTATTGATAATGTTCATCAAAAAACTGTAAACAGCTTTCTATTAAAGGTACATATGGACGAATATCAGCACCGATATATCGATGGCTCTCCAATACCATCATGCAGAACTCCAGCACCGTGTCCCACTGATATTCCAACCAAGCATTATACTCCATCCCCCGATCAAAATCGGCCGGCCGCTTCCAACCATATTCAGCGGGGTTCGGCAGGCCAAAATTTTCGATTTGCTCGGTAAAGCTAGCGCCCTTGTGCCCCCAATAGGTCTGCGTCCGTAGCGCTGCGTTCTTCAACATGCGTTGATAAAATTCGAAAGCAGGCTTCATTAAATCCGCATCGCCACTCTTTAGCATGGGCCAGTATACCAAACGTTGATTTTGAGCCGTATGGGTGCCTCCACCCCAGTTTCTGAAATCAGGGGTATAGGTCATTGCCGTATCTATCCTCGACGGATCATAGGTAAAAAGTCCGCCATTAAATTTCGTTGGATACTCACCGTAGGCGTTACAAGCAAGCATATACCTAAACAACTGATAATTCCGGGCCATTTGCCAATCAACATCGCCAGTATCTTTGTTCCCCGGCTTGATGCAGATATAACTTCGATCCCAAAAATCCCTCCACCATTCTTTGTTTTTAACAGCAGCCTCTTTGTCTTTCTTCGTTTTAGCCAAGAGCAACAATTCTTTCTTCCAAGTATCTACCGATTTTTCTTGTTTTGTGTGAAGGTAAATTTTGATTGATTGTTTTTTTGTTAGTTTTTCGCTCTTTAGACACCATCCCTTATAATCTGTATCTTGGTATTTGCCTGAAGTTTCACCGGCTTGCTGCATGCCTTCACCAACTAGGTATCCACCGAAAGTTAAGTTCGACAAAGGATTGAATAACTGATTTTTAACACGATCCAAGCCCTGTTGTTTCACGGTTACATCAAAAACAGTACTGTCCCCATTTCGGTGATAAAATAAAATCCCATTAACACCTTCATAATCTACCCTATCCCTTTTTGTGATGACATCACCAGGTGGCGCCCATTTATAGGAATTTGTGTTATTTTCCTTACCCTTGGTAATACGATCTTGATGTCGCCAATTTTCGTAAGTAGCTGTTACTTGCATCGGTTTATCAGCCGTAATGTCTACATGAACGATCGGTGCAAACACCTCCACCCACAAGTTGATCTTTGCCGAAATCTCTTCATTCTTCGCTTCAATATATACGGCCCCCTCCCGAAGCTTTAACTCCTGTTTAAAGGTGCCACCATGAAATGGATTAGGAGATAAGCGCAATCTAACGCGTCCTAGTTTCAATAATGTATTGTTTTCGTCGAAGGTTCCGCTGCGCGCCATGTAAAACAGCAGCTCATCGTTTTCGGACCACACGTTGAGGCCGACGTCCCCCCCTCCACAGGGCATCGATTCACTCGAATTAACACTCTGGCTATTCCATACAACATTATAAGAACTCAGGTCTACTTCTTGACCGGCGGATAACTTCCAAAGAAAAAAAGTAATACAATGAAATATTTTTGCTTCATTTTTACATTTTTTGGGCTGTAGACTATAGGCCTTCCGTTTTACTACGCGTTACTTCAGGTGCCACTACTACTACCTAACGCTGATTTCGCGCTACTGTCACTGCTCCTAACAACTAATAACTAACCGGTATCCAAACCGTCATATCCGTATGCCCTCGATTGCCCCAGGTAAAATAAGGCACAAATCGAAGCGGTACTGTTTCCTTAACGCCTGTGTCTATTTTCCGATAAAGAGCACCGTCCCAATTTTGCTGTTGATCGATTACTTTCGCCACCCCGGTTAAAGAGGTAACAGGACAGTTGTCAATCAATTGGTTTTCTGTCTGAAAGGTCATATCAGCGGGAATTGCTACATCGAATATGGTCTTGCCTCCAGTCAAGTCCGAAGATTCCAAACAATACACAATAGGTCCGCGCTTCACGGCTACTTGGTTTCTGCTTTCCTCTACCAATGGATTCGCCTGCATCAAATGAGCCTCCATGGGCATCTTTAATAACACAACATCTCCTTTTTCCCATTTTCTTTTTATCCCCGCATAGGAACCTGGCTTCACAACTTCGTTGATATCTTCTCCATTTACCTGAATCGTAGCTCGGTCCGCCCATCCGGGAATACGCAAAAACAAAGAAAAATCATCTTTAACAGCTTCTTCTACCACAACTTTGATCGCCCCATCCCAAGGATAAGCCGTTTCCTGTTTTAATTTAACCGTACCCCCATTCGGCAATGACGTATTTAACTCACTTCCACCGTATAGATTAATCCATATGCCCTCATCCGAAATACTATAAACATAACTATGCACTTCGGCAAACGTTCGTACTACATTGGGTGGGCAACAGTTAGACAATGCGATATAAGGCACTCTATCTTTCGACCATCGCTGCTTAAAAGGCAATTTATCCGAGTAAGCGAGCGGATTTGTATATAAAAACCGTTCTCCATCTAAGCTGATGCCCGACAGCACGCTATTATAAAGTGCCAGCTCCAAAACGTCAGCAAACTTTGCGTCACCTGTTAGCAGTAGCATCCGCCAATTCCATAGCATATTTCCGATGTTGGCACAAGTTTCATTATGAGCGGTGAAGTTGGGTAATTGGTAGTCGCGTCCATAAGCTTGATGGATCTTCTGCACCTCTTTGGGATCATAAGAGGTACCATCCGGCGAAACCCCATCATATAGCGAACCACAACCACCCGTTATGTACATTTTATGTGATGTAACGTCCTTCCACATTTTATGGAGTTGATTAAAAAGGCTGGTATCACCTGTCTCGGCATAGACGTCCGCAACACCGGCATAGAGGTAATTCGCGCGCACCGCGTGTCCCATTACCTTTTGCTGTTCCCGAAAGGGAATTCGATCCTGATTATCGTCGGTTCCGTCCTCAATCTGGCCTTTTATATCAATAAGGTGTTTTGCCAGCTCCAGGTATCGTTTATCGCCTAAAGTACGATACATCTCAACTACACCCATATAATGAGAAGGACAAATGGCATTTCGCGCTAAGGTTGGTGAAGCCGATTTGTAAAACCGGTATAAATAATCGGTAGCTTTAACGGCGACATCCAATAGATTACGTTTTCCGGTAGCTCGATAATGTACGCAGGCGGCCGTCATTAAATGCCCAATGTTATAGGCTTCAAAACTTAAGCGATCTTCAAATTGATTTTTTACACCTGTTTTGCGTTGCTGAATCATCGACAGGGTATAAATGTAACCGTCTTCCCGTTGCGATAGGGCAATAGTCTTGATAACTTCGTCCATTTTCTTGTCCAGTGCCGGATCTTTCGTAACGGCATATATACTTGCCACCGCTTCCAACATCTTATAATAATCACCATCATGAAAAGATGGTCCGCTATGACTCCCGGTATCCAAACCGGCGGCTATTTCAAAATTCTTATAAGCATGACTGACATGTTCATCATTATAAACATTCCATAGTTGCGGAACCATATGCTCCCTGCATACCTCAAATCGGTTTGCCCAAAATCCCTCCGTCCAATGTACCTGGTCCATCCCCACCGGCTTTAACTTAGCATAAGGGCTTTTCGATGTGTTTACTAAAAAAGCGTCCTGAGCCTTTAAGTTGAAGATGGAGAATACTCCAAATAAAACAAGGATTACTACATTAATTTTTTTTATCATAATTTATTATTTTATTTATTGTTCTTTATTCTTGATAATAAAGAACCAAACAATCAAGGCTTCATGGCTTTCGCTAAAGATTCAGGTCTGAACGCTCAATCCTGTGTAGCCGCGCAGCGCTATGGCCAACCCTTCGCTTCCTCACATGATTTTCTTCCCATCACTTCCTGAATCTTTTTAACGCTCACTCCATGAAGCCGCTCCTACCAACGTGCCGTTTTTGATTGCATTGATGTTAATGTTTCCATCACTCATATACTCATCACTAAAAGGTGAGACCCATCCCGCAAGCGTGCTGTTCTTGCTAGTTAATCTTTCTATCACTCAAAACTCGCAAAGACAACGCGTAACTCAAAACGCACAACTCGCAACTACACTGGCTCGTCATCATATTGGCTAATTAGCTAATTAGCTAACTGAGTAATTGGCTAATTCACTTCTTCTTCCATCAAACGCACCGTCCCAATAAGGCCGGCCTTCAACAAAGGCTGCCCTTCTAAACGGAAAGGTGCCGTTGTTTGCGTAATGCGTTTCTCCACTGGCAATGCCTGATCACCGATCAGTCGATTAGCCCAAGTATTCGTTACGGCTATCTCCAATTGGTTCTCGCCTTTCCGTAACGCTTTACCAATATCAACACGGTATGGCGCCGTCCAAAGTGTTCCACAGTCTACGCCGTTTACTTTTATAGTAGCGATATTCGCCACTTCTTCTAACTGTAACCATACTGGTGAAAGCTGATCTCCTTCCTCCCATTGAAAAGCGGTTCGATAATGCGCAGTACCGGAATAATGCCGTATCTCCGGATCTTCAAACTCGCTCCAGCTTCTTAGCTCTTTTAATGTAATTGCTTCTTTTGGTCCGCCGTAATCGGGATCAAACCTAATATCCCAAGGATTCATTAATTTCTTTGTCTCGCTTAACTGTGGCCAGTTTCTTGCTGATTTAGCTTCTTTTAAGTTGGTTTCTTCCTTAAAAAGGACAAATAAAGAAGCATTAGGAGCAAATTGAAGCGGGATCTCCGTACGATCCCCTACAATACGCCATTCGCCCAAGGGCTTCCCGATATTACTTACCGGATCATATAGGTACGGCACTTTACCTGTTATCCGGAATGACACGAGCAGTTTCCGATCTTGCTCCTGTTGATTGGTCAAAAAGTAAATATCTTTTTCATCGGTTCGCCGATGGTTAAAGCCCAAGCCAGTGGCTTCTGAACCATCCAATTCACTAAAACGAACATCAGGTTGCACCCCGAATTGATTAAATGAAGAGAGCAAATAGGGTGCCTTGATAATCATACCCTTCCCGAGCTTTTTAAAGAGCACAGATTTATTGCCTTCTTCCATTTGCTCGAAAGAGCCGTCCCAGATAAGTGCTGTTATTCGATTCAATTCAGTATCTACCATCGGGAAACCCGATAATCCCAGCGTACGCAGTGGTTTATTACTTAGTACAACTTTGGCACCTTCAGTGATAAGCTGTTTCAGTTTACGCGCTACTTCCAAGCTCATGGCTTGATCATTCGGCTGCAAAGCATGCTTACCCGGGAGTACCAATATTCCGTAAGCTGCGCCGGTAGGAAGTACAATGCGTCCGTCCTCAACTTTTGCCTGCAACAATATTTCGGGATTAAAAGAATCATAAGCATAACCGCGCAATGCATTTATCCAATCTTCAGGCTGCACCATATTCGCACTTGTACTTACCCCGGCGATTTTCTGTATGGGCAAGCCTTTATTAGCTAACCGGGCCTGCTCCGTCAATACACGCTTTTCACCAAAGATACCCGGTAGGGTTGAGACCATGCGATCAGGAAGAATGGCTCTTCTTGGGAGCTCTTCACCGGTAAAAACAGCCAAATCGGTAACCGGCGTCCCTGCCTGCAGCAGCTGTTGTACACGTGTTGCATAGTCAACCCATACTTTTCCTTGCTTCCACCAAGTTTGATCACGCTGAAAGTACAGGCCAATACTACTAAGTGTCATTCCAGGTTTTCTATTCAGCCATGGATTATGTACGTAAATGTGATAGACCAACCGATTTACGCCAAGGGCATAATTTCGATCTTGCAATGTTTTGAGATTTCCGGGATGCTCATCCCACTCCATTCGTATTTGAGTAAAGGCCTCCGCCTGCACAAGGGGTTTACCATAGATATGGGCTCCGGATACCGCATCGAGCACATCGTTGAACTTGTCATGCGAAGGGCTTCTTAACCAGAATTCTCCCATAGGTATATCTACCGTTTTAAAGTGAGCCATGCCATCAGTCAACATAACGGGTGCGGTTGTCTCTGCACTGAAGAGCGCCCCATGTTTGTGCGTAAAGGCTTTTATCGGCTCAAAGAAATTAGCATTGACCAGTTCGGCAATGGTTTGGCGAATATCATATAGATACCGTTCTGAAAAATCGGCACTTTCTATCGGATAGCCTGCCATAGCAGGTAGATAATCGACCGGGTCATATCCCCTTCTTTTTTTAAATTCATTGCGAAAAACGGGCGACCAGTTTTGGCTACCGCATTCCCAGCTATCGACGTGAAAGATCTTTAAAACTTGATGAGCTAAACTATCACCTGCCGTATCAATGGCTTTCTGTAGCCAGCCCTGCAACTGTACTTCAACTGCCTTCGGGTTCATCTTATCACATTCCAATCCTTTACCGTTTCCGGCAGTTTCGTTCATATGTCCGGTTGAAGTATGCCCCATGCGTAAAATCCTCCATAATCCTCCGTGGGGCTTCCATGTCAAGGTACCATCGGCCTGCATAAAAGAAGAGATATTAATCAGCTGGTCTTTCTTGATGCAATCGGTGTCTGCAATTTGCGTGGAGGTACTAGGCTCGCTAACTCGCCAAACTACACCCGATTTACCTTCATATTGATGAATGCGCGGTGTCGATAACAGATGAATGCCTGATAATTTTAAGCTAGGCTTCCATTTTGCTGCGTCCAGGTCTTCTCCCCCTGGTTCGCTGCCTTCCGGGTTATACACAAAACGAAAATATCGGGCAGTAATAGGCTCTGTTGCATGGGTAAGCCCAACATCCCAGTCCAGCCAACCTGCACGTGGTGGTTTGAGGCGACTAACCTCCCGAAAATGCACACCATCGTTACTTGTCTGAATAATGAGTCTGCCTGATTGATAGTTAAAACCTTCGACATCTATTTGGATCGCGCGACAAGTGAAAGGTTGTTTATAGCTATACTGAATCCAGCAGGATTCTTTGCTACCAAAATTTTTCTTATTTCCTTTAATCGTTAAGAATTGAGCTTCGACCCCCGTACTGGTGCTTACAGTGGGTTGGTCATTGTAGGGCCGATCTTTAACCGGCAGAGCAAAAGTCGCTATATCACGGTAATAACCTTGGTAGGCTTCCGGTTGGGGCAGTGCCAGCTGCACATCTCTCCCACCAGCAATCACCGTATCTGTCCATACCACTTTCTGCATCGATAACTCCGGACTTATCCAGTTTCCACCAGCAGTCGCAAAGCCATCTCCCGGTAATAGCGCGATTTTTATTCCGATACGATGGGCTTCCTCTAAGGTAAAGCGTATTAAATTCCACCAAGCCGGTGTCATCGTTTCGATTACCGGCTCATATAAAGGAGGATCTGTTTTGCCCTTAATCGGTGCTAAATAAGCACCTGCGATACCTATCTCCTTCATCGCTTCCAAATCAGCTGTAATCCCCTCCTTGGAATAAGCGGAATGCATCCAATACCAGAACACCCATGGCTTAGCTTGTTCAAGACCTTCCCCTTTTACATATTCCATATGGGAGGACAGCCTTTTATTCTGCGCAAAAATATCTTGCGAGCACAGTAAGAATAAAAACAAAAACCAACTCCCTTTTTTTTTCATTTAATGTTTGTTTAAAATTAGCTTTCGGCTTTAGTTGGTGCCGCCGCTACTGCCTCAGTGAACAAGGGAACCGGGTAGTTGGGAACATGTCTTACGTCCCAAAAAGCTCCCATTAAATATTCCCTATCATTTATTCCCACAACTCATCACTCATAATTCATTCATTACTCACTCACTCCTCTCCATCCATATGCCAATACCACTACAAAACACACCAAAGGCACCAGGTAACCAATCTGTATACTATCGCCGGTATAATCAATTAAACTACCCATTCCATAGGGCAGAATAGCACCTCCGACAATGGACATAATAAGCCAGGATGAAGCAGCCTTCGTTTGATCTCCCAAACCTTCAATGCCCAGTGCAAAAATGGTGGGAAACATAATGGACATAAAAAAACCGATTGATCCCAATGCGTATACAACGGACATGCCTTCACCCAAGATAGCTACCAGACAGAGAAGAACCGCAAACAAAGTAAAGAGGATCAACAGCTTGCGCGGTGAAAGAAAGCGTAGTAAAAAAGTTCCTACAAACCTGCCCAGCATAAATAAGAAACCGTATATACCTAAATAATAACCGGCGGTCTTTTCATCTACGTTCGCTCCTTGCTGTGCCATACGAATAAAAAAGCTTGTAATACAAACTTGAGCTCCAACATAAAAGAATTGTGCTACCACACCGAGACTAAGATTCCGATACTTCCATACCGCAAAAAAGTTTCGCTTTTTGATATCCTCTTGCTGTTGATTCACCTCCGGAAACTTTACGAAAAAGAACACCACCGCTATTAAAAGCAATATCGATCCCAAGATAATATAAGGTAGTTTCACTGAGGATGCTTCCTCCATAAAATAACGCAAACGTTCGGTCTCCTGCATAGCGGCCAAGGCATCTTTACTATATTCCTTTCCGGACAATATAAAGTTGGCTCCTACTATGGGCGCTACCATAGCAGCCAAACCGTTAAAGGAGGCCGCTAAATTTAATCGGCGCCCTGCCGTGGCAGGACTCCCCAAAACGGCAGCATAAGGATTGGCCGTGGTTTCCAAGATAGCTAAACCGCAACCTATGATAAACAGTGCGAATAAAAAAATCTCATAGCTCAAATTGTTGGCTGCCGGTACAAAAAGATAAGCTCCGCTCGCAAAAACAAGTAAACCAATAATAATACAGCGTTTGTATCCGAAGCGCTTCAGTAGCATTCCCGCCGGGATGGCCATGATAAAGTAGGCAAAAAACACCGATGTGTCGACAAGTGCAGATTGACTATTGGTCAAATTACAGGCCTTTTTCAAATGCGGAATCAGAATGGAATCCAAATTGTGAGCCATTCCCCAAAGGAAAAACAAGCCTGTTACCAGTATAAAAGGCAATAGGTATTTTTTTGTTGTTTGGCTAGTTGTCGATTGAGCTAATGGCTCATTTACTAAAATTTCCATCGGTCGGTTGGATGTTAAGGTTTCTTTTTAACCAACAAAATATGATCAGCAACCAGCACAACCTCTCCACGTTGATTGATGATCTCTACATGCTCCGTTACAGTGCCATATGCCGGATTTTTTGCATCACTTTTATTACTTATGGTAACCTCCGCGTGAATTGTATCGCCGATAAAAACAGGTTTAATAAAACGTAGACGGTCATACCCCTTAGAGAAGGCCTCTGGGTTTATTTCAGAAGCGGTTAAACCAATACCAATGCTAAATACCATCGTTCCGTGTGCTATACGTTGACCGAATGGTTGCGTTTTACACCACTCTGCATCTAAATGATGTGGAAAAAAGTCGCCGGTATGCCCCGCATGAACAACGAAGTCTGTCTCTGTCAGCGTTCTTCCGAGGGTAATGCGCTTATTTTCCAAGTGATAATCTTCAAAAAAAATAGATTTAAAGTACATGATAACCGGTTTATGTTAGAATTCCTTTTGTATAGATATTCCCCCTTGATCGCTACTCTGGTAAGCCGCTTCTACCACAGCCATCGTTTTAATTACATCTTCAACGTGGGTAGTTAACACATTGCTTTCGCCATTCTTGTACCGCATTAAAGCGGACATACTTCCTATAAAAGCATCCGGGAACCAAGATCCTTCGATAGCCAGACATTGCCATTGAGGCTCCTCCCCTTTTTGGCATATACAATACTCAAAAGCGTCCGGAACGCCGTGTGGATAATTCATTAACAGGCCCATCTTAACTTTTATTGCTCCTTTTGTCCCTTCCCATTTGATATAACTTTCTTGGTGCTGTGGACCGAAATCGTGGTCGTGGTTGGTATTAATAACGGCACGTAGGGTATCTCCATAGTCAAGTATAATCGTAGAACGGGAAGAAGACAAACTTTTCGCGGGATGTTTTAATGTCTTTGCCAATACACTTTTCGGATCGCCGAGGAAGGAACGAATTAGATCGATATAATGAATACTGTGATATTGTATTTCCAAGCGTGGGTGTACCTTCACCAACGGAAAAAGCTCCCAAGGTGTTTGTACGGTAACCTTAACTTCCATATCGTATAGCTCGCCGATAAACCCTCCTTCAATTAAATAGCGAGCAGCATTTATATAGGGTGCTACACGCAACTGACAGTTAATGGCTGCAGCTAGTCCTTTATCCCTGCAAACGGCTAAAATCTCCTTGCTTTGCTGAAAATAGTCTCCCATAGGCTTTTGAATAAGCACCGCACTTTCGTCCGGTAACTTCTTCAAAGTTTCCACAAATTGATCGGGCATAATGGTAATGTCGTAAACCGCGTTAGGTGTTGCCTGTGCAACAGCCGCTTCTACGGAATTATATACATGTGGTATGGCAAATTGCCTGGCCAATCGTGTTGCTTTTTCTTTGGTCCTATTCGTGATACCAATGACGTCAAATCCGGCTTTCTTATAGGCTGGTAAATGAGCGTCTCCGACAATTCCTCCCGCACCGATCACAATGATCGGCAATGGACGTTTCGGCAAAACAGCTTGATAGGGTATTTGTATTTCTTTATTCATGATCCAATATATTGATATCCTCTTGTGCCCGTTCTAATAAAGAGGCAATCACCTCATCTCCATTAAGCACTTCCTGTATTAACTGATCGATTCTAGAAGCTATAGCAGCCCAATTCTTTTTCCGAGGCAAGGTCTGCGATTGCTCATGCAAGAGCTCAAGTTTATAATAGTAAGGGATCATTTGATTCACAAAAGCGTCCTTCCAGGTTGATAAACGGCATCCAATGCCGCCGTTTAGCGTAAGCTGTTTGTCCATCTGCCCACTAACGGCAAAGCGAATAAAATCATAGGCGATGGAAGCATACTTACTACCGGAGCCAATGGTATAGAGCCAATAGACATTCAGGGATGTTCCCTGTCCCTTATTTCCTGCCGGTACCGGTGCAATGTCAATTTTCCCTCTTAATGCCCCTTCTTTTGTTACCTCGCAAACCGAAGCAAAACCAAACCAATTCACCATCATTGCCGCTTCCCCCCGTGCAAAGGCGGCACCTGCCTGTACCGACTCATATTGAAAGGAGTTGGGGTGAATACAGTCCGACTGCGATACCAGGGTTTTATAAAACTGCAAGGCTTTCTCCGCTTCCGTTGTATTTAACCGGATTTTTCCAAGCGCATCCACTAAATCCCCCCCTCTACTCCATAATTGCAGGCAAAAATCAAATACAGCGTTATGCCCATCAGGATAGAGTGCCATCACACTTCCGTACAATTTATCTATTGGCCGATGGAAGAACTGTGCCACTTCCATATATTCATCCCATGTTTGGGGGACTTTCAACTCTCTTTTGTATTGTTTGTAAAAGGCTGATTTATTTTCTTCTTGTTCGAATAGATCCTTTCTATAAATTAGGCATTCGGGTCCATCATGAAAAGGTAAACCGACCACTTGCTCATCAAAACACTGCATAGCAAGAAGGGACGAGCTCCATCCATCCGGATAATCTTCCGGTGGATTTGTCTGAAGCCAAGGTGTCAGATCACAAAGTGCATCGCTCGCATAGGCCTCACAGATCCAATCCGTATTGATATGAGCGACATCCCAAAGACCTTTTTTTAAACCTTGCTGCTGAATAGTTTCGTTATAAAGCTCATGTAAGTCCATAGCTACCAATTCGACCTCCACCGGGCAACCTGTCAGTTTAGCATAAGCCTCCCAAGCTTGCTTCATTGTCCGCTCAAATGGTTCGAACTTTCTCACCGCTATCCGTAGGGGTTTATGACTCACGAGTCACCTCCTCTCCGAATTCCTTCCAAATCGACCCATTATCCTGCCCCAGTATCGGTGAGCCGAGCGAAGAAGTGAGATATTCACCATCGATTCGGATCGGACACCGCGTGGTTTGGTAGTTATAACCGTCACGCATTGTTACGTTCTGTATCATCTCTAAGGTTTGGAAGCCTTCATGAGCCACCAGCCGATCCCAAGTTAATACATTTGCACACCATATGTCCGCCGGTTCCAAGATCTCTAACCATTGTTGAGTGCTTCCTCCTTTTAAATGCGTCGCGATAATCTGCTTTATCTCATCGCGCTTATCAAATGCATCAGACACCAATGGGTAGTTTTCGAGAACAGGGCATTTTAATAATTTGCCTAAAATCGGAATGGAGCCCATTGCTAAGGCGATGTAACCATCGGACGTCCGATAAATTCCGTACGGAGCACCCAAATAGGCATGTGCATTATTCACTTTTGTTCGTTGAGGCAAAGCACCTCCGTCTCTATAAAAAGTCGTAATGGCTTCAAATTGAAAATCATAGGCTGTTTCCATCATGCTTACCTGCACGAGTGCCGCCTGTTCCGTGCGGGATTGTTGAATTAAACAAGCAAGTATTCCCTGCACAAGATTTGCTCCCGCCAACATATCGACTATAGACAGCCCCATAGGCACCGGACCATCATCCGCGTTTCCGCTTAACCAGGTTAATCCAGTAAGCGATTGCAATAACAAATCCTGGCCTGGCCGGTCCTTCCAGGGCCCTTCATTTCCGTATCCTGATATCTCCCCATACACGATACGTGGATTGACCTTTATAATCTCGTTGAAATCAAGTCCTAATCGTTCCATAACTCCCGGACGAAAGTTATGAATCATTACGTCGGCCTGCTTTAATAACCTCTTTATTAGAACGATATCATCCGGATTCTTCAAGTCAGCCGATAGACTTTCCTTATTACGGTTAATGGCATGAAAAACGGAAGACTCGCCATTCATAATCAAGTCCGACGTATACAGGCTTCTGCAAATATCGCCCGTTATCGGTTTCTCCACTTTAATAACACGTGCGCCCAAATCCGCTAGGCGAAGGCTAGCCGATGGGCCAGATAAAAATTGGCTAAAATCAACAACTAAATATCCTTCCAGTGGCTTCATCTTACACTATATTGAATTCAATGACAATATCGTCGGTGTCCTCACCTGCTTTCGGTGCCGCCTTAGCGGCATATAACTTCTCGCCATTGATACGTATGGGATTTCGCGTTGTAATGAGCTTTTTTCCGTCAGCCAATTCCACTTCTTGTGTCATCTCCAAAACACGGAAGGCTTCGTGATCTAATGCTTGACGGTAATTGAGAACCGAAGAACACCAAATACCATCTTTTTCAAGGCGAACTCGCCAGTATTCGGTACTATTATGGCGAAAATGTTCGCCAAGTTTACTGATAATCTCATCTCTCTTTTCAAACCAAGAAATTTTATCTTGATAGGTGCTTAAGTCACAATCAATGCTGTTTCCGATTTTCATTAAGTCTCCCATGGCTAAGGTCAAATAGCCATCACTGGTTCGATAAATACCATAAGGAGCACTTAAATAGGCATGTCCGCTTCCCCGCATGACACTACGTTTTGGCAATTGTTTTCCATCGTTCAAAAAGGTGGTGAGTAGTTCAAACTGTAAATCGAGAACAGATTCCAATAAACTCACTTCAACCAAGACGCTTTTCCCTATCTTATTACGCTTTAATAAGGCAGCCAGAATACCTTGTGCCAGATGCGCGCCGCATGCCATATCTGCTACCGCTAACCCAAAAGGCACAGGTCCATCGCTTTTAGTACCCGACAACCAACTAAGTCCCGACATGGCTTGTATTAATAAGTCCTGACCGGGCTTATTCGCCCAAGGACCTTTGCTTCCATAGCCTGTCACGACGCCATAAACAATTCGGGGATTAATCTTACAGACATCTTCATAGGTTAGACCTATTTTCTCCATAACGCCTGGTCGAAAATTATGCGTCATGATATCTGCCTTCGCAATAAGCTGTTTCACCTTGTTAAGGTCTTCCGGGTCTTTCAAGTCGGCAGCATATGATTCTTTGTTTCGGTTGATCGTGTGGAAAACCAAACTATCGCCGTCAATAAACAAATTCTTAATAGCAATTTGCCTTCCACCCTCACCTTTCCCCGGTCGTTCTATTTTAATAACTCGGGCACCCAAATCTGCCAGTTTAAGACCCGCTGTTGGACCGGCCATAAATTGGGCAAACTCTAACACCAATATTCCTTCTAATGGCTTCATACTAATGCTTTAGACTCTTGATAGAGTTCATTTAATTTTTGCAATACGGCCTGTTCGTTTCCGCCATCGATAATAAAATCGCGCACCACATCGCCTGCATGATCTTGGAAAAACATATGCCCATGGTATCGTGGACGAAGGAAAGCACGCTCCAACGCCGGCAGCGTATTATAAAAGTAATTTCCGCTCATTTTATTGGTGTGTACCGACTGCCAAGCTTTCAAATGCCCCGGTTGACCGCCATTATCGAAATACAGCCCAAGTTGACAAGCAGGAGAAGCCACATAGCGTATATAATCCATTGCTTCTTCTAAATGTGCACATTTTGCAGACACCGCTAAACCGGTACCCCCTAAGGTACTCCGCATGTTCTCCTTCCCATCAAGACTTACCAGATCATGAAAGTCCAGTACGCGAGGGGCGTAGCCATGACGCGCATAATTCGAATACCCATACGCAAAAGGGCAATAGGCAATCTCATCCGTATTGGTCATATATTCATAAACTTGAATGGGATTTAAATGATGGAAGCGCTCATCTACTTTGCTCGCCAACTGCTTGAAAAGTTGCAAAGCACGAATCCCCACGGCCTCACTGATAACGCGTTCATCTGTCTGGCACGGGTCTTCTCCCAGTGAGCAGCAAAACATGTAGAAACTCATTAGTGTATCAATCGGTATGAGCGCAAAACCTACTAATCCGCGGTCAGCGATTTCCAATAGCTCGGTGTAGGTATCGGGAAGTGTTAAGCCATGTTTTCTTAACAGATCGGGTCTGCTCGATGCGACCGGTGTAGCTGCATCAATAGCCAAAGCCCATTGATGACCATCAAACTGATAACTTTTATGAGAATGGCCTACACTATTTTCTTCGAGATCTTTTAAAAAATGGGATGACAAATAGTCGTCTAAAGGTAAAATGCTTTTAGTACGCGCCGCGAAACCTGCCCATGGATGATCGATGACCAATAAATCATAGCGCTCTGCCAACTCCTGAACCGAAAAATCGGCAAAGGCCTGTAATGAGCGCTTTTCCCATTTTATCTCGATTCCGGGGCGCATTTCGCTAAATCGCTGCGCCGTGGCATGCATAGGCGTAATCCCCCTGCTGTGATTCCAAGTGATTCCTTTCAGTTCAATTTGTTTCATTCCTATTTTGTTTAAGCACCTTCGTCTTATTCAGCTAGAATTTTATAGCGTTGATTTCTTCTGTCTTTCGACTTATATTTCCTTTGAATGGCAATAAGTAAAAGCTGTAGTGATAGTTTTTGGCCGGCACTTGATATTGCGGTAAGGGCTGCGAAACGGTAGACCAGGAATCATTGCCTCCAACGCCCATTTGTATCAGGTCGATGTTCAACGTAATATAACCGGCATCTTTTAAAAGATGATGATGTTTAGCGGTTACAATCTCTTCTTCCGTATAAGGCCAGGCACTCATGCTTAGCAAGCTATCGGCAACAACCAACAACCCTTCATGGCCCGTATTTGTCAATCCCATCCAACGCACATCCGTACGGTTCGCATTTTCCTGTGGATAGACGTAAGGCTCGATGAACGTTTCAAGTGGTGCCTGATAAATACCGGCAGCAAACCCCGATCTCCGATCTACATAGTTTTCAAGAGGCCCCTTACCGTACCAAGTCAATTGATCGAGATTCCGCTTGATACCTCCTTGCATCCCCACCTTCGGTAAATTAGGGAGCTTATCGGAAGCTTCTAGCTGGTAGTTCACTTTTAAAACCCCGTTACCATTAAAAGTATAGCGGACCTGTACCGAGGCACTGTCTTTGATCAGACGATAGGTGCTGGTAACGCTTAGCTGTCCCTTTACCGTACTGTCAACAGATAAAGCTGTTAAACTAGGTTTGGCATCATACCATACTTTTAATAGCTTGGATGGCTTCCACCCTTTCCGATCGTTATCGGTTTGTGGACGGGTGAAATGGGGTAAAAACGGCTGCGCGATCTGCTCCGTTCCATTGCTTTTGTAAGAAATGAGTGCGCCATTCTTTTTACTAATAATGACCTCCGCGCCATTATCACTTTGCATAAGGACCAGCTCCTTATCCAACCGGCTTCTCACTTCCCCAAATTTGCGGGTGTAAATCGTCAGCAAAAAGTGGACACGATATTTTAAAAACTTAAGGAGTGTTTTCATCAAAAACGTTAGATTTAATTAT
>NZ_SBJH01000072.1 GCF_004368405.1 Olivibacter sp. XZL3
AAAAACATAAAAGATCTGTATCCGCAGAACTATAAACAAATTATGCTCAAATCAAACACGTAGTCCATAGGACGGATACAACATATCAGACCATGGTTGATCCATGGAAAGCGATGTCTCTCTCGTTCGGAAACCGCTAATATACCCACGAGAAGGCAAGTGATTCGCCCATTCTGAGGAGATTGTGTATCTTCGCAGATATATTCTGTCCAAAGGGGTGGGCTTCACTTAAATTCTTCGGGGGAACTCCCTGCCTCGCGTAGGTCGGGAGGAGGCTCTTAGCGGTGCCACGATCGAAGGATGTGAAGTCCACCTTTTTGTTTTTGCATCCAATATGAGACTCGTTAAGAACTTAACGAGTTATGAAAAGAAAACCTAATCCAAACCAACCTACCCAACGTTTCAATAAGTTAGAACGTTCACATTACTATTACTACATAGGCCAGTTACATTCCCGTAAATGCCTCTTCAAAAATATTATCCGTAAGCCTGAATAGCTCTGGTTAAAATCTCTTTGAATACCTAACAGGATTTTTAACCCAACCTATTCAATTTAAATGAACGATAAATACGTAACGGGCTTGCTATGCCTTAAGATTAAGCTTTTGAATATCATCAAAACGCTGATTAATAAATATTTACAAAATAAAGATAAAAGACATAACCGCTTGATGTTAGATTGTGTGCCTGCCGTGGGACGAATAACAAAGTCTAGGGACGAACAGCCTGTTTACAGTACTGATCTGGGACGAACGACTGCTAGGAGGGACGAACGACTTCTTTTGGCTGGCGCGCGAAGACGGACCTTAGTGATGAGTGATGAGTTATCAGTGAGGAGTTTGCCCGTTACCTACGCCCAGAGATGTTTAGGTAGGCTTCGGATATTTTCGTATAGGCACCTCCAATGGTTCGGCATAGCGACGTGGTACGTTGAGTGCGTTTGGTGGAATGCAGATAAAATAGGTCAAAATGCAGAAAAAGCACTCCAAATTGCAGAAAAACCAGGACAGAATGCAGAAAAAGCAGGATGGAATACATTAGCCCCTAGGCGAAATGCGTTGAATTTAAGCTGTGCATTCAGACGTTTGTTTTTCGTTTTTACGCATATGCTGGGACGAACTAACTCGAGCAGGGACGAACGACTTATTTTGGCTTGCGCACCGAGGCGGGCGCCCCTAGTGATGAGTGATGAGTTATCAGTGATGAGTTTGCTTCTGCCCGATGTAGGGCGAAATGTAGGTGAAATATGGCGAGATGCACTTACTGAAAGGCCAAATGCATCTGCTGGCAGGCGAAATGCAAAAAAAATACGGCGAAATGCAAAGAAGTTTAGGCGAAATGCACGATTCAGAGATGAACGACCTATTAAAGGCCAGGCCTTGCGCGCCCTTAAACCTTATGCCTTTTACCTTATAACCTTAAAGATATTGTTCTGTGTTTGTTTGGCACACGCCCAGCAGTCCTCCGCCCCGGAGGCTGCCCACGGCGTGGCTTTATCCTCAGATTCTATTAAGCCTTTGCAAATAGGAGATACCATTCCCGATGAATTATGGAACCTGCCGCTAAAAATAGTAGAAGTAGGGCAGGAGGGAAGTCCTACGATAACGCTTGCCGACTACAAAGGTAAACTCATCATCCTCGATTTTTGGGCCACTTGGTGCAGCAACTGTTTAGCAGCTATTCCAAAGGTTGAGGATTTACAAGAGCAGTTTCAACAGGTGTTACAGGTTTTACCTTTAACCTATGAGAATGCTGTCACGGCTTTGCCTACCATGCAACGAAACGAGTGGAAACTACCATCCATCATGAAGGGCGAAATCTTTAAAAAGTATTTTCCGCACCGCTTTATTCCGCACTATGTGTGGATAAAGGATGGATATGTTTATGCGATAACGGCAAGTGAAGAGTTAACCGCCAAAAACATACAGAAGGCATTACATTCTACAGCACCCGTTTTAAAAGAGAAGCGCGATCTAGCCCGAAACCCGTTCATACCTATTGATCGCTATGCCGCAGAGCAAGGTGCCAAGATATGGAAGCGTTCTGCTCTTACCGGCTTTATTGAGGGTACGGGTGGTTCCGGCCATCATATAAAGGCAGATACGCAGGTGTTCTACCAGTTTAACAGGCCTATTGTGGATATCTATCGTGGGGCACTGGCTTGTGATTACAACCGGATATTGATAGAAACGACCGATTCTGCAAAGGTGTTAAACCGTGACTTTAAAAAGGAAAATCTATACGCCTATCAATTACTGCTGCCACGTCAGGCGGATGGTCGATCAATTCAACAATATGCGGTGCATGACCTAAACACGGCCTTTGGTCTTCATGGGCATTGGGAGCCTAAAAAGCGAGCGGTTTACTCCATAAAGGAAATGAGCAATAGAAAGAGCACCGTAAAAGACGGGATGCCGCTGAGCAAGCTGTTAAAGCAATTAAATTATGCTCCGCAATGGCGTACTGACCTGCCTATATTTTTAAGTGAATGCGCTATAGATAGGCATGTTAGCTTACCAGAGGCTGGTTTCGTGTTGAGAGACAATATACCCAAATTGAAAGATGTGCTGGCTGCCAACGGCTTGATATTACTGGTGGAGCAGCGGCAGATACCGATGTTTATTTTAAGTGATAACCGTAATTAATTTATAACCCTAAACCATATGAAATTCTGGATACTATTTTTATCAATTTACTTAGCTGCTATGCACAATGCCGCTGCACAGCAGGAAATTGTAAGAGGTTTGGTGCTTGATAGCCTGAGCGGTGCTGCACTTCAGGGTGTAACGCTTCGCGCCGAACGCAGTAACACCACGGTGCTAACGGATAGCTATGGCCGCTTTTCTATAGGTGTTTCGCTGCCTGATACCATCCGCGTCAGTTTGGTGGGCTATGCGCCTTTTAAGTTGGGGATCGCTGGTCCGCATGAACTTTTACGGATTACACTTCTGGCGCAAACGGCTGTGCTTGATGAGGTGGCTATAGTAAGCACGGGCTACCAGCGTATACCAAAGGAGCGGGCTACCGGCAGTTTTGATTTGATAGACAATGAACTGCTAAACAGAAGCGTTTCGCCTGATTTTTTAACTCGCTTGGAAAACCTGAGCCCGGGATTGCAATTTAATAAGGGCGATGCGGCTGACACAGACCCTTTCCTGATCCGGGGAAGAAGCACTATCACAGCGGATGCCCAACCTTTGGTTGTACTGAATGATTTTCCTTATGATGGTGACTTGGCTAATATCAATCCCAATGATATCGAAAGTGTGAGTGTGCTGAAAGATGCGGCGGCGGCTTCTATATGGGGAGCCAGGGCGGCTAATGGTGTTATTGTCATTACAACAAAAAAGGGAAAAACGACTAAGCCGCGCATTGAACTGAATACCAATGTAACATTACAAGCTAAACCTGATGTCTATAATGTGTCTTGGATGAGCAGTGCCGATAGGATAGATTGGGAACAGCGCTTATTCGACCTGGGTTATTACGATGGTGCTAAATTAGGCAATACCTTAGCGCGGCAGGTAACCGCTATACCGGAGGCTGTTGAGCTTATGATAGCCAATGAAGCGGATTTAGCAGTTGCGTTGAACGAGCTACGACAGCAAGATGCCCGCAGGGATATCGAGCGGTATTTCTATCAAAATAGCATTAATCAACAGTATAACCTAAATATCAGTGGCGCGCAGGATAAATTGACCTATTTTTTCTCGGCAGGCTACGATGCCAACCGTTCAAATCTGGTTGGACAACATAACGAGCGGATATCGCTGCGTAATGCTACTACCTACCGCTTAACAGATAAACTGCAACTGCAAGCGACGATGCAGTACATCCAATCGGAGGAGGAGCTCGGCGATAACCCGGGAATGAACTCAGCAATTGGTTATGGCTTGAATGGCTTAAGCCCCTATACCCGCTTGGTGGATGAGCATGGCTTGGCCTTGCCTGTTCATAGTTATTACCGTAAAGGCTTTATTGATACAGCGGGTGCCGGAAACTTTCTGGACTGGAATTTTAGGCCTTATGATGAAATCCAGTTCCAACGAACGACGAACAATATCCGGGATATTTTAGTGAATGGTACAGCCCGCTACGAAATTTTAAAGGGCTTACAGGCAGAGGTACTTTATCAGTACCAATACCAGCAGGACAAAAATCAAACGGCTACGGACGAGCAGTCTTTTACAGCACGGAATCGTATCAATAGGTTTACGCAGATCAATCCTGCTACGGGCACCGTCACTTATCCGGTACCGCTGGGTGGTATGCTTCAAACGTCGGATAATGAAATCAGAAGTCATCAGGGCCGTGCGCAACTCAACTTTACCAAATCCTGGCATGATAAGCATCATGTGGATGCAATTGCCGGAGTAGAAATTAGAAGTAAGCAAACGGATGGGATGAGCTATTTTTATTATGGTTACCGCCCACAGTATAACGCGTTTAATGTAAATGTCGATTTTGTGAACACGTATCCTCTTACAATCTCAACAGGAAACTCGCGTATTCCCTCCGGTAGTAATGGACTGGTCAGGTTGACGGATAACTTCTTTTCTTTATACGCAAACGGGGCCTATACTTATCATGATAAATACACCTTCTCTGCCAGTATGCGAAAGGATGAGGCAAATCTTTTTGGCGTATCTAGTAACATGCGTGGTACACCACTCTGGTCGCTCGGTGCGAAATGGCAAATCAATCGAGAGGCTTGGTACACGTTGGATTGGCTGCCGGTACTTAACCCACGTGTAACCTATGGGGTGAATGGTAATATTTCAAGAGCTGCATCCGCTTTAACTACAGCTTATCTCTATTCCGGTGGTACCACGCATCGATACCCGACGGCTACAGTAGTGAGGCCTCCGAATGATCAGTTGCGCTGGGAACGGGTTAAGATGTTGAACCTGGGCCTGGATTTCAGTTTGAAAAGGAATGTTTTGTCAGGTAGTATAGAATATTATGATAAGACGGCGACCGACCTGTTGGCTCAAACACCTACAGACCCCACCTTGGGCTTTTCATCAGTCTTTGCCAATGTGGCCAGTATGAAGGGTAGGGGCTGGGATATACAGCTGAATAGTTTGAATTTGGACAAGGCTTTGCGCTGGCAAAGTAATCTAATTTATAGTTATTCCGTCAACAAGGTGACGGAATACCTGATGCCGGTAAGTAATGTTGGACGAAGCTATGTAACAGCTTTAACAGCGGTGCAACCCATCATTGGGATGCCGCTTTATACAGCTTATAGCTTCCCTTGGGCAGGCCTTGATCCGGAAACGGGTGCGCCGCGCAGCTACCTCAATGGGGAGGTGAGCATAGACTATAACGCTATCTATAATACTACAAGCTTAGATGAGTTGCAATATCATGGTCCGGTGCAACCTGTGCATTATGGTGCGCTCCGCAACACGTTTTCTTTTAAGGAATTTACGCTCTCTTTTAATATCAGTTACAAATTTGGTTACTATTTCAGAGCGCCTACGGTTATCAATAATGCTATTGTAGCAGGTTGGGATGGACATGGTGATTACGCTCTGCGTTGGCAAAAGCCGGGTGATGAACAGCAAACCCATGTGCCTGCCATGATTTACCCTGCCAATGTAAATCGGGATAACGTATATCGATATGCTTCGGTGCATATACTAAAGGGGGATCATATTCGGCTAGAAGATGTCAACTTTTCCTATACCTTCCGGCGAGCTAAAAAAATGCCTTTCCAATCTATGCGGCTCTTTGTGTATGCTGCCAATTTACCGGTGTTGTGGACGGCTAATAACCGCGGTATTGATCCTTATTTTAATAATGTGCCCAGAACAGCTGGCAGCTTTGCCTTGGGTATGAATTTAACCTTATAAAAATAAACAGATGAGTAATTTATATGTAATCGCCTGCCTACTCCTTTTAGCGGGATGCAGCAAATCTGAATTTTTAAGCGAGAATCCTAATCGCTCGCAGATTGTGCCGACAACTTTGGACGACTTTCAAGCCATATTAGATCGGGATATTGAAATGAATGGCGTGGGTAGTACCGCCCGTGGCCCGGTACCGGGGATAGGTGAAGCTGCGTCGGATAGTTATTACGTTACGGATGCAGATTTTAATGGAATGCTACAGCCTCAAATTCAAAATTATTACCTATGGGCTGCGGAGCCATACGTTGGCGATGCCGTGTACGATTGGGATTATCCCTACTTAGTGATTTTTTCTGCGAATGTGGTGCTGAAAGGATTGGAAAATTTGGCTCCTACGTCTACAGATGTTCGGCAATACAACATGGTCAAGGGCCAGGCTCATTTTCATAGGGCACATGCATATTTTCAATTGGCACAAATTTTTGCCCCTCCATATCACAAAGGCAATTTGACCGGTAAGTGGGGGCTCCCGCTGCGGTTAGAGGCAGATTTAAACGAACCCGTCAAAAGAGCTACATTGCAAGAAACCTACAATCTCATCCTTAATGATTTATCAGCGGCGAGAGAACTGCTAGCCGCTGATATCCAAGTGAAGACGAGGGCTTCTAAACAAGCCGCATTTGCGTTGCTTGCACGAACGTATTTAATTATGCAGGAATATGAATCTGCTTATACCTATGCTGATAGCTGTTTACAGCTTATGGGCAACTTGCTCGACTATAATGAAATAAACGCCGAGCTTTCGTATCCCTTCGTTGCCGGCAGTCAAGAGCATAGGGAAGTGATATTTTCGTGTAATATGATCAGCCGCCCATTAATGTCCTATCCTTTTCGCCCAACTTTTGCACGTGTAGACAGTGTTTTATATGCATCCTATGATGAACATGATTTACGGAAAAAAGTGTTTTTTAATCAGGAAGAGAATGGTGTGAGCTTTAAAGGCAGTTATGATGGCAGAGAATATAATTTTGCAGGATTGGCAAGCGATGAGGTTTATCTTATCCGAGCGGAAGCAGCGGCGAGGTTGGGCAACACTGAACAGGCCTTGAATGATCTGAACCGATTGAAGGCTGCCCGGTGGGAGAAAAATGTGGCCTTCCAGCCGTATTCGGCAACTAGCCAAGAGGAGGCGCTAGCCTATGTGCTGGCAGAGCGTAAAAAAGAATTGCTGTTCCGTGGCTTGCGCTGGTCGGATTTAAGGCGTTTAAACCTTGAGGGTAGAGCGATAAGCATAGAACGAATGATAGACGGCAAAATGTATGCGCTGCTCCCTAATGATCCGCGGTATACCTACCCGATACCGAATGAAGTGATTGCTTTCCATCCGGATATGCCGCAAAATGAACGGTAAAAAAGCGGCCGTTCTTGCCTGGCAAGACGGCCGCCGACCGGCATAGAGGACACTAAGGATTGGCTCTGTAAACGACATCCTGGGCCCCGCTTGCAGATGAATCATCCAGTTCAGCTGGATTCTGCGGCTCGGTAAAGCCAAGTGCACAGATTGTTGGACCAGTTGGGTTACAATCTTCATGCTCGTTCTGCATGTCTTCAGAATAGTTGCCGGCATTATCACGGATATACCAGTTCAATTCTTGAGATTGTTCAGCCACCCGTGGTTCTTCTGCTGTAAACGACATTAGCGTTACGGCAAAGGCAAGTGCACCTGCTCCTAAGAAGTAATTCTTCATAACTTAAGAATTAAGTGAGGGGTGAATGATGAATTAACAACCTATGCCGGCCCCTTCACCCTTCCGGTCGGCATAGATTATATTGTTGGTATGTTGTTTATTGATAAAGTATGTTGAAAGGCCCACAGCTGCTATAAGCAAAAAGGTGATGTTGAAGTATAGTTGCCCTTCCCAGCTGATATCTTTCACAATAGATATACAAGAGCACGGCAGGTATTCAAATAGGCCAAGCAGTACAGCGCTCACATAGCTTGTGAAAAGAACCATTAAAAGGGCGGCGCTGAGTAAACCAAAAAATCTCTTTTCTGGAATTGTCAGCAGGATAATCACAATAGTCAGCACTGACGGGATGACATAGCTCAGCACGCTAGACAATACCGGGCTGAAAACCTGCCGCTGCATTTTTGACTGAAATTGTTCGAAATGATGTATTTGGTCATAGAGAAAGCAGGCGAACATCGCAATCAATAAAAAACAGATAATGTTTATGATAGTCTTGTACTTTTTCATGTTTGCTTCTCCTTTCTTATTTAACCAGCGGCCGCCGATCGTTTTGTCATGCCCAGATCGGCAGCCGGCCGGTAATGGAACTATGTCTACAAGCGGTTTAGCAAGCCTTCGTTTCCATAGAAGCAAAACTACTAAGCTAATGGACTCAATATTGGTGCGTTATACACCATTATTGCTGTTTATTTTTTCGTAAGTAGTTCATGAGCGAGCGGTAGTAGGTTCTTTTGTTGATGTTTAAAAAGCGTAAACGTTGCTGCATGGTTAACGGGTGGATTTGTTTAGGTAAGTACTGCATGCTGACGTCAAAGCGTTGGTGAGGTTTCATCTTCATGATCTTGAGTAGTTGCGTACGCTGATTGATTTTATGTTGTTTCAGCACATGCAAAAGTTCGGCGAAAGCGGGCCGTGTACGTTGTGCATCCTGTAAATGGAAGATCGGTATTTCAAGGATTGAACTGTTTTCCAGAAAACGGATAGCAAGTTGGTTGCTCCGTTTACTGAATGGATGCTTCGTGCCGACAAAATAATCGTTCGCAGTGCTTACCCAATAGATGGTTTCCTGTGTATTGGGTGGAATGTCCAAGCCTGCCACCGTTCCTTCCAATACAAAGCACCACCGCAATTTTACTTCGCCCTTCATGATATAATACTCGTTTTTACTGTAGGTAAGCACACGGGCATGTTGCCGGATAAATTGCTTGTCGTCCCAGTTTAGGGTAACGTATTTCCGCCAGAAGGTAAAGAATCGTTCCATGCTGATTGATTTGCCTGTGAAACTAATGCTAACCTTCGGTTAAACGCTGGCCGCTGCGCAGCCTGCTGGATGGGCTGCGTGAATGGCCTTGTCGATTACGTGAACGTTTTCCGGAGGGCTTATGTGGCTAAGGGCTGTTTCTATGCACCGGTTCTGCCTTTTTGCGCTGTCGGTGAACTTTCTTTCCGTTTTTCTTGCAAATTCAAATCGTCGATCGCAGTAATGGTGCCACCGGCCGGGGTGCCCGGGCGTTTTGCCAACCCGCTAAGCTGGCAAGTACAACTTAAATTTTCAATAGGATGAAAAGCAATCAAAAATTAGCCTTTAGGCCCAACATCGCAGCGCTGACTGAGCCGCTGTCTTTAGCAGTTTTTATGGACCGCTTTGTTTTCCTCGACGATAATGACGATGACGGCGGATCGAAATGTGATATCGAGATTTTGTAAGGGTGAACGGGGTCATGCCCCTTTTTCGGGGCATGCCTCTTTGCTTAATTGATAACCGAATACGATGATAAAGCAATATAGAATTGAGAAAGCCATCATAGAAGAACGCTATGATAGCTTTAGCCTCGCCAAAGCCAATGACCGGACGCTGTACCATTACGCTTTTTTTAGTGCTAACTTGCACCGTTTTCTGCCGCACATCCCTTGGCATGAGCATGCGAGGCTCTTTAAAGAGATGGCTCTTAACCAGTCCCTCAGCTTGCTGGATATGCAATATGCAACGGTATTTGCCGATAATACGCTGCAGACGGCGGTGGAAAACTTAAGGGATCAACTACAGGCGCAGCCGGGGATTGTGGTGACTTTCCATACGGGCTCCTACCGCTTATTGAATTTCCTGTTGACTAAAGCGGGCGTGCCTATTTCTTTGGTGGTGTCTAAACACACTTATATGAAGGAGGGAGAGGCTTTCCGCGAAGCGTTCCGTAAATTAGGGAATGGGACCGGGCATTTCGACCTCATTGTGGCGGAACAGCCGCAAGCCTTGTTGAGGATGGTGCGTAGTTTGAAAGACGGCAATAATCTGCTGTTGTATATGGATGGCAATACAGGCATGCGGGCAAGGCTGAATCAGCTAGAGGAGATTAGTTGGTTCGGTAAGCCTCTTTTTGTCCGTCGGGGCGTTCCTTATTTGGCGCATGCTGCGCAGGTGCCGATTTATCCGGTGTTGAGCGAACGGGGGGCAACAGGCGTGGACTTGCTTATTTTGTCGAAAATTGATCCCGCAGGCTTCGTTCAGCGGACCGCCTTTATCGCAGAAACCTGTCAACATTTGTATGCTTTGTTGGAGGCTGTCTTGCAAAAGCAGCCGGAGCAGTGGACTTGCTGGCCCTATATTCACCGAAACTTAGGGCCTTCAATTTCAGGTAATCCCTTAAGCGAGCCGGAAAATCAGTTGTCTTGCTGGTCTGTATTTAAGTTTGGCTCGGACTGCTATCTTTTCGATAAAATAAATTATCAATTTTTCATGATTACGAGCGAAATGTATAAAGATTGTGTGGAAATGTGCTTATAAAGTGATATTATTCTCACTTTTTCTTTAATTTATTATCGATTTTGTGTTAATTAATCATTAAAAATCGATTTTATGAAACAATCTTTACGAATTTCTAAATCCAGACACCTGTTGTTTTGGTCTTGCTACGTCCTTATTTCTTGTTTAATCAATAAGTGGAAATTTCCTGCTACTTCTGTCTGGCCGGTACTGGGACTGAATTTATTTTTAGTGTTTTGTTTTTATGTATTGGTGCATGCTTTTGACCGTATCATGTCGGCAAGGCCTAATATCAAGGCTTGGCTCCTGTTGCTACGCGATATTTCGCTGCTGGCTGTGGGCGCTTTTGTGTTATTGGAGTTGCTGTTCCCAGCGCTTGGCCTAACCTTGGAAAGGCCGGGAGCGCGGGTGACCTGGTTGAAGTTTTTGCGCGAGGTGCTAATCGGTCTGTTTCGCTTTGGAATGTATGCTCTGGCTTATGTGTATATGAAACGAAGTGTAGAAAAGGAGAAAGATAAACGTTTGTTATTGGAAGTAAACCTGCGGCAAGCGCAAGAGAAACTGGAACTGGAGCGACTGAAACAGCAGGAGGAGAAGGAAAAATGGCTTTATGAGATGCGCTGGCAGTCGGCCCAGATTTATCCACATTTCCTGAAAAATAGCTTTTCACTTCTTTTGCTGCGTGCTATGAAGCATAATGATCCACCACTGGAACAGGCGGTACGTAGTTTGGCTGCTATTATGGATTATGCGTTGGAGACCTCGCGTACGCAAAGCCTGTTGGTTAGCGTAGAAAGGGAGTTGACTTATCTGGACTATATGTTGCGCTTGATCAGCTTGCAGCAGGGTAGTGAAGAGGTGGTGCAATGGCGGTATAATGGGATTTTCGCTGGCCAGCAGATTCCACAGTTTACTTTGCTGACCTTGATAGAAAATGCTTTGAAGTATGGTGAGATTTCGCGCAAGCATCCTTTGATGGTAGAGACGCGGCTTAGCAACGGACGGTTCTGTTTTTCGTGCACCAACCGGAAAAAGGCTGTAGTGCGCAGTGAAAAGGCTGGATTGGGTCTTGCCAATTTACAACGACGCGGTAATATGCTGTTACAGCAGGATTTCGATCTGCAGGTGACAGACGGAACCGAACATTTTACTGTTGAGTTGAGTATTGCCTATGCCAAATGAGAAACATGCCCGGGTAACGGTAATGATTGTGGACGATAATCTGCATGAGGTGCAGTTGCTAAAAGTGTATGTAGAAAGACAGGAGGAACTGGAGTTGGTGGCTATGGAAACCGATGCATATGAAGCGCGCCGTTTCTTACTGGAAAACCGGGTGGATTTACTTTTACTGGATGTAGATATGCCGGGAATGGACGGGATTAGGCTCTATGGCTCTTTGCCAGACCCACCTTTGGTGATTTTCTATACGGCGCATGACTGCTTTGCGGTGGATAGTTATGACTTAGGTGCCGTGGATTTCTTGGTGAAGAATATGCATTATGAACGTTTCTTGAAGGCAATTAAGCGCGCCTTGGCCGAATTGGGGAAGGTAAGCGAGCCAGCACCCATGCTGAAAGAGATACCGGGTGATTATCTGTTTCTCTATGACCGGGATTTAAAAATGGAATCGCGCGTACCCCTGAGCGAAATTGAGTATGTAGAGGTTAAGAATCATGCACTGGTTTTATATTTCAGGGAAAGTACACGTGTTTACAGTAGTTCGCTGAAAGCGAATCTGCCTATTTTGTTGGGTGCCGGTTTTATTCAGGTGAACCGAAGTTATGTGGTGCGCAAATCTGCCGTTTACTCAACGGATGGCCATGTTGTCCACTTGTGGAATAGGCCCGAAAGGCTTTCGCTTGGAAGAGCTTTTGCGAAAGCTTTTATGGAGTTTTATCATGGAAGATAGGACTGACGCCTATTGAAGTAAAAAGAGCAAATGATGTTCTTCCAAGTAGGCTGTCCATTCCCTGAACAGCCTTATGTCGAGGTATGCGGCGCTGATGGCCTTTTCGCGGGGGAGAGACAATAGCTCTTGAATATGGTGTAAGTTTAGGGTTTTGCAGCGTTTTATGAAGGCATCGCTTAGTGCGTGATCCGTAATGAGGCTGTGTTTGAATTGCTGGAGATTGAGGTATGCGGTCATGATAAAAAAAATAGCGGGTCATCGAATTTCCCGCTTCTGAACCGTTGCGACACGGCTTTACACAAAGAAACCGATGCCCGCATGCGCGGGCAATCAGTCTATTTTCCTTCGTGTAAAGTTTTATAAGTCGCAATATTTCAGAAACGAGTAAAATAGCTGTTGCTAAATATTATATGTTAAAAAAATACGTCTATATCATTCTTATCTATTAATTTCTTTGCTTCAAAGGTAGTCATATTTCGCATCGGAGGCAAGGGAGATTTTTTAAACCTAAGATCGTTATACCACTCATGATTACCCAAAAACTAGATATATTGATTGAAATTCTACAGGAAGTCCGGCGACTAATGGAACAGCTGGCTGACCGGCGTACAGTGTCCCAATCGACCAGCGAACCATTTTTGCCCATTAACCAACAGGCTTCGCCAAGCCGCGTATTGGACAACGCGGATATCAAACAAATGCTGAAAATAGGCGATACGAAGCTGTATTACCTCAAAAAGAAAAAGATCCTGAAGCCTTATAAGTTGGATGGTAAGGATGTTTATTTGGAGCATGAGGTAATTGAAGCGATAAGGGGAAGTGGTGGGTTTTGAGTTTTAAGTTCTAGGTTATGGGTTCTACGTTTTAAGTTCTACGTTGTAGGGTTTTAAGTTTTACGTTTTAAGTTCTAGGTTTTAGGTTTTACATTCGAGGTTGTAGGTTTTACGTTCTACGTTTTAAGTTCTACGTTCTGCGTTATAGGTTCTACGTTGTAGGTTTTTAAGTTTTACGTTTTAAGTTCTAGGTTTTAGGTTTTACATTCGAGGTTGTAGGTTTTACGTTCTACGTTGTAGGTTTTACGTTTTAAGTTCTAGGTTTTAGGGCGGTGGCAGAAGCAAGAGTTATAAGTAGCAGGGGCAGGAGCAGTGGTAGGAGGATAATCGTAGCAGGAGCACTAAAGAATTGAGAGTTGCCTGTTAGTAGTTGTTAGTTGTTAGTTGCTCTTGTGTTGTCAGTTGCCAGTTGTCTGTTGCCGGTGTGGGCATTGAGCAGTATTCCACTCTTTTAACGATATTAAAACAGCCGTTTTTTCTCCCTTATGGTTGCTCAAATATTGTACATTCATTGGTTCGAAGATAACATAAGATAGGACACAAGCCCTTTTTGACACTGGAAGCTACTGTAAACCTACTGAAATGGTACTGGTTGGTACTGCGTTCACACAGAAAAGCTACTGAGCAGGAACTAGCTTGACACTGGTTTGGAACTGCGCCGACACTAGCTTGGTTATACGAATAGACTTCTTTAACACTTCTTTAATACCAAAAGCGAATGGCGCGAGTTTGTTAACTCTTGGCAATTGGACGTTACACAACTTTTTCATAAAGCTTCTACTTTATTCATTTTTCTTCATGATTATTCACAAGGTGTTGATATCCATTGATTTATGTTGTTTTTTGTTAACCTTTGAATCGTAATCGACGCGATTGGTACCAAAAAGCGATTGCACAAATGGTTTAATTTTTAATTCTTTTAAAATTTTATGTTATGGCAAAATCCAGAAATAATGTGGTTATGCGTGGAGCAAGTGGTAAGGTCGGCAATATGCTTGTTTTCCGTCAAAAGGCGGGGAACACCATCATTGCTGATGTTCCGAAGATCGATCCCGATCGGGTACCTACGGATGGTCAGCGTACGGTCCAGGAACGTTTTGCCGATGCGGCCTTCTATGCAAAACGCGCGATCAGCGATCCTAATCTGAAGGAACGCTATCAGCAAAAGGCGAAACCGGGACAAACGGCTTATAATGTGGCTTTCAAGGATTATATGACGGACCCGGAAATCAGAAGGGTGCTTACCGATCGCTATGTGGGAGCCATTGGCGATGAGATCACGATACGTGTGCGGGATGTACTGGAAGTAAAGCAGGTGCATGTGGATATTGTGAATGGTAACGGTGAGGCGATTGAGGATGGCTTCGCAGTGGCTACCGATGATACGGCCACTGAATGGGTTTATACGGCTACGGCTAGTAATGAAGCCCTGAATGGCTCGGCTGTTACAGTCACCTTAGTGAATACCCCGGGTAATATGTCGTCGACAATTGTCGAACTGTAACATTCGTTAAAGCAGGCGGCCTTGGCCGCCCTGCTTTAATCGAATAATGAACTTGCCTACCGAACAGGTAGGTAACCAATAACAAGTAAAATAACGACTATGGAAAATTTCATCATCATTTATAGAAAGTATCTTTTAATAACGCTGCTGATAGCCAGTATTTTGGCTTACATCGCTTATCAACCGCTCATCCGCTTAGTGGACATCACAGCTGCACCCATCGATTATGGGGTACTGAGTGCCGTTTTAGTGGCGGCCATAGCTGTGCTGAGTTTCGTACAACTGTGCCTTTGGGTGCTCCATCAGCATTGGCCGTTTTTGGGGGAATATGCTGCCGAGCACTTTGAACGGAACTTTAAATCGCTGCTTTCCTGGCAGAAGATTGGTGTTTACTTGGGGCTCTTACTGGCTTTTTTGTATGCTTTTGTAATGGCTTTGGGAACGGTACTTTGAAGCACCAAAGTACCCAAAGTGCTTGGCTGGCTTACTACCTTGCAATTCGTGGCCACTTGTCCGTTCGCAAAAGGAGACACGCCCTGCAAAGGCTATCGCTTCGTTTGTCTTTTGCTTTAAGGTGTTAGCTACGCGTGAAAATATGTTTAGGGACAAGTCCGGCTGCCGATTGCTGTGTCCGTAAGCCTAGGCCATTTCGGATGATCAACGTTAATGCAAACTTGGCTCTGGTGGTAGGGCAGGACGGCCTCACGGAGTGAGCGTCAAGAAGATTTAGGATAGCCTAGGAAAAAATCATGTGAAGAAGCGAAGCATGGCCTGTGCTATGGCGCGGCTCCACAGGATTGAGGATTAGGCCTAAATCTTTAGCGAAATACGTGCAGCCTTGATCTTTATTCACTTGGGTTTATTTTTTCAAAGGTGTTCATGAGCTCGAAGCAAGCTTCTCGGTTTTGATTCTTTTTCCATCAAGTGGCTGTTGCACAACTCACGTTCGTTGATAACTTATTTTGATAAGGTTATGGAATAACAGTAAATTGGGATATGCAAGGAAAAAAGACCTATCAAGAGAAACTGTTCATCCAATTTCAACTTTCGGACTATGTTCCGGCGGATAATTTTTATCGGCGTCTAAAAGAGACTTTGGATTTTGAGTTTCTGTACGCGACTACATCTAAATACTATGGCAGCGAAGGCCAGAAAAGCATCGATCCGGTGGTTTTTATGAAACTGATGCTTGTAGGTTATCTGGAAAACCTCAACAGCGATAGGCGTATTATCTGTACCTCGAAGTTGCGCCTCGATATCCTTTATATCCTTGATTACGATCTTGATGAGGAGTTGCCATGGCACAGCACGCTGAGCAGGACCAGACAACTGTACGGCCAGGAGGTGTTCTCCGAACTCTTCAGGCGGGTGCTGGGCCAATGCATCGAAAAGGGAATGGTTTCGGGCAGGCGGCAGGCTGTTGACGGCGTCTATGTCAAAGCCAATGCCTCACTGGATAGTATGGTGCGCAAAGACATACTCGAAGATGCGGAGCGTTATGCAAGGGAATTAGAAGAAAACGAAGAAGTACACGCTCCCCGCAGCGTGGAAATGAAAAAGACAAAAGATCGTCACTACCCTTTACTCAGGCCCAAAAAGAATGCCCATAACGATACGCATATCAGTCCTTCCGATCCCGATGCAAAGATGGCGGTAAAGACAGGAAAAGCCATGGCCCTGAATTATCTGGGACAGGTGAGCGTGGATACAGCTTCGCATGTGATTACCCATATACAGGCCTTTACCGCAGACAAAAATGATAGCCAATGTCTTCCAATCCTTTTGCCGCAGCTTGTAAGGAACCTACAGGAACACGGGCTTGATCCGGAGGAGCTTGTGGCGGATACGGGCTATAGCAGCGGTGAGGCGCTTAAAGCCCTGCAGGAGAACAACATCCGGGGATATATTCCTAACAGACCTCATTTCATGTATGAAAGGGAAGGGTTCTCCTATAATCGGCAGGGGGATTTTTATACCTGTGGGAATGGCAAACAGCTTAAATATGTTGGGACCTTTAAGAACCAGCGCTCTTTCAACAGGGAATACCGTATAGGCGTCGGGGAATGTAGGGAGTGTCCGGTAAAAGAGATGTGTCCTGCATATAGGAAAAATAAGGGTACCTCCATAAAGTCAACCATAGACAAAGACTACTATGATCAGATGCATCTGCGCATGCAGACAAAAAAGGCGAAGATCCTGATGAGGAAACGGCAGAGCACCGTGGAACCTGTTATTGGCACTCTGGTCAATTACCTGGGCATGAAGAAGGTCAACACCAAAGGACTTGCACAGGCAAATAAGTGTATGACCATAGCCGCCATTGCCTACAATCTCAAAAAAATGCTCAAGTTCAGCCCGAAAAACTGGATTAGTAACCTGCAAAGAATAAAACTAGCCGGAAAAAGACTTTCACAGCTCATTTTCAATCCGTCCAGTATGTCCCTTATCCGCCCCGGCCTAGATACTTTGCCAACTTACTAAAATGTCAAAAGACACTAAATAAATATTCCTCAAGTCCCAATCCTTAAAATCTCAAAAGAAACAGGTAGCGCAACAGCCACTCAAGGGAAAAAGAATAAGAAATTTTTAATGTGTTAAAATGAAAAAGAAAATAAATCCTTTAATAATTATATTCAGTGTCTTGATTATAAAAACAGGGCTGTCACTATGGCTTCCATTGCTTGGTGATAGCAATAGGCATGCTACGCCCGATAGTTTGGCGAAGCAAGATGATATGCTTGCGGAAAAATTTCCCATAGAAACTACCCGTTTGAGGGTAAAGAAAATTTACGACAGTCAACTGGGGGTACGGGAGGCGACGGGCCGTAACGACGGGCCGCAAGTGGAAGCTTATCTAGCCTATACAGGCCTAGGAAAAGGGCATGCCTGGTGTGCGGCTTTTGTTTGCTGGGTGCTGGGGCGGGCGGAGGTAGACAACCCCAAGACAGCCTGGGCCGCCAGCCTTTTTCCGCAAGATAAATTGGTGTGGCCTCGTGCGAAGGCGCTGGCAAGGGGATCACGAACAACTAACAACGAAAAACCAATAACGAAAACAAGCTGTGTGTTCGGCCTCTACTTTCCCTCCCTCAAACGGATCGCCCACTGTGGCTTTATCGATAAATGGGGCGAAAAGGAGGTGATTACCGTAGAAGGGAATACGAACGATAATGGCAGCAGGGAAGGGGATGGGGTATATAGAAAGCGTCGGCCGATCAAAAGCCTCTATGCTGTGGCCGATTGGATAGGAGGGGAGACACGATGAAAATCTATATAGTCATTGGTGCAGGACTTCTACTTTCCTGTACTTCCTCGAAGCTTAAAACGAAGTATTCCACCAGCGAGACCACTTCTGCACGAAGTGATTCAGTGCGCAGTGAAACTAGCTGGCGCCGCAATAGAGCCGAAGGGTATGCAGAATATGACGCTTTATGGTGGTTAAATGGCAATGTCCGTTGGCATCCGGATAGTGGCCTCGCTGCCGATGAGATGCTGCTGCGGTATCGGGGCGAAGCTTGGCGGAAGGCGGATCTGCTGGATAGTCAGCAACGGTTCCATGGGATGCTCAATGTGGTGCAACAGGAGACTTCCACAACATCCCAGGAGAAGCAAAAAGGGCAAAAAAGCGGATTTCGTTTACCTTGGTGGGCGTATGTGTTGCTTTTGCCAATGTGTCTTTATGTATGGAGAAGGGTAAGTCGGCACTAGCTACAGTCGTAAGTCTTTGTGTTCTTTCGTGAAACTAATACATAAAAATGTTGTATATAACAAAAAAATGTACATAAAATAGTTATATATAACAAAAAGTCGTACTTGTTTTCGTATATTTGTGTATGAAAAGACAAGTGCTGACATATTTGCAGACGTGGAAAGACAGTTCCGACCGGAAACCACTTATTATCCGGGGCGCTAGACAGGTGGGTAAAACCTGGCTGATGAAAGAATTTGGAAGGCAGGCTTATGAGCAGGTAGCTTACGTGAATTTGGAAAGTAACGCCATTGCTAGAAGCCTGTTTGCTGCCGATTTTGATATACAACGTATTATTTCAGGGATACAGATCGATACCGGTGTGGTTATTAACGCTCAAAACACACTGTTGATTATAGATGAGATTCAGGAATTCCCAACTGCAATCACTGCGCTCAAGTATTTTCAGGAGAATGCCCCGCAGTATCATATTGTTTGTGCAGGCTCGCTATTAGGCGTTGCATTAAGCCGAAATACTTCTTTTCCTGTCGGAAAGGTGGATTTCCTTGATTTATATCCACTCAATTTTTATGAGTTTCTGGACGCGGTGCAGCAAACGTCTTTAAAAGAGCTATTGGTACAGGAAAACTGGGAACTCATTCAAACTTTCGCCCCGAAATATACAGAGCTGTTACGTAGCTATTATTATATTGGAGGTATGCCTGAAGCAGTTTTGGCTTATTCCAAAAGGCAGGACTTTATGGAAGTTAGGGCTATCCAAAAGCGTATCTTGTTAGCTTATGAACAAGATTTTTCTAAACATGCACCCAACGATATAGTACCCCGTATTCGAATGTTATGGAACTCAATTCCAGCACAGCTCGCAAAGGAGAATAAAAAGTTCATTTATGGAATCATCCGCCAGGGAGCCAGAGCCAAGGATTATGAATTGGCATTGGCGTGGCTTGTCGATTGTGGTTTGGTAAAACAGATCTTTAACGTTTCTAAGCCTGCGGTGCCGCTCAAGGCTTATGAAAATTTCGGTGCTTTTAAGCTGTTTATGGTCGATGTGGGGTTGTTGGGAGCAATGACAGACCTAGACGCGCGTACACTTTTGGAGGGTAATGCGATCTTTCAAGAATTTAAAGGAGCCCTTACCGAGCAGTATGTGGCGCAGCAATTGATCACACGCAGCGATTTGAGTATCTATTATTGGTCTCCGCAAAATGCCCGGGCCGAAATTGATTTTTTAGTGCAACTTGCGGGTGAAATCATTCCTATAGAAGTGAAGGTGGAGGAAAATTTACAGGCTAAAAGCTTACGGGTTTATTATGATAAATTTCAGCCTAAAATAGCCGTCAGAACTTCCATGAGCGATTATCGCAGAGAAAGCTGGTTGGAGAATATTCCCTTATATGCCATCCTTGGTTTTCATCGTTAAGCTTTAATCATAATTTTTAGCGTAAACTACTACATAAAATATCGTATATAACAAAAAATACGAATAAATGTTTCCAGCTTAACACCTTATACTTCGTTCGTTGTTGATTTTCATCACCGCCGTAAATCAAGGTTTTGTTTACTGATTTTGGGCTTGCTAGATCGCCGAAATAGTCCATATTGGCGAAGAGTTTAGGTGTAATGGTTTGGGCGGCTTTGACTTTGAATTTTGAAAATGCATGAAATTTATTTTGAATTTACATGGAGTAAACTTTGAAAATACATAAGATAAATTTTGAATTTGCATAGCAAATAGTGTGGTTTTTTCAAAAACACAAGCAAGTTTTGAAAGTGGGCCATTAATAAAAAAAGCTTTTAACCAAGACAGAATGAAAATTCCATCTGCCTTGGTTAAAAGCTATCGGCACCAACGTTTACTGTTATAAATCCCTATCGGTATTCAGTCTGCTTTTATTGCCGATGGGCTCTGCTTCCACATCGGTTTTACGTACGCTGTCCCGAATGGTCTCCTCTTTTTCTTCCACCTCTTTTTCTAGATTAACTTCTTCTACCACTCGGGCTTCCTTAGACACAACAGGGACTTCCTCGTGTTCGGTAATTTCTATCGAGCCTTCGGGGAAGGCGTTAAAATCGGCCTCAGTAGCCGGTCGCGTTAGCTATCGCTCCTGTTTTTCCAGCTCACCTTATATTTTGTTGTTTGTTCTCATCAGACTTGCTAGATCGCCGAAATAGTCCATATTGGCGAAGAGTTCAGGTGCAATGGCTTGGGTGGCTTTGACTTATGTTTTTCAAAAATATGAACAAATTTGAAAATACATGAAATTTATTTTGAATTTACAGGGAGTAAACTTTGAAAATACATAAGATAAATTTTGAATTTGCATAGCAAATAGTGTACTTGTTAATAGGTCATTCCGAACTGCCAAAGAGGGACGGTGTTCAAAAATCCTGATTCGATATCGTCTTTTACAATGTAACCTTTTTTAGCACCCTCGAGCTGTTTCTGGTTTTTGGTTTTTCCGCCGATTTCGAAGATCACATCACCGATTTGAAAGTCTCCCACAGTCGAAGCTAAGACGTCGTGCTTAACCCGTAGTTGGTTTAAAAAAAACGTTTCCCGGATATTGCCGATATTCGGAGAGCTTTCCGCTAAATTGTAAACGAGATTGGGATTATCCAAATATATTTTATCGACTTTACCTAAACCTCTTATTCCTCCGGTGTCATCCCGCAATTGGGCGATCATCCCGGCTTCTTCTATATACAGGCAATAATCAGCGATGTTGTTTCTGCTGGCGGAGAGCATAGTGGCAATACTGGAGAAATTGGGTTTGAAAGGAACGCTCTTCGCAATGATTGCTAAAAGTTGTTTCATTTTTCTTCCCGTTGCCACGTTCATATCGGCAAACAAAGGAATATCGGACTCCAAGGTTTGATTGATTGTCTGTTGCAGTCGTATATCAAAATCGCCTTCTAAAGCAAATGGGTAATATCCTCTTCTTAAGTACTGAGCAAAGAATTTTAAGGGATGTTTCAAATCCGGTATTTTTACCTGATGCGTGAGGATGTCTTCTAAAGAATATACATCTGCGGAAATTTGGTGAAACAGTTGTAAATATTCTCTGAATGACAGGCCTTGCATATGGTACATGACAGCCCTACGACTTAAATCGGAAGCGCCTTTATTAATATCCAATACAGAAGATCCTGTAAAGACAACCTGCAATTCGGCATAATAGTCATAAATTAACTTGAGCTCTTTTGACCAGTTTTTATATTTATGGATTTCGTCTATAAAAAGGTGTTTTCCCCCCTGTTTGACGAAGACGTCGGCTAAGTCTATTAACTTGTGATCGGCAAAATAAAAGTCCTCAGCGGTAACATAAAGTGCTTCTGCCGGATTCAAATTTTTCTTGATGTATTGTAGGATGAGCGTAGTCTTACCGACGCCTCGCGGTCCGGTAAGGCCGATCATTCGGCTTTCCCAATTTATTTCTGCATAGGTATAGCGAAGAAAGCTTGTATCAATAGCCTGTAAAAGCTTATGAAAATATTCCAATAATTTCTCCATAGCAGTTAATTTTCACAAAGATAGCTATTTTGCACTGTAACAGTGCAAATTTCAGTAAAAAGTGCACTGTAACAGTGCAGAACGAGTATGGCTATTTATATAATCTCATCACTACCGTAAATTAAGGTTTTCTTCACGGGCTGTGGGCTTGCCGGTTCATCGAAATAATCCACGTTGACGAAGGGTTTAGGTGTAACGGTCCGGGTGGCTGTTACTTCGAAAACCTCAAAACCATTAATATACCGCACCTTACAAAGATGGGGCAGGAAGGGGCCGATAAGAATAGAGGAATTGCCCGATGATTCGTGTTATTTTCCCGCCTTGGTAGCTTGGTGGAGCAGGGCCAGCTGTTTCTTATGTTAATAAGTCATTCCAAGTTGCCAAAGAGGGATGGTGTTTAAAAATCCTGATTCGGTATATTTTCTGAAAAATGATATTTCGTAATCAGCTTAAACCGATTACAAGTTTATAAACAAATTTTTGAGTGATATATTTAATAAAAAAATGTATTTTTGTATACAAAATGAAAGAAGATTCACTTGCAAATAAAGTGTATAATGAGATTCGTAAAAAAATTTTGGCGAATCAATTGGTAGGTGGTGCCCGCTTGAAAGAAAGCTCATGGGCGGAAAAGTTAAATGTTAGCCGTGTTGCCGTTCGTGAAGCGCTAATTCGGCTATCGGGTGAAAATCTAGTGGAATTCGGTGAAAAGGGTGGATGTTTTGTTAGAAATATGACCGCTGAAGATGTGCGTGACATCAGGGAATTGCGTGAAATTTTCGAAGTAGGGGCGCTGAAATTGCTGTTTAAGAAAATCGACAAAGATATTATTAAAGAGCTGGAAGCAATTTGTGATGATTTTACCTCCATGACAGAGCGGGGGTATTATAGTGGCGCCTGCGAAGCAGATGTGCGTTTTCACGAAACTATTATGGAGCGATCTGGAAATAAACGTCTATTGGCTCTGTATAAAAACAGTAATATTCCGTTGTTCCATTTGAAATTAGGTAATTCGCTGAGCCATATGGATGACTATAAGCAAACGGATACGGAGCATCGTAGAATTGTGCAAAGCCTGAAATCCGGAAACTTTGACGATGCGTTAAATACGCTTATTAACCACTTGGACCGAGGTGAAAAAGAAGCACTTGAACTAATCTAATATAAAAGCCTGAAAAAATGAGTTTGCGAACCGCTTCCATGAAGCGGTTTTTTCATTTAAAATAATCCCAAATATTTTTATGTATACAAAAATATTATATATTTGTATACAATTCTGCTTAACTGATTATAGCCAATAAACTGTCGGAAAACATTTTAAAAACAAACATGTGCCAAGCTATGCGTCCTTTTGTGCTTTTCAGCTTTCTGTCCATTATCTGTGGGTCTTGTCAAATTGGCAATTCCCCCTTGATGTCAGGCAAACTTGTAGGTGTCTATAGGCTTGATACGACCGCCGTTCGGATCGATGCCTTGGCCGAACATCTCGATGTTCCTTGGGAGTTATGTTACGTGGGGAGCGATGAACTTTGGTATACGTTGCAATCCGGTGAAGTTTGGCGTCTCAATTTGCGTGATAGCACAAAACAGCGTTTGTTGTTAATCCCTGAGGTTTACCGATACCGCACCTTGGGCCTGCTCGGAATGACGGTTCACAAGTCCGGGGAAAATACACAGGCTTATCTGATTTATAATAAACAATTGGACAGCGCACATATTGTCAGTCGTCTCGTGCAATATACATTGCGTGGGGATTCGCTGGTTCAACCAAAGAAACTATTGGAATGGCCGGGTAATACCGGACATAATGGTGCGCGCGTTGTTTATGGTGCCGATAACAACTTATACCTAAGTGCTGGGGACCGGGCAGAAGGCCTGCTTGCGCAAGACTTGCTTTCGCCGAATGGGAAAATTTTACGACTGAAACCGGATGGACAAATACCCGTTGACAACCCCTTTACCAATTCATATGTATGGAGTTATGGGCACCGAAACATTCAGGGATTAGCTATTGGTCGCAACGGAAAGCTCTACGCTTCTGAACACGGGGACGCAATTGAAGACGAAGTAAATTGGATTCAAAAAGCGAAAAACTATGGATGGCCCCTAAGAGAAGGGAAGGTTTACGCACCACAAGCGGATTCAAGCAGCAATCGGGATTTCACGGATCCGCTCGAAAGTTGGACGCCTACCGTTGCACCGGCGGCAATGACCTATTATAAAGACGGTCCAATTAAGGAATGGCGCAATTGTTTATTATTGGTGACATTGAAGGGGAGTGCTTTGTATGTGCTGCAGTTGAATGAGGAAGGGAACCGTGTTGTAAAAGAGCAGGTTTATTTCAAAAATAGTTTTGGCCGACTTCGCGGAATCTGTGTAGGCCCGGATGGGGCGGTGTATGTTACAACGAGTAACCGTGATTGGAACCCCGCACCGGGATATCCGAAAGTATACGACGACCGGATTTTGCGCATAGCTGTTGCACACACAAGTAGTTTGGGAGGTGTGATCAAGCCTGCCATGCAGGTAGTAGAAAAGCGCGTGGATGCTGCGGCACTTTATCGGAATTATTGTGCTTCCTGTCATAAAGAGAATGGATTGGGTGTGGAAGGGGTATTCCCTCCATTAAAAGGGAACCCGATTCTAAACCGCCCTACGGATTTGTTTCATGTGGTGTTTAATGGGAAATCGCCCGGTGGGAAGATTATGGGAAAAACCTATGATCAGGCCATGCCGGGCTTTTCCTTTTTAAAGGATGAAGAAGTGGCTGAGATACTCACTTACATTTCACAAACATTTGGCAATAACTCAAATGTCTTTTCTGCTACTCAGATAACAGAAGAGCGAGAAAAAAGGAAGAAATAAAATGAACAGACCTAATAATAAGCTAGTCCTAACCCCTTTTATATGAGAACTAATCAATTTATTTTGTTAATCGGCATATTCAGTATGCTGTTTGCGACAAACCTTCATGCATGGGCGCAAGGTACCCAGGTAGTGGAAGGATATGTCATCAGCGCAACGGATAAGGGTCCTTTGCTTGGTGTAAGTGTGCATGCTACCGGTACGGCCGTAGCAACCAAAACGAATGAGCAAGGGTATTTTTCGCTTCAATTGACGCTGCCAAGCGTCCTACGCTTTTCCTATTTAGGATATACAACGAAAGAACTTGAGGTGAAGGAGGTGGGTAATCCGCTTCGTATCCTATTGGAAAAAACTTTTGCTAATCTTGATGAGGCTGTGGTGGTGGGCTATGGAGCCGTTAAACGGAGCTCTTTGACGGCGGCTGTTACTAAAGTAGAAAACAAGGGCCTCGACGAAATTCCAACCGCCCGACCCGAAGTTGCACTACAGGGAAAACTAGCAGGTGTCAATATTTCGCAGACCAGGAATGCGCCCGGCTCAGCACCGATAATCCGCATTCGAGGTGCAGGTTCTATTTCGGCGGGGAATGATCCCTTAATTGTGGTGGACGGTTTTCCAGGTGCCAGTTTTAGCAACATCAACATGAACGACGTGGCATCAATTGAGGTGCTTAAGGATGCCTCGTCTGCTGCTATCTACGGATCGCGCGCGGCGGGAGGTGTAGTGATTGTAACCACCAAGTCCGGAAAGCAGGGAAAGCCTGTTCTATCAGTTAATGCGTTTGGCGGTTTTTCAAAGGCGAAGCTCCACAACGATTGGCTCAACGTGAACGAGTATTATGATGCTATCACGAAATACCAGAACCGCGAATATGCGTGGATTGGTGGCGACACATCAATTCCAGTGTGGGGCGATAGCAATCGTCCGGCGGGTTATCAGGTGAGTCCTGCCGTACTGAATGGTACGGATGTGAACTGGCAGGATGCGGTGATGGAAACAGCTCCTTTTCAAAATTATGATCTGGCGGTGAACGGAGGAAATGACAATATCAATTATTATATATCCGGCATTGTCAGGGATCAGCAGGGAACGCTACGGAATACTTGGTACCGAACCTATGGTGCCCGCGCCAGCTTAAATATCAAGGTAAATGAGCGTGTCGACCTGGGGCTAATGCTGAACCCCAATTATGCAACAAGCCGTATCGCACCCAATAATATGATCGACTATGCGAAATACCCTCCATTTGTGGCAATCCAAAACCCGGATGGTACGTACCCAACCGCTAGGAGTTATTGGGGTGCCGCGGTAACCAGTCAGGCAAATCCAATGGCCATACTGGAAGGGACCAATTATCGAGCTAATACCCTAAACACCATTGGTAATTTTTATGCTTCTGTAAAGCTGGCGGAAGGTCTGCATATCAAATCTACCATAGGTACAAATATGTCTTATAACATAACCGATCGGTTTCAAGCGTCCTGGGCGTCTAGCTCAAGTACATCGTCAGGTTCTGCCATTGATTCGCGTACCATTAGCTTAATCAATGAGAATACCATCAATTATCAAAAGACTTTCGGAGCTGATCACGATTTCGGCGCATTAGGGGGAGCTTCTTATCAACACAACTTCTCCAGGTCGATGACAACATTGGCCGTTAACGGCTCTTTCAATAATGACATTATCCAAACCTTGAATAATGCAACCATTAACCCGGTAGGTACCAATACCCTTAAATCAGAATGGGGCCTCGTTTCCTATTTCGGCCGTGTTAATTATGGCTTCAAAAATAAATACCTGTTTACTGCCTCCATCCGAACGGATGGATCGTCCCGTTTTGGCCCCGATCGTAAATGGGGATGGTTTCCTTCGGCCTCTGCTGCATGGCGTATTTCCGGTGAGCGTTTTATGGAAAACTTAACCGTGTTGAGCGACTTAAAGTTACGGGCGAGTTTCGGGACTACCGGAAATATGAATATTGGTGACTTTGCGTATTTAGGTACGATAGGCGGCGGTATCTATACGGTAAACGATCAGATTACCAACTGGCAGGCACAATCGACCTATGGCAACAGTAGGCTGGGATGGGAGAAAACACGGGAGCTTGACTTTGGTGTAGATATCAGTTTGTTCAATAACCGAGTGACCATTAATGCCGACTATTACCGAAAACGTACTGATGGATTACTTTATGCCGTATCAATTCCTGGTATTACAGGTTTTACATCTTCCCTTTCGAATGTCGGTGAGGTGGAAAATAAAGGCTTTGAGATTGAGTTGAACACCAAAAACCTAGTGGGTGATTTTAAATGGCAAACCAGCTTTAATGTGGCGGCTAACCGGAATAAGGTGTTGAGTTTGGGTGGCGTAAACGAACGCATCACAACGGATGGCTATGGGATGAGTTGGTTGCTACGTGTGGGCGAGCCGATGTTTTCTTACTATGGGTATAAACAAACGGGTGTGATCCAAACGGCCGAGCAGCTCACTTCGGTGCCCGTAATGGCAGGTTCTAAACTGGGGAATCCAATTTATGATGACCTCAACGGCGATGGAATCATCAACCAGAATGACAGGGCAGTGCTGGGTAATTTTATGCCCAAGGCTACCTTTGGGATGACGAACAGTTTCTCTTACCGAAGCTTTGATCTCTCTTTTACCATCCAAGCTTCGGTGGGTGCAAAAATATACAATTTCGAGAATCAGTTTTATCAAGGATCGGTACTGGGTGCCATGCGGCAATCGCTGATAGCAGATCAGTGGTGGTCTGTGGATGACCCCGGCGATGGTTTGCACCCTGCTGTGTCGTTGAGTCAGCTTTCGTTCAACGCAAATTCGGATTACTATATCGAAGATGCTTCTTTTCTGGCCGTTCGCAATATCAATGTGGGTTATAATTTTCCGGTGGCTATCAGCAGAAAAATTGGATCCAGTAAGCTCCGTCTATTTGCTTCAATTAATAATGCTTTGTTTTTGACGAAGAAAGAGTTTCATGGCTATAATCCGGAAGGTTATACGGCTGGAGAAGTGGCCGGAATAAATAGTAAGCCGGGCTATAATATTGGTTCAGAGCCTATTAACCGGGTATATACCTTTGGTGTGAACTTGGGTTTTTAAGAAGATAGAAATTAGATAATCAGCATTAAAATAAGCAATCCATGAGAACAAATTATATCATAATGAGCTTGTGTTTATCGCTGCTGGCGTTTAGCGCCTGCCATGATGAACTCTTAAATCCGGTGCCCGAATCATCGCTAACGAATGTGAATTTTTATCAGTCTGCGGATGATATAGATCAGGCGGTACTGGGTATTTACGGACAGCTGCAGTTGCGTAAACCTACGGATTATCAATTACTGGAGATTGGTACGGATAATCTCTATATGTCTACCAATACGGTGATTGCGGGAATTCCGGAAGTGGATGGACTAACGGTTTCTAGCAGTAACCCATTGGTACTAACTTTTTGGCAGAATACCTACAATGGTGTCTTTAGGGCCAATGCAGTATTGGCTAATATCGATACACCTATCGATTATCCTTCGGGTATGAAAGAGCAATATGTAGGTGAAGCGAAATTTATGCGGGCGCTTTTTTATTTTGACCTGGTGCGCGTTTTTGGATCGGTGCCGTTGGTGACAACGCCGATTTCGGCAGAGGAAGCGACAAATGTTGGACGAACTGATGCTGAGGCGGTGTATCAATTGATCATAGCGGATCTTACGGAGGCGGTAGATTTGCTTCCGCTTAAGGGCGCAATTGCGAGCGGACGGTGTAACCGCGAAACTGCATTAGGACTGTTAGCAAAGGTATATGTGACTAAAAATGATTGGCAGGCGGCAAAACAAACGTTGGATCGTTTTTTTACGGAGTTTGGATCAACCTTTAGTTTGGTGGAAAATTTTGGCAGCCTTTGGCAGGTGGCTACTGAAAATAACGCGGAAGTATTGTTTGCAATGAAATATACGGATGGAACCAATGGGCATAGTTTGTCTACGGCCTTTATCCCGAATGCCGGCGTACCGAACGTGGTGAGCAGGGGCGCAGAGATTGCACTTCCTTCCTGGAGTTTGCATAAACTGTTTGATGAAGAGGATAGTAGAAAAACGGCTACTATTGCAGAGCAATATGTGCCTGCATTATCGCCAAGTGATGACCCAATCTGGTATCCCTATGTCTCAAAATACGCAATAACACATACTTTTAATGCTTCCGGACTGGATTTACCAGTGTTACGTTACGCCGATATTATTCTCCTACATGCGGAAACCTTAAATGAACTGGGGCAGCTCAATGCGGCATTATCTGAGTTGAATAAGGTGCGGGTACGGGCTTTCGGGAATACAACACATAACTATACGGCCCGCGAGGTGGCAGGCCAGGATGAATTTACGGATGTGCTGCTCAAAGAACGTCAACTCGAATTTGCATTTGAAAATGAGCGCTGGTTTGACTTGGTGCGGAAGGAAAAATTTGTGCAGGTGCTGCAATCGGAAGAACGGAACTATAATCCTGCTAATGGGCAAGCACAGGTGGTTCCTTTACAGCCTGCTGCCTATATGCAGTTGTTCCCTATTCCGCAAGCTGAAATTGATCTGGTGGGTAGTAGTGTGCTTTCACAAAACCAAGGCTATTAGGTGTTTTGCAAATGCTTTAATTAATCAATCTAATAAAAATGAAAAAAATGCTACAGCGTATGCTGTTTTTCAATCTACTCTTACTACATGGTTTTGGTGGATTCGTGGCGCTCGCGCAAGAGGCTACGGTTAGAGGTACCGTCTATCACCGTGAAACCAGGGAGCCTCTTGCTGGTGTGAGCGTCAAAGTGGTGGGCAAAACGCAGGCTAGTAAAACGGACACGAATGGCACGTTTATGTTGCAGGCACTTCCTGCCGAAGCGCAGTTAAGTTTCAGTATGGTGGGTTTTGTGACGCAACAACTGCCTGCTAAAAGCAACATGGAGGTCTTTTTAGTTTCTGAGATGCAGGCGCTGGCAGAGGTGGAGATTGTGTCTGATGGCTACCGCACCAGTACCCGTGCGGCTAATGCCAGCGCTATTACTTCTATTGGTGGCGAGGCTTTTGAAAATAAGCCCTTTTCTACTTTTATGCAGTCGTTGCAAGGGCAATCTGCCGGAGTAACAGCGGTGCAGGCTAGCGGGCAACCAGGGTCAGATGTGGCCATCCGTATCAGGGGGCTGGGCTCCTTGTCGCTTTCTTCCAATCCACTAATTGTGGTTGACGGGATGATTGTGAATGCAGGTGTTTTAAGTTCTTATGCTAATTCTTCCAGTGCACTGGCAGGGATAAATCAGAACGATATAGCACGTATGGATGTTTTGAAGGATGCTGCTGCCACGGCCCTGTATGGTTCGCGGGGGAGTAACGGGGTAATTTTGATTACCACGAAAAGAGGTAATACCGGTAAAACGCAGGTGCGTTTGGATGCAGAACTGGGGGTGTCTAGCCCGATGGATCCTCCGGAAGCGGGTAAGCCGCTGTCGGCAACGCACTATGCGGAGCTTTTTAGAGAAACTTTATCGAATGGTGGTTACGCCCCAGAGCAAATCGAAACGTTGGCGGAGAGTTATGGCTTGAATAGCGGCCTGAGTAACCACTGGTATGATTTAGTGACGCGAACCGGCCGCCAGCAACAATACAATGTGAGCTTGAACGGCGGAAGCGATAAAGCGAAGATTTTTGCCTCTGCGGGTTATTTTGATCAGGAGGCCACTACCATCGGTTCTGATTTTAAAAAGATTTCCGGTCTATTTAACTACGATTACAGGATAAACGATAGACTTTACTTATCAACGGGGATTAATTTTTCTAATGTCGACCAAAATACACCAAATGGAACACAATATTCGGATAATCCGGTATGGGCTGCTCGGATGCTAAGGCCGTATCAACTGGCCTATAATGCAGATGGCTCGTTAAATACGGAGGTAAGCGGAAACACAAATTTTCCCGGTGTCTACAATCCTTTATGGATTGCTGCGCATGATAAAAAGCATTTAAGCGAGACACGCATATTGGGTAATACGCAACTAAAGTGGAATATCTGGGACAAACTGAATTATACAAGTTATTTTAGTATTGATTACAATACGGTAGAAGAGACCATCTTTTTGAATGGAACGATGGGCTTGGGCGCGTCTGTTGGAGGTTATGGAAGAAATTATTACAGGCGATATTTCAACTGGTTGTCGCGAAATCAATTAGACTATCGCTATGATATTCCAGGTTTTTCAGATTTTTACGTCACAGCGAGTGTGGGTTATGAGGCGCAGCGGTCTAAAGAATATTATCTTGCGGCCTTGGGTTATGGTTTCCCTTCCGGTCATGAAGACTTAACCGCACTGAGTAATGCTGCTACGCCTGCAGCCATAGTGGGGCAATACAGTAATTACGCATTCACTTCATTGTATGCTACAGGTGGAATTAATTATCAAAATAAGTATGCCCTGAACCTGTCTTGGCGACGGGACGGTAGCTCGCGCTTTCCAACTAATAACCAGCAGGCGAATTTTTATTCAATTGGCGGTACCTGGAACGTAGAAACGGAGGACTTTTTTAAGCGGCAAAACGTTTTTTCGTCCTGGAAAATTCGGTCTTCTTATGGTACAACCGGCAATGCTAATTTGGGTAATTATGATTGGCTCCCGCAATCCTCTTACAGCGGCAACTATGGCTACGCGGGCTACAACGGTCAGCAATACAATATCATCGGAAGCAGGAACCTCCGTTGGGAAACAGCTAAGAAATTTGATGTGGGTGCAGATATTGGTTTTGCCGAAGATCGTTTTGTGCTGACGGTAGATTACTATTACAATAACATCGATGGCTTGATACAGTCCGTACCTACTTCCTTAACCACGGGCTTTGCGTCTGCTAGTCAAAATATAGGAGCCATGGTAAATAAGGGTTGGGAGTTTACTGTAAAAGGTGACGTGTTGCGGGTGGGCAACTTCAAATGGTTCAGTAATTTTAATGTGTCGTTTAACCAAAACGTAATGAAGCGTACGGCAAATGCTGCAGGGCCAAGCGGTTTGTATTACTTGGGAGAGGGCTATAATTTTTATACTTATTATATGAAAGAGTTTGCCGGTGTGGATCCTGCAAACGGAGATCCCTTATACTACGTGGATGCTTCTCATGCGGAGACAACGAATAATTATGCCGAGGCACAGTTTTCTATTCTGGATAAACAATCTAACCCGAAGTCAACGGGTGGTTTTAATAATGTTTTTACGTATAAAGGCTTTTCACTGGGACTGGATTTTAACTACAGCTTCGGTAATTGGATTTATGGGGCTTCTGATTTGTATTTTACCTCGGGTGCAATCTATACTTATAATAAGTACCAGTTTGTGTATAACCGCCGTTGGACAACACCGGGTCAGGTAACCGATGTGCCGCGGTTCTCCACAACCACGGATTATTCTACCAGCACGTTCCGCTTGTATTCGGGCGACTATATCCGTTTGCGGAACGTGAGTTTGGGTTATGATTTTAAGAAATTGGCTATGTTTAATAAGTTAGGTGTTAGTAAGCTGCATGTATATGCAAGGGCTACTAATTTATGGACAATCCTGTTTGATGACCGCCTGCCTTTTGATCCGGAGGTGAGTTATGCGGGTAATGAGTATCAAAATATGTTGAAATATAAAACCTTCACCTTTGGTGTGAACATAGGACTTTAAGTTAAATATGAAGGAAATGAACGGAAAACATTTGATTGGCTATTTGCTGCTTTGCACGCTAACGCTTGCCTCTTGCAGTAAAAGTTTTTTACAGGAAGATCCCTCTACTTCGGTAGCGGTAGAAAGTGCTATCTCTTCTGAAACGGACATGCTGGAATCGGTAGCTGGACTGTACCGGTCTTTGGATAACTATTTTATATTCGGACGGAACTACCCCTTGTTTGGCGATCTGCTGGCCGATAATGTCTATCTGAGCAGCACCAACTCATCGCGCTTACTAATGCAGAATAATTATACCTGGACAATCGCTAATACAGAGCCGCGCACGTTTTGGTCGAATACCTATTATAGTATTCTGCAAGCGAATAGAATCATTGGTTCGAACCTTGATATAACGGAGAATGTGGCACAATTGAAAGGCGAAGCTTATGCCTTGCGGGCGCTTTGTTATTTATACTTGATAAATTGGTTTGCTAAACCTTACACGGTGGATCCAAATGCAGCTGGTGTGCCTTTGGTTACGGTTTCTACCAGTATTACCGGTCCATTAGTAAAACCGGAGAGGAATACCGTGGCTGAAGTGTATGATAAAATGATCAGTGATCTGGATAGCGCATTTCTGCTTATGCCGGAAACGACACCGGCAATCCATATAGCAAGTTCCAATTTTATAGCGAAGTACGCGGCCAAAGCATTGCAATCTCGTGTATTTCTGTATAAGGCAGATTATGAAAACGCACGGGACGCGGCTTTATCAGTGGTGCAGAACGGAGGTTATTCTCTAACAGATAGCCCGGGTGATTTTGCGGCGTATTGGGCGTCAACGGCGTCAAGGACCGATAAAGTGGAAACGATTTTTGAGCTCAACAATTCGGCTACGGCTAATAATGGCATTGAAGGATTAGATTTCATTTATGCGGCGCAGGGCCATGGTGATATGTTGGTCACAGATGATACGTATGCAATTTATCAGGAAACGGATAGCCGTAGGGCGCTTATACAGGATGGTACTCGTAATGGCATGCAGGCTTATTTTGTGAATAAATATCCAAATGTTACGGCAACGGATCGGGATGAAGTGAAGATGATCCGCTATGCGGAAGTACTGCTGACTTTATCCGAGGCTTATGGCCGTTTGGGTGATGAGGCGAATGCAAGGCTTTACTTGAATATGGTGGCACAGAACAGAGATCATAGCATCGCTCCTTACACCTATAGTGGCAATGAGTTGCTGGACGCGATTGTGTTGGAGAGGCGGAAGGAGCTGGCTTTTGAAGGTCTACGATTTTTTGACCTGACGCGGCTAAACCTTGATTTTACAAGACAGAATATGGGCACGAAAGCCTATTCTTATTACACCGACGTACTTCGTACGGATTTTAGGAGAATACAGCCCATACCGCAGGAGGAAATAAATGCCAATCCGAATATGACGCAGAATGCGGGTTACTAATAGCTATAATAAGGGAACAATATGAATAAAACGATTGCTTGTGCTTTGCTGTGTTTTGGGGTGGCGCTATGGCCACTAATGGCTCGTACACAATCTGTGTCCGTAAAGTTTTATAGTATGGAGCAGGTGCTGGTGAATAAAAAGCAGGTAAAGGTAGTTTCAGTAAACACGCGGTCTTTGAAAGAGCAGTGGGCACTTTCCAAAAGTGACGGTGGCCTAAGGTCTAAAATGGGGAAGCCTGACCTTGAGATTCCTGTGACAGTGCCTAAAGAGGGTTTGTATATTATCCGTACGAAGGCCATGCTGCCGGAGGGAAATCAAAAGGGCGAAACGGGAACTGCTTATTTGACTATGAAGTTAGCAGGTCAACGGCCTACCAAACGGATTCTTTTTGATAACTATAATGGTGGTGATCAGCGAGCGGGAATATTTGAATTGGAAGCAGGACGGCAGGTGCTAGAGCTTTGGTTGCCGCCAAAGGTACTCTTTGGTGGGATCAGTGTGGCACCTTATCAAGCGCCTGAAGTACCCGAGCCGGCACGTAGCTACGTGCCGAAGATACTACCTGGGGGTGGGCACCCGCGGCTCTGGTTTACAAAAGAATGCCTGCCTTTAATCCAGTCGCGGTTGAGCTTAGGAGAGAACCGGGCACGTTGGGAACAGGTGCAAGCACAGGCGAAAGAGCCGTTTCATTTTGCGATGGATCCGAAACAGGAGCAGTTTTACAATGAGGCTCTGGAAAAAGCAGCGGAGGCGAAAGCTTTTTATTATGCCATGACGGGAGATACAATCATTGGCCGAGAGGCGGTGCAATTAATGGCGGATTATTATACGGTATTGGAGTTTGGTAATGTGACCTACGGCGATATTAGCAGAGAAATTGGACGGGCGATTTATACGGGTGCTCTGGTATACGATTGGTGTTACCCTTTGCTGGAGCAGGGCGAAAAAGAGCTCCTACGTAAACATATGATGCGCCTGGCCCGGGATATGGAGATCGGTTGGCCACCCTTTTACGGAGTTGAAAGCATTGTAAATGGACATGGTAACGAAGCACAAATTTGTCGTGATTTATTAGCAATGAGTATTGCTATCTACGATGAAGACCCGCTTCCTTACCGATACACTTCCTATACCGTGCTGGAGCAATTGGTGCCCATGCGCGCTTTCGAATACCAATCGCCCCGACATAATCAAGGGGTAGATTACGGGGCCTATCGCTTTGGTTGGGAGATGCATGCGGTTTGGTTGCTATATCGAATGAGTGGACGACGGGTATTCGATGAGAATATTAAAAACCTGGCCTATTACTGGCTTTACATGCGTCTTCCAAATGGCGAAATGTTGCGGGATGGTGATATGTTCAGCCTTGTTAACAACAAAGGCCGCTTTTATTGGAAGCAGCCGCAGACAATGCTACTGGCTTATGCTTATGGCGATGACCCCTATATTAAGGGTGAATTTGAACGACAGGGAGGCCTGCCGGATAATCCCATACTTTTCCTATTGGTAAATGACCCAAACTTAAAGGCCGAGCACAATCTGCAAGCGCTGCCTTTAACGAAGACATCGGGCACGATCCTGGGCTCGATGGTGGTACGTACGGGCTGGGATAACCGGCCACAGAGCGGGGATGTCATCGCTGAAATCAAAGGAGGCGGCTATATTTTCGGTAATCATCAACATCCGGATGCAGGTGCCATCCAGCTATATCACCATGGTTTTTTGGTGGGCGATATAGGGTTGTATCTTTCCTATGGCCCGCCTTACGATTTTAATTTCAACAAGCGCTCCATCTCACATAGCATGCTTTTAGTACGGGATCCTAAAGAACCCTTGCTTTTCCGAACCGAGGCAAATGACGGTGGTGCACGTTTTAATCAGCGTTTTCCACGAACCCCCGAAGAAGTGACCTCAGATGCTTGGTTTGATAACGGTGTAGTATGTTCAAGCAGTTTCGGACCTTCCAGGATAAGTCCTCGTTTCAATTACTTTAAAGCTGATTTAACGGGGGCTTACACGAGTAAAGTTAGTTCTTATGTGCGAGGTTTTTGTTTCCTGAAATTGAACCGAAAGGACATCCCTGCCATTATAATCTTAACAGATGATATAACAAGTGCTGATTCAAGCTTTGCTAAGTACTGGCAGATCAATACATTGAACAGTCCGGATACGCTTGGCGATGGTTGGGTCTTACATAGCGAAGCGTCCGGTTTTCGAGGGAAAGCTTTTGTATCCATGCTCTTGCCAAAAACATCGGATCGGGAAGTTGATATTTTATCGGGTAAACGTGCCAACAGCACCTTTGAATTTCAATACGAGCCGAAATCGAGCAGACCCGAAGCCAATGCACACCGCATTATGGTTTCTCCCAAGAAAAAAGAAAAACACCATCGATTCATCGCCTTATTTCAGGTTGGCGGTGAGGAAACTGGAAAATTGCCCCTTCAATTTCAAGAGGAACAAGGACGTTATTCGCTCGTTATCGAAGATCAAGTGGTAAATCTAGGCGGTGGTTCTCACCTACAACAAGACCGGCTCGTGCTTACCGTTCCTTCGAAAAAATCACATTATCAGGTGTTGATTACGGATTTACAGGCAGGTTATTGGCATATAAAGACTGGAGCAGGTGATTTCTTTCGTAATGTGAAGGTGATGCCGGGAGAAAATACACTTCATTTTGAGGCGGACCCTGGTGTTTATCAGGTGATGCCCGGTAGATTATACCAAGAGGAGAAGTGATTCTCCTCTGTACTATATTAGGTTCTTTGAGCTATAATAGGGTATCGTATGGCCCCTTTCGCGCGACGATTTAGTTGCAACAACTGCCCTTTTTCCGCTTCGGTAACAATCAGGCCTAATTTACCTGATGGATCAAATGCGCAATTGGTTGGGTTGTTGCCGGGTAAAGGGATTCTTTCGATCGTGCTCCCTGTTGGGTCGAAAACGCGTATAGATCCGCTACCGTAAACCGCCACGTATAGATTGCCTTCATCGTCAAAGGCGATCCCATCGGGGCCAATAGGCCCGCCTGTGTTGGCAAATATCCGTGGGTTTTGCCAGCTGGCCGTTTCGCTGTGCCAGGTTCCTATCCAAAGGCGGTGCTTGGCAGTCTCGGCAATTACAAGTTGATTGCCATCAGGTGTGAAAGCCAAACCGTTTGGATATCGCAAGCTTTTTGCAACTATAAGGAGTTGCCCGTCTTGTTTGTAGCAACAGACGTAGGTATCGGCAGCATCAAGGCTTGATCCTGGGCAGGTAAATACCAAATTACCCAGATCATCAAAGGCGAGATCATTCGGCATGTTCAACGGTATGCCTTTAATGCTGCTGAGAACAGTTTCTAACTGCGTTGAAACAGGATCGTAAACCCGGATGGCGTTAAAACCCGCATCGCAGAACCATAAACGTCCCTGGGCATCGAAAGTTAAACCATTGGGCCGACCACCGGTATGCACGGTTATCAAGCCCTCGTTTGTATAGGCAAGTAATGATTCGCCCTGCTGTTCAACACACCAGAGGGTACCATCCGGCGCGAAAGCGGGGCCTTCCGGAAAACGGATGCCTTGTGCAAGTATATGTATTGAAAGCGGTGGATGTGCCATTTTTCTATCGATCGATTAAGATATTATAATGCTACAAAGAAAATAAAAATACAATTTTTTGTATACAAAAAAATAATATATTTGTATACAAAATTATTTTATCCCAATTGAAATATTAAAATCAATCATAAAAATAAAAAGATCATGGTAAATAAGAGGCAACGGTCTGCCGAGATACTGGAGACCAACGCGCAATGGATTCCCGGAGGAGTCGTGTCCCTTAATAGAAAATCAGAACCAAATATCTGTTTCGAAAAGGGAGTAGGTAGTAAAGTTTACGACGTTGATGGCAATGCCTATATTGATTACCAAGCAGGTTTTGCGGCTTCCTTTTTAGGCCATAATGACCAAGATATAAATGCGGCGGTAGCAGCTACCTTATCAAATGAGAGCCTGTTGATGGGTGCTGGGCCTACCGTACTTGAAGGCGAGTTTGCCAAACTTTTTTGTGAGGCAGTGCCAACGGTAGACAGCATTCAGATTACCACTACGGGTTCCGAAGCCACGTATCATGCTATACGCATTGCGCGGGCAGTTACCAAGCGAGACCATGTTATTGTGATGCAGGGAGGTTATAATGGTTGGCATAACGATGTTGCCTGTAATGTGATCAGCGCTAAACAGGATGTGGGGGTACGCGTGAGCCCGGGTGAGTATCCTTTTGATGCGGGCTCTGCAGGTATACCAAATGCGCATAAAAATTTAGTGCATATCGTTAATTACAACGACCTGGATTCAGTGCGTTACGTATTGAAACGTTATCCAATAGCTTGCATCATTCTGGAACCTATCTTACAGAACGTGGGAATAGTGAAGCCGCAGGCGGGTTATTTGCAGGGACTGCGTGCTTTGGCAGATGAAGAAGGTTTTCTGTTGATTTTTGATGAAGTAAAAACAGGTTTTCGACATGCTTTAGGAGGATATCAGTCTATCTGCGGCATTCAACCTGACTTGTCAACCTTTGGAAAAGCTGTAGCGAATGGTTACCCCATGGGAGTCATTGCCGGGAAAAAGAAATATATGGATTATTTTGTGCATCCAGAGAGAGCGGAGCGTGTATTGATAGCAGGTACGTATAATGCGTTTCCTTCTACCACCGCCGCAGGTATTGCTACGTTAAAAAAACTTGCATCACCCGAATTTGATGTTTATGGACATGTTAATGCTTTAGGGGATCTAATGGAAAACGGATTGAATGATATTTTGAGTAAATTAGGTCGACCTTTTTATGTGGCACGTCAAGGATCGGCTTTTTGTACCTATTTTATGGATCATCAACCGGTAGATTTTCATGATATTTTGGACCATCATGATTTTGACTTAGATAAACGCTATCGCCTTCAATTAATTGACAGAGGAGTTTACCATTTTCCGCTTCCAATTAAACAGGGTAGTATATCTTATGCGCATAGCCTGGCAGATATTGAACAGACATTAGAGGTTACAAAGCAAGTTATTGAAGCATTATATTAAAATGAAAATTACAAGAATTGAGACCTATGTTTGCCATGCGCGTATGCGTAATTGGATCTTTGTAAAGGTCTTAACCGACCAACCCGGTTTGTGGGGATGGGGCGAGGCTACACTTGAATGGCATACAAAAGCTGTTGTGGGGGCCATCGAGGATTTATCGCAATTACTTATCGGCGAAGATCCCCGGCGGATCGAACACCTTTGGCAGATGATGTACCGCCAGCATTTTTGGCATGGCAATGGCATCGTACGCGGTACCGCAATCAGCGGCATCGATATTGCGCTATGGGATATTGCCGGTAAAATACATGGTGTTCCCTGCCATGAGCTATGGGGTGGTCGCGTACGCGACTATGTACGTCTTTATTGTCATTTAGGTGGGGGACGCATGGAGGACTTTTATGAAACGAGCCCCGCTGATGCCAATCGTTTCGCAGCGCTTGCCGTTCAGGCTGTAGAACAAGGTTTTACGGCCTTCAAGTCAATGGCGGTTCCGGAAACCATGTCGTTGGAAGGTCTACAGCCGGTTAAGTATGCGGAAGCCTGTGTCCGCGCTATGCGTGACGCGGTGGGAGATCAGATTGATATTATGGTGGATTGTCACGCGCGTCCCAGCCCGCGTATGGGGTTGCTCTTTGCCAAAGCCTTAGAACCTTATAACCTTTATTTCTTCGAAGAGCCCTGTTGGCCGGAAACGATGGATGATATTGCGATGATTCAACGAGCGGTTAAGACACCAATTGCATCAGGCGAACGGTTGGTGGGCGTGTATGCTTTTCGCGAGATGCTCGAAAAACGCGCGGTTAGTGTTATTCAGCCCGACATTACCCATTGCGGTGGATTAACGGAGGCGCGTCGCATCACTGCATTGGCTGAAGCCTATCGTGTATCGGTAGCTCCCCACAATCCACAAGGACCTATCAGTACAGCGGCGTCACTTGAGCTGGGTTTTGCTACCTCATCTTATATCATTTGCGAGAGCGTTCATCAAGATGTTCCTTGGCGGAATGAAGTTGTAAATGAGGGGTTCTCCTTACAGGAAGATGGGCGATTGATCTTCCCTAACAAGCGACCTGGATTAGGCATCGAGATTAATGAAGAAGAGGTTAAAAAACATCCTTTCCAAACGGAAATTTTACAAAGAACTTTTTATAAGGATGGAAGTGTAGGCGATTGGTAAAATTGTTTCATGGAAAAAACAAAAGCATTTAAAGAACAGGTTGTCATGATTAGTGGCGGTCTTGGCGACATTGGACAGGCAATAGCAAAGGCTTTTGCCAGCGAGGGGGCCTACGTGGCTATAGGTGATATCCTTCCCGTAAACGAGGCCAATAAAGTACGCATCAACCTGGGCATTGCGGAAGGGTATTATCATTACCAACAAGTGGATGTGCGTGATGGGCAGGTGGTTGCAGATTGGGTAGAAGCGGTTACACAATATTGGAAATTGCCGAGTATCGCCATTGTCAACGCGGCCACGGTGACACTGAAGAATTTTCAGCAGCTAACGGATGTGGAATGGAATAATGAATTACAGGTGAACCTTTCGGGCGCTTATTTTTTTGCCAATGCACTTGCCAAGCGCCTGGAAGCTAAAGGGCAGCCCGGAAATATAGTGTTTTTGGGCAGCTGGGCAGCCCATGCGGTGCACAGCCATATTCCCGCTTACAGCGTCTCTAAAGCAGGGATCCGGATGCTGTGCCGTTCTATGGCCTTAGCCTATGCCTCTGTTGGCATACGGGTTAATGAACTGGCTCCGGGCTATGTAAATGCGGGCCTCAGCAAAGCTGTTTGGGAACGAGATCCTGATTTAGCAGCACAAGCGAAAACTAAAGTGCCTTTACACAGCTTGATCGAAACGGATGAGCTTGCATCGCAGGTATTATGGCTTTGTCATGCTCAAAATAAGCATATTACAGGAAGCACTTTTTTAATTGATGGCGGTCTTTCCTTGGTGAGCATAAGTGAAAAATGATGATCGAATAAGATGAAGAAACAGGAATTGGTAGATGCATGCCCCGGCTTGCAGGGTTTTTTTGGGCTAGCGGAGGCTGATATTACGCCCACACTAGATATCTATGCCCGTAATTGGGGTGCAGCAAAACAGGATCGATACCAAGAGATTCATCGGCCATTATGCATGCAATGCTTGGCCATTTCGACGACGAAAGATGCTAAAGCTCTTTTTTTGCTGACGGCTGATTTGGGCTGGTGGAAAAATGCAGCGGATGAACAGCGGATCAGGCAAGCAATTCTTTCAGCTTGTCAGCTCACTGAGGATCAGCTCTTGCTGTGTTTGTCGCATACGCATGCCGGACCTGTCATTTGCTCTACGGATTATGATAAACCAGGTGGCGAACACATTGTTCCCTACTTGCAATTATTAGTAGAAAAAGCCATTACCCTCATTAGACAATGCACTGAAAATAAGGTGTCGGCTAAACTGACATGGAAGTACGGAACCTGCGATTTAGCAGCAAATCGCGACCTGGACCTGGAAGGAGAAATGCTAGTGGGCTTTAATCCAGCGGGTGCCGCAGATCAGACCTTATTGGTTGGGCTCCTTGAAAAAGATAATGGTGAAAAGCTCGCCGTTCTGGTAAATTATGCCTGCCATCCAACTACCTTGGCGCATGAAAATATTGCGCTTTCACCCGATTATATAGGCGCTATGCGCGAGCTGGTAAGGGCGCATACAGGTGCCGCCTGTCTTTTCTTGCAAGGCGCCTCGGGCGAATTGGCTCCCCGAGAGCAATATGTGGCAGACCCGGCAATAGCAGATGCGCATGGACGTAAATTGGCTTATGCAGTTTTATCGACTTTAACGGGAATGTTGCCCGCCGGGGAAGCATTGCTTTATACAGGGAAAATACCATCCGGCGCTGACCTTGCTGTATGGACACGTGGTGAATACGAGATGCCGGATACGATAAAGGCTGTGCTGTTAACCGTTGATTTGCCACTAAAGCCTTTGGGTGCAGTGGAAGAAATAGAACAGGCCTGGACAAACTGTCAGGATCGGGTATTGAAGGACCGACTTTGGCGAAAATTGAACACGCTTCGTAGCCTAGGAAATGGAAATACAGCAAAAGCAAAGCTATGGATTTGGAAATTGGGAGCCGTGTTATTAGTTGCCCAACCCAATGAAACATATGCTTGCTATCAACAACAGTTACGGGCTGCTTTTCCGGATACAATACTAGCCGTGGTTAATATAGCCAATGGTTATATAGGTTACTTACCGCCCGCTAGCCTATACGCAAAAACGATGTATGCGGTGGAACAAACGCCTTATGCAAAGGGAGCACTTGAAATATTAATAAAATCGACCATTAGCGCCTTGCAAACCATTAAACCATGAACTTAAGCACACTGGATATAACCATCTTTTCTCTCTACATATTTTGTATTCTATTGCTCGGTTTGTATGCATCCAAGCAGAATAAACGAACAAAGCGGGATTACTTTTTAGCAGGGGATAAACTTCCGTGGTGGATGATTGGTGGTAGTATTATCGCGGCTAATATAAGCAGTCATCATCTGGTGGGTGCTATGGGTGCTGCCTATAGTCATGGTTTTGTGGCAGTTACCTTGGAGTGGGGGGCTATATTAATTGGTTTCAATGTGCTATTATGGGTCTTTTTACCCTTTTATATCCGTAACGGCTTTTATACGGTTCCCGAGTATTTGGAGAAACGATTTGGCCGATCTACCCGGGCTTTATACGGCATTCTTATTCTTTTCACGTATGTATTTGTTGAAATTGGCGCAGTACTCTATCTGGGCGCGCTCTCCTTATACGCTCTTTTTGATATTCCTATTTTATATAGTGTGCTCGCCTTAGCCATTTTTACAGGAATTTATACCATCATTGGGGGCTTAAGAGCGGTTATCTGGACCGAGATGGTGCAACTTTTAGTGCTGCTGGGTGGTGGCTTGGTATTGACTTTTGCAACGGTAAAAGCGGCTGGCGGTATTCAAACCATTGCTGCATCTTCTCGCCATTGGAAAATGCTGTATCCTGCTGATCATCCGGATTTTCCATGGACTATGTACCTTGGAGGACTATTGTGTATCAGTGTTTTTTATTGCGCAACCAACCAGTTTATTGTGCAACGTGTATTGGCTGCAAAAAATGAATGGCACGGGCGTATGGGTGTTGTTTTTGGCGATTACCTGAAATTTTTGGTACCGCTTATTATCACCGTACCTGCTTTGGTAGCACCGGCTTTTTTACCAACTTTAGAAAGGCCCGACTTACTTTTTGCGACACTTGTAGAGACATTGTTGCCAAGCGGTTTAATTGGATTGGTGATGGCAGGCTTAATTTCTGCTATTATGTCACATATCTCGGGTGCTATCAATTCTTGCACAACAATTTTGACGGTTGATTTCTATTTACCTTATATCAATAAAGAAGCAAACGATCGTACGGCCGTGCGGTTTGGCCGATTGGCGGGTATCTTGATTGTTTTAATCGGTATCGGTTGTGCGCTGCTGCTTATGCGGCATGCTGATAAGCCAGTTTTCCTTTACTTAATGAACTTATATGGACTGTTTACACCGGGTATCGCGACCATGTTCCTATTAGGTATTTTTTGGAAAAGAACCACTTCGTCAGGCGCGATGTCAGCGGGTATTTTAACTATCCCCCTTTCTTTATTGTTGGAATCCACATTTCCCGATATGCCATTTTTCAATCGTACGGGTGTTGTTTTCTGGTCATGCATGCTGCTATGCGCGGTAGTAAGTTGCTTAACAAAAGCGAAGCCTGCCGAACAGCTGCAAGGCTTGCTTTGGAAAAAAGAGGTGCTAAAACTACCAGAGGTAGAAAGGAAAAATTATGGCGGATGGAAAAATCCCTTTTATTGGTGGCTTTTAATTACACTCTTCGTATTATACTTCTATGTCCGATATGCATAAAAATAACTCAAAAAAAATAGTTGACATGAAAGCGCAGCCCTCTGGCCCCAAAGCGCTCAAATGGTTAAATGCCCTTGTTCCCGGTATTATTACAGCTGCCGTTGTTTTTGGTCCGAGTAAAATGACCATCACATCTAAAATGGGCGCAAGTTACGGCACATCCCTGCTTTGGATCGTTGTGGTAGCTATTGCGCTGATGGCTATTTATACCGGGATGGCCGCCCGTATAGGGCGGGCGAGTAAGCTTTCTTTTTTAGGACTTGTACGTCAAAAATGGGGGCAACCCGTTACCATGTTTATTGGTATTGGAATTTTTTTGGTAACTACTTCCTTTCAGGCAGGTAATGCCATCGGTGCGGGAGTGGCCATGGCTGAGCTAACGCATACATCTACAACAGCTTGGGTTATCCTCTTCAGTCTGTTAGCTATTACGATGCTCTTTTTCCGTTCTTTCTATAAGCTATTGGAAAAGGTGATGATCAGTATTGTCTTATTGATGTTATTTTCTTTTGTAACGACACTCGTGTTATCGCGCCCATCACCGGTGATTTTATTGGAAGGATTAAAGCCGAGTATTCCAGACGGTTCCATGCCCTTGGTTATTGCGTTTGTAGCGTCTTGCTTTTCGTTGGTTGGTGCGCTTTATCAATCGTATCTAGTGCAAGAGAGGGCTAAAAGCTTAAAGATGCAAGATAATCGGAAAGTGGAGGACAGAAGTTTACCCGGTGTTTTGCTGCTTGGTGTGATGAGTGCCTGTGTAATGATCTGCGCAGCGACGGTACTGCATACACGTGGAATGGCTATCGTGAGTGCAGCTGATATGGGTAAGTCACTTGAACCCTTATTTGGAAGTTTTTCAACCATTTTATTTTTAGTGGGGCTATTAGGGGCCGCTATTTCGTCGTTGATTGGCAATGCCACCTTGGGAGGGACCTTGTTGGGAGACGCTTTGGGTAAGGGTTATAGCATGAATGATGCAGGTATTAAAATGTACATCGCTGCCGTGATGCTTATCGGCGGAATCATAGCCATTTGTTTTGGTAAACTGCCCTTGGAACTGATTGTCTTTGCACAAAGCATCACCATTTTTGTGGTACCCACTATTGGCGTTGCACTATTTTCAGTAGCTAACGACCGACAAATCATGGGCGATCTGGTAAATTCGGGTTCAACTAAATTTTTTGCAGCCATCGGCCTGCTTGTTGTATTCTGTTTGGCGGCGATTCATCTTCAACAACTTATTTTCAATTAAATATATGGAAGCACTTAAACAACGGTACGAAACATTATTGGCACCTTCCGCTGCACTTATTAATGATCTAAAGGACATCGACGGAGATTTGCTGATTCTGGGTGTAGGCGGTAAAATGGGTCCTAATTTAGCACGTTTGGCCAGACAGGCACTGGACGAGGCGGGTAAAGCGGATGTACAGGTAATTGGAGTCTCTCGCTTTTCCGATACCCAACTGCAGCAGCAGTTGGAGGCTGAAGGCATTCGGACAATTGCTGCAGATTTGCTGAACGATAACGACCTACAAAGCTTACCTTTCGCGCCAAACGTGATTTTTATGGCCGGCAATAAGTTTGGAACTACCGGTAAAGAAGCCTTCACCTGGGCGATGAATGTCTTTCTTCCCGGTCGGGTAGCTGATAAATACAAAAATGCCCGAATGGTGGTGTTTTCATCGGGTAATATCTATCCATTTGTATCGGTTACATCGGGTGGTGCTTCTGAAAAAGTGGCTCCGGAGCCCATCGGTGAATATGCGCAATCTTGTTTAGGACGCGAACGCATTTTTCAATACCACGCACAACAGAATGGTACACCTATGTTGATCTATCGTTTAAATTATGCAAATGATGTCAGTTATGGGGTACTCGTAGAAATCGGAAAAGCAGTTAGAGACGGCCAGGCGGTTGATCTCACAACAGCCAATGTGAATGTCATCTGGCAAGGTGATGCAAATGAGTATGCCCTGCGAAGCTTGAAATACTGTAGTACACCGCCAAAAGTGCTGAACATCACTGGCCCTGAAACCGTATCGGTGAAATGGGTAGCTGAAATCTTCGGCGAATTTTTCAATCGTAAACCAACGTTTGAAGGTACAGAAGAAGGGGTGTCTCTGCTCAATAATGCGGCTGAGTCGTTTGCGCTTTTTGGTTATCCTCGTACGCCATTAAAAACCATGATCGGTATGATTGCGGCTTGGTTGGATGCGGGAGCACCACTACTAAATAAACCGACACATTTTCAGGAACGTGAAGGGAAATTTTAATTCATCGTATATGTTAACAAAGGAAAAAAGAGCGTTCTTACAAGAGGGAACAGTCATACCTGCACACCCCTTAGCTTTGACTGCCAAACTCGATGTGGACGAGGAAAAGCAACGGAATCTTACTCATTATTATATCAATAGCGGTGTCGGCGGCATTGCGGTAGGTGTCCACACAACTCAGTTTGAAATTCGTGATCCAAGGTTCAATCTATATGAAACCGTTTTGCGCTTTGCGGCCGAGGAAATAGCGGATGCAGGTTTAAACCGTCCTTTCATTAAAGTAGCTGGTATTTGCGGGCCTACGGCACAAGCGCTTCAGGAAGCTGAGTTAGCTATTAAATATGACTATGATCTGGCTTTGCTAAGCCTTGGCGGATTAAATGATTGGACGGATGACCAACTGATTACACATGTAAAAGCGGTTGCTGCCCGTATTCCGGTTATTGGATTTTACTTACAACCCGCCGTGGGAGGTCGTTTGCTTAGCTATCACTTCTGGGAGCAATTTGCGCAAATAGACGGGGTAGAAGCCATTAAAGTAGCTTCTTTCAATCGCTACCAGACTTTAGATGTGGTACGTGCTGTTTGTACTTCGCCTCGTAGTGAGGATATTGCCTTATATACAGGCAATGATGATAATATTGTAGCGGATTTGCTGACACCCTATAAATTTTTGATTGATGGTACCTGGAAAGAGAAGCGTTTTGTGGGAGGGCTGCTTGGACATTGGGCTGTTTGGACTGAAACGGCGGTGAAGCTTCATCAGCAGATTAAACATTGCATTGCCAATCAATACCAAGGTGTTGAAGATCTTTTAAGGCTAGGTGTGCAGGTTACAGATATGAATGCGGCGCTTTTTGATGTTAGCCATAATTTTAAAGGGAGCATCGCCGGCATTCACGAAGTATTGCGTCGAAACGGACTGATGGAGGGTATTTGGTGTTTGAGTCCAAAAGAGATTTTGTCTCCAGGACAGCTTGAAGAGTTAGATCGTGTTATAGCGGCTTACCCGCACCTTAGCGGTGCACAACCTTCGTATTGATAAGGTAGCCATGATAACAAAGCAGCAGATTGATCAACTGGTGGATCAGATTTTACCGCAGATGATCGGTATACGAAGACATTTTCATCAATTTCCGGAACTTTCTTTTGAAGAATACGAAACATCGGCTTTCATCAAAAACTATTTGAATGAGCAAGATATTCCTTGGAGACCGCTGGCCAATACAGGTATTGTGGCGACGCTAGATGGAAACAGGTCATCAGACAAAGTCATCGCCCTCCGTGCCGACATGGATGCCTTGCCTATTCAGGAAGAGAATGATCTGCCCTTCCGATCGGTTCGAAACCAGGTAATGCATGCCTGCGGACATGATATCCACTTGGCTTCTTTATTAGGCGTAGCGACCGTTCTTCGGCGCAATAGATCAAGGATGGCGGGCACGGTGCGCTTTATATTTCAGCCTGCAGAAGAAAAGCTGCCGGGCGGAGCGCAACAGATGATCAAGGAAGGTGCGTTGGAAGGCCCTGTACCAACTTGGGTGATTGGTCAGCATGTTATGCCCGAATTGCCTGTTGGCAGGGCTGCTTTTTATCCCGGTAATTATATGGCAAGTAACGATGAGATTTATATAAAAATCAAAGGGAAGGGAGGTCATGCCGCGCAACCTCACCAGAATATAGATCCGGTGGTAATTGCAGCACAATTAATTCTAAACCTTCAATCACTTGTAAGTCGCATTGCAGACCCCAGGATCCCCACAGTACTTTCATTTGGAAAAGTGATTGCTGAAGGGGCTGTGAATATTATTCCGGATGAAGTTTCCTTAGCGGGAACCCTGCGTACACTAGACGCCAGGTGGCGTATGCAGGCGCACCAGAAAATTAAAGAAATCAGTGAAGCTGTTACGAGTGCCATGGGAGGCCATTGTGAAGTACACATTGTGAAAGGTTATCCGGTGCTGCACAATGATCCCTCGCTTACAGAGAAGCTCAGCAAATTGGCTGAAAAGTACTTAGGCAAAGAAAACGTGGTGCCCATAGACGTATGGATGGCAGCCGAGGATTTTGCTTATTATGCGGAGCAGGTTCCTTCATCTTTTTTTCGCTTAGGGGTGCAGAGTGTTTCTGGTTTACACACCGCTACTTTTAATCCGGACGAAGGTGCCTTGCGCACTGGTATCGGGTTAATGAGCTTTATGGTTTGTAGTTTATTGGAAGGTCATGTCTCTTAATCGTCGGACTTTTATGCAGCAGGCCGCATTGCTGGGGTTTTATGCGGTGGCATCAAAGCCATGGATCAAAGCCATCCGGCAAACCGTTGATGGAAAGCGAATTGGTATCATCGGCCTGGATACCTCACATAGTATTGCTTTTACCAAAGCGCTGAATGCGGCTAATGCCGACCCGATTTATAAAGGCTTCCATATAGTGGCAGCCTATCCCTATGGCAGTAAAACAATCGCAAGCAGTGCAAATCGAATTCCCGCCTACATCGAAGAAGTGAAAGGAATGGGGGTGGAAATATTGCCTTCTATATGTACACTTTGTGAGGCGGTTGACTATATATTGCTGGAAACAAATGATGGCCGCTTACATTGGGAGCAAGCGAAAGAAGTAATTGATTTGGGTAAAACTTTGTTCATCGATAAACCGCTTGCTGCTTCTTACATGGATGGTAGCCGAATTCTTGCCTACGCTAAGCAAAAGGGTGTCCCCGTTTTTTCCGCATCTTCGCTCCGATGGGCAGATGGTATAGGCGAATTGCACGAAAACCGTAAAATCGGTGATGTCAAAGGTGCCGACACTTTTTCACCTTCACCCCTTGAACCCACGCATCCTGATCTTTTTTGGTATGGAATTCATGGGGTGGAGATGCTCTATGCTATCTTAGGTGCCGGTTGTACCGAAGTAAGCAGGATAACCACGGCGACTACCGATATTGTTGTGGGTAAATGGCCCAATGAATGTGTCGGAACTTTTAGAGGCATGCGGGAAGGGAACGCTTTCGGAGGCATTGCTTTTGGTGAAAAAGGTGTACAGCTAATAGGTGGTTATAAAGGTTACAACCAACTTTTACAGCAGATAGTCAATTTCTTTGAGACCGGTATTGCACCAGTCTCTGACCAAGAGATGCAGGAAGTACTTGCCTTTATGGAAGCAGCTGATTTAAGTAAGAGTGAAAACGGTCAGGCCGTGTCCTTGGCCGAAGTGTTAAAAAGATAAATCGAAATTTCGCGAAAACTTAATCGTATGTCGGAAACAGTAACTTCCGACGGATAAAAAGAATATGGGCCTCCCAAGATTTGAGTAGGCGCTAAAAGGTGTTTAACCAAACTATCCTTTTTGTGCTTGCAGCCGGCGTGTTGCAAACAGCGTTTCATTTCCGCAGGCAACTATTCCTGCTTCTTCTATATATCGGCAATGATCAGCAATATTGTTTCTGCTGGCAGAAAACATAGGTGCAATACCGTAAAAATTGAGTTTGAAAGGAACGTTCTTGGTTATGATCCCAAAAACTGTTTCATTTTTCTTTCCATGGCTACATTCATATCGGCAAACAAAGGAATATCAGATTCTAATGTTAGATTGATTATCTGTTGCAAACGTGTATCAAAATCGCCTTTAATGCAAATGGGCAATATCTTTTTCTCAAGTACTAAGCAAAGAACTTGAGCGGATGTTTCAAGTCCGGTATTTTTACCTGATGCGCCAAAATAGTTTCTAAAGAGTATACGTCCGCGAATATTTGATGAAGAGTTGTAAATATTCACTGAATGACAGCCCATTCATATGGCGCATGACGGCCCTGCGAATTAAACCCGAAGCACTCTTGTTAATGTTCAATACGTAGGGTGCTGTGGAGATAACTTGCAACTCTGCGTAATAATTGCAAATTAACTTGAGCTTTTTCGACCGGTTTTTATTTACAAAGCGTGCTATTCTGCACTCTTACAGTGCAAAATAGCACGCTTATGGATTTTATCCTGCCGGTTGAATGGGTTTAGGGATTTCCCGTACTTCTACCGTTCCGCCATATAACAAAACCGGGACGGATTTGGCTAGCTCCAGGGCCTGCTCTATACTTGCAGCACGTAGTACAACCTGGCTTACAACACGAAGATTGCCGGAAAGCACGCTTTCTTTTTTTACGGTTTCCCCTCCGGTACCTGATACAGTGTAGCTTTCTCCGGGAAAAGCAAAGCTGAGTACATACATGCCTGCTGCTTTCCATTGCTCTATCAAATTGTTCCATTGCACACCTGCCGATTTAACCTGCGCTTCACTATAGGTTTCGGGTACACGTACTAATAAACTGAATTGTTTCATTTCCTGGTCTTTTGCGGTTAACGTCAATGCTTGGGCTGACTGATTGAAAGTTCTGTAACTTATCAATGCCAGGCCTGCAAAGACGGCTAATAGACCTAGTTTCATATACTTTTTTATGCAAAGATGGCGCGTTGGAAAAAGCAATCCTTGTAAAAAATCATTGATTACCAAAAAGAAGGTGATTTGAAAAAATCAGTGGGTGTTTGCCCGGTAAATAGCTTGAAATCCCGGTTGAAATGGGGTTGATCGTAATAACCGTTTTCAAAGACCAGGTCAAGAAGCGATGCCGGATTAGGTTGATGAACAATAGCGTTCATTTTTATAATCTGCGAAAATTGTTTAGGGGAAGCTCCTGTTACTTTTCTAAACCGCTTTTCGAAGGCGTCTTGGCTGATGCATAAAGCCGCAGCAAGCTCCTTTATTCGGATATTTCCCCTTGTTGAATGGATTTTATGGATCGCTTCTGTTACCAATAGATCGGGAGTACGGTTAATCAGTATGGAGATTAAAAATTCCTCCATGCAGGCGATTCTCAATTGGTTGTTGCTCATTTCGGCTAGGCGCTCTTCCACAAGTGCTAGCGTGGCGGGTGGTATATAATGGTCTAAGGGAACGGTCTGCTCAAATAAGTCGTAAAGCGGTTGTCTGAAAAAGGCGGACAAGCCCTGTTCACTGAATGAGACAATAAGGGTGCCTGAGTTTTTCTTATAATGGATAAACCGAACGGACTTTCGCAATCCTGACAAGGCGATGTTTGGTAAATCGACGGAGCGGTCGTTGTTTATATACGATATTTGGCCGCTAAGACGAAAAGCTAAAGCAAATGAGGCATTAGGTACCACTTGGTTGGTTGTATCGTACTGGCTTTCAATGATTTTATAATCTTTTATAAATGGCTTTAATTGCGCCGTAGGTATGTACGTTGTGATTTTCATTATAGTGGTAGCCTGCGTCCGTTTTCGAATTCTATGATAAATATAGTGAATAGAAGGGAATTTACTCATTTCACAAACTCCTCACCGAATTGGCGGTTGCCGTTTTAATGGCTTGGAAGCCAACTGCGACAGTGCAAAAGGAGAAGCTACTTATAGCTTGCCGATATCCTTCCAACTTAATACGGTATATTTTGTGCGCTGTTGGTTCTCTTCACCGCCGTAAATTAGGGTTTTCTTCACCGGCTGTGGGCTTGCCAGTTCATCAAAATAATCCATGTTGGCGAAGAGTTTAGGTGTAACGGTCTGGGTAGCTTTTACTTCAAAAACTTCAAAACCATTGGCTTTTTTTAAGAGAAAATCAATTTCATGTTGATTACTATCTTGCCAAAAATAGGATTCCTGATGAAGATATTGATGTGCATTCTGCTTGATGAACTCCGCAATAACCATATTTTCAAAGATGTTACCTTTTAAGCGGTTCTCGAGCACTTCTTCTTGATGGCGAATACCCAATAGATGACACAATAAACCGCTGTCATAAAAATATAGCTTGGGACTTTTGATTAGCCGTTTGTTAAAATTTTCGTGATAAGGATTGAGTAAGAAGATAATATAGCTGCTTTCCAGAATAGAAAGCCAAGCTCTAGCTGTGGGTTGGCTAATATCGCAGGCGTTAGCCAATGCGCTGATATTAAGTAATTGGCCGGCGCGGCTGGCGCAAAGACCAAGAAAAGTGCGGAAGGTTTTTAAATCACGAATATTGATTAAGGTAGTTACATCCTTTTCAATATAGGTTTGGATGTAATTTGCATAAAATATATTCGGGTCGATTTCACGATCGAATATTGCCGGGTAAAAGCCCTTGAAACAGGCATCGGTATAGGTCTTGGACAATAACCGTGCGTTTTCCATTTCCTGTATATCAAAAGGTAATAATTTGAACAGCGCTACCCTTCCGGATAGGGTTTGCGTAATACTGTTCAGCAGGTGAAAATTTTGGGAGCCTGATAGGATAAATTGCCCCATTTTACCGGTTTCATCCACCTTTGATTGGATGTAAGAAAAAAGTTCAGGTGTTCGTTGTGCTTCATCTAAAATAACTTTTCCGTCATATTGTTGCAAAAAGCCGTTGGGATCTTCATTTGCAAAAGAACGGATGTCAGGATTTTCTAACGTTATATATTTATAATCTTTGAATAGATGCTTCAATAAAGTTGTTTTTCCTGATTGCCTAGGACCGGTAATTGCTAATACTGGGAACTTTTCCTTTTGGGCCATCAGGATACTTGAAACAGAGCGGTTTATGAATTTTTCCATCTTCTTGTTTTTTCAAAAATACGTAGTAATTTTGAAAATACATAAGATTAATTTTGAATTTACATGAATTAAACTTTGAAATTACATAGAATAAATTTTGAATTTGCATAGAAATCAACTATTGTAGTTCTTGCAAAAGTGAAATGTGAAAAATATACTTGCATATAAATCGTCTACTCATTTCGTAAGCTCCTCACCGGATTGGCGGTTGCTGCTTTAATTGCTTGGAAACCAACTGTGAAAAGCGTGATAATGAGCGCCAGTACGGCGGCGGCGATAAACACGAGCCAGCTGATCTCTACCCGATAGTCATAATTGCTAAGCCATTCGCCAAGATAGTACCAAGCCACGGGCACCGCGATGATGCAGGAAATGGTAACCAACAGTACAAACTCTTTTGAAAGCAGACGCAGTAAATTTGCGACGCTGGCACCTAATACTTTTCGGATGCCGATCTCTTTGGTCCGTTGCTCTGCCACAAAGCTGGCCATGCCGAACAGTCCGAGGCAGGAAATGAAGATGGCAAGTACAGCGAAATAAGAAGATAACTTGCCGATGCGTTCTTCTGTTTTGAACTTGTCGCCAAAAGCTTCATCGACAAATGAATACTCAATGGGAACGTCATCCACGTATTTCTTCCAAATATTTTCAATGGTGCTGATGGATTGGCTGGGGTTCTGTTTTGGATTTAACCTTAAGACAATGTTTACCATTGCGTCGTACGTGTCGAGGTGATAAAAGGTTGGCCGCACGGGGAAGAAAGGCGATTCTTGCAAGATGTCGTCAACTACGCCTATAATGGTAAAGCGGTCGTCACCTTGCCGAATCGTTTTTCCTACGGGATCTTTAAATCCCATAAACCTGGCGGCGGATTCATTGATGATAAAAGCCATGGAATCGGTAGCGAATGCTTTTGAAAAATCTCTCCCCGCCTTTATTTGCCATTGCACGGTTTTACCAAAATCAATGGATACCGAGTTGTTCGGAAAGTCGGTCGCCAAATCGGGGTCTTTGCCTTCCCAATCAAAACCACCGTTGCTATTCCATACCCCGGTAAGGAGTTGACACCCGGCCATTTCTTCAATGGCACCGGCGTTTTTCAGGTCTGTTCTGAAGGCTTCAAAATGTTTTCTCAGTTCACCTTCGAGGGGCAGGTTTATCAATCCCGTTTTGGTATAACCGACCGGTCGGCTTTTGGCATGCTGAATTTGCTGATAGACGATAATGGTACCGATGATCAGCATAATGGAAACCGTAAACTGTACAACCACGAGTACTTGGCGCGGCACCGAAGCAAATCGGCCAACTTTGAATGTCCCTTTCAGTACCTTCAAGGGTTGGAACGATGATAAATAGAACGCAGGGTAGCTACCGGCCAATAAGCCGGTGATGACTATAAAGGCCAGGCTGGTGCACCAGAATAGGGGGTTGAGCCAAGGGATTTCGATTTTTTTGTCGGCCACCTCATTAAAAGAAGGTAGGAATAAGATGACTAATAGCAAGGAGAGTACAAAAGCGATCAGCACGGTGATATACGATTCTGCAAAGAACCTGCCGATCAGTTGCAGGCGATGCGAGCCGACGGTTTTACGGATGCCCACTTCCTTGGCGCGCTTTTCGCTTCGTGCGGTCGTCAGGTTCATGAAATTAATGCAGGCCAATAGCAACACAAAGCCGCCGATGAGGCTAAACAATCGTACGTACTGGATACTCCCCCGGTATTGATACCATTGCGGAATTCATTATACAAATTCCATTTACGCATGGGATGCAAGAAAACCACCCAGTTAGTTTTCGCTTCGTCTTTCCCTACCTTATCTGACTTTACATGTTTGATTTTACGGGAAATATTCTCCATATCGCCCTGTTCGGTAAGCTGCACAAAGGTTTGGCTGAAGTTGCTGCCCCATGGTTTTTCCATTTTGTTGACCCAGGGGTTTTGAATAATCCATAAAGACCAGGGCAGGATAACTTTTACCTTATTGAAAGAGCTGTTGTTGGGTAGGTCTTCATAAACACCGGTTACCTTCACCTCTTGGCTGCGGTCTACCCTCAAGGTTTTTCCCATGGGGTCTTCCTCGCCAAATAGGGCTTGGGCCGCAGAGGCGGATAATAAAATAGAATGCGGATCATGTAAGCCGGCACGTGTTCCCTTCAGCATTTGTAAACTGAGCATTTCAGGGGCGTCTTCCTCGAAATAGATGCCTTCTTGGCTGATATGTTTGTCGCCCACAGAGAGCAAAGGGTTGAGTACCAGGATGCCTGTACCACATATTTGAAATCATTTCCGTATTTAGCCCGTAATTCCGGTCCCATCAATGCAGGGTTGGCGCTCTGTGTACCTATTTTACCGTTAAAATGGCATGTTGCATCACTTGCGCGATGCGATCATAGTTTTTGTGGTAGCTATTGTACGTGAGTTCGTCATATACCCATAAACCGATCAATATGACGACGGCCATCCCCACGGCAAGTCCCCCGATATTGATAGCGCTATACCCTTTGCTTTTAACCAGGTTGCGCCAGGTGGTTTTCAAATAATTTTTGATCATAGCGTTTATATTCCGCGACCGATTTCCGGTGTTTAGCAGAAGGCTATCATCAATTAAGCCAAAAATGTAAATGACTGATTTTGTGCTGTATAAGCTATTGATTGGTGGTCTAACTGTTCGATATTGAACACTCGCTGTTCATTTGTGGACGGATAGGTTTGATTGCATGATCTCATTCGATATTGGCAAACCGAGAACGGCCTCTTTATAAAAGGGTACATTGCACTATGATAGTGCAAAATGTTATAAAAAATGCACTGTCACAGTGCAAAATGGAGATAGAATCAATTCATAGAAAACTTAGCTACGGGCGAAAAGGCGAGCGAAATGATTATCAAGATGCTTTCGCATGGCATTCCGGAATACCTCGGGATTACCAACTTTTAAAATGTCAACCAAACCCCGATGCGAAATGAATGTTTTCGATTGAGAGGCTTTGGTTAATAAGCCGCTCGTATGTACATATTGAAACACCGGTAAAAGCATATGCTGGAAATCTTTCAGCATTTGATTGCCTGATATTTCATAGAGCTTCCCGTGAAAAGCGATTTCATCTATAATATTAAATAGGGTCGCGTCTGGATTCAAGGGCTCATTGGCAACAATTTTGTCCAATTCTTCCAGGTCGGTATCCGTAATACGTTCAAATAGTAAGTCCGCCATACCAACCTCCAGCACCAAGCGCATTTCAAATAAATCCCGTAAGGTTTTCTCAGCTAATATGCTCGGATGGAGCGATTTTTTTAAAGGTGAGAGCAAGTCCGGATTGGTGAGCACAGCACCACGATGCTTTTTCGAATCGATCAATCCTACCATGCGCAGCCGCAACATCGCTTCGCGGATAACCGTGCGGCTCACGCCCAAAATTTCAGCGAGCTCCACTTCTTTTGGAAGCGCATCCCCAACTTTCAAGCCCTTATTAATAAATAAGTCGATAATCTTCATTTCTACTCGATCGACCAGACTGGAAGTGTCTAATGTGCCAAATTGCTCTGAGATTGTGCTTTTACTGCTCATGGGGTGTTATGCTAAACTTGCAACAAAGATAATGAATTGCAATCGTTATTATGTTATACATATTATTGTTTTTTTCTTGCATATCATTTTTTAATCTCTATATTTGTGAATTATGTAATACTTAATACTTTTATACCTGAACTAGTAATTATGAGAGTAAACCTAAAAATCCACCTTGTAGCGATACTATGTACGCTGATAGTGGGCTATGAGCAAGCGTATGCACAGACGAAACGGATTGTCGGTCAGGTTGTTGATGCAACAACGAACGAAGTCTTGCCGGGCGTTACCATTACGCGCAAATCAACGGGAACAGCGGTACAGAGCGATCCGGAGGGGAAGTTTAGTTTAGATGCGGAGCCGCAGGATGTGCTGATGGTAACCTATACGGGCTACACGCCAAAGGAAATTATTGTGGGGAAAGAAACCCAGCTTCGCATTAGCCTTGAAGTGAATGTGCAAACAATGGATGAAGTGGTGGTGGTAGGTTATGGAACACAGAGCCGATCGAACATCACTGGTTCCATTGCTAAATTGGATAAAAAAGTACTTGAAAATGTACCGCGCGCAAACGTAGCTTCGGCCTTGCAGGGTGCTGTGCCGGGTTTACAAGTAGTTAATAAAACCGGGCAACCGGGTGCTGCTCCGATGTTGCGTCTACGAGGTGGCGCCTCCATCAATAATCCGGGAGGGCCCTTGGTTGTGGTTGATGGGGTTATACGCGATTTAAATGATATTGCTTCAGAGAATATCGAGTCGATGGAGTTATTGAAAGATGCTTCGGCCACCGCGATTTATGGCGCCAGGGCAAATAATGGGGTTTTATTGGTGACTACGAAAACGGGTAAGGCCGGTACGGCACAGATCACGTATAAGTTTACCGGTGGATTTAATCAACGGAGAAACGGTTATCGATATATGAATGCCGGTGACTATATCTACTACACGCGTTTGGGTTATTTGAATGCGAACAGAACGGAGGCACAAGTGAATAGCTCCCGTGGGCTTGGGCTGCTGACTGATCCGGCTAATTTAGGGACCTTTGATATTCGGCGGTATACACCGGAGCTTAACTATCTTGTAAACGAGGGCTGGGCTGTGTTGGATGACCCATACGGCGGCCAAATTATTTATAAAGATCACGGTGGTGAGGTGGAGGATATTTTATTCAGAAACACCACAACGCAGGATCATTATGTTAATGTTACGGGCGGGAATGACCGGGGTAAGTATTTTGCCTCCTTTGATGCCTATAATGAAAAAGGGGTGATTGTGGGTTCGGATTATAAACGCTACTCGGCAGACGTAAATGGCTCGTACAAAATAAAACCTAATTTGGAAGTGTCTACGGGTGTTACGCTATCTACTTCCTCTCAGTATGGTGTTGCGGGGTCAGAAGTAAATGCGCTATATCGGACACTGGCCATTTGGCCAACGTTCAATCCCTGGCTTGACGAAGCGAAGACTTTACCGAACCCCGGGAATGGGGTTAATGACGGGAACCCCTTGTATTGGTTATCACGTATCTCCCGAAAAAATGAAACCAATCGCGTCATTGTAAATGGCTCGTTGAAATGGGACATCCTTCCCGGCTTCTATTTTAAAGCTACTGCCAATGCTTATATGCTCGAGCAGTTTAATGAGTCCTTTCAGAAGTCTACACAAACCTATGCTAACATCTTTTCGGATCCGCCATCTATCGGTAGTACTTCCAGAGATGCTTATCGAAACTTGAATCGGGATTTACAGACACAGTTCAATGGCCTGTTCAATTATACCAAAACCTTTAACGATAAGCATAATTTCAATGCCATGGTTGGGGCGGAATACTACAATGTAAAAACGGATTACATGCAGGTGTACGGAAAAAATGCACCAACTGATGATATACCTACGGTAAATGCCTCGACGGTTTTTGTACCGGGAGATAACACCAGCACGCAGTCGGAATACCGCATTATATCTTCTTTGGGCCGCCTGGCCTATGACTTTGACGGTAAGTATTTAATTAATGCGGTCTATCGCTTGGATGCGGCGTCCAGCTTAGCGGCCGGAAATCGTAGCGGATTCTTTCCGGGGGTTTCAGCGGGTTGGAATATGCATCAGGAACACTTTTTTGCAGCATCGGCCCTATCGAAATATATCTCGACCTTCAAACCTAGGCTGAGTTATGGTGAGAATGGGAATATTTCGGGGCTGGGCAGGTACGAAGTGCAGGGAACCTACGGCCTGCAGACTAACTATAACGGTGTGGCCGGTTACTTAAACACCGAACCGGTTAATAGCAACTTGGCCTGGGAGAAGAGTAAAACAACAGGGGTAGGATTGGATCTGGGGCTATTCGATAATAGAATAACGCTGTTGTTCGATTATTACGATCGCCGGACGAGTAACTTGTTGACCGATTTGTCTCTTCCAAGTTATGTCGGGTTTTCTTCGATTACCACCAACCTGGGTACCTTACAAAATAAAGGATATGAGTTTGCTTTGAATGCGCAGCTACTGCGTAAGCCGGAAGGTATTAACCTGAATGTGGGTATCAATGCGGCTTTTGTTAAGAACAAAATTTTAGAATTACCCTATAATGGCAACGAGCATAATCGCCAGGGCGGCTTACAGGTCTATGATCCGAAATCAGGTCAGGTCGTTTGGGTCGGTGGTTATCAGGAGGGGCAATCGATGGGCGACATTTATGCCTATAAACAGGTTTCTATTTTTAAGGATGAACAAGAGGTGCAACAGTTAGCCGGTAATCGAACCGATGCTATCGCCGGGATTACCGGACCAAATTTGCCGGCCGGGCCGAATGGACGCATCACACCGGGCGACGTAAACTGGCTGGATGTAGATGGCAATAATATCATCGATTCGCGCGATCAGGTCTATATCGGTAATATTAATCCGAAATGGACGGGGGGATTTACAACCAATTTAAGCTATAAAGCCCTGAGCTTATTTACGAACTGGGAGTTTGCGTTGGGACATACCATCTATAACGATTTGGTAGCGCGTACCTTGGGAAATTATCAGGGAACTTTCAATTACATCGAGCTGCAGAAACAGGCTTGGTCTCCAACAAATACGGTAACGGATATTCCAAAAGTATATTTTGCCGATCAGGTGGCGGGTTCGAAACAGAATTATACGCGCGGAAATAACGCAAACCCGGTGTTGAACAGTAATAATTCCAGGTTCTATGAAAAAGGGGATTACCTGGCTTTGCGTGAAATCACCTTGTCGTACGATCTGCCCAAAAGCCTATTATCAAAAACGCATTTGCTTTCGCAGGCTAGAGCATATGTAAGTGCTAACAATTTGTTTTACATCACCGGGTTTTCGGGCCCGACGCCTGAGCCGCCGGTGAACGCGAGTAACCTCGCGACGGGAATATACAGTGGTACGTATCCAACGCCACGCTCTTTTGTAGTAGGTGTTCAGGTTTCATTTTAAGGCGATAGATCGGTGAGATCATCCTTTATCAAATGAACGAATGTAAAAAATAGTATAGCAACTTCATTGCCATTGAAAGAAAAAATTATTTAAATGAAAACTACAATGATCATATCGCTTATAGCGATCAGCATAGGTGCCACGGGCCTTACTTCGTGCAATAAAAAGCTGGATTTGGTACCGGTGAGTACCATCAGCGATGCCAGCTATTGGAAAACGCCGGATCAATTTGACGCCTTTGTTACGGGTTTGCATACCCGTTTCCGAGACCATGCGCAAGGTTTTATGTATCTGGGCGAACTGAGAGGCGATATTTTTGGAAATGATGCCGGTACCTCAGCCTCCTTTACCGGTGAAGCCTCGCAGGGCCTGGAACGGATGTGGTTACATAACCTTGACCTGGATAACCCCGGTGTAAGTAATTATGGAGATTTCTATAGTAACATCAATCAATTGAATTTATTGATCAGCAAATTGAATAGCACAAATGTTGTAACCGAAGCAACCAAGCAATATTATTTGGGCATTGCCCATGGTATGCGGGCCTTTTATTATTTTCAATTGTATCGTTCTTGGGGGAAGGCCATTCTGCAAACGGAGGCAATAGCGGATATTGATGTTGCTAATTTAGCAAAGGAAGCGAGCCCCGCTAATGAAGTATTGGACTTGGTGAGGCAGGATATTGAGACGTCGATAAGCCATTTTGTCTCGGATTATAGTATCCGAAGCAACAAAGCGTTCTGGTCAAAGTCTGCTTCGCTGATGCTGAAAGCGGAAGTTTTTTTATGGACCGCACACCGCGAGGGAGGGGCAGCAGACGCGGAGGTCGCTAAACAAGCGCTGCTTGAGGTACAAAGCAACTTGTCTTTGAACCTACTAACAAGCTATAGGGAAGTATTTGATGCCGCCAACAAAGGAAATGCGGAAATGATCTTTGTAATCAGGCATCAACTGAATGAAGCTACATTAGGGTTTATCGGCAATTTTGTTCCGCAAACGGGTTTGATTGCGAATTTCTATGATTCGCTTGAAAATAGGCAATTTAGTGTAACGGCCGATAATTATGGCGGTATACTGCGCGCCCCCACTAAAATACAGACCTATAGAAAATTTGAGGAGGACGATACGCGAAAAAATACCAGTATCCAGGCGGCCTATGAAAAGGATAACGAGGGAAAATACCGTATGGCGGGTTGTTTCCTGAGAAAATTTCAGGGCGAACAGAATGCAGGAATGAGGGCCTATACCAATGATTATCCGATTTATCGATACGCTGATTTACTTCTGTTGCTGGCGGAAGCGAAAGCGATCTTGGGCGAGAATCCGGCCGACGAAATAAATCAGGTCCGTCAAAGAGCCTATGGAAGTAATTATCAAGCTGCCGTACACGGCTATCCCAATCAACTTGTGGACACTAATCCTGCGGAGGCCATCTTGCAAGAACGCTTTTTTGAGTTTGTGGGAGAGGGGAAGCGCTGGTATGATTTGCGTCGTTTTGGTGATGCTTTTGTTTATAAGTACACCGGGCTTCCTGCTTCCGATGCGTATAAGTTATACTGGCCGATTGATCGGAATACCTTAACAAATAACCGATCGCTCGCGCAGACTGATGGCTATTCGCAATTTTAGATTGAGTGTACGAAATTAAATGATAACAAACATGAATAAACACTTAGCGGGTTTAATTGCTGCTCCTTTTACACCGATGCATGCCTCGGGAGCACTTAATTTAACGGGTATTGCCGATTATTATCGATTTTTGAAAGCCAATGGCGTTGCTGGTGCTTTTATTTGCGGTTCTACAGGGGAAGGGGCCTCGATGACCTTTGCCGAAAAGGTTGCTGTTATGGAGGCTTGGGCGGTGACCACCGCGGAAGACAATGACTTTAACGTAATGGCATTGCTAGGGGGTACCTGCCTGAGCGACTGCAAGGAATTGGCAAAGGAGGCTTATCGGCTCGGGCTCTATGGGGTTTCTTTCACGGCACCGTATTATTTTAAGCCGCCGCATGTAGCGGCGCTTGCGGATTGCTGTGCAGCGGTGGCTGCTGCGGTTCCGGACATGCCTTTCTATTATTATCATATTCCGGTGCTGACCGGCGTTGGTTTTCAAATGGCCGATCTTTTAGCGGCCGTTGATGGCAACATACCCAATTTTGCGGGCATTAAATACACGCATGAAGATTTCATGGATTTTTTAACCTGCTTACATTTTGCAGCGGGTAAATATGATATGCTCTGGGGGCGTGATGAAAATATGTTATCGGCTTTAGTGCTCGGGGCGAAGGGTGCGGTGGGTAGCACCTTCAATTATGCCGCTCCGCTTTACCACAAGCTTATCGCTGCTTTTGAATCGGCTAAGCTTGGGGACGCACAAAAGTTGCAGCAACAGTCGATCGATATGATTAGATTGCTCGGTAAGTATGGGGGCATCGCAACAGGCAAGGCCTACATGAAATTGGTAGGCATCGATTGCGGTGGTTTTCGTTTGCCGGTACAGAATATGGGTGAAGAGGAAACCGAGCGCTTTAGAAAAGATGTTCTGGCCCTGGGTTTTGACCAATTCCGGTCGGTTTTGCCTTGAGCACCAATTTTTTATAATGAACACAGGTTTTTATCGTATTATTTCTCTTATATTCATGACAATAGCCATATCGGTGAAGGGCCGGCATGAACAAAGGCAGCTTGATTGGTCGGTAGCCTTTTCAATACCCGGCGCAGCTAAGGGGACGGTACATCCAGGTTTGGCCGGCCCCATTGTGGGGGTGTGCGATTCGTTGCTTTTAATTGGAGGAGGTGCAAATTTTCCGGACAAACTGCCTTGGGAGGGGGGTGTAAAGGCCTATCACCGGCAGGTTTATGTTTATAAAAAGACAAAGAACGCGGAAGAGTTGATGGATCAGGTTGAACTGCCGGTTGATCTCGCTTATGGTGCGAGTTGGAGCACGGCGGATGGGATGGTAATTGCCGGAGGAGAAAATCGGGAAGGATTGAGCGATCAAACGCTCTTGCTGCAATACCGGAAGAAGGGCAAACACCTTCAAGTAAAAAAACTGCTACCACTGCCGTTTCGGTTAAGCAATGCAGCGATGACGTCTGTGGGCGATATCCTTTATTTGGCCGGTGGCGAGCTGGAGAAGGGCGTTTCTGATCAGTTGCTTGCCTTGGATATGCGGCAACCGGAGAAAGGATGGATAAGACAAGTGAATCTGCCCTACCCTGTTTCCCACGCTTATTTGTTTAGCCTGGGTGATGCTATCTATTTAATTGGGGGCAGAAAAAGGAATGAAGGGACGCTGAGTGATTTTTATCAGGGTGTTTGGCAATATCAAATCAAATCAAAAAAATGGATTGCTAAAGCGCCTTTACCAGAAGCTTTATCGGCAGGTACAGGGCTCGCAATGGGTGAAGATGAAATTTGGATATTCAGCGGCGATCAGGGCGCTACGTTTAAAAAGGTGGAAAGATTGCTGAGCGAAATTGCAGTGGAAGAAGATAGTGAAAAGAAGCGGGCATTGATCGACGAAAAGAATAACATACAGATCGCACATCCGGGTTTCGGGCGGAAAGTTTGGGCATACAATAGCTTAACTGATACTTGGCGGGTTAAAGAGGAACTTCCGATAAATGCACCGGTTACAACCACCGCAGTATGGTGGGGAGGGCAGGTATATATACCGAGTGGGGAGGTGAAAGCCGGCATTCGAACGCCGCTGGTGTTAAAGGGAAAGTTAAAATGATAAATGACCAATAGATAGACAAAACCAATGATAAACACCGCGCAATGAACCGAAAGAAATATTATCCTTGGTTAGTAGTAGCCTTACTGTGGGTAGTGGCTCTATTGAATTACCTCGATCGGCAAATGCTGGCCACGATGAAACCCGCCATGCAGGTTGACATCACGGAACTGAAACTGGCTACGAATTTTGGCCACCTCATGGCGGTCTTTTTATGGATTTATGGTATAATGAGTCCCCTTGCGGGTATGATAGCCGACAAAACGAATCGTAAATGGTTGATCGTTGGTAGCTTGTTTGTTTGGTCGGGCGTCACATTTGGTATGGGCTATGCAAGCACTTATCATCAGCTTTATGTTTTAAGGGCTATTATGGGGGTTAGTGAAGCTTTGTATATTCCTGCCGGTCTTTCGCTTATCGCCGATTATCATCAAAAGCGGACCCGCTCTTTGGCCGTAGGCTTACATATGACAGGGCTTTATTTCGGGCAGGCACTGGGAGGTTTCGGGGCTACAATTGCCAGCAATACCTCCTGGCAGGCTACTTTTCATACCTTTGGTTACATCGGTATGGCTTATGCGCTGGTGCTGGTATGGCTATTGAAAGAATATAGACCCACGGCAACGACACCACCTACCGTTACAAGAACACCTTTCAGTGGGCTGTCGGTTTTGTTGCGGAACGGCTCCTTCTGGATGATCTTACTGTATTTTGCCATTCCCAGTTTGCCGGGTTGGGCTACGAAGAATTGGCTTCCTACCTTGTTTTCGAATAATCTGAATATCCCAATGGCAGCGGCCGGGCCTTTATCGACGATTACAATTGCCGGGTCGTCTTTTGTGGGGGTCATTTTTGGTGGGATGCTATCGGATGCCTGGGTGAATAAGCATATAAAAGGACGGATTTATTGCAGTGCGATCGGACTGGGTTTAACGGTACCTGCGCTGCTACTTTTGGGCTTCGGAAACAGCTTGCTGTTTGTGCTATTGGCAGCGCTGGGTTTTGGCCTGGGCTTCGGTATGTTCGATGCAAACAATATGCCGATCCTTTGTCAGTTCGTCGACACCAAACATCGGGCAACGGCTTACGGCTTAATGAATATGGTGGGGGTATTTTCCGGGGCGTTTATTACGGATCTTCTGGGAAGATTTGTTGATTCAGGCCATCTGGGGCGTGCTTTCGCAGTGCTGGCTTTTATTGTTTTAGCTGTTGTACTCCTGCAATTATCACTACTAAAACCGACCACAAATGATTTTCAAGAAGAATAAGATAAAGCAAGGTGTTTGCTTTTTTATGATCTGCTGCTTGTATGTGTTTAAAAGCGGCGCTACCGAGGTGATGAAGGTAGCTTGTATGGGTAATTCGGTTACTTATGGATATGGTTTGCAGGACCCTTCTGTACAATCGTATCCGGCGCAATTACAGCAGTTACTGGGATCGAAATATCAGGTCGGTAATTTTGGCCATAGTGGGGCAACCTTATTAAAAAACGGACATAATCCTTATTTCAAGACGCAGGAATTTTTGGATGCATCGGCTTTTAAGCCGGATGTCGCCATCGTCCATCTCGGCTTGAATGATACGGATCCGCGTAATTGGCCCCATTACCGGGATCAGTTTGAGCGGGATTATCATTGGCTGCTTGATACCTTACAGGAGGTAAATCCAAAGGTAAAGCTTTATGTGTGCGTGTTAACGCCCATTTTTAGCGGTCATCCCCGCTTTAAATCGGGTACTTTTGAGTGGTATAAGCAAATTCAGAAACTGCTGCCCCTTATTGCCAAAACACATCAGGCTCAATTGATCAACCTAAAGGAACCTTTGCATAGCCGACCCGATTTGTTTCCGGATAACCTGCATCCGAATGAAGAGGGTGCTGAAATTATTGCCAAAACGGTCTTTAAAAAAATAACGGGAAATTACGGTGGTTTACAACTGCCAAGGGTATTTGCCGATCATATGGTGCTGCAGCGCGAAAGGCCTATTCATATTTATGGAATAGCGAATTCCGGGCAGCGCGTGGAAGTCCGTTTGGGCGAGGAGCAAGGCATGGCAGAAGCCGACGAGAACGGGTGTTGGACCGTATCATTGCGCGCAAGGGAAGCGGGAGGGCCTTATCAGCTGCTTGTGCGGAGTGAAAATCGAAATATCGTGCTAAGGGACATTTTAGTGGGTGATGTATGGTTGTGTAGCGGGCAATCGAATATGGCTTTTCCGCTGCGGGCTGCCCAAGGGGGAGCGATGCTTGCACAGCAGGCAGACAGCAGCATGAATTTACGCTTGTATCAGCTTCAAGGGGCCACGCCCACGAGTGATAAGGCCTGGTCTAAAGAAGATCTCAGGAAGACGAACGCATTGCAGTATTTTAACGGCATATGGAAGCGGGTGAACGCGGTAGATGCCGCGAGCTTCTCGGCCATTGGCTATGTCTTCGGTAACAGATTGCAACAGGAAACGGGCGTACCGATTGGCTTGATACAGCTTGCGGTAGGTGGCTCGGGGATCGAGTCGTGGATAGATCGCTGCAGCCTGGAGAATGATCCGCTGCTGGTGGATATGCTCAATAACTGGCGGAAATCTGATTTTATTATGGACTGGAATCGCGGGAGGGCTGATGTGAATTTAAAGTTTGCAACAAATCCCGGGCAAAGGCACCCTTACGAACCGGCCTATAATTTTGAAGCAGGTGTGGCGCTATTAAGGGATTTTACGATCAAAGGGGTTATTTGGTACCAGGGTGAAAGCAATGTGCATAATCCGGAGCTTTATACGAAACTTTTCAAGACCTTCATTCAGGGTTGGCGTCGGTTTTTTAATCAGGATAGCCTGCCTTTTTATTATGTGCAACTTACTAGTATAGGCCGGCCGGCATGGCCATATTTTAGGGATGTACAAAGGCGTCTTCAGCAGGAGATTCCGAATACGTGGATGGCTATCAGTGCTGATGTTGGTGATTCATTGAATGTACATCCGACCAACAAGATTCCGGTTGGCGAACGTTTGGCCAATTTGGCATTGGCGCATAGTTATGGTCGGGATATCTTGGCGGATGCACCTGAAGTAAAGGAAATGAACCGAGGGGGAGCGGTTTTGAATCTATATTTTACCACCGACTTGAAAACGGCTGACGGTAAGCCGGTAAAGGACTTTGAATGGATTGACACGAAAGGAAATGTGCTACCCACAGCGGTGGAGATACAGCATAATATAATACGGATCGAAGTACCTAAAGGTGTTTTTCCAAAGGCACTCCGTTATGCCTGGCAGCCTTTCACACGCGCGAATCTGGTTAGCGAGCAGGGGGTGCCGGTATCGACATTTAGCATGGATATAACTGAATAACATGATGTACACGATAGAAGAGCTAAAGGCATTGAAACAGTTTTATAAGAACCAACTGTTGCATGATACCGTTCCATTTTGGTTTCCGCGGTCTTATGATGAGGAAAATGGTGGTTTTCTGTTGATGCGCGATCAGGACGGTAGTTTAATTGATGATGATAAGGCGGTTTGGATTCAGGGACGGGCTACGTGGTTACTGGCGACACTTTACAATACAATAGAAAAGCGAGAAGAATGGTTGAAAGGCGCAAAGCTTGGATATGACTTCTTGATGAAGCATTGCTTTGATCAGGATGGACGGATGTTCTTCCATGTGACCCGATCGGGCGAACCGATTCGGAAACGCCGTTATTTTTTCTCGGAAACTTTTGCGGTGATTGCTTTAGCCGCTTACGCCAAAGCAAGCGGGAGTAAGGAGGCTGCTGATTACGCCCGCACGCTGTTCGGTAGCTGTTTGCGCTATGCTTCCGGTGAGCTTCAATTGCCAGCCAAGTTTATGAATACGCGACCTTCGAAGGGTATCGGCGTACCGATGATTATGATGAATACGGCGCAGCAGTTACGGGGAATTATCGGTGATGAACGTTGCGACCAAGCGATCAGTAATTGGATCAGTGAAATTGAATCGGATTTTGTGAAAGATGATATCCGATGTGTGATGGAGCAGGTGGCACCTGATGGTCGTATCATTGATCATATAGATGGCCGGACCTTAAATCCGGGGCACGCAATTGAAGGAGCCTGGTTTATATTGCATGAGGCGAAACACCGGAACAATGATCCGGCATTGATTCAGCTGGGATGTAGGATGCTTGATTATATGTGGGAAAGGGGATGGGATAAAGAACAGGGTGGTATTTTATATTTCAGCGATGTATATGGTAAACCGGTACAGGAGTATTGGCAGGATATGAAATTCTGGTGGCCACAAAATGAGGCCATCATTGCTACTTTGCTTGCTTACTTGATGACGGGGAACGAAAAGTATGCGCAATGGCACCGCATGATCCATGAATATGCGTATGGACATTTTCATGATCGGGTGCATGGCGAATGGTTTGGTTATCTTCATCGGGATGGCCGCCTTGCGCAGACGGCCAAAGGAAATTTGTTTAAGGGGCCCTTTCATCTACCTCGGCAAGAGTGGTACTGCTATTTACTGCTGGATGAATATTTACGTAAAACAAGATAAAATAAGAGAATATGATCAAAAAATCGATGGTGGTAGCCTGGTGTATGCTGCTATTGCAGCAGATGAGCTTTGCAAAGGAAAAGATTGAGGGATTGCCGGAAGATACTACTGCTGAAAAGGCAGTTTTTGTTTCTGAAAGGGAAGGATATCAAAGCTATCGGATTCCCGCCATTATTAAACTTAAAAATGGCGATTTACTCGCGTTTTGCGAGGGCAGGGTGGCTCATGCGGGTGACTTTGGGGATATCGACATTGTGATGAAACGGAGTGCCGATAACGGAAAAACCTGGAACACCTTGCAAAAGGTGGTCGATTACGGCGATTTACAAGCGGGCAATCCGGCGCCAGTAGTGGATTTAACGGATCCTGCTTATCCGCAAGGCCGTATTTTTTTGTTTTATAATACGGGTAATAATCATGAGGGTGAGGTGCGCCGGGGAAAAGGGGTACGTGAGGTATGGTATGTTACTTCCACGGATCACGGACAAACATGGTCTGAACCTGTGAATATTACACTGCAGACGCATCGACCCAATCAACCCGCTTTTAATCCTGCTTACCGTTTTAAGGAGGATTGGCGCAGTTATGCGAATACGCCCGGACATGCGGTGCAGCTCGAGGCCGGGAAGTTTAAGGGAAGGATCTTTATTGCGGCCAACCATTCTGCCGGCATGCCACAAGATGCGTTCAAAGACTACCGGGCACATGGTTATTATACGGATGATCATGGGAAGACGTTTAAACTGGGTGAGAGCGTTTCGTTTGAAGGGGGGAATGAGTCGATGGCGGCTGAGTTGACTGGAGGCAGGCTCTTGATGAACACCCGTAACCAGCAGGGACAGGTGCGAAATAGAATCGTGAGTATCAGTAAGGATGGGGGGGCGACTTGGGACACTACCTTTTATGATAAGCAATTGCCGGATCCGGTTAATCAGGGAAGTGTGCTTTCCTTTTTAGATAAGAGAAATCGGATACTGGCTTTCTGTAATGCGGCAGCTACGCAGAACCGCGACAGCCTGACCTTACGTTTGAGCAAAGATGATGGTCAACATTGGTTTTATAATAAGCGGGTTGCCACGGCCCCTCTTGCTTATAAAGGTGGTTATGCAGCTTATTCTGATCTTGTTCGACTTGGGAAGAGAACCGTTGGTATATTATACGAGAAAGACAACTATAAGTCGATTGTTTTTATTCCGGTTAAATGGAAATAAAGCGGCGCCAAATGAAGATGAACCGATTTAAAAAGTTAAGAACCTTATTCTTTTTCTTGTTTTATCTAACGGTAGTTAAGTCCGAGGTCGTGCAAGCAGAGTTGGCCTTAATACCTTATCCGCAGGAGGTGAAATGGACCAAAAGCCAGTTTACTTTAAATCGACCACTGACAATCGTCGTCGAGGATTCGCTCAAGTTCAGGCATGAGTTAACGCTATTAGCTCAATTACTTGCGTCGCATGGCTTTGATACCCGCTTTGCGCAAAGTGTAACGAATGAACCCTGTTTGGAGCTGCGGCTGGGAACGGTGGAGGCACCGATTAACAGTGAAGAGGCCTATGAACTTGAAGTTACCGGTAATAACGTGCGGATAGAAGCGAACCGGGCTAAAGGGATTTTTTATGCTATACAAACGTTCAGGCAACTTATCACAGATAAAGGGACTGTGCCGACCTGTAAAATAAAGGACTGGCCTGCATTTGCATGGAGAGGTTACTTGGTTGATGTCGGGCGAAACTACCAGACCATGAGGTTGCTGAAAAAGCAACTGGATGTGATGGCGGCTTATAAAATGAATATTTTCCATTTCCATTTTACGGAAGATATAGCCTGGCGCTTGGCAAGTGAAGCATTCCCTGTCTTAACGGATGCCACGAACATGCTGCGTTGGCCAGGGAATTACTATACGGAAGCGGAATTCAGGGAACTGATTGCTTATGCTAATGAACGTCATATTACGTTAGTGCCGGAAATTGATATGCCGGGACATAGCGGGGCTTTTGAAAGAGCGTTAGGGGTAAATATGCAGTCGGCACGGGGCATGCAATATATCAAACGCTTATTAACCGAATTTTGTGCAAACTACGATTTGCCGTATATCCATATTGGCGGGGATGAAGTAAAAATTACCAATCCGAACTTTCTGCCGGAGATGGTCGGTTTTTTGGATAGCTTGGGAAAGCGAACCATTGGATGGGAGCCGGGGGGGAATCTGCCACAGCAAACCATCCGCCAACTTTGGATGGGGGGTCCTCAGCCTGTAGCGGATACGGCTGCTGCCCGTTACATCGACTCAAGGCATCTTTACATTAATCATATGGATCCGCTGGAGTCTGTAACGACGTTATTCTTTCGTCGCATAGGAGAACAGGTGCAGGGAAATGATCGATTGTTGGGGGGTACCTTATGCTGCTGGCCGGACCGCGCAGTTGGGAAAGAAACGGCTGTACTATTGCAGAATGCGGTATATCTGGCCTTGCTAACTTTTGCTGAACGCAGTTGGAGGGGAGGGGGCACACCTGAATGGCGGTGCAATATTGACAATATAACGACGGCGGAGGGGCATGCTTTTGCAGGTTTTGAAGATCGGCTATTGACGCATAAAAAAAAGTACTTCAGAAATCTTCCTTTTCCTTATGTAAAGCAAAGTGATTTGATCTGGCAGTTTTACGGGCCTTATGAAAACGATGGAAACTCGGAGGCGCGCTTTGCGCCGGAAATGGCCAAGGGTTATGATCATCAAAAAGCTGCTTTTGAAGCCGTGGGAGGAACCTTAATCTTGCGGCACTGGTGGGCTGATATTCTTCAGGGATTGGTGCCGAATCCGCAGGAACAAACAACCTGGTATGCCCGCACGAAAGTTTGGAGTGATCAGGATCAAATACGGGCCTTTTGGATTGGCTTCAATGATTTGTCACGCTCTTATGCGTCCGATTCTCCGGCTTCGAATACCTGGGACGATCGCGGCAGTTGTCTTTGGGTTAATCATCAATTGATAGAACCTCCGCGCTGGATACAGGCGGGAATGAAAGGCGATCTGGAAAAGCCGCTGCGAGATGAAGGTTATACGTTCAGAGAGCCTACTAGGATTTATTTAAAAAGGGGTTGGAATGAGGTATTGGTAAAACTACCGGTTAATCGTTTCAAGGGAAAGGATTGGCAAAATCCGGTGAAATGGATGTTTACGTTTGTTCCGCTCCGTAAGGACTGATTTTTAAAAAAATGGAGATAAAATTAATTTATAGTCTCCCGATATCTCTCCAGCTTAATACCTTATATTTTGTGCGCTCTTGATTTTCATCACCGCCGTAAATTAAGGTTTTGTTCACGGGTTGTGGACTTGCCAGCTCAGCGAAATAGTCCATATTAGTGAAAAGCTTTGGTGTAACGGCTTGTGTGGCTTTTACTTTGAATTTTGAAAATACATGAAATTTATTTTGAATTTACATGGAGTAAACTTTGAAAATACATAAGATAAATTCCGAATTTGCATAGCTAATAGTGTGTTTGTTTAAAGTGCGCCATTAATAAAAAAAACTTTTAACCAAGGCAGACAGAATGGAAATTCCATCTGCCTTGGTTAAAAGCTATCGGCAGCGACGTTTATTATTATAAATTCCTATCCGTATTTAGTCTGCTTTCATTGCCGATGGGCTCTGCTTCCACATCGGTTTTACGTACGCTGTCCCGAATGGTCTCCTCTTTTTCTTCCACCTCTTTTTTTAGATTAACTTCTTCTACCACTCGGGCTTCCTTAGACACAACAGGGACTTCCTCGTGTTCGGTAATTTCTATCGAGCCTTCCTGGAAGGTCTTAAAATCGGCCTCGGTAGCCGGTCTGTCAACCGGAGTCCGATCAACAATCACATGTTCTCGCCTTAAGCGGATACTTTCTTCAACCGGTCGGTTAATAATTGTACTCCGTAAGCGCACACCGCCGGTTTCGACTTCCTGCTTTCCTACATGCATTTCTTCTTCAATAACCGGGATAGACGCCGATCCTGCAAGATCTGTTGATGTATCTGTCGTAGCACCCCGATATTTTTCGGCATATTCATTAACATCAACCGCTCCATAATTATCTAAAACGCGGCCGGCAACTTCGGCTTCGTCGGCGCTCATGGCATGCACGGTGACAACCGTACCATTACGGCTGGCTTCCGTGTAACGGGCAACGTCCTCCTCTTTATCACCAAAGAGATTCGTAAAAAAATCGCCCATTTTATCAAAAAAATCTTCATCCCTTTCTGGTTCTTCGCCTGCTTGGGAATAGTTAGTGGCGATATCGATATTCGCTTCAGTAAATCCGTTGGCAAGTAAATATTTTTTTGCCTCTTGTGCTTCACTCGTATACTGAAATACGCCTATTACTGTATGTGACATAACTTTTCTTTTTTAATGTTTCCAACTTCAACTTTACCACTGATCTTGATGATCAGTACCGTAATGAATAGGCCAATACCTGTGCCATTATTTTTGTCTTTTCACTGTGACCTCTTCTTTTTGAAGGCTTTCTTTTACTTCCACAATCTCTTCCGTTTTCTGCTTGGTAATATGTATTTCTTCGGTAAGCATCAGCCGTTTTTCTACCACTAGCACCTCTCTGACAACCGAAATGATCGTTTTATCACCTTCTTGTCTAATAGGGGGAGGTGGGGTGTCTATATACGTGTTGAAGACTTTTTTTTCTACGATAACTTTTTCCTTACTTACCGGCACTTCAATAATGGCCTCATCTTTGTATGTGCTCTTCGAAATGTGTACACTTCCGGTCTTTACTGTCTTCTTTTCTACACGTAGCTGTTCTTCAATTACGGGCAGGCTTATCTTTTGATCTTTAGCTAAGTTGACGGAGAAGATTTTATGCTCGCTCTTATCCTCGCTTTTATTTTTTTCGTCCATTTTCTTATATTCCTTCCTTCGGCGCTAACCGATGTTTATACTTGATGGCTTTATTGCTGTTTTTAAAACTGGATAGCATCGGAAAAGTTTGAGGTGGAAACCGCATTTTTAGTGGTTAGCCAGGAGGCTTTCTTTTTGGAAGAAGGTCTGCCTCAACCGAGGCCCAGAAGTTTATTTATCTGAGACAGCCTAGTTAATTGGGGATGAATGATCGTTATATCGTTTGTCCGAAAGTTAGTAGATTGTTATCCGGATCTAGCAGTGAAAATTCTTTTTGTCCCCACGGCTTTGTTTGAAGATGGCCTGCGGGATGTATGGCGACCTTGTTCCTTAATAGCTCTTCGTATAATGCTTCAATATTGTCGGTCCGGATATAAACCTGTCCGTAATTCGTTTTCGGATCAAGTGCTTCAAATGCAAAAAAATGAATTTGGATACGATCTTTTTCAACCATGAGATACTCTTGGTAGTCGGCATGCCCGAATTCCTTAAAACCTAACCGGTTTAGGTAGAAATCCTTTGTTGCGGCTTTATTTCGCATCGGCAGCTTTGGGTTTATATCGGTTAGCATATACTACGTTTTTAATTTTGTTTTCTAAATCTTCAAGGATACATAGAAATTGAAACTGCAAGATAATATAAAGTGTTGTTCCAAGCAAGCATCTTTTCCGGTGCCGCTACTAGGAGGTATCGATAAACCTGTACATGATCAAACTCTTGCCGGCGTGGGTCAATTATTTAGTTGGCGACAAATAGGTCATACCACCATCAACAAGGAGTTCAGCACCAAGCATAAACGAAGAATCATCAGAAGCTAGAAAAACTGCTGTTTTACCAATGTCAGATGGTTGCCCAATTCTGCCTATCGGCATTTCGTCTGCCCAGTATTTTTTTACAGCTTCAAGTTGTTCCGTAGGAACAAACCTCTCAAATACCGGTGTATCTGTTGTGCCTGGCGTTATTACGTTTACTCTGATTTTTCTGCCTAAAAGGTCGTTCGAAAATCCTTTTGCAAAATGGATTACAGCCGCCTTGGTAGCGCCATAAAGCGTAAAATTGGAATATGCCCGATGCGCTGCGTTTGACCCGAGAAGAATAATAGAACCACCATCATTCATATACGGCAGTCCTTTATGAACAGTGAAATAAACACTTTTCAGGTTTAAATTCATCGTCTTGTCATAGTCGGATTCGCCAATATCTTCCACAGAACCAAATGCTGCTCCTGTAACTGCACCGCCGGCATTGGCTACGATCACGTCTATTTTACCAAACTTTTCAGATGTTTCTTTAAATACTCGTTCCAAGTCGGCAAGGTTGGTTACATCGGCATTGATCGCTATAAAGTTATCTCCAAGCTGAGCTACAGAACGATCTAATGTTTCCTGATTTCTGCCAACAATAACTCCTTTAGCACCTTCATTTTTAAATTCTTGGGCAATGCCAAACCCAATGCCACTATTACCACCTGTAATAACTGCTACTTTGTTTATTAATCTACTCATTACTATATATTTTTAAATCTGTTCGCAAAGGTATTATCAATAGTTTATCTTTGTAACTATTATAGTATATTCTGGTTACTATTGGGTAACTACAATTTTTTATATATGAGAGACGACAGGTTTTGCAATTCGCATTGCCCATTTACGCGAGCTATTGGCACTATTGGCAATAAATGGAAACCAATAATCATAGATGTTATTGGCAATCGTACCATTCGTTTTGGTCAGCTAGATTCCATTATACCACTCATTTCAAGGAAAGTACTGACCGAACAACTAAAAGAGTTGGAAGAGGATGGACTATTGGAAAGATTGGCCTATAAGGAGATACCGCCAAGGGTAGAATATAAGCTGTCTGAAAAAGGCTTAGCTTTTTTGCCGATTTTAGAAAATATAAAAGAATGGAACTTAAAATATGAAGTAGCTCCAATGTCTCTCAATGGGCCGACATAAAAAAAAGGCCATCCGTTTGGATTGGCCTTTTTGTACTGAAGGCGGGAATCGAACCCGCACTCGCTTTTGGGCGAACAGGATTTTAAGTCCTGCGTGTCTACCAGTTCCACCACTTCAGCAGCTATAGTAGCTTTTAAAATTAAAATCCTTTCCCGAGAGAAAGGATTCGGAGCGAAAGACGAGGTTCGAACTCGCGACCTCAACCTTGGCAAGGTTGCGCTCTACCAACTGAGCTACTTTCGCTTGTTTTGACCTTTTTGAGGTCGTTTTTTCCGTTTTGGTGATGCAAATATAGGCAGTTTTACATTTCCAGCAAATTATTTTTTAAAAAAATGTAAAGTATTTTATAAGTTATTGTGACTCAGGATATCAAAAATCAGGTCGTTTTCGTAGCCTTTGGATAGCGCATATTGCACGAGTTTATTTTTCCTTTTATAGGGGTCGGACTCTTTCAAAATCGCTGCTTTTTTCTCCAGCAAGGCCTCTAATTTCTCCAGATACTCCTCGGGGGGGATGGCCTTCAGGGCATCCTGAATGAGTCGTGGCGATACCCTATGCATTTTGAGTCCCTGCTTAATCCGTATTCTTCCCCATCCTTTGAGCTTGAATTTTCCGGAGGTGTAGGCTAGGGCAAAGCGCTCCTCATTTAAAAAGTTCTCGGTAATCAGGTCGGCAATGGTTTCTTCCACCTCACCCTGGTGCAGTCCCCAGGCATAGAGCTTATCGCGCACTTCCTGCTGACTGCGTTCCTGATAAGCGCAGTAGCTTTCTGCTTTTAATTTTGCTTCGCGCTTGGTATAAATCTTGGGTTTTATCGCTCGCTCATCATCCATGCTTCTAAAATCGCAAAAAATTGGCGTATTCCTAAAAAATACTCAATTTTGGACAGTCCGGTGAAGAGGATAAAAGACATTCAGTCCAAGCAGATGAGCAATAAGGTTTACAATATAAAAGAGATCGCCGATGTTATTGGCGCGACGTCTATCCAATTGGTCGACCCCGCTGCCGTGATTAATACCTTAGCATACGATAGCCGTAAAATAACGAACTCCAGGCAGGCGCTGTTCTTTGCGCTCGTCGGCAGGAGAGACGGCCACCAGTTTTTACAGGAGGCCTATCGGTCGGGAGTGCGGAATTTTGTGGTGCATGCGGAGGCTTTTGAGATTGCGGACTGCCCCCACAGCAATTGGCTTGTCGTACCGAATACCTTGCACGCGTTACAGTTGCTAGCCGCCTATCATCGCAGGCAATTCGATTATCCCGTGATTGCCATTACGGGAAGTAATGGTAAAACCATTGTGAAAGAATGGCTATATCAGCTGCTGTCGCCGGAATACGAGATCGTTCGGAGTCCGAAAAGCTACAACTCCCAACTGGGCGTGCCGCTGTCGCTCTGGCAAATGGATGCGCAGCATAACCTGGCTATTATTGAGGCAGGGATCAGCAAAGTCGGCGAAATGGAAGCTATTGAGGTGATGGTGAAGCCGACGCTGGGCGTGTTGACGAATATCGGCCATGCGCACGACGATGGTTTCGCTTCAATCCAAGAGAAAACACGTGAAAAGTTGAGGCTTTTTAGCGTTGCCGACATGGTGGTGTATAATCCAACATACGTGGATGCCACAATAGCGGTACCCGGCAGGCAGCATTTTACCTGGACGATCGGGGAGGGAGCCACGTTATCGGTTGATGCGCATTGGCAGGCGAAAGCCCAGCGATATGTGCTGGAAGCAAATGTTGAGGGACAAGCGCAGCGCTTAACGGTGCCCTTTACGGATAGGGCCTCCATAGAAAACCTGATTTGCTGTTGGGCGGTGATGTTGGTAATGGGCTATGAAATGCCGGTTATTATGAGCCGTTTGCAGACGCTTCTGCCGATAAGTATGCGCTTGGAATTGAAAAAGGGAATCAATAACTGCTCTATCATCGACGATTCTTATAGCAATGATTTATCGTCTTTATTGATTGCTTTAGATTTTCTGAAGCAGCAGCGGCAGCATCCTCATCGAACGGTGATACTCTCGGATTTGCCGATAGCCGCACAGGATACAAGGGCGCTTTATGTTAAGATTGCAACGATGCTGGAGGGAAAGGGAATCGATCGGTTGGTCGGTGTTGGCGAGCACCTTCGGCAACAGGCGGCCTTATTCCAGATGGACGCTCAGTTTTTTGACACGACGGAGGAGCTACTTGCGCATCTCCCACAGCTCGGGATTCAGAACAGTACCGTGCTGATCAAGGGAAGCCGTGTTTTTGGCTTCGAAAGGGTAAGCAGGGCGCTTACTTTACAAACGCATGAAACGACGCTCGAAATTAACTTGAATGCCTTAGAGCATAACCTTAATACCTACAAGACGCTGTTAAAGCCGGGTACGAAATTAATGGTGATGGTAAAGGCTTTTTCCTACGGAAGTGGCAGTTTTGAAATTGCCAATCTGTTGCAATTTAATAAGGTGGATTACCTGACTGTTGCCTACGTTGACGAAGGGATTGCGCTTCGGAAAAGTGGCATTACGCTTCCGATTGTGGTGATGAGTCCGGGGCCGGAGACTTTCGAGCAGCTGATTGCTTACCAGCTGGAGCCGGAAATATACAGCTTTGCAGAACTGGAAGCCTTTATGAGCAGCTTGTCGCCTGCAGGGCCAGCGCCTTATCCGATACATATTAAGGTCGATACGGGGATGCATCGACTGGGATTTGAGCCGGATGACCTGAGCGAACTGCTGACAAAGTTGAAAAGCAGCGATAAAATCATCGTAAAAAGTGTATTTTCGCATTTAGCGGCAAGCGGTAGCCCGGAACATGACGCTTTTACGCTGGAACAGATCGGTTTATTTGATTCGTTTACAAAAAACTTAGCCTCTGGCCTGGGATATCATTTTGTCAGACATATAGCGAACACGTCTGCGATTTCCCGTTTTCCGCAAGCGCAGTTCGATATGGTGCGTTTAGGGATTGGATTGTACGGCGTATCTGCCGACGATTACCGTGCCTTGCCGCTACAGTCTGTAGCTCGCCTTCGCACCGGAATTACACAGATTAAGCGGATAAAAGAAGGCGACACCGTGGGCTATAACAGAAAAGGGCGTTTGAACGGGGAAGGGACGATTGCTACGGTAAAAATCGGTTATGCGGATGGTTATAGTCGGCGCTTCGGAAATGGCGTAGGCAAAATGCGTATAAAAGGGCATCTGGTGCCTACCGTAGGCGATATTTGCATGGATATGTGCATGTTGGATGTTACTGGCATTGATGTTGCAGTGGGTGAAGAAGTGTTGGTGATGGGAGATGAGCTGTCGCCGGAATACCTGGCAAAGGCAATTGGCACCATCCCGTACGAAATCCTGACGGGTATTTCGCAACGTGTAAGACGCATATATTACTATGAATAAATTCTAAACCATAAAAATGTCGAATAGAGCATTAGTGAGATTGTTGTTTAACTACCTGATTAAAGGGGTGTTGTTTTTAGTGCCATTAGCGGGCGCCTTACTGTTGATTTTCTGGATTGTAGCGACCATTGATTCTGCGTTAAACCTTAGCTGGCTGATTCGCGACGAAACCGGACAGCCGCTGTATATACCGGGTTTAGGCATTGTGATCATGGTGCTCATCCTAATCTTGGCGGGCGTGGTGGTGACAAACTTTATTACAGAACCGTTCTATAACCGTTTGTACAAGTTGCTGAATCGGGTGCCTTTGTTTAATACCTTGTACTCTTCGATCAAGGACTTTACCGAGGCCTTTGTGGGCGATGAGAAAAAATTCAATGAACCGGTTTTGGTGGAAGTGAATGAAACGGGCCTTAAAAAGATCGGTTTTTTAACACAGCATGACCTACGCAAGATTCATTTGCCTGAAGATGTGATTGTTTATTTCCCGTATTCTTACTCTTTTGCGGGACAGGTATGTGTGGTGAAAGCCAAGCGCGTTACACCGCTCAAAATGAGTGCGACCGACGCCATGAAGTTGGTAGTTTCGGGCGGGGTAAGTGGATTGGAACACGATGATGACCTGAAAAATGTGAAACCTTTCGCCGCTGATTAATCCACCTTCTTGCAGGAGACAACCAACAGTTGGTTGTCCGGCCCGGTGCAGAAAAATAGATACCGATTGCCACCGTCCTTGATTTTATGTCTTTTTTTTAACTCCTCGGGTTTTAGTGGAAAGTTGCGGGTAGATACATTGCCCTGAAGGGGCTTTTTGTTCTTTTTGAAGTCGCTATACGCTTCGGTCGTTTCGATTTCAAAACTACGGCCGATGAAGTCTTTATTAAGCTCCTTGGAGGTGTAAAGGTGGGTATGCTGATGCAGCTTGGATAAACCGAAACGGACGGCGGTATACCGGAAACACCCCGCTTTTAGGAGCGCAGCATCGGGCTCATATAAGTACTTTTCCGGATCTTGAAAGCTAGGATGACTTGTTTTTTCAAGTAGCTCATCGAACTCCAAAACCTGCACTGCTGGTCCGTTTAATGCGGCGCAATGAAAGGTGATGGGATGGTCGTCCTTTTTTTCGTCTATGACAAAAAGTAGTTCTTTACACTCATTGCGCACGCTGATGATGTAGATAGCGCTTAAGTCCGCAAGCTCGTTAATGGCAGCCTGAATGTCTAAAAGCGGTGCTGCTTTGATGATGAGCGTTTTGCCTTTCTGCTTAAGCAGGGAGCTGTTCTTTACGACATCGGGTTCGCAATCGCTCAATTTAAACACCTTTTGCTGTTTGACCCTTCGGGACGGGTCGATGTAAATGAAGTCGAAAACCTCGTCGGTCGACCGTAGGTATTCCAGGCCATCCTTGGCGAGAAATTCGATATTCTTTGCTTGCAGCTGCCTTGCATTCTGTGCAGCGATGGCCGATAGCGATTCGTTGATTTCACAATGAACCACCCGTGCGGCACGCTGAGCGAAATAATAGCTGTCGACACCAAAGCCGCCGGTGAGATCAATCACGGAGCTGCCGGAGGTAATTAATTCACTTTTGTAATGCGCTGTAAGCGCGGAGGAGGACTGTTCGATCGCTAATAAGCTTGGGTAATAAATGCCTGCAGTTTCAAACCACAAAGGAAGCTTCTTACGGCATCGTCTCATGCCATCCAATTGATTGGCTAACTCCGCCGGACTGACCTCCGGAAACGGGCTTTTCTGCAAAGCAAGTGCCGCCGGCGCTGTGTCAATACGTGCCCGTAAAAAATGCTGTACTGCTGCTGTTAAAATCGCTTCATTCATTTTAGCTTTCAGATATCAGCAATCAGCCCTTACTCCACCGAGCGAATAAGCATTTGGCAGGTGTAATTGTCCTGTAGCTGCATAATAACCTCTTTATTTACCAATACCCGCTCGATGGTTTGCGGATTGTGGTAGCGGATAGTCACCAGTTCCAGATCACGTTTAAAGTCTACATCATACTGCTTTTTCAACTCCTTAATTAAGGAAACAATGTTCTGTTCATCGTAATCTACACTGACCGAAAAACTAACGGCACTATTGTGCATCATGTTGATTTTCAATCGGTGTTTAGCAAATACGTCGAATATATGACTGAAATTGTCTTCCACAATAAAAGAGAAATCCTTCGGTAAGATGGAGATGAGTACCTGGTTTACCTTAAAGATAAAAGAGGAAACAGGCAGCGTGCTATTGGTTGCCCGTATGAGGGTCCCCTTGCTGTTTGTGTCGAGAAAAGAGCGTACGGCCAAGGCGATGCCCTTGTTTTGTAGGGGTTTAATCGTTTTGGGGTGGATAACGGTTGCACCATAATAGGTGAGTTCGATCGCATCCAGATAAGAGAGCTCGGGAATTAATTCGGTGGCGTCGAACCACTTCGGGTCGGCATTCAGTACGCCCGGTACATCTTTCCAGATGGTTACCAGTTCGGCATCGAGCGAGGCGGCGAAAATAGCGGCGGTATAATCGGAGCCTTCCCGGCCCAGCGTCGTGGTAAAATTCTCCGACGTACTGCCGATGAAACCTTGGGTAACCAATAGGTTTTTTTCCAATAAAGCGGGGATGGACGATTCCATAGCCCGTTGCGTTTTTTCCCAATTTACGTTTGCTTCCCGGAAGTTATTGTCGGTATGGATATAATTCCGGGCATCGATCCATAAGCTCTTGACGCCTACAACTCGTAAGTAAGCGTCGATGATCCGGGATGAAATGAGTTCGCCAATCGAAACAATTTGGTCGTATAAATAATCGTATGCATCTTGCGGCTCTTCCTCGATAATCCAATCGATTTCTACGAAGAAGTTGGCCACATCGTCAAAAATGGGGTTGTTCTTGTCGTCAAACAACTCGTCCAGCATCTGTTCATGAAAGGATTTCACTTTTCCGAACAAATCCGGTAGTATAGGGTCTTGCTTATAATAGGCCTTGGTTACCTTTTCTAATAAATCCGTAGTTTTCCCCATGGCAGAAACTACGATGATAAGCTGTTGATCTTGAAAGTTTTCTATGATACGGGCAATATTTCTTACCCCTTCTGCATCTTTTACCGATGCGCCTCCGAATTTAAATACCTGCATTAATTTGTTATATATCTTGTTCTAGCTGGGCACGTATACGCTTGCCCTCGGCGCTCATCAACGAGTCGATTTGCGCGTAGGGCAACATCAATTTGGTTATGCCAGCTGCATAAGGCTTGATTTCATATACATTATACAAAAATAGCAAACCTTTTGGGGTTAGGCTAAAGTTATTATTTAAGTGGAAGGTATTATCTTCGAAAAAGTAGGATTCATCCAATGCCTGTTCGGGAGATAGGCCTTCCTGTTTCCGGAAAATCTGTTCGGCCACTTTGGTGAGCGACGCCTGCTTTTTTACCGGAATAATCTTTTCCAAGCCGATGGTATCAACTTTAACGGGATCATAATTGAAAAAAAGGGTCGTATAGTTGCCATGGGCGCCTCCGGTATAGTCGCTAAGCTCTAAAGACACGCATAGGTAATCGGGTGTGTTCTGAATGACCTTGGCATACATTTCTGAATACCAGGCTCGCGGATATTCATCTAGTTTGACGAAATCTTCATAGGTCTCGATAAAGGCTTTTGCTTCCTCTTCAATGGAGTTGTATTGCGTGTCGGGTTGCCGGTTGGCGGTAAACTGCCGTTTAACTAAATCGTTTATTTGCTTGTTTTCGAATTCCGGAAAGATCGCGTTAAAATAGGTCGTGTCTTTATTTCCCTCATTGTCTACAACCTCCTTGCTGGATACGCGGTAATGCTCGTAGCTGTAGTGCAGGGTGTCACTCTTTATAGCAGATTTTTGCTCTGTTCCAGATTGGCATGAGGCGGCCAAAATGAGTATGAAGGCTGGCCATAACATTGGTTTCACAGAAGGTGACTTTCTTGTTTTTAGCATGTTGGAGCTTTGTTAAACGTAAAAAAGGAACAAATTGGCAATTTAAACTATAGTAACAAGGTAGCTAGGTTAATTGTTTATGGAGACGTTGATCCACCCGGAGTCGAACGTGGCTTGGTACTTTTTATAAAAGTTGATGGCCGGTTCGTTCCAGTCCAACACTTGCCACACCATGCCGCTATAGCCTTTGCTTCGCGCCTCTTCAACCACCTGATCGAATAAAAGCTTGCCGATCCCTTTACCGCGCATTTTTTCGGTAACGATTAAATCCTCTAAGTAAATTCTTCTCCCTTTCCAGGTGGAATAACGTATATAATACAAGGCAATGCCGTGTATGGTACCATCCAGTTCGGCTACGTAAGCTTCCCATACCGGCTTGTTGCCAAAGCCGGCTTCTTCCATCTCTTCCAAGGTAACCGTTACCTCTTCCGGTGCTTTCTCGTACAGCGCCAGTTCCTGTATCAATTCCAAAATTCGTGGACAATCTTCTTTTCGTGCTTTACGGATATTCATGCGTATCTGTCGTTGGTTTAGTTTTATGACCAATTTTATCGTGCTCCGAAGATGGTGCTCCCGAGCCTGATCATCGTACTTCCCTGTTCAATGGCGATTTTGTAATCGGAAGACATCCCCATAGATAATTCCTTAAAGTAATCATCTTTTCGGAAAAAGCTCGACTTGATGCCCTTAAATAAGGTTTTCAGTTCGTAAAACTCTTCCTTGACTACCTTTTCGTTATCCGTATTGGTGGCAATTCCCATCAAACCGACAATGCGGATATTCTTAAGATCGGAGAAATCGTCGGATCGTAACAATTCAATGGCCTCATCATAGGCCAGGCCAAACTTGGTTTCTTCATCGGCAATGTAAATCTGCAAAAGGCAGTCGATCACCCGCTCATTTTTTAAGGCCTGCTTGTTGATTTCCTGCAAAAGTTTTAAGCTGTCTACCGAATGGATGAGTTTGATAAAAGGCGCAATGTATTTGACTTTATTGCTTTGCAAATGGCCAATCATATGCCAGTCGATATCTTTTGGTAGGGCTTCGTATTTTTCCCGCAGTTCCTGCACCTGGTTTTCGCCAAAAACGCGCTGCCCGGCATCATATGCTTCCTGAATGGTTGTTACTGGTTTGGTTTTTGAAACCGCAATCAGGGTCACGCCAAGGGCTTCTATTTCTTGCTTGATTTTTAATAAATTATCACTAACACTCATTGCTGTATGTTTCGCTTTTCGTTATGTTTGATAAAGTAAATGCCTGCCTGCTATGGACATATGACCGCACAAATTGCATATGAAAAGCATTTTATCTAAGTTTGTGCGAATTTAAAGAAATGACTCGGTTATTAATAGTAATTCTTTCAGTGTTTTTGTTGGTGGCTTGTAATAAAGAGGAGGTGCCTGATGGAGTTATTGCTAAAAAGCAGCTGGTTCCACTTTTGTGTGATTTCCATTTAGCGGAGGGCTATATCTCCTCCTTACCGATGGATTCATCCCGCTTAATGGCTAAAAACTATTATGCGTCGGTCTTTAAGAAATATAATACGGATTCTGCCGGATTTCATAAAACTTTAATTTTCTATTCCAGAAAACCGGGAGAGCTGAACCAAATTTACGCAGAGGTACAAAGAAGGTTGCAGCAATATCAAACACGAGAACAAGCTATTGTAGACGCTAAGATGAAAGAGGCTTTCGTGGCTGATTCCATACAGAACGCTTCGGTTAGGGATAGCGTGGATAAGATACAAAGCGATTCGTTGAATTTGCAGCTAACTAAGCATTTGCTTTACTGGAAAAATGCCGACTCCACTCAATTAAAGCCGAAACCTTGGTCGCTACCCCTCGAAAACGCCCTCGTAAAACGCTGGCTCTATATCCCCGACGGAAACAACGAATTAACCGAATTGTTGATGCCAGTAGATTCGTTGATAAATTCGGATCCGGTTGAATAAATGATTTTTTTATGTGGCTTCAGCAACTCGCTGTCATTGTAGAGGTGGCTGAATACCTATAGGAAGGATAACATGATATACCCTGAAAATGCTGTTGATAAATTAGGTTTTACCGAAATCAAAGCACTTATAAAAACATATTGCCTCAGTGAGATGGGAAGGCAGATGGTGGACAAGATCCAGCCGATGCATCAGTTTGACCAGATCAATAAATTTATGCGCCAAACGTATGAATTTAAGGAGATCTTACAGAACGACGCTCCCTTACCAATTGAACATTTATACCCCATGCGGGCCCTGGCGGAGAAGGCCCGGGTGGAGGGTGTTTTTTTGACTGAGGAGGAATTTTTTCATGTACTGCTATCGCTGAAAACGGTATTTGCGGTTATCCGCTATTTCAACGACCGCAGTGGACTTTACCCCAATTTGGAAGCTTTATTTGAGCATTTGCCCATTGAAAAGGGGATCGTGAATGCGATCGAGCGGGTTATTGACGTTAAAGGTAAGATTAAAGCGACGGCTTCGCCTGAGCTGGCCGATATTATTGCCAGTATTGCCAAAGCCGAACAGGAGGCGCGTAAACGGATTGATCAGGTTTTTAAAAGTGCACAGGGAAGCGGTTGGACTGCCGATGGGAACCTGACGGTGCGCGATGGACGTTTATGTATTCCTTTATTGGCCGAGAATAAGCGGAAATTGAAGGGCTTCATCCACGATGAGTCGGCTACCGGACAAACAGTTTTTATAGAGCCGGAAGAGGTGTTTCATTTGAATAACCGGGTGCGCGACCTGGAATTTGATAAGCGACGAGAGGTTGTGCGTATTTTGATAGCACTTACCGACAGTCTTCGGCCGAATATTCCGCTCTTATTATCTTATCACGGATTGCTCAGTAAACTGGATTTTGTACGCGCGAAGGCACTGTTTGCCATGGAGCTGGAAGCGGATATGCCGCAATTGTCGAAAGAAGCTTCGCTCGAACTGATTAATGCCCGGCATCCACTCTTGCTGCTCAATTTTAAGAAGGAGAAGCAAACCGTGGTGCCGCTGAATGTGAAAATAGACCAGCAGCAGCGGGTAATTGTGGTGTCTGGACCGAATGCCGGTGGGAAGTCGGTGGCCATGAAAACGATCGGACTGCTGCAGCTTATGGCTCAGGCCGGCCTGTTGATTCCTGCGGATGAGTCGTCTACCGTGGGGATTTTTAAACAGTTCTTTGCCGATATTGGCGATGATCAGTCGATTGAAAGTGATTTGAGTACCTATAGCGCGCATCTCTCGAAGATGAAGTACTTTACGGAACATGCCAATGGCAGAACCTTAGTCATCATCGACGAATTTGGTACGGGAACCGATCCGCAATTCGGAGGGCCGATTGCAGAGGCGGTGCTTGAAGTGCTAAACCGCAAAAAAATAAGAGGGGTGATCACTACCCACTACTCCAACCTGAAGAACTTTGCAAATGCCACAGAGGGCTTGGAAAATGCATCGATGCTTTTTGATAATGCTGCGATGCGCCCGCTTTATATATTGGAAATTGGTAAGCCGGGCAGCTCTTACGCCTTTGAAATTGCACAAAAAATCGGACTGCCAACGGAGGTACTGCAGGCGGCGAAACAAAAAATTGGTGCACAGCAAAAACGGGTGGATACCTTATTGGTGGATTTGGAGCGGGAGAAGAAAACAATTTTGGATACCAAGCGATCGGTAGAAAAAAGGGAATCGGCGCTTAATAAGTTACAAGCGGATACGCAGGCCATACAGCGTTATTTAGATGAGAATAAGAAGGCGATTCTTAAACAGGCGAAGCTGGAAGCGCAGGAGATTATAAAAAGCGCCAATAAGTTGGTGGAAAATACCATCGCTGAAATTAGGGAGAGCAAGGCCGATAAGGAAAAGACGAGAGCGGTAAGGCAACACTTGCAGCAGGAGTTGCAACGCCACCAGGTAGCGGAACCAAAAGCGAAAGAGGCGCCGCAGGCGGCCGTTAGTCAGGAAATCAAAGCGGGCGATTGGGTGAAGATTGTGGAATCAGGGAATGTTGCCCAGGTGTTGGAGGTGGCGAAAGACAATTTAATTTTGGCGATGGGCGATCTGCGATCGGTGGTAAAAAGAAAGCGGGTGGAGAAGGTAGCTTCGAAGGAGGTGCCGAAGGCAATCCGTAAATCGCATAGCAGCACAGCGACGGAAGAGCTAAGCGGCTTTTACCCCGAACTGGATGTGAGAGGAATGCGGACGGAAGACGCTATTCAGGCCATTGAGAAGCATTTGGATAAAGCCATTATGTTGGGCTATCCGAGCTTAAAACTTATCCACGGAAAGGGCGATGGTATTCTGAGAAAAATGATACGTGATTATCTGCGGAAGTATACAGAGGTAAATCGGATGGAAGATGAACATGCGGATCGTGGGGGAGATGGGATCACCTACGTTTATCTGAATTAGCCTCTTTTTATAAGGGGCTAATTACTTACCTATCTGGGCACTTTTTGCAACGTTTTCCCTTTTTGTATTTTTTACAACATTTTTTGAAATCGCAGCAGGTGTAGGGATTGAATCCCTTGTGGTTTTCCGGGTCTAAGGGACAGCCATTTTGCACCTCATTCAGCTCAAAAATATTCAATACCTTCATCTTCATCAATTTACGGCTTCAAAGGTAAGTATTATTTAAAATAATTCTAAATGTTTTTTGAGAAAGGTTGTTAGTTGCCGGTTGTGGGTTGCCGGTTTTCAGTTTTCAGTTGTTAGTGTCATGCCTAAAGCTTACAGCCTATTGCATATAGCCTACTGCCTACTGCCTACCGCCTAAAGCCTATGGCTTAAAACAACGCTTCCCTTAACCGAGCAGAAATTTCGTCGGTAACCCGTATCATCATCGCCGTATCATCTTCGTTGTTTTCGATGACCTGGTCGCATGCTGCTTTGTAAGGAAATAGATAGGTCTCGAAACTAGGGAGTACATGGTTATACCATTTGTATTTGACGTCTTCTTCGGAATAGCCTCGTTCGATCAAATCTCTTTTGAGTCGGCGTTGAAGTGCGATATGTTCATCTGCATGGAGGAAGATGCGCTCATCCAACAGGGTATTGATTTCATCAAAATGAAAGATAAACAGTCCTTCAACAATGAGCAAAGGAGCGGGCTTAATCTCCAGCATTTTCGGTGTGATGGCCGGATTATTAAAGGTATATTCTTCTTTGAAAACTGTTTTACCTGCAATTAAGGCACTGATGTCTTGGTAGAAAAGATCTAGGTTGATCGCTTCAGGAACATCGAAATTATAAAGTTTATTTTCTTCCTGCGTTTTGGTATTGGCGGGTATATAATAGTCGTCCTGCGAAATTAAGGTTACTTCGTGTTCTTTGAAATGATTGAGGAAACATTTTAGAAAGAACGTTTTTCCAGAACCGCTGCTGCCAGCTATACCGATAACGTAAGGTTTTTTCGCCATTTTTTGTGCTTTGCGCCTTTGATATGTTGATTTTTATCGCGCAAAAATAAATAAAACTTTGTAATTTTTAGTGTCAAAACGGCAAATGGGATGTTTAAGACTATTCAGTTTGTTTCATTTTGAGCGAAGTCGAGCAAGCTATTGTATTTACCGAAATCTCTCCCTGCCCAGCGAGCGGGGAGAGATGTGTGTCGGCTTAAAACTTATGCCGTATGATGCAATAAGCGGCTCCGTTAATAAGAAATATTTACCCGAAACCTTCTGTCGATTACGCCGATGAGCGATGCTACGGACTTTGAGATAACGATGATCGCATCTTTGTTTTCGGAAGTCTCGTTATATTTACCTACTACCTTGGCATAGGTAGTTCGGTTGGTCATGGGATTGGTTATTTTTACCACCGTGCCTACCGGAGCTGAATTATGTAGGGCAAGCATCTTACCGGTCTCACCGTTCAGGTCGTCCATCCAGATGCCGATGCCGCTGGCATTTACTTGCTTGATGCCATAGCGATTGGCCGGCGTACTGTCTTCTTTCGCGGTTTCGGTCGGCTCAGGTTCCATTGCCTCGGAGCTGTTACTAGCTACTTCTTGTCCGGTTTCTCCCGATACACTATTTAATTCTTCATTGCTGATCACTTTTTTGGCTACCGACGGATTGGCTGCTGCTGCTTCCACCGAGGTATTCGGGATTTTGATCAACTGCCCGGCTTGCAGTGCATTATCGGTTAAGCTGTTTGCCTGTTTGATGGCATCAACGCTTACTCCGAAGCGCTTGGAGATGGAAAAGAGGGTTTCTTTGGTGCCCACCTTGTATTCGATAAAATCGGTTGCTTGTGTGCTGATCGTCGCTCCACCATCCACGGGCGGATTTGAAGCCGGCGTTTGGCTGCTTGCAGTACGCGTTACAGCGCCTTCAAATGACTTATTGGTGGGTATTTTAACCACATCGCCCGCCTTAAGGGCTTTGTTGGCATTGAAAGCAATAATCTCCTTCGCGTTTAAGTTGTATTTACGACTAAGTGAATAATAAGATTCCTTAGGCTGCAATTTATGTAAGATTACTTTTTTACCATTCTGATTTTCAACCCCTATCGAATCCCTTGTGACTGGATTTGCAAAAACAACACTACCGGTAAGGACACAGGCAACGGTTAGGCCGAGTCCTTTAACTATTTTCTTATTCTTCATATGCAATACAATTATACAAAATACGAAACAATTTCCCGTTTATTATTCCGGATAAAAAACAATTGTTGGTTTACGACAAAAAACACTTCCGGCAACAAATAACGCAGCTGATCTACCAAACAGCTTTGATGAAGAATCAGGCCGTTCTGGACGACTGCTAACATGAGGCGGAAATGTGCGTCTTTTTTTTCGTGATAGCCCCAGAGCTCTTTTCCGTCCTGTTCCAGGTAAAAATAGGGGCCTACTAAATCGCTTGTTAGCGGAACAGTGGGGGCCGTTGTTACGGCCGAGGCGGAGCGTACGGTTCTTGGTAGGGCTGTTAAGGTTTCGAGGGAGAGGTTGTGCTGAAGCAGTTGCCCGGAGGAGGTCTCGAGGAGATTGACCTTATTGATGTTGGAGAAGGCTTGCTTAACCGCAATTCCTTCTTTTGTTAACTCGATAAAGTGGACGTTAAACTGTTCCCACAGCACTTCCTTCGTATGGACATCGATCGCAATAAGTCCCTGCGTTTGTCCCTGTTCCGGTTGCGGATAATGTTGGAGAAGGAGTTGCTTGTCGCTTACGGCCGCCAGGGTCCACCACCGATCGCCGTATTGAATATGATCCGATAATACCCTGCCGCTTGGGTAGTGAATGACCGAAAAATAAGGTGACCCCTCTTGATCGCGCCATTCGATGGCAAATAAACCCGCCGCTTCCTGTATGTCCATTTTCCAGATGGAACCGTCGTATATATGAGAGAAAGCTTTTGTCATGATATGAAGTCGTTTGTGAAGCTACTGGTAAATCGCTTTATTTAACTCGGCTAAAATAAGTATCTTTATAGACAAATCGCTTTGAAAGACCATGCGAAAATGCTTTTGCCAATGATTAACGGAATAAATAAAGAAGACATTTTATGATAAGAAAAGAAAGCGTATTAAGGTGGCTTCCACTTGGGTTACTAATGGTTCTGTTTTTACCCGTTTTTAGCTTGGGGAACGTACTTCAAGCGCCAACAGTTTATCAGTATCACCTAAATGACGAAATAGGACCTGCAGCTTGGCGTAAAACGGAAAGAGCCTTTGCTGAAGCGCAGGAAAAGGGAGCAAGCTATATCTTAATTGAAATCAATACCTATGGGGGGATGCTGAATTATGCCGATTCCATCCGCACCAAGATACTCGAATCAAAGATGACTACCATTGCTTTTATTAATCACAATGCCGCGTCCGCCGGTGCTTTGGTGGCGATAGCCTGCGATAAAATCTATATGGTGGCGGGTGCCAGTATGGGGGCGGCGAGCGTTGTTAATCCGCAAGGTGAAGTGATGCCGGAGAAGTATCAATCGTATATGCGCAGTTTGATGCGGGCAACGGCAGAAGCAAAGGGGAGAGACCCACGTGTGGCGGAAGCCTTTGTGGATCCGGATGTGGTATTGCCGGAATTAAAGGAACCCGGTAAAGTGTTGACATTAACAACAGATGAAGCCTTGCGAATCGGTATAATCGATGGAGAAGTGGCCGGTTCCACCGAAATATTGGCTAAAGAGAAGCTGCAGGGAGCGTCGTTAACGCGCTACCAGCGCACTTGGGTGGATACGGTCATTGACTTTCTTATTAATCCCGCTGTTAGCAGTGTGCTGATATTGCTGATTATTGGTGGCATCTATTTCGAGATGCAGACACCGGGAATTGGTTTTGCTTTGGTCGTAGCCATTGTTGCTGGCCTTTTATTTTTCGCCCCACTTTATATACAAGGTTTAGCAGACCATTGGGAAATTGCCTTGTTTGCAGCAGGTATTGTGTTGCTCTTGCTCGAAATCTTTGTGATCCCGGGCTTTGGTGTGGCAGGCATTCTTGGTATAATCGCGGTGCTGTGCGGTCTGACTTTCAGCATGGTGCCCAATGAAAATTTCAACTTCCAACCCGTAGAACCTAATCAAGTTATGTCATCGTTTATTATTGTTATTGCGGCTACGGTTGCCGCTATTATTCTTTGCGTCATTTTCGGCAAAAGCGTTTTACGGTCGAGCGCCTTCCGACGACTGGTATTGACCGACGAACAGCAGTCGGGCCGAGGCTATGTCTCTTCCGTGAAAAACGTCGATTTGATCAATAAAGAAGGCCTCACCAAAACGGACTTACGCCCGTCGGGCAAAATAGAGATCGAAGGAAAATGGTACGACGCGGTGGCCTTGGATGGATTTATTGAGAAGGGTAGCGTTGTTTATGTAGAAAAGCACGAGAACTATAATTTATTTGTCAGAAAGAAAAAGGAAGACCAGGTGTACTAAACAAATGTGGGAATAAAACGTTATAATCGTGTTTCTGTTAGTCTGGCTCCGAATCCTCATAATAGAACGACAATAATAAAAATACACACGTTATGAATGCAAACGCAATAAGTTTAGAAGAAAAAAAATTAAGACCGGTTGTAGATCACTTAAATGATTTGTTAGCAAATTACCACGTACATTATCAAAAGCTACGTGGCTGCCACTGGAATGTAAGAGGTTCGCACTTTTTTACGCTACATGCCAAGTTCGAGGAGTTATATAATAATGCTATTACCACAATTGATGAACTTGCAGAGCGCATTTTGACTTTAGGTAAATCGCCCCTCAGCAGATATCAGGATTATTTGGAAACGGCCGAAATCAAAGAAATCGATACCATTGGTATGTCGGATGTGGATTTGGTAAAAGCGGTGGTTGAAGACCTGGAAGTGTTGATTGGCTTGCAGAGAGATTTGCTGGAAATCACAGACGCTGCGAACGACGAAGGATCAAACGATATGGTGAATGCTTTTATGCAATTCAACGAAAAGCAGAATTGGATGCTGAGAGCCTTCCTTAATAAAAGATAAGTGCCGGTTGGTCGAGCATTTGACTGGAACGCAGAAGCGTCCCTGCCTAGTACAGGCAGGGACGCTTTTTATTATCTATTTTCCCTATCTGAAAGCTTAGGTACTGCAATCGTCTAGGATTAATAGGCCTGGCCTCGTCCTCGGGATTAAATTAGCGTACAGGAAAAGCTTGATAAATGCACTCTTAGGGCGTTTTAGTTAGCAGATGTTCAACGAAACAAGCCAAAATATAATCCCAGCCTTCAGGGGCATCCATCATTTCCTGGTAAGCGCCGCCTTTTTCGCCGTGTTTTGCGAAGTTTCTGTGTGTTAAAATCATCGTCGTATAACCATCATCTTCACTAAAGGAAATCTCCACTTCGCTGGCCTTATCGGGGTTAGGTTCAGGTACGCGGTCGGGGCCCATCTGCCAAAGAAAAGTAAAGGCCTGTTCCTCAAAGTTAATAATTCGGCCCCAATCGCACTGAAATCCATAGGGGCCGATTTCGGTAAAGAATCCGTTTACGGTTGGGTTCACTTTTAGGGCTACCAGCTCTTCTTTTGACCAGGTATATTCCTTCGGCCACCAGCTGCCTAGGTCACTTAAAAAGATCTCCAAGGACTTCTTTAAGGAGGCATCAAACATGATCTTCTTTTGGATATCTCTCATATCAATTGCTGCAGGTACGTAAATAACTTGAACTTATCTCTACTTATGCTAACAAGTGAGGGCATAATTGGTTTGGAGGCTTTAATAAGCTGTTGATAGGTTATCGTCTATGTTGGGTGTCCGAGTTCTATCAACGGAAGAGGGCTAGCCATTTCCGTGGCTAGCCCTCACTGATACCTGATGAGTATATTTTAAAACTTAGCGCCTAAGGTTAAAAATACGTTGTTGCGTGTGTTTTTAACGCTGGCTATAGGGGAGGAGACGTAATAATCAGCCGCTAAGGCATATGGCGTTGTGTCGTATTCTTGCCGCCAATTTTGATAGGTAGCATCGACGTAGTAGTTGCCAAAACGAAAACCTATACCGCCGGTAATTGACTGCGCCTTATAATCTATATTCTCGTAAGGATTCCCAGTATGGTTGTAGCCCGCACGTACCATAAATTGAGGAGTTACTACGTATTCACCACCTACTTTTAGGTTAACGGCGCCTTTATAGGTGTTTTTTATATCTTCCGCATAACTCATATCAAGATCGGCGATATCTGTAGTGATCTTCATGCTTTTATAATTGATGAATTCGACATCAGCACTGATTAGCCCTTTACTAAATACAGCAGAGATGCCACCATTTACACGGTAAGGTGTCCTCAGGTTGTAGTCGTATGAGTTATATTCCGGTTCATATTCATACCACGAGATTTCGGCGCCCGTTTCGGGGTGGAAGTTCGTTATACCATAGTAATCTGAATAATCGGTTGACATGTTGTACCAAGTTGGTGTCGTAGCAGAAAGTCCGATGCGTATAATGTCTGTAGGACGATAAATTAAGCCGAGTTTCACATTGACACCTGCACCTCTTGTATGCCCTTCAAAGTCATCGTCATAATAATAATCAGAGTTTAATAGCTCGTTGTAAAAACGCGGATCGTTAGAACCTTGCTGTGGATTAAGGAAACGAGAGCCTGCGTCAACCACATTATCTTCAGCAGCGTACAGGTACCCATCTTCTTCAAAGCGCCTGTATGATCGCTGGTCGATTGAAGAAAAGGCTACGGAAGCACCGAGGTACAATTTGTTGCTGTAGTTAGCGCCAAACGATAAATTTGTTTCCGACTGCGATCCCTTAGTTTGGGTGAAAGAGCGCTGTGTATTGTTCGGAACGCCCATGGGGAAATAAAGATTGTCGGCTCCAATGTCAACCAAACCAGCATCCCAGCCAAAATCGTGAGCGACACCCGTCCTGGGATCTGCCATATAATCTGCAATAGTTGACTCGTTGTTTTGTCCGGAATAATTTAAATTCGAGATAAAGCTGTTGGTTTTATTATAACTAATCCCGATATTGAAGTTGAGCCAGCCTTGATCGAGATTCGCTCCTCTTGCGCGCATGGACGGCATGTTGAAAACTATACCTAATTGATTCAAACCAAAGCGATCTCGGGTGCTTTCGGTTTGAGAACCAAAATAAGTGGCTTTATTTTTATCACCAAAATAATCCAGCGATAAACTTATGTCTGAATTGGAGAAAAAGCCAAGTCCGGCGGGGTTGCCGGCGATATTGCTAATATCTCCTCCGAGCGCCGTTTGTGCATTTCCCATCGCTTTAAATCGGGCCGTAGCGCCTTGCTCATATTGAGAGAATAAAAGCGACTCGTCCAAATTTTGGCCCCTAGAAGCAACTGCCATGCATAAAAACAGACAAAAAGTTGCTAATTTCTTATTGTTCATGAGAAGTAAATTTTTAGTAATAAATGGAATGCTATTAAGTTGTATAATAAAGCCGACTATTTTTGAATCGCTTGCTCAAAAAAGGTCGGCTTTACTTTAGATTACCGTCCACCACGACCTCTGGATGAACTGGACGACCCACCGCCGCCTCTGCTCATTCCACCGCCACTAAATCCTCCTGAGGAACGACTTGGAGCTGGTGTATAAGATGGTCTTGTTGTAGGACGAGACGACTCGTTTGGTCTGGCAGTCGGCCGAGCAGGTCTGGAATAAGATCCGGACGGTCTGTTGACATTAGGCCGAGAACCTGTTGTAGCTGGACGAGAATAACCAGGCCTAGATGATCTTTCAGATGTTCCATAACCGGGTCGGCTAATTGCGGGTCTGCTACCTTGGCCTCTAGCTGAACCGTTGTAGGACGTACCTCTCGAAGTATTAACATTTGCGCCGGATGCTGTTCGACCGCCTCGGCCTCTATAACTTGAAGCCGATCCGCCAGAAACTACTCCTCTAGCCGATCTCGAGCCGCTGGATGCAACTCTTCCGGTGACACCTCTGTTAACTCGGGTTATAGACGATCTTGAGCCTCTGTAGTTGTCAGCATAGGATCTTGGTGCGTAGTTTCTACGGCTTATGTAGCCAGCACCCCAACCTGGGTAGCCCCAGCCGCCACCCCAATAGCCTCCGCCCCAGCCCCAGCCGGCGCCGTAATAGGAGTAAGGGCCCCACCAAGGGGAATACCAGCCACCCCAGCCGCCGGCATAGTATGGGTTGCCCCAATAGCCGCCCCAGCCGAAGCCACCGCCCCAACCCCAGCCGCTTCTCCAGCCAAAACCTAAACCGAAACCGCCACCCCATCCGGCGTAGCCGAACCATGGGTCGAAAAACGGATCATAATAAGTCATGCCCGGCGTGGCATAGTAAAAACGGTTGATACGATTGGCATACTCCGAGTCGCTATATTCGTCCGCATAGGCGTCGCCGTAGCTGTCCGCATACTCGTCGTCGTAATACCTTTCATTTTGATCTTCATATTGGTCAGCATAAGCGTCGGTATCCGTGTCTGCATATTCATCGTAACCTTCTGCTGGCTCGGCATACTCATCGTAGTAGTCTGGACTACGATAGGCTATTTCTTTGGCTTTTGTCTTCCCTCCGTAAACATCATCCTGAAAAGTATTTTGTGCATATTGACTGGTAGCGCAAGCTCCTAATGACAGCGCGCCCACCAATATGGCACCTTTGGTTATTAATGGTTTACTTTTCATTGCTTTTCCTTTCAAATAATCTTGTGGTCTTTACAATTTAGACACCGTTCAAACAAAAAGGTTTAATAGGTAAACGGTTGTAAAAATGCGTCTGCTACAAAAATAATTTAATAATCCTTACATTCGCAAAATGGAAGTAACTTTATAGCGATTTTAACATTTTTAACAAATTTTAACAATTCCTTTTGCTTTCTATATTAAAGCACAATTTTTATTCCAAACATACAACAATGAGTAAAGGTATAACCAGCAGAAATGAAGATTATTCACAATGGTACAATGAGCTAGTAAATAAGGCCGATTTGGCAGAGCATTCCGCTGTACGCGGATGTATGGTAATTAAGCCATACGGCTATGCTATTTGGGAAAAAATGCAGGCCGCACTGGATCAAATGTTTAAAGATACGGGACACAGCAACGCTTATTTTCCGCTTTTCATACCAAAGTCATTTTTTTCAAAAGAGGCGTCTCATGTCGAAGGTTTTGCCACGGAATGTGCCGTTGTGACACATTACCGGTTGAAGAACGACGGAAGCGGGCAGATCGTTGTAGATGAGGAAGCGAAATTGGAAGAAGAGCTCATTGTGCGTCCGACTTCGGAAACGATTATATGGAATACTTATAAAGGGTGGATTCAGTCTTATCGCGATCTTCCTATTCTCGTGAACCAGTGGGCCAACGTTGTACGGTGGGAGATGCGCACGCGGCTATTTTTACGCACAGCAGAATTTTTATGGCAGGAAGGGCACACTGCACACGCCACCAGCCAAGAAGCCGTTGAAGAAACAGAACGCATGTTAAATGTATACGCCACTTTCGCTGAAGATTGGATGGCATTACCCGTAGTGCGCGGTAAAAAGACGGAAAACGAACGTTTCGCCGGTGCCTTAGATACTTATTGTATTGAAGCACTTATGCAGGATGGGAAAGCCTTACAGGCCGGAACGTCCCATTTTTTAGGGCAAAACTTTGCCAAGGCTTTTGACGTTAAGTTCACTTCTAAAGAAGGAAAGCTCGATTATGTTTGGGCTACTTCATGGGGGGTGTCTACCCGCTTAATGGGAGCACTCATTATGGCACATTCGGATGATGCGGGTTTGGTATTGCCTCCGAAATTGGCACCTATACAGGTGGTGATTGTACCGATTTATAAAACGGAAGAAGAGAGCCAACAAATCGGTGCGCTGGCCGACGACCTAATTGCGCAGTTGAAGCAAAAGGGAATTTCGGTTAAATACGATGATCGGGATACACAACGGCCCGGATTTAAATTTGCCGAGTGGGAACTTAAGGGGGTGCCGGTTCGGGTAGCGGTAGGTGCCCGCGATCTACAGCAGGGTACGGTGGAGCTTGCCCGAAGAGATAAGCAGACAAAAGAAACCGTATCGCAGGACGGCTTGGCAGATACGATCGAACAGCTGCTTAGCAATATTCAGAAAAATATTTATGAAAAGGCTTTAAGCTACCGCGACACGCATATTACCGAAGTAGATTCCTATGAGGAATTCAAAAAGGTATTGGAAGAGAAAGGCGGCTTTATTGCGGCCCACTGGGACGGTACTGTCGAAACAGAAAAAAGAGTAAAGGAAGAAACGAAAGCCACCATCCGTTGTATTCCCCTGAACAATAAAGAAGAGGAAGGAACGTGTATATTTACAGGTAAACCCTCTAAACAAAGAGTGTTGTTTGCCAAGGCTTATTAATTAGTTGTCAGTTGTCCGTTGCCTGTTATGAGTGATAGACAGGTAACTCACAACCCATAACTCACAACCAAAATAAAATGAAATTCGCAACAAAAGCTATACATGCGGGGCAACACCCCGACCCAACGACCGGGGCGGTGATGACACCGATTTATCAAACATCCACTTACTGGCAGCAGTCGCCGGGCGAACATAAAGGCTATGAGTATTCCCGTGGTACCAATCCTACCCGAAAAGCTTTGGAAGATTGCCTTGCTGCTTTGGAAAATGCCCGCTTTGGTTTGGCTTTCTCGAGCGGTATGGCGGCTACGGATACGGTGCTCCGTCTGTTACAATCTGGCGATGAGGTTGTTACGGGTAACGATTTGTATGGTGGTTCTTACCGCATTTTCACCAAGGTATATGAGCAACTCGGCATTAAATTTCACTTTGTTGATTTAAGCAATCCGGAAGCTATTCGATCGCATTTGAATGAGAACACAAAACTCATATGGATCGAGACGCCTACGAATCCGACGATGCAGATCATCGACATCGAGGCGGTAGGTGCGGTGGCTAAAGAGGCGGGTGTTTTATATGTGGTTGACAATACCTTCGCTTCTCCTTATCTGCAAAATCCCATTGATTTGGGGGCTGATATTGTCATGCATTCGGTTACCAAGTATATCGCTGGGCATAGCGACGTGGTGATGGGTGCGTTGGTGACCAACAACGAGGAACTCTATAAACGACTGTTTTTTTACTATAATGCTTGCGGCGGCACGCCCGGGCCGCAGGATAGCTTTTTAGCGCTTCGTGGAATTAAGACTTTACATCTTCGTATGAAGGCGCATTGCGAGAATGGGCGACAGGTAGCACATTTTTTGCGAAATCATCCACGAATTGAAAAAGTATACTGGCCGGGCTTTGAAGATCATCCGAACCATTTGGTGGCAAAAAAGCAGATGCGTGACTTCGGTGGGATGATTTCCATTGTATTAAAGGACGCTTCTCTGCAGGATACTTTCAAAGTGGCCTCGTCTTTCAAGGTATTCTCCCTGGCGGAATCACTTGGTGGAGTAGAGTCCTTGATCAATCATCCCGCTACCATGACGCATGGTTCGATTCCACGGGAAGTGCGGGAGAAGGTCGGGGTGGTCGACAATCTAATTCGGATCAGCGTAGGGGTGGAGGACATCGAAGATTTATTGGAGGATTTGAAGCAAGCTCTTGCGTTATAAGTAGCAAGTTATATGTTTTAAGTTGAAACGAGATTAGCTAAATAAAAACGAGAATAACTGATAACTGAAGACTGAAAGCTAACAAAAGGGCTAATAGCTAATATATGTTAAACTTGAAAGACTTCCTCGATCGTAAGGTGGAGCAATATAATCAGCCCGGCTTCATTGAGAACGATCCTATTTGTATTCCCCATCAGTTTTCAATGAAGCAGGATAGGGAGATCATGGGCTTTTTTGCGGCGATATTAGCTTGGGGGCAGCGGAAAACCATTATCAATAAATGTCGTGAGTTAATTGATCGCATGGATGGGAAGCCCTATGAATTCATTAAAGGGCATAGCGACAGCGACCTCAAACAATTAATAGGTTTCAAACACCGTACCTTTAACGATACGGATCTCCTGTATTTTGTCAGCTTTTTCAGCGCGCATTATCAACGTTGTGATTCTTTGGAAGATGCTTTTTTGCCTGGATCAAGGAGCGCTGAATTTAACGATGCTTATCTAATGGAGGAACGGACCGATTTAGAGGCTGAGGTAACGTCTACTAACGTTTGCTATCAAGCCGAAATAACGCGGTTTCCGCTAAAAATAGAGAGCGCGCTGAATCGGTTCCGAAGCTATTTTTTCAGTCTGCCCGACTATCCCACCCGCACGAGAAAGCATATCAGTTCGCCTGCGCAAAAGTCGACTTGCAAGCGATTAAATATGTTTTTACGGTGGATGGTTCGTCAAGATCAGCAAGGCGTCGACTTCGGTATCTGGACGCGGATACGGATGCACGAACTTATTTGTCCATGTGATGTGCATGTTGAACGGGTCGCTAGGCATCTCGGACTGATTGCGCGTAAGCAGACGGATTGGCAAACCGCTGTAGAGTTGACCAACAACCTTCGTTTATTGGACGCCAGTGACCCTGTGAAGTATGATTTCGCTTTATTCGGACTGGGAGTGGAAGGGGAATTATAGTTGTTGGTTGTTTGATGATAGTTGTTCGTAGAACTGTATTTGATGACCGGCAACTGATAACTGGCAACTGATAACTATATTAGATGACGAACAACAAATAACTACACCTTCACCGCCCGTAACATTTCCCTTTTCCCGGGTGCCCCGGGTGCTTTTTCAATGGAGAAACCGATACTTTTCATGATGCGTTTCAGGTTGCCGGTGATGGCATAGGTTACAAACACCCCGCCTCGGTTTAAAAACGAGCATACATGTGCCAGCGTTTCCAAGCCCCACATCTCGGGTTGATGAACGGCGGCGAAGGCATCAAAATAAATAATGTCAAAACGCTGCTGGCTATCAAAATCGAGGGCGCGTTTGTGGGCTATTGACCAGGTGATGCCATTTGCCAAGTGCTGGGGAGTCGTTAAAGCTTTCGTATACTGATCCGAAAAAGATTGCCAAAGAGTGGTTTCCACTTCCTTTTCGTATCCCGTTTGTTTGATCATATCCGGTTCAAGCGGAAAGGCTTCTATACCGGTATAGCTTAATGTGAGACTTTTTTGGTAACAGTAGTCGGCCGTCAACAAAAAATTGAGTCCGGTGCCAAATCCCACTTCTAAGATGGAAACGCTGTCTGTCGAGCGGTTTTCCGTCTGTTCCAAAAAGTATTTGAGTCCCGAACTTAAAAATACATGCTTACTTTCCTGTACCGCTCCGTGTTTAGAGTGATAATGTTCGCCTATCGCTTCATGGAAGATGGTTTTCGAACCATCGGCTGTTGTTACAAAATTCATGTTGTCAGGTTACGCCAATGGGCGACTGGATGTTTATGTAAACTCGTTTACTGCCGTGCTCAAATCATATACGGGAACGCCTACGCTAGGGGCAATAATACTGGAGCCGATAGCCGAGCGATAACCTCCGGCGCAATGTACCACAATTGGCTTGTCATCCGGAATTACCGGTAAGGATTCGCGTAATCGGGGCAAGGGTATATGGATGGCCTCTTTGAATAAGGAACCTTCGCTTACTTCGCTATCGTTGCGGATATCAATAATGGTAAACGCATTTTCATTTTTCCGAAACGAAGATAGATCGAAAGTTGGACTCGTTTTACTCGCGGTAAAGCTGGTGAGGTAACCCTTACATTGGCTTTCATAACCTATTTTTGCCAATTTACGTAGCAAGGTGTTCGCTAAGCGTTCCTGCTCGACAAGCAAATAAAAGGATTCGCCCGGCGCGATAATGCTACCCACCCAGGTTTCGAATTTAGTGCCATCGGGAATGTTGATGGCCTGCGGATAATGGCCGGCTTTAAATGCGCCGGCGGGCCGAGCGTCTATGATTAAGGCTGTTGTGTTTTCAATTTCGGATTCCTCCGTTCGTATAACGTGGGATAGACTGGCTTCTAAATCGGGGGCTCCTAAGCGATTCAATGCAACGTCGAGCATGAAATATTTAGGAATAAAGGGCTGATCAGCGGTTAAGAACTTAATAAAGTCCTCTTCTTGCATTTCTTGCAGGGCCGGGTTGTCCTTCAGTTCTTTACCGATTGTACTCTCTAATTCTGTACTCATATTTTTGCCACAGAGCGAGCCGGCGCCATGGGCAGGATAAACCCTTACATGTGGCGGTAGTGTCATGATCTTATCGCGCAAAGAAAGGTACATCGCTTTGGCTAGCTCCGCTGCTTTTGCATGCATATTTCCAACATTTTCGCGCAGATCAGGCCGTCCTACGTCCCCCACAAATAGCGTGTCGCCGGTAAACAGAGCCTGTTCGTTTCCATCCTCATCGGTTAGCAGCACGCAAATACTGTCGGGTGAATGTCCGGGTGTATTCAGGGCGCTTAACTTATGATGACCGATGCGGATACTATCGCCTTCATCGAAGGGCTGATGTGGATAGTCGGCACCTACCAGTTTACTTGTATAAATAGGAGCGCCTGTACGGTTATAGAGTTCCAGGTGGCTGCTTACAAAATCGGCATGGGGATGCGTTTCAATAATACCGATAATTTTGGCATGGTTTTCTCTCGCAAAGGCGAGGTATGGCTCGGGATCTCTAGCGGGGTCAATCAGTACGATTTCGTTGTTGCTGCTAATAGCGTATGAAGCCTGGGCCAGTCCGCTGTCGTAAAATTGTTTTATATGCATGTCAACCAAGATATTTGCAAAGGTACAAAAAATGATCAGGGTGGGCAGCCGTTAAATTGTCAAATAAGAGTGCAATGCGACTAATTATTCATATGATCGGTATCTCTTTCTTGCTGGCGGTATTTTGCCGGGTGGAGGAAGGGGAGTTCGGAAAAGCCATCGACAAGGGGCGGGTCGATTATGACGCTATTGATGAAGCTTCCGGTTTGGTATGTAGCGTCAATCACCCAGGTTATTTTTGGACGCATAACGACAGTGGGGATGAAGCCCGTCTGTTTTTGCTGGATAGTAGCGCTGCTTATCGGGCGACTTATTATTTGGAGGGCGTGGAAGCGCGCGATTGGGAAGATATTGCTTCGATGAAAGAAGGGGAAAAATCTTATTTATTAGTGGGCGATATTGGCGATAACCTGGGACGGCATGCTAACATTTACGTGCATAAGGTCGAGGAGCCTCTTTTTGAAGGCCAAGGCCGCACGATCGACACGATCCCTGCCCAATCAATTACTACCTACACCCTACGTTATGAGGACGGCCCCAAAGATGCGGAGTCTTTGTTTTTCGACCCCGTCGATCAAAAGCTTTATATTATTAGTAAGCGCGACCTGCATGTGGGGCTGTATGAAGCCGTGCTGCCTAATAAGCAGGCTGCCGACACAATCACCTTAAGAAAGCGCATTTCCATTCCTTATACGTTTATTACAAGTGCAGACATCTCTTCTGACGGCAATGAAGTTCTCATCAAAAATCTGTTAAATGTTTATTACTGGAAGCGTAAACCGGGGCAATCAATTCCCGAAATGTTCCAACAGGAAGGAGCGATACAACCCTATGAAGCCGAAGCGCAAGGTGAGGCCATCGCCTTCGCCCGGGACAGTTCCGGTTATTTCACCGTAAGCGAGCGGCCTTTCGGTTTACCGGCACACCTCTATTTTTATGAGAGAAAGACAGCTATTGGCAATAGGCAATAGGCCTTAAATTCCTCTTTGTCATGTCCTAAAAAAAGTAGACACTTTTATTGTTGTTGATTAAGATGTTGGAATGTGGGAAACTCCAGAGGAGTT
>NZ_SBJH01000001.1 GCF_004368405.1 Olivibacter sp. XZL3
ACAAAAATTAATAAATTTATAACTCGAAAGTCTCCTTAAGGTTTCATCCTAATGTGTCTAATTTAGTTTGAAGACGTACATCTACGTAGCACATTACCCACTCTTCCCTGCGGCAAACAGACGATTTCTGCCAGCACAGCGTCTGCATCTAATTGAGTTTCTTTTTGCGCAATTGTGTCTGTCAATTCTTTGACGGTTGGATGGAGATAGGAAAACCTACCCAACAGGGCATTGGCCGTGCTTCCGCCTACATGTTGTATATAGCATGCTCCGCTTGCTGAGAAGGAACACATAACAGATACCGTATTGGCCAATTCATTCGTTTTAGGAGCAAAGCCTTTTATATCCTCATCTTTTAATACCAACTCGTCTTGCCCTTCCAAAAACAACTGCTCACATCGCTTTTGCAAAAAAGAGTGCCAAAGTTCTTCGTCCTGAGTGCCTTGCTTTCTAAAGTCACTTGCACCTCTCAGCTCTTCGCTGATAATAGCATTATAGGCAATATTGCCTATCCCCTTGGTTACCGGAAAGCCTATGCCCAACTCGGCATCCAAAACTTCCAATAAGGGAACTTCCTGGAACTCATAACGCTCAAGGAACAGCTTTTTAAATTTTCGGAGTTCTTCTTCTGCAGGCGAGCGTTTGGGTGTAAAACGACTTAGCGCCTCTACTCCACTCCATAAATCTTTTATGCTTTGATCTTTCAACAACAAACTATTATCCGGGTCTCCATAGAGATCCACCTGCAGAAGAGCTCCCTGCCAAGAAATCCCTAGTTGTTTAATCGCCGACTCTAGCGGCTCCAATTTTTCGACCGGAAATTCCCCCAGCGGCGACTGTTCGATCGACAGCATAGTCTCCCTGAACAAGAGCAATACTTCCAAGTAAGGAACCATCAATGAGCAGCTTTCCGCTATAGTGCGCAGCCGACTGATCAAGTGATCAAGTTGTCTATCTCCTAGCATCTGAACGGCTAAATCACTAACCAAGAACTGCATCGCGAGCAACTCCTTTACAAAGGCCTGCTTATCGGATTCACTTTCTTCATAACCTATGAGATCAGACAATTGCGTAAAGCTTAACGCTTCAATTCGTGCCAAATAACAAATTTCATCCAAAAGCTCGGTACGCTCTATGGTGCTGAGCTGATAATGCGTCCGACCGTCCTTAAGCTGCGCTTCCATATACCGATAACTGTCAGCTATTGTGTAGAGCGATGGGTTAATGCGATAGTGTAAAAAAGGGACTATATTGTCGTCCCTTTCTATTTTTCCAATGATTGCCTGCAGCAGACCTACATCTACGCGCGCGCGCCGACGGCGTTCCACATTTGAACCGGCTAATGTTTTATTCTCAGGAACCAAATATCGCATCGTACAGCCAGCAAATATGCCGTAAGGCGTACAGCGACTGCTCGCACGAATTATATACTTCTTGAGCGTATGCAATATCCTTCCCTTCTTTTTCGCATCAAGCAATTTGCCTTCCCGGAAAGCGACAGCTTGACGATAAAAATCAGGAGATGCCCAGTACAAGGATTCCAAGAAAACCGGATCATCCAAGCGCTGAAACAGCAACTTTTCTAGCTCCGCTTCGCCTTCTCGACTGACTATAAGATCGGTCAACGGAAACAGCGGTGTCCTGACTATTGCTTTTCCAAAATGTTGATACATGGTGGGTATTATTAAGGCTTATATAGGCTTCCGAAGATCCTTTCAAAAATACTCCGGTCGTTCAATAGAATTTCGGCGTCTCCTTGCATAGTAGGCAATATGGGAAGTTCCCGATTTCTTGAGGTTACCAAACGCGGGGTGCGCAACTCAACATAAGCCTGGTGGTGTTCATCTACTTGCACGGGTAGAATACGTGCGATTTGGCCTTCCAGAAAACCGTACTCATTAGTGGGATAATCGTAAAGATTGACTTTTACCGACTGGCCAACTTTGACTTTCCCGGCTCCTTTATTGGCATACTTTATTTTAATATCGAAAGCGGTAGCCTTAGGCACTACCCAAATGACCTGGTCCAAGGTATTCGTGGCATCAATGCCTTTAGAGACATAAATTTTTCCGTTCATCGGTGTGATAATTGCTTCTTGCTCATTTTTCTTTCTGTCAGTCCGGACTAACAAGGTATCCCCTACCATCACCTCATCACCGTCTTTTATTAAAAAGCGAAAATGCTGATTGGCATCTTCTCGGCGTACAGTCACTTTCCCGGGCTGTTCTTTAGCCTGTATCAATACATCCGCCATCAGTGTATCCGGAAAACGCACCTGATGGATAATAATTAAGGCAATTAAACCCACGCAAAACAAAACGCCCAGGCCCCAACGAACGAGCCACGGAGGTACCTGCCCGACGATCTCCTCCATTTCATTCGAGTTGTTCTGATCATTTACCGATCGTCTGATGTTGTTTAAAATCGATTCTATAGGTGTGTTTGGCATACAAGACATAATTAAGCAGCACCGAGCTCAAGCTGATTTTTCACCAACTCAAAGTAGTATCCCCGTTGTTCGGCTAGTTCATAGTGCGTCCCTTGTTCAACAATTTCACCATCTTTCATGACGATAATCTGATCGGCATTTTTGACCGTGCTCAAACGATGGGCAATGACTAAGACAGTCCGACCAGCATAGAACCGGTCTAAATTTTCCATAATAATTTTTTCATTATTAGCGTCCAGGGCGCTGGTTGCTTCGTCAAAAAACAAATATTTAGGATCTTTATACACCGCACGCGCAATAAAAAGACGCTGCTTCTGTCCACCGCTTAAGCCGGATCCCGTATTCCCCACCCGTGTATTAAATCCGAGGGGTAATTTCGCAATGTAGTCCTGTACATTTGCAACACGTACTGCCTCATAAAGTCGCTCTTCCTGTATACGCTCGCCACTCACTGCAATATTACGCGCAATGGAGTCGGAAAAAATATAGCCCTCTTGCATCACCGTGCCGCAATTGTTTCTCCACAATTGGGCGGATATATCCTGCAAATTAATCCCATCTACCAATATACTCCCTTCAGTTGGCGGGTAAAACTTCAACAACAGCTTCATTAACGTAGTCTTTCCACTTCCACTTGCTCCCACAATGGCCGTTACCTTCCCTTTAGGAATGTGAAGGTTGAGATTCTTTAGTATCAATGGACTCTTCGGCCCTCCGTAACGAAAGGAGAGATTATGCAACGTTATTCCGCTACCACCGTCCGATTGGATGTTGCGTAAAAACTGACTATGATTTAAGTAAATACCATCCCCCATATCGTTGGCTGACTGGTATCCGATGTTTTCGTTAAAGCCGATCAAGTCTTCATTCGACTCCTCTTCTTTTCGATTATGTACTTCGCCCAAGCGGTCTAAGCTGATTTTGGCATCTTGAATATTCCGTATAAATTGAATGATCTGATTCAAGGGATTATTCAGCTGGCCCACGATATAGGAAATACTCAGCATAACACCCAAAGTGATTTCCTGATTAATAACCAACATAGCAGCCGCATAGGATATCACAATATTCTTCAACTGTGTAAAAAAGGAGGCGCCAATTTCCTGATATTGCTCCAAAGCGAGGCTTTTAATGTTTACTTTAAAAAGCTTGGCCTGTATACGTTCCCATTCCCATCGCCGGGCCTTTTGCCCATTATACAGTTTGATCTCCTGCATCCCCGTAATAATTTCATAGACACTATTCTGGTTCTCACGCGCCCGTTGAAAGCGATTGTAATCAATGTGTTTGCGCTTTCTCAGAAACAAGGATATCCATAAAACAGACAGTAGGCTGCCTATAAAAAAGATAGTGAGCAGCTTGGCGTCATAAATGGCCAGTACAATTGAGAAAACGATAAGGTTGATGAGAGAGAACAGCGTATTTAAAGTCGATCCAGTCAGGAACGTTTCAATACGGTGGTGGTCGTTAATACGTTGCGTAATATCTCCCACATTCTTCGACTCAAAGAAGTTGATGGGTAGTTTCATCAACTTGACCAAAAAGTTAGAGATAATGGAAATGCTAATGCGCGTACTGATATGCAACAAAATCCAGTTGCGGATCAAATCAACGGCGATGCTGCCCAAAAACAATAGAAGCTGAGAAAGTAAAATTAAATGGATAAACGAAATATTCTTTCTATTCACTCCAAAATCCACCAAACTCTGTGTGAGGAAAGGGAAGCACATACTGATGAGACTACCCAATAGCATTCCGAGAAATAGTTGAAAAAAATACCGCTTATATGGTCGTAGGTAATCAAATAAAAAGCGAAATCCCTTCTTTTGTTCCTCACGCTCCTCGCTTTCGTTATAGAAATCTGGAGTTGGCTCCAACAAAAGTGCCACACCTTTTTCGTCATCAGAACTTAGCCAACACCGCTTGAACACATCAATATCCACCCGCACGAGATTATGCCCCGGATCACCTATTACCAGATATTCATCCGCTCTAAAGAGATTCTTTTTTTCTACGTCATACAATACAACGAAGTGCTCTTGGTTCCAATGTAATACACAGGGGAGCGGCACCTGCTCTATCAATTGCTTGTAACTTACCTTTGCCACCAAGGTCTTGAAGCCAACCTTTTCGGCAGCTTCACTTAAACCCAATAAGCTTACCCCGTTCTTCGTGATGTACGAATTCGCCCGTAAATAGTCCAATGAATAATCTTTCCCATAGAAAGCAGAAACCATCCGTAAGCAGGTTGGCCCACAATCCATGTAATCCAGCTGCTTGTAAAACTTAAACTTCCTACTGAAGAATTTCATTACACTTGTCTTTCATTCGTTAATTATTGGCATTGCCCGTTGTCGGCCAATGCGTATCTACAGTCGTATCCTTTTTACCACCGGTAATACGATCGCCGTCAATTTCAATATCATCGTCTTCTGCGGCTTCCGTCAATTTGAAGGCTTTCAGCTTTTCGATGCTCTTTTTAATTTCTTCGCGCTTCGAGTTGGTTGATTGATCTTTCTTTCCCATACTGATGTGTTTATTTTTTGTGATATTTAGCGTTGTCCAGGCCTCGAAACTCAAGCAGTCAACTTTCAGCAAAATCATTAAACAGGTCATTAATCTTTACTTTCGTGGCTGTGTCCTGTGACTGTTCGTAAATTGGCGGTTTGTACTCCTTAAAACCACCGAATAGTTGATCAGATTGCTGCTCATCTAACTTATACCGCTCGCAAGCCGCTACGTTACGTTCTCTTTTCTTTATTATCAGCCGATTAAATATTCCTTTCATCTCGTAATAATTTATTCGTCAGTACTTATTTTTGTGTGTTGTAACCATGCGCCGTAGGATGCCTTTAATCGAGTACCGTTTATCGCCAGCAAACATTTATAAAATGAAATTAGTGGGAAAGATGGAAGCGAGCACTTTTTTTAGACGAAGTGGCTTAGTTATTCGACCGAAATGAGGTAAAATACCTATAAAGAATTCCGCCCCGCTTTCAATGTAAAAACCCCTTGCGGTTATATTGACATACACTTTACTTACCAACATGGATATCAGGGAAGCGGAACCCAAAAATCCTAAACAAAGCGTATCTTTGTAAAAGACTTTAGAAAGGTGTATTGATGAACAAAAAGGTATTCTTTGAGGATTGGGGCAACGTGGATTATCAGGAAGCGTGGGATTGGCAAGAACGTATTTTTGCACAGATCGTGCAACAAAAAACCGATAACCGGCTTAACGGTACGGACTCTCCTACAGACAATTACTTAATTTTTGTAGAGCATCCACACGTTTATACTTTAGGAAAAAGCGGAAAAGCGGAAAACCTATTATTAGACGAACAAGGCCTTCTGGATAAACAAGCCACTTATTATAAAATCAATAGAGGGGGCGATATTACTTATCATGGCCCCGGGCAGCTGGTGGGCTATCCCATTCTGGATCTCGACAACTTTTTTACCGATATTCATTTGTATATGCGTACGATTGAAGAGGCAGTCATTCGTACACTCGCGGATTACGAAATAAAAGCCGGACGTTACGCCGGCTATACCGGGGTATGGTTGGATCCCGACAATGAAAGGGCGCGAAAAATTTGCGCCATTGGTGTCAGAGCGAGTCGATGGGTAACCATGCACGGCTTCGCTTTTAATATTAACACCGATTTAAACTACTTCAACAACATCGTCCCTTGCGGTATAGACGATAAAGCCGTTGCGTCTCTGCAAGGTGAGCTGGGCCGCGAAGTACCGATGGCAGAAGTAAAAGAACGGTTGAAAAAACACTTCGCTGATTTGTTTGGGATGGAGCTAAGTCAACAGACGGCTGCCCATTAACGCAAATCGATTATTGAGGAAATGCTGACTTTTTTTAAATAGCCCCGCAATACACGCTGTCCGAAATGCGATCATGATAGGTATCACGGAAGGCCGCGTATACATGTATCGGCTTGTCAGCAGAGGTCAAGGCGCTGTCTTCCCAACTATGTGTTTGTGCCGATCTTTCGGGGCCGATTTCCCGGAAATCGCGAAATAAATCCCCATCATAGAGTAAAACCACTAAGCGGTCGCCTCCCCATCCGCGTATCGTTTCCCATGACATCGTGATACGGTTTCCCTCACGTTCAACGGTGCAATTGCGCGGCGGAGCTATCGTCCCCTTACTAATCAGCACCTTTTCCGGATTCACATAGGGGTCGCCATTTTCGTCAACCTCTACGGCATACTTACGCGTATGTGACTGCGCCATCTGAAAAGGTCCCACCCTACTTCCCGGCGGCGCTGCGTTTCTAAAGCCAAATAGGACAAAAGGCTTTATTGGAGCCAAAAATTCGGATACAACGCGCATTTTGGCTTGGTTTAACAATTCCTTTGGAGAGAAGCGCTTGGTACGACGGCCAACCGTACGAACTACCAGTTGACCATTTAGTTCATACGATATTAGGTCGCCCGTTCTTCCACTAATAGAACCATGAATGCCATTTCTTGCAATTGCCATGTTAAAATGTTTGGTTTATATATGTGTATTGACCGAAACAGCTTTATGCCTGCTTCGCCCTAAAGTTACTATTAAAAAAGTATTTATCAAGTTTTAAGAAAGATTTACAAGGGGGTTAATAAGGCTTTACCTTTATTAACCCCCTTGTAACCCCCTATCAAACCCTTGTTAACCCTCTATTAAGAATAAAGCGTGCACGAATCAAGACCAACCTAATCCCGAAGCAGCCTCGACGGCTAAAACACTAACATTCTGGTAAACTCAAAGGAATATTGGTAGCGAGGCCGCCATCGGAGGTCTCTTTATATTTGGCGTTCATATCAAGCGCAGTTTCCCACATGGTATTCACCACTGCGTCTAAACTGACTTTCGCTTTTTCGGGATTAGACTGCAGCGCCAATTGCGAGGCGGTGATCGCTTTAATGGCTCCCATGGTATTTCGTTCAATACATGGAATCTGCACCAATCCACCGATTGGATCGCAGGTCAGGCCTAAGTGATGCTCCATGGCAATTTCCGCTGCCATCAGCACCTGCCGCTGTGAACCGCCCAGGCATTCGGTCAAGGCTGCCGCAGCCATGGCGGAAGACACCCCTATTTCAGCCTGACAGCCGCCCATAGCTGCCGATATTGTGGATCCCTTCTTAAAGATACTGCCAATTTCAGAAGCCGTTGCGATAAACTGCATAATCTTTTCCTGATAAAAGCCATCACAAAAGGTGAGGTAATATTGCAGCACCGCTGGTATCACACCTGCAGCGCCGTTTGTGGGTGCCGTAACAACACGTCCAAAAGATGCGTTCTCTTCATTCACGGCCAAAGCAAAACAGCTTACCCAATCTAATATATACTGGAAGGAAGCACCTCCTTCACGAATCGCTTTGATCCAGCTGTCGTAGTCGTGATACCCTCGCCCATTAAGCAGCTTCTTGTTGAGTTTTGCTGCACGTCGTTCGACATTCAGCCCCCCTGGCAACACCCCTGTGGTATGGCAACCGCGATAAATGCAGTCTCGAATGGTATGAAAAATATGCAGGACGCCTCTATTGGTTTCTTCCTCACTTCGCCAGGCATGTTCGTTTTCCATCACTACTTCCGATACTTTTAAACCGGTACGCATGCACCATACCAGCAATTCCCTCGCATTCTGTATAGGAAAAGGCAAATCTACTTCCTTCGATCCATCGTGTCTTTCGTGCTCCTGTACAACAAAGCCACCACCGATAGAGTAGTAGGTTTCAGAACGGGCTTTACCACTGGTTAAAAATGCCTGAAAAGTAACGGCATTGGGGTGAAAGGGCAGGCTCTCCTGAAATAAAAAAAGTAAATCATCAGTATAGCTGAAATCGATCCGGTGTACACCGCCCAGATTAAGATAGTGACGCTGTTTGATATCATCTACTTTTGGCTGGATCTGATTAACGTCGAACGTAACGGGGTCATCGCCACTTAACCCTAAAAGAACAGCAATGTCCGTTCCATGTCCTTTGCCCGTTTTAGCAAGCGAGCCATACAACAGAATCTTAACGGTCTCCGTCTCTTCCAGCAAACCCTCTTTCTGGAGTGTTTCGATAAACTTTTGTCCGGCACGCCAAGGGCCCAGTGTATGGGAGCTCGACGGCCCAACACCAATCTTAAATATATCGAAAATGGAAATCTGCTCTTTCTTCATAAAACATTACGAAGTTAAGCGATATAATTGTCATTTCATCACCATTTTCCCATATCTTTTCAGGCATGATAGATACGTTTAAAGGATTACCTTTAGGAAGTCGGCCTATTTGGAAAGCAAACAACCGCTTACTTAATCTTTGGAAAAAAACCTGTCCTGTTAGCATTAAATTGCTTATTTTCTATTCCCAGTAAGCGTTTAAAACAATAATAGAACAGCAGTCCGACAGGAATTATAAACAGATAGATGTAATATAGTCGCTTGCCGATATGAATAAAATTAACGTAGCCCCTTAACATGTTGCCAAGAAAACTCGTTGTTATTGAGTCAACAGAGTACGCATACAATATGAAATTATTAACTGAAGCGACAAAATGAACAGCCAATACCATGGCCACAACGAAAGGAAGCATGCGTACGAACGACCGCCAATCCAGTGTATTGACTTTTTGCTTTCTTTTCAATATTTTGAGCGCTGGTTTATGCTCTTGCAAGGTAGGCCTTTGCTTATGAAGGCTTAACGCAGCGTAAGTTATCGCTATCAATAAAACCGCTTCGAACACAAAAACCAAGATCAGATCCTTAAATCCGCGCCCAAAAAGCTGCACAACAAAATGAAGTTCATTGGACGGATTAATCTCACCACCACTGAAAAGATAGGTACTCCAAAGATCTAAGAATAAGATCAATAGAATCAGCAAATAGACGAAACCTTTATTCCTTAACATTACGATATACGTTTTTTGTGATTGGACCGCCTCCAAAAGCTAATAATCGACATTTCGACCATCGCGCCGTAACGTAGAACAATCTGTTCATTAACGTAATACAGACCTTTCCATTCGCTAACTCAGTCAAGGTGGACGCGAGGAATGACTCTTTAGACCTTTACAACAGTTATTTTACGTGCTGGCTTTCAAATTGTCCATCCCCCTTATAACTGCAATAAAGACAGTATGCTAGCGAGGTAATTGCGATCGTTAGCCAACCGGGGCACTTTGTTTTGGCCACCCAATTTATCCCGACTTTTCATCCATTGATAGAAGGTCCCGGCAGGGGCTTTATGGATAATCGGCTCGCCGAGTGCCATATTCTTGAAACGCTTTGCGTCATAATCGGAGTTCAGCTCCCTCAACTTTTCGTCCAATACGCGTTTAAATTTGTTGAAGTCGTCCGGCTCTCTTTCAAACTCTATAATCCATTCGTGAGCACCCGCCTCATTGTTACGAAAATAAACGGGGCCTGCTGTATAATCGCGAACAATGGCGCCAGTCGCCTTACAGGCTTCGTCAAGCCCATTATCTGCGTTGTCCACAATCAATTCTTCACCGAAGGTATTGATATATTGTTTTGTTCGGCCGGTAATCTGTATGCGATAGGGATGCAGGGTTGTAAATTTAATGGTATCTCCAATCATGTAGCGCCACAGGCCAGCGTTAGTCGAAATAATCAGGGCGTAATTCTTTCCAAGCTCCACTTGGTCGAGCGTAAGCGTTTGTGGGTGTTCGTCGTGCAGGTGTTCCATGGGCAGAAATTCATAGAAGACCCCATAGTCGAGCATGAGCAGTAAATCGTCGGAGTCCGACTGGTCTTGGATTCCAAAATAGCCTTCCGAAGCATTGTAATTCTCCAGATAGTACATATTATCAGAGGGTATTAACTTTTTAAACTGCTCTTTATACGGTTTGAAGCTCACTCCGCCATGAAGATAGAGCTCCAAATTAGGCCAGATTTCAAGCAAATTGTCTTTGCCCGTCAATTCGAGCACCCGCTTTGCCAATACAACGTTCCAGGTGGGAACGCCGGATAAATTGGTAACGTTCTCATGGATAACTAAGTTCGCGACACGCTCAATCTTTTCTTCGAAGTTCGGGTTAAGCGTCGTTTCCAAATCGGGCGTTCGGTACATTTCCGCCCAGAAAGGAAGGTTACGAATCAAGATCGCTGACAGGTCTCCTGAGCTGGACTCCCCGTTGCCCAACTGATTGATCTTATGGCTTCCCCCCAGCACCACCCCTTTACCGGTGAAGACTTTCGCATCCGGTCGGTTATGGCAATAGATAGAGATGAGATCTTTTCCTCCCTGAAAGTGGCAATCTTCCAATGCTTCCTCACTTACCGGTATAAACTTGCTGCGATCAGCGGTGGTACCGGACGACTTGGCAAACCATTTGATATCCGAAGGCCATAGCAGATTTTGTTCGCCGGCAATCATTCGATCGATGTACGGCTTCAAGCTATTATAGTCTTGAATAGGCACCCGTTCTTTGAAAGTGTCGAGGGTACAGATCGACTTATAATCGAATTGCTTGCCCCACTCAGTCGCCTGTGCGGTGGTAATAAGGCTTTGAAACCATTCTTCTTGAACCTCATGGGGATACTTCATGAAAAGTTCAATCTGATGGATCCGCTTTTTCATTATCCAATTAATAATGGAATTGATGATTGCCATTTTGTTATATTAGGATACCTTGGTTTTGTTTACTAAAGTAACAAATTTTATTCACTAAAGATTCGCTTCGTGACTCAATATTCGCTAAACGCCCTCTTTATTCACTATTTTAATTCCAGCACTTAGCCTAGTTTTTTTCTCCTCAGCTCAAAATGTCTTCCCAAATAATAAGTCCTGGCCATTTCATTAACCGCTATTTCCTCCGGTGTGCCTGTCAGCATAATCTTCCCTTCGGTGAGCAAGTAAGCTCTATCGGTAATCGATAGGGTTTCCTGCACATTATGGTCGGTTATTAAGATACCGATATTCCTATGTTTTAATTTATGTACGATCGTCTGGATTTCCTCCACTGCAATGGGATCAACACCCGCAAAAGGCTCATCCAACAAAATAAAATGCGGACTGGCGGCCAGTGCACGCGCAATTTCGGTACGCCGACGTTCACCACCCGAAAGTAAATCGCCCCGGTTTTTTCTCACCTTATGCAAACTAAATTCGTTGATCAGCTCTTCCAGTTTCTCTTTCCTGACAGCTTTGTCTTGATGATGGATTTCCAACACCGCCATAATATTATCTTCTACCGATAACTTTCTGAAAACCGACGCCTCCTGGGCGAGGTAACCGATACCCTTTTGTGCTCTACGGTACATGGGATCTTCTGTGATATTGTCGTCCTCCAAATAGACATTACCTTCATTCGGTTTGATCAAGCCGACAATCATATAAAATGAAGTGGTCTTACCGGCGCCATTTGGCCCCAATAAACCAACGATTTCCCCCTGCTCCACGTGAAAGGAAACGTCGTTTACAACGGTGCGTTGTTTATATTTCTTTACAAGATGTTCTGCTTTTAGTATCATATTAGCTGTTAGCTTTTAGTCATTAGCCGTCGGCTTAAAGCATAAAGCTTATAGCCACCGCTTAAAGCTTATATCAACTTAATTCCCTTTAGACTCAATTGAATATTCCTTTTGTCTCTCCAAACATTTTCCTCAATGGTGAAGCAGGCCGTAAAGGGTATTCCTTTATTAACATAGGCCATGTACTCGCCCAGGCCAAAACCGATGCAATCGAAAACCGGCGCGCCTTCCTGGGTGATATACATCTTTAAATGGTTTGCTCCTACTAATTGTGCCGCGCCCACGGAATAAACATTCTTTGCCATAAAAACCGGCGCATTGTTTTCCGGACCGAAAGGAGCAAATTGCTGTAAAACGCGAAAAAACTTAGGCGTAATATCGGCCAGATTTAATCGCGAATCGATGGTGATTTCAGGTTCCAATAACTCCGGAGCGATACGCTGGGCTACTACCTGCTCGAATTTCATCTGCAATGCTGGCACGTTTTCGGCCTTCATCGTCAGTCCCGCAGCATACTTATGTCCACCGAACTGCTCCAACAGATCACTACATTCCGAAAGCGCTTCGTACAAATCAAAGCCGGCCACGGAACGGGCCGATCCGGCTACGTGGCCATTTGACTTGGTAAGTACAATCGTTGGGCGGTAGTATTTTTCTGTTAGTCGAGAAGCAACGATGCCAATAACGCCTTTGTGCCAGTCCTCTTGATAAACGACGGTGGTTTTTCGCTTAACAGCCGTTTCACTTTGTTGAATGATTTCCAAGGCTTCCGCCGTAATGCGTGCATCGAAATCTTTACGCTGCATATTCTGCATATCGATCAAACCGCAACAGCTTCTTGCTTCTTCCAAGCTTTTTGCAATCAACAACTTGATCGCATCTTTGGCGTGATCTATCCGTCCCGCCGCATTTATGCGGGGACCGATTTGAAAAATCACATCCGTTAAGTTCATATCACCTACCTTAGTAGAAAGATCAACAAGTGCTTTCAATCCCACGCTGGGATTATTGTTCAGTTTTTTCAGTCCATAGTAAGCAAGCACTCTGTTTTCGCCCGTTATCGGCACAATATCGGAGGCAATACTTACGGCCACCAAATCCAGGTACTGAAAAACTTCTGCTTCGTCGAGCTGATTTGTTTTGGCAAAGGCTTGGATAATCTTAAAAGCAATCCCGCAGCCGGACAGTTCCTTATAAGGGTAGGAACAATCGCTACGCTTCGGGTCTAAAACGGCAACCGCTTCAGGCAGCGCATCACCCGGCGTGTGGTGGTCGCCAATGATAAAATCGATCCCTTTGGACCTTGCGTATTCGACCTGATCAACCGACTTGATCCCGCAGTCGAGCGCAATAATCAACGAATAATTATTTTCGTCTGCATAATCAATACCTTGAAAGGAAATGCCATAGCCTTCTTTGTACCGATCGGGGATGTAGTAACCAATATGGTTATAAAAGCGCTTTAAAAAGCTATAAAGCACAGACACCGCGGTTGTCCCATCCACATCATAGTCACCATAAATCAGTATGTTTTCTTTTATGCCGATTGCGTGCTCGATACGTCGGATAGCCAGATCCATGTCTTTCATCAGAAAGGGGTCGTATAGATCGCTAAGTGAGGGCCTGAAGAACTTACGCGCCTGTTCGAAGTCCTGTACGCCGCGCTGGACCAACAGGGTAGCCAAGACCTTATGAATGTTAAGCGCCTTTGATAAAGAACTGACGATACCTATGTCTACTGTATTTCTTTCAACCCACCTTTTTTGCATATACTTTATCTATTAACTGTATCTCCCAAAGGCTAATAAGAGCGCGCTAACCCTTTTATATGCCCCTGCAAGGGTTGCATATAAAGCGCAATTTATCTAAGTTTGTGCTATTCGATCGGTAAATATACGTTTTTTTAGTTGTAAGTATAGGCTTGCGCCCTGTACGTGAGCTCAATCGTTCACGGATTTTTACTTATAACTTATCACTTTTAACTTACAACTTATTCGCATGCAAGCATTTTCTTTATACGAAGGTTCTTATTCAGTTGACAGCAGCAAGAAATTCATCCCTTTTGATCCTTCAAAAGACGACCCCAAAGATCGGAAAGGCTCTTTATTTATTCACATTCATCCCTTTCTCATCCAAACGTCTAAGGGCTTGATTTTGCTGGATACCGGATTAGGCTATAAAGACGAGGCTGGAAATCTGATTTTGCACGACAACATTAAAAAGGCAGGTTTTGATCCGCGAGATATACGTTTTGTTTTGATGTCGCACTTACATCAAGATCACGCTAGTGGCATGGTTTATGAAAACCAAGGGAAACTGCAGTTGGCTTTTCCTGAAGCCACGTATTATGTTTCACGTGGAGAGTGGGAAGCCGGCTACAGCGGAAAATCGAGTTCTTACAAGACGGAGGTTTTCGACGTTCTTCAACGTAGCGGGAATTTGGAGTTAGTGGAAGGCGATGGCCGTATTAACGACGCGATCAGTTATGAACACAGCGGCGGCCATACCGAATTCCACCAGGTTTTTCATATACAGGAGAACGGTCAATACTATTTTTTTGGGGGCGATGAACTCCCCGAACCGGAGCAGTTATTACGGAAGTTTGCTGCGAAATACGATTTCGATGGGAAGAAAGCCATGCGCCTAAGAGAAAATTACGGAAATCGCGCAGCAGCCGAGGGATGGATCTGTATGTTCTATCATTCCACAAAGGCGCCTTTCGGGAAGGTTTCCATCGTCGACGATAGTTTCCGGGTGGAAGGAATTAAGTAAGTCGCTATTACCCTGCTAAATCAATTGGTATTGCGTAGCAACCCGGATTAATGCAGCTGCGTTGGAGACCTCAAATTTCTGCATCAGGTTTCGCCTGTGGGTTTCCACGGTGTGGGGGCTGATAAACAACATCTCTCCGATCTCGGCAGTTGTCTTTCCCTCGGCAATGCAACGAAGCACCTCCTGCTCCCGTCTGGTCAGCTTAGGCAAATTCATCGGGTCATGTAAGGCCGCTTCGAATAGCGACTGCTGCACTTCCGGACTGAAATAAACCTTCTTATTGACAACGGATCGAATCGCGTCGATGATTTCTTCGGCGCCTGCGTTCTTTAACACATACCCATTGGCACCATTTTGAAGCATCTTTGTAATCATACTGCGCTCGTTATAATTACTTATTCCAATAATGTGGGTGCGAGGATAAAGTTGTTTGATTTGTTTACATAAATCAATTCCACTCATGTCGGGTAAATTGATATCCAATAACACCACATCCACACTTACTTCCGTCAAAAAGCCCAAGGCACTGTCGCCATCATGGCAGCAAGCTTTAACCGTTACGGAAGCATTGTCGGACAATAAGGCCTTCATACCCTCCAGCACTACTGGATGATCATCAACTATAAGTAGGGAGATATGCTGCATTGACATTAAATTCTATATTAATCGTTGTTCCGACATTTCTTTCCGACTGAATATCCAACTGCCCATTGAGGTAGGCTACTCTGTTTTTCACATTATGCAGCCCTATACCTTTTTTGTCCTGCGCATCCATGGCATCAAAACCGCAGCCGTCGTCTTCGACGGTGATGAACACTTTCTCCTCGTTTTGAATACATTGTACCAAGATGGTATTAGCGCCGGCGTGCCGTACCGCATTATTAATCAACTCCTGCAAGATACGGTAAACCATAATTTGGCGATCTTTATCATCCTCTAAGGCAAAACCATAGGTTTGAAGCGAGATATTGATACCTGAACGTTCAAGGTCCTCACAAAAATCACGTAGTGCCGTCACCAAGCCGAAGCGCAATAGCGTTTCCGGCATCATGTTTCTGGCGATTCTTCGCAGTTCATTTACCGCTGCATCCAATTTATTCAGGATAACCTGATGTTGCGCCTGAGCTTCCTGTCCTGATCCAAGGCATGGATTTTTAGACAAGAGCAATTTCACATTTGACAATAAGCCTCCCAAACCGTCGTGCAAATCACTGGCCAGGCGCTTTCTTTCTTGCTCCTGCCCTTGCAGCATGGCATCGAAAAACCGTAGTTGCTGTTCCTTGCGCATACGTTGGAGCTGTTCCTCGTGCAAATCACTTTGCTGCTTTACTAAGCGCTGTTTATTCCGGTAAAGCAAGTAGCCCAGCACAAGCAGCACCAATAGGCAAGCTAACACAATGCAAATAAAAAAGAGGATCGCCTTATTATATTTTAGAGCGGCCGTATTGAGCTGGTTCTCGGCCTTCAAGGCAACGATTTCTTTCTCCCTTTTTGCATCTTCGTATTTTTTTTCTATCAAATTTATCTTGACGTGGCTCTGTTTCTCGTTCACCGTATCGGCCAATGCAACATATTCTTTTAGCAAGGTAAATGCTTTTTCCCGATGCCCCAATGCCTCTTCTACATCGACCAAATTCTTAAGGCTGATCAGCCTATTACGCGATAAAGGGTAATTTTCGTTTTCCTTATAAACGCGGTAAGCCATTTCCCTGGCTTTATCGAATTCCCGCTTATCAAAATGTAGATAATATTTGCGGTTGAGCAGTTCGATGTGATTGTAGGCCTCTTGACGCCGACTGGCGAAAGCAATCCCATCGTCGTAGCTTTGTAAGGCTCGGTCGTGGTTTTTTTCCACGTACTGCTGGTACATACCAAAGAGAATATAGTAATTTGTCCACGGATACGCGTTCGGCTTATCGCGCAATTGCTCGTAGGCAAAATCAAGGTGATCGCGCATTCTTTGCCTGTTAAGGTCCGAAAAATCCTCCTGGAAAAGTAGGGTCTTCACCATTCCTAAATGGCTACTAACTGCATCGGCGTATTCTTGGTGCTTTGCAAATATGTTCGCTGCGCGCTGAAAATAAGAAAAGGCCTTGTCGTACTGTTTAATATCAGCAAAGACATTGCCTATATCATAATAATTATTGGCCAGCAAGAGCGAGTCACCAATGGCTTCGAGTATGGGACAGGCCTCTTCTATCAGTATTTTCAGAAAGCTTTCTGTATCGTCCTCCCGCTGACTTATAGCCCCTATATTGTGCCAAACCCGGGCAAGATATCGCTTGGCGATGTAGGACGTATCTACTTCCAATAACGCCCGTGCTTTTTGAAACTCTTCCTTCGCTTCTTTCAGGTTATAATGTTCCATATAGACGCCGGCTACATAATAGTGTGCGATGGCGATGAGCCGCTCATCTTTTAGCTGAACACTTCGATCAAAGGCGTCTTGGGCAAAGTGCATCGCTTTCGCCGAATCGATATAAAGCCAGTGATCTGAAAGTTCCTGTAAGGCACTTATCTTCTGCCTTTCATCCGCGTTGCTTTCCAGCACCTTTTGCAGGCTGTCTTCATTGAAGGCAAGCTTCTGTTGTGCGCATAGGAAATGGCCGCAGCAAAACGACAGAAGAAAAGCTAAATAGTAATGCATAAGCAAGTGACGACTAACAAACAAATTTATTGATTATTGAAGGCATAATGGCAAAAAACAAGAATATACCGGAAAACCACTAGTACAAAATCCCGAATGTACAGGATAGCATAAAAAGAAATAAAGCAGCAATTTTGCTCCAGTAGCTTTTTCAAAAATAAATAATTCTAAATTAAAGATGAGACAAATTTCTTTCCTTCCAACCTTGTTGGTATTGTTAGCGGTTTTCATGGTAAGACCAGTTTCAGCACAAAGTGGAGCGCCATACAACACGAGCTTTGGCTTATTCTTAGACCTTGGAAATGGTGGCACCTATGTCGGCCCGCACGTGAAACATTTCTTTACTGAAAACGACGCCGGACAAGCGATGGTGCTATTTGGCAATGATATAACCATTTTAGGTGTTGAATACTCTTATAACAAGCGGATACCAGATGCAGGGGGATTAATGTGGAATGCAGGGATCGGTCCGCAAGTGCTATTCGGTGACGGCGACACCGGCTTTGCGCTCCGTCCGCAAGCAGGCCTGGAATTTAAGGTTCCGCAAGCCCCCTTGAGCGTGGGCTTCGACTGGCGTCCGTACTGGATTGTTTCGCCCGACTCAGAGTTTGAAGCCGGGAGGTTTGGCCTTACTTTCAAATACACGCTTTAAAGGTGGAGGCTTAGGGTGTAGGGGTTAAGGTTGATACTGCCCTGCACCTCATCATGCCCTTACCTTATACCTTACACCTCATTAGAACTTCTCTTTCATGGTTTTTTCCAAGGCAAACATTTCGTCGCGCAGTTTGGCGGCTTGCAAGAAATCCATATCCTTGGCAGCACGTTCCATATCCTTTCTAGCAGTGTCGATCGCCTTCTGCAATTGGCTTTTGCTCATATATTGAACCACTGGATCGGCCGCTACGCTACTTGCCGGATCGGGGTCGACGTAAGCTTTGGCCGCCCCTCCTTTGAAATCGGCCACGGAGGTCTGCTCCATAATGGCCTCGCGCGATTTACCGACGGTACGCGGTACGATTCCATGTTCTTCATTATAGTTGATCTGCTTCTCTCTCCTTCTGTTCGTTTCATCAATGGTAGCCCGCATGCTATCGGTAATACTGTCTGCATACATGATTACACGTCCCCGATCGTTTCGCGCCGCTCGGCCTATGGTTTGTATCAATGAGGTCTGCGAACGCAGGAAACCTTCTTTATCGGCATCCAAAATGGCCACTAAGGTCACCTCAGGTAAATCCAGGCCTTCCCGCAACAGGTTTATTCCGACCAAGACATCGAACTCGCCCAAGCGAAGGCCTCGTAGAATTTCAACGCGTTCCAAGGTCTTTATTTCCGAATGGATGTATCGAACCCTGATTCCGAGACGGGTCATATACTTGGTAAGTTCTTCAGACATTCGCTTGGTAAGGGTAGTCACCAACACCCGGCCGCCCTCTTTCGTCACTTTATCTACTTCATCCAATAAATCGTCCACCTGATTAACCACCGGTCTGATTTCAATGGTAGGGTCCAGCAATCCGGTAGGCCTAATAACTTGTTCTACTACCACACCTTCGGTTTTCTGCAGCTCGTAGTCACTCGGCGTAGCACTTACATAAATAGTTTGCGGAGCCAAAGATTCAAATTCTTGGAAATTCAGCGGACGGTTGTCCAATGCCGCCGGAAGCCGGAAACCATACTCCACCAATGAAATTTTACGTGAGCGGTCGCCTCCGTACATAGCCCGTATCTGTGGAACCGTAACATGGCTCTCGTCGATGACCATGAGGTAGTCTTCCGGAAAATAGTCTAATAAACAGAAGGGCCGCATTCCGGGCTGTCTGCCATCAAAAAAACGCGAGTAATTTTCAATACCGCTGCAGTAGCCGAGCTCGCGCATCATTTCCAAGTCGTAATTCACCCGTTCTTCCAAACGCTTCGCTTCGAGCATCCGCCCATCTTTAACAAGCTGCTCTTTCCGTTGCATCAACTCGTCTTGTATCGCCCATAAAGACTGCGTGAATTTCTCTTTAGGTGTCACAAAGAGGTTGGCAGGGAACAGCGCTAAGGTTTCCATCTTCTCCAGCGTCTTGCCTGAAACCGGATCAATCACACTGAGCTCTTCAATTTCATCACCAAAAAAAATAATACGATAGGCATCGTCCATATACGCCGGAAAAATATCCACCGTATCGCCCTTTACCCGGAAGGTTCCACGTTTAAAATCGGCCGTGGTGCGTGCGTACAATATCTCCACCAAGCGATGTAAAAAAGCGTTCCGACTGATGCTGGTACCTACACCGAAGCGAAATACCGATCGGGAGAAATCCTCCGGATTCCCCATACCGTAAATACAGGAAATTGATGAAACGACAATGACATCCCGCCTTCCGGACATCAGGGCCGATGTGGTACGGAGTCGAAGCTTTTCAATTTCATCGTTTATCTGTAAATCCTTTTCGATATAGGTATTAGAGTGCGCAATGTAAGCCTCCGGCTGGTAATAGTCGTAATAAGACACGAAGTAGTTAACCGCATTATCCGGAAAGAACTGCTTCATTTCACCATAGAGCTGTGCGGCCAATGTTTTATTGTGACTCAATATTAGCGTTGGACGTTGCGTTTGCTCAATCACATTCGCTATCGTAAACGTTTTACCGGAGCCGGTAACACCTAATAGCGTTTGGTAATGCTCACCGGCCTCTACCCCTTCTACGAGTTGTCGAATAGCTTCCGGCTGATCACCCGTGGGAACGTATTCCGAAGATATCTTGAATTTCATGAACGTATTTTGCTTTTAAAAGACAATGATGGGACTGACGATGAGGCAAATTTATTCGTTTTAGACAGCCTCTATCACGCTTAAACAATCGCTATCCGTTTATTGGAAGCTTCATTTAAGCCCCTTGGATTCATTGCATTTTTTTTGTTATTTGTATTCGGTTTTTGGTGTCGGCGAAGTCCGCATGACACTGTGTTTTACGTGGATAACGAAATCTGTTATCATCTAAGATAAACAAAGATACGAAAAAGCTGTTTGATTGTAATACAGACAAACCAACACTAAATATCTACAACATGGCCTTTATCCTCACTAAAGAAAACAGTATTGCCAATCATTTTATTGCGGAAATGCGCGATGTCAATATACAGCAAGACCGCATGCGATTTCGTCGCAATATGGAGCGCTTGGGAGAAATTTTTGCCTATGAAATCAGCAAAAAGCTTACCTATAAGCCTGTTGAGGTGGAAACTCCCCTGGGCACTGCCGAAACCTCTTTATTTACTGAGCAGCCGGTATTGATTACAATTGTGCGTGCCGGACTTCCCCTTCACGAAGGTTTGTTAAACTTTTTCGACAGAGCAGATTGCGGTTTTATCGGAGCCTATCGGAAGACGAAAAAAAGCGGTGCTTTTGAAATTGAACGAAAGTACCTGACATCGCCGGACCTGAAGGATCGGGTGGTTGTTGTCGTAGACCCTATGGTGGCTACCGGCAGCAGCATGGTACTAAGCTGCCAAGAGCTGCTGGCCACCTATGCTATCAAAGAATTACATATTGTTGCAGCCATTGCCAGTGAGGAAGGTGTGGAACATATAAAGGCTTATTTGCCTAAAGCACGTTTATGGATTGGCGTGGTAGATAGTGAAATGACGAGTAAGGCCTATATAGTTCCTGGCCTGGGCGACGCGGGCGATTTGGCCTATGGCGAGAAAGTCTAAATTAGCTATACGCTAAAGCAATAGGCTGTAGGCTTTATGCTATAAGCAGGCTTAAAGCTTGTTAGCTATAGCTGAGCAAAAACTCCTATCTTTGTGTTATGTATACGCACAAGAAGCACTTGTTTTTTGATTTAGATCATACGCTGTGGGATTTCGACAAAAATGCTGAAGAGACGCTCCATGAACTTTTTGTCACTTATAAATTTATAAATTTGGGAATCCGGTCGGCAGATGTCTTTATAGAGACCTATACCCGAAACAACCGGCGCGTGTGGGCGCTATACCATAACGGAAAGATCGATAAGACGGAATTACGCAGAGCGCGATTTGCGGACACTTTTGAGGAGCTAGGCTTATCGCCCACTTTATTCCCGAGTTCTTTTGAGACCGATTATCTCCGGTTATGCCCCCATAAGCCTCATCTTTTTCCCGGCGCGCACGATACCTTGGCCTATTTGAAAGAGAAATACGTACTGCATTTGATTTCCAATGGGTTTAAAGATGCGGCAGAAATAAAAGTAGTTAAAACAGACATTAAAAAATACTTTTCGCAAATCATCATCTCGGAAGATGTTGGCGTACACAAACCACATCCGGATATATACCACTTTTCGTTAAACGCTGCAAAAGCTTTAAAGGAAGAAAGTGTGATGATCGGCGACAGTATCGAAGCCGATATCCGGGGCGCTCAAGCCTTTGGCCTGGATGCTATTTATTTCAATCCTAATGGACTGGAAGAGCCCATAGACGTAAAGCGTAGTATTAAGGGACTTGAGGAGTTGAAACAATTATTTTAACTCCCCTGCTGCACCATAAATCGCGGCCATTTCTCCCAATGCTGCGATTTCTATGGGTAACGAATATCCTTTACTAGCCAATAGTCTATGCGTGTGTTCGAGAAAGAGCCGGTGTGCCTTGCTGATATTTCCGCCCAATACCAAACCTTCAGGCGATTTACTAAGCAGATAATCCGTAACGAAAACACCTAGCGTTTCTCCAAATTCACGGAAGACATCGTTCGCCACTTGATCTGCGGGAACGAGTTCACATAATGCCTTTACGCTTTCTACATGCTGGCCACTGCGAAGACAATAGGTATCTTTCAGCCACCTTCCCGCAAGGTAGTCTTCTGCGATACCCTCCCTAAACGGAGCACACCAGAGATCCCCATCTTCCGCATGCCCGTTCAAAAACAGCGCACTTCCGAGTCCGGTACCTAATGTTAAGCCTACCGCTCTTTTGAATGCGGTACCCGCTCCGGCAAACATCTCACCTTGCAGAAAACTAGCTGCGTCATTTATAAACTTGATAGCCGATGGATCCATCGCTAATTCTTCTGCGAGCAAGTCTCGAACATTAATTTCGTATAGCGCTTCGTACTTATTCTGTCCTTTCATCAAACTGATTCCCTTCTCATAATCAAAAGGACCAGGAATGGCTATTCCGACCGGTAACTGGTCGAACCCTCCTTTTTCCAAGGAAGCTTTTATGCAAGCAGCCCAAGCGGTAATAATAGCAGGAACAGTATCGTGTGAATTAACAGTATGTCGCTCGAATGTCTCTTCCAGCAATGATTTAGTTTCCAGATTGACCAAAGCCGTAGAGATATGTGATCCCCCGATGTCGCAACCTACTACAATTGTATTACTCATTAATGCGTTTATAATTTAATGGAACGTGACGCAAATATAATTAAAGCGTTTTAGCAAAAAAATAAAAAAAAATGTATATTTTTTGTAAAGCCACTTTTCGACAACAAGTATAGTCAATTTAGAGCGGTGGCAAAAATTTCAATTTCCCCCAGTTTAAGGAAACTTAAAGCTGGCATTGACTCCTGACCCGCTCTGCGTCAATACTTTATAGCGCTTCAAAGCCTGTATATAGTAATAATCCGCGTAAGGCAAAGGCACATCCACTTCGGCCATGACAGGAATATAGCCCGCCCCGTGCATTAAGATAAATCCACCATTGGCACCCAGCAGAGCTGTATATTCGGGAGAAGCCAGCGTTTCGAGCATGGTTTCACCGGCCTTGAAGTAACTTTTGCCGTTTTCGACGCTATAGCCACTCAATTCTAAGAAGGCAGCAGCCATGATAGCCGCCGCGGAGGCGTCCCGATAAGTGTTAGGTATCTCAGGCGCATTAAAATCCCAATAAGGGACTTTATCCTTGGGAAGATTCGGGTTGTCGAGAATAAACGTTGCTATATGTTCCGCATATTCGAGATACAGCGGATCTTTGGTTTCTCGATACAAGGAGGTAAAGCCATATAAGGCCCAAGCCTGTCCTCTCGACCAGCACGACTCATCGTTATAGCCTTGTGCATTACGCTTGTGCTTCACCTTGCCGCTTTTAGTGTCAAATGTCACAATTTGACAGGTACTGTAATCTGGTCTCACATGATTATTCCAGATCGTTTCGGCTTGGTTGCAAGCTACTTTATAGTAAGACGAGTCGCCCGTGGCATGTGTCGCCCAAAAAAGGAGCTCGAGATTCATTAGGTGGTCTATCACCACCACGAACTCCTTATCATTCTGTCGGGTGTCCCAAGAGCGGATCGCCTTCACTTTCGGGTTATACCGTTTGACGAGCGTTTTAGCGCTATTTAAGAGCGCCTTTTGATAAGAAAGCTCCGGGTCTATTTTCATCGCTGTGCCGAAGCTGTTATACATAATCGCTCCGAGATCGGCCAACTTTTCGTTCGTCTGCTGTTTTGATAGCAGCTTGAGCGTCCGTTTAGCCTCCTTAAGCAGTGCGCTATCCTGTGTTTCTTCATAGAGCGACCACAAAGTACCCGGATAAAATCCACTCGTCCACCAATCCGGCCCACTTGTTTCCAGATAGTTGTTGGCTTTCACGAAAGTCTTGGGTAATTTATCCCCCGGCAAATCTTCCATAAGCAACTTATATTGCGTACCGGCATGTTTGAAGCGCTGATCAATTGTTTCAGTAAGTGTTTTACTTCCCTTCGTTACAGCTTGCCTATTGGTGCTACAAGCACTTAGTATCAAGATAAAGAATAAGAGAAAAAGGTGATTTATTAGTAATCTTTTTATCATGTTCATTAAATGCCCGACGTACAGGATATAAAAGAAGGTGTCTAAAAAGTTGTCATTTCGACCGGACCCCGAGGCTTCGGGGGAAGTGGAGAAATCTGTTATTTGTAACTAACTCATTCAGAGATATCTCGATTCCGTTACACTACACTCGATNCAGAGATATCTCGATTCCGTTACACTACACTCGATATGACGTTGGAGGTCTTTTTAGACACCCTCTTTCCTTATAACGTTGTCTAACGCTTTTTGTTGTATCATTGATCTTCGTTGCCATTCGTCTTTTGCTCTACGCTCGTTAGCTTGGCAAATAAGCTCAAATAGGTCTGTTTAGCTGCCGATTGCTGCCTTCACAAGCCTAGGCCATTCGCGTCCTTCGGAACGTGGCTGCCTGTTCGCAAGGACTCTCCGTTCTGCCGAAAATCCGCCTTGGCTGATTGCGGGTTGCAAGTGGAGGCACTAGCATTGTAGCAACTAGGCACAGCGGGAGCTTTTTTTGTTAATTTTTTCGCGGTGAAAAAAAGTAACTATTAAAAGAGTTATCTCCCCATCCAACCACCGTCGACCGTAAGAATGGTACCATGGACATAATTTGCGGCTTCGGATGCCAAAAAGACAACCGGTCCTTTAAAATCCTCGGGATCTCCCCATCTACCTGCCGGAATTCGTGCGAGGATCGATTGGCTCCTTTCTTGGTCGGCCCGCAATGCAGACGTATTGTCGGTGGCGATATAACCCGGAGCTACTGCATTCACATTTACACCGCTGCCTGCCCATTCATTGGCAAAGGCTTTTGTAAGCTGCCCGATAGCGCCTTTAGATGCCGCATATCCGGGCACATTGATGCCGCCTTGAAACGTCAGTAAGGAGGCTGTAAATATGATTTTCCCACTGCCCCTTTGCACCATATCTTTTCCAAACTCTCTGGTAATGATAAACTGAGCCGTTTGATTGATGGCGATAATTTCGTCCCAATAGGCGTCTGGGTGCTCGGCGGCGGGCTTTCTCAGAATATTGCCCGCATTATTGACAAGGATGTCTATACCGCTATGAGCGGCTTTCACCTCATTTACAAATTGATAGACTGCATCGCGCTTTGAAAAATCGCATTGATATGCATAGAATTTACGGCCCAGTGCCGTTACTTCCTTCGCTACCTGGCTATCTGCCAATTCAAGACTAGCAGAGACGCCGATAATATCTGCGCCCGCTTCCGCCAAGGCTACGGCCATTGCCTTTCCAATTCCTCTTTTACAGCCGGAAACAAGTGCCAGTTTTCCGGTTAGGTCAAATTTATCTAGTATAGACATATCTTAATTTATTGAAACACGTAGTGGGTTGTTTACTTTTTCCTTATAAGTGCTCAGATATTGTTCCCATTCCTGTGCATTAACGACTTTGCCGGCTTTATCCCAGGCACCGCCATTATAATACACCAAAGGTTCGTTCGCCGTAGCGCTAAAATGGGCGAGCAGCTGTCCTTCACCTTCGCTTACATGTACTAAGTCTTTTTGTCCGATTACAGCGACCCCCAAGGTGCCGTCGGCTCCATGAGTAGGTTCCCAATAGGCCGCAATACCCTTTTCAAGGTTTTTTATTAGCTGGCCGCCATTCTCTTTGCGGAGTGCAATACCAGCTACCAGTGGAAGTTCTTCCGTTCCATTGTATTGATAAACAGCTTCTACTTTATTCAATTGCGACCCCGCATCAAGCGAAATAGTTTTGATAACAGACACCTCTTGCCCATTGACCTCCCAGGGCTCATAAGTTAATTGGAAGGTAGTACGTAAAGGGCCGTTATCGAGTATCTGGTGATCACGGTAGTGCTTCGAATAAACGATGTGTTCGTCTGCATAAGGCGCGATGTCTCCAGCGCCCAATGTCATGCCAACAGCATAATAATCGAGCCCGTCACCATGATCTTTGTGGTAGTCGCCCGTTTTATACCATTCGTCGATGACTAACTTATCCGTCCGTTTTGCCCATATATCCAGCCCCTGCGCATCATCCGGTCGCCCTTCCAATGCCTTTCCATACATGCGAAAGGCAATTTTATCGTTTTCCCAAGCAAAGTCGTCATACCGCTCCGGCACATATCGTGCAAAGGTTTTGGACTTTACCGCCGCGGGTTCGCCTTCGACCAAGTGTAGTGTCAGTTTTCCGTTCGCGGGAACTTCCGCCCAGATCAGCACGTTCACGACGCTATCGCTTCCCAGTTTCTCCAATTGATAGGCATATTCTTTCCCCTCGTCGTCAAGCAATTTGAAGGCCTTGCCATCCCGTTTATTGGCAAGGAGTTCAAGAAACTCCCGATAGGGCACACTTGCCAGCTCGGCACGATCGACCGCCAGTGTATTGGATATGACCAAGCTTTTGTTCTGTTTATCACCGCTATTGCACGAAAGTAAACCAAAGGCTATTATGAGCGTAGCAAGCCATCTATGTCTTTTGTTCATCGGCATTGAATTTTATTACTTGGCAAGTTTATTTGAGTGCTGTAATGGCACAACCGTCCATGTCGCCATAATCCATATTCTCGCCTGCCATTCCCCATATAAAAGTATAATTTGAGGTAGCGGCACCTGCATGTACCGACCATGGTGGAGAAATCACGGCCTGTTCATTTTGCATCCAGATATGTCTGGTTTCCTGCGGTTGCCCCATAAAATGGCACACTGCCTGCCCTTCGGGTACCTCGAAATAGCAATAAACTTCCATACGACGATCATGTGTATGTGCCGGCATGGTATTCCAAACGCTTCCGGTTTTGAGTTCCGTCATGCCCATCTGAAGCTGGCAGGTGTCTACCACGCCTGCAACCAGTAATTTGTTAATCACCCGATGATTCGCTGTTTCCAGACTGCCCAATTCAACGATCTCCGCATCAGCTTTGGTGACCTTCTTCGTAGGATAGGCATGATGCGCAGGGGCCGAGTTTATATAGAATTTAGCCGGCTTATTGTCTTCTTTACTACTAAAAAGCACCTCTTCATTGCCTTGACCGATATACATCGCTTCTTTAAAGTCAATATCGAACGATTCCCCGTTCACTGTGACGGTACCCGCGCCACCGATATTAATCAATCCAAGCTCGCGGCGCTCCAAGAAATACGGTGCCTTCAACGCATCGATCGTCTCTAGCCGCACCACTTGTCCGACAGGCATCACGCCGCCCGCAATGTATCGATCGTAATGCGTGTACACCAAGGTGACCTTGTTCTCTTCAAACAACTTTTCGATTAAGAAATTACTTCTTAGGGCTTCGGTGTCCATGTGCTTTGTCTCTGCTGGACTTGAAGCATACCGGGTTTCGTACGTAGTGCTCATTATTTCAGTTTTATTCTATTTCTTTAATTGGCTCTTTGAAGGGCTAATATACAAGAAAATAGTAAAAGGCGCAAACGTTTACATACTATGTTTACTTCTTCATTTCTACTTTGAGCACTCGGATAGCGCTGTCGAAAGAAGCTTTAGCGGGTAACTGAATCATTAGTCCCGCCGTTCCATCCTCGGTTAGACCGAGTTCCTCTCCGGTTTCCAATAATTGACAGCGCTGAACCTTATCCGCAGCAATAGGGAGTTTGACGGTATTGTCAGCCCGTTCTTCCATGACGTGTACATAAAGGATTCGCTGATTATTAACGTTCTTCTGGGTAAGCACGACTCCCTTGTCGGCTTCAAGCCCGTCCACCGGTTGGGTTGCATAAACCGCTTCGCTATGGGTAAGCATCCATGCGCCCATTTCCCGCAGTCGCCGAACTGCCGGAAGAGGCAGTGCCCCATCCGGCTTGGGACCGACGTTAAGTAAATAGTTTCCGCCCTTGCTCGCATTACTCACGAGGTACCGTAACATTTGTCCAGCCGATTTCCAATTAAAATCGCCCCTGTGCCAGGCCCAGGTATGATTCATTGTTGCGGGAGTTTGCCAAGGCTTCTCGAGCAATTCTTTTGGATAACTGTTGTCCATCATTTCTAAAAAGTCGATTTCTTCACCGGGGTTATGCATAGCAATCCGGCCATTGATCAAACATTTTTTACTCAATTTGCGCACTAATGAAATGAGCTCGTCCCTCCTGGCCGGGTTAATCAAGTCCTTCGCTTCCTCATCCCAGGTATCGAACCACAACAGATCCGGATCATAACGTTCTATAAGTTCCTGTACCTGTGGCAAGCTCTTTTCCTTCCAGTATTTTTCGAAGTCCCGACTTTCCCTAGCGGGCTTCCAATACGGAATTGCGCCCTGCGGGTGCTCCCAATCCTGCCAATGCGAATAATAAAATCCGTATTTCAAACCATATTTTTTGCAGGCGTCCACTAATTCCCCTAGTATGTCCCTTCCTTTGAGCGGCGTTGCTGCTATATCATAATCAGACACCTTGGAGTCCCAAAGCGCAAAGCCATCGTGGTGTTTAGCGGTGATCACGAAATATTTCATACCGGCGTTCTTCGCTTCGCGGATCCAGTCTTCTGCATTGAAACGAATGGGATTGAACTGCTTTGCTAAGGCTTGGTAAACGGCATCTGGAACTTCCAAACGCTGCTGTATCCACTCTGCGTACCAGCTTTTTCCATTTGGCAAGGTTGTATCAGGCATCGTTCTTCCGTTGTAAGTACCTCCCAATACACTGTAAAGCCCCCAATGCACAAACATACCGAACCTAGCCTCTTTAAACCATTGCACTTTATCGTCGACGGATTCCGGCACCTGTTGCCCTACAGACGACTGCTGCAGGGAAAAGAAAAGGAGCAGGACACTAAAAAATTTCTTCATTATCAATAGGGTGTTAATTTCAATACAGCGGTTTCATGATTTCTATAGAAAATCGCAAAAACGGATTATAGATACCAGTCCTTATAGCGTTTCAGTGCTTCTAAGAAGTAGTAATCTGCATAAATGATTGGCCGGTCTATTTCAGAATCTAACGGAAATGCCCCGGTGCTGTGCTGCAATAGGAAGCCCGCATTTTCTCCCTTTTTAGAGCGATAGGCCTCGCTTGCCAGCGAACGCAGCATTTGCTCAGCGCTTTTAACATATTGCTCCTTTTTCTGGCTGTCTACATACTGTGCCAGTTCCAATAATGCGGACGCAATCAAAGCACCGGCGGAGGCATCGCGTACTGCATAGGGTATAAAAGGAGCATCGAAATCCCAATACGGTATTTTGTCTGCCGGTAGATTGGGGTGATTTAGGATAAAATCTGCGATACCGGCTGCTTGCTTCAAATAGGCTTCATCTCTCGTATCTCTATACATGAGCGTATAGCCATATAGTGCCCAGCCTTGTCCCCTGGCCCATGCGGAGCTGTTGGCGGCACCTTGCCAGGTCGCCTTACGCCGAACTGTTCCGTCCTCGGGATTATAATCTACTACGTGGAACGAGCTGAAGTCGGGCCGAAAGTGATGCTTCAACGTTGTGTTTGCATGGGTAATCGCTATTTCCTTGTAGCGCTTACTGCCTCCCTGATCGCTCACCCAGTTTAACATCTCCAAGTTCATCATGTTGTCGATAATCACCGGGCATTCCCAATACTTGTTTTTGTTCCAGGACTGGATTGCACCGATTTGCGGGCGGTAACGCGTGGCTAATGATGCTGCGGATTGAAACAGGACTTCTTTATAGGCTTGTTCACCTGTAATCCGATAAGCGTTGCCAAAACTGCAGAACATCATAAAACCCAGATCGTGATTCCCCGTAAAGGTTTTGTTCGGTTCTATCAATTTCAACGTGCGCAAAGCCTCCTGCTGAATAACCTTATCTTTTGTCTGCTCATAGATCAGCCATAATGAGCCGGGATAAAACCCGCTACACCACCATTGAATATCCCGCACATCAACCTTCCCTGTTTTTGGATCGACATGTTGAGGAAGTTTATCAGCGGGAATGCGCTGCGCCAAAATTTTATATTGCTCGCGGGCGAATTCAAAGTTCTCTTGAATAAGCTTATGCATGTCGCCGTTCTGCGCGAAAGCTTGAACAGATAACACAAGCGCCCACATAAGGGCAACGACAGACCGGGTTAGCTTTGCCATAGTTCTGTTGGTTAATAGCCTGAGCTCGAATACTCTTTATGATCTCAGGTTACTAGTTCTTTGTCCTGAGAGAGCGCCAAAATAAAAGAAATATGTGTCAATTACAATCGGCAACACTACACAATCGTTTGCATAAGATCAAGTGGTCATCCTTCGGACTAAGGTTACGGGCACAATTTCTTGTGTATGGTTGATCGCACGCAATGATCGATCTTTGAGAAGATCAATTAACTTTTGGGCTACTCTACTGGCCATCTCAACAGGGTGTTGATCAATCGTTGTAACAGGAGGCGAAATAATAGATGCCCGTGGGTCGTTCGAATAACCGATAATTTTCAAGTCATCGGGAATTTTGATGCCTTGTTCCCGCGCAAACTCTACCGCGGCCAAGGCCGTTGTGTCGTTCGAAGCAAAAATACCATCCGGCTTGTCTTTCTCCGCAAATATCTGTCGCAAACTATTCCAGGCATTTTCTGCCGTTAGCTCCTGATAAAAACACCATTTTTTATTCAGTTTTATGTTGGCCTTGCCTAAAGCATGGAAAAAGCCTTCTGTTCGTTCCTTGTAGATACTACAGGACAACGGGCCCGAGATATAAGCAACTTTTGTACAACCGGTTTCGACCAGGTGATTTCCGGCCAATAAACCACCGCGATAATCATCTCCTTTAATAATATGGGCATCAAAATCCTTCGTAGGCACCCGATCGTAAAAGATTAAAGGAATATTTTGCTTGGTAAACCCTTCGAAGTGTTTATAATTCTCAGTGTACAAGGCGAGCGAAACGACCAATGCGTCCACGCGTGAGGAGTATAAGGTGCTTGCCAGTTTCTGTTCGATGGACTCCGAATCGTTCGATTGGCAGATCATCAAGCTGTAACCTTCATCTTGCAATCTATTCTGCAAAGCGGTAATGAAAATGGCGTGAAAATACATGGAAATCCGTGGCACAATCATGCCAATGATATTCGAGCGCTTATTTCTTAGGGACGAAGCCATGCTATTATGGCGGTAGCCCAACTCCTCGGCTTTTTCCTTTACGCGTTTGCGGGTAGCTTCGCTTATGCGTGGATTGTCGTTCAAAGCCCTAGACACGGTAGCCGCCGAGACACCTAGAGCCTCCGCGATATCCACTATACTGATTTCCGACTTTTCGGGCTTATGTTGTCTCATAAAACCTAAACATACAGATTAAATTTATCGTTAGTATTGGCCAATACTTAACAGTACCAATGTACAGGCATAAACCGGTTCGATGCCGTTGGCCTTCGCCAATGCAACCAGCTCTTCATTTTCTGTACCGGGGTTAAATATAATACGTTTAGGCTTAGTTTTCATAAGGTAATCATAATATTGCTCTTGCAGCTTCGGCCCGATATACAGGGTAACCGTATGAACGTCGTGCAGAGGCTCGCCCGGCGGCAGAATTTCAGCACCGGCTACCACGCCCTTTTTTATACCAATGTTGACGATTTCATGGCCGGCCGCTACCAAGCGGTTTGCCGCTAAATAAGCGTATCGCGCCGGATTGGTCGTTGCTCCTAGAATAAGTGTTTTCATATTTGTTGCTCGTTATGAGTTGCCAGTTGTGGGTTACCAGCCCCTTCACTTTACTACTACCTAGCTATAGGCCTTACGCCCTACTCCCTATTCTACTAACACAATTCATGCCATCAATGGCTGCCGACACAATCCCTCCAGCATAACCCGCTCCTTCTCCGCAGGGATACAGTCCTTCAACCTGTGGATGCTGCAAGCTTTCTTTATCTCGCGGAATTCGTACGGGCGAAGAAGTTCTGGACTCGACCCCTACCAGCACGGCTTCATTGGTATAATAGCCTGGCATCTTTTTCCCAAAAAGCGGTAGCGCACCTTTAAGCGCCTTGTATACAAAGTTAGGAAGCACCTCTGAAAGCTGGACCGATTTCAAGCCCGGCTTATACGAGTTTACAGGGAGATCGCTTGACAATCTCCCTTCTACAAAGTCGACCATCCGCTGCGCCGGCGCCACCAGTCGCCCGCCACCCAACACATAGGCTTTCTGCTCGACCGACTGTTGGAAAGCGAGTAAGGCAAAGGGATTCGTCGCAGCGCCCGGCACGTCGGTTAGATTGATCTGAACCACTGTCCCGGAGTTTGCGTAAGGGTTGTTCCTTTTCGATGGCGACCATCCATTCACCACCACTTCACCTTCGTCTGTTGCGCATGGCGCAATGATTCCGCCAGGACACATACAGAAGGAAAACACTCCCCTTCCCCCTATTTGCTCTACCAGACTATAATACGCCGGCGGTAAATGCTCGTTTCTAACGGAGCAATGGTATTGCGCACGATCTACAATTTCCTGCGGATGTTCAATACGGACACCCAACGCAAATGGCTTTGCTTCCAAGGACCATCTTTTTGCTTCAAAGAGGTGAAAAATATCCCGTGCCGAATGGCCTGTTGCCAATACCACGTACCTGCCGGCAATCTCTTCGCCTCCCTCCAATACGATGCCCTCGATCCGCCCTTGCTTTGTAAGCATGTCCACCACCTTTGCATCAAAACGAATCTCTCCGCCGTGCGCTATTATCGTTTCCCGAACAGCTTCAATAATATGCGGCAGTTTATTGGTACCGATATGAGGTCGCGCATCCACGAGAATATCCGGGGTGGCGCCGTGATCCACCAATATTTGCAAAACCTTTTGTACATCACCTCTTTTATTCGAACGGGTGTATAATTTTCCATCCGAATAAGTACCGGCTCCACCTTCGCCGAAACAATAGTTCGAATCCGCATTAACGATCCCTTCCTTATTAATCAAGGCCAAGTCCCTACGTCTTTCTTTTACCCGTTTTCCGCGCTCCAGCACAATCGGTTTGAAGCCCAGCTCCAGGCACTGCAAGGCAGCGAATAGGCCAGCAGGTCCTGCTCCGACGATGAGGACAGCTTCGCCTTTAGAAACATCGCGATATGAAAAAGGTTGACTTTCCAGCGGTGCCACTTCGTCGATGTAAACCATCAGGCGCAAGCGATATACCACTTTTCGTCCGCGGGCATCAATTGATCGTTTTTTAATATGAAGCGCTTGAATGCGTTTAGGAACCAGTTTTAGTGCCTGGGCGGCTTGTTGCAACAGGAAGCTTTCGTCCGAAATCTTCTCCGGGTCTATGGCTATTTCGATTTCTTTTTGCATATTGTATTGCTTGGTTGTTATCCAAGATGCACAAAGGTATGAAATTTCGCCGTCAGTTCCGTTGAAGAGAGGACGAGCGTGGACGAAAAAACAAGGCTTGGCATTGGCGAATAACAAGCATTTTATCTAAGTTTGTTACCCAAGTAAGAATGATATACATTAAAAGTAAAGACAATGATTAAAAGATTTATTTTTGGATTAGTTGGCTTATTGGCCACTTTATCGTTGAGCTCATGTGGCTACAATAGCATGGTTAAATTGGATGAAAATGTTCAATCCAAATGGGCCGAGGTAGAAAACGCATACCAGCGGCGGGCTGATCTGATTCCAAATCTGGTCAATACCGTAAAAGGTGCCGCAAACTTTGAACAGCAAACATTAACAAACGTAGTGGAGGCTCGGGCCAAAGCTACATCGATCAATATCGACCCATCGAATCTCACCCCGGAGGCCATTAAACAATTTGAAGATGCCCAAGGTGCACTCACCGGATCATTAAGTCGCCTTATGGCAGTAGCAGAAAACTATCCTGAACTCAAGGCTACAGAAAATTTTCAGGGCTTGCAGGCCCAATTAGAGGGTACGGAAAACAGAATTGCCGTTGCACGCCGTGGCTTCAACGAGGCGACACAGCAGTACAATTCGACCATCCGCTCCTTTCCGAACAATTTAATGGCGGGCATCTTTGGTTTCAAAGCAAAAGGCTATTTTACCGCGCAAGCGGGTGCAGACAAGGCTCCTGAGGTTAAATTTTAACAAGATATAGCGTAAGCCCATCCGATGTAGCGACTTCGATGGGCTTTCATTTTAAGCGGGCACAACCGCGTAAAACCGAAAAAAGATGAATATTTTCAATAGCGAAGAGCAGGAGCATATCGCCCATGCGATTGGTTTGGCCGAGGCGAATACTTCTGGCGAAATCCGCATCTGTGTAGAAAAACGCTGCGACCAGGATGTGCTTTCCCGCGCGGCGGAGTGTTTCAACAAGCTCGGTATGCACAAAACCAACCTGCGCAACGGCGTACTGATCTACCTTTCTGTTGACGACCATAAATTTGCCATTATAGGCGACGCCGGTATCAACAGCAAGGTAGAACCTGACTTCTGGGACACAACAAAGGATAAGATGTTAGTTCATTTTAGACAGGGCGATTTAGTGGCAGGTCTCATAGCAGGCGTTGAGTGTGCGGGCAATAAGCTTAAAGCCTTATTCCCCCGCGAGCACGACGATGTCAACGAACTGCCCAATGATATTGTGTTTATGAACCGCCAAAAATAAAGCCAGCAACATGAGAGTTTACCAAACTTTGTTCTTTTCTTTTATACTCTTTCTATCAACTTACGTACAGGCGCAAGATTTTCCGCCACCTTCTAAGACGTTGGTGACCGACTTCACCGGAACCTTAACAGGATCACAACAGCAGCAGCTGGAGCGCAAATTGGTGGCCTTTGCGGACACTTCGTCTACGCAAATAGCCGTTGTGATGATGCGATCGGTGGGCGACTACGATATTGCGGATTATGGCGTTCGGTTGGCACAGCAATGGGGAATAGGAACAAAAGGAAAAGACAATGGAATCCTGTTGCTTGTTGCAAAAGAGGATCGGAAGGTAACCATTCAAACCGGCTATGGCGTTGAGGGGGCCGTTCCAGATGCGATTGCTTTTCAGATTATCCGTAATATCATCACACCATCCTTTCGGGCAGGCGATTATTTTACAGGCATTAACCGGGCAACCGACGCTCTAATTTCCTATACGAAAGGGGAATTCAAAGCGGAGCCACGGAAGAATCGCGGAGGTGGCGGTAGCAGTGGCCTCATTATCACCGTTATTATAATCGCCGTTATCATCAGTCTGTTAGCGGGCAGAGGCGGCGGTAAAGGAGGTGGCGGACAAGTTATCGGTGGCCGCGGGGCGTCCGACCTGTTCTGGCTTACTATGTTAAGCGGCATGGGACGTGGAGGAAATCGCGGCGGTGGCTTTGGTGGCGGAGGTAGCTTCGGCGGCGGTGGCGGTGGCTTCGGTGGTTTTGGAGGGGGAAGCTTTGGTGGCGGAGGCTCCAGTGGAAGCTGGTAACCCTATTAGTTGGGAGTTATCAGCTGCCAGTTGTGAGTTGCCGGTTAGGCTGAGCAGAAGACAGTATGCAGTAGAAAACAGCACTTATAACTAATTAGCAAAAAATGTTAAAAAGAGATTCTTTGACTGCACAAATGCAACAGTTAAGTCATACGCTGGCGAAGGTAAAAAGACTCATAGTGGAAGATCAGGAGCCTAAGGCCTTGGAGGAGGTGGCCTACACCTTGGGACACTATTATGGCACTTCCCAGAAAGAATTGGTCGCAATGTCGACCGATCTGTTTATCGATCGAATCCGCGAGCAAGCCTATAAGGCGGAAGAATTGAATATGTTAGCCGCTTTTTTAGACGAGCTTGCGGGGCTTGATGAGGAGGAGGAAACAAGGAGAAATTTATGGGCCAAAGTTATTGCACTTTACGATTTCATTGAAGCGGAGTTTCAAACGCTTTCTTTCGATCATATCGCAAGAAGAAATATTTTAGTCAGAGCACTCGGTACCGATTAGTTACTCGGACGAGTGCAGACGCCCTCTAACTAACTTTATAAACTGTATGAACCTAAAAATTAACATGTTGATCCTTTCGTGCATAACCTGTCATTTGCTAAGCGCACAGACCGGTGGTTTTCAACCCATCTATCCGAACGGAAAGATTCCCAACGAACGACCAGATAAAATCGAGCTAAAAGAAGTCAGCGAAATAGGCAGCGATGGCATCGAACGTATATCGGCGGTCAGCGTCCCTGCCATGAAGTATTATGCACCAAACAAAAGTAAAAACAAGGGAACGGCTATTATCATCTGCCCTGGCGGCGGCTATGGAATTTTGGCGATGAGCCATGAAGGGCATGAAATCGGAAAAAAGTTCGCTGAAAACGGCATAGCGGCTTTTGTACTCAAATATAGGCTTCCGAATGATGCCATCATGGCCGATAAAAGTATCGGTCCCTTACAAGATGTGCAGCAGGCTTTCAAACTTATCCGGGAGCAGGCCACGACTTACGGTATTAACCCCCAAAAGATCGGCATTATCGGCTTTTCTGCCGGCGGACACTTGGCTTCATCGGCCGGCGTACATTACCGCGATGTAAAAATCGACCATACAACAAAAACCAGTCTACGACCAGACTTTATGCTGTTGATCTATCCTGTCATCAGTATGGATAGCCTTATCACCCACGCCGGGTCGCGTAACAATCTACTGGGGAAGGCGCCGGAAGACGACTTGGTAAGGTATTTTTCCAGTGAAACGCAAGTCACCGCAGATACCCCTCCGACCCTACTGGTACACGCGGAAGATGATACCGCAGTTCCGATTGCCAATAGCAAACGTTTTTACGAAGCCTTACAAAAGCAGCATATCCCTTCTAAACTGATCACTTATCCGCAGGGTGGGCATGGCTTCGGCCTGCATAATAAGACCACGAAAGACGCGTGGTTTGATCATGCTTTGACCTGGTTAAAGGAAATGGGATTTTAAATGGTTTGGCGGCAACCTGATTAGGAAAGCTTCTGGAAGGTTCGCCACCAAAGGTCAGGCATTTCACCGTCCACGGCCAACAGATAATCCTCATAGCTGCAAGGGACCAAATGAAAGCGTTCGTTGACCGACTTTGTATTGGGATAAGGCACTTGCATCCACCAGCGATCTGTCTTTTTACTTTTTATGAATATCAGCTCATAACTGTCATCGTTCAACGAAGCCCGATAAATCACATAAGAAGATTTTGGCTGCAAAGGGAAATCCTTTTTCCGATTGTAGAAGCCATCAATGAAATACCAAATCATTTGTGCCAATAAGGTAGCCGTTTGTCCGTTTTGGTCAAAGGCTGGATTAAACTCGTAAAAACCGATGGAGCTGAGCTTATCGCTCATACCGGCATATCTACAAAGTTGGCAAGCTTCTTCGCCATAAAAGCCATTGGGCGTTGCATTGGCATTGGCACAGGCATCCGGCGACCGGATCGCACTGATATCAAAGCTCAATAAATCAGCGTTTCTGATCACAGGCTCCGCCTGATCGGTTCTTCCGGAAAACAAACCTAAACGATAGGAGTCAAAATACAACTTATCCATCACCTTTAAACTCTCTTGACTCACATAGTAGGTTTGATAACCTATGTTGCTATAGTTGAACAAGTAATTCGGTTGATGGAGTAATATCTTCGTAAGATAGGTTTGCGACGAGGCTTCACTTTCATTGTCGATGCTTTCATCCAGGTCAAAGTGTGAATCGATCACCACCAAATCCACCTTTTGTTCCAGTTTTTCGTAGCCTTGAAACTGCGCATAGGTTAAATCCTGGCCGCCGCCGATAATAACAGGAACCACGTTTCGCTTTATCAGTTCTTCAACGACCGTTTTCAGTGCCGCATAAGTATCGCTTACCTGATTACCTGCCTTTATATTCCCGAAATCTGCCACGCGCAGGGGGTATTCGCCGCGGTGCAAGCTATAGAGCTTTTCACGCACATAATTCGGCGCGAGTGCACAACCTTGATTAGCGACTGCCCGCCGATCTTCTGCCACGCCGATGATAGCCAAATCAAAAGGCTCTTCATTCTGATCTGGAAATTCCGTTTCAAAAGCTTTGATATGGGCACCGAGTTGGCTGGTTAAAAATCCGTTTGCCGGAGTTAATTGCTGAACATCAATAGGCGAGAAAAAATCGATCAATGACATGAAAACAGGATTACGCTAATGCTATTTATTTTAAGATTGTGCAAATATCCATTTATTAACTTACTTTTGAAAGTATTAATGATCAATCTATAGGAATAAGACGGTGATATTAGTTACTGGTGGAACAGGTTTTTTAGGTTCAACGCTTCTTAGGCATTTACTGGCCGACGGAAATAAAATTCGGGCGATTAAGCGTCAATCTTCGACCGTCCCTCCGGATCTCTTGGATCATCCAAACCTCCAATGGTGGGAGGCAGATATCAGCAATTACTTCGAACTCGAAGACGCTTTCACCAACGTTACAGCGGTTTATCACTGCGCGGCGATGATTTCTTTCGAACCGCGTGATAAAAAGAAAATTATCAGCATCAACCGGAATAGCACGGCACATATTGTCAATCTATGTATACAATACGGCGCCCGTTTGTTATACGTTAGTTCGGTAGCCGCCATTGGCAAACCCAAACCTTCGCAAAAGATGGCAGATGAAACCGATCTGTGGGAGTTTGACGGCACCCAACACGGCTATGCAATTTCTAAATACGAAGCAGAAATGGAGGTATGGAGGGGAACTGTCGAAGGTTTGGATGCCGTTATTATTAACCCTTCGCTCATTATTGGCCATCAAAGCGGACCGGAAAATACAGGGGCAATTTTTAAATTACTGAAAAGTGGACTCCGTTATTATGCCGGCGGTAGTGTAGGCTTAGTAGATGTAGAAGATGTTGCCAGAGCTGCCATCATTTTAATGAACAGCAAAGACATACAGGCTGAGCGCTTTATCATCAACAACCAAAACATGAGTTACCAACAGCTGTTTAGCGTCTGCGCCACTTACCTTGGCCGGCCGGCCCCGAATAGATTGGCCACCCGAAATATGCTCGGGATTGCTTGGCGGGCAGCAAAAGTGCTGTCGTGGTTTACAGGCAAACAACCCGGCTTAACGCGGGATACCGCACGCGCTGCTTGTGAAAAACAAGCGTATTCAAATGCGAAACTAAAGGAAAAGGTAGGTTACGCTTTTAAGCCGATTGACCAGACACTAAAAGAAATTTGCGCGCATATTTAAGCCCGCATGAGATAGATCCTTTACGATTATTGACATAAAAGAAACAAATCCCTGCATCGCAATGAAAAACTATTACATCATTGATTTCGACAGCACTTTTACACAAGTTGAAGCACTTGATGAGTTAGCCCGGATTTCCCTTGAACATCATCCGGCGAGAGAATCGATTTATACAGAGATAGAAAGGCTCACCAACGCCGCTATGGAAGGAAAGATATCTTTTCGTGAAAGTCTTGCCGGCCGTGTTAAACTGCTTGAAGCGAACAAATCGCACCTGGAAAAACTAATTAGTATTCTAAAAAAGAAGGTGTCCTCCTCTTTCTCCAGAAATCGCGTTTTTCTGCGGGAACACAGCGATGATGTATTGATCGTTTCCGGAGGTTTTAAAGAATTTATCACACCCGTGGTAAGGCCTTACGGTATAAAGACCGAAAATATTTACGCTAACACCTTCGTTTTCGATGACGAAGGAAACATCATTGGTTACGACGAAAACAACCCTTTATCGGATGAGGGAGGAAAGGTGAAGTTGCTCAAAACGATGAAGCTCGACGGTACTATTCACGGGATCGGCGATGGCTACTCCGATTTTCAACTAAAAGAATCGGGGTTGATTGAAAAGTTTTATGCCTTTACGGAGAACATAGAACGCAAATCGGTATCGGAGAAAGCGGATCATATTACGCCCAGTTTAGACGAGTTTTTATATGTTAATCACCTTCCTAGGGCCATTTCGTATCCTAAAAACCGTATTCTCTGCCTTATTGTGGGCGATGTACCTGAGATTGCCACGCATTTACTCCGACGCGACGGCTTTTCGATCCGTCAGAAGGAAACGTTGGAAGCTAAATACGTTAAAGATATCGGTATGCTCCTATTGGCCAATGGTACCTTTATTACAGATGAACAGCTGTCTCAAGCTGAAAAGCTGAAAACGATTGGCTACCTGGGCAACAGTAAAGGCTATATTAATCGGGAACTGTGTAACGAGATGGGTATCGTTTTATTTGACGACAAAAAGAACAAGAAGCGAAACGGCGAGTTTATTCCGAAAAGGATGGCCGATTTCATTAACAAAGGTGATACCGTAATGAGTCGCAATTTTCCGAACATGCAATTACCTCGAATGCATCAAGCCCATCGTCTCATCCATATCCATAAAAATGTACCGGGCATTATGGCGCAGATCAACCATGTTTTTGCCCAGCACCATATCAACATAGTCGCGCAGTTTTTAATGACCAAGGGAAATATTGGCTATGCGATTACAGATATCAGTAAAGGCTATGACGACTTGCTCCTTAAAGAATTAAGACAGATTACAACCACGATAAAATTGCGGATTTTATATTAGAAAGAGGCCGTCTATCACTTTTTAGACGGCTCCATTCATATCTATTGCAGTATTTCCGCCAGCTTGGTATGCAAATCTTCGCCACGGAGATTCTTGGCAATAATCTTACCCTGCGGGTCTAACAAAAAGTTAGCAGGTATACCGCGAACACCGTAGAGTTGAGCAGCGGCATTATTCCAGAATTGGAGATCAGAAACCTGGGTCCAAGTTAAGCCATCATCATTAATTGCTTTAAGCCAAGCCTCTTTGCCATTGGATCGATCTAGGGAGACTCCTAATACCGTAAAATTCTTATCCTTATATTTATTAAAAGCAGCCACTACATTCGGGTTTTCCTGTCTGCAAGGCCCACACCAACTAGCCCAAAAATCGATAAGCACATACCTTCCCTTAAAGGATGAAAGTGCAACGGGCGTACCGGTCGTATCGTTCATCGTAAACTCCGGGGCCTGCGAGCCTACGCTCGTCCCTTTCGCGACATTCAACAATTCACCATATGCTGTACCTATTTCAGTTGCCTGCACTTCCTGCGACAGACTGCTGTACAGCTCTTGGGCGCGCTCATAATCCCGGCCCGGATCCACGGTCGAGCGTAGGGTATACAGACTTACCATCGAGTTGGGTTTACTCTTGATAAAGTCGGCAGTAATTTGCATTTGCTTGTTTTGCAATCCCTCATAAAGCTGTTGAAAATTCTTCTGAAACGCCTCGGAACTTCTTTCTTCATCCGAAGCGCCATAATAAAGCGCCATCATCTGTGCTTGATCGGCTTTCAACACATCCATTGCCTTATTGAGGGCCGCCTGATCGACGTTTAGTGGCGTACCGCCCAATGTAGCGCGACTCAATGAATCGGCCGACTGAACGGTAATCGTTCCCTTTTCGAGGAAGATGGGGAGCATATCAGGTGCTTCAAGCTGCATTACGGGCTCCCCTTTATGCGCCATTACCAACACTGCGTTTATGGGATTTTGCACCGTTCCTTTAAAGGAAAAGGCGCCGTTTACCAGATCACTGGAATCGAGCTGATTAGCCCCATTCAAGCGATATGACACATAGGCTTTGGCCGGTGCGCCCAAGTTTCCTACCTTTCCTTTAATTTCATATTCCTGTTGTGCATTTGCCAAAGATGGCAAAACCAGTAACGCACCGATAATAAATTGTTTCATGTACACTTGTTTTTATGTAGGATACCAGCTGACAAAATCATTGCTAAGCGGCCTACGTTAGCATAAAGTATGTTAGTCGACAGGCAGCTCCGATAAGGAGTATACCTATTACAAATGTAACATTAAAATTAAGGAAGGGAAACTTCCTTTCTTTCATCGTTGAAATTTAGCCAACATGTTACAAGTAGTTATCTTTTTTTCCTAAATTGCGCGGGCATACAACGTATATAATATTTTCACCGTGGCACATCCTTACGAAATTAAAGTGGAGTTAACGAAAGACTCACAATTAGCAAAGGTTGACTTCAACAACCTTAAATTCGGGCAGATTTTATCTGACCATATGTTAGTGGCTGATTACGACGATGGCGAATGGAAAGAAGTCAAAATTGTCCCTTATGCTAACCTCAGTCTGAACCCAGCTACGTCCGCCTTGCATTATGGACAGGCTATTTTTGAAGGTATTAAGGCCTATAAGTTTGACGATGGTCGTGTAAGCATTTTTAGGCCCGACAAAAATCTCGAACGTTTCAATAAATCTGCTGTCCGTTTAGAGATGCCAGAAGTCCCTCAAGAGATTTTCATTGACGGATTAAAAAAGCTGATTGACATTGACCGCAATTTTGTGCCGTCAGTTGCTGGCGCTTCCCTTTATATCCGTCCCTTTATGTTCGGTACGGAGCCGGCTTTAGGCGTCCATCCTTCAAAATCTTATAAATTTATTATTATTACAGGGCCGGTTGGCGCCTACTACAACAAGCCTTTACGTGTAAAAGTGGAAACCTATTTTACGAGGGCTGCATCAGGCGGCGTAGGGTTTTCAAAAAATGCGGGCAATTATGCGCTTTCGCTCTATCCTACGAGGCTTGCACAAGATGAAGGTTTCGATCAATTGATCTGGACCGACGCAAAAGAGCATAAGTATATTGAAGAAGCTGGCACGGCCAATCTGGTTTTCATGCTTGGCGACACCTTAGTGACTCCGGGATCTGACACCGTTTTACAAGGCGTTACCCGCCATAGCATTATGGACCTAGCAAAAAGCTGGGGAATCAAAACGGAAACACGGAATGTAAGCGTGCAAGAACTTATCGATGGCATCGAGTCCGGTAAGGTGAGCGAAGCTTTTGCCGCCGGTACCGCCGCTACTTTAACCCCCATTTCGGAAATCGGTTATGAAGGCAAGATCTATAAATTAAGTGATCCGGCAACCCGAGCGTTTTCCAACAAAGTACTCGATTATCTCAACCAGCTTCGTTACGGCAAGGTTGACGATCCTTTTGGATGGAACCTGATAATAGGATAATATGGTAGTTTGTCGATTATGGCGGCTCTGCGCCATAATCGATAAATTTACTTTTCTTCCTTCTCCTTCTTTTTATTAAAAATCCCTCTAAAAAATTTTTTCACTTTTCCGACGGCTTTATCTGCCCCTTCTGCCGTGTTGGTCAATAACGCTTCGCGCTTTTTATCGATTCCCACGCTGGCTTTAACACCTTCAAACAGGCTCTTCCACAAAAAATTAAAAAAAGAAGCCGTTAAAGGCCGTTTATAATTGATCGGCCCCGGATGAAACTTTTCATTTGCATCTGGATTACTATCATTGATTAAGAACTTATTTGCTAGTATAGAGACCATCCCCTTTTTGGATTTAGCGCCATCGCTGTCCTGAACGATAATTTTAACTGCTAATTTCCGGTAAAAGAAGTCGACCCTACCGACTGCTCTGTATTCATCGGCTTTTACATTGAAACGAAGTCTATCAAAGTAACCGGAAGCGACCTCAACCATCGCCAAAGGCTTTGTTAAAGGGTTCAGGGCCGTTGCGTTCATGGCCGTCAGCGAACCGTTGTAGGTAAAAGCGCCACGTTTATCAAGCATATCGAACTGAAAATTTATGTGGAGCTTGCCATTGTTCATAAACTTTGAATGAATATCTGCTGTCATATAGGGATTGCTTACCAGCGCAAGCGAATCGTTCGTTACGTGACGGAATGTGGCACGGGTATCATTGAAAGTCACCCGCCCCGTCTGTCCGCTTTTTTGGTTATATTCCAGGTAGCTAATCAACGTCTCCTTTAAAGTGAGGGTATCTATTTTAATCGGGAAGGCCAGCTTTCTTAACTCCTGGTGCGGGAATTTACCGACTTTTTCAGTTGCCTTTTTCTTAGGATAACTCGTATTCTTATAAATTTCGACTCTTGATTTACCCAAAACCACTTGTCCGGCATACAGTTTTTGTTGCTTCAAGAGCTTAGGCAAGTCGATTTCGTTAATACTGATAGTATCGAAAGCCAGCTCAAAACGCTCCTGTGCTACACCGGCTTTCTTATAAAAGTCCACCTTGTTATAACGAGGCATAAGCTGCAATCCACTCAGGACGATTTTTCTATCGGCCGATGTGAATTGAATCCCTTTTAAATCAATATAGTACAAGCTATCTCCGGTTGCGATACGGTAATCGTCCATTTTAAAATCAACGGAACGTGCGTTGTAAAAACGCGCGCTATCACGCTGTGACGTCGAATCCACCCGCAGATCCGCAATATTGATATTCACATTCTTCAGTCGGGTAGTCTTTTCTTTCTCTTCATTCCGATTCGTATAGGCGACATTTACATTTTCAAATGCGATATGATCTATTGTTAGTTCATTCACTATTTTGGAAATTTTCTGGTATAAGGTGCGTCTATCTTTTGATTCGATGGTGTCATTATAGGCCTGCGTTTGATTGACTACCTTAATATCGGGGTTTTCCACAACGATTTCATCAATATTGAGTTTTCTTTCCGTGTAAATCCGCTTAGGATGAAAGTTACGAACTGCCACCTTCGCTACCGAAACGTCGTACAGGTTATCGGGCGCCTTTCTGTTCGCTTTCAACTGATTATATACGTTGGTGTCGGGCCTGAGTTTAAAATTATATAGATAGGCGTTTCCGGTAACCATGTTAAAATCCAAATCATCATATGACACTTGATACAAGCTATCGCTGGAGTCCAAGACAATGGCATGTATGCGTTCATTTAAAATTGGTTTCCAGTGGTTCCCCAGATACCATACGCCGGCGATAATGACTAGCACCAGTGTCACCAAAATACCGATTACCCACCTCCAAAACGGTTTCATAAACGTGCTCGATCTATTTATATATTCAATGCTAACCTAAATGCACAAGAAAAGTTTGATTGTTCGTTAAATCTCGGGCAGTCCTAAATTACGTTTTAACCCGGAATAAAGGGCTTTCCACATCAGGTTAAAAAAAGTATTTTCTTGCGGATGTTCATAATAATGGCGTGCAATACGGGCGGGTTCATTCTTTTGCGACGGGTTATCCGTCTTTATGGCCAGCCAGTTAATGAATAAAGAAAGCACTCCTTTCTTTTCCAATTTACCACTACGAACGTCTAAAGCTGCAACTTTCAAATCGTTATAATACATCTCAGTTTCAACATCGGCGCCGTACCTGTTCGCTTTTATATTAAATTGCAGGGCTTTAATATAACCTTTCTCAGCACGCGCCAGGGTGATCGGCTCCAATAACTGATTGTAAAAGGGGGCAGGAGCGCCTTCTAGCGCGCCTTTGTAAGTGAAGGCCCCGTTCCTGTCGCTCATGTTGAAGTGTAGATCCAGTGTCAGCTTTGGCTTCCCCAAGAAATAAGTCGACAAATGCCCGCTCACCCAAGGATTACGCTTTAGCTCTCGCTTATCGTTACTCACATGCCGAAAGTTGGCATTCAGGTTCTTAAAGAAAACTAAACCGGCCCTACCTGATTTTGGATTCAGCTCTTTATAATATACATCCGTATTACGAATAAACACATCGCCTATGGTAATCGGCAGTTTTAGTCGCTGAAAAGCAAGCGCGGGAAAGTTATTCGAGGCCATCGTGGTCTTTTCCGGCATACCTTTATCAGCATATACGCGCACAACTGCATGGTTAATCACAAGGCTGTCGACCCCGAGGCTTCCTTGTTCCAGCCATTCATTAAACCCTACTCCGAAGGCTTCTATTTTCGGAAAAAGCAGGTCATACCGGTCTTGTTTATATTTCAGCGACTTCGACCACTGCGCCTCTGTGTACTTCGGCAGAACGGCAAAAGAATCTATACGAATCCGCCCTTCATCACTCGAAACCACTAAGTTTCCTAACTGAAACCGGTATAAGCGCTCGCTGCTTAGGTAGGTCACGCCTTTACCGTATATACGGAACTTTTCCACAAACGGAACGGCACTCGAATCCGCACGCCCGCTGCGGCGTTGGCCGAGCGAGATATTGCTGGCATAGGCGTCTATATTCTTCAGCCAGGCGCCCTGCTTCGTCTGCATGTCAACCGTGCGGTATTGAATTGATTGTACAGTGGTTTCACTGATCGTTATTCTGTTTTTGATGTTTTGAAGCTGTTCCTGTAAGGACTTTTTTTCTCCGGCCTTATGTGGAAAGATAAAGCGTGTAATAAGAGGTTCGGTTATTAGGAGATTGGAAATATGCAGCTCTTTGCTCCATAGAAATTGAAGCAAGCCAAATCCACTTATATCAATTTTCTTCGCGGTTACCTCGAATAGCGTTCCAATCCCTTCGGCCTGCAATCGGCCGAGTCCCATTGTATCTGGAATCAATTGGATTTCCGTTGCGATCAACTGTCCTTTAAACAGGTTTACTTCGGCCGTTTTAAAACGAATCTCATAAATACCCTTACTTTCCTCTTTAACAGCGGCCTGCAAGGTGGGGGGCACTTTACGTTCAATGATCCGTTCGGCGATGAAAACCACTATCAAAAGGGTTGCGACGGTAAAAACCGTCCACAACCCTATTTTCATGCTCCTACTCTTTCCTTCTTTTATTTCTGGCATATATTGTCATTATCGCGCCTTAAGAGTAGGCTAAACGATGTTATTGAATAGGTTTGATATTATCTCAGTCGATAAAAACAGATCTAAAGATAAAAATCTCTTTTAATTAACACCAAATCAGCGAAATTGTTCATTAAGCACCAAGAGCACGCTAAATTCGCCCGACCACAACACTTAGCTGACAAACTGTCACAAAAACCAAAATTTATTTGTAGTTTTGTAGCCTTAAATCATGGCTATGATCGAGACAGAAATGAGTTTAAAAGAACATGACGAGTCGCGCCAAGGAGAGGCGGTTATGTTAGGTGATAAGGAAAAAGCGAGCGGACGCAAATTATATATTGAGAGTTATGGCTGTCAAATGAACTTTGCGGACAGCGAAATCGTTGCGTCTATACTATTAGACAAGGGTTTTAGCACGACTTCTGACTATAAGGAGGCAGATGTAGTTTTTATCAACACCTGTTCCATCCGCGAAAATGCGGAGCAGCGCGTGCGAAATCGTCTAAAGGAGTTCGAATCTGCTAAATCGAAAAAGCCAGGAATGATCGTAGGCGTTTTAGGCTGCATGGCTGAGCGCTTAAAGTCGAAATTTTTAGAAGAGGAAAAGCTAGTTGACGTGGTGGTAGGTCCCGATGCTTACCGCGATTTGCCGAACCTAATTGAAAAAGTAGACGACGGTACGAGAGCGGTTAATGTATTGCTTTCCCGCGAAGAAACCTATGCGGATATCAATCCGGTGCGACTAAATACCAACGGTGTCACCGCATTTATTTCCATTATGCGCGGTTGCGACAATATGTGTTCCTTTTGTGTGGTACCCTTTACCCGTGGAAGGGAACGCAGCCGCGACCCCTATTCCATTGTTCAGGAGGCGCGGGATCTTTTCAACGCCGGCTATCGGGAGGTTACTTTGTTAGGACAGAACGTTGACTCTTACAAGTGGGCTCCACAAGGGGATGAAGCCGGAGTAGATCGTACACCTATCACCTTTGCCAAGCTATTGGAGATGGTGGCTGCGGTTGATCCCTTGCTGCGGGTGCGCTTTTCTACGTCCCACCCCAAAGATATTACCAATGAGGTGCTCTATAGTATTGCCAAGCATGAGAACATCTGCAACTATATACATTTACCGGTACAATCCGGAAACAGTAGGGTATTGGAGCTGATGAACCGCACTTATGACCGTTCATGGTATATGGAGCGCGTGGATGCCATCAAACGCATTATTCCAGATTGCGCTATATCCACCGATGTGATTACCGGCTTCTGCAGCGAAACGGAGGAGGAGCATCAGGATACCCTTTCGATGATGGATTACGTTCAATACGACTATGCCTATATGTTTGCCTATTCGGAACGCCCTGGAACGCTTGCCGCCAAGCGCTATCAAGATGACATTCCGGAAGAAGTGAAGAAAAGAAGGTTGACAGAAGTGGTCGAAAAGCAACGCGCCCATAGCTTGTTCCGCTTACAGCAGCAGGTAGGCAAGACGCATAAAGTGTTGATTGAAGGCTTTTCGAAGCGATCTGACAAGGATTATTGCGGACGAAACGATCAAAATGCGATGGTCGTTTTTCCGGTGGATAATCGCTATAAAGTAGGCGACTATGCCTATGTGCTGGCCGAAACGTGCACATCAGCTACCTTGATCGGTAAGATTGTTGATTAACAAAAAGCGATTCCAACGCTCTTTAAAGAGTAGCAGACTACTTTAGAGCTGGTCATTTTTTCATCCATAAAAGCGAGAAGCCAAGCTTTTTGGAGCAAAAAATATTAGTAGAACAAATGGATATACAAGATATAAAAAATAGATTTGGTATTATAGGCAATTCGCCTTTATTGAACAGGGCTATCGATGTCGCTAGGCAAGTAGCTCCAACCGATATCTCTATTTTAATCACCGGCGAAAGCGGTAGTGGGAAAGAGGTGTTTTCGCACATTATCCATCAACTGAGCAGTCGCAAACACGGTGCTTTCATTGCTGTAAACTGCGGTGCTATCCCAGAAGGCACCATCGACTCCGAACTATTTGGGCACGAAAAGGGGTCCTTTACCGGCGCCCATGAAGCAAGAAAAGGCTATTTTGAAGTGGTAAATGGCGGGACTATTTTCTTAGATGAGGTTGCCGAATTGCCCCTGAGTACCCAAGCACGTCTGTTGCGTGTCCTTGAGTCAGGAGAATATTTACGGGTAGGCTCTTCGAAAGTACAGAAGACCAATGTGCGCGTAATAGCAGCCACCAATGTAGACGTTTACGAGGCTGTAAAGGCTGGTAAATTCAGGGAGGATTTATATTACCGTTTAAACACCGTTCCTTTACGTATTCCTCCCTTACGGGATCGAAGAGAAGACATTCACTTACTTTTCAGAAAGTTTGTGGCCGACTTCACCGATAAATACAGAAGTCCGAGCATACAGCTTACCGACGACGCACAGCAATTGCTGAGCAATTATAATTGGCCGGGAAATGTAAGGCAGTTGAAAAATATTGCCGAGCAAATAGCCGTCCTTGAAAAGGAAAGGCTCATTACCTCCCAAATATTGCAAACCTATCTTCCTGCCGAGCGGACCAGCACATTACCCATGCGCTTGGAAAACAAAAGCGGCGAGGACTTTTCCGAAAGGGATTTGCTCTATAAGGTATTGTTCGACATGAAGAAAGACATGGTCGAATTGAAAAAATTGGTCGTTGAATTATTAAAAAACGGCATTAATGCAAATACGATTTCTGATAATTCCCCGTATTTAAATCAACTATATAGGGAAGTACAGCCTTCGTCGACGAGCAGTAATGAGAGCTTTTCGCCGCTGACAATCCACCAACCGGCTGCTAATAAAGAAAATTTCGAAATAGCGCCGCATGCGGAAGAAGTGGAAGAATCCTTATCGCTTGTCGAAAAGGAATCCGATTTAATCAAACGGGCGTTAAAAAAGTATAAAGGGAAGCGTAAACTGGCGGCTCAGGAATTAGGAATTTCTGAGCGTACTTTATATCGGAAGATCAAGGATTTGAATTTAAGTTAGGACAACGCTGAATTGTTAGCAAGTAAAAAGATGTATAGAGCTGTTAGAGTATTATTTTTATTGGTCCCATTTTTATTAACGCTTCAGTCATGTGGCGTATATAAGCTGAATGGCGCCTCCATTCCTGAAGGAATGAAGACCTTCGATGTGCAGTTTTTTGAAAACGCTGCGCCTATTGTTGTTCCTTATTTAAGTCAGCAGTTTACGGAAGCGCTAAAAGAACGTATTCGTAGCCAATCAAGATTAAGCCAGGTAACCTCTGAAGGCGATGCTATTTTCGAAGGGCGCATTACCGGTTATGCCATCACTTCAGCCGCCGTAGGCGGAACGAACGATCGTGCGCAAGCCAATCGCCTGTCTATCACGGTAAGTGTTAAATATGTAGATAACATTAAGCCCGACAATAGCTTTGAACAGAGTTTCACCCGATATCAAGATTTTCAGGGCACCGTGCAATCGCAGGAGCAAGCACTGATAGAAGCGATTAACCGACAATTAACCGAAGACATTTTTAACCGAGCTTTTGCCAATTGGTAAGCGTAACATCGTCTACAGTGGAGCATCAATCGTTATTACGGCATAAGTTTAATGGATTCCTTGCAGATCCGACCCAAATTAAACGAGAAGATTTGGCGTCGCTTTTGCGCGCCTATCCCTATAGCCACATACTATGGTTTTTAGAAGCTAAACGCTGTGCGCAAGAAGACGGCGATCAGCAGCGTATTTTCAACAAGGCCTGTTTGTTTGCATCCGAGCCGGAACAACTTTATAATTTCGTTTATAACCCTCCCCTCAACGACTTTACATTAAGTCAGGATGATGCCGTGGCTAAATTGGATCAGGTATTGGGACAGGAACGTTCGCCGGAAGATACCGCCCCGGAGCAGTCGGTTTACGAACATATTGACTTAGCAGAGGAAATAGCGGCCGAGGAGGATCTCGCCGTTTCCACGATAGAAGAAGAGACCAGCCCGCTGGAAGAGACTTCTGAACGTCTTCTTAACGACAATACCGAGCCTATTTCAGCGGAGATAGAGACTCTCCCCTCCCATGAAGCGGAGACAGAGACGCGGGAAGATGTTTCAAAATACGATGATGATTTAATGCCCTACACCTTTGTTTGGTGGCTCCACAAAACGCGCTTGGCATATGCAGACACTTATCAGCCTTATGCTTCAAAGAGAAAACCTTCTTTAAAAAAGATTACCAACGATCTTAGCGACTTGGTTTTAGATCAACAGATCCGGGAGAATATTTTTCATCTGCAAGAGCCAGAAGAAAAACTGAATATTCAGGAAAGCAGAACGATCACCTTTAAAGTACCGAGAAAAACAGACGAGATTATTGAGCGCTTTATTAAAGAAGAACCACAGATCCGTCCGCCACAGGCCAATAAAATAAGCCTCGAAAACAAAGCAAGGCAGAGCGCCGAAGATCAATCCTCTTTTGTTTCGGAGACACTCGCCCAAATCTATGTAGAACAGGGACTTTACCACAAGGCAATTGACACTTACCTGAAATTAAGTTTGAAATATCCCGAAAAAAGTGTTTATTTTGCCGACCGTATTAAAGAGTTAGAGAATAGAATTAATTAACCACATAAAGAAATGTATACATTACTTATCGTATTAACCATCTTAGCCTGCGTGCTTTTGGTATTTATCGTTTTAATCCAAAACCCGAAAGGGGGCGGTTTAGCTTCTGGTTTTGCCGGGTCAAACAATCTAATGGGCGTACAACGTACCGGAGATATTTTAGAAAAGGGAACTTGGGGCTTGGTTATAGCGATCATGGTCTTTTCTCTGTTACTGAATGTTACCAATCCGGGCACCGGCCTTGGAAGCAGTCCCGGTTCGGAATTACAGAAGCAGATTACTCCTACCGCTACACCGTCGGCTCCTTTACAGCAGCCATCGGCAACGCCGACCGCTCCGGAAGGGCAAAAGCCAGCATCGGTAGATACAACGAAATAGATCTGTAAAGGAATTCTCACAGAAGGGGCATGCAAAACATGCCCCTTTTTTGCTGACAAATATTCAGCTAAGCTGACAATTGGGAAAGCTGATTTTATTCCGAAACGGCAGTCGGAATGAAAAAATGACAACAAAAATAGCCATTTCATTTTTGGCACAATTCATGACCAGATATCCCCGGAAACGTTAATCTAATATAAAAAACAATAATATTCAGTACAATTATGGCATTAAGTATTAAACCGATTGGAGACAGAGTAGTAGTAGAAGCTGCTGCTGCTGAAGAGAAAACTGCGTCAGGTATCTACATTCCTGATACCGCCAAAGAGAAGCCGCAACGTGGAACCGTTGTTGCTGTTGGTGAAGGAAAAAAAGATGAGCCTATCACTGTAAAAGTAGGTGACCAAGTGCTATACGGTAAATATGCTGGTACAGAGATAACCTACGACGGGCAAGAGTATTTAATTATGCGCGAATCCGACATCTATGCGATCATCTAATCGTATAGTTTTTTTTAGAGTAGATTAAAACGATCATTAACCCTTAAAAGAGCGTATAATTAAAAGAACATGAATTGTTGTACGCAATTTTAAACTTACAAAACTATGTCAAAACAGGTAAAATATAACGTAGAAGCGCGTGATGCCTTAAAGAAAGGCGTTGACATCCTAGCAAATGCTGTAAAAGTGACCTTGGGTCCAAAAGGACGCAATGTAATCATTGAAAAGAAATTTGGTTCACCCGCCATTACGAAAGATGGCGTTTCTGTAGCGAAAGAAATCGATTTAAAAGATGCGCTTGAAAACATGGGCGCTCAAATGGTAAAGGAAGTTGCTTCCAAAACTGCAGATCAAGCAGGAGATGGTACCACAACCGCTACCGTTTTGGCACAAGCTATTGTGACTGCGGGTATCAAAAATGTGGCAGCGGGTGCGAACCCAATGGATTTGAAACGAGGTATCGACAAAGCAGTAGCTACTGTTGTTGAAAACCTGAGAACACAGTCGCAAACCGTAGGCGAAGACAATAACAAGATTAAACAAGTAGCTACAATTTCTGCCAATAATGACGAAGTGATCGGCGAATTGATCGCCGAAGCGATGGAAAAAGTTGGTAAAGACGGTGTTATTACTGTAGAAGAAGCAAAGGGTACTGAAACTGAAGTTAAAACAGTAGAAGGTATGCAATTCGACCGCGGTTACTTATCGCCTTATTTTGCTACCAACACTGAAAAAATGGAAGCTGAATTAGAGAACCCTTACATATTGATCTACGACAAAAAGATCAGCAATATGAAGGAGTTACTACCTATCCTAGAAAAGCAAGTACAAACAGGTAAACCTCTATTAATTATCGCTGAGGACTTAGACGGCGAAGCGTTAGCTACTTTAGTAGTAAACAAAATCCGCGGTTCACTAAAAGTTGCTGCTGTTAAAGCACCAGGTTTCGGTGATCGTCGCAAAGCGATGCTCGAAGATATTGCCATCTTAACTGGCGGTACCGTAATTTCAGAAGAAAGAGGTTATAAATTAGAGAATGCGGATCTTTCTTACTTAGGCCAAGCAGAGAAAGTGGTAGTTGATAAAGACAATACAACCATCATCAATGGCTCTGGTGAAGCTGAAACTATCAAAGGCCGCGTTAGCCAAATCAAAGCACAAATTGAAACAACTACATCGGACTACGACCGTGAAAAATTGCAAGAGCGTTTAGCGAAGTTAGCTGGTGGTGTAGCAGTGCTTTATGTGGGCGCAGCGACCGAAGTTGAAATGAAAGAGAAAAAAGACCGTGTGGACGATGCCCTTCACGCTACGCGCGCAGCGGTAGAAGAAGGTATTGTTGCAGGAGGTGGTGTTGCTTTCATTCGTGCAATCGAATCGCTGGACAGCCTTAAAGGAGAGAGCGAAGACGAAACTACCGGTATCAACATCATCAAACGTGCAATTGAAGAACCGTTACGTACTATTTGTAACAACGCAGGGGTCGAAGGATCTATCGTTGTACAGAAGGTGAAAGAAGGTAGTGGCGACTTCGGTTACAACGCACGCTTTGACAGATATGAAAATCTAATCAGCGCTGGTGTTATCGACCCGACTAAAGTGTCACGCGTTGCATTAGAAAATGCTGCTTCTATCGCTTCGATGCTATTAACCACCGAGTGTGTATTGGCAGACGAACCGGAAGATGAAAAAGCTGGTGCAGGTGCTCCTCCAATGGGCGGTGGCATGGGCGGCATGATGTAATATAGATCATTCCCAATAAAAAAGCCGTGGTATAAACATACCATGGCTTTTTTTATTGGAATCTGCAAATAGCCCTTAGGCATATTCCCTTTATTAATCTAATGTAGTGGTTAAGCCCGAACAGATAGCCTAGTAGGTTTCGCTATCCGGCGGGATACCGAAATTATACTCTTTACGGCTGCGTCTTGATGGGGTGCTCTTTTTTGTGGACTTCCTTATCCAAGAGGTAATGCTCTCTATGGTTTCAGCAAGCCTTTCTTTGTTCACCAAACCGGCAACCTGCGATGAAAGCAATCCCATTAAAATTCGCTTGAAATAGCCCGCTTTCCTAAAGAAAACACGATTGACGAGAAAAGGGAGCCCTATGCGTAAACCCTTTGTCAACCAATCATCGTGATAAGACTGTTGATTGCTACCGATCTTATTCAGCAAGGTGGATGGATTGGGAATAAAGCCGGAGATCCTTTGAAAAAAATGAATAGGCTTACTTACCTTATTCTTTAATATGCCGAATTGATGTTCTAAATACGCTTCCTGTTGCATTTTTATAGCTTTTAACCGTACGATTTCAGCTTGCAACTCCTCTATATTACTTATGTTGTTCTTCATTGTCGTCATCTTTACGTAAACCGATTAAAAACTTGATAAAAAAATTGGCAAACATTTTTTTGACTGCTCGCCTAAAAATTGCCAAAAGCAAAATAAGCGCAATGAAAAACAATCCAGTAACAGCAAAACCCAGCGCATAACTATCTAGCAGCTCCCCGATAAAACAAGCAAGTGCTATACTTAGATAGAATATAACAAAAAAGCCGAACAACATGCTTATAACGCCAATAGCGATTCCGGGGAGAATCTTGGAACCGCGCCCGACGATTTTTAAATAAGCTAAGTCAGCATAATTTTCGACATACTCTTTTAGCTTTTGGATAACGCCCTTAATTGAAAATGTATCTTTTTCTTCCATAGGTAGTATCTTTCCATTATAGATGCCTTAACAACACCTATAATGGATGTTTATTTTATATTCATGCATGCTCTTCCAAGGCTTCTTCTACGCTTGCTTCACCTTTATTTACTTTCGATTTAACGGTAGATACCAAGCGTTCCTTTAAGTCGTTAAACTGCTCGACTTGTTCAGCGGTACGTTCCTTGATCGCATCACCTAAATCTTTCAAGGAGTCACTTAATTTGTCTCTTGTGTCAGCGCCTTTCTCAGGTGCAAATAAGATTCCCAATGCTGCGCCGGCAGCCAGACCTGCTAATAAAGCAGCTACTATTTTTCCATTATCGTTCATAACGTTCAAAAAATTAATGTTATTTAAAATTAATAATTTAAAAGGCTACCTGAAGCGACCTTTTATATATACAAAACACAAAGCAAACAGTTTGCCAACCTATCAATTATCGTCGATTTTTTTCGCCAACCGCATCTCTGCAAGTTTATTGGTTTCATAGATCTTGATAGCGATCAAGAAATAAGAAAGCAATAGCGGTCCGAATACCAGCCCCATAATCCCGAACATTGGAATACCGATAATTACACCAATAATGGTAATGATGGGATGGATGTTTCCTACCCGCTTGGCAATAACCAACCGCAACACATTGTCGATATTAGACACCAAGAGCAAGCCCCACAACAACATGGCGGCTGCATTAAAGGTATCGCCGTCGATAAATTTGATTATACAAGCAGGAATAAAAACCATCGGCGCACCCACCACAGGAATAAAAGATAAAATCACACAGATAACGCCCCAGAACAAAGGATCGGAAAAACCGAACATCCAATAGCCAAGCGCTACGGCGCTACCCTGCACCAAGGCGATGAAACCCTGGCCCAATACATTCGAATAGGTAATGTTTCTCAGCTCAATACCGAAACGGATTGCATTTTCATCTGGAAAGGGCGAATAGCGAAGCATCCCTTTCTCAAATTCTCTGCAACTGACGAATAAGAAATAAAGCAGAAAATACATAACTGAGACATCGAGCAGTATATCGGCAGCTCCACCAAGAATAGAGGTCATCAAATTGCCTGCATACGCCAAGCCTCTTTGTAGGTTGCTTGTTATCAAATCCGGCTGTTGTAATTTATCGCCTAAAAACCTGTTAATCTCATTAATTACGTGTTGAATCTTTTCCGGATGTCTGGTGATTTCAATCACTCGCTTCGCAATCATATTAATGAGCCCATAAAAAGGGAATACAATCATAAAAAAGGAACTCACGATGATCAGGATAGCGGCAAGCGATTTCCGCCATTGCAAACGTTCGGTCAAATAAAGATTGAGTGGTCTGAAGATCGTGTACATGATCAAGGTAGCCAAGAGAGCGCCAAAAATGCCTCTGAGCGAATACAAGATAAAAGCACCCAGCACCACAATAATCATCAAGGTGATGTTATTACGTTGTTTTTGATCGAATAAAGCTACAGCCATACCTTTGCAAAATAAAAAGTAAAAGGTAATAATCAAAAAGTAAGCGTAAAAAGTCGTTGGCTGCGCTGACCACCTCGCCCTATTACCATTAAAATATCACAATAGTTAAAATATTTCATATAAGTATGGTATTTTAAATTATTCGTTGTATTTTTGTGTCACACAATAATTTAGGGCAATTTGCGTTTTGATGAGAAACGGCAACATTTGTCCTAATGCAAACCAGAAAAGTGGAAAATTTATGAAGTTAAAAAAGAGCCTTTTAGTGCCCAGCGTTATTTTTTTGTTTTTGGCCGTCATTATAAGCTCCAGCTGGCGATCGATCCATCCAACCGAACCTGTAAGCATTAATGCATCTGAAGAAAAAAAAGCAGGAAAATCTCACTCGATTTTATCTAGCACATTTTCATCTGTTTATGAGCATATTCAAAAATATGCGCCCACGTTAGACAGTATCGTTTTCAAACAAGCCTATATTGGTTATTTAAACTTAAGAGAGCAAGGCAAAACAGAATCGCCTATTATCACGATCGTTGACCTGAGCATCCACAGCAGCAAACCTCGTATGTGGATTATTGATGTAGAACAGGACAGCTTGCTGTTACATACTTTTGTTGCGCATGGCCGCGGAAGCGGCATACAAGAAGCGAAGCTGTTTTCAGATCGTCCAAACTCCAACCAGAGCAGTATTGGCTTTTACCTAACAGGGGAAACCTATCAAGGAAAACACGGGCGGTCGTTAAGACTGGATGGACTCGATCAAGGCTTCAATACAAACGCCCGCGCTAGAGGTATTGTATTGCACGGCGCATCGTATGTTGGCGCTAACATATTAAAAGCGCAAGATCGGATGGGTGTAAGCCAAGGTTGCCCGGCAGTAGCAGAACCCCTAAAAGATCAAATCATTGATTTTATCAAAAACAGATCCGTTCTATACATTTACGGAAACTCTGCAAAATACCATTCGGCTTTTCTGAATGAGCAAATCGCAACGCAAAGCTTGATGGCTGCGTTGGAACCCCAAACCGAAGACTCTACCTTATTAACAGAAGCTGGCAACGGCTTACTGTAGCATCCGATACAACACAGAATCGAGCTTATAAACGTCCGGATAAAACGTTAAATTGGAAGAAGAATCAAGCTTGCAGGTTAGGTAATCCAAGACGACCGGGACCTGCGGCTTTAAACTAATCGTCTTTGCTTTTGGTTCATCGCTTGACATTTCCTCTTTTATAAGCTCGTACTCTTCGCCATCGCCGAACAAAGCATAGGCTAAATCCAACGGTTTCTCCACCCGCACACAACCATGACTGCTCGCGCGCATCGCTCGGCTGAAGGTTGCCTTCACGGGTGTGTCGTGTAAATAGACGCTGCTTCCGTTATTAAAAAGAAACTTAATGAGACCCAGCGAGTTTGTATCCCCTGGCTGCTGTTTAAAGCTATAAGGAAGATTCGCTTCGCTATATGCCGACCAGTCAATGGTATCCGGATCAGCTACCTTGACACCGTTTTTATAAACGTCCATACCATGATTGGCTAAGTAATATCTATCCTCTTTTGCTTGCGCCAGTATCTCCTTTTTTGCGATGCTTGTCGGAATATTCCAGATGGGATTCACCTGAACGCTGTGAATTTTACTGAGCAGCATGGGCGTTTCGTGGCCATCCGCTTTGCCTACCACCACCTTCATACTTTGCTCTACTTGTCCGTTACGTATAACATACAATTCATAAGCCGGAACATTTACATATATGAGGTGCGCACTATCCACCGGGTATTTCCAACGCAAACGCTCCATATTGGCAACTAAAGCGGCCTTATTGGCAGCGTCTCCTTGGCCCAAGGCATTTTGCAAGGCTTTATAAGTCGCATTTTTAGGCTGAATACTATCCAGATAACCTATCAGGTTATTTACATTCAAGACTTTAAAGAAAGCTGTGCTGTCCGGTCGGTCGACAGGAATATAATAGCGAGGCAATGCTTTTCTCGGGTTGACCACACCGTATTCCAACGCAAAGCTATATTGCGTCAGCGCTTCAGCGGCTAACAACTCGGCCTGGGTGATACGCTCATATGCATCTCCTACTTTACGTACCTGCTCTTTATCCGCCAAACGCGCAAACGCATCCGACACCGCTTTCGCTTTATTAGCTTGCCCGGACAGCCCATGTTCGTCCATCTTCGCCAAGTAGTCTATAAAGCGGGCGAGAGAGGAATCCGCATAAAACTTATTGATCAACACCGGCTCGAAATTGTGGGCCGTATAGAATTGGGTTAAGTACTGCGGGTTCTTAAATGATTTTGCATTTGCTTCCAGATAGCTTTTAAAATAGGAATGTAGGGAGTCGGCGTGTACCTTTTTGTATACTTTATTTTCGGTTTCCTTAGAAAGCATCTCACCCACCGGCGTAGCAGAACGTGTACAACCGATCAATAAGAGCAAGAATAAAAAGTAGATGGATTGTTGGAATGAAATTTTACACATATATCAACAGGCTTACAGTTACCTTCGCGGTATAAATGCATAAACCATGCCGATTATTCTATGATGTTCGCAGGGAGTACGCAGATCCCTACATCGCTCACGCCCTTTAACGGATTGTCGCGCATATTTTGCTCTATCTTGAAATAATAAGTTCCCGTATCGGAAAAATGATAATTCGCATGATAGCTAATCTGATAGCTATACAAGCTACCTGCTCCCTTACCCAGCCAACGGCCGTCCTTATCAGCCACTTTCAATCCCACCCGCTTCGTCGTGAACTCATTCTGTTTGGCGTGGCGCTGGTGCACCAAGACGAACAAGTCCGAGTAGCGGTAGTTGGACGTTAACCGTAAATTGACCTTCAAGGTATACGGTATCTGATTATCCTTTACGTTGACTTTAAATTCGGGCGTAAAGGCATAGTTCCATGATTGATTTGGTACCGGCCTAAATTCGTCCAACAATACGCCGTTACTACACGAAAGGACACAAAGGCTAGTCATCATCATATAAAAAATGCGCCTAACGATATCCTTTTTAAGAACTTTCATTGCCAGCGGCACCTCCATCCTTATTCGTCTTTTTTCCGCGGTATCTTTTTCGGTTATTCCTAGCTTTTTGCCCATTGCCAGCGGCCTTCGTTCCTTCCTTTTCTGTATTCGGTTTTTCGTTGGGAGCCCGATTTTCTCTTTTTGCAGCAGGTTGAGCTTTCTGTGACAACTTCTGCTCGGTCACAACAGTACGGTCTGAACCGGCTTGCTTGGACTCGGCAGTCTGTTGTTTATTTTTATTTCGTTTTCTGGCAGAAGAACGTTTTTTCTTTTTCCCCTTCTCGTCCAAACGTGTCAAGCTATCCTGTCCAACCACATTTTCATAATCATAGGTAACGGGCTTAACAACGGTTGCCTCTTCTTTCAGCTCCACAAGATCTTCGGGCTTCACACCGTTTTTATTGCCGCTGGCGATCAACCGCACTTGTTCGATCTCCAGTGGTATCCAGTTTTCGTCCCCGGGATAAGAAAACCACATCAACCGTCTGAATATATCCGTCTTTTGTAACCGCGCCGTACCCCTTTTTGTCTCTAATCGATCAATATCATTGGGAATATCCTTCAAGGCGTCCATATACGTATCTAACTCGTAATTCAGGCAGCACTTAAGCTTTCCGCATTGTCCGGCGAGCTTGAGCGTATTCAATGAGAGGTTCTGATACCTAGCTGCAGCCGTTGAAACCGTTTTAAAGTCGGTTAACCAGGTCGAGCAGCAAAGTTCTCTGCCACAGGAACCAATACCGCCCAAACGGCTTGCCTCTTGTCTCATCCCGATCTGCCGCATTTCGATACGTATCCGAAATGCTTCGGCCATCTTTTTGATAAGTTCTCTGAAATCTACCCGGCCCTCTGCCGTATAGTAGAAAGTAGCTTTGGTTTTATCTCCTTGATAATCTACGTCGCTCAGCTTCATGGAAAGCCCTAAATCGAGTGCCAGCTTACGTGCCCGGTGCATCGTTTCCCATTCAAGATCCTTTGCAGCCTGATACTTATCCATATCATTGCCAGTCGCTTTCCTGAAGATCTTCCTTTCTACTTTTGCCGGGTCGACCTTATTCTTTTTAAGCTGTAAGCGAACCAGCTCGCCCGTGAGGGACACAAAACCGACATCGTAGCCACCTGTTGCTGTTTCTACGGCGACAGGTTCGCCCATCTCCAGATAAAGATTCTCGTGGTTGATATAAAAATCTTTTCTTGAACCTTTAAACCTGACTTCTACAATGTTAAACGGTATATAGTTTGTTGGCATATCCATGTGGCTTAGCCAATCGTAAACATCCAACTTATTACATCCATTCGTCATGCATGAACCGTTGCTTTGGCAACCTGCAGGGGCACAACCTCCTCCGGATGAACAATTATCACATCCCATATTATATATATATTGAGTCCCGTCTGCGCGGGAGCGTTTAGTGTTTAAATAACAAAACTAGTTGCAAAGATACATCTAAAAATAAGATTTTAGGATTCGCGTTGCGTTCTACATAATAGCTCGTCTTCTCAAAGATGCTAACGCAGGCTTCCAGTTTAGCCGTTTCGTAAAGTGGACTGAACTTTTCTACGAAGGACAATTCCGCTTCAGGAAGGTGTACCAACGCCTTTGCCCCTTCTTTATAAAGCACAACGTCGCGCATCATTTGGATAGCGTAAAGTAAGAAACTTTTTTGATTTTCACGTCCAAGCTTCGATAAATCTTCTTCTACTATTTGCATAATGTCTAACACTTTCCCTCCAAAACAAAAGCGCAACCACTGCACAAAAAGTTGAAAATATCCTCCCCCTTCGTCCGACAAGAGTGACAAGGCCTGTTGCATATTCCCTTCGCTGATATACGCCAATTGCGCTGCCCGTTCGCGCGATAGTCCCTTTTCTTCGACTAAAAATTCTGTTAAGCTAGGCTTATCGATCGCTTTGATCTTGACCAGTTGCGTTCTTGAGATGATGGTGTTTAAAAGTTGATCCTGATTCTGGGTAACCAACAAAAACAAGGTGTTGGCCGGAGGTTCCTCAATAAGCTTTAACAGGGTATTCCCCTCCTTGTCCAAAAATTCAGGCAACCACATGATTAAAACCTTATAAGAGGCTTCAAACGCTTTTAAGCTTAATTTCTGAATGATGTGATGACATTCTGCAATATTGATATTAGCTTGCTTATTCCCGGCATCCAGGCTGTTTCGCCAGCTATCCAGGTTGAGGTAAGGGTTTTTCAGAAAGCTCGTTCTCCACTGTTCAATAAAGGTGCTGGCTGTATCTTCTTTATGCGATGCAAAAAAAGGATAAGAAAAATGCAGATCGGGATGAATGAGCTTCGTGTATTTTCTGCAGGAGCTACAGCTTCCACAGCTGTCGTTCTCTTGTTTGTTTTCACAATTGATATATTGTGCATAAGCAAGGGCTAAAGGCAAGCTTCCACTTCCCTCAGGCCCCAGAAAAAGCTGAGCGTGACTAACCCGATTCTCTTTTACGGTATTGATCAGGTGTGCCTTTACCTGCTCCTGTCCTACTATATCTCTAAATTGCATGTCTCTCTCTTTTGTCGATTTCTATCCCGAGCCGTCGTTCTATATTGCGCAACCGCAGAGGCTAAAATAACCTAGCTTTCTGTATCTTTGCTACAAAAATTCAAAAATAACAAATTATGCGGATAATGGCTTTTGATTACGGCACAAAGCGCATCGGTATTGCCGTGACCGATCCTCTACAGATCATTGCGACCGCTTTGATTACCATTCATCCCAAAGATGTTATTGAATACTTAAAAAAGTATTTATCGGCAGAGCAAGTACAAACTTTTGTTATCGGGATGCCAAAACAAATGGACGGCTCGGATTCTCAATCAGCCAGTCATGTAAAAGGATTTATACGTTTGCTGAAAAAGACATTCCCTCAGGTGCCGACGGTGACCATCGACGAGCGGTTCACCTCAAAAATGGCCTCTGCAAGCATCGCAGCAAGCGGACTCAAACGTTCAAAAAGACAAGACAAAAGCTTGATCGATGCCATTTCAGCGGTCATCATCTTACAGGATTATCTTAAAACAACGCAACATTAGGTTGTAAACTTTAAGCATTCGAAAACTGACGGCTGATAGCTAATACTAAGTCCTAAATTGGATCCAAATTTGTTTTTTGTTTTCAGGAAAACCGCGTATTTTATCTAAGTTTGCTTCATGGAGATAATGGACAATCTGCTAAATGCTTATCTAACCACTACTTGTGATGATGAGCCTGCACTTTTGAAACAAATCAATAGGGAGACCCATCTTAAGGAAACCCAACCGCATATGCTATCCGGGCATTTCCAAGGTCGTTTTTTGAGTTTCATTAGCCATCTATTAACTCCCAAACGGATATTGGAAATCGGCACCTTCACGGGATATGCAAGCCTTTGTTTAGCAGAAGGGCTTGCTCCGGACGGAATACTACATACCATTGACATCAACGAAGAGTTGGCCGACCGTGTTCAGGGCTATTTCGATGCCTCGCCCTTGGGTTCCAAAATACAATACCATATTGGCGATGCGCTGTCCATTATACCCACATTGGAAGAAACATTTGATCTGGTATTTATTGATGCAGATAAGAAAAATAATTTAGCCTATTTTGAACTCTTATTAGATCGGGTAAGAACAGGTGGCCTTATTATGATTGATAACGTGTTATGGAAAGGAAGGATTCTGGATACGGCACCCGACAAGCAAACGGAACAGTTCCTTGAACTCAACAAGCGGATCGCGCAGGACAAACGAGTCCAGAAGCTGATCTTACCCATTCGTGATGGTATATTTCTCATTAGAAAGCTTTAGCAATGAAGATTGTCCGGTTTTTTACAAGTGCATTTTTACTTCTTTTCGTTTCGCAATGTAGCTTGGCACAGGGAAGCGCGCAAGCCTACATAGCAGCCCATAAAGATTGGGCGATCCAAGCAATGGAAAACTTTGGTATTCCAGCCAGCATCGTCTTAGCGGTGGCCATGCATGAAAGCGCCAACGGAAGCAGTAAGGTGGCGGTCCACCTCAACAATCATTTTGGCATCCGGGGCGTAAACAACAACAAAGAGATCCGGTCGTCCTATAAAGGCTACGATAGCGTAAAGGCCTCTTATGATGACTTTATCACATACCTCAAAACGCGGAAACAGTTCCAGTCGCTTTTTGATAAATACAGCGCTTACGATTATCGTTCTTGGGCGTACGGCATCATGCACGGCGGTTATGCCGGCAGTAAGACCTGGGCTGCCCACATCATCGCGGTTATTAAAAAACACCAACTTTTTATATTCGATAATAGACCGCCCGACTATGTCGAGCCCCAAACTGCCAGCGCGAATGGATCGCCCATGGCAGGCGATCAAACGTATACGGTGAAAAAAGGGGATACCTTAAGCGCTATTGCACAAAAACACAACACCTCGGTTAGAAATATCAAAATGAAGAATCAACTGCGGAATGACCGATTAAAAATCGGTCAACTTTTAAAAATTTAACCCACGGTTTTTATATGGATAAGCGTCTCTATACATTTCCATTATCATCGGTCATATACCTCTTCCTCTTTTCTATTTCATTGGGTTTAACTTCGTGTTTACCCAAACAAAAGGTATTGCAAAGCTCGAAGTCGCGCCAACAGGCGCCCAACGGAAACGATCGGGAAGGCCTTTCGCATAATCATCCCCACCGTCCCAGCGGTAATCCGAGCGCTATCAGTGTCTCTGCACAAGACTATATAAGTCGCTATAAAGCGATCGCCATCCAAGAGATGAATACCTACGGAATCCCGGCAAGTATTACGCTCGCCCAAGGTCTTTTGGAATCGGCAAATGGCAACAGCACATTAGCGCAGGAAGCCAATAATCACTTTGGCATAAAATGCACTTCCGACTGGAAAGGAGCCTCGTTTTTTAAGGACGATGATGCGATTAACGACTGCTTTCGGGTATATCGTTCACCAGAAGACTCTTTTCGGGACCACTCCGAATTTCTATTAAGAAAACGATATGCGGCCTTATTTGAATTGGATAAAGACGATTATACCGGATGGGCCCATGGACTCAAAAAGGCCGGGTATGCCACCAATCCCCGGTACGCAGAACTATTGATAGACTTGATTGAACGTTATGGTCTATATGAATACGACCGTGGAGAAAAGGCTCCTGAGAAAATACATCGGGAAGAGCGGGTGTTAACTGAAATCGCACACAATAATCCAGATGAACCCGAAAAGGCAGAAGCCAAACCGCCTGTGGAAATGAAAATACATGAAGTAAAACAGGGAGACACCATCTTCAGTATCAGCAAGCGCTATGGATTAAGCACCGTGGAGCTAAAAAGCCTTAACGGCTTGGACAACGATAGCCTCGTAGTAGGGCAACTACTTTTGGTATCAAAATAATGTTATCGATTAAGGCTATTTAGGCGTATAGGCATTGTTAAAAAGTGCAAAATGCTTTTCAATGCCCGCACGCATTCCTATCTTTGTTAACTTGAAAATTCTTGCAACCATAATCGTTTTGCTGTTCATTTCTACCTTCTTTGCCCAGGCACAAGAGCGGGAGGGCATTGTGTTTGACAGCTATACCAAGCAGCGGATAGCACGTGTTTACATATACAACACAGCAAATGATGCGATGAAATATAATAACAAGCGAGGCGAATTTGCGATTGAAGCAAAGCCGGGGGACACGCTGGTTGCTATCGTTAAAGGCTATCATGCAGATACATTGGTGGTCAAAAAAGACCCTGTTATTGTGTTTAACCTAAACCGCTCGACCATTTGGCTAGACGAAGTAAGCATTATTGCGAAGCGTTCTCCGGCTGAAATACTGGAACAGCGGAAGCAGGAATACAGTTCAGCGTACCGGAACGGGAATCCGGGCAGCCTCTTGTCGACAGGCCCGACGGGGGCAGGATTGAGCATCGATGCACTTTATTCCCTGCTCAGCAGGCAAGGAAGAAACGCCCGCTTTTTGCAAGAGCTGATACAACGAGAATATGAAAATAACGTCATTGATGCTCGATTTACGCAAGCGGTGGTAAAACGGCTAACCAATTTAACAGGCGTTGCATTGGAGGATTTTATGCAACAATACCGACCATCTTACCGCTTTATCTTGCAAGCGAACGATTATGAACTAGGGAAATACATACAAAGCTCATACAATATGTATCGCAAAAATCCCAGTGCCTACCGTTTACAACCTTTGCCGCGCGTGCAGCCTAAGAAAGAAGAAGTGAAGATTGAGCGATTGGATTCCAATTAGAGGCACTATTATTGCTTGGTGAAAGCTGATAAAATAAATCAGAAAAGGCTAAGCAGGCAACTTCCCGATGGTATAACACAGCGACACTTTGCCCAGGACAAGTTTCAGCGATTATACGTTTGGCATATAAGATCATTTTATCTAAGTTTGCAGTTTGGATTGGAACCTATAAACAGGTATATATTTACCATGGGCAAACACCAGCGTTAACAATAAAACTATTCTGATGAACGTACGACATTTACTTGTTGCATTTTTTCTCACGGGCGCATTTTTTTTAGCTAACGCTCAAAATTATGATCTAAATGATCTCCGTCAGGCTCCACCAAAAAACAGCTTACCTGTACGGTCTCCGCAGATGAGCATACATGATGTAGAAGTACAAGATCCCAATTTGAATTTAAAGGTAAATTATTGGCGTAATTGGACTGCTTTTGGTATTAACGCGAATCAAGCCTCTTTCAGCGACAACTGGCAAAACGGAGGGGTGAATTCGATTGCCGTAGGTCTGACTTTTAACACTAAATTCGACTATACCCGGGAAAACAAGAATTTCACCTCCGAATTGGATCTAAAATATGGAAAGGTCAAAAACAGGGATCAGCTGGCCAGAAAGGCGAATGACCGGATATTATGGGATAATAAATATGCCATTAAATTCGCCAAAAAATGGTCCTTCTTCGCTTCATTGACATTTGAATCCCAATTTGACAAGGGATATCAATATGGAACGGGGTCGCAGGGCCAGGACAGTATCTTCAAAAGAATATCGAACTTTTTGGCACCCGGTTATTTAACTGAATCAATCGGTTTGGAAGTACTTCCCTTTACCGGTCTTTCCATTCGTTTCGGTACCGGTACAGCGCGGCAGACATTTGTGATGGACGATTTGGTGCTCGTCCCAGATGATCCGAATAACCCAGGAGCAGATTACAAACGATTCGGCGTCGATTGGCCAAAGACCTTCCGCAATGAACTGGCATTTCAAATTGTGGCCAATTTAGACCGCAACCTAAGCGAGAACATTAACATCAAAGCACGTTATGCTTTCTTTGCCAACTATGGACAGTGGGGAGATGCCAGTCATCGTTTAGATGCTACACTAACGGCCCGCGTATCCCGCGTAATCAGCGTCACCTTAAACGGCATTGGATTATACGACCCTCTACAGGAAGAAGCTGGCGGTCGATTACAAACTGCGCAATCCCTCGCTATCGGTATTCTTTATAAATTCCCTCGATAATGTGGAAAGTTGTTTATTTAGTATATACAGGAGCAGCGATACTCTTAATGAGCTCCTGCGCCTCAAAAAAGCAATTTGCCGAAACCAACAAGGTGTATGAAAAGCAAGTCGAGCAATTAGCGGAAGTTATTAAACAACCCTTACCAACACCACACGCCATGGCTGCTGCCGGCTTACCTTCGCCTGGACTGGAGGGACAGCGGACAGATTTTGAATGGGTAGGCACCGTTAACTTCAATATGCGTAAGCCCAACTTCGTCGTTTTACATCACACGGCGCAAGACAGTATACAACAAACACTACGCACCTTTACCTTAGAACGAACACAGGTTAGCGCCCATTATGTGATCGACAAAACCGGTAAGGTCTACCAATTACTGAACGACTATTTGCGTGCCTGGCACGCCGGCAATGGCCGATGGGGGTCGGTTACCGACGTAAATTCGGCTTCAATCGGTATTGAGCTTGACAATAACGGACTTGAGCCCTATAGCGAAATACAAATCGCCAATTTACTCAGCTTACTCGACACCTTGAAAACCAACTACAAGATTCCGACCGAGAATTTTATTGGCCACGGAGACATTGCCCCGGGCAGAAAAGTGGACCCCGGAGTTAATTTTCCATGGAAACGTTTGGCAGAAAAAGGCTTTGGTTTATGGTATGACGACATTTTACAGACGCCCCCTCCGTCCTTCAATCCCTTGGACGGCTTACGGATCTTGGGCTATGATACGCGCAACGCAACGGCCGCTATTCTGGCTTTCAAACGACATTATGTTCCCACCGAGACCACCGAAGAGTGGACTCCTTTCGCACTCAGTGTACTCTACAATCTCTATATAAAGAAAACGACCTTATAGGCAGAGGAGAACAGTTAGTAGTGAAAATCGTAAACAGTTTCACTACTAACTATTCCCCAATCATGATGCTAGCCCGGTTTTTTCGATTCTTTGGCCCAGGTATCCCGTAAACCAACGGTACGATTGAACACCAAGCGTTCTGACGTTGAACGGGTATCTAAAGTAAAGTATCCTTTCCGAATAAACTGATATCCTTTCCCTGGTACGGCACGCAATAAATCAGGCTCTATATAGACCGTCTCCAGGATCTCCAAGCTTTCAGGATTAATCGACTCCTTAAAATCGCCGGTAGTCGCCAAAGGATTCTCACTCTTGAATAAGCGATCGTAAAGCCTTACTTCCGCTGTCTTCGCATGTGGAACACTGACCCAATGGATCGTTCCTTTTACCTTTAGGCCGCTAGTATCTTCACCACTTTTGGAATTTGGAATATAACTACAATGTATCTCTGTGATATTGCCAGTTTCATCCTTTACGAAGTCATCGCATGTAACAATGTAGGCATGTTTTAACCGTACGCTTAAGCCAGGCCCCAAACGGAAGAACTTCTTCGGCGCATCTTCCATAAAATCTTCACGTTCTATCCATAGTTCGCGACTGAAAGGAATATCCCTTCCCCCTTCACCTCCTTCGACTTCCGGATTGTTCTCGCCATACAAAATCTCTTCCTTTCCTTCGGGATAATTCGTGATGATTAATTTCACCGGATCCAGTACGGCCATTCTGCGCCAAGCCGTTTTATTCAGATCTTCGCGGATGCAAAACTCCAACAAGCCAACATCGATTACGTTTTCCCGCTTTGCTACACCAATTCGCTCACAAAAATTACGAATACTCTCCGGCGTATACCCTCTTCTTCTTAAGCCGCTGATAGTAGGCATTCGAGGATCATCCCATCCCTCCACATGCTTTTCGTTTACCAACTGAAGTAAGCGGCGTTTGCTCATTACCGTATAGGTCATATTCAAACGTGCAAACTCATATTGCTTAGAAGGGAAAATACCAATGTGTTCGATTAACCAATCGTATAAGGCCCGGTGTGGTACAAACTCCAATGTACAGATGGAGTGCGTAACGCGCTCGATTGAATCGCTTTGTCCATGCGCGAAATCATACATTGGATAAATGCACCAAGCATCACCCGTGCGATGGTGATGTGCATGTTTAATGCGATAGAGCAATGGGTCGCGCAGGTGCATATTGGGGTTTGCCAAGTCAATTTTTGCTCGGAGCACCTTGCTCCCGTCCGGATACTTTCCTTCCTTCATTTCGGCAAATAAACGAAGATTTTCTTCGACAGAGCGGTCTCGATAAGGAGTCGGCGTACCCGGCTCCGTGGGCGTACCTTTACTGGCCGCAATCTCTTCGGGCGTACTATCATCCACGTATGCCAGCCCTTTTTCAATGAGACCTACGGCATAACCATAAAGCGTTTCGAAGTAGTCGGACGTATATAGCTCTTCTGCCCATTCGAAACCTAACCACTTAATATCATTCTTTATGCTCTCTACGTATTCGACGTCCTCGGTGACGGGGTTGGTATCGTCAAAGCGCAGGTTTGTTTTACCCTTATACTTTTGGGCTAATCCAAAGTTCAGGCAGATTGATTTTGCATGACCGATATGTAGGTAGCCATTGGGTTCGGGAGGGAATCTAGTTAAAACCCTACCGTCATTTTTTCCATTACGTATATCTTCCTCAATAATTTCCTCTAGGAAATTCAATGATTTATCTTCATTCATAAGGCACAAACTTAGCTAAATTTCTCAGATGAAACAGCATGCCAAACATTTTTCCATCGCGCTCTTCGTTTTTGATAAAAACAAGAAAGGCTGCCCTCTGGACAGCCTTTATACGATTTATATTATTACTATCCTAGATAACTTTAACATTTACCGCATTTAAGCCCTTCTTTCCCTGCTCAACCTCGTAAGATACGTGATCATTTTCACGGATAGAATCGATTAGGCCAGATGAATGTACGAAGATATCGCCTCCACCAGCATTTGGAACGATGAAACCGAAACCTTTCGTTTCATTAAAGAATTTTACTACTCCTTCTTGCATTGTATTGTATTGAAATTTATTAATAATATAACAAAGGTACGGAATATTAATCTAAGATTTTCTCAATAAATCATTTATTTATAAAATCTTAACAACAAATTAGCCTAGCTATTTCCGAGTTTGCTGATTGGCAGGCCTAAATCGGCGCTTTTTCCGGCTTTTTGCCACAGCCGTCTTTTCCGACTTTTCTTTTAGTGGTCTTTTTGGAGTTGGTACTGCAACAAAGGTGTCACTAGCAGGAAAAGGATGGCTATTTATTACCGGGATTACTTGATTGATTAAGTTGTTGATGCTTTGCAGATACGGACGTTCTTCCAAATCACAAAAGGAGATTGCTTTGCCACTAGCCCCAGCCCTGCCCGTACGCCCAATACGATGCACATAGGTTTCCGGCTCGTTTGGTAAATCAAAATTAATCACAAACTTGAGCTCTTCGACATCGATTCCGCGAGCCGCAATATCGGTTGCAATAAGTACCTTTAAGGCACCTCCTTTGAACGCTTGAAGCGCATTTTGCCGCGCATTCTGAGACTTGTTACCGTGTATAGCCGCAGCCTGTATATTTTGCTTGGCCAGAAATTTAACCAAGCGATCCGCCCCATGCTTCGTTCGGGTAAAGATCAGGACATGGTCTTTCACTTCATGTTGCAATAAGTGTAAGAGCAGCTTCGGCTTATTCGCTTTGTCCACCGCATACACTTCTTGTGCAACTTTTTCTGCAGTTGAAGAAACCGGAGTCACTTCCACGCGCTCCGGATCTTTGAGCAAGCTATTCGCCAGCTTGGTAATCTCCGGCGGCATAGTAGCTGAAAAAAACAAGGTTTGTCGCTTTGATGGAAGAAGTGCTACAATTTTTTTAATGTCGTGTATAAATCCCATGTCCAGCATCCGATCGGCCTCATCCAACACAAAATACGATACCTGTTGCAAGGTAAGTACACGTTGGCCGATCAAATCCAGCAGGCGTCCGGGAGTAGCCACTAACACATCAATACCTTTTTTTAAACCATTAATTTGGGTGTTGATGTTGACCCCACCGTAAACCACCTGATGTTTCAATGGTAAAAACTGACCATAAGCAGCGATGCTTTCATTGATTTGTATCGCCAGTTCCCTGGTGGGTGCCAAGATTAACGCTTTCACCTCTTTTTGATTGCTGCGCTGCTCGGTTAAGCGCTGTAAAATAGGCAATATAAATGCGGCAGATTTACCGGTGCCTGTTTGCGCACAACCGAGTAAGTCTTTACTCGAAAGTACGATCGGAATAGCTTGGGATTGGATGGGCGTCGGGTTTTCGTAGCCCTCCTTATTTATTGCCTTTAGTAAAGGCTCAATAAGGTTAAGTTCTTTGAATGACAAAATATGTGAGATAAGTAAAATTACTTCTGCAAAAGTAACATTAATTTCAGGAATCGTTAAATAAAAAAGCGGATGTCTTAGACACCCGCTTTTTGTCTACTTCTGACCGTATTTATACTCATATCGCTCGAACAACTGCTTATGCAAATTCTCCAAGCTGATATCGCGTCCCACAATAAACGCCTTCTCTATTTGGTTCCCTTTCATATCGAGCGCGTCTCCTGCCGAAATAAACAGGTTTGCGTCCTTACCTTTCTCCAAACTGCCGGTCGTTTGGTCGACCCCTAAAATTTTGGCCGTATTGAGCGTAATGGTAGCGAGCGCTTTCTCCTTATCTAAACCGAAAGCCGCGGCCGTGCCAGCCATAAAAGGCAAATTCCGTTGCTGCCAGAAGCCGTCCATTCCGTAAGCTACGAGCAGCCCGGCGTCCGACAATAATTTCGCCTGTTTATAAGGCAAGTTCACATCGTCATCATCGTTGCTTGGCAAAGAATGCGCCTGATGAATAATAATGGGGATTTCATTTTCCTTTAGGAAAGAGCTAACCAGATGCGCATCTGCGCCGCCTACCAATACTGGTTTTAGACCAAAGGCGCCGAAGAACTGTACCGCAGCAATGATGTCGTTCTTTTTATCGACATGTACCATAAGCTTCTTAGTCCCATCAAACACTTTACGGAAGGCCTCCAGGCGACCATTGAATACGGCAGGGTTATCAACCTCGCAATAAGCCTTAGCATCCTTCAATAGGTCGGACAATATACCACGCTCCTGCTGGATACGTTCCTTTTGTGCCGCCTCGTTAGTTGCCCCGAAGCGTGAATAGCGGATACTGGGCCAATTAATATGGATGGCATCATCGGTTTTGTAAGCGGCATCCTCCCAATTCCAGGCATCCAGTTGGACGACAGACGACTGCCCTGTGACCAGCCCTCCCTCTGGTGTCACCTGCGCCAACAAAACACCGTTGGAGCGAAGCGTATTAATCACTTTCGAATCCGTATTGTAAGCAATCAAAGCCCTCACATGTGCGTTGTTTTCGCCTACTTCTGTGTTATCAAGCGTTGCCCTTACCGATTCCACTTCCACCAACCCCAAATTGGTAACCGGGGCAATAAAACCCGGATAAATATGTTTACCCTGTGCATCAATGCTCTGTGCGGCGGCCGGAGCGCCTGCCCCCTCGCCTACATAGGTAATCTTGCCTTGATCAAATACGATTGTTCCATTGGGTATGACTTGTCCATTGCCTACATGGATAGTGGCGCCCTTTATACTAATGGCCGATGTTTGCGCTTTTGCCGGATAAACAGTTGGCTGCGCTTGTAGATAGCACCCAATCGACAAAAACAAACTTAAACTACTTATATATTTTAAAATTAACTGCATAATTCGTATTAGTTATGGTTGACGTCCTCGTTATTATCGCCTGAGAGTGTTTCGCAGTGATAAACCATCGTTGTTTTCTCCGTGGCCTTTTGCGTAGCATTCCCTTTCCCTTTTTCTTCCAGTGATTTTGCTATAAGACGGGCCTTCTCTTTTTGTTGCAGGTCGCGCAATTTTTGATCTTCCTCCACGTCCCAGTACTTGACGCCGTCAACAAAAGTCTTCTCGGCCCGTGCATAGATCGTTAACGGATTGTCGCTCCACACAACCACGTCGGCATCCTTGCCTACCTTTAAACTGCCGACTCTATTATCGATATGTAGCATCTTAGCCGGATTGAGAGTCACCAATTTCCAAGCCTCTTCCTCTGTTAAACCGCCATATTTAATCACTTTTGCGGCCTCTTGGTTTAATCGACGTGCCATCTCGGCATCGTCCGAATTAATCGCTGTTACAACGCCCTGCTTCTCCATTAAATAAGCATTGTAGGGTATCGCCTCTTGCACCTCCATTTTATAAGCCCACCAATCGGCGAAGGTCGCCCCCGCGATGCTTCTTGCTGCCATACGATCGGCGAGCTTGTAACCCTCCAAAATATGCGTAAACGTGTTGATCTTGAAGCCAAGGCTATCCGCTAAGTGCATGAGCATGTTGATCTCCGATTGAACGTAGGAGTGGCAGGTAATAAAACGCTTATTATCCAATATCTCTACCAACGCGTCCAATTCTAAGTCGCGGCGCGTATTACTGCCCTTCATAGCCAATTTCGCTTTATACTCCTTTGCACGGGTAAAGGCATCTACGTAAACCTGTTCCACGCCCATTCTGGTTTGTGGAAAGCGTACGCGCGCAATATCGCCCCAATTACTCTGCTTTACATTTTCACCGAGTGCAAATTTTATGAAGCCGTCACTACCGCCAAACTTAAGTTCTTCCGGTGATTTACCCCAACGTAGTTTGATCAGTTGAGATTGTCCGCCAATGGCGTTTGCCGACCCGTGCAATATATGTGAACTTGTTACGCCACCCGCCAATTGTCGGTAAATATTAACATCTTCCGAATTAATAATATCGCCGATACGTACTTCTGCCGTAACCGACTGCGTTCCCTCGTTTATTCCTCTTGAAATAGCAATATGTGAGTGTTCGTCGATGATACCTGCCGTTATATGTTTACCGCTTGCATCGACCACGGTGGCACCGCCTCCACTTAGATTCTTTCCTATAGCCTTTATTTTTCCGTCAGCGATCAAAACGTCTGCGCCTTCCAATATTCCCTCTGCTTCGTTTGTCCATACCGTCGCATTCTTTAGCAAAATAGCGGTCGCCTGAGGCGCTTGCTCGTAGCCGAAAGAAGCGAAAGGATAAATAATCTTTCCGAGCTCCAGAGGCTTATCCCCTGCGTTCTTCTCCGCTTTTTGGGTATAAGCACCGGTATAAGAGGCCGACCAAGCAGTGCTGCTGCCGTCCTCGCGATTCACTTCGCCTTTTAACTGAAGCGGCTCGGTAGCCATTACGTAGGCACTGATGCGGTAACTTTTCTTAGCACCTTTCGGATTGAAACTGAGGCTCAGTAAATCGCCATCTACCACTAAATTCACTTTTGTTTTGGTGGTGTCATCTGCTTTGCTGATAAAAGCCTCGTATTTTCCAGGCTTTCCGCCTATAGCCAACTTGGCCGGACCAAAATCATCGATGGTGCTTGCGTATTCGCCTCTCAGATCTTTGCCGGCTCCTTGGTTAGCGACGTACTTGTCGCCTTCAACCCAGTTTTCATAAATGATGTTTCCCTCTTTGAACAAACTGTCGGACGTAATGATAAAACTCGCCAATTTGCCTTTTTCCAAGGTACCCAATCGGTCGGTCGCCCCTAAAAATGCCGCAGGTGTTTCTGTCAAAGCCCTTAGCGCGGCATCCTCGCTTAATCCGTATTGGATTGCCTTCCGTACATTAGGCCAAAAATCACGGACATTGTCTAAGCCACTCGCCGTTAAGGCAAAAGAAATTCCCTCTTTTTCCAAAGTGGCAGGATTGCTAGCGGCTAGTTCCCAATGTTTCAGTTGGGCCAGCGACAGTTTGTTCGCTTCATAAGGATCTTCTACATCGTAAGCTTTTGGAAAGTTCAATGGCACTACCAAGCTGGCACCCGTTGCTTTGATCTCCTTAATACGTTGGTAATCATTTCCGCCGGTTTTGATTATGTATTGTTTGCCGAATTCCTTTGCTATTTTATCAGCTCTTAAGACGTCTAATACATCGTTCACTTCAAAGAACTGTGGTAAGGACTGCCATTTATTGAAGGCTTCCAAGGAAATATTGAATTCCTTTTTCTGCTGCTGATACCATTGAGCATCATAATAAGTTTGTCGCAGCAATGCAATACTCCCCATTAAGGAAGCCGGATACGATGTCTTAGCAGAACCTTTATCAAATGAGTAATGTGCTGCCGCATCCGGGATAATGACGACCTCGTTATCGCTGTTTGTATTCAGTGCGACCACCGCGCTACTTCCACGTGCTATACCGTCTTTAACCAAGGTTTGTACCGCTCCAAAGCCGATCTTTTTTAATTGTTCGGCTTGTTTCTGATCATGGGTAAATACATCGATAGCACGGGTTTCCGGACGTACCGCTTCATTCCACGCGTAGGGGCCGTTCTTCGTGGAAGTTAACACTTGTGCGGCTCTTCCAAAGGAGCGGGTTTCCTTAGCTTCGCCCGGCACGCCATAAGTAGTAAAAGGATCGATCAGCGATGGATAGATAAATTTACCCGCTAAATCGATGGTTATATAGCCCGCGGGAACTTTTTGTCCGGCTCCAACGGCCTCAATAACCTTATCGTTTACTAGCAAGGTTCCATTTTTGATGCTTTGCCCTGCTTTTGTTATGATGTTCGCATTGACAAACGCATATTTCTTCGGACGTTTATCATGTGAACCATTAACAGGAAAGGTTTCCTGGCCTTTCAGAAAGTAAAAACTAAAAAAGAGCAGGCAAAAGGGTAAGATTTTTCGCATAGTGCATACTTAAATTAGAAAATAAAAAGTTAAAATCGCCAAAAAGTACATCCATCCACTGGAATTCTTGTATTTTTTTTTAAAAAAATAGCTTAAGGCAAGTTTTTCACTAAAATAGCTTTTTTTAATTAAAAAAAGTGCTTTCATTCTATTTCCATAAGAATGTTACTTTTTTTGCAGCCAAAAGCGTTAACTTAGCTAAAAACATCCGTATGGAACACCCATTTATACAATCGGTTCATCACATTGCCATTATTTGTTCCGATTACACGCGATCAAAAGAGTTCTACACAAAAGTGCTCGGATTTGACATACTCGCAGAAACATACCGCGCAGAGCGGCATTCCTACAAACTGGATTTATCGTTAAACGACTTCTATATCATCGAACTATTTTCCTTTCCAGCCCCTCCTAAGCGCATCAGTCGACCGGAAGCATGTGGGTTGCGGCATTTGGCTTTTGCCGTTGATAACTTGGAAAGCGCCATTGATCATTTGACACGGCATAGGATAGCAACGGAACCGATTCGCATTGACGAACTTACGGGGAAGCGATTTACCTTCTTTGAAGATCCGGATGGGCTGCCACTTGAATTTTACGAAACCGGCAGCTAATTGTCATGCCAGTGAAATAAAGTATAAAGGTGACCAAACACATCATTTAGGGTGATTGTTATCACAACACGCATGATCTCAATACCTTAACTTTGATATCGTACAGAAATTCATCTTATATTACTGAACATGGCAACATTCATGCAAGAAATCAAACGTGAGGTCAAAAACTGGTGGCTTTTCACGATCATTGGCGTTCTATTATTGATCGCCGGGCTCTACACGATTTCCAATCCTTTAGCAAGCTTTCTCGGCTTATCGGTATTTTTTGGAGGACTTATTTTTCTCAACGGAATCATGGAGTTATCGTTTGCCTTGGGAAATCGCAGGCGCCTACACCACTGGGGCTGGACGATAGCCGCCGGTATCCTCGACATTATACTCGGTTTCGTCCTACTCTTATATCCGGGTCTCTCCATGAGCATCCTTCCCTTCTTGGTGGGCTTCTATGTATTATTACTTGGGGCTTCATTGAGCAGCTATGCTTTTCAACTTAACAACTTAGCGGTGAAAGGCTGGGGCTGGATTTTGGCGGGCGGGATTTTAACCATTCTGTTTGGCTTAAGTATGATTTTCAACCCCGTTATCGGCATTGCAACGATTGTCGGTTGGACCGCCTTTGCGTTCCTTATAGCGGGCGTAGTAACAATTGTTTTCTCGCTACAACTTAAACGGATCAAGGATCATACAGAAGTTTAGCTGAAAGGCGGTAACAGATATTTGATAAACGATAAATAAACACAATCATGGCACTGGTAAAAACTGCAAAAATTGACATTGGCATCTCTGAAGACAATCGCCAAACGGTAGCGAACAAACTGAATCATTTGCTTGCCGACGAATTTATCTTGTATACCAAGACCCGCAAATTTCACTGGAATGTGAAGGGCATACACTTTCACGACCTTCATCTATTTTTTGAGTCGCAGTACAAAGAGCTTGCGGAGATCATGGACGGTGTAGCGGAGCGCATCCGTAAACTGGGCCATTATTCGCTGGGCACCTTACAACAGTTCCTTAGCGAAACCGATCTCTTGGAACATACAGACGATGGTTCTTCTGCGGAAGTGATGATCGAAGCACTTTTAGAAGATCATGAAACCATTATTCGCGAAATTCGTCGGTCGATTGATCCTATTCAAGATGACTATAAGGATGCAGGCACCGCGGATTTCTTGACCGGCCTGATGGAGCAACACGAGTCAATGGCGTGGATGTTGCGCGCTATGCTTCAATAAAGGAATGCTAGCTGTCTAAAATGTAGGTCAGGTAATCAAATGATCTAATTTAGACAGCTACTATACTACCACCCTTCTTCATGCAACCTCAGTCGGTTTTTCAATAAGCCGATTTCCGCTTGCATAGTCCTTATTTTTTTTACTAGATGACGCATGGCATCGATGCCTTCCACATTAATATGCAAATCGTAATGCCATTGCCGAAACTGCTCCAAATCCCGTAGTTGGTCGGCATCGATATACCACTCATTCGCCTCTATTCTTACCTCAATCAGACCTTCTTCGTAGAGCGCACGGATAAAGGTCTCCTCAACGGCACTTTGCGTACAATAGTCTTTAACCAAAATCAATGTGGTTCCCATGTATTTTTTATTTAGTATTCAAATTGGCTAACTGTTTAAAAAGTTGGCGTTGTTCGTCGTTTAAGTCTGTCGGTATTTTTACTTGGTAAGTTACAATAAGATCTCCAAATTGACCTTCGCTTTTATAAACGGGAAAGCCCTTTCCTTTTAACCGTACTTTCATACCATTCTGGGTTCCGGGGCCGACCTTCAACTTAACCTTCGAGCTTAGTGTGTCGACCATCACTTCACCTCCTAATACCGCTGTATACAAGTCAATCTCTCGGGTCACGTACAAGTCGTCCTTTAACCGCTTAAAGACGGGATCGTCACCAATTACAAAAGTAATATAGAGGTCGCCCGCCGGACCATTATTAACGCCGGGGCCTCCCTGCCCTTTTAACCGAATTTCCTGTCCGTTTTCTACACCGGCGGGGATGGTAATACGAAGCTTCTTTCCATTCACCGTCAGTGTCCGTTTATGGGTTTCCGCTGCCTCTCGCAAACTTAGCTGAAGCTCGGCGCGGTAGTCCTGCCCTTTAAATTGGCTCCGACTCCTCCGCCCACCTCCTCCGAACATAGAAGCGAAGAAGTCGGAAAAGTCATCGGAAGAAAAATCGCTCGCCGAATCCGCAAAACCGCCTTCGAAAGGATTTTGATTGCCAAAAGGGTTTCCCCGGGCATATTGGTCGCCCCCAGGCTGCGACTGCCGCGCCTGCTCATAAGCTTCCGCATGCTTCCAGTCTTTACCATACTGATCATACTTTTTCCGTTTTTCCGGATCGCTCAATACTTCATTGGCCTCATTCAATTCCTGAAACCTCTTTTGCGCTTCTTTGTCATCTGGGTTTAAATCGGGATGCAGCTTTCGGGCAAGCTTACGATATGCCTTTTTTATGTCCTCTTGAGACGCATTTTTTTCAACCCCCAGTATTTTGTAATAGTCGATATATTCCATAACTAAACTTAACGTAGGTACAGCTATGCCCGCCTTTTTGTTTGGGTTTTGAGCATGAATTTTCTTTACGCTCATCCGAGAAGGCCATTGTTCCAGAAGCGCTGTCGCCCCGCTGCATAGCTGTTTCGAAGGAATAAAAGGCCTAGTCCATGGAATGGTGACAAGGCTAGGTAGTAATCCGGAAAATCATTAAATTTGCGCACATGTCGCTTTTCGTCACCTCAATTAATTCTGGCAGCAACGGTAATTGTTACTATATCGGTAACGGTGACGAAGCTGTTTTAATTGATGCGGGGATATCGTGCCGTGAGATAGAACGGCGCATGGCCCGCTTGGATTTACCGGTGCAAACGATAAAAGCCATCTTTATATCACACGAGCATAGCGACCATATAAAGGGTTTATGCCGACTGAGTTTAAAATACCGTATCCCTGTATATATAAATCGGCAAACCTTGGCGGCAACCCGCTTCTCCATACCAACGGAGCAGCTCCATCTATTTCATTCGTCGGATCCCATTCAGATTGGTAGTTTCCAGGTCACTCCCTTTGCAAAATACCACGACGCAGTGGATCCTTACAGCTTTGTCGTAGAGGGAGGAGGCGTGCGGATAGGCGTTTTCACGGATTTAGGCCAGGTATGTGAGCGTGTGCAATATCATTTCAGCCGATGTCACGCCGTCTTTTTGGAAGCAAACTATGATGAAGAGATGTTGGAGAGCGGTCGCTATCCCTACTTCTTGAAAAACCGGATTCGCGGTGGTCATGGGCACCTTTCAAATCGAGAGGCCTTAGCGCTCTTTTTAAACCATCGAACTGAGCAACTGAGTCACCTCTTTTTATCGCATTTATCAAAAGACAACAATTGTCCGGAATTGGTTGCAACGCTGTTTTCAGCACATGCCGACGGTGTAAACGTGTCGGTCGCTTCGCGCTATGAGGAAAGCCCTATCTATGAAATAAAACAGTGGTCAAGGGAACCTGCAAAACTCACTCATCCCGAAATTCTGCTTTCTCCCAAGATTCTTTCTTAAAATAGTGCAATAGGAGAAAGAAAGTTCCGGCGGCCAATATCATGAGTATCCAAACCAGCCATTCATATTTTACAACTAAATAATGCCCAAAACCAATAGCGCTTATTAAGCCTATAAGCAGTAAATTGGCCAGAAACCGGCCTTCTGTTTTTTTAATCGGTTGACTAAAAGGATAGCCTGTTACCGTAAACAAACAAATGAGAATGGCTGCTATTCCGCCTACGGCCATCGATAGAAGCACATCGTTTATTACCGAAGGGCCGATAAAAGCAAGACCTAAAGCAGCGAACACAGTTGTAAAAGGCAGATAAAATTTAACGAAGGCTGCTTTCAGCACACCCGACATGAGCAATCCCGGTTGTTGGACAGGCGCTACAAAATAAATCCAAGCTGCCTTATATTTCTCACTTTGGGTTATAAACTGAAATACTGTCAACAAGGTAAACAAGGAAAAATAAAAGATAAACAGATAACTGTGCTGTGCCAGGGCGTCATCCCACCTTTCGGCCCAAGACATACCGGCATTGCCCTTATTACGGACAAAAAACATAAAGAAAAAGTAAACAGCAACGTAGGCTATCGAAGGGTATACCTTGATTTTAAATTCGCGGGTACGAGCTGTAAGCCGCCAAACCAAGCCAAAGCCCGCATTTTCCAATGAACTGGTAGTTAGCACCGCAGCCATCCTATCGCCAAGGCTGTATCGCGACGGGCGCACCTCTTCCTTTGGCATTACTTCGTCACTCGTTTGCAAACTGGCCAGCATCGCATTAAACCCGGAGGTGAACTTTCCGACCATTAGCCATAGGGCCAATAGCGGACTTAACACGGCCATCAGTGATAGCGAGCAGGCCAATAAAGACCAGTGACCTTCACCGATTTCCTGCAATCCGCTGATCCAGGCACTAGGCGTAAGCCACAGCCAAGGAGTAGCCGTAAAATCAAGCTGCTGTACCAAGGCACTCTCCAGTAGGGTAGGCATTGTATAATACAAGGCAAAAATAAGCACAGAAAAAAAAATCTGTAAATAAGCGACAATATCTTTAAATCGCTGTAGGGAGACTAATCGCATGGCGACCAGATAAAATAAATTTACGAATAACACAGAAAGTATGGTTGCGATCATCATCTGAGCAACGAAAATAAAGCCTGCCAATCCGCCTCTACTGACAGTCGTAAAAAGCAGGCCGGGTAATGCCAAACCGAGCGCTTGCTTAAATACACTTATACCAATGTGCAAGATTCGGCTCATTGAGAGCGTGCGATCGTCCACCGGCCGAGGTAATAGGATGAAGTTATCCTTACTGTCCAAAAGAATAACAGAAAAGTCGGCGATTAAACTCAAACAGAGCATGGACATAAACATCCCAAAGTAAATCGTAAAGGACAGGTAGGACTGGCTAATCGAAAAAAGGAATAAAAGCAACACACAGCCCATCACCATGAGCAATAAAAAGTTGATCCAAGAACTGTAATTGCTTTCCTTTTTAGCTTTACCGCCAAAAGCGGTCATCGGTCTTCGATCGTCCATTAACAGTTTGGTGCGAAGAATGACTTCCAATTGTGCCGTATTGCACCCTATTTTACGATAGAGGGGGCTAAAAAGCAATATAAATCGAATGATGAAATTATTCATGGGATATATTTTCAATGTGGGCTAGCTCACATTTTAAATTACTCAAAAGCCGACATGATATTCGCAGCACTGCCCGAACTTTCTGCGTGACCAGTGAGTTTTGCAAAAATATGCTCAAGGGAGTTACCATGATCGGCTTTCAGTTGTTCAAATGTGCCATTCGCTACGATACGTCCCTTATTGATCAATAAGATCCTATCCGAGACTTTTTCTACCACATCCATCATATGCGAGCAGTAAAAAATGGTCTTTCCCTCCTTAGCTAGCAAGGATATGAGTTCCTTAACAATAATCACGGCATTCGCATCTAAACCCGACAAGGGTTCGTCAAGAATAAGTATTTTCGGATTATGAATAATACCGGATACCAGCAACACTTTTTGTTTCATCCCTTTAGAAAAGGTATCCATCCGTTTATTGAACGATTCACCCAGCCCGAAAGCAGTTAACAGTCTTGTCGCTCGCTCCGTTATTACAGATGCATCCATCCCATACAGTTTGCCAACAAAGTCGAGGTATTCTAAAGGGCTTAACACGTCGTACAGCTCCGCGTTCTCCGGCACATAGCCCATAATCGCTTTAATAGGCAACACTTGGTCTTTTAAGTGCATTTGATCAATAGTGATGTTGCCTTCGAAATCCTCAATGAGTCCGGTCAGAATTTTAACCGTTGTTGATTTACCGGCGCCATTGGGGCCAATGTAACCGATTACTTCACCTGGATAAATTTCAAGGTCAATCCCTTTCAAGACCTCTTTATCGCCATAACTTTTATGAAGATTCTGTATCCGTATGATAGGTTCATATTGGTTCATTCTTCAAGTTTCTTGTTTATAAAAAGCAAGATAACAAATTCTTGACGTTCTTGTAAACTTTTCAAGGCAGAAAGCAAGACTTAGCAAAAAAAAGGAAGGTATCTAATTCAGATTTCAGACTTTTTTCGGCGGAACCTGTAACACCAAGAATGCTACTCTCTTTTTATCGCGGATTGTGAGGTTTAACTTTGTTTCAGACACTTAAAAACTAACTATAAAAGTCCCCAGATATAGAAACCTGCAAACAAAAATTCAAAAACCAGAATGATATTGAAAAACAAATTCCTTCGATGAACAAGAAGAAATCCGATAGCCAAGACCGTGAGAGCGATTAAGAAAAAGTTGAATCCTTTGGGGCTGACAAAGCCGGGAATATATTGACGATAATGCTCCATACGTCCCACATAGCTTGTAAACTTTCTAAATGTGTTTATCCACAATGCAAGATAAATCCCATTCAGCATTAGGGAGGTTAAAGCTAGTAGTTGTATTATTTTTTTCATAACTAACTAACAACTAGCTTCTGGTTCACAGCCCCATAGGCAATACCAATCGTCACAACACCAACAAATGATATCATGAGCTAAACATAAGCCTGCAGATAACCAACAACAGCCGGAATAATTACCGCAACAACCGATATCACTGCCACTTGGTCCATCTTGACAATCGGGCTCTTCTGTATAGGCGGTGGCGTCCAGTCTTCCAGTAATGGAAGAAGAGCTAGTTGTTCTCGCTCCTTTATAAAAGGCATTATACTTCGCGACTCTTGCCTGGAAGCTTTTTTTTGTTTCAAATAATCCATATAGCCTATCTATAGAAATTTCATCTTCACTCGCATGCGCACGTATATAGTCGGCTATCTTTTCGATTTCGTCTTTTCGATCAGTTTTCACATTCTGCACAATGGCAAGCACAGCCTTAGTATTAATTTTAAGGTCTTCTTGACAAAAGAAAGGACCCTTGTTTACGTAATAAGCAGGATCCGGAGTGCAGTTACACTCTTCGCCGTTCTGAAGACTTCTGTTAACCACATTCAATACCGCGTTGTGAAAATAGATGGATTGGGCCAACGGGGAAGTTTTTATAATTTCTTTAGATGACAGAATCTTTCTGCCAAATATTTCATACTGTCCAGTGATATACCGTATCTCTTCAGTCGTAAATGTAGATAACAACTTATTTGCTTGCTCAACGACCTTATTATGAAGATCGAATTTAAAGCCGTCCAGATTTTCATCCAAAATAAAATCGGTCTCGACCTGTTCACCTCCTTTGCCTGATATTAATTTAGATGAAGTACGGCCATTATCTGTCTCCGCAGAGTAAGCAAATGAAACGATTCCCATATTTATGGACGCAGAGAGCTTATCCGAGCTGGTTATTGTCAGACTCACATCGGTTTCATAATTTGTTTCTGCCGAAATATTACGGCCGTCCGCACGATTTGATGTTTTTTGGCAAGAAACACATAAACAAAACAAAATCGTTGTAAAAATAATTCGAATAGGTCTAAATGTTTTCATACACGAATATTTTTACCAGAAAGTTAGTATTTTTTTCGTAAAAAAATCGTTTTAAACAAAAAAAATCGTTTTGTTTGGCATATTTTCGTTAAATCAATATTTCGTTATCTGAAAAGACATTAATTTATTAACGACGTATATCCGATACGAGCACTTTCTTTTCAAATCTATTTTAAAATTGATTATCTTATCTTGGAATAGCCTTATTTACGATCATTGTCTGTTGAAAGAACGTTGTAATGAATACTCGAGCAGCAATTTCCTATGTAAGTCTAAAAAAATAAGGTTTCATTTAGCTAATCCTTCTAAGAGCCCTCGTGACTTCCTTTATTGGCATTTGTTATGCGGGTACGCATAAGGGCTTCAGCAGAGGCAAAGCGGATTGAGCAAGAGACGCCGACTGCGCCATCGACGCTTTGTATCAAATCTACCACAGGCTTCACAAGCCTAATTTATTCGCGTATGTTTGTTTCTAAGGAGTTCATGAACTCATCGTTACGCTCTTCGGTTTTGTCCAGCTATTGACTAAGCAAATCTGGTCGCCTGCGCGGCGAAAGAGCGCACAACTAAAGCCCATCACCATATTTAAAAAAGCTATTGACGGTTACTGGCAACCTGCCACTTGCTTTTAATTGACCTGTAATCAATTTAGCAACGGCCCGCTGGAAGCTGGCATCGTTTTGATAAGCTACTACGAGTGCACCGGCATCTTCTAAACCCGGAAATGCGGCAATGCTATAAGGATTTGCAAAGACATTGAATACGGCATTTTTGCCAGCCAGCTCGCTAATAAAGAGATTGACTTCCTGACTATAATTCAACTTGCTTTGCGGCCGCAATCGTTGGTCGTGCACGGCTACGAGGACCTGCTTATAATTTTTAAGTTCATCCGCCACTTTAGCGACTTCAGCACCCGTTGCCTTTGCCGGTAATACAAAATGTAAACTGTTTTCAAAATGGGCGCCTAACAGTTGCTGAAAGGTACTCAATTCATCAACGCCAATGCTTACTAATGCTGTTCTTTCCGTTGGCTTTAGCTGTCTGATTAAGCTATCTCCCTTCAATAGTGTAATGGCGGCATCGGCCAATTGCTGATTCAGCGCTCTTGCCTGTTCGTTGTTAAGGTCTTGATACAGATTCTCTGTGGCTGTTACCTGCCACTGGTTCAATCCTAACCAGTATTTAGCAGCCAAGATCTTCTTGACCCGAGCATTGATATCATTCCAAGAGAGCCGGTCTTTTCGAATCGCTTTTCTCACTTTCTTAATAGCACGTTTACTGTTTTCCGACAGCTCCAAAACGTCGTTTCCCGCTATAATGGCCCGCACATCGGCTTCGCCATTCTGAAAATATTTGACCACGCCCTTCATATCCATGGCATCGGTAAAGGTAAGGCCTCTAAAACCCATTTTTTCTTTCAAGATACCGGTAATGACGTTCTTTGAAAGCGAAGAAGGCAGGTTGGCGGTTGTATCTAAGGCCGGGATATTCATATGTGCCACCATCACTCCAGACGCTCCCTGCTTAATCAGTTCACGGAAGGGGTACATCTCAAGCGAGTCTAAACGGGCTGTTGTAAAGTTCAAACTCGGCAGGTCGTAATGAGAGTCTACGTCAGTATCTCCGTGCCCCGGAAAATGTTTCAGCGTGATGATAAGGCCGGCGTCCATCATTCCCTTCATGTAGGCACCTCCTTTTCGGGTCACATTGAACTTGTTTTCACCAAAAGAACGGAAGTTGATAACCGGATTGTTAGGGTTATTGTTCACATCGACGTCCGGCGCGAAATTGATGTTCAGACCAATTCGCTTAAAATGACGGGCCACTTCCTGCCCCATTTCGTAAATGAGCTGTTCATTTTGCACAGCGCCTAAAGCCATTTGATAAGGAAAAGAAACAGTGGAATCCATCAAGCGCATTCCCAGTCCCCATTCCCCATCTAAGGCCATCAACAAAGGGACTTTCGAAAGTTGTTGATACCTGTTGATAAGATCAGCATGCCTATGTGGGCCACCCTGAAAAAGCACTACACCGCCCAACTTTTGCTTTTTAATTACTTTGGCGACCGAATCGCTATAAGCATCCCCTAAGTTCGTGTGCGCGCGAACCATGAACATCTGCGCTATCCGCTCCCTTTTATTTAGTTTCTTGAAAACAGAATCTACCCATTCATGTTCTTGATTAATAAAGTCAATAAACGGGGTATGCGATTGAGCAGAAAGTTGGCGCGAAACGGTCACAACTAGCAAAAGAATCAGACAGGCTTTTCTTAACATATCAATTAGTAAAAACCAAACATAAAGATAATTGCTGTTTTATGCAACCGGATTATAGCCAAGCAAGAGCAATAGCTCTCGTTTATGCAATTCCATTGGATAAAAACGCAAAAACAGGCCCTAAAAGCTATAATCCATCTCCATATCTAAAGAAGGTATTAACTGTGACTGGCAGTTTTCCGCTTGGCGTCAAGCTGCGTAAGATAACTTTCGCCCCGGCCCTTTGCAGCTCATCGTCGTTTTGATAGCCGACCACCATACTTTTACAGGCCTCAATACCGGGCATCCCTGCCAAGGCATAGGGATTAGCGAAGACGCAAAAAATACTATTCATATTCGCCAACTCGTTAATGAACAAGCGAACGGTACCACTGAAATTAATTTTGCTTTGCGGGGATTTCCTTACATCATGAAGCGCCACAATAATTTGCTTATAGCGAATCAATTCAACAGATACTTTGGCGATATCATTTGGTTTGGCATCGGGTGCAATAACAAATTTCAACGCATTATCGAACTTGCTTTCCAACTCGTTCTGAAAGGTCGTCAATTCGCGGTCGCCTATACTGATAATCGCTGTACGTTTCGTATAATCGATTGCGCGGATTAGGCTATCGCCCTTCAATAAAGTGACCGCCGCATCGGCGAGGCTTTGCTTCAATTTTTTTGTTTCTGGCCGATTCAATTCTCTATAGAGCCCATTAAGCGGCACTACTTGTCTTTTGTCTAAACCAAGCCACAGTTTTGCCGCCAGAATTTTTTTCACTTTGGCGTCAAGTTCTGCCTGGCTAATTCGCTTGTCTTTAATGGCTTTAGCCACCATGGATATCGCTCTTTTCGTGTTTTGAGATAACTCCAGGATGTCGTTTCCGGCGATAACAGCTCGCACATCAGCCTCTCCGTTTCTGAAGTACTTGACCACACCGTTCATGTCCATGGCATCCGTAAAGACCAATCCTTTAAAGCCAAGATCCCTTTTAAGGAGCCCATTAATTGCCAAGGGCGACAGTGAAGAGGGCAGATTGGGCGTTTTGTCTAAAGCCGGGATATTCATATGCGCCACCATGACGCCCGATGCGCCCTCCCGGATCAATCGCCTAAAAGGATATAATTCAAGCGAATCAAGTCGGGCCCGACTAAAAGCTAACTGCGGCAAATCTTTATGTGAATCAACTTCGGTATCGCCGTGGCCTGGAAAATGTTTTAAGGTAATCAGGATATGTTCATCCATCATACCCCGCATATAAGCACTCGCTTTGCGGGTAACGTTTTCCTTATTTTCGCCGAAGGAGCGAAAATTAATGACGGGATTTCTCGGGTTGTTATTTATGTCCACTACCGGCGCAAAATTCACGTTTAAGCCCAGTCGCTTAAAGTCCTTTGCAATTTCGCGTCCCATGTTGTACAAAAGCCGTTCGTCCCGAACAGCCCCTAAAGTCATTTGGTAGGGATAAGACACGGTGGAATCACCTAAGCGCATGCCGAGGCCCCATTCGCCATCCAGTGCCATCAGTAGTGGCACCTTGGCGCGCGCCTGATAAGCGTTTATGGCAGCAGCATGCCTGCGGGGGCCTCCCTGAAAGAACACCACTCCACCCAGTTGCTCGTCCGAAATTACTTTTGCTACTGAATCGATATACCGCTGGCCTAAATTAGTATGGGCCCTTACCATAAAGAGTTGCGCAATCTTTTCATTTTGACTTAAGCGATTAAACATCGAATCCACCCAAGGATGAGCAGCGTGGATAAAGCTCGAAAAATCCGCTTGCTGTTGTGCAGACAGGCGCAAAAGCGGCAAGAAAAATAGATATAGCAGTACCAGTTTTTTAACCATGGGTTTATCTTACATCAAAAATAATACCCATGGCTTAACTTTTCAAAAAGAAAGTATATTGACACTAATTTTTATTTCGGACAAGCCGATTGTCTGCCGTGTCGTGTTTATCCCTCAAGAGCACCAGCACCAGGGCGCATAAGATGGCAACACTTACCCATACCGCAGCGTACGGATTTAGCACGTCTTTCGCGAGATCTCTAAAGAGCAGGGCCATTAACACAACAGGCATTTGCAAAATACAGGCAATACGTACGTAGCTGCCCGTAAACAGCGCGATCGCACCAAAAATGTGCGCCACGATGATGGTATGGACCAATACGCTCATTAAGATGGCTACTGGGACTGAACTGTTCATCATGATATCCGTAAAGACGTGGATATTTGCGATAAACTCAAGTCCTTTCCAAAGAATTACGAGAGAAAGCACGATTCTGGTTATTTCCAGCCAAAGCGGGTGATGCCTCTCTGCCCTATGGGATACGTGATGGCTTAGCATAGCATTCAGTTTTAATTGTTTATAAAATAAGTTAGCTTTAACGTAATATTAAAGTTACGTTTTTTTTATAAGAATAACAAATGAAAAAGGAAGATGTTTTGGAGCAAAAGGCATAGGGCGCGCGGAAGGATTCATGCACCAGCGTACGTATTTCTTATAGGTTACAGCGTTAAGGTTTCCATTCCAATACACTGACCATTTGAGGAGGAAAATCTGTCTGGCCTTCCAAATCTGCCTGTTCAACTTTTTGTAAATAAAGGCTGATGCGTTTTTTATTTTTCCAGAGTTCCGTATCGAAGGTAGGCTCCCAGGCGCCCATATCCTCATCAAAAAGATCCACGATCTCCAAACGGTCGCCCTCATCGGTCGTCACCTTAGCGAGTGAAACCCGCCCACGGCGCTCTTCGTCTCTGAAGATCATATAAAACAACGACTTCCCCTTATGCCGGCTAGCCAATATTTGCGGCCTTGAAATCGGAATTCGTTTAGTTCCTACACCACTTAAGGAAAAGTCCGTTTTTCTGAAAGGCAGCATTCTTATCTTCCATAGGCCATCCTCCAGATAAATCAGATGATATTGGGGTACTTCTTTTGCCGACTCCTTCCAATAGGTGGCAATTACAGGGTTCCCTCCGTCATCGGTCGTCATCGACGTTTGATTGATAAGCTCACTATTAGGCGGTATAAGCGCTGCTATTTCGGCATTTGCGGCTGTTATCGGCAGCGTATATCCCTCTCCATTGCTCCTTTCCCAAGTTTGGCCGCCATCTGTTGAACGGGCATAACACATATTATGGTTCGTTGATACATCTGCACTGGTCCGCCACACCCATGAGAGGTGAATAATGCCTTTCTTATCGACCGTTGTCTGGATATAAGCGTTCCGCTGGCCTTCGCCATTGATTAAGTTATCATGGAGGGTAGACCATTTCTTGCGCAGATGATCATAGCGATTCAATATCAGGTTTCCTTTGCCGGATTCGCCGTTTCTGTAAGTAAAAAGCAGATCGCCGTTTGCCAACTTATAAAACTCAGGATAAGCCACCCTTGTTTCCTGGCTTCCGGTCATCGCCATTTTAGGACCCATTTCTAGGGATTCCGGTATTTTACTTCGACAATAGTTAAGTGGATTGTTATGGTGATCCCACGACAGATGTAAATACCCATCACCATCTACCATGATGCTGATAGTATTATGCGCGTCCTTTACGTTGCCTGCGTAATCGGTAGTCACAAGCGTCCAATCGCTCATGCCTATTTTCCTTTTGCCGATCACCACCTTACCTTGTTCGTTATAAAAAGCGATATATTGATGCTTCTTAAAAGTAACAAGAGAGTTCTTTCTAAAGATAATAGCATTAATGGAGTTTTTCGCCCATGCTTCGCCAACGGGATATAGCTTGACGGCAGGTTCGACCTTCGTTTGGGCAGCGAGGCTTTCGAATAGGCAAATCAAAATGCCTGCTAATAAATAGTGGTAAATGCGCTTACAAAAAAGTTGTTTTCTCAATGGTATTATCATTATATCTCGGCAACGTTTTACCGTTACGCTGGATTTTACTTAGAATTCGAAACTGCCAAGCGTCTATTCGTCAAACGGAGCTATCTCCTCTTATTCAGTCGAAGCCCGTATGCCTTCCAAGCTTGGTTTAACCGGCTCAATCTCCCCTTGCGCGCTGAAGAACAGCCTATCCATGCACACTTCGCGATGGTAGCCCGCGGCATCACCCATTTTAATGCCATCAGGTCGGCTAAAACGATGGTATACGATATACCATTCATCTTTTCCGGGGATCTGCAAGACCGAATTATGACCGGTGCCGTAAATACCCAAAGCGGGATTCTTGGCCAATATTAAGTTGTTTTCAGGAATTTCAATAGGCCCTAAAGGCGACTTACTTGTTCCATAGCGAACACGATAGTTTTCGCTGCGTGTATCATCTTCCGACCAAAGAAAATAATAGCGCCCTTTTCTATAGAAAACATAGGTACCCTCGCGGAACGTTTTATCTGGGGTGATAACTTTCAAGGTATTTTCTTTAATAGAAACCATATCCTTATTCAACTCGGCGACAGCCATATACCCATTCCCCCAATATAGATAGCTTTTACCCGATTTAGGGTCTGTGAACACATCTGGATCGATCTCCTGACCACCTCGGACACCGGGCGGCTTTGTTGCAATCAACGGTTTTCCAATATCCCGAAATGGCCCGGCGGGGTCATCGGCTACGGCTACACCAATTTTCTGGGCACCGGAGTAATAATAAAAATACTTGTACGCACCGTTGACCTTTTTTTCTTCAATAGCAGGAGCCCAAGCGTTTCGACCTGCCCATGGCACCTCTTTTTTCAAGTCGAGAATAATCCCCTCATCTTTCCAGTCGACCAGATTATCAGACGAAAAAGCCTTGAAGTAATAACCACCCCAGTGATCAAACCCGTCACTGGTAGGATACAAATAGTACTTTTTAGTCTTTTCGGCATAAAGTATTTCCGGGTCGGCGTAATAACCTTCCAGCACAGGGTTCTGATGAATGGATCCCAGCTCCAAGCCGGGGTTTCCCCATCGATTGATAAGCCGGTTCAACTCCGTCCTCGTGATGGGTATCACTGTGCCATGGCGTGGATGGAAGTCCATAGAGACCTCGTCATCGATAACCGAAAAATTTTCGAGGTCGGTGCTTTTTGTGAACTGATATTTTCCTTTTCCGTATACGTCGTACATCAGCACATAGGTGTCCGTTCCGATTTGTTTAAACACACAGGAGCCTTCTACGGCGTCTGTTGTCTGCTGTTTATAATCGGGCGACTCATCCCAGTGCCCACTTGTAAGCGAAGCTGATTTAGCCACCTTAATACCGTTACCGTGCCCTTCTGTCTTATAAAACAAATAATAAGTGCTATCTTTAAGTACAATATCCCCATCTATGCAAGATTTCCCGTTTGAGGGAAAAAACAGTTGTTTCGGCTCACCCTCTAAATCTGAAAAATCCGGATTTGCGTAAGCATAGTAAATCTTATCCGGTTCGTCTCCATGTTTCATCGACCAGTATACCATGTATTTTTTAACCTGCGGATCATAGATCGTTTGAGGGGCCCATACGCGTAGCAGTTTTTCCTGATTAGCGTATCGCTGTTGTATATTGACGACGTGTGAGGTCCAGTTGATCAAGTCGACCGATTTCAATAACACCATGGCTCTATTAGAATCCCAGCCCTTTGCAGAAACCATGTCTGTCAGCACCATATAAAAAGTTTTTCCATCTTCACTGCGGAGGATATGCGGATCACGCACTCCGCCGGTAGTACTGATTTTTTTAGAATCGAGCACAGGCAGATTTTTATTTAAGGCCTTATAGTGGTAACCATCCAAGCTGAGGGCGAATCGAACCGCCTCTTCTTCCTGTTGGTTTCCCGTGAAGTAAGCGAAAAGATAGCCCATATAATCCTTTTCGGCCATAGGCTTTGGCAAGTTCTGCGCCGAGATAAACGGTCCTTTCCCGACTAACAAGACGAACAATAAAGAGACACCGTAAATACTGGATCTATTGAATGTTAACATATACTAAACTAAAGGTATTTTATATCCGTTATTGTAGGACGCAGTGATCAGCTTGTCGGCATCGGCGTCATTAAACGAGCCCTTTGCCTCATCCCAGTAAATCTTTTTCCCTGTACGATAAGCAATATTACCCATTTGCGAAAATATAGCGATATGAGCTCCTGCTTCAATAGGCGTATTCAAAGACGCTTTGTCGCGGCTCTTTACCGCTTCGATAAAATTTGCCGCATGCAGATCTAGCCCGTTATCCACCCTTTTTTGCAGAGGCGTCGCCGCCATGCGGTCTCCTTCCGGAATCACTTCCCACCCTTCGCGGTCAACCACCAGGGTTCCGTTATTACCGATAAAAGCAACGCCATGGTTTCGTCCGTAGGGGCCGCCGTCAATGCCGTTCGCATGCTCCCATTGGATATTAAAATCATCAAATTCAAACACCGTTGTTAAGGTATCCGGTGTTTCGGCTGCATCGTCCGGATAAGCAAATTTGCCTCCTGCTGCCATAATGGATTTTGGTGTAGTCGCCTTCATACCCAATAAAGCGTAGTCCAACATGTGAACGCCCCAGTCGGTCATTAAGCCCCCTGCGTAATCCCAAAACCACCTGAACTCAAAATGAAAACGGTTGGGATTAAACGGACGCTTTTTTGCCGGGCCCAGCCACAAATCGTAATCCACCCCTGCAGGTACCGGTCCATCCGGCTTCAGCGGTATACTTTTCATCCAACCTTGGTAAGCCCAAGCCTTTACCAAACGGATCTTACCCAACTTTCCGGAATGAACAAAAGCCATTGCATCCTTAAAATGCTTCTGGCTGCGTTGCCACTGGCCTACCTGCACTACGCGGTCGTATTTTTTAGCAGCAGCCACCATGGCTTTACACTCCGTAATTGAATTGCCTAGGGGTTTTTCCACATACACATCCTTCCCTGCTTCACAGGCTTCAATCATTTGCAAGCAGTGCCAATGATCCGGCGTACCGATTACGACGACATCCACCTCCTTGCTAGCCAATAAATCGCGATAGTTGCTATACCGTTTTGGCTTTATTCCCCGATCGTTCAGCTCTTTGCTGCGTTTATCCAGCACATTATTATCTACATCACAAAGTGCCGTACATACTACGTCCGGGTGTTTCAGCATGGCGTTTAAATCGGCCCACCCCATTCCGTTAATTCCAATAGCGCCTACTCGCACTTTCTGTTGCGTATGTCCAGCCGCCACACCGTAGAGACCGGGAAAAGCGGTAGATAACCCTGTGGCCGCAGCGAGCGCCGTCGATTTTTTAATAAAGCTTCTTCTTGAGTTGTTCATAAATGGTTATGTTTCTGGTTACCTTTCAAAAGTATATCTTTTTTCCAATAATGCCAACGTTTTCAAAAACGTAAGACAGACATTTATTAACAGTAATACAGCGAGTTTTTTTAAATTAAGGAGCTGGGTTTTTAGCAAAAGGTGCATCCGCGATATAAAGGCGAAAATCTTTAATCCGCCCGTTTGTGTTTTTCATTCTCGGCAAATACCGTATGGCCGTTATTGTCCTTCGAGCGGCTAAATCAATCTCAATTTGATGCGGATGATTAGGCTTATCTTTGCTCCATTGGCTATGCCAGAATGTCGTTGGTTGGTTATCGATCAACAGGGTGGCTAAGCCGTTTTCTTCTCCAAACTCTTCACTGTCCGCATAGCGTATGGTATACTCTTCCCTTGGGATTTCGTTGCCCTTTTCATCCAGAAAACGCAGTTCAGCCAAAGAAGCAAAAGGCGAGCCATCGTAAGCTGAAACCGTTTCGAATAGCACGTAGCGCCCTGTAAGACTTTTATCCAGCTCCAGCACTTGCCATCCTTCTTTGTCGTTCAGTACGCCCTCGTAGGCAGCTGCTTTGGTGTCGAGCATTAATTTTTCGCCTGCTTTACTGACCATTAGTGAAGAGTCCACTTTTGTTTCCCAAACCTGTTGTGTCAGGCCCGTCACCGTCAAACCTTTCGGTTTACCCATCTCCAAGACCTGCAAATCATTTTTCCCCTGCTTTAACCAGCATCCCGACACAAATAAGGTTTGTTGAGGTCCAATGAACCAATATCGGCCAATCAATTTACCATTTATCCAAAGCAGTCCTTTATCTAGGTTCCGGGTGTCTAAATAGGTATCTCCCAGTTCCGATATTTCAAAGGTCGATCGGTAAAAAGCAGGATAACCCTCCTGAATTTCAGCAGCCTTAAGTCCTTTAGTATTGTCCAGCGGCAAGGAAAAGTGAGTCCATCCTTTCAGCGCTTCGCCATTAATGAACACACCTTCTGTAATGCCTTTCCGTTCATGATCGATGGCCTTGCCAAAATTTACCCTCGCTTGGTGCTCGACTAAAATCTCCAGTTCATGTTCTCCTGGCCCGACATTCAGGGGCAATTTGGATTGATTGAGCCGGCGATCCAAGGTTCCCAGCAATTCGCCGTCCACGTAAACCATCGCACGGTCCATCACCCGTTTGATTTCCAAGTTACCTTTCCTTGCGCCTTCAAACGTATGGCTATATAAAATCAAGCCGCTCATTTGATCGAGCTCTTCCATCGTCTTTGGCTCGTTAAAAAACTTCCCGTTCGGTAAATTGGCCATTAAAGATGCATAAGGCTTTAGCGAAATCTCGGGAATGGAAATCTTCTTAAGAGGGCTTGGTAGCGACGGAAGCTGTAAGTCGGGATATTTCTCGAGAATTACCTTTTGAAAGGCAAAATATTTTTCAGTGGGTTCGCCGCTTTCATCCAGCAACGCATCGTAATCATAGCTGGTAATATACGGCGTGAAGTACGTATTGCTACCATTAGCCCCCGGAAAGAAGCCATTGCTTGTCCCGCCATGGAACATATATAAGTTTACGGAGACCCCGTTATCTACCATCCATTTGAAATCGGCCAATTTCTCTTCCACCGAATGCACCTCGTGCTTCCCGCCCCAATAGTCGAACCAACCCGTCCAAAATTCAGAGTTAAATCGCGGCGCGTTGGGCGCGTATTGTTCGAAAATCTCAAAGTTCTTCTGGGCATCACCGCCAAAATTGATCGACGGCATAACGCCGTCTATATGCGCTTTATCGTAGTAGTTCTTGCCCGCCCAATCGCAGTGGAATAAAGGCACGTCAACGCCAGCCTCCAATAAGGTATTCTTAATAGCGGTTATATATATTTTATCATCCGCGTATACCCCATATTCATTTTCAACCTGCACCATAAGCACGTTTCCGCCATGTGTAATTAAATTCGGCTTAAACTCTTGTACGGCACGTTTTAAAAATTTAAGGGTTGGCGGCATATAATTCGGGTCGGAGGAACGCAAAACCACACCGCGCTTCTTGAGCAGCCAAGCGGGCAGCCCGCCGAGGTCCCATTCGGCACAGGTATAGGGCCCAGGTCGGATAATGACCCACAAACCCTCCTCTTGCGCTATACGACAAAATTCCCGGATGTCGAGATTATCTGAAAAATCGAACTGCCCTGGTTTGGGCTCATGAGCGTTCCAGAACATATAGGTACAAATGGCGTTTAAGCCCATAGCTTTTGCTTTCTTTAGTCGATCGCGCCAATAAGGTCGGGGAATCCGCGCATAATGCATTTCCCCACTGATGATCTGCAGATTCTTCCCATCCAACAGAAATTGTTTCTCACCGATTTCAAAGTGATGACGCTGCTGATCATTTTGTCCATAGGCGTTAAGAACCATGATCCATACAAAAAGGAGACTACCTATAAGTCGGGCCATATTTTATTTGATTTATCATAAAGTCTAAAGATCTTCGATTACCGTATTGTCTGTGCGTCAGTTGATACGCTCTACATAGCGCGCCAGTTCGGCCGATGCCAATAAGAAAGCACCGACGCCAAAGTTCGCCTCAGAATTTACGTCGACAACCTGACCCGGGATGGCTTTTTCTCCTATGGGCTGCACATAACCGATCTTACCGCCCGGTTGCAAGGCTATTTCGCTGAGGTACTTCCAAGCCCTTTTAACCGTCGGAAGGTACTCCTTTTCGTTTAGCAAACCATTATTGATTCCCCATAAGTAACCGTACGTAAAAAAGGCCGTACCGCTTGTTTCGTAGCCGGGTGCATGTCGAGGATCCAACATACTACGGGTCCAATAGCCTTCCTTTTGCTGCGCTTTTTGAATCGCTGCTGCCATATCCCGAAAAAGTTGTTCATATTCCTTTCTATGCGCGTCGTCCTTTGGCAAGTCGGTCAGCACCTTTGCCAAGCCCGCGAACAGCCAACCATCGCCGCGTGCCCAAAAATCCTTTTTGCCGTTGGACGTTTTGTGCTTTGGGTAAATATATTTTGCATCCCGATAGAACAATTTGGCGTCCTCGTCGTACATCAAATTCTTGGCATAGGCGAAATATTCATAAAGTTTATCCAAGTATTGTCGGTCTTTTGTTACGGTATATAACTTCGTCATCACCGGCATCACCATATAGAGTCCGTCCACCCACCACCAGTAATCGTTTCTGTCGGTACTCATCTGATATTGCATCACTTCTTTGGCGCGTGCTATTTTCTTCTCTTCGGGGTCTAGCTTATAGAGATCAATGTAAGTTTGGAAACATATCTGCCAATCACCAAACAATACAAAATCGTCCGTTTCACCATAGGTATATTTCCAAGTGGCTTTATCAGTCGATTTTGCCCCTTTCCACTCATTATGTTCGGCCCAGTCTTCAGCATACTGACGGTATCTTTCCTCTTGGGTAAGTTTATAGGCCTCCATGTTGCCGGTATGGTAGGCCGCATTATCCCAAAAGGCCCGTCCATGCGTCGGGTGCCGGGCTTGCCAATAATCATTCACTTGACGAACGATCTGTATGACCTCGTCTTTATCCGGCAGTTTTTGCGCTTTGGAAGCCGTTCCAAAGAAACTTATGCCGATAATCCCTAAGAAGATGAAAACAATACTATTCTTTCTCATGTACATTTTTATTTGCGTTAAGATAAGCAATCTATCTGACAGGTAACAATCACTGCACCGCCCTACTTGCTTTCATTAAAACTTATATTTTTCTCCTGCCCATCGTTCAAGCGCAGCGTTAAACCCTTTCCATGATCCCAATACCGAATATCCTTTATTGGGTCCAGCTCTTCTTCCGTCCAACGCTCCCCGGATTTTTTCCATAGCATCAGTGTGATATACCATTTGGGGCCCTCGGACGCTTCATGATGAGCCTTCGCATTCAATACCATGCTCGTTTTCGCTTCCGGATGCAGCCCCTCGGTGGTTACAACCTCTATATTTTGCCAACCTGTCAATGGAATCAAAGTCAATTGATAAACTCCATTATCCATTATTTTCACTTCTTTTCCCCTGATGCTTCGCTTCTATAGGGACTTGTTTTGTAATCTGCATTTTCCAGTTCAAACACGCCAGATCTTGTTTTTGGATCATCAATGGCTTGGCCAAAGCCCATTAGGTTAGCACCCAAAAGCAATATGAAAAATATATATGTACCTCTATTGCAAAAACTCATGGTGTTTCTTTTACTTTAACGCTCCAAGCCCTCCTCTCCCATTTCAAAATAAAGGGATTGAGGCAACATGTAAGCGGGGCAAATTCTTATTCTATAGGCGGTATTTTAAGAAAAGGAAAGAGGCCTTTACAAGCCTCCCCCTTTCTCACCTAAACAGTAAACCCTAATTATAGCCAGGATTTTGCTCCAAAACAGCGTCTTTATTCAGTTGGATTTCTCTTAAAGGAATTGGCAGCAATTGATTCCGTTCTGTCAAACCAGTAATAGGACGTACAGCACTATTTGCGTTCAATCTCATCGCTCTTTCCACCAGCGTTTTTGTACGCATCAGGGTCATTCTTCGGTTTTCTTCACCAATCAGTTCTCTTGCGCGTTCATCCAAAATAAAATCGAGTGTCATATCTCCCGCAGAAACCTGTCCTTCTTCCGGGTAATTCGGGAAGGCACGTTGCCTCAGCACATTGATGCTATTTGCCGCCTCCTGCAGCTTACCTTGTCTAAATTGCGCTTCCGCCAGTAACAGATAAGTCTCGCCCAAACGCATTAAGATAAAATCCTTGATCATTGCATAACCGAAGGTATCGTTCGGGTCAAATTGATACCATTTTGTGGTATGAGGTGCGATATTAAAGGCGGTATCTGGTCCTGTATAAGGTACAACATCTCCAAAATTAGGCCCTGCAGGATCGTTATAGTAAAATCGTCTCCTAATGTTATTGTCGGAGTTACGTATATCCCCCGGTTCATATAAGCCGTATAACACCCAATTATGTAAATCGTCAGCAAAAAGTGGACACGATATTTTAAAAACTTAAGGAGTGTTTTCATCAAAAACGTTAGATTTAATTA
>NZ_SBJH01000107.1 GCF_004368405.1 Olivibacter sp. XZL3
ATAATTAAATCTAACGTTTTTGATGAAAACACTCCTTAAGTTTTTAAAATATCGTGTCCACTTTTTGCTGACGATTTACAGCCGGATTTCCGTAGGAGCTGAGCTTAACAAAGGAGCCGATTTTTATTTGTATAACCTAAATCCTGCAAACCCGAAACAAAAATTTGAGTACCGGCAAATCGATATTTACAACGGTTTGGTTTACGAGCGACTTCTGGGCGAAAATTTTGTTTTAACTGCCAAAACAGGAATGCGTATAGCAATAGGCAGCGGATTTTTTGAGAAAGAAAAATCGTTTGAAGATGCCGAAATAAAAACGAAACCCAAGCCAGCTTTTTATGCCAATGTGGGTTTGTCGTTTAATCCGTTTATTAAAAAGAACAAATGAAAATGGTTGCAGTTTTTAAAACAGATGTCAAATATCAAAAACAGGCGGAATTTGTGCTGTCAATACTTTTGATAGAATTCCCGGATGCAAAAATTAATTTTGATTTAGACGACTGCGACAAAATTTTACGTGTCGAAGGCACACACTTTTCACCTGAAGCGGTGCAAGAGTTGATAGAGAACCTAAACCACATTTGTGAGAAGTTGGAATAAATCAATAAAAAGCAACCCCGAATTCCTAACTAAAAATAGAATAAAAATTACATAAAGTGAATGAGAATGACTGATTTATCCCTGTTAACATGCTTTTTTTTGCTATTGATTATTGCTACGCCTGATGGTGTGCTTGCACAGGTACAAAAGCAAAAAGAGTTTTTCCATATTGAGAAAAAAAGCAATTTTGAAAGGGATTAAATTATTCATCAAGCTCAGCAAGCAATTTCAGAAAACCGACACGGTAGATCAGTACAATCCGTTAGTCAGTTTAGATGCCGATTGTAATAGAACCTACAGATCTATGGTAGCTCATATGGCGGATTAATAATGAGCTTATTTTCTTTAAAACTAAAACGGAAAAGCGTATCACTCCACAGGTAACGCCCTTTATTCGAAAAAAGAAAAGAACAACCTGATTGTTCATATTTTCTGATCCAAGGTCAAATTCGTCAAGTTCCACAAATGACATTTGACTGCCTAGGGACACAGCTCCAATGATCAAATTCTCCACCTGATTCCATCGTCTGGTCTGCTGTCTGAATTTTGTGCTTCAACCGGTTTCATTGTCGACGTCTCGTGCTAAACAGCCAAGATAAGAAAAAACTTATGGGGTTTGGTCAGTTCAAGCTATTGTAAGAATTAGTGTAAGCGAAATGAAGCACTAGTGGCTTTAATATTCGCCTTTAACGGAGATAAATTTTTGCCAAATATTCCTGAAGGTCATTGTGCACTTCTTCAAATTTGGAGAATGATTTATCAAACATACCCGCTTTAAGTGGTAGCCAAGACTCTTTTTCCACCTTAGCTGAAGCTAGAAATTCACTGGTAAGCGTATTTCCATTTCTAAGGGGGCTTCTCCATTTAAACTCTCCATATGGAGCCGAATAAAATCCAAATTTCTTGCCAATAAGATAAACGTGATTTAATGCAAGCAAATATTCAAATAGGTCGAACGCTTCAGTAAAATCCGCTGGAGAGTCAAAATATTCTGTAAATAAATCGGCGATACGCTGGTTGACATATGTACTAATAGGTGTAGAATGCCTCTCTCCAATAAATTCGTTAAACTTTCCTTGTGCGATTAGTGCGCTGTTCACTTTTGAGATAAGATATTCCTTCGCCCGGTATCCATCGTAATCAAAGGCTATTTTTGTCCTAAATAATTTGTCGAGTAACGGATAATTTTCGGTTTTTAATGCAATAATACCTACGCCATATAGCTGGAGTAATACCGGAAAATAGTACAGATTTCTGGTTTCGTCATAGGATGCAGATATCGGTCGAGGTCGACTTGTTCTGGTTATAAAATCAGTGATTAATTTATGATGTGTTGGTTTACTCCAATACGTACAGGTCATTAATAATGGCAGTGAATGCAGTGCTGCCGCTGTAAAATTTTGTAATACTGGGGCCAAATTATCTTTTGACGGATAAAGTGCAGGATCAAAGTGTTCGGCTATTAATTTTTCTAAACTCCTACTTTCGGCCGCCAAAAGATCGGATAGTTGGATGAAATATTCAGCTTTAGAGAGGTATTTTTTTGCTCGCGCAGTAGCCATCTCAATGCTGATGACGTTGTTTTCTTCACTTCTTTCTAGTGCTTCCAGTTTTTCTACAAGTTCTTCAAAGAAGCTGTCGGCACTCCTTATTTTTAAAACGCGCCCTTTCCGAAAGGTCGCGACATCTTGTAGTTCCGAGCTTTTGTCGCTTATGTGTGTCCAAAAGCTGGAATACCGATAGTTGGCGCTTGCCCTCAACGTGTTTATTAATCCATTATCCCATTTTCCAGACCATCCGCAGGAAATAATGCCGAAATCATCTAATATGGTGATTATGTACTTCGAAAGGATATCATCGTAGCTTTCTAATTCGTCTTTGGTATTCAAAAATCTACTGTCCAGATAATCTCCATTGATTTTTATCAACGTAAAAGGGCTGTGTACCAGCGGCGCAGCTCCCGCTATATCGCTTGGATGCCTAATCACCACTGGCTCTATTCCCTCATTTCTTAACGAAGTTTCTAATAATCTGTCAAAATTGGTGGTGATCACTACCTTTATATATCCTCTCTTAACTAGTTTGGCAATAGCATCATGGGCCTTTGTGGGACGCCTTAGTTGAGCTTCATCCTCTTCCTCTGTTGACTCAAAATAGGTGCGTAAGATGTTGAGCCTTTCTGTAGGAGTGGTCGCAAGTTTTTCCAGCAAATTCGAATAGTCCGGCTCTTCATTATATTTCTGCCTGTACCATTGATCGGGATGATCGCCGCAATCTTCCTTTTCTAAGTGAGCGATTTTCTTGATTAAATCGATCACAATGTCCCACCCTGTGGGTATTCCGGAATTTCTTGAGATTCCCGAACCCAATAGTAGGGCATATACTCCTTTGTTGGAGTATATTGAGAAGATAAGTAGATTGATGACGCTATCCATTGTTACTAAAATACGAAAATTGTAATAGCTAATGACGTTCAAACTCTTTTTCTCCAAAATAGGTTGACTTGTTTATACAATGGTATTATTAAAAGCTCGATGGTTAGTTTCAGCAAAAGCCCACAATATTGGTTCACAGGTCTTTTCGTTTTAACAATTTGTTAAAAGCTGCGTTGGTACTTAAGGAAGTTGACTTTGGCTACAATTATCTGATAATTGGTGGCATTAATATTTTCGCTGGATTCAACTTGTAGCATAAAAGAATCCGTCGTTCTGTGGATTCATTGAATAGTAGTACTAGGATAATGTACAAGAATGCTATCGAGTATAGCGCGTTCATCTCAGATTCACTCAAATAGTAGTATGGTTCAAGTGTTAGGCCAACAATTAAAGCTGTTAAAAAAAACCTAACGCAGTAGATTTCAGGACAAATCCCAAGCGTATCATACTGGTATGTTTCTGATAGTCTATTAGGCTTTCTCCGTAGCCCTGAAACCACTGTAGCATCAGATGTTGATTTTCATCTTTAAAGGGTCTCCAATTTAACTGCGCTTGCATGGATCCTTTTTTGTTCCAGCCCTTTCCCTTTTTTGCGGTAATGTCAAATGACCACTTATTGGGCTTTATGCTGTAGTTGACTGAGGCTTCTGCAAAGCCTATATACTCCATTAAATTGGGGTTTTCATCTTTATAAGACATCGGTAGCCAAAATTTGAGACCCGCTATCCAACGCTCTTGGATTTGAGCTCGTAAAGAAAATGCAACGAAATTCCAGCTCCGTGAATATATGGAATCACGGCCATTCGATTCATGCTCTAGAGAAAGGGCGGCATAAACCAACCGATGACCTTTTACAAAAAATGGTCGTACAAAAGCAATACCGGGATTAAAATTGATCTCATCGAAAGGCTTGGAGTCCCTATATACATCCCAAAATGCCTTTTGGGTATAAGTAAGATAGGGAAATAACCCTCCGGGAAGGGATGTCCTTCTCAACCGCTGTTCAAAACTGATCTGATATTTTACGTCTGAATTGTTTTTTGTCGGCTGTTCGTTTAATGGTATGCCGGTGATAAAATAATTATCCCGGTGAATTGCAAAACCTGCCTGCTCTTTAATCGCTTGAGATGCAACAAATCCACTGTCGCGCTCGATAAGCTGTGCTTTTATAATCGCTGGCCGCAGCAAAAAGATAAATATTAAAATGTACCATAAAGGCCATCTTCGGAGAAATTGGGCGTATTCAGTTAAGGTATTTTTCATTGTCCTGTTTGATATTGTTAAATAACAGTTTACTATCTTGCCGGGGAGGGCTTGACAGGAAACTGCAATTTTGTTGGTAACGGTATTAAGTGTCAGAAGCCTTTCATGCTTTTATCTTCAACTTGTGCAAATATAGTTTGAATTCTAACAATATTCATCTATATTTACATTATTAGATAATGGCTTATGAATTTGATAGAAAATATTAATGAAGTATTAGAAAATATGCATATGCTTGGTGTTAACATCAGGAATGCTTTCGCTGCGTCCCTATCCAAGTTAAATGTTGATCTTACCTATGAAATGGCTGGAATACTGGTGCTTCTATCACGTCATAAAGGTCTGTAAAGGTCTGAATCAACAGCAGATCGCGAATATTACTTCCAGGAACAAAGCGAGCCTTTCCTCGCTCATTCATAATATGCAGAAGAGGGGACTTGTCACCCGAACGAATGACCAGGCTGACCGCCGAAGTAAAATCGTAGCCCTTACGACGCAGGGAAATAACTACGCAGCTCTTTTGGAGCCTCTGCTCGAAGACATCTTCAGTACATTGTATAAGGACGTCACGGAGGAAGAAATCGGCTTAATGAATCAGATCATTTTAAAGATGAACAGAAGAATAAAATAACATTAAACATGTGTTTTTCACTAATTCAAAACAGCATAAACTAGGTAGTATCATTAAAAAATTAACAGGACGAACATGAAAAGCTCAATCGACAAAAATGTAAAGTATTGGTACATACCGTTAATTCTTGGTATTCTATTTCTTGGACTAGGTTTTTTTGCCATCGCTACGCCGGTCAACACTTTTTTAACGGTAGCCTTCATGTTCAGTGTTGGATTTATCGTTTCGGGTACTGTCGAGATGGCCTACTCTTTGTCGAATAGGAAAACCCTCCGCAATTGGGGGTGGTATTTCGCTGGTGGAATCATTACATTTCTCTTAGGGCTTCTTTTGAGCATCCGGCTGGATCTTTCTGCAATATTGCTTTCGCTGTATATAGGATTTTGGCTGTTGTTCCGTTCCATTATGTATGTAATGACATCGGTAGAACTAAGAGATAATGGTTCCAAAAGCTGGGGATGGATCTTTGTTATGGGAGTTCTCGGAACAATCTTCTCATTTATACTGCTTTGGAATCCGCTTATTACCGGAGTCGGGTTTGTTTTCTGGATCGGTTTCGGGTTGATTGCTTTGGGAATTATTAATATCATATTAGGTTTTTCGCTCAGGAAGCTAATAAAGACACAGACGAATTTCTAATCGGATAAGCCGCTAATAATGAATGTGCCATCATTGACTAAAAAATAATCATTAAATAATATAAAATGGAAAAAATCATCACTGTATTTTTCGACTCGGAAGAGCATGCTTTCAAAGCATCTCAAACGATCAACCAACTAGCTGCGGACGGAGACATCAGCATTAACGAATTTTATGTGTTGAGTAAAAATGAAACAGGAGAAGTTACCCTGAAAAATGCCAAGAACGAAGTTACCTCCTATGCTACATCAGGAGCTTTCGCAGGCGGCTTTTTAGGTTTGTTAGGCGGTCCTCTGGGTGTGCTCTTTGGTGTGACAACCGGTCTGTTTGCCGGCGGGATAGGGGATCTGATCCGATCGTCAAAGTCGTCACGCTTTTTGGAAAAAGCTTCAGAATCCATTCCTGTAGGAAAAACCGCGATTGTTGCGAATATCAATGAATATTGGGAGACTCCGCTCAATACTGTTATACAGCCATACAACGTAGAAATTAAAAGATTGAATGTTAATGAGGAAGTGGAAAAATTTATTATAAGGCAGCAAAGAGAACTGAATGAGGAAATTCAGGAAATCAGCAGTAAACTCGAAAAGGCTACGGAAGAAGAAAAAGAAAAACTAAATGCCCGGCTTTCCACCTTAAAAACGCAGCGTAATGAGCTTAAAGAAGAAGTCAAGAAAAATGCAGTAGAACAAAAGGGGAAGATTGCCACATGGTTTGGTAATATGAAAACAAAGTTTTCCAATTGGAAAGACGATGTAGCTGATCAGTTCGACGAGGAAAAAGAAGACCTTATTGACGATTATGAAGATATCAAAGAAGATTATCAGGAACTTTCGAAGAAAATTAAAACTTCTTTAAGTCTGTTGAATTATGGTACCGAAGAATCTTTCAAAAAATCAGTCGATCATATCAGAAAAAAAATATCGGAATTAGATGAAGATATAAGTGGTCTGGAGAAAGAGATTAACAAGCTTTCGGCAAATAGCAAAGAAAGATGGCAGACTAGGTTGACCGGCCTCAAAGAAAAAAGAAATAACCTGATTGCAAAAGCAAAGCTAGAATTTGAAAAGCATAAGGAAAAACTTCAGAGCTGGATCGACGAAACAGAAGGTGAGCTTAAAAACTATTAAACTATAGGGTAATGGAAAGGAATTAACAGGGCAGTATTTATCTATGCATTAAATGGGCATAATTAATTCAGTAAGACAAGTAATCGGTGAGACGAGATGAAAAAACAACCGCAACAAGAATCTGATTACTGGTGTAGACATTCAATAATTTCTGGATACTATCGAAAAAAGACAGCAATATCTGGAGTATATGCTAACCGGATCAGGCAATATATTACCTACATGGGAATATAATCTCCAGAGCGATGATTACTTCTGTTATATCTTCATTTAAAAACTTTGAAATGACAAAACTTAGTAAAAAAATAGCACTTATTACAGGCGGAGCCCGTGGCATGGGTAGTCAACATGTTAGGCGTTTTATAGAAGAAGGGGCGAAAGTTTATTTTACAGACATTCTTTCCGAAGAAGGTGAGAAACTCGCTGCAGGCCTAGGGCCAAACGCCATCTTCATCACCCACGATGTAAGCTCGGAAGATGAATGGAAAAAAGTAATCGGCATTATCGAAAAAAACGAAGAAAAGTTAGATGTTTTAGTCAATAATGCAGGAATAGTAATGGCTAGTCCTATCAGTGAAACGAGTCTTGATGTTTATAAAAAAGTTATTGGTGTAAACCAAATATCGGTATTCTTGGGTATGAAGTACGCGCTGCCTTTACTGAAGAAATCCGGAAATGCATCCATAATCAACATTTCATCTATAGCGGGTTTGGCTGGATCAAAAGGAAATGCGGCCTATAGCAGCAGTAAATACGCCGTTCGGGGATTGACTCAAACAGCGGCATTGGAATTTGCGCCCTTTCATATCCGTGTAAATTCCGTACACCCCGGTGTTGTGGCTACACCTATGATTGAACAGGAAGACTCCCAAGAACTGGTTGAAGCTTTGTCAAAAGCGATCCCTTTGGGTAAAATCGGCCAGCCTGACGACCTGACCAGTATAGTACTGCTTTTAGCATCGGATGATAGTGCATTTTGTACAGCAAGCGAATTCGTAGTTGATGGAGGGTCCTTAGCGGGTTTTTAATAACAACTCACGATAGATTTCAGGCTTATTGAGTTAGTCTTTTTTGGAAGTGTGAGTTTTTTCTCCATACAGTAAGTTGCTTGCGATCAGCTTTTGAAGTTATAGATTGTCGGGCGGTATTACTATGGTTTCACTTTATAAACAATTTAGGTTGCTGGATTTTGAAAATAGTACCAACGAGCATCTAACTGATCATAAACTGATCATTTATCAATTGTTTGTTAGATTATTCGGTAATACGACAGAAATGTGCAAGCATAACGGGAGCTTGGAAGAAAATGGATGTGGAAAGTTTAATGACATCAGTGTTAAGGCACTGAATGGGATTAAGAAACTGGGTGTCTCCCATATCTGGTATATGGGTGTTATTGAACATGCTACGACAACAGATTACAGCGCCTTTGATCTGCCTGCTGATGATCCGAATATCGTGAAAGGGCGAGCAGGTTCGCCCTATGCGGTAAGAAATTATTACAACGTAGACCCGGATCTGGCAGTTTCTGTTGATCAGCGCTTTGAGGAGTTTAAAGCATTAATTGAACGCACACATGCGCAGGGCTTGAAAGTTGTGCTGGATTTCGTTCCAAATCACGTCTCACGCAACTATTCGGGGAAGGAAGCTCCGAGTGGTATCGTTGCGATCGGAGCCGAAGACAATACGTCGAAGTCATTCAGTCCGACGAACGACTTCTATTATGTGACAGGCGAGGCATTCCGTTCTCCGCTCTTGAAATCAGATGGGAATGATCGCCAAGAAGGGCCTGTGTTTGAGGAAATACCAGCAAAAGCTACGGGGAATGATGTTTTTGTCGCGAATCCAGGCTTGCACGACTGGTTTGATACGGTAAAGCTTAATTATGGCGTGGACTATCTGGGCGGCCGGAAATTATATGATGACCCGATTCCTCCCCTTTGGTATAAAATGTACGATGTTTTACAGTACTGGGCGGCTAATGGAGTGGACGCTTTTCGTTGTGATATGGTTGAAATGGTTCCATTGGCCTTTTGGGGATGGGTGATTCCAAAATTGAAAGAGCATTACCCGGAGTTGATCTTCATAGCAGAAATTTATAATCCAACGGTATACAGGGCATATATTGAAGAGGGCAATTTTGATTATTTGTATGATAAGGTAGGGCTGTACGACAGCTTGCGGAGATTGATCGAAGATCATCATGATGCTCATGTTGACGATATTACGAAAGTATGGAAACACCAATGTAACGGTTTTTCAAAGCATATGTTGCGATTTCTTGAAAACCACGATGAGCAGCGTATTGCCTCGCGTTTTTTCGCCGGAAACCCGTGGTTTGCGAAAGCTGCCATGGTGATTGCAACGACCTTTTCTTCGGGACCGGTGATGCTCTATTTTGGGCAAGAAATCGATGAACCGGCAGCTGGCGCTACCGGTTATAGCAATGATGATGGGCGGACAACGATATATGACTATACTGCCGTCCCCAACCATCAACGCTGGATGAATGGCGGTGCTTTCGATGGGGCCGGGCTGGATGAAAATGAGAAAGCATTGAGAAAGTTTTATAACCGGTTGCTTTGGATAGCGCGCGATCAGGAGGCCGTTCTACAGGGCGCTTTCTTTGAGCTGCTGCAAGGAAATAGCTGGTCGGAAGGCTTTAATGGAAAGACGTATGCTTTTTTGCGGTACACGCAAAGGGAGCGTTTGCTGATTGTGGCGAATTTTGAGCGTAGAAATAAACAGGTGCGCGTTTTTTTGCCGGATGAGGTGCTGAATTACTTCGGGCTTGATAAGCATGAAGGACTTGAGCTGAGAGACCTGCTCTCTGAAAAAAATATTTATACGTCAAGGTTGGGCGATGGGATCGCCATGCAGGTGGTTTCTACTGATGCATTTATACTGAAGTTTTAACACAATTTTTAATGAACTATAAAAATGTAATTAAATGGCAAAAATGAAGTTACCCGTTATGGATATCTCATTAGCACTGTCCGCACAGAAAATGCCAACTGTTAAAAGCCTCGCGAAGCTGGCCCTCGATCTGCAATGGTCGTGGAACCACCATGCCGATGAAATCTGGAAGGGAATGGATCCTGTATTATGGGACAAAACACATAACCCATGGCTCATGTTGCAATCTCTTTCTGTAGAGCCACTGAAGGCCCGGAGGAAAGATATAGAATTTTGGAATCACGCACAGCAGCTTGCAACAGAAGCTATTAAGCGGAATACGTATACGACATGGTTTGAATCCGCACACAAGAACTCTGCACTGGATTGCATAGCGTATTTTAGCATGGAATACATGCTCACGGAATCACTTCCGATCTATGTAGGTGGCCTCGGCAATGTTGCTGGTGATCAGTTAAAGGCTGCAAATGATCTGGGTGTTCCGGTGGTAGCTGTAGGCTTACTTTATCAACAGGGCTATTTCCGTCAGGAGCTGGGACTAGATGGGCGTCAGCTGGTGTTAAAACCTTCAAATGACTCCAGCCAGTTACCCGTAGTTCCTGTGAGAAAGGAGAACGGGGAATGGCTGCGTATAAAATTGAATTTTCCGAATGATGAGCTTTGGATAAGGGTTTGGCAGGCACAGGTAGGCCATTCGCGGCTGTTTTTGCTGGATACAAACGATCCGGCCAATTCGCCCATCCTTCGAAGTATTACCGGCGAAATCTATGGGGGAGGAATGGACTTGCGCATACAGCAGGAAATCGTTTTGGGAATCGGGGGATACCGCGTTTTAAAGGAGCTGGATATCCATCCACAGGTTTGTCACATGAATGAGGGGCATGCCGCATTTCTTGTACTGGAACGCGCGCGAGAATTCATGAGCAGTAAAAAGTGTTCCTTTGAAGAAGCGCTCTATGCGACAAGGGCAGGGAACTTATTTACAACGCACACTGCGGTGTCAGCTGGCTTTGATTATTATTCATCTGATCTCCTGAAACTATTTTTGGGAGAATATGTCGAGCAGGAGCTGCAAACGGATTTATCGACTATTGAGAATTTGGGAAAAGTCAATCCGGATAATCCAAATGAGACCTTCGGTATGGCCTATCTGGCAATGCGTGGTTGCGGTGCTGTAAACGCGGTGAGCCGTTTACATAGCGATGTCAGTAAGAATTTATTTGCTCCTTTGTTTCCAAGATTACCGAAAAATGAAATTCCGATCGGATATGTCACCAATGGCATTCATCTGCCAACCTGGACAGGTAGACCGGCCAAGGTGAGCTGGGAAAAAAATGTAGGTAAGAGCAATCTGGGATCCGGAGGGTCCGATGATCTGTCGAAGGTGTCAAAGATTTCGGCAGCCGACCTGTGGAATTTAAGAAACATACAGCGCGCGGACCTGGTGAGAGCGATACGCACGCATGCCCCTAAGCAATTTTATCTCATAGATAAAATAAAGCAGCAGAATTTAAAGCCCGAAGAGTTTTTTGATCCAGACGTATTTACACTCGGCTTCGCCCGGCGTTTTGTTCCGTATAAACGTAACAGTTTGCTATTGTATAACGAACAACGCTTACTGAATATACTGAGAAATCATAACGCACCGATCCAGATTGTTGTGGCGGGGAAAGCGCCACCCTTTGATGGGGGCGGGAACGATATGATTAAGCACTGGATCGATTTTATTCGTGCCCATGATTTGGAAACAAAGGTGATTTTTTTAAGCGATTATGATATCGCATTAGCCCAACTGATGGTGAGCGGGGTAGACGTCTGGCTGAATACACCCAGACGGCCGTGGGAAGCCTGCGGTACCTCCGGGATGAAAATACTGGCAAATGGCGGACTTAATATTTCGGTGCTCGATGGCTGGTGGGCGGAAGCTTATGAGCCGGCTTATGGATGGTCTATAGGAAACGGATTGGAGTCGTCGGATAACGATCATACTGATTATGTCGAAGCACATGAATTGTACGACCTTTTGGAAGAGGAAATCTTACCGCTGTTCTACAAAAGAGATAAAAGGGGCACTCCTTTGGAATGGGTAAAAAAAATTAAAGCAAGCATGACCGATCTTACCTACCGGTTTTCTGCTACCAGAACGGTCAAAGAATACACCGAGAGATTCTATCTGCCACTAACGAAAAATTATTTAACACGCGCTTCAAAAACGGCGGAAACACTGCGGGCAGAGTGTTTGCTGATTAAAAAGTTAAAAGCAGACTGGGGGAGTATTTCCATCGGCCACGTACAATCAAGATTTGAGGATGGTCACCTGACGTTCTCGGCATCGATCCTGCTGGGTGAGGTGGCGCCATATTTAATAAGTGTAGAGATATACGCTGATAAAGCAAATGGTTTCGATGAAGAGTGCCGCGAAATGTTATTGTCCGAAGTGGATAGTGCCTCTTCTACTGCGAGTTTTTCTTTGCGATTCTCTTCAGAAAGACCGCTTAGCGACTACACGCTTAGAGTTGTCCCAAGTGAAAAAATAGTATTGCCGAATAAACTGGAAGTGTCGTTAATTACCTGGAACGATTAAATGCACGGTTCTTACGGAGCGAACATTTTATTGGCTTATGCTACAGCTTGTGAGTGATACCTGTTCTTTCTTAAAAAATTAAGAAAGGACAGGTATTCAAACTTCTGGCATAAGCTCGCTGGTCTTGATTGCCTAACCGCGGGATAAAGCTTCTGCACCGCCAACAATTTCCATTATTTCATTTGTAATAGCTGATTGACGTGCCCTGTTATATGAAAGTGTTAATGACTTTATCAATTCTCCGGCATTTTCGGTCGCTTTATCCATGGCTGTCATGCGTGCTCCATGCTCGGAAGCATGTGAGTCTGCTAATACTTTGTGCAACTGGAGTTTGATAGATTTAGGGATCAGCGTTTCAAATAGCTTCTCCTTTGATGGCTCCATAATGTAGTCATATGGCATGTCATCATTATCGACGGGTTCAGTGAAGCTATCGGTGATTAATAAAGGCAGTAATTGTTCTGTTTTTAGAAACTGAACGGCTGCATTTTTAAATTCATTATATACAATCTCCACCCTGTCAAAGTGCGCCCGCAAAAAGCCATCCATGATAAATTCAGCAAGTTTGGAAGTATTCTCAAAGTTTAAGTCGGTAAACAGATCAACAAAATCATCTATTAATGGATACCCATTCTTTTTGTAAGAATCACGACCTTTTTTGCCAATAGGAACTATTTTCAAATTACCTTTTCTGTGCTGCTCCATATATTTTCCGGAAATAGTTAAGTTCGCTTCCTTAATTACATTCGCATTAAATGCGCCGGCGAGGCCCCTGTTAGAGGTAACCACAATTAACAAAATATTCTTTGGCGTCCGGGCTACCATAAATGGCGAGGATCCCTTTCCTTTTAGGGATGTAGATAAATGCGCCACTATCTCCTTCATTTTTTCGGCATAGGGCTTTAATTGGTTAATCGTTTTTGTCGCCTGAATCAGTTTTACGGTCGAAACCATCTTCATCGCTTTGGTTATCTGCTGTGTAGATTTTACTGAGGCAATACGATTTCTTATTTCTTTTAGATTAGCCATATATTTTGAAGTTATAATGTGTGTTCCCAGTATATAAGTAAGGATTCAGAAATCTGATTGAAAATAGATATGCATGTATATTTAATATATCAAGAATTTACATTATAATGTGCTTTTATAACTCTTAAAGGCTTTTCAACCAACGCTTTTAGTCTGCCTTATCCGGCATGTCATGCGGCGAGGCTTGAAGAACAATCTCAAAGAAAGCTTGGATACCCGATCTTTTACATCCGTCATATTAATTGATTTCCAACTGCCGATATCGAGGAATGTACTCTCAATCATTCAATTTCCTTCCGAACACCTTTTATTTTCCGGGCAAATTTGGCCAATACGAACGATAAAAGGGAGAAGGATAACGTATAGCAAAAAGCTAAGTTAATCTCAGGAGTTGGTAAATTCATGTCAGTAAAGCTTTAATTTACAGTATCTGTATAAATTCGCGATGCCAAATATTGTCAGCAATAAGGGGAGCATTCCCGAATAAATTCTCAATCTTCGATGTGTTTACTTTTTTATCATTAAAGAAAGAGCCGAAGTCATTAAAGACCCTTCATTAATGAATAGTGCTAATTTTTTACGTTAAATATTTTATTTCTTTTAGCGGTGTCTGATCGCATCAATCGGACCGCAATACGAAAATAGTTAAAAAAGGTTAGGATTCAAACTTATTTCTTCTTAACAGAAACCGTATTAGTCTCGTCTTCATGCTTCATTGCCAAGGAAGGAGATACTATTGGCTAATATCATCCTGATTAGGTAGTCACGTTGGCCGATCCTTTTCTTTAATTGTCGAAGAAATCATTAACGCGGGAGATCGTTAATCAGATGTGCTGGCGGTCTCTGAGTACTGTATATCACAAGGAAATACCGCTTTTGTTATAAGATCGACAAAGCATTTAACCGGTTAAGTAGAAATGATATTATATGGTTAGATTTCTAACTATTTTCTCTATATTTACGCATGAAGGAAAGGTCTGAAGGACTTGGGCGGACGCCCGTTTTTTGCCTCCTGGAAATCTCTTTCTCTTTCGTGATCTTGTGGAACCCGTTTCTATTAGAGCTCGTTTCGCGGTATGGATCGTTTTCGGACTTATCCCGGGAATCATCAATATTGTTATAGCCTTGTCTGTTAGAAAGGTGAAAGGGAGGACGGAACAGTAATTAACGGGTAATTGTTTTTAATATATATATGTCGACCATGAAAAAAGTAATTGCAATAACAGGATTAGGGGGTATCGGCCTGGCCTGCGCTAGAAGGATTGGCGTGGGGTTTAAAATGGTACTGGGGGATTCCAACAAGGGTCAGTTGAAAAAAGTGGCCAGAGACTTGACCAAGGCTGGATACGATGTAACGCCGGTACTACTGGATATTTGCAGCAAAGAATCAGTGGACACTTTTGTTAACGTCGCTGCCTGGGAGGGTGAACTTGCTGCGGTAGTCCATACGGCGGGCATCTCGCCTACGATGGGAAATGCTGCACAGATCATGGAAATCAACCTGATCGGTACAGCGAGGCTTATGGAAGCATTTGAACCACATGTCTCCTGGGGAACCACAGGTATATTCATTTCGAGTAACTCCGCCTATTTGGGTCGCCCGTTGACTGGGGGATGAGCAGCGGTCTGTAACAACGTTATCTGCTGTTGACCTGGAAAACGATGTGAAGAATTGGTCCGTATCTACTGCTCGTGAGGCCTACGTCGTATCCAAGCTCGCTAATCATCTGCAAGTGGTCGCGGCCGCTCCGCGTTGGGGTAAGAAGGGCGCTCGAATTCTCTCAATAAGCCCAGGAATCATAAGCACTCCAATGAGTATAAGGGAACAAGAAGTTTCTCGTGAAATGGCATTCATGCTTCATAACACTCCTGTAGGGCGTATAGGTAATCCAGAAGACATTGCCGCAATGGTAGAATTCCTAATGGGACCTGGAGCTGGATTTATTACGGGAACGGATATTCTAGTAGACGGTGGTGTGACCGCTTTCCTGAAAACAGTCAAAAGGGAATAACAATTCGACCACTTTTTCGGCCGGAAATCCGAGAAACAAAATTGCTTTATATCGAATTTGCTTGAAAGCGTGTTTCGCCTCTTATTTTGCTTTTCTGGTTGAGATTAAAAAATCCACTAAACTTTTAATTAAGGTTCCGAAACCCATAAACCTATTGCAGTAAGAATTTGGTCGACAGTCATAGTTATAAAACTAAAAAATTATAGAGGTTCTTAGCAAACAATATATTATCAATTCGTCACATCATAACAACCTATAAAATGTAGTAGGTAAATCTATATAATCTAAAGACTTTGCCTCAGTATGAACATTTACCTGTAAAGTTGGCTGTTAAATTCAACGCTACAGCGCCCGTATTTTCAGTCTTGCCGATGCCTCTTCGGCATTGAAGGAACCGAAACCAGAAAAGCGCTTGATAGCCGAAAGGGCTCCGTTGGTAAGGTTATGCCCGCGCAGGGTATCTAACACCTCATCATCACTGCCCATTAGGTCTTGCTCACGGATGATATTCCAATACAGTGCGTGCTCCAGCAGTTCTGCTAGGCGGTGGTTGGCAAACAGGTGTCCCGGTTTGCGAAAATATTCCTTGTTCAGCGCTTTAAAGCGCTCTCTGAACCAGTCCATTGGTACTTGGTCTTTACAGGTAATACGCCCATCCGTTATGGTAAGCTCATTTATAAACCAGCGAATTTCATTTAGCTCCATTAATCCGGCAGCGTGGGAATCACGAAGGGTATAATCTATACGGTCAGCGCAGAGGTAGGGGTAGGGCTGCTCGAGTAAGGGGTATTGCTTATGGAAGAGGTCTTCGGTACGGTAGCCATATTCCAACAGGATAGCCGGAATCACAGAGCTTTGTACGACATCCTCAAAAATATGTTCATGGTAGTCCTCTCCCCTTCGGTTGAATACATAGTCGGCCACGTGCGAAAAGGCCGTGTGCGATACATCATGCAATAGGGCGGCAATCTGTTCTTCGATGCCTCCCCCCATCTGCTGCACAAGATACAAGACGCCTATGGAATGTTCGTAGCGGGTATGGGCAATGGATGGGTCGACCAAAAAGATGGCGCCTCCCTGATGAATACCCTTAAGCCTTTGTATAGGAGCCGATTCAATCAGTGCTTCAATAACCGGGACTGTTTCAAACTTGCCGTATAGGGCGTCGTGTAGTATCATGTGCAATTAAATATCGAGGGTAAAATAAGCCTTAAATAGGTTTGCCGGCCATATGGAAATAGAAAATACGGTGTGGGTTTTCCCACAAATAATCCTCAGCAGGGGATTTGAAACCCCGACAATTTTGCGTTGTACGCTGTTGAAATTTCCCAACCATAGCGCAAATATATGCTAATAAATTTAGTATTTAAAGCATTGTTAAAAAGTATTGTGATTCCGGGCTCCTCCCTCGATTGCGCTCCTTTGGGACGCTTCGCCTGATGAAGCAAGAGGCAGTCTCGTTCCTCGACAGCCACTTCGCGATGCTCTTTAATGACTATTCTTCTCGTAGCTCCTTTATGCCCTATTAGGTTAGCCCAACCGAGGCTTGCAATATCTTTAAAAGCCCTTTTTACCATCATAGATAAAAGGGCTTTTGGTGATTCTTCCCTCGCTACCCTTGTGGGCATAAAGTGCAACGTTTCTGAGAGTGGCATAGCTTTTGTATATAAAGCAGCAGGTCTAGGTTGGTTAGAAGAGTCCGGCAATCCAAAATGTCCGGGCTTTTCATTTTAACGCTCAACCTGTATGAGGCTTCAGAATGTGCGGCGCCCGTAATTTATTTTTTACCATGCAAGAAGGAGTTGTTAAATTCATCAATGAAACCAAGGATTTCGGACTCATCACACCCATTGGCGGGGACAAAATTTTCTCAGAACAGTCCATATTGCAGTTGATTTCCCATAGTGAAACCGATATGTTCGATAAAGTTCGTAATAATCCTCTTCATTTCGTTGTTTATTTAAATACGACCTCCTTTGCCATTAAAATTCGAGACTTTAAGTTTTTCTAAGCCCTTGTAGGTATACCTAATGACCATTTCTAAGCTAAGTTTTGTACAATCCCACGTCCATCAAGCCGGAGCCCTTCGGCTCGGTGGGGATTGTCAGTGGCTCTTCGTGAGGACGAGTTCGTTCTCGGTATTAAATAGTGAGCTGATAATCTCGTTGAAAGTATACCCCGGCAGGAATTATGGAGCCGGGGTAATAATCCGGTATACGGAGATCCATACAAGGTAAATCGCTCAGGGGACCAAAATCTCCACCGATTTTCAGCTGTTTGAGAATAAAAGTTTCCGGTAGGAGTTCCGCAGGAGAAAATCGGATGCAGACGTAGCAGAAATAAGTTTATCCGCCAGAAGGCCGGAAGACCTTGACGATTTTCTCGTTATGGGAGATGTGAGGTCCTCCCAGTAACTCAATACAATATGGAATGGCCGGAAACACAGCCCTAAGGCAGGTAAGGATGGAAGACGGCTTTCCGGGTAAGTTCACAATCAACGAATTGTTGCGGATGCCTGCAGTTTGACGTGAAAGGATCGCAGTGGGGACCTTTCTAAGACTGATTTTGCGCATGAGCTCCCCAAACCCGGGGAGCATTTTATTACAGACACTTTCCGTGGCTTCAGGGGTTACATCGCGCAGTGAAGGGCCTGTGCCTCCGGTGGTCACGACGAGGCAACATCCTTCCTTGTCAATAAGCTGAATCAGATTTTTTTCTATCAAAACCTGTTCATCAGGAACAATACGGTACACTTGTGACCACTCCTGAACAATAAAGCTGCGAAGCGCACGGATGATTTCTTTACCGGAGATGTCGTTATAGACTCCGTTGCTGGCCCTGTCGGAAACGGTAATGATACCGATTTTTATTGTCTTTTCTTTCATATATAAGCTTTTTAATTTTTACCTCTGATTACATTGATCTGCTGTCCATATAGGGGTGATGGTCGACTCAAAAGTATTAGACAGACATAGAGACAAAAAATACAATAAGATTTTATTTTTTGGGACATGCAGTTATGTGCATTTATTACAACAAAGATGCTTTTATATTTCTGCAAATACAATGACGTTTGCGATTTTCATTTTATTAATGGGAATATTATATACGGAACACTTCTTTTCAATAAATTATTGCGATTTTGTTTCTTCTAGGGCAAACCGAGTGGCGCGGGCTCATGCATGCCGTCCTTTAGCGGCCCGTAAGTTGTAAGCCGCGCGTTTGGATAGACAAGGGCTGTCTCCAGCTTGAAGTAACTCCATTTTTTCAATGTAATGAGAAAGCCGCCGCAATTATAGTGCTGAGAACTGGCATCCTCACTTCCTTTTGATATGCGTTTCACCCCTAATTCTGCCCCACAACAGGCAAGCACCTCATTCGCATAACTTCATCACTCACGATGGTGAAAATCCCGCTTATACAGCAGAAAACCTAAGGAGCAGGTTTAGAGATATGGCACTGTAACGATCCTGAACGATCAGGCAGTGAGTGCAGCGAAAGAAGCAAACGGTTTTTCAATTTGACACAAAAAGATGAAGATTATACTGCTTAGAAACTAATTTTGCTATATCCGTTACGAAGATAGAGTTTTTCCTTGGCGATTTTGGCTTCTTACATTTAAAGGAGCGTCAAAGTTCTTTTACAGAGGACGAATATGTACCGTATTTCAAAGCCTCATTACGGAGGAGAGGGGAAGACCTCAAATGCACAAATTGGAGATATTGGGGACAACCAGACGATAATTTCCATATTTTAGTGCAGACGACATCACAGAACATACTGTTTTATTGAAGCAGCCTGGTCAAGAATTACCGGATACCGAATTTGAAATAGAGAGATATGTTTTACTCAATATGCTGTTTGAAACCGTAAAGAACGACGTAGACTTTATCTTCAATAACAGCATTACATCGCTATATGAAGAGGCGGATCATATAGAAGTCGCCTTTAAAGACGGCTTTAAAAATTGATATGAACTGGTATTCGGGTGCGATGGGATACATTCAGCGGTACGAAAAATCTGGTTTGGGCACGAAACTGAATATCTGCATTTTTTGGGACTATACTTTTCCATCGCCGTCGTAAACAAATTTAAGGCACCTTTATTTATCAAGATCTTCACCTCAATTATTGGATAGAGGAGTATGATAAAGTGTTTAGAGAGTTATGGCATTCCTAGTCCTGAATCCGATAAAAAACCGTTCTATTTTATCAATTCTTAAAATAGAACGGTTTAAATAAAAAAGTAACTGAAAGGGAAGAATTCAAACATTCGACAACAATCCCGATTTCATTTTTCGAATCCATTCTCCATACTGCCTAAAGCCGCAATTTTCTTCAAACTGTCTATGAGGTCATTCAATAATATTCCTGCTGGGAGTACGAAATCACTTACCGTAAGTCCAACGTATGTTGAGCTTGCGGTTTTTTTATTATGACTTAATTCAGTCCACTCAACTTGCTATCAAATTTTTTGTCATTGGGCTTAAGTAACATCTACTAATAGCAATTAGGCTACTTGTAACTGATCTGGCCACTTATAGTAGTCGAATCAAAAATAATTTAACCTTTGTGAATGTCCGTTCTGCAAAGGGTCGATTATTGTTCAAGGGGTGTGACATTTTCCGCATAATGGTTTAATATTACCCTTTTTAACTGTTCCTGATGTTCATCGCCCCAAAGGTCGATACTATGGATCATTGGGATCAATGTTTTACCAAAGTCAGTGAGGTCATACTCCACCTTTGGCGGCATAACCGGGTAAATCGTACGGGTTACTAATTCATGATCTCCCAACTCTTTCAGCTGAATATTCAAGACCCTCCTGGAAACATCCGGGATCTGACGCTGTAATTCGCTGGGGCGTTTATGTCCCTCATAAATGAACCATAATAACCTTATTTTCCATTTTCCATAAAGTACCTCTCCAACCAGGTCAAGCCCGCAATTCAGATGAGGTAAGGTCTTTCTTTCGTACATATTACAAATATAGGGCATTACTTTCCGCAAACAATACGGATAAATTTATCCCTATATGAATCGCTAACCCGTAATTGTAAGTTAGTCTCATACTTATGAGATTTGCAATGAAATAGGATTACAATAGAAATTAATACTAAAAGAAATGAAATCAACCATTTTAATTACCGGTGCTTCATCGGGTATCGGATTGGCAACAGCCAGGCATTTTTCAGAAAAGGGATGGAACGTTGTGGCAACCATGCGCCGCCCGGAGAATCAGGATAATCTGAAGGATAATGATCATATGCTGGTGCTGCCGCTGGATGTGGAGAAGCCCGAAACCTTTGATGAAGTCATCGCAACGTCGATCGCGAAATTCGGAAAAATTGATGTGTTGCTCAATAACGCTGGCTATGGCCAGCACGGGCTTTTCGAAGCAACCCCTGCCGAACAGATCCAGCGCCAGTTCTCCGTTAACTTTTTCGGTGCCGTGGAACTGACCAGAGCGATACTGCCCCATTTCCGCAAACAGCAGAGCGGAACGATTGTGACCGTATCTTCCGGCGTAGGCAGGGTGACCGTTCCACTGGTTTCTGTGTATGCCGCTTCCAAATTTGCAGCAGAGGGGTTCTTCGAATCACTATCATTTGAACTTTCTTCACAGAATATCAAAGTAAAGCTGATCGAGCCCGGCACCATAAGCACCAATTTTGAAGATACGACCAGGCAGAATTATGCAGGTGGGCATGACATCGGGGATTACAGTGCATATCTTGAAAAGATCGATGCCGTATTCAAGGGAATCTATAATAACAGTGCATCAGCTTCCGCAGAAGACGTTGCCGCGGTAATCTATGAAGCTGCTACAGATAACAGCGTTAAACTTCGCTATGTCGTGGGAGATGATCTCAAACCATTATTCGACATTCGTAACGGCGGTGCCCCTGACGAGACCTATATGCAGGTGATGCGCGAAACCTTTGGCGGATAAACAACAATCATAATAACAGAGCATGAGCAACAATTTAGATTATCAGAATGAACTATTCGGCAAGGTTGCACTCGTAACGGGCGGTACAAAAGGAACCGGAAGGGCAATTGCCGAGCGTTTGAAAAATGCAGGTGCAAAAGTGATCATTACGGCAAGAAACCCGCCGGAATCTCCCGATAGCGACCTGCATTTTGTAGCTGCCGACCTGAGTAGACCAGACGGTGCAGAAATCTCTTTGCGGAAGCAGTTGGAAAATTCGGTGGTGTGGATATTCTCGTGAACAACATGGGCGGTTCTGAAACGCCGGGCGGCGGATTTGCGGCACTTAGCAATAGCGACTGGGAAGAAACGATCCAAACCAATCTTTTAGCACCCGTACGTCTTGACAAGGCATTTTTACCCCGGATGCTCAAAAATAAAAGTGGGGTTATTATTCATATCGCTTCCATCCAGGCTAAGTTGCCGTTGCATGATTCTACCTTGCCTTATGCGGCGGCTAAAGCAGGGCTGATTAATTACAGTAAGGGTCTTTCGAAGGAAGTTTCATCGAAAGGCGTACGTGTACTAACCGTTTCTCCGGGCTGGATCATGACTGAGGCATCGGGTCGGATGATGGAACGGATAGCGGAAAGCTCTAATATCTCTGTCGAAGCGGCTACCCAAAGCGTAATGGATGCCCTGGGAGGTATTCCTTATGGCAGGCCGGCCCGGCCTGAAGAAGTGGCAGAACTGGTGGGCTTCCTGGCTTCACCAAGGGCCAGCTATCTCACCGGAACCGAATTTGTGATAGACGGAGGCACCATACCAACTGTTTAATACACTTAAATAAAAATACCATGAATTTACAACCAGTATTACTGAGCTTGGTTGAAGCGCAGAACAACCACGACAGCAAAGCCTATGCGGAATGTTTCACAGACACGGCGATTGCACATGACGAGGGCAAAACCTACAAGGGCAAAGAAGAGATTAGGCAGTGGATAGAAAAAGCAAACAGGGAATACAATGCGGTAATGAAGCCGCTTGATTATTCAGAAAGCGAGGCGGAAAATTTATTGACGGCAGAAGTCTCCGGCGATTTTCCGGGAAGCCCTGCCATCCTTAAGTATCACATCAGGATGGAAAACGTCTTGATAAGCTCATTGCGTATAACGGGATGATGATAAAAGTTTGCAAAATCGTAATGGATAAGATTCATTGCTCAGCTTGCAGTGAAGATTAGCCAAAAGTACCTTAAATGGATACCGCATCCATTTAGGATACCTTGGTTCCCTGAATTTAAGCCTTGGATGAGTGGAAAAGATTCAGTTAATTAGTCAAAAATTCCAACCCAATTTGACAATAATCCGGCCTTGTTATTTTAATCCCGCTCATTAGCTCCTAAAAAGGCGATTTTCTTTAAATCTGTTAAAAATTCATTTGACAATAATCCTGTTTGGAGTACAGTTGAAAGATAGCCTGCTAAAGGTATTAACCGGACTTTGAACACCTCAAAGTCCGGTTTTTTTTATTAAATCACCGTTCTCCCATATTTTAAGTGTGTTGAAAATATTCCTGCCTAACCCATTTGGTACAAAGGGGGATGATCGGGGAATTTTGAACCATCTTTTTACAAATTTAGGTAGCTTCGTGATTTATTAACGGTACTCAGAGAATCAAATCCCATTTCACCATCCCTTGATTCGACTTTGACGATAAATATTCCAAAAACAGGAGAGGGGATACATTAATTTAAAATGGAAACCCCACAGGATCTGGGATTTCCATCTTATTCGATGTTTTAAGGTGTGTGATGCATAGACATCGTTTCCATAACTTACAGCTATGGAAAGGCTAAGTTATTCCGATCTTAAAGACTTCACAGGGTTCACCAGCGCGGCCTTCACGGACTGAAAACTCACCGTCATAAAGGCGATAACCACGGCCAGCAGCCCGACCAGAGCGAACATCCACCACCTGAGCTCGATCCGGTAAGCGAAATCCTGCAGCCAGCTGTTCATGGCTTACCAGGCGATAGGGACGGCAATCACAGTTGCTATCAAAACCAGCTTGATAAAGTCTTTGGACAACAGGGTAATCACGCCGGAAACTGAGGCACCCAAAACCTTACGGATACCGATCTCTTTGGTGCGCTTCTGCACAGCATAGGTTGTCAAACCAAATAGCCCTAAAGTGGCGATGATGATAGAAAGAACAGAAAAAACAGTAAATAATTTCCCCATCCGCCGCTCGGTCACGTATAGCATGGATAAATCTTCATTTACAAAGCCATAGGAGAAAGGATAATCGCCGTAGATACTCCCAAAAACTTCTTTTATCTGTTCAACTACGTGGGGAACGTTATCCGACGAGGTGCGCATGACCAGATATCCGCCGACAAAATTATTTCTTATTAGCAGCGGTTCGATGGGCTGCTGTATGGGTTTGAAGTTGAAATCTTTTACTACGCCTATGATAGTCCCTTCACTTTCATTCATAATAATCTTTTTGCCAATGGCCACCGCCATTGGCATGCCCATTGATTTTAATGCAGTTTCGTTTACGACATAGCTGCTGTCATCGGCTTTAAAGTCGTCTGAGAAAAAACGGCCAGCAATGAGTTGCATGCCGAAGGTTTTTATGAAGTTTTCATCGGTTCTCAGCCGGGAAGCCATCACTTGTTTCTGCGGATCCATACCGGGCCATTGCAGGGGTGCTCCGGTAGTTAGGTAAGTGGGCAGATGGTCGGCGATCGTGTAATCACCAAGGTCAGGGTGTTGGCTCAGCATGGCATTCAATACATCTTTATTGTCTTTCAGATCGCCTACCTGCGGCATTTGCACATATAAAAGGTTATCCTTGTCAAAACCGATATTCCTGTTTTTTATAAATTGAAGCTGCAGGTATACAACCAGCGTGCTTATCATTAAAATAACCGATATAGCAAATTGGAGCACGATCAGTCCGTTTATGTAAGATCTTTTCCCGTTGGCAGAAGCCTGTACACCCTTTAGCGTTTTTTGTATTTCGAAAGACGATAAAATAAAAGCTGGATAGCTGCCGGAAATCACACCGACGACAACCGCAGTTCCAAGCAGCGCAGCCACCGTTTTCATATCCAGCAAGTGAAGGGAAATGGATTTAGATGCCAGCTGGTTAAAGACCGGAAGCAGTAAGACCATCAGCGTAACTGCTACCGCCAGCGAAATAAAACAAAGCATCACTGATTCGCTCATGAACTGGAAAATAAGCTGGCGCTTTTGTGCCCCCACGGTTTTACGCATTCCTACTTCTTTTGCCCGCTGGGATGAGATCGCCGTGGACAGGTTCATAAAATTGATACAGGCAATCAGTAAAATGAAGACGGCCACAAGCGAAAAGATAGTTACCTGCCTGCTATTTCCCTGTCCACCGACATCCAGCATGAAATTCGAACGGAGGTGAATATCGGTAAGCGCTTGTATGGATAGGGAAGAGTGGGTGCCGGATTGATCACTTTTATTTTTTATGGCGTTGATTTGCCGTTCCATTGCATTAATTGCATCGGGGGTAGCTTTGAAATTATCATCAAGCCGGAAATAAACATAAGCCGCATAATTGTCCCATACTCCCGCATTCCCCATTCTGTCATATAGCTTGGTAGACAACAAGAGGTCAAACTGCAGGTGCGAGTTGGAAGGGATATTCCTCAAAACGCCTGTTACCGTCAGCGAGGTTCCGGTTATGTCGTTATCAATATAAATTGTTTTCCCCATCGCGGCTTCCGCACTTCTGAAGTATTTTTTGGCGGTTGCTTCCGTCAGTACCACAGCTTCAGGCGAGGAAAGCGCTACAGACAGATTACCTTCTAGCAGCGGATAACTGAATATTTTCAGAAAGTTCGTGTCCGCACAATAGATATTTTTTTCATTAAATTTTTCAGTTCCTGCCGTGATCATTTTGTGCAGGGGGATGAGCCTTGTAGCCTTTTCAATTGCGGGTATTTCAGCGTCAATGGCTGCCGCGAGTGGCGGCGGCGTTACAGCCGCTTCAACGTCCGACAGCTTGGCGGTGATCCTGTATATCTTATCTGCGTTTGCATTGAACCTGTCGTAGCTTAGTTCATCTTGCACCCATAAAAAAATGAACATGCTGCAGGCCAAGCCGATGGCAAGTCCGAGAATATTCAGGCCGGTAAATAATTTATTTAGTCCCAAACGTTTTTTTGAAGATCCCAATATTGCCTCGCAGTTACGGAGCGCCAATACGATTGGCTGTTTTTATATTGAAAGTCCTGCCATGCGGCAGCTCCTTACCAAATTGCGCTGCGAGGATTATCTGACGCTGGTAGCCGCCTCTTCCATTATCCGTCCAGGAGTGGCCAGCAGCGGGATGATGGCCGAATACATCAGGCGGCGTCATGATCCGCAGAGCGTGACCTACCTGCACCCGGTATTCCGGCAGGAGCTTGAAGAGACTTATGGGGTAATGGTGTATCAGGAGGACGTAATGAAGATAGCCAATGCCTATGGGGGGGGGTGGATATGGCCGATGCGGATGTGCTGCGCAGGATGATGAGCGGCAAGTACCGTAGTAAAGAGCATCTCGTTGAGATCGAATCCAAGTTTTTTGATAACTGCAAGCGGAAGGGGTATGTTTTGCGGGCTATAGTTTCAACAAGGCACACAGTGCCAGTTTTGCGGTGGAGAGTTACCAGAGCCTGTACCTCAAGACCTATTATCCCAAAGAGTTTATGGTGGCCGTGCTGAACAACTACGGTGGCTTTTATAACCGTAAGGTGTATGTGAATGAGGCCAGGCTGGCCGGAGCAAAAGTGAACCTGCCCTGCGTGAACCAAAGCTTGTTCAATGCCACGATCTGTGGCGATGACATCTTTTTGGGTTTTGATTGTTTGCAGAACCTGGAGGGAACGCTGGCGCAGCTGATTCCGCAGGAAAGACACCTCAATGGCGACTACACCGGTCTGGAGAATTTCGCAGTGCGCACGGGCGCCTCACTGGAACAATTGATTATCCTGATCCGTATAGGGGCCATGCGTTTTACGGGCACAGGCAAGAAGGAGCTCTTATGGGAGGTACATATGTTGTTGGGAACGGATAAAAAACGCAAAAACGGCCCTGCCTTGTTTGAGGGGATGAGCCGTAAACCTGTACTGCCCAAACTGGAAAGCTCGGTGATCGAAGACCTATACGATGAAATGGAATTCATAGGTTTTCCTGTTTCGGGCAATCTTTTTGATCTGGCGCGATCGGGATACCGTGGCGATGCGCTGGCCGCCGATCTATTAAGCAGGGAAGGGCAGACGGTACGGATGGTGGGCGACTTGGTGACCGAGAAGCATGTGAAGACCCGGCGGGGGGAGCTGATGAAGTTCGGTACCTTTCTGGATGAAAAGGGGTTGTTTTTCGATACGGTGCACTTTCCGCCCAGTTTGCAAAAATACCCGCTTCAGGGCAATGGCCTTTACCTGCTGGAGGGCAGGGTGGTGGTCGATTTTGGTTGTCCGTCTTTAGAGATAAGCAAATGCGGCAAGATGCCGCTGAAACCCGATCCAAGGAGTGAGTAAGACAAAAAGCAAGCATACTGAATACGCCATCGTGGAATATTGAGACCACGGGAGGGAATGCCACCAGTAGCCGCATTACGGAAATTGCTATATGCATTCATAACGGCAGGGAAGTAACCCGACGCTACGCTACAGACCTAAATATGGACTTGTACTGTATGAAGATCAGGCAGGCTATAAAATGTCAAGTCTAGCCCTGCTTCATTTTCGATTGTACAATTTTGCCTATTGAATACTGCGCAGTTGTTGTTCAAGAAAGTGGTCCTTTTCTTATATTTCGAAAGTGGGCACAAAGCGAAATCGGATGTTAAGGGAACTGTTTCAGTCAGCGGGGAATGTTGCATATACTTCGCTGCGACAGAGTAAAGCATAAATTATCGTAACTAAATACGTTTTGAAAAGTCCAACTTAGAAACTCAGTTCCTTTTATGGATAAGCTATGTTCCATTTTATTTGCATTAGTATTGCTATTAATAGGCATGCCCTTTTACGTATTCTGTCAAAATAAACTACATATTCTACACAACAATCCCCTCGAAAGCAATCTGGACTCTGCAGTACATCAGGCTTCTACAGTCTATATGTCAGATTCCAACGCCGTAGGCCTATCGATAGCCATTTATGAAAATGGAAAAAATTATATTTATAGCTACGGAGAATTCGAAAAGGGTACAGGGATGCTGATCAGCGAAGATAGGATATTTAATCTTGGTTCTTTAGCCAAAACATTCGTTGGATTAATGTTGGCAGAAGCAGTAATAGAAAAGAAAGTAAATCTAGATGATGACATTCGCCAATATCTTCCAGGTAAATACCCCAATCTTGAATACAAGGGGCATCCGGTAAAATTAAAAGATATAGCGAATCACACATCGGCTCTTCCCAAATCATCAAGGACGTTTCCGAAAATAACTTTAGATAGTCTTGACAACCTTCCGCTTGCTGCACAGTTTGATTTTTACGACCGATATAATCAGGACAGCCTATTAAAAGATATGCATAACTTTCAATTGGATACAATCCCCGGATCCAAATACGACTACAATAATAATGCTATGACCATTTTAATTTTATTGCTTGAACGTATTTTTGAAAAGCCTTATGAAAATTTGGTAACTGCTTATCTCAAAGGCAATCTCAAACTTTATGATACTAAGACAAAAATTCAGAAAAATGAACTCGATCGTTTTCTTTTAGGGTATAAGAGCTCATATGAACCTGTTCGGTGGCTCGATCATGTCGATCGTGCAAAAAAAGAAATCAATACGATTTATTTCTATCCCGGAGGGCCGAGCATGAATTCAACCATGAACGACATGTTAAAGTATGTTATTGCCAACGTACGTGAAATCGATCCAGCAATCAAACTCGCGCACGAACCAACATTTACGAGATTTGATAGTACAGGCATCGGCCTTGGTTGAAGTTGTTGTATTAAGGTTGGCCTTATCTCCTCAATTAAAATCTTGATTATTAAAATAGTTAGTTGTGTACTCTACACTCTTCGACCCATTTAATGTCCCTATATTTGGTATGAGCTTTAAAAATGTGTCTTGGAAAATGAGTTTTCTTCTAAAGAAGAGGAACTGTTGTTTTTCAAGCACATTAAACCGGTTTTTTCCGCGCAGCTTATACTGGCGATAAAAGCACAGAAGCTTCATATGGATATGCCGACTTGGTCTGATGAGTTCAAGAAGAGTTTCCTTGAATTACGCTTAAAAAAAATTAATGCTTTTTTTGAATCAAATCAGCTGATGTTTTCTTTCGTACCATGCGGAGTTTTCTTCTTTCTTTTGTCAGCCATAGCGAACAATTCTATTTTTTAGTAACTTTGGGGTAGTATCATTAAGATGTGCAGATATGGAAATCACGATAAAAATAGATAAGCGAAGCAAGCAGGCAAAAGTATTCTATGAATACCTTAAAACACTTCCTTTTGTGGAGCTTGAAGAACCTCGTTACAATAAAGATACTGAAAAGGCAATAAAAGAGGCTAAATTGGGCAAGGCGACCAAAACCACCCTTGAAGATTTTAGAAAAGAACTTTATTCGTAATGTATCAGCTTGAACAGACAGGAAAGTTCAAAAAAGATATTAAACTCGCAAAAAAGCGTGGTTTGGATATGCGACTTCTTGATGAAGTCGTTACCCAATTGGTTGAAAAAGGCTCACTCCCACCAAAGAACAAACCGCACAAGTTGACTGGTAATTAAAAAGGGTTTTGGGAATGCCATATCCAACCCGATTGGTTGTTAGTTTGGGAACAGGACGACACCATACGTCTTATTACCTTAACAAGAACAGGAACACACAGCGACTTATTTTAAGCCTCACTTTGGTTGTCTAAAAAGAACCCCCTAATTTTAAAGAATGATTCGCTGTGGCTGTCCAGGTGGACACGCTGACGGTAGTTGCGGGCTGTAATAGCTTTGATGCTTAGGGCTCCAGCCTCAGATCGCATTGATCAATCGCAGCGTATTCGTGTCCTGCGCACCTCTATAAAACCTATCCAAAACATCTTGGAATACAGGATCTGTTTCCGAAAGGGCAGCAAACAGCGTCATGGAAGATTTTAGTTTGAGGTCGTCCGGTGTTCCCATCACTTCGGTAGGGTCGTCGGTTTCGAGTTTAAGCAATTCGCCGGAAATGAGCAGTAATCTTTTACCTAAAACAGGATGGGCAAGGTAGTCAATGGCCTCTTGGCGATCTCTAATGGCATAAAATCTTGCCATATCACTGAATCCGAGTCCCTGAATCTGCGGGAAGACATACCACATCCAATGGCTGCGCTTTTTACCATTTCTGATTTCCTGCAACGCTGTTGGAAAATCATTTTGCTGCGCCTTTAAAAAACGTTCAAGTTTGTCCTGTTTCATCTTTTGCTAAATAGTAAAATTTTCAATTACATCGTTCAGAAATAATACGAACCAGCTTATGCCGCCATTTCAGCATGAGCATAAGGGCTCTTGCCTCTGCCATGGTGGCGAAGCTAATCTTTCCCGTTGCTGTACATTTTTTTAGATCTGCCATTTTCACGTATTGAATTTTGAAAAATAAGGCGCAGACAGGCCAACTAATTTCCAAGATTGAGGTAGACGCAGGCGCAACGTGAATTTAACAAAAAACACAGAGACAAAAGAGGATTTGCAGATCGAAGCATAGATTAAAAAAGAAATTATTGCTATACTTGTAAACACGATCTCCATCGCCGACACCATCCATAATCCTAAAAAATTCCTAGAACATTTTAATAGCGAGAAGCACATGAAACAAAATTTTTATGTCATAACCGGTGGACCGGGAGTGGGTAAGACCGGTGTGATCGATGCACTGAAGTCCCAAGGTTTTTTAACCGTGCCGGAGGATGCCCGACCGATCATCCGGGAGCAGCTGGCTACGGGAGGAGACGGACTTCCGTGGAGAAACAAGGAGCGGTATGCAAGGCTGATGCTCAAAGCTTCTTTAAAAAGTTATGATGAAATGTGTAAAACCGATACCTCAAATCCGGTTTTTTTTGACCGCGGAATTTTAGATACCATCTGCTACATGACCATGGAGCAGATCCCGATATCGAAACCGGTTATTGATCACGTCAATTCACGTCCCTACCATAAACACGTCTTTATCCTTCCGCCATGGAAAGAAATCTACGGCACAGACCGGGAGCGTAAGCAGTCTTGGGAGGATGCGGAACTCACCTTTGAGGCAATGAGGGAGACCTATCTCCGGTTCGGGTATCAGGTCATCGAGGTGCCCAGGGGCGGTATTGCCGATAGGGTGCAATTTATTACGAACCATTTAGCCGATCCGATCTAGGTCTACCTGGCCCTGTGTTTAATAAGATATGTTTTGGATGCAGTTGTTTTTTCTCTGCTCTCCTCCAGTCCGTGATGTGTTTTTTAGCTGTTTATTTTGCTGATAAAATTAGTATAATCTACCTTTGTTTTTACTGATAAAGTTAGTTTGTATTGGAGATGGAAAACAGGCATATCGTTCATTGCGACCTCGATACGTTCTTTGTATCGGTAGAGCGCTTGCAGCATAGTGCCCTGGTAGGGTGTCCCGTGCTCATTGGCGGCAGTGGTGATCGGGGTGTGGTGGCCAGCTGCAGTTAGGAGGCGCGCCGTACCGTTACCGAGATTATCGAGGAGTCTATACCGCCGCTTAAACCCGATCCAAGGAGTGAGTAAGAAAAAGAAAAATACCGAATACGCCATCGTGGATATAGAAACCACGGGAGGGAATGCCGCCAGTAGCCGCATTACGGAAATTGCTATATGCATCCATAACGGCAGGGAAGTAACCCGACGCTACGAAACACTGATCAATCCGGAAAGGGATATTCCGCCATCCATTGTCAGTCTTACCGGAATCACCAATGAAATGGTGGAGGATGCTCCTCCCTTTCCATGCATCGCCGATGAAGTATACGAGCTCTTGAAAGATAGGGTCTTTGTGGCCCATAATGTCAATTTCGACTATTCTTTTGTCCGGCACGAGTTGGAAGAGGTAGGTATTGAATGGACAGCGAAAAAGCTCTGTACGGTAAGGATGGCGCGCCGGATAAGGCCGGGACTGCCCTCCTATAGTTTGGGCAAGCTCTGCGCCAGCCTCGGCATCCCCCTCAGTAACCGTCACCGGGCCGGCGGGGATGCGGAAGCCACTGCCATTTTATTTTCACGATTGCTGGAGTGGGACGAAGGTCAGGCTGTACCCGATATGCTCAAACACTGCTCCAAGGAACAGCAGCTTCCGCCAAACCTGCCACGGGAGCAGTATGAATCGCTTCCTGAGCGCAACGGGGTGTATTATTTTCACAATCAGGCGGGCAAGGTTGTCTATGTGGGCAAGGCGCGCAATATCAAAAAAAGAGTGGCGCAGCACTTTACGGGGCACAATATCAACCCGCAGCGTCAGCATTTTATGCGGCATATCTATTCGATTTCTTATGAAATATGCGCTACGGAGCTGATGGCCCTTTTATTGGAGTGCATGGAGATCAAGCGGCACTGGCCGCCTTTCAACCGTGCGCTGAAACGTTTTGAACCCAAATATGGGCTCGTATTGTATGAAGATCAGGCAGGCTATAAACGTTTGGCCGTTGGGCGCTTGGACAAGCGCGACAAGTGCGTACAGGTATGTAACCGGGAGTATGAAAGTGTTGTCCTGCTAAAAGAACTGATGTTCAGGTTTGCATTGGACCAGCGTCTATGCTCCTTTGGGCAGGTGCGCGAAAATTATTTTGGTGCGGTTCATCCTTCACAGGACACTATGCCAGAAAAGGAGGCGCACAATGTATTGGTCGATCAGGCTTTGGCTTATTTGGCCCAGGAAAAGAAAAGCTTTGCGATCCTGGATAAGGGAAGGGAGCCGGGGGAGAAGAGCTGTATCTGGGTAGAGCGGGGGAATCTTTATGCCATGGGTTATATCTCACAGGACACGCAAATTAACACATTGGAAGAAATGAAAGATAGTCTCAAAAGGTGTTATGCCAACCATTATATGATGCAGTTGATCTACGATTATGCAAATCGTTACCCCAATAAGATATTGGAGGTTTAAGTCTTGAAGATTGTCGGTTAAATTAACCATATTCTCCGGTTTGGAGGGAATTGAGCTCTACATCAGGAAACCAGGATTTCGGTTTTGCGAGGTAACCATCAGCAATGAGCGTTTGGATTTTCTCACCTACTATCAGTTTTTCGTAAATTTGATGCATGGGTGTTTCCGCATTGGAACTTAAGGGAGTTGCCGTGACACCGATGATATGTGCGCGCACGGAAATTCGTCTAAAAGCTTATTGAAGGAATTGTGGTGCGCTTTGTCGATAATCAGTAAGCCCTTATATCAACAAAACGGATAATACTATCAATACGGCACGCCACGTGTTTTGTATCGCTATATGGAATTTGTTGTGTCTAAAATATGTTTTATAGTATTATCTGTTATACATATAAGCGTCTGTTTCGACGAAATGGAAAAAATACTATCTTTACCTTATGAACACAAGGCTATCGCACTTACCTGAACAAAAGCAACAAGAGATAGCTGAGATACTGGAAATCATAAAGGAAGAAGTTAAGCCTGAGAAGGTCATACTTTTTGGTAGCCATGCGGGGAATAAGTGGGTAGAAGATGAGTATATAGAAGATGGTATTACGTTCAGCTATATCATTGATTATGATTTTCTTGTTGTGATCAAAAAGGGGGAAGGGCAGGAGAAAGAACATGCGATAATCAGTCATATTGAAAACCGAACCAACCATATTAAAAATGCGGTAAGCCCTGTTGTTCATGATATTGATTACATCAACGAGGGCTTGCGCTTTGGGCATTAACCCCTGCAGAGGAGAAGCAGAAAGCCCAGGGATATTTTGATATTTGGTTTCCTCAAGGAAGTGAATTTCTCGACGGTGCTAGTTTCCACAAGTCGAAAGAGCATTTAAGAGTTGGCGCGTTTACGTTGCACCAAGCAGCCGAATGTTTCTATGACCGTTTTGTTAGTTTTTACGGGTTACAAACCTAAAACGCATAATCTTCAAAAATTAAGGAATTATGCCAAACTTATTTCGATCGATCTGTATACCATTTTTCGTACACCACCTTCTGACGAAAGGGAGTTCATTTATTTGATTTGTTAAAACGGAGTTACATTGATGCTCGTTATAGTTAGATTACCATATTACTGCTGAAAAGTTACAAGCGCTTATTGATAAGGTAACTAGAATGCAGACTATTGTGGAGAGGATCTGTAAGGAGAAAATTGATAGTTTTGAATTGGAGGAATTTAAGTCGTTTTTATGGAGTTAACTAGCCAACAGGAATATAGAAATCTTGTACAGCAGATATCCGTTAGATACGAAGAGGGGCGAAAGCAAGCCGCTCAGTTTGTAAATACGCGGTTATTAGAGGCTTATTGGGAGGTTGGTCGTTATATTATAGAATTTGAACAGGAAGGAGCAAACCGAGCAAAGTATGGTAAAGCATTATTAGAGCACTTGGCTTCTGATCTAACGTTACGCCATGGCAAGGGGTTTAGTAGATCGAACCTGAATTACATGAGGCTGGTTTATCGTTATTATCCAATTTGTGAGGAACTTCCTCACAAATTGAGTTGGACTCATTTATGTGAGTTAGTCAAGATAGATGATCCCTTAGAACGTTCTTTTTATGAAAAGCAAGCTATTCTCGAAAATTGGAGTACTACTGAACTAAAACGTCAAAAGAAATCTTCTCTCTTTCTCCATTTAGCTGCATCGAAGGACAAGCAAGGGATTTTGCAATTAGCCAAGCAAGGCCAATCCATAACCAAACCCGACGATATTATCCGAGATCCTTATGTGCTGGATTTTCTAAAAATACCGGAGCCTCATCATTATACAGAGTCCGAATTAGAGAACCGGATCATTGAACATCTACAGCATTTCTTATTGGAATTAGGAAAAGGCTTTGCTTTTATCGGCAGACAATATCGTATTACTTTGGGAAACCGACACCATTATGTCGACTTGGTATTCTATCACCGTATCCTGAAATGTTTCGTGCTGATCGACTTGAAAAGGGAAGAAGCCGGATATGAAGACGTTGGTCAAATGAATATGTACTTGGGTTATTTTGAAAATGAAGAGAATACTACAGGGGATAATCCGCCGATAGGTATCGTATTGGCAAGAGAAAAAGACGATTTGTTAATTCAATATGCTATGCATAACGTTTCATCTCAATTGTTTGTGAGCAAATATCAATTATACTTACCCAATAAGGAAGAGCTACGTGCTGTTATAGAAGAGACTTTAAGGGAAGAAGAATAGAAAGGCGTAATTTAAGAATCTAATTTACTAAAATCCAAAAGATCATTTGATGTTACTTCTGGTGCATTAGCTATTTGCCATGACATATTAAATAAATTTAGTGGACGCTATTATGTCGATTTTAGTTTTATCGTTCCTTCAACGACACATCAAAGTTACAGGTTCTTCTGTGTAGAAGATATCAAAAAGTTAAAACGAAATCTAAAATAAAACTATAAAGCACGATCCTGTGGCACAGATATGATCGGTGCGCCCAGCACGGCTTCCATTTTGGCCAAAGTTTTCAACGTGATATTATGCGTGCCTTTAAGCCATTTGTTTATTTCGGATGGTTTTTTATCCATCTTTTCGGCCAAATCTTTTTGCGTGTATCCTTTCTGTTTCAGCAACTCATGGATACGAACAATAATATCCGCGTATTGCCTGACAAAAATCCGGGTTTCTTCCGGAGTTTCTTTTAATATCTCTTGTGTTACCTTACTTCTCATGTCTATAAAAAAATCTCGCAATCGCCATTATAGTAGCTTATTAATTTTTTAAAGAACCTATCAGTCTCCGTGTCCGACGAACCATCCCACCTTACGGTGTAAAATGTACAACGGGAAGCTTCATCATCCCAGAGCTCCAATACAAAGTTATTCACTTTTAAGTTAATTTCAAAATAGCTTAGTTTGTTTAGTTTACTTATTCGTCATTGGTCTTATCCAACAGCTTCATGATCCTCTCATTCATGGCAATCACGTTTTCCACTAATTTGGTGATAAGTTTAGTCTGCTCCTCATTTGTTGTTTGAAAACTACTATTTTCCTGAATTGCGATAGGAGAATTGGGAGAATTGCTGTTTTCTACTACATGACCGGAATTGGATGCTACCAATTGCAAAGGATCAACCTGTAAAAATTCCGAAACTCTTTGAATCAGCTCAATGGTAATTTTACTTTCCCCACGTTCGTATTTGGTATAGGCTGCTTCAGACAATCCCAGATAATCAGCTACTTCCAATGCTTTCTTTTCCCGAAATTTACGGAAACGGGCTAAATTACGGCCTATGGTTTTATTTTCTAATACAGTAAAGTGATTGTCTTCGTTTGGTTCTGTCATCAGTCAATGCTTCGGTTAAGTAAAACAACTATTTCTTAGTGTAAAACTACTAAAAATTATAGCAAAGGTGAAATAATTTGCAGAAATTCGTGGTTATTACTGATAAACAATGTCAATTAACATTGAATGAATAAAAAGTTTACTTGATTTAGTAAATTTGCAGAATTTCTGAGAATTTGGAGTTCTGCTTCGAGTCTTGTTCTGGAAACTAGCACTTTCAAAGGTCACAAGATGAGGGGTGAGAAACCCATGTTATAAGCATGGGGTTCCCTTCTTATGCGTGACCAGGGTGTGCTAGCCCTCCAGAACCATAGGTTGGGGCCCTGTGCTGATAGCATTAAGCATTAACTTCTTCCGAAAGACTCGTTAAATAAATAGCGAGCAAATGAACAACCAAACCAAAAACCAAAAGCTTAACCCTGTCTCTTTGTTAAGAGAACCAGCTTGCGATGCACTTATTTATAAGTGTAGTGTTTCCAAAAAGCAGTTATTTAAGGTTCTGATTTGTGCGCCCGAATAAGGGTTGTTGAGATTTCTCCATTCCACTGCGTTCCAGTCGAAATGACGGCGTAGTAATTCCAATTTATTTCTCAACCAAATCTATAAAATGAACGATCAATACGTAAGGGGAGAGGTACGGCCTGACGGCTTGCCGTCAGAAATCAGCTACCGGCTATCAGCTTACTCCCGTCATCATCATAAAAAACAATTAAAAAACGCTTTTTCAAAGCCTTCCCGGCGGCAGAAAAATCAACAAGATCAGGCTTGGCTACCTTCGGCAAGTATTCCACTATTGTATGGCAATGGTTCGCTATTTCTTCGGGAACTGTTCGAGACTTGTTCGGGTCGGCTTCGACAACGCTTCGGGTCGGCTTCGACTCGTTCCCGAAGACTTCCCGAAGCGCACCCGAAGAACAGTCGAAGAAATGTCGAAGAAAGTTATACGCAAATGCAGCTAATTCCGGAAAAACCGGCGAAGCTTGGTGGAAGGTTTCCCGAAGACCTGTCAACTAAAAGCAGCAAAAATATTCCGCACAGTAAATCGACTTTAATGCTTTTTACTTTTCCTTGCTGCACTTAAAACGTACTACTTATAACTTACAACTCAAAAGGGCTTTCGCTCTTCCTCTATTTTTATTCAAATGCAAAAAGCTTAGTTTTATATTCCTGGAACTCCCTAATTTTGTAAAGCCGGACGAGGAGATCAGGACGGATATGGATCGTCGGTTCTGGATATTGAAGAACCTAAGTAAGGCGGACAAGATATCGGCGTTTATGAACAAACGGATTTTCCAGCGGATCTTTAAGATAGCCGAAGTATCGAATCTAAGCAAGGAGGAATTTATGGCTTACGAAGCAAGTTTACAGGATAAATGGATATGGGACAGTGCCATGTCTATGGCAGAGAAAAAGGCTGCTGAAAAAGCAGCAAAGGATGTCACTGAAAAAGAGCGTGCCAAGGCAGAACAGGAGAAATACAATATGCAGTTAACATCTGCCCGTTCCTTAAAAGGGATCGGTGTATTGACAAATGAGCAGATTGCCAAAAGTTTGAAACTCCCATTGGAAGTAGTAAAAAAATTGAAATAAAAGTACGAAAAAGTAGTGGATTAAATAGGTGGGTATTGAGTACTTACTTGGATTTGTTGACGCAAAATCTGCAATACACAAAAAACAGATTTAGCCGATATGCACTAATCCACTGGTTGATATCCTTTCGACAGACCTAAAACAAGCAACAGTTAATTGACCAATATAATGATGCTTTGAACAAAGTAAAATTGATATTCTGAACAAAATCTTCTTGATAAAGTTGATCTACCTTTGGTTCTATAAAATAAAAAAAAATGGAACAAAACAATTATCAGGGAGCTTTGCAGAAACCAATAGGTTCGGGCTTCAATGCACTTTCAACTTCAGAAGAAGTAATTAAAGGAATTGATCTTTCGGGAAAAGTCGCCATTGTAACAGGCGGCAGTACGGGTATCGGATTGGAAACAGTAAGAACACTTGCAGATTCAGGCGCAACCGTAATAGTTCCTGCAAGAGATGTGAAAAAAGCAGAAAAAAACCTACAGTCGATTGCCAATGTAGAGATAGAGACCATGGACCTCATGGAGCCTGCTTCTATTGACAGGTTCGCTGAAACGTTTTTAATGTCGGGAAGGCCTCTTCATTTGCTTATAAACAATGCGGGAATCATGTGGGTTCCGTTGCGGCGAGACGGCCGGGGTTTTGAATCGCAACTTGCTACTAATTATTTATCACAGTTTCAGCTTACCTCCAGATTATGGCCTGCCCTTAAAAAGGCTAATGGCGCCAGGGTTGTTAATGTGTCTTCCCAGGGGCATCAGTTTGCGCCTTTCAATTTTGATGACCCTAATTTTATAAACCGGGAATATGAAACGCTACAGGGATATGGGCAATCAAAAACAGCGGTTAACTTATTTTCTCTCGAATTGGACAATCGGGCCAAGGCATTTCATGTAAGAGCCTATTCTTTGAACCCAGGCTCCATTGGAGGGACCGAACTGGCTAGAGAGGCCCCTTTGGAACTATTTCAGCAGATGGGTTTTTGCGACGCTGAGGGCAATATCTTGCCGGAAGTGGCGGCATCCCTAAAAACCATTCCGCAGGGAGCGGCAACAACCGTTTGGTGTGCAACAAGCCCCCTGCTCAATGATATAGGAGGAGTGTATTGCAATGATGTAGATATCGCTGAACTGGCGTATGGAGATGCCTTTTCCAGTGGAGTGAAACCGTATTCACTTGACGAATCCAGTGCAAAACGCCTGTGGACATTAAGTGAAGAAATGACAGGCATAGCCTTTAATGTAGAATAACCTTAAAAAAACGATTGAGATGGACAATACCACAGTCACTAATGCAAAGCGCTCTTTGCACAATACGTTAACAAACCTTGGAGTTATGAATATCACATGGAGCTTTAGTGATAAGATCCAGGCTGAACTAAGGCCAAAATTACATGATGCTGTAAAAATTGCGATCGCCCGGTTTAACAACGACAGCAACAGCCTGCATCTTCAGCAAAAAGAGGATAGCGACTCCAATTGCCTGAAAATTGAGTTTTCGAAAGGAAAGTTCGTAGACAAAAGGCGCAAAAATATCGCTTACGCAATTAACTTTTTTGGAATGCTCATAGCTCCTGTTGTGGGCTTCATGGCCGGAGTTCCGGGAGTTTTGCTTTTCAACTACTTTCCCAGGAACATGGTGAGTTCCAGCCTATGGCTTTCTTCAGAACAGACCGGTTTCAAAAAATACAAAAGGATAAATGTCTGGACTTGGGTACTGTTTGCCAACGCCAAGCAAAAGGAGGATAAGCTAGTCACTGATTTTTCAGACCGGCTCTATAATGTGCTTAAGAGGGTAGAATTGCAGCAATGGAACCGGCTCTTGCTGGAAAATGCAGCTAAGCCTGTTGAGATAGGTGGTTTACAATCGATCCAATAAATAGAATGGCAAATTTTGAAAAGAAAGTGGCCCTTATTACGGGTGGCAACAGCGGTATAGGTTATGCTGCAGCAAAAGAGCTAATAGAAAAAGGGGCAACCGTTATCATAACGGGAAGACGTGAAGAAGCGGTTGAAAAAGCTGCCGGTGAACTTGAGCGCTTAGCGCTCGCTCTCCATTAGTAGGTAATTATAAAATCTCTTTGATATTTGTAACTTTATATCATAAAAGGAATATGGACTTTCAATTAAAATACATAACGCCGGACATTAAGCTTTCCTGCTATGAAGATAAGCTGTTTAAATCAGAGAACGTCTTTGAACACCATATGCTGGTATGGTTCATTTCAGGTGAAACAAAAATAATTCAGGCGGATGAAAGCTATATATTCAGAAAAGGAGATATCTTTCTTATCCCGAGGAACCAGTTGGCTACGATCATCAATTACCCTAAAGACGGACTTCCGCATCAGTCGGTTGTGATGCACTTGTGTACCGATAGGCTTAGGAAGTTTTACGCTAAACTCGATATAAAGCCTAAGATAATTCCCTCACACAAAATACGGAGTTTCGATAAACATCCCTTATTGGAAAGCTGCCTTGCTTCATTGATTCCTTATTTTAATATGCAGGAAGCTTTCCCTGAAGAGATCGCGTCCTTAAAAATTACCGAAGCCATCAGTATTTTAAGGACGACAGACAAAGGCATTGACAGCATTTTAGCCAACTTTGAAGAGCCTTATAAAATTGATTTGTCAAGTTTTATGGAAAAAAACTTTATGTTCAATATGCCTTTGGAAAAGTTCGCTTATTTAACAGGGCGCAGTATCGCCACATTCAACAGGGACTTTAGAAAAGCATTTAACATTACGCCACAGAGATGGCTTACAAGAAAGCGATTAGAATTGGCCAATTATCAGCTTTCTGAAAAAAGGAAGAAGCCTGTTGAAGTGTGCTACGAGACCGGGTTTGAAAACTTATCGCATTTTTCGTATGCTTTCAAAAAGCATTTTGGTTATTCGCCAAGTGCATTTCAGGTAGAAAATGGTAGAAGTTAAACATCACCCGCTTAAACTTAATATTGTTGTTTAAGCCATTATCGATGCTGTTCTGCCATATAAGGGGCGACAGTTCCGTACCGTATTTGCCCAGCTTCTCGCCGTAAAACTTACAGGCCCATCGAGCTGTTTATCTTGTATAAGGTAAAGACACATGAAGATAGCATTTATTGAGACACCGCCACACCATAGCTACTTTAAAAAGCGAGATATTCTTTTTCTAATGTGGAAGCAGCTAAGTTGGCTTCCATTTCTATTTCTGCTGTGGCCCGAAGCGAAGGCTGTTCAGGATTCTATTCCAGCGAGCAGAACCGATATCGAACGCGTGGTTGTTCATCGGGGCGACTCCATTAATCAACGGTATAAGACTTTACGTACCGGTGCTTTGCAAACCATAGAGGTGCGCAAACTTATGGATGAACTTGCCCGTGTTAACCAAGAAAACGCTGCGATAGCATCGCTTTTAGATAGCGTAAAGACCGCAGAGCCGTCTGACACGCTGTTTCATATCGCGCAGGCGCATCAAGCGTTGGTAAAACGTCTGGAAGGGCTGCGGAATACCATTGGCGTGTATCAGCAAAGCTTGGCCAGCACAACGGCAGATCTGAAGCAGCTCGAACAAGACAGCTTTTTTAACAGTTTAAATCGGGAGGAGGCCTCTTCTGCATTAGCAGTATTTCATCAATTGCAGTCACAGATCGGCCGTACCGCGGCGGAGTCTCAGCAAAAATTAGACTCATTGCAGTTTTTAGCCAACCAATCGGATACGGTATGGAACGCAGCAAACAACCTTCAGGCGGAGCTTGCCGGTGTTAAACAGCAGTATACAAGCGCAAAAAGAAAAAACAACGCCCAGTTTATCTGGGCTGCCCCAAAGGATATCAGTCCAACACGTGTGATGGGCAGCTTAAGCAATCGATATCAGGAAACCGATGCAATTAAACATTACGTATTGCAGACAGAGTGGTCGGGACGGATATTTTTGATTCTGCTTAGTGTAGGCTTTTTTTGCTGGATTTACAGGACGGGGAAAATTTTATGGGAGAGGCAGCTTCCCGGCAATGCGCCGCAGCAACCTTATAAACCTTTTAAAGACATGCTGCGAGCCGGCATTTTTTTATTGACCTTATTGCCGCTGTTTTCTTCTATTATTCCAAGTTTATTGATACAGGTTACACAGCCGATTATTTTTTTGTTGTTTATACCGCTCGTGAGAAACAGGTTTACTAAAATACAATGGCGGTATGGAACTTCTTTGCTGGTGTTTTATTTGTTGGTGATATTAGCAAACTCCATCGTCAATGAAGGCCTTGTTTTCCGTTTAATTTCGTTATCCCTCAATGTATTGGCTTTGTTCTTTGGAAGTCGACTGGAAAAGGGGATAAGGCTTGCTTTTATCTTCATCAACCTACTTGCTTTGTTTTTAAACGTGTTGGGATTTGTGGAATATTCAAGGTACTGTAGCATAGCCGGGGCGGTAGGCCTGTTGCAGTTTTTTTCGTTAAGGGGGTTTTCGAGGATGATCAGGCAAGCCTTTGTTCAACAATTTAATAAGAGTCGACTAACTAAGGGATTATTCAGCCGGTTTAATCAGGCGAAGACCCTGAGAATGTTGGGTCGACTGCTGAAGTTGTTCTGTTTGGTATTGATCGTCATTGTTTTTGCCATCAATCTGCATGTTCTTCAGCCTGTGCAAGAGGTTTTGAGTCGTTTTTTTAGAGCAAACCATTCGCTTGGAAGTATCACCTTCACCTACGGCAATCTCCTAAGCTGCGTGCTGGTTATCGGTGCTGCCAATTGGCTGCAAAAGAATCTTGCACTTTTTTTTATGGGATCTCCAACCAGTTATGAAAAAGTGGTCGAAGAACCCCAAACTTTACTTCCCTTGTTTCGACTCATTATTGTTGTTCTGGGCTTCTTTTTTGGTATCAGTGCTTTAGGAATCGGTTTGGATAAGTTAACCGTTATTATCGGTGCGCTCAGTGTGGGAATTGGCCTGGGCTTACAGAATATCTTCAACAATTTCGTCTCGGGCGTGATCCTCGTTTTTGAGAAACCCTTCCGTATAGGCGACTATATTGAGTTGGCGGACAGGAAAGGGAAAGTACAGCAAATCGGTATCCGATCAAGCACTTTACTGACGCAGGAAGGCGCCGAAGTTATTATTCCGAACGGAGATTTGCTCTCCGGACGTTTGGTAAACTGGACATTGAGTAAGTCGTACAGTAAAACCAGCATTAGCTTAAAAGTAGGCAGGCCGGTGGATATGGAAAAGGTCAAGACCATCATTTTGGAAGAAGTACATCGTATTGAATACACCATGAAGGAAATGGATGTGACCATCCGCTATCAGGATCTGTCGGCAGATGCCATTACCATTTGGGTAGATTGCTGGATCATTAATATCTATAATGAGCGTATTTTTAGAAGTCAGTTACTTGAAAATTTAGATAAACGCGCGTCTGCGGAAGGCATAACTTTGGCCAGCGGCTAGTTCGACTCGGATAGCTTTTGTCCTTCTACATCGTTGAACTGTTATCTCCCACAAGCATCGATATGATGCCTTCATTCCCTTGTATCAGCGCATAATCTAAAGCGGTTTTTCCCAATCGGTCTTTTATGTCTGCGGGGATGCCATGTTTCAATAGCAGATCCACCAGATCCTGGTGGCCAAAAGTTGCCGCGAAGTGCAGTGCGGTAGCGCCGTTGAGGTTTTGCTGTTGTACAGCAGCTCCGTGTGTAAGTAGCAAGTTAGCGATAGGGGTATAGCCTTTGAAGCAAACGCCCATCAGTGCCGTATTTCCGGCTGCATCTGTCAAATCGATACGGGCGCCCTTTGCGATGAGATAGGCGGATGTCTCGTAAGCGCCGTTATAGCAGGCCAATATGAGGGGAGAAAAGCCTTTATGGTTTACCGTATCGATGTTAACAGGCGCTTCAAAGAGTTTTTTGATAGCTGCCAGGTCGTTGTTCCGGGCGGCATCGAAGATGTCGGTCTGCCCGAATGCCATAAAAGCGACAAAATTGAGAACGGCCGATAATAAGAAGGTTTTGTTCTGCATAAAGTTTTTGTAAAAAAGGATCCCGAGCCGTTTTAGCCGGTCGGGATTCCCGTTGGTATTATTCCATAAAGGCTGATTCTACTTCTTCTCTGGTTAAGTTGAGCTCCTTCGCTAATGCAATACCGTAATTTCTGTCGGCCATATAAAAATAACCTACCATTTTGTTAACAGCATGCTTGTTTTTTACAGACTTTAAATCGGCGCTGAGGTTTTTTACGAGGTTAACTTTCTCTTGTTCAGTTAAGGCTCGGTAGAATTCGCCCGCTTGTTTAAAGTCGTTCGCTTTGGTGATCTTTTGTTGTACCGTTTTTGCCTCAGCAACGGCAGAGCTACTGTATTTGTAAGCGGCATTGTCTTCATATCCCGAGTGACTCGGCTGATAGTTAACATCCCCATTGGTCGACTTATTGGCATGCTGCCCATGTTGGTAATTATTATGCACTTCCACCTTTGGTGCATTAACAGGCAACTGTTGGAAGTTAATGCCTAAGCGATAACGTTGCGTATCAAAGTAAGAAAAGAGACGCCCTTGAAGCAATTTATCCTCGGAAGGTTCAACACCGGGAATCAAGGTGCCTGGGGAAAAGGCGGCTTGTTCCACTTCCTGGAAATAGTCGACCGCGTTTTTATTTAAAGTCATCGTTCCAACCTTAATCCGTTCAATTTTGTCCGCTGGCCAGTCCTGCGTCGCATCGAGGGGGTTGAAATCGAAAGAGTCTAGATCTTCCGGGCGGATAATTTGTACATATAAATCCCAGCTAGGAAATTTTCCGTCAAGTATGCTTTGGTATAGATCGATCGTTGCATGTTGAAAATCCATCCCCTGTACTTGGCCGGCCTGTTCCGCTGTCAGGTTCTCTTCGCCTTGATTGCTTTTCCAAAAATATTTGACATAGCTAACTTTCCCTTGGTCGTTCACCCATTTAAAGGCGTGTACACTGGAACCGTTCATTTGCCGATAATTTTTCGGCGTGCCGTAATCGGAATATAAGCGGGAAAGGGTTAAGGTCGCTTCCGGTATATGACTGAAAAAGTCGAATACCCGGCTCGGGTCTTGTTTATTGGTTACCGGTGAAGGCTTGAACGCATGCACCATGTCGGGGAACTTAATGGCGTCTCTAATGAAAAAGGTAGGAAAATTGTTGCCTACGATGTCATAGTTTCCTTCCGTTGTATAGAATTTGACGGCAAAACCCCGGGGATCTCGAAGTGTTTCGGGCGATCCTGTTCCATGGACGACTGTTGAAAAGCGAACAAAAACCGGTGTTTTGAGATTGACTTCTGAGAACACTTTCGCTTTGGTGTACTCAGAAAAGGATGCCGATGTTACAAACTCACCATAAGCTCCGGCTCCGCGGGCGTGCACAACGCGCTCCGGAATACGCTCACGGTCGAAGGCGGCAAGCTTTTCAATCAATACAATGTCTTCCAATAATACCTGGCCGTTCTGACCAATGGTTTTAGAGTTTTGGTTGTCCCCAACGGGAGCTCCCGTGTTAGTCGTTAGCTGTTGAGCTACGGCCGTTTGCGCTAAGAAAAGTACGGCAAATAATAGTTTACGTGTCTGCATATTTGTATTTTTTCTGCAAATATGGACCGCTATACAGCCGAAAGCAAATCGAAAAAGTTGATCTGAATATAAGGATATTCTATTTCTACACTTAGACAACAGGTGCCGAGCGGCTTCGATTTTAGTCGTCAACCTTTCTTGGTGATCAGGTTGTCGAGTCCTTCATAACCAGTCGCCCTTTTGCTGATTGTTCGTGCTTTTTGTTCTTTTTTTTCTCTTCTTTATTGATCTCGTATTGGATGTCTCTTAACTTATTATTTGTGGCAGTTGACGCTATAACAGGATTTGCAAGGGGTAGCCGCTCGGGTTCGCTTCCTTTATCTGACATGTCTTCTGTAGCGTGGAAAGCGCTCAAAATGCCGGAGGCACTGTATTTGGGTTCGATAGCCGACTTGAAGTCCGCTAACCAACCTGCTTGATAGTAATGTAACGACAGGATCGCAAAAATAACAGAGCCTGCCGGCAGATTTTTCTTGGATTCCCACTTTATTGTTTCTCCCTGGCGGTCTATCCTGAACTCTTGTGAGTCAATAGCCTGATAGTACTCTTCTTTGAAATTGAAAGCAATTGTGGAGATCCTTATGCCCACAACAGACCTTCTTTTGGTTGAAAAGTAAGCAAAATCCTTATAGGGATCATCGATGCGAAGTTCAAAGGAAAGATCGCCTCGATCATCTATCTTACAGGAGGGCTGCTTTTTTAATACCTTCTCAAAAGGCGCATCTAAATTGAATTGAAAACCGTGGAGATGTTGCAGATCGACATTGTGTAAGTCTCTATTGCCGATCGTTTGCTCCGAGTAATGCAAGCAGTTTCGGATTGCACTGGTCAACCGATTGTACATACGTCCATCGGAGGCATCTATTAATGTATTGATGACTCTTCGTATCAATGCCGCTTGTGTGCTCGCTAAACCGAATTCATGCTTCGTTAACGTGGTCGCCAACGTCTGCTTGAACGGACGCGGTGCGCTTTGGATAATTTGTTTGCCCCGACTTGAGCGGTATACGTAGGAAGCTACTTTTCCATGAATGTGTCCTTTTTTGTCGTTTATTGCCATTGCGTTTAGTTTTGTTTAGACCAGCTGGGAACCAATTTAATACCAAGTTAACAGTTTCTAAGTAGTTATCCTAATATTAAACTGTATTAAGTCCGTATTTATATATAAATAACGGATTCATAGCGGACTTATAACGGACTCACTACGGAGTCATTGTTAAGTTGATCCCTTTTTGGTTTCTTGTTGGCTCCCGGCTGTCGTTTTAATGTGGTAAGTATGTTTGCGTTTTAATAGTATGGTTAATAGAAGCTAATTTTACTGATTGCAGAAGGCGGGGCTGTTTTATCGAAAGTAGAAGACAAAAAAAAACCTCACTTTGGGGAAGTGAGGTAAAACTACTGTTTTTTAATCAACCTAACCTAATGTGTAAAATGAAAGTAAGCGCCTTTTGATATAAAAACTGATACGAAGTAAAGCCTTTTTTTTCATGATAAAGAAAACTTTACACAGAAAGGTGTTTTCCTTACACTAAAAGGTTTTTTTGCCGTACGAAAGGTCTTTTTATAGTCTTTTTTTTCGGTGAAGCCCTTTAATGGTTAAATAGGCAAACTGGTATTTGTATGTTAAGCTGGAAACTCCCGTGGAGGATCATCGTTGATCGTTTTTTCTTTCACTGAGCTTTTCTTTTGCGCATTGTTATGGTTTGGCAGAAAAGTTGTAGGTTAAGGTCAGTCCCGTGTTAGGATCAGAAAGTCCTGGCAATTACTTCCTGTTTATAGATTAATATAAGTGTGCTGTAAGCAGGTCGAAACGGCGGCCGTTTTGCTATGCTGACAGGTGAGCGGCACAAAAGAAAAGGTTGTAAGAGGGCTGGTAAAAAAGGGTAGCGTCTTGAAGTATTCGGTCGATACTTTTTAGTTTTACGGTAGTAATTATGAAGAATCAAAAAACAAAAACAGAACTGTTAATCATAGCCTGTTCTGCAGGCGGAATGCTGCTTTTGATTGATTTGTTGGCTAATTTGAAGGGCGATGTAGGCTTCGCTGTACTGGTGATCGTCCACAGGAATGATAAATACCAAAGCTCCCTCGAGCAAATGGCGCAGATGAAATGTAAACTACGGGTGAAATCGGCCGAAGAGAAAGAAGTAATTCAGCCAGGGGTCGTGTACTTTGCTCCGGCGGGTTATCATGTGTTGATAGAAAGGAACAGAACCGTTTCTCTAGACGCTTCCGAACCCGTTCATTACTGTAGGCCATCGATCGATGTGAGCATGCAAAGTGCAGCCGAAGTGTATGGTAGCGGGGTGATAGCAATTTTACTCTCGGGCGCTAATAGAGACGGAGCCGACGGGATGCGCGCTGTGTATAAGTATGGAGGTATAACGCTGGTGCAGAATCCGGCCGATGCTGAGATCGACATGATGCCGCGGGCGGCTATTGAAACCAAGGCGGTGGTGTCCATTCTTTCGGACGAACAGCTGAAGCAATACTGTCGTGAGCTCGATTGAACAAATTAATCGTCCTGTTATCAAGCTATTAGCGTTTTTTCATGAATTTCTTTAAAAAATATTTGGAGGGAATGCCTTAATGTATTAGTTTTGCAGTCCAAAATAACACTAAGTACTGCGGAAGTGGCGTAATTGGTAGCCGCACCAGACTTAGGATCTGGCGCCGAGAGGCGTGGGGGTTCGAGTCCCTTCTTCCGCACTTGATTCCTCCCGACAATATCGGGAGGAATTTTTGTATTAAGCATATTAAAACGCAACTAATGAACATTTCACAGGAGAAAGTAGACGACCTGAATGCAGTTATCAATGTAGAAATTACCCCTGCAGATTACACTGAACGTGTCAACAAAGCAATAAAAGAACAAGCCAAGAAAGCAAAGCTTCCAGGGTTCCGTCCAGGTATGGTGCCTGCTTCGCACATTAAAAAGACTTACGGTAAAGCGATTCTTTTTGATGAAATCAACCGGCTTGTGAGTGACAGCTTAAATACCTATCTTACGGAAAATAAGATTGAAGTGCTTGGTCAACCGCTTCCTAAAGAAGAGATGGAATCGTCTTATAACTGGGATTTTAACGACGAATTTAAATTTCAATACGAGATTGGCTTGGCGCCTGCTTTCGATGTTCCGTTCAGCGAAAAAGATAAGGTGACCCAATATGATATTAAAGTAGATGATGAGACCCTCGCATCCCGTATAAAAAATCTTCGTAAGAGCTATGGTAAAATGACAAATCCTGAAGTGTCCGAAGATGGGGATGTTTTATACAGCACATTAACCCAATTAAATGCCGACGGAAGTGTTTTAGAAGGCGGTATATCCAATACAGCTTCTGTGCGCACCGACCTGGTAGACGATAAGGAAATCAAAAAATCTTTAATCGGACTTAAAAAGGACGATGAAGTAGAAATAGATCTTAAAAAGGCTTTCAAAGACGAAACGATCGCACGGATCTTGAATATAAGCGACGAAGAAGCGGCAGCTTTGACAGATAGCACATTTAAGTTGGCGGTAAAGAACGTGAATCGTTTAGAAGAGGCGGATTTAAATCAAGAGCTTTTTGATAAGCTTTTTGGTAAAGACGAGGTGAAAACGGAAGAAGAGTTTAGAGCACGTGTTACTTCGGAAGTAGAGTCGATGCTCGTTCAAAATTCTGACCAGCGTTTGCAACAAGACCTTTATAATTTGGGAATGGAAAAAGTGAATGTACAATTTCCCGACGAATTCCTGAAAAAATGGTTAAAAGCGACCAATGAAAAATTGACCGACGAGGAGCTTGCAGAGGGATACGATGATTTTGTGAAGAATTTGAAGTGGACCTTGATTGAAAACAAAATTATTACAGAGAACAAGCTGGAGATAAAATACGAGGAAGTATTCCAACTTGCGAAGGAACGGATCGCTGCGCAATTTAAAATGTACAGCCCAGAGCCTATCAATGAGGAACAACTCGCTCAATATACGGTTCAATTTCTTCAAGATAAAGAGCAGGCAAACAGACTCTTTGAAGAAGTGAAAGCCTTAAAGGTTTTCGATTTCTTGAAAGGGGTGGTAAAGCTTAACAAAAAGGAAATAGACTACAATAAGTTTTTAGAACTGAAATAGCTTTTTTTTGATTTTTTTTAGCCATCCGCTTTTCAGCGGGTGGCTTTTTGTTTTCTTATGACGTCAGTTTATACGCTGTCAGTTTTTTAGGACTTTATGCGGCATTCTGTCAGGTGTTTTAAGGCCTTTGTCCTTAGAGGCGGACTTGGCGCATTCTTTGATGAAGTGAAAGTAAAAAAAATATTCACTCAAAGCTATCATTAGAGATTTTAGAATTAATCTTATATATTAGCTAAAGCAAAAGGCAAATATCATGAGTATAGATAAAAACGAATTTAGAAAATACGCTATTAAGCATCACGGTATAGGAAGTCAACATGTAGATGGTTTTATCAACAGAGTTGAGCAGCAGATGCCTGTTTCGCTTACCCCTTACATCATCGAGGAACGCCAGTTAAATGTCGCACAGATGGACGTTTTTTCGCGTTTGATGATGGATAGAATCATCTTTTTAGGAGACGCCGTAACGGATCAGGTAGCTAATATCATACAGGCGCAGTTGTTATTTTTGCAATCAGCGGATGCCCATAGAGACATACAGATCTATATTAATTCGCCCGGCGGAAGCGTTTATGCCGGTTTAGGTATTTACGATACCATGCAATATATCTCGCCGGATGTGGCTACCATTTGTACCGGTATGGCAGCTTCCATGGGAGCCGTATTATTAGTTGCCGGCGCCAAAGGCAAAAGAGCCGCATTAAAACATTCCCGGGTAATGATCCATCAGCCTTCCGGTGGAGCACAGGGAGTGGCCGCCGATATGGAGATCAATCTGCGTGAAATGCTTAAGCTTAAAAAAGAACTCTATCAAATAATTGCTGATCATTCCGGGAAGCCGTACGACTGGGTAGAAAAAGCATCCGACCGTGATTTCTGGATGACTTCCGGTGAAGCGAAGGAAAACGGCATGATTGATGAAGTGTTACTAGGAAAGAAAGATAAATAACATGGCAAAGAACCCAAGAGAAGTTACTTGTTCGTTCTGTGGTTTACGTAAATCCGAAACTTTAATGCTCATTGCAGGCAATGATGCGCATATTTGCGACCGTTGCGTTGCCCAGGCCAACGAGATTTTAGCGGAAGAGCTTACCTTACGTAAAAACAAGAGCGTACAGGCAGCGTTGAAGTTGCTCAAGCCTGCTGAGATAAAGTCTCATCTTGACCAATATGTAATCGGACAGGATGATGCGAAGAAAGTGCTGTCGGTCGCGGTTTACAACCATTACAAACGATTGAATCAAAAGGTTGAAAAGGACGAGATTGAGATTGAAAAATCCAATATCATTATGGTTGGTGAAACGGGAACCGGTAAGACACTTCTTGCTAAAACCATTGCTAAAGTGTTGAATGTACCGTTCTGTATCTGCGACGCTACAGTACTAACCGAAGCAGGTTACGTGGGGGAAGATGTGGAAAGTATTCTTACCCGACTTCTTCAGGCGGCCGATTACGATGTGGCATCAGCGGAGCGCGGGATCATATACATCGATGAAATCGATAAGATCGCGCGTAAAAGCGATAATCCTTCCATCACCAGGGACGTCTCCGGAGAAGGGGTACAGCAGGCCTTATTGAAGATATTAGAAGGAACGGTGGTGAATGTACCGCCTCAAGGTGGACGAAAACATCCCGATCAAAAGATGATCGCTGTCAATACGAGCAACATTTTATTCATCTGCGGCGGTGCTTTCGACGGAATACAGAAGAAGATTGCTAATCGTATGCGCACGCAGACAGTGGGCTATAAGATGAATAGCGAGCATGCCGAGGTGGATCTCAACAACCTTTATAAGTACATCACGCCACAGGACCTGAAAGCCTTTGGATTGATTCCGGAGCTTATAGGACGTTTGCCGGTTATAACTTATTTAAATCCATTGGATCGAGACGCTTTATTGAATATCCTGACGAAACCCAAGAATGCCTTGGTTAAGCAATATAAGAAGCTGTTCGATTACGAGCATATTGATCTACAGTTCGATCCGGAGGTCTTTGAGTTTATTGTCGATAAAGCCAATGAATTTAAATTGGGCGCCCGGGGGCTAAGAGCAATATGCGAAGCGATTATGCTTGACGCGATGTTTGAGATACCGTCCCACGACAAAGATGAAGGCGGCGAGCTGTTCATTAACCTCGATTACGCCAAACAGAAGTTCGAAAAATCAGATTTAAAGAAGCTGCATGTAGCTTAAACAAAATCCTCCGCACAAAACGGGGGATTTTTTGTATATTGTGAGGAGAGGTGTAAGGGATAAGGTTAAATGGTATAGGGTGTAGGGTGTAGGGAGCCTATAGCCGGGTAAGGCTAAATGGTATAAGGTGTAGGGTGTAGGGAGCCTATAGCCGTGTAAGGGGATATGGCATAAGGTGTAGGGTGTAAGGCTTAGGGCACTGGCAACGGGCAACTAACAACGAATAACAAACAAGGGAAGGCTATGTGCTAAGGTTATACCTAAAAATATAAACTATGGCAAAAACAGTAAAAGAAGTTGAATCACCGGTAAAATCCGGATTAAAAAATAAAGAAGATATTGTAAAAAACTGGTTGCCCCGATACACTGGGCGTCCTCTTAATGAATTCGGCGAATACATCTTATTGACGAATTTTTCCAACTATTTGAAATTGTTCTCCGAGTGGCATGACAACGCGCCGATTTACGGTTTAGATAAACCCATGCAAAGCGTGACGGCAGCGGGTATCACCATTATAAACTTTGGGATGGGAAGCCCCGTAGCAGCTACTGTTATGGATTTATTGTCGGCCATACAACCGCGGGCCGCTTTATTTTTGGGAAAAGCAGGTGGCTTGAAAAAGAAAAATAGTATAGGCGACCTGATCCTGCCGATAGCCGCCATTAGGGGAGAAGGAACCTCGAACGATTACTTACCACCCGAAGTGCCTGCATTACCTGCTTTTGCGCTTCAAAAGGCGATATCTACGACGATCCGTGATAACAGCTTGGACTATTGGACGGGAACGGTATATACCACAAACAGACGCGTATGGGAGCATGATAAGGATTTCAAAAAATACTTAAAAACTTTACGCGCGATGGCTGTAGATATGGAGACAGCAACCATCTTTACGGTAGGCTTTGCTAATAAGATACCGACCGGTGCGCTATTGTTGGTGTCGGATCAACCGATGATCCCTGAGGGGGTAAAAACGCAGGAAAGCGATTCTTCCGTAACCGCCAATTATGTGGAAATGCATTTAAAGATCGGTATCGATTCATTAAAGCAATTAATTAATAATGGGCTGACTGTCAAGCATTTGAAGTTTTAGCTTGCTGGTTGCGATCCGCTATCGGCGGTTGGTATTAGTCCGATTGCTGCAGGCCGATTTCCGTTAGCTGTTGTAAATTGCTATGTTTGTGTATAATCTATTAAACTTGTAGAGAATGTGGTACAATAATATTTTGGAAACCATTGGTAATACACCGCTGGTGAGGTTGAATAAGCTGACGAAGGATATAAAGGCAACCATACTTGCAAAGGTGGAAACGACGAATCCGGGCAATTCGATTAAGGACCGTATGGCGATCAAGATGATAGAAGATGCGGAGCGTGCCGGTTTACTTAAACCTGGGGGGACGATCATCGAAGGAACTTCGGGGAATACAGGGATGGGCTTGGCCATTGCGGCAGTAATCAAGGGCTATAAATGCGTTTTTACAACGACGGACAAGCAATCGAAAGAAAAAATTGACGCTTTGCGCGCGTTTGGTGCCGAAGTTATTGTATGTCCAACCAACGTAGAACCAGAAGATCCGCGTTCCTATTATTCGGTGTCGAGTCGGCTCGAGCGGGAAATTCCCAACGCTTGGAAACCTAATCAATACGATAACTTATCAAATAGCCAGGCGCATTACGAGCAAACCGGCCCTGAAATATGGGAGCAAACAGAAGGCAAGATCACGCACCTATTGGTAGGAGTGGGGACGGGCGGAACCATCAGTGGTGCGGGAAAGTACTTAAAAGAAAAGAATCCAAATATTAAGGTTTGGGGAATTGACACCTATGGCTCTGTATTTAAAAAGTACAAAGAGACTGGCGTCTTTGACAAAAACGAGATTTATCCTTACATCACCGAAGGGATTGGAGAGGATTTTCTACCTAAAAATGTAGATTTCGGCGTAATCGATCATTTCGAAAAGGTCACCGATAAGGACGCCGCCTTGATGACACGGGAGATTGCCCGGCAGGAGGGTATTTTTGTGGGTAATTCCGCAGGCGCAGCAATTGCCGGATTAATGCAGTTAAAGGATAGCTTGCAGGATGGAGATTTGATGGTGATTATTTTTCATGATCATGGCTCCCGTTATATGGGGAAAATGTTTAATGAAGACTGGCTGCGCGAACGCGGTTTTCTTAAAGACGAAAAGCTCACAGCAGAACGCATTCTCAGAAAAAGAGGGCGGCAGGAAATCGTAACGGTGGACGGCGAGCAATCAGTCATCGAAACCTTTAATACCATGAAAACACTTAATATATCGCAAATTCCCATAACACAACAGGGAATGGTTGTGGGTAAAGTGACGGAATCGGATATATTAAATGCCTTATTGGAAAATCCGGTTGTTAAATCAGGCAAGGTAGAGCAGATTATGACTGCACCTTTTCCTTTTGTCGATTTAAATACGTCGATCGATCGCCTTTCCTCGCTTATTAATAAAGACAACAATGCGGTATTGGTAGAGGATGCCGATGGAAAACTGGAGATAATTACGCAATACGATATTATTAACGCCATTTCGGCGTGATGAAGGTATAAGGCAGGGAGGCATAAGGTTTAAGGACCGTATACGTGCTGTAGGCCTTTGTTTGTTATTCGTTGCCTGTTGTCAGTTGCCCGTTGTCGGTGCCCCTAAGCCCCTATATCTTATACCCTCCAGCTCTAGGCCCTTGTTTGTTATTCGTTGCCCGTTGTCAGTTGCCCGTTGTCAGTGCCCCTAAGCCTTACATCTTATGTAGGCATTAGGCTATAAGCGTTATGTCATGTCCTAAAAAAAGTAGACACTTTTATTGTTGTTGATTAAGATGTTGGAATGTGGGAAACTCCAGAGGAGTTTT
>NZ_SBJH01000042.1 GCF_004368405.1 Olivibacter sp. XZL3
AAAACTCCTCTGGAGTTTCCCACATTCCAACATCTTAATCAACAACAATAAAAGTGTCTACTTTTTTTAGGACATGACATAGGAAGTAAGCTCAAAGCAATAGGCGTTTGTTGGAATAATCCGCTATTTGTTGAATAGGGAATTTTGTTAATAGGGAATGAGGGAATAGTGACAGGGCAGCTACCGGCAACCAACAACTGGCAACTGGCAACCCACAACCTGCAACTAATAACCAATATTATAGCGCAGTTGAATCATTTGTTGATTGCTGACTTCCCCTGGCGTAAAGTGCAAACTGAACATAAAGAAGCCTTCGACATTTCCTTTTCGGAACGGTCGCCAACCAAGATCAAGTCGATCATAGCTATCTTTTGTGTAGAATCGATCTCCAAAAAGAACATCATGTGCCTGCCCTTTATAGAATGTATTATGTACAAACCACGACTTATAAGCTGCGTGCAGGTCTGCGATGAAGCCCTTAGGCGTGCGGGTATCATATTCCCCCCGTATTCGATCCAGCGAGCCTAAGGCTCCGGCCGCAATTGTCAGTGAATCCAACACCCATCGGTCGCTCAGATCGGCCCCTACCTGTAAGAGGGCAACCATATTATCGCGTACCGGAAAGTCACCTTCAGTGGTGTTGGCCGTATGAAGCATACTCAGGTAATGCGAAAAGAAAAGCAGGCCGCTTGTTGCCTTTCCCGACAAGCCCACCATAAACTGCTCCCGTTTCTCGGCGGTTTGCCGGCTCGTCCAATCGACCCATACCTGCTGATGGAACTTACCTTTTCGGTAGCGGAAAAAGAGGCCTTCAATATTGGGCCGATAATACATTAAAGTGTCGTTCAACACGGCACGCGGATAATCGCCAAGCAATTCGAAGCGGGGAAAAGCGCCTAAGTAGAAGGATAGGCCCTTATTTTCATAGTTATAATAAACAATTGGATTTACCTTTTCGCCAAAAGGTTCTGCACCGAATTCCTGCAAGAAGTTCACTCCGAAACGAAGCCGATGGGTGCTGTCAATACGGAGCCCCACTTCCGGCGCAAAACGCATCCCTAAAATCGACTGTGAATATAGATCGGCGGCTAGATATTCGCGGTTATCAGCAAAACCAAAAGCCTTCACTTGCCACTCAAATTCCTGTTGCGCTTTCGACAGCAAGAACGTGCCGCAACACAGGATAAACAGTAATATTTTTTTCATCTCTCATCAACGATGCTTCGTCTGCCATGTGGGCATTACATCGACTCTTGTCTGACAAACACTTTCAGAAAAAAAGCGGCTGAATACACTTCAACCGCTTTTTTAAAAGGTAATTTTCTACTAAATGCCCAATAGTAAGCGTGCTGGATCTTCCAATAATTCCTTCACCCTAACCAAGAAGCTTACCGACTCCCGTCCATCAACAATACGATGGTCGTAAGATAAGGCGATATACATCATCGGGCGGATTACGACCTCACCATTAACCGCCACCGGGCGTTCTACAATATTGTGCATACCCAAAATAGCCGACTGAGGCGCATTGATAATAGGCGTCGACATCATGGAGCCGAACACGCCTCCATTGGTAATAGTAAAGGTACCGCCTGTCATCTCATCAAGGGTTAATTTATTGTCCCGCGCTTTCAGGGCCAATTCGCGTACTGCTTTTTCAATTTCATGCAAGGTCATTGACTCTGCATTACGGATCACAGGCACGACCAATCCTTTCGGTGCGGAAACGGCAATCGATACGTCTGCAAAATCGCTGTAAACAATCTCATTGTCTTCTATGCGCGCATTGACCGCGGGCCACTCCGCTAAAGCGGTGGTAACAGCTTTGGTAAAGAACGACATAAAGCCTAAACCAACACCGTATTTATCTTTAAATTTGTCTTTATACTTGGCGCGTAAATCCATAATTGGCTTCATGTCTACCTCGTTAAAGGTTGTCAGCATGGCCGTCTCATTCTTAACAGAAACCAAACGTTTGGCAATGGTTTTACGTAATGAAGACATCTTCTCCCGACGCTCTTCCCTTGCTCCTGCAGCCGCTTTTGGCGCTGCGGCCGCGGCAGGTGCTTCGGCTTTTGGCTTTGGTGCAGCTGCCGGCTTCGGCTCGGTGGCTTTCTTCTCGGCCTTTAAGGCATCTTCTTTTGTAATGCGGCCATCTTTCCCTGTACCGTTAATCGTACCCGGATCAATGCCCTTTTCCTTCAGAATCTTAGCAGCAGCTGGAGAAGGTGTTCCCGCAGCATAGTTTTGTTCTTTTTCTTCTTCGTCTTCTTTGGCAGCAACAGGACTTGGGGCACTAGACGAAGCGGACGACTGTTTACCAGAGGGGACGATTTTACAAACAACATCGCCTATGGCAAGCGTATCTCCCTCTTGTGCTATGATCTGCAATGTACCGGCTACTTCAGCCGGAAGTTCGAATGTAGCTTTGTCCGACTCCAACTCAGCCAAATCCTCATCCATTTCTACATAGTCGCCATCTTTCTTCAACCATTGGGACAAGGTAACTTCAGTAATAGACTCCCCAACCGTTGGCACCTTGATTTCCACCGGTGTTCCGGTAGTGGCGCGCTCTTTAGCGGCAGGCTCTGCTTCCGAAGTAGCCTCTTCCGCGGGTTCTTCCGCAGGTTTCTCCGTTGAAGCTTCTCCTTCACCGTCGGCCTCTTCTATGGTACAAACCACCGCACCGATCTCCAGGGTATCTCCTTCTTTAGCAATAATACGGAGTATCCCAGCCTTTTCGGCTGGCAATTCAAAGGTGGCTTTATCGGACTCTAATTCAGCCAAATTCTCATCCATTTCTACATGATCGCCATCTTTTTTCAGCCATTGAGATAAGGTAACTTCCGTTATCGACTCGCCTACGGCTGGAACTTTTATTTCTATTGCCATAATCTTTTTTATGTTAGTCTACTTTTGCTGCTTCTTTTGTTGTCTTTTTTACTTGTTTTTTAGCTTCAGTTCCTGCGCTATCATCAGCAAAGGCGCGACTGATGAGCGACAGTTGCTGCGCATTATGCTGTTTTGAATATCCCGTTGCTGTACTGCTGCTCTCCTTGCGGGAGATCACATCGAGCTCTACGCTGGTTTTCCTGTATTTGCGGCAGATATGCGGCCAAGCACCCATATTCTCGGGCTCTTCCTGTACCCAATAAAACTTGTCTGCATTCTTATATTTCTGACGGATAGCCCTTATCTTTTCTGTAGGTGTAGGGTACAACTGCTCAACGCGCACAATAGCTACGTCCTTACGTTTATCATCTTGCTGCTTCTGTAACAAATCGAAATATACTTTTCCGGTACAGAATAATACGCGTTTCACATCCGATGTCTTTGCATAGCTATCATCAATAACTTCTTGGAACTGCCCCTCGGTAAAGTCCTTCAACTTACTTACCACTTTCGGATGCCGCAGCAAGCTCTTCGGTGTAAACACCACTAAAGGCTTTCTGAATTCCCGATGCAACTGGCGTCTCAACAAATGGAAGAAATTGGCTGGCGTCGTACAGTTTACCACTTGGATATTATTCTCGGCGCAAGCTTCCAAGAAACGCTCAATACGGGCCGAAGAGTGTTCCGGCCCCTGCCCTTCATACCCATGAGGCAACAGCATAACTAAGCCGTTGGAACGCTTCCATTTGGTTTCGGCACTCGTTAGATATTGATCGACGATGATCTGTGCCCCGTTGAAGAAGTCGCCAAATTGCGCTTCCCAAATGGTAAGACACTGCGGGTTGGCCAATGCATAGCCATATTCGAAACCAAGCACCCCATATTCTGATAGCAGGGAGTTATAAATATCAAATTTCACCGCGCCATCTTTGATCGCTTTAAGCGGGATATATTCTTCCTCAGAGTCTTCCAAGGTAATAACGGCATGACGATGCGAGAAAGTTCCGCGTTCAACATCCTGACCCGACAAACGGACGCGTAGTCCTTCTTCCAGTAAGGTTCCGTAAGCCATCAGCTCACCCATTGCCCAATCATAAGAATCCGCTTCAATCATATTGTAGCGGGCTTCGAATAACCTGGCCGTTTTACTGAAGAATTTTTTATCCTTAGGAAGCTGCGTGATCAGTTTTGCAATCTCAACAAATTTATTTTTATCAACCGCCGTATTGGCTGGTTTAAAGATATCTTCGTATTTAGCCGGTCTTAGGCCCTTCCAAGCGCCGGAGAACATCGGATTAGATTCACTTAGATTCTCTGCTTCCTTTGATTCATCCAAACGTTGTTGCAATAAGGCCTTAAAATCCTTTTCCATTTCCTTCGCCAAATTCGCATCCACGCTGCCTTGGTCCATCAGCTTTTTGTTGTAAATTTCGCGGGGATTAGGATGGGAGGCAATGGCTTTATATAATTTCGGTTGTGTAAACTTAGGCTCATCTGCTTCATTGTGGCCATAACGACGGTAGCATAACACATCAATATACACATCGGTATGGTAGCGCTGGCGGTATTCTACAGCCATATTAATGGCAAAAACCAAGGCTTCTACATCATCACCGTTCACATGAAAAACGGGCGAAAGGGTCACTTTGGCCAGATCGGTACAATAGGTTGAAGAACGGGCATCTTTAAAGTTGGTGGTAAAACCTATTTGGTTGTTAATAACCAAGTGGATGGTTCCACCGGTAGAATATCCGTCCAATTTGGACATTTGCGCCACCTCGTATACAATACCCTGGCCGGCGATGGCGGCGTCACCGTGTATTAAAATGGGAGCGATTTTTAATTTATCGCCATCGTATTTCATATCGATTTTAGAACGCACTAAACCCTCTACCACTGGATTGACAGTCTCCAAATGCGAAGGGTTCGGACACAAACTCAAATGGACATCTTTGCCATTGTTGGTTTTCACATCCGTAGAGAATCCTAAATGGTATTTCACATCCCCACCGAAATCAGGCTCTTCGCCTTGTGCGGCATAGGTCTTTCCCTCAAACTCAGAAAAAATATCCTTATACGTCTTTCCCATGATGTTGGCAAGCACGTTGAGTCGACCCCGGTGAGCCATACCGATCACAAATTCCTGGACACCTAAATCGGCTCCTTTTTCGATAATCGAATCCAAGGCTGGAATTACCGATTCTGCACCCTCTAAAGAAAAGCGCTTTTGTCCCAAAAATTTAGTCCCCAAGAAGTTCTCAAAAACAACGGCCTCGTTTAGCTTTTGAAGAATCCGCTTTTTCTTTTCAATCGGGAAATTAGGCTGGTTGCGGGTACTTTCCATGTACTCTGTCAGCCATTTCACCTTTTCGGGATGCCGGATATAGGTAAATTCAGCACCGATCGACTGGCAATAAGTCTCTTCAATGAGCTGGCGGATGTCCCGTAATTTGGCCGGTCCTAAGCCAACTTCTACCCCGGCATTGAAGACCGTGTCCATATCCGCTTCCGATAGGCCAAAGGTTTCCAATTCCTTTCCCGGATAGTAAGGTCTGCGCTCGCGAACGGGATTTGTTTTTGTAAACAAATGTCCACGGTCTCTATAACCATGGATCATATTCAACACCCTGATTTCCTTAAGTGAGTGCTCTGAAACGTCGCCGCCTTCTACCGGCTGCCCTCCGCCTCCTGCCTGCTCACCAAATTCGAATCCTTCAAAAAATTTCTGCCATCCAAAATCGACCGAGTCGGGGTCTTCCTTATACGCTTTGTAGATTGATTCTACGTAACTTGAGTCTGCGTTACTAAGATATGAAAGTCTGTCCATTTACTTTATAATACGATGTGCAGACAAAGTTATAAAATATCTGACGGAATGCACATTAAATCAAATTTAATTACACAGTCTGCACAAGAATTTACGTCATTTTTTTTTACACAATATATATACAAGGCAAACGCCGGAAATGTTTAGCTTGTTAAGGAGAATTGAGCTCCGCTCCAGCGCTTTACGTATTCGCCCTGGGCATTTAATAGATGCTGCAGTTTTCTAATATCTCGCACCCCGTTATCTTTCACACTGCTACCTACGCCGGCAATATGGGCCCAATTTCCGTAATTGGAGGCCGGATTATAATCTATCAATTTGTCTTCAAAATAAGCAGCACCGGAGATATGACTGATATTCAGATCATTGACCAGATAATGCGCAACCAGCGTTCGGGCAGTCTGTGGTATAAATCCAATGGTATTGAGTTGGTTCATGGCGGCATCAACAAAAGGATCGCCGGTATCTCCTCTTTTCCATTGCTCAAACAAAGCCTCCTGCACCAGCTCATAGCTTGGGGCTTCCTTGGAAAAACCTTTCGTCAAAAAGAACTTATTGCCATGTTTTTTAAACATAAAACGGAAATAATCCCGCCACAACAAGCCTGTAATGATCGCTGCGGCTTTCTTCTTCGGCAGACCTTTATCTTCATGTTGTTTTACCGCATGGTAAACCGTGTGCACAGACAGACACCCTAAGGCGATCCAAGGCGACAGTGCGCTGCCATCTTCTGAACCAAGCGGCTCAGCCATCTGCCGATCGTTTCCTGCAAGCAGCGCCTCCAGATGCTTCAACCCTTCGGTTTCTCCACCCTTAAACGGCGATGCCGCCACGTTTACGAGATCCGCTGAAAAACCGAGTGCTTCCAAGGTAGGAATTTCACTGTCTTCTAAGTCGACCGGCACCTCCACCTTCGCGGGTGTCTGCACCGAAGGACGGATGGCTGTCTCACGCTCTATTTTTTTACGGAAGGTCGCGAAAGCATCCGGAATATCCTTAATGGGAAAAGGCAGATCTTCTTTGTGATAGAGTGTATGCCCGATAAAATGGCGAAGATTTAAACGCTTTTTCCAAAGCGCTTCCTCTACCAAGGTAGATAAATGCGTTTCTTCCTTTGCTACTTCGCGGTGATGATATACTTCTTTAACCTGATAGCGCTCTGCTAAAACCGGTAATATCTCCTCCGGATACCCGGTAAGCACCAGCAAATCGGCACCCAACGCCCGGAAAGAGCGCCGCAAGTCCTGTACACTTTCTAAGATAAACCGAGCACGGATTAGGCCCGTTTTATGCATGCCGTTTTCGAGTACCTTATAGTGGCGGGGATCGAAAATATAAACCGGCACTACCCTGTCTGCTTTAGCGAGCGCTTGCCATAATATCTCATTATCACGAACGCGTAAATCATTTCTAAACCACACAAGAATTGCATCTTTATTCATCTTAAATATAGGAAACTTTTAATCTCAAATATACTGGTTTTAAATTGCATAAAGCAAGAACGCCCGTTTTCTTTATGAGCTTTTACACCCCGTTAACAAACCGCCGCGAACGCCTGTCTTTTTTTAATCCCTTTCTCATAAAATACTTATTTTATTTTAAACTAAACAGAAAGAACGATATAATTGTAGTATAAACGTGACACAGGCCTAGCGAAATGAACGTATTAATTACCGGACTAAACAATTATTTGGGAAAGAGATTGGCATGGCATCTAGCTGACGAAGGGTATATGACTTCTTGCTTAGTGCGGAACGAACAACATTTTTTAGAAACAACAGCAGAACATCCTAACATATCCGTAATACGTGGAGACCTCGTACGCGAACGTTATACGCCCGCTATTACGGAGCAAGTCGATGTAGCGATTTACCTCAGTCAGGACTCTGCCGAATGGAATGAGCAATATAAAAATCTGGAGCTCTTATCCCTGATCAATTTCATTAAACAAGCGCGGAGGAGCAACAGTCAGCAACTTATTTACATCACGCGTTTACGTACGCCTTTCATCAAGGAAGTCCAGCAGATTCTGATAGACAGCTATATCTCTTATACCATTGTGAGGATCAGTAACATCATTGGAAAAGATTCCATTTTGATGGAAATGATGAAAAGGATCTCCTCAAGACTCGTCATCTTTGCCAATCAACGCTTGGTCAAAATGCGGGCACAACCCATTGCTTTGCAGGATTTACTGACTTATTTAAGCTTCATTGTGCTCAATCCGGCGGCTTTCAATCAGAGTTTCGACATTGGTGGACCGGATATTCTCAGCTATAAAGAGATGCTGAATGCGTACATGAAACAGATCCACGTCAATAAACCGATCATTTCCTTACCAAGTTTGAACAACAGACTTTCGGCTTTTTTCATCAGTCTCACCACCGGAGTAAGTGTCTCTACTGCCCGGGCTTTCGGAGAGAACATTACACAGGACCTCTTGTGCGAAAACAATCACATCCATGATTTGTTCCCTCATGAATGCCTAACATTTGAACAGGCGCTCAAAGCCGCGCTTGCTTAACGTTAATTGCGAACACATGAAGAAAATATTAATCACCGGCGCATCGGGCATGGTTGGCAGGCACTTAACCGCAGCACTTACAAAAAAAGGATATATCGTCCACGCCCTTGTGCGAAAACCGCACCCCGATACGCAACAAGTAAAGTACTTTACCTGGGATGTCGAAAAGGGCATCATCGATAAAGTCTGCGTAGAGGACGTAGATGCCGTCGTTCACCTTGCCGGCGAAAATATCGGCAAGAAACCCTGGAGTAAGCGGGTACGAACGCATATACTCAAAAGCAGAACCGACAGTATAGGCCTCATCTATAAATTATTGGCAACAGTAGACCACCAGGTGAAGCAGGTCGTGTCGGCCTCCGGCACAGGTTATTACGGAAGTAAACGTGACGAATTATTGAATGAAGACCGTGTTCCGGCGGACGATTTTTTAGGACAGACCTGTTTTGCCTGGGAGATGGCGGTGGCCAAGGGACGTTCGCTCGGATTGCGCACCCTTTCTTTAAGAAGCGGTGTTATTTTCGCCAAAGATCAGGGAATTCTTCCCAAATTGGCAGCTCCAATTAAATTGGGACTGGGCGCAACCTTGGGAAGTGGCAAACAATACCTCTCGTGGATCCATTTGGACGATGCTGTGGCTATGTACATCTACGCATTAGAACACCCGGCCCTGCAAGGTGTATACAATATGGTTGCACCGGAACCCGTCACCAATAAACAGCTCAACCGGCAGATCGCTAAAATATTGGGAAAACCACTTTGGTTGCCGCCGGTACCCGCTTTTGTATTAAGATCGATCTTAGGAAAGATGAGCGACTTATTGTTGGACAGCACGCGCGTGTCGCCTGAAAAAATTATCAATACCGGATTCCGCTTTCAATACCCAACGCTGGAGGCGGCTTTAAAAAATATTTTCAGCAAGGAAGATCAAACCTAACGCTTGTCTTAAAGGCTTAATTGTCTTTAACGGCAACATCAAATTCCAGTGAGCTAAACGGAACAGCACCACCTCCTAAACCGTAGGCCTCGCTGGACGGGCTGAAAAAGTGTACCTGTCCACCTTTCCTGATTTTCGGTACGATTTCCTGCCAGGATCTTACTAAATTCCGCAGTGCATAATTTACTGAATCAGATTGATCGATCTGTGCTCCGTTTAATAACTTCGCTGTATAACTAAGGGTCAATGTAGAGTCTAAAGATAAAATAGGATCCCCTTCACCCATTTCATTTATGTGATAATATATACCGCTCTCGGTTTTCTCGTATTCATTACTCGACAGTCCCAAAGCCTCTATCCGCTTCTGGATGGATAAGTCTTCATACGCAGGTATACTGGCACTATCAATGACGCGGATGACATATTCCATCGACGCATTGGAAGGAATACCTTGCTCAGGCACCCCATTGCGGCCATAACTCAAAAGGCGCGAAGGAATCAATACCCGAATCTGACCATCCGTTTTCTTTAGTGCCGTCCGAATCGCCATTTTCAGCCCTTCCTCTTTTTCAAGTTGTCCCTGATAATTCGGATTGCTAGCAATGCTTGATCCTTGTGGGGAAGCGCCCAAAAAGTATCCCAAATAATCAAAATACCGATTGGTTGCCGCAAAAGTATCCGCGACGCTATAAACGCCGTCTAAAGACTTCACGGTGTAAACAAGCGGATATTGCCCCGTATAGCTGATATCGTTTCCAGTACCCTCTTCCAGAATCTGATAATACATACCGGTATTGCCAAGCGGCTCTACTTGCAGGTTATTGGCCCGAATGTAAGCCTCAATATTAGCGGTATCGAGCTCTTCAATATTTTGGTATTCCTGCTTTTTGCATGCCGCGAAAAGGGCCACGCCAAATAAACTCAATAAGGATATTTTTCTAATGGAAAGATTCATTTATGCTTTATCTCTTTATCTAATAAATATGAAAATCAGTTCTTTTGCGTTGTTGTGGGGCTTTCTATATCGGTGATATCCAAAACCTCCAGTTCGTAGTCGAGCGGTGAGTTTTCCTTCACCACTCCATAGGGTCGGTCTTGATAGCCATAAACAGAGGGGGTAATAATCCGGATCTTCGCGCCTATGCGCAAACCACTTTCCAGTAAACCGCCAACCACCTTCGGGTAAAACGCTATTTTCCAAGCCAAAATTCTGCCTGTATCGGTATCCGAGCTCAATAGTGGCTGATAGGGAATCGAATCCAACATGGTGTTGTCCTCAAAGACGGTGCTATCCAACATACGAGCTGTATACTTAACCCGAATCGATTTATTTTTTAACTGTTCGCTGTTCGTTGCTGAATCTGTCGTTAGGTAATCGACCGATGTAGCGCCCGAATCAGTCAAAATATACCAAATACCGGTTTCCTGATGGAGTTTAGCAGAATCAGACAAATGATGCGCCGTAATATAGGAAGCAATTAAAGGAGCCTCCCGTTCCAGCACAAGCTGTTGATCATACACATACACCTCCTCCTTATCGCATGATGCTGCCATAAGCCCTATCGCAATAAAGAAAAAGAGGGTGTAAACTCTGCCCATAAATCCAGTACAATGCTTTTTGCAAAGTTATTGAATTAATTGGTTAAATGTATGCATTAACATTTTTTAACACACATGCTAGCAGTAAGCCATAAGCGGCAAGCTTTAGGCGGTAGGCCATAAGCAATACGCCCTTCGGGGTTTTGACTTTTGAATTTTTACTTTTGACTTTTTACTTTTGAATTTCTACTTCTTAGTGCACATTCGACATATCTACTTTGGCCTTTGCATTTTTCAGCATCAGGATAAAGGGAACACAGATCAAAAACATAATACCGATATACAGGAATACATCCATATACGAAAGCACGGACGCTTGTCCCATTAACGATCCATCCATTGCTTTCAAGGCAGCGGCCTTCGCCTGATTAGGCGCCATACCGTGCTGCATAAAATTAGACACCATCCCTTGGTACCTTTGTTGGAAAATCGGATTGTTCGGATTGATATGTTCGATTAAATTATTGCGGTGTGCCGCATTTTGCCTGGTCATAAAGGTGGTAATCAAAGCGATACCGAAGGAGCCACCCAGTTGCCGCATCATTCCTGTAAAGGCCGCACCCTGTCCGATTTGCGGACCTTTTAAAGTCGAAAGCGACAAAGTAGTTACCGGGATAAACAACATACTCATGGCCAGACCACGCAGCATGAGCATCCAGAAGAAATTCCCTTCACCGGTATCCGGTGTTAAAATATGAACTCCCCAGAAACAGAACAGAAAGAAGAGGAACATTCCCAAAGCAGCCAAGTACTTTTGTTTGACGCCCCGCTGCAATACCTGTCCGATGATAGGCATCATGAAAGCGGTCATTAACGACGATGGCACCATCAATAAACCTGCCTGATAGGCCGTCCACCCCAAGTTGTTTTGGGTATACAAAGGAATAATAAAAGTCGAACCATATAACCCAAATCCCATAATGAAGGACAAGATGGTGCCAACACGCAGGTTACCATCTTTCAACACCCTTAATTCGACAATCGGATTCTTTGCAGTTAATTCACGCCAGATAAAGAGGTAAATGGAAGCCACACATACGATCGAAAAGGCGAGGATCATGCTGTTATTAAACCAATCTTCTTCTTGTCCGCGTTCCAACACAAACTGAAGTGAACCGACAGCCCCCGCTAAAAACACAATTCCCCACCAATCAATTTCGCTTGCCGATTTCTTCTCTCCGTATTTCGGACTTTTTACAAACTTAAGCGTCAGCATGGTGGCAATCACGCCGATCGGAATATTGATATAAAAGATATAGGGCCAACTATAATTTTCGACGATGTAACCCCCGAGCGGCGGTCCCAATGTAGGGCCGACAATAACGCCCAATCCATATAAGGCCTGCGCCATACTTCTTTTCTCTACCGGATAGACCTCCGTGATGATGGTTTGAGAGGTCACCAATAAGGCACCCCCACCTACACCCTGAAGAAATCGAAACAAGATCAATTCCCACATCGTGGTAGCGTTACCACAGAGAAACGAACATACTGTAAAAAGAATAACCGAAGCTGCGAAATAGTTACGCCGGCCAAATTGCTGCGAAAGAAAGCTTGTTAAAGGTACGACAATTACGTTACCAATTGCGTAAGCCGTAATCACCCAACCAATCTCGCTCAACGTAGCGCCCATATTCCCGCGCATTTCATTTAAGGCAACGTTGATAATCGTTGTATCAACAATCTCCAGAAGCGCGCATAAAATGGCTGTTATCGTAATAATCGCCCGACGCCAACCGTATTCGACTAAAGAATTTTGTTCCATATGTTTTAAGATTTCAGCTGCCAGCCGTTAGCAATCAGCTTTTAATGGGCTATAAAATATGCTCATCATCTATTCAATAGCTTCAATGAATAAATCGGACGGCTGAAAGCTGATTTCCAAGAGCTAATTAAGATGCACATCCACCAACACGTTCATTCCGGTGCGGATATTTTTGATTAACTCCGGACTTTGCCCTTCATTAAAGTCGATCCGTACCGGTACACGTTGAACCACCTTTACGAAGTTGCCTGAAGCGTTATCCGGTGGCAATAAGGATTGCGCAGCACCTGTGGCCGGTGAAAAGGAAGCTACCACCCCTTCTAATGTAGAGTCGGGATAAGCATCCACCTTAATAGTGACTTGCTGTCCGGCTTTCATCTTGGTAAGCTGCGTTTCTTTAAAGTTTGCAATCACCCATTTTTCGGTAGTCGGCACAATGTTGAATAGCGATTGTCCGGCCGACAGGAATTGCCCTGGCTGTAAGTTCACCTTACCGATCTGTCCGTCAATTGCAGCTGTAATAATAGTGTATGAAACGTTTAATTTAGCTGCTTCTACTTCCGCCTCCCTTTGTTTAATGGTGGCTTCCGCAACAGAGGCTTGTCCGGCACTCACCGATTTCTGCGTACCCACGGCTGCCGCTTGTCTGGCTGCAGATTGCTTTTGTGTTTGCAGGATATCCAATTGCCTTTGCGCTAATTGCTTATCCGCCAGTGCCTCCTCATATTGCTGTTGGGTGATGCTGTGATCTTTAATCAAATTCTCGTAGCGCTCAAAGTCGTTCTCCGCTCTCCACAAATTGATCTTCGCCGATTCTATCTGTGCCTCTACGGTATTCACATTCACTTGCGAGGTACTGATGTTGGCCTGGGCTACTTGAATGCCTGCACCGGCTACGTGCGCATTGCTTTCTGCGCTCGCTAAGGCGGCCTCCGCCTGTGCCAAGCCTATTTGATAATCCCGATCGTCGAGAATGACTAAAGTATCCCCTTTATGCACCAATTGGTTATCGCTCACGCGAACTTCCTTAATATAACCCGATACACGAGGGATAACCGGACTGATGGTAGATACAATCTGAGCATCATCTGTTTCTTCATGCTTTTGGCTATGGAGATATTTAATGACACCATATGTTCCTCCAACAAGAACTAAAAGAACAAAAACAATTGCAAAACCTTTATTTCCAGATTTTTTTTCCGGTTCTTTTGCTGCCGTTTGATTATTGCTTTCCATATTTATTGCTACTATCTTTTTTAATGTCTTATTTTTATTCTGCGGCGCTTACACCCGCGCTTTCATATAACTTATTATAGGCTACTACCGCATCGGCTTTCGCATACTCATAATCGATTCCCGCCTGTAAACGTGCTACATCAGCGTCAAGCAAGTCGGTCGTGGTCGCTAGACTATTATCGTATTTGTTCTTGGTAATGCGGTAGTTCTCATTGGCCTGCTCCACGGCTTTTTCGTACACCTGAATCTTTTTCAAGCTCTGCGTATAATCCTGATACGCTTTATGTATCTCAATGCGGATACCGTCTTTCAGTTGCTCTTGAGTCCACGCTAACTGCTCTTCCTGCGCTTTTGCTTGTTTCACCTTCGCGCCGGCTTTGTATAAAGAGGCCAAATTGTAACTCAAACCTACACCTGCGTTCAAGGCATTTGTAATTGTCAACGCATTCGGCACGTTTACCCCTACATAGCCTGCCGAAATCGCCAGGGACGGATAATAAGAACCTTTCGCCACATTCACGTTGGCATGTGCGGCATCTTGGCGGTTTGAAAGCGCCTTAAAATCAGCGCGGCTATCCAATGCCAGATTCTCCCATTCGGCTAGCGATTTAACCTGCGGACGAATTTCCAGGCTGCCGGTATCCAAAATCAATTTTGTCGTTTCGTCCAAACCAAGCATTAAGTCGAAATTAAAATTGGTAATTTTTTCGTTGTTCTCGGCATTAAGCAAGGCCAATTCCAGGTTGCTTTCCTGCAGTTGCACCTTTAGCAAATCGTTTCTGGCAACTAAACCGTTCGCTTCCATGTTTGCAAAATCCTTCACCCGTTGCTTAGACGTGTTTAAGTTTTCGGTCACCAATTTGACCGCTGCTTGCGCCTTGTATAGATTATAATAGGCAGCAATCGTGTTTTGAATGACCTCCTGCCTATTACGTTCGGCATCCAATTCAGCTGCCTTTCCCAAATATTTAGCAGAAGCGATTCCGTTGGTAATTCTCCCACCGGCAAAAATCGGTAAGCTTGCGGTAGCCATTCCAAACATCGCTTGGCTCACATTCGGCGCTTCGCCCCCACCTGAACTTTCTCCCGACTCATCCGAACCGGATAACTTAAAATCCACATTGGGCTTATTGACCCGCATGTATTGCCCGGAAACATCAATGTCAGGTAAGCGGTTGTCCTTTGCTTCTTGTAAAGACGCCAAGGCTTGTTTTACCTTCGTGTCGCTCACCTTCAACTCTTTACTGTTTTCCAAGCTCAGATCAATCGCCTGTTGTAAAGTGAGCGTTCTTTGTTCCTGTGCGAATACCGTATTGCTTCCTATAACAAGTAAGCAACACCCTACTAAAAGTTTATTCACCTTATTTATTATATTATTCATTTTTGCTCTTATCTTTTAATTCCGGTTGCGTTAAGTAAGCAATAAACATTTGCTTGAGATGACTTCTCAATATGTTGATTTTCTCCTGCTGAAAACGCTCCGCTTCCCGACGGTCGAGTTTAGCGTTTTGGGCATCATATCGACAATTAGTAAGCGTTTGGTTCACACTTCCAATGAGCACAGAAGAAAGAAAGAAAACATTAACGTCCTTTCGAAAAGCGCCCAATCGCTGTCCGGCTTTCACCGCCTTTTCTACCAACTTCCCGTTTTTGTTCTTCATTTCAAACACCATATCGAATAAAGGGCCTTCTTGCAAGATACTGGCTTCTCTAGTCATCAGCCGATTAAAACGTTGTCTACTGTAGAGCGTGTCGATAAATACATCAATTATCTGTTCTACTTTTTCAAAGGCTGTACTGCCCTTTTCATAGAGAATACTTTCTAATTTACCCGTAATAAATGTAAAATGCTTTTTAAAAAGGGCTTCCAGCAATTTCTCTTTTGATCCGAAGTAATAGGACACCATCGCGACATTCACCTCCGCTGCTTGTGCGATATCCCGGATAGAAGTTTTATCATAGCCTTTTTCCGAAAATAGATGCAAGGCTGTATCCATGATCAAAAGCTGCTTTTCACTATACTCAATCATTCCGTTGACGAATTAACGGCGCAAAGTTAAACAAACGTTTAATTCAAACAAGTGTTTAATTTTTTTTATCTTCGAAGGTTTGAATAAAATAAATTTAATGCATTAATACACAGCATCTTAAAGATTGTCCGCTTAATGTAAAAGGAGTTATATTGTTCTTCGGAACGCTTCTGCTTGATCGAACGGAGCTTACAGCCTATAACGTAAAACAAGTAACCGGCGCCTGGCAACTCGCAACTGGCAACTGGCAACTGACAACTCCCTTTCTTATATCAACCGCCCCTTAATAACAATGGTGCCAGCCAATTTATCGTGGAAGCACTGCTGTTTCCGGTCCATAAACCCGATCAAATAGCTAACACCTAAGGTCAGCAAACCGGTTAATTTGGCTATGTTTCTCCATAGCGCCCGTCCGAAGCCAATGGGATTACCCCGGGTATCGGTCACTTTGATCTGTAATAGCAGCTTGCCCGGAGAAGCATTTTTAGCAGAACCTTCACCAACAACACAGAGGATAAATTTACATAAGGGCACAATGGCTAATCCGAACAAAAGAAGTGTCCACTGCTCCTGCGGATGCTCCGCTTTCATCACGATGGCCAGTGCAAAGCAACAGTAAATTAAAAAGGCAAAAAAGTAGTCAATACCCGCAGCGAGCAATCGAACATCCAGGGTAGCATAGTATTGAGGTAGTGCTCGCTCATACTGAACACCCAATTTCGCACTCAGATCGGGGATTTCCCGGAGTTCCTTATAATCGTCCCAGCCCACCTCTTTGATGAAGTCTGTCCCCCTCAGTTCCATTTCTTCGAGCTGCGCTAAACTAAGCGGGCCGAATGGTTTGCCGTCCTTTATAATATAATACAAAGTAAAAATTCAAAAGTAAAAATTCAAAAGTCAAAACCCCGCCGGTGCTACTGCAACCGCTACTGCTACTATTTGTTAACGCCTATCAATCCCTACTAACTCCTTCCCTGTCAAATTAAAAGTTTGCCTACCGTAGGGACGGTTAACAGCTTCGTTAACTGTAAGCATTAGGCAATGCATACCCACAACTGGCAACCGGCAACTGATAACTAACAACGAACTAATACCTCTTCACAGAAAACGAGCTAAGTCCGCCTTTTAAATCAATTAAATATTTATGTCGGGCCTGCTCGAACCCATCAGTAATATAAGTTCCGTCGTTCTGTTTAACGAATCCGGAAAACTCCTTGGAGGATAAGCCCGACTTCACGTCGATCCGGGCCGCTGCCTCTTTCGGGATCTCGATTTCTATACTTGCTACACCCGACTCAGCCTCAATCACCGATTCGCCGACCGGCATGCCAAGCTTCGTTTCAAAGGAAGCCGCGCCTCCCTTTAAGGTGAGACGTTCTACCTTATATTGGCTTAAGTCGAAATCAACGGCTCCCGCGCCAACATCAACCCGAATCGTCCAAAGCGGATTCGTGTTTAGCGACATGTCGACTTTATTTTCATCGCCATCGATGTTCCAATTTTTCTTCTTAACATCTTTCATGTTGAAGAATAGTTCCGCCACCGAATCTTTGGTGGTTGTTTGAAGAGCGTGGCCTGCAAAAACACCGCGTGAATGGGCCTTAAATAGATCAGTCGCCGTTCCCTCCATTTTATACTCTACCGCACCGCCTTTGATCTCCAAGCGTGCCCTTCGGATGCCTGCGTTATAGGGACTCGAAAAATCTGCTTCCTTAACTTCTCCGTCATCCCCCGTTTCATCCACATCTGCGCGTCCGCGAAAATGTGCACGTTCACCCCAGGCTGTACTTGGTTTTGATACTTGAAAACCAATAAAAATCAAAATAGCGATAGTGGCAATTACGGAAATCAGGTTCCCGATCCCGTGTTTGGGCAGCAACAGATTAACCCCTAAAATGATCAAAAATACGGGCCAAAAGCGCCATAAACTCGACCAATAAAAAGAAATAACCCCGGTATTGCTCAACAGCCACATGACGCCGATAAACAGCAGCACCAAGCCCCAATTTAATCTTTCTCTGTCCATATCTTTTATATCATTAACAATCTAACCAGCCCAGGTCGGCTCATATTTTAACTGCCGGCACAACATCTACCGCCATTTCCCTAGCTATAAAGGTTCTTCAGGCCCCTTGCCTCTGCGCTCCTCATCCTCGTAAGGTCGATCTTTGATCTGCTCTCCTTGCTCGCCCTCGCCTCGCCCGTTAAACGAAGTGAAAATGGTAAAAAGGCCTCCAATCACCAGTACCAACGGCCAGTACTTTATAAACTCATCCCAGGTAATAAAATCGGATTGCAAGAGCAGGAACAAACAACCAACAAACAAAAGCACAAAGCCTACGGCCCTTCTTTCGCGCCGCTGTTTCCGTCCCACATCCCGAAACAGGTTCTCTCCACCAACGTAGTAGCTTTTCCCGCCGGGCGGCCGACCATGGGGCTCCCGAAAATCAGGAAAGTCGAAAGCTTTGCGAGGGACCACGATCCACATGACGACATAAACGATCGGTCCTACCAGGCCAATGCCCACAGCACTAAAAAAAACACTAAGTATAAATAAAACCCGTATCCAGACCTTATCGATCGCGAGGTATTCCCCAAGTCCTGCGCAAACGCCACCCAGCATGCCTTCTTGTTCGTTTCTCCTTAATTCCTTTTCCATTGTAATAAGCTATTTGCTGTAAGCTGTATGCGGTAGCCTTTGTGCTTTCAGCTAAAGGCCCCTATTCACCGTTCGACAGCTCAGCTAAATCTCCAAATCAAGCGGCCGAATAAGGATTTCGTCCACATTGGCGCCTTTACTCATCTTTAAACAGGCCACTACGGCATTCGCAATGTCTGTCGCTGCAACAAACTTCTCTTCCGGAATATCAACGCCCTCCCAAGATGAAGTGTATGTAGAACCCGGGATGATTTCGGTAACTTTAACCCCGTAGTTCCCAAGCTCTTGCCTCAATATAGCTGTTAGACCATGGACAGCATACTTTGTTACACTGTAGGACGCGGCTTTTAAAAAAGGTGATTTGCCTGCCACAGAACCCACATTGAAAAGATGTCCTCCTCCCTTTTGGCGCATCTTTTTACCAAAATAAACGGCAAGATAATGCATGCTTAACACATTGACCGCAAATTGATCCGCCAGGGCACCGGGCGCTTCATCGAACAAACTACCGGGAATAAAAAGGCCTACATTATTCACCAGCACCTCCAATTCAGGGAAAACACGATCCACCGCCCGTGCTAATTCTTTCACCTGCTCCTGATCTTTAAAGTCTGTCACCTGATAGATTATTTGCTGATCGGGGCATAGCGACTGGAGTTCGCCTTGCAGTGCTATCAAATTGCTTTCCGTTCGAGCCGTTAACAGGAGATGGTAACCTTCCTTTGCCAATGCCAGCGCGATGCTCCGTCCAATCCCTTTGGTTGCCCCGGTTATGAGCGCACATTTTTCCATGCTATAGTTTTGCTTTTTTTGAATTATTCACCATGAGCCATTCGCTCATAACAAACAAATATATTAAATTGCTGTTTGTATTTCTGTTTGGTCGGCCGATTCGCTAAATTGCATATCAATGCGATTTTATATAAGTTTGGTGATCACAATTTTTCTTGAGACACGCGTATGTTTTTTACAAGCTTCGGCAAATATCTTTTACTTTTAAAATCAGTTTTTAAAAAACCTGAGAAAGCAAGTATTTACTGGAAAGAGATCATGCACGAGATGAACAGTATCGGTGTGGGCTCTTTGGGCTTAATTGCCATCATCTCTACCTTTATAGGGGCTGTAATGACTATGCAAATCGCGTTTCAGTTAGTGTCGGATCTCATTCCCAACTCCATCATTGGGCAAATTAATCGCGATTCCAGTATATTGGAGTTAAGTCCTACCATCTCGGCGCTGGTGCTGGCTGGCAAAGTCGGCTCATCTATCTCCTCACAAATTGGGTCAATGCGTGTCACCGAACAAATTGATGCATTGGAAATCATGGGCATCAATGCGCCGGGCTACTTAATTCTTCCTAAAATTTTAGCGGGCGTTACGATGGTGCCCGTCTTAGTCATTTTATCCATATTCCTGGCCCTAAGTGGCGGCTTAGTTGGAGGATCTCTATCGGGTGCTGTAACGGCTTCAGATTATATTATGGGCATTACGGGAGATTTTAATGGCTATACGGTGGCCGTAGCCTTGGTAAAAGCTTTTGTATTCGGTTTTGTTATCACTTCCGTAGCGGCTTATCACGGCTTCTACGTAAAAGGAGGAGCCTTAGAGGTGGGCCAAGCAAGTACGCAAGGCGTTGTCGTCAGTTGTATTATGATTTTGGCAACAGACTATATCCTTACGGCCCTCATGCTGTAGACAACCTTAGGAAGCAGCGCTGGTACATCGATCAATAATGGAAAGAGCCGCGCTATAAAAGAAAGTGTAGCTATCGTAAATTACTTGGCACTTAAGACTTATTAAAATGATTACAGTTCAAGACATATATAAATCGTTTGGTGACAATGAGGTACTCCGGGGCATATCTGCCAAATTTGAACCAGGCAAAATCAGTCTGATTATTGGCGGATCGGGATCCGGAAAAAGTACCTTGCTCAAATGCATGGTCGGCCTACACGAACCCAATAAAGGAAAGGTACTTTATCAAGATCAGGACTTCACGCGGATGAATTTCGAGGAACGCATTCCTATCCGCAAGGAAATTGGCATGCTGTTCCAAAACTCGGCGCTATTTGATTCGATGACAGTGGAAGAGAATATCACCTTCCCCTTGCAGATGTTTAGCGATATGAGCAAGAAGGAACGGATTGACCGTGCGAACTTTTGTTTGGAGCGCGTAAACCTGGAAGGGAGGAACGAGCTATTTCCTGCCGAACTTTCCGGCGGGATGAAAAAGCGGGTCGGTATTGCAAGAGCCATCGCTATGACGCCGAAATATCTCTTTTGTGATGAACCTAACTCCGGTCTGGATCCCCGCACTTCCATTGTAATCGATGAGCTGATCCAAGACATTACAGAGGAGTACAATACCACGACGGTTGTAGTAACACACGACATGAACTCGGTAATGGGCATCGGCCAATACATCCTCTTTTTATATCAAGGGGAGAAGAGGTGGGAAGGCTCTAACAAAGAAATCGCCCACACGGACGTCGAAGAGCTAAACGATTTCGTATTTGCCAGCCCGTTTATGAAAATCGCCAAGGAGAAGTTTTAATAAAGCAGTAGGCTATATGCAGCAGGCTGTAGACCTATAGCTTTTTGCCTATAGCCTAAAGCTTATATGCTCTTATCCAAGAACCAACAACAAAATCCGTATCTTTGCCAAAAAAATAAACGTTTTGACACAGACATCCAGCATACAGCTTTTGACCCCTCAGTATTGGAAAGACTATGAATTGATAGATTCCGGTAATTTTGAAAAACTGGAACGTTTCGGCGATTTGATACTGATTCGTCCGGAACCGCAAGCCGTCTGGCCAAAAGCCCTAAGTGAGCAAGAGTGGACTAAACGTCATCACATCCGGTTCAAAGGTCGCTCAGCAACAACAGGCGATTGGGTTAAGAAAAACCCGAAGACCGCCGACAGGTGGCATATCGCCTATAAAAACCCGGATGTAGCAATCAAATTCCGATTAGGACTTACTTCTTTCAAGCATGTCGGCATATTTCCTGAGCAGGCTGTGAACTGGGATTACATCTCATCTACCATCAAATCTTTCAAGACGCCCCATCCCAAAGTGTTGAATCTTTTCGCTTATACCGGCGGCGCTTCCTTAATAGCTCGGGCCGCGGGCGCGGATACGACCCATGTCGACTCGATTAAGCAGGTGGTGACCTGGGCGAACGAAAACCAGGAACTGTCGGGCTTAGATAATATCCGTTGGGTGGTAGAGGATGCCTTAAAATTCGTTAAGCGCGAATTGAAAAGAGGCAATAAATATAACGGCATCATCTTGGACCCGCCAGCTTATGGCCATGGCCCTAAAGGCGAAAAGTGGAAATTAGAAGACCACATCATGGAAATGATGACGGATGTCGTTCAATTATTGGATCCAAAGGAACATTTTCTGATTTTAAACACTTACTCCCTTGGCTTCTCCTCGGTCATTGTCGAGAATCTTATTAAAAGTGCCTTTCCCTCGGTTAAAAACCTAGAGACTGGCGAACTATTCCTACAAGCGACAGCCGGCAATAAACTTCCATTAGGCGTATTCGGAAAGTTTAGAAGCTAACCGAACGGCCTTCAGTCCTTTCAATTCAACTAAAAAAGCACATTAAAAAGTTACTCTCGGTGCCCTCCCTATGGGGCATCAAGGGCCTTTCTTATTACCAACTTATCTATTTAATAGGACTTTATTTGGATTTTGTTCGGACTTTATTCGGACCTTGTTCGGATAAAGCCGACTAAAATACAATTTAAGTCCTTATTTGTTAACTCTTTATTATATCTTAGTAAATAAGTTGGTACAGTCTTAACCATAAGATGTGCCAAGTACGAACCGTCATGATAAATGTTATGGGAAAAGCAATCAACGGCGCCAATGGCCCAATCTCGGGAAAGGTAGGTAGTGTGGTCTTTTGTAAGTGGAAAGGGATCGACTATGTTCGCTCCTTGCCACGCATAAATCGAAACCGAAAACCTACTCAATCCCAAGCGAAGCAACGCAGTAAATTCAGTTTCATGCAAGAAATGTTAAGTCCCGTTGTACCTTTCGTTCGCCTGGGTTTTATGAACTACGCCCCCAATCGAACAGGGCATAACTCGGCTATGTCGTATAACCTTAAAGAGGCTATATTGGAAGAAGAAGGTGGATATAAGCTGATTTATGAAAATTTCACCTTCAGTAAAGGCATTTTACCTGCGCCAAAAGAGGTACAAGCGATCAGAGAGGGGGATTACGTTCAGTTTACCTGGAAGTATAACCCGAAAGACGAAAAGGAATCGGTTAATATCCGTAACCGAACACTACTGCTCTTATACTTAGATGGGGAAATCACTTTCGCCACCGGTAAGCAATTTGGTAATTATCGGCACGAAGGATATGACCAAATAGAAATTCCGAATGGGGTCAAAGCAGGATCAACATTTCACGCTTATATCGCCTTTTTCGCTGAGGATGGAAGTAACAACAGTTCGGATAGCGTATATGCGGGCGCTATAGAAATCCGATAAAGTTTTATACCTTTACCTTAAAAAAGGTTCTTATTCCCTGTCGAATCGTTGTTCGACAAGATAATTCTCTTTTGTTGCAAACAACGGTAACAAGGCACTCCATTGTACGTCTTAATGATCATGGAACACAAAGAAAGCCCGAAAAACAGTAAATTCATTACCTGGCTCAAGCGACTTGGATTTTGGGGTTTTCTTTTCTTTCTATTGAAAGGGATTCTTTGGTTGATACTCGGTTACTGGGTTCTTAAATAGCAGGGATTTGGGAGTTGTCGAAGAGCTACACACCTATACTTCCTAAGTCAGCAGTGAACGAGCGAATGGGAAACGAAGGATAGGCATGGAAACATCGACACTAAAAGACTTAAGTTTGCGGTAAAAAGGGTTGCGTGAAGGATGAAATAGCGTTATGGGATGAACAGTAAAAATAAAGCGGATATCTCCCGACAACCGCTTTACACTAACTAAACTAAACAACTATATAAACAATCTATATAGATCTCTTATTCCAGCAGCAAGATGCTGTTTTAACAAAGAATCCGGTTTCAAGAAATGAAGCAGAAACCGGAAACTTTAACCAACCAAACCTAACATGAGACATGCTATTTCTTTAAATAAACCGTCTTTATTTAGAACGATTATTAATAATGCAAGTATAGAATTTATTTAGAACAAGTACAAATAAAAAGGCGATTATTTTCCGCAACTTGTAAAACCGTTCCAACCGAAGCGTTCATGTACAGCACGCCCCAAGCTTGCTCTGCCAAACCTATATACGCTTAGAACAAAAAGCCGAAGCCGAGGAGATACCTACTAGGGGACTCATAGCCAAGCATTAAGCATTCGCTAAACTCTTCAAAAATTTCTGCAATTTCGGCTGTATCACGGCCGCACAGTAGGCATTCTCGGGATTGTTATTAAAGTAATCGTGGTGATAGTCCTCCGCCTCATAAAAAGTTTGCGCTTCCACTACCTCTGTAACAATCGGACTGTCGAACACGTTTTCCTCCGTTAATTTATTGATAAAGGTTTCCGCTTCGAATTTTTGTTCAGCATCATGATAAAATACGGCCGAGCGATATTGGGTGCCGATATCGTTGCCTTGTCTATTTAAGGTTGTTGGGTCATGTGTTTTAAAGAAAACGCCCAATAGATTTTTATAAGAGATTTTATTAGGATTATAATCAATTTGCACCACCTCGGCATGCCCGGTTTCTCCGGTACAGACTTCCTTATAGGTAGGATTCTCTTTATGTCCTCCCATATATCCGGGCAGCACGGTATTAACCCCCGCTAGTTGCTGAAAAATCGCTTCTGTACACCAGAAGCATCCTCCTCCAAATGTTGCTTTCATATCGGTTTAATTTAAGTAGCACCAAGGCCTTACTGATGCACAGTAAACCCTTTAAAATATACGCTAAAATAAGGATTGTTGACCATTATCGTCCAAATCGATGTCATCCGGATTGGTAATCTCCAAGTCAATTTTTGACTTAGCTTTCTCAGCCGGCCCTTTGTCTTCAGGGTTCGCCCCTTCTGTATGGCCGTCAACAGCCGCAACGTCTTCCTCCCCGGTTTTTTCACCTTCTTTCGCCTCCGCACTCGATTCAACGTATTCGTCCTCTGCAGACAATAAAGTTACCTTCTTAATCTCATGCGGACTCAGCCGATTTCCTTGCGCTTTCATCCCTTTAATATCAACAACTTCATTTAAATGTTGTTCTGTTGTTTCCGGAATTTGTGTTTTCCCTTTTAACACGTCGAGTCTGACGAGCGGATCCTTTCCGTTGGTAAGGATCAACAACTTCGATCCCGCATCGTCGTTGATAATGGAGGTACTTTTACCGATGGGCGTATTTTCAAAAACGAATCTTTTTACTAGATAATTACCACTCTTGCCGTCTATATGAACCGCCGTATACACCTGTTCGGGCTTATATTTTTCGATCCGTAACATTTTCGGATCAAAGTGGTTTGTCAGCTCAAAACTGGTTAGATGATACGTACCATCGGGCATCACGACCAATATGCGGTCATCGCCGTCAAACTCGCCTAAATATTTACCTCTGCCGTCGACATTCAAACGGTTCAAGACATCGTCAAACCAGATTTTCCTGCCCGCCAAGGTGGAAATCCCTTTGGATTTCAGGGTAATCTTTTTTATCGGATATTTACTTACTATGTTTCCCTGCGACCCGCGCCCTTTAATCGCTATTTCTGCAAAATCAAGGTCAAACTGCAGTTTCCGTAGCTTGGAATGCGGTTTGAGTTGTACATTTACCACTTCGGCCTCCCCATTTGGATTTGCCGTAAAATAGAGAACCTTCGAACCCTTGCTACCCTTGGTCAGGTCGTATTCTTTATCCCTTGTCACCCCCAATATCGAAAAGCGTTTAATATAGGAAATGCCCGTCTTGCCATCCCGGTAAATCATATTATAGACCGTGCGTTCATCGCCTTTCTTAAAAACGCCGACGTGAATAATATCCTTACCCACAAATACTTTATCCTGCACTTTCGTGACCAAGCAGGTGCCATTCTCTCTGAAGGTAATAATATCGTCGATATCAGAACAATCGCCTACATACTCATCTTTCTTCAGTCCCGTTCCGATAAAACCGTCGGCCCGATTTACATATAATTTCACGTTGGCTAAAGCCACCTGTGCCGCTTCTACCTTTTCGAATATGCGGATCTCGGTTTTCCGTTCGCGCCCTTTTCCGTATTTATCCTTTAGTTTCTGGAACCAAGCGATGGCATAATCCGTCAAATACTTCAGGTGATGCCGCACTTCCTTAATTTCCTCCTCTAAGCTTTTCATCTGCTCATCCGCCTTTTTCACATCGAAGCGCGTGATGCTGCTCATCGGCTTATCAATCAGCTTTTTATAATCTTCGGGCAGTATTTCCCGGTAAAAGCGATCAAAAAAGGGCGTAAACAAGCGGTTTAATACGGTTACTACCACCTCAAAATTCCCGGCATTTTCGTAGTCGGCATGCTTATACATCCCCTCCTGAATAAAGATTTTAAGCAGGGAGCTAAAAAAGATTTTTTCCTGTAATTCGTTTAAACGGATCTCCAGTTCCTGTTGAAGCAGGCCTTTGGTATGTGCTGTATTTTCAATGAGCACCTCATTGACACTCATGAAATGCGGCTTATCATCGCGAATAACACAGGTATTTGGCGAGATTGACACCTCACAATCCGTAAAAGCGTAGAGTGCATCGATCGTTACGTCGGGGGAGATCCCCGGCGCCAGGTGTACAATAATTTCGACCGTTGCGGCCGTATTGTCTTCGATCTTTTTGATTTTAATTTTACCCTTATCGTTAGCCGAAATAACGCTATCGATCAGTCCACCGGTAGTAGTTCCGAACGGAATTTCTGTAATGGCCAAGGTTTTCTTATCGCGCTCTTCAATCCGCGCTCTCACTTTCACCTTTCCTCCCCGCATGCCTTCATTATAGGCCGACACATCTGCCAGACCGCCCGTTGGGAAATCGGGCACCAGGTTTGGGCGACCGCCGCGAAGTACGTCGATCGATGCATCCAGGAGCTCCACAAAATTGTGCGGCATCACCTTGGTCGCTAAGCCGACCGCAATCCCTTCCGCTCCCTGAGCCAATAACAAAGGAAATTTTACCGGGAGCGTAACCGGTTCTTTATTCCGGCCGTCATAACTTAATTGCCACTCGGTGGTGTCTGGATTGAAAACGACATCGTTGGCGAATTTACTTAAGCGCCCTTCAATATAACGAGGTGCTGCGGCGGAATCGCCGGTAGTGGGGTCTCCCCAGTTTCCCTGGCAATCGATGAGTAGATTCTTTTGACCGATTTGCACCATCGCATCACCGATGGATGCATCACCGTGGGGATGATACTTCATCGTATTACCGATGACATTGGCAGCCTTGTTAAACCGACCGTCGTCCATTTCTTTTAACGAATGAAGAATACGGCGTTGCACGGGTTTCAATCCATCGTTGATATGGGGCACAGCCCTATCAAGTATAACGTAAGAAGCATAATCTAAAAACCAATTTTCATATAGCCCTGATATCGGAACGGTTTGATTGTTGTTTAAGGCTTCATCGCTATTTCCTGAAAGTTCGTTATTGTCTATTTCTTCGCTCATTTTTATTAGCCTTTAGGTGATAGCTTTCAGCAATTTGCCGGCTGTCTTCCGGCATTTTGCTCTTATATTTCGGTCAGCTGCGCCTACAGAAGCAGCCTGCAACCCAAGTAAAGCGCCGTAAAAATACTAAACATTTTGGTATTTAAGACAGGAATTATCGTTGCCTTATTTGTATACTATGCCTGAAAGGGCTAAATTTAAGCTTATTTTTTACAACATGAAGAAAACAGTATACGCATTAACGCTTGCATTGCCCTACTTATTCGCCTGCAATAGCGGAGAGAAAGAACATTCCGTGAGCGATTCGACGGCCTTCAAAAGCATTAGTGAAGCGGGCCTTGCCAACTACATCAAGGTGCTCTCGAGCGATAGCTTGGAAGGTAGAAAGCCTTTTAGCAGCGGTGAAGAGAAAACGATTCAGTACATCCAACAGCGCTTTACAGCAATTGGTCTGCAACCCGGGAATGGAGAAAGCTTTTTTCAGGAAGTGCCGATGGTAGAAATCAAATCTTCTCCGGCAGAAATCGTCACCTTTACAGGTGCCAAGGGCAAAGTCGACTTCAAACTGCTAGATGAAATCGTTTTAGGTAGTCGGCGCGTACAGCCCCGGATCGATGTCAAAAATTCGGATGTGGTATTCGCGGGATTCGGCATTGTGGCTCCTGAATTCAACTGGAACGATTATGAAGGACTGGATGTGAAAGGAAAAACTGTCGTGGTGATGGTCAATGACCCCGGGTTTTATAATAAGGAGCTGTTTAAAGGGGAAACGATGACCTATTACGGCCGCTGGACCTATAAATTTGAAGAGGCTGCCCGACAGGGGGCGACCGGCGTATTGATTATTCATGATACCAACGCGGCGAGCTATGGCTGGAATGTGGTACGCAGTGGCTGGAGCGGACCGCAGCTCAATTTACAGACGGCCGATAACGGCGCTTCCCGATGTGCTTTTGAAGGCTGGTTATCGGCTGAAGCCACGAAAGGGCTCTTTGCCTTAGCGGGTGTTTCGATGGATCTGTTAGAGGAAGCCAAGAAACCCGGCTTCAAAGCCATTGATATGCAGGTGAAAACGGGTACCACTATCAAACAACAAACTAAAAAGTCCATGTCGAACAATGTGGTAGCTAAATTGACGGGTAGCGAACGCCCTGATGAATATATTATCTATTCGGCACATTGGGACCACTTAGGGGTTGGTGAAGCTATCGAAGGCGATTCGATTTATAATGGCGCGGTGGATAACGCCACTGGCGTTGCAGCCCTTTTTGAAATTGCGAAAGCTTTTAAGGCGGCGAAAACGGCTCCCGAGCGTTCGGTCCTTTTTATTGCCTTAACGGGTGAAGAAGAAGGCCTATTGGGCTCGGAATTTTATGCCACGCACCCGATTTATCCCTTAGCTAAGACCGTGGCGAATATCAATATAGACGCATTGGCGCCCATCGGCCGGACGAAAGACCTCATCGTAACGGGAATGGGACAATCGGAAATGGACGACTACGCTTCCGCCGCAGCGAAAAAGCAAGGACGAAGCATCAAATCCGACTCGAATCCGTCTGCCGGACATTTCTTCCGTTCGGACCACTTCAATTTTGCCAAAGTGGGTGTACCGGCATTGTATCCCAGCACAGGCGATGATGTAGTAGGAAAAGGCATGGAATATGGCTTGGCGCAGAAGGAAGCGTACAATGAAAAGCGCTATCACCAGCCTGCCGACGAATTCGACGAGTCGTGGCAATTAGACGGAATGGTAGAAGATTTACGCCTATTCTTTGACGTAGGCTATACTTTAAGTCAGCAAACCGACTTTCCAAAGTGGAAAGAAGGATCGGAATTCAAAGCGGCCGGAGAGAAGAGGTAGGGGGAGGTGTGAGGTTTAAAGCTGTAGGCTGTAGGCTATAAGCCGGTTGTGCGTGCTAAAAAGCCTCACAACCGGCAACTAACAACTGGCAACCGGTAACCGGCAACTAATATTCCGGTAATAGCGGAGCGGTTCCCATAATTTCGTCAATTTCTTTCAATACTTCCGGCGTTAATTTTGGAAGGACTTCCACTGCTTTTAAGTTCTCCTGAAGTTGCGCGTCTTTCGTTGCGCCGAGAATAGCCGTGGTAACATTTGGATTAGCGATCGTCCAAGCAACGGAAAGGGTTGCCAAGCTGGTACCTAATTCACTGGCGACCTTCGTCAAGTTCTTCACCGCTTTTAGTTTTTGATCGGTATAGGATTTATCCTTCAGCCACTCATATCCTTCGAGTGCCAAGCGCGAGCCCTCGGGTATCCCTTCATTGTATTTTCCGGTCAACAAACCGGAGGCCAAAGGGCTCCAGATTGTAGTTCCCATGCCTAAGTTGCGGAAAATCGGAAGATAATCGACCTCCATTTTTTGTCTATTGAACAGATTGTACTCCGGCTGCTCCACCGCTGGCGGTTCCAGGTTCAATCGAGCGGCCACGGCATGCGCCTCAACGATTTCTGCTGCGCTCCATTCACTGGTACCCCAATAAAAAACCTTTCCTTGTTGAATTAAGGTATTCATCGTACGCACTACTTCCTCAATTGGTACATTTTTATCGGGCCGGTGACAGTAATACAGGTCGAGGTATTCTACCTGCAAGCGCTGTAGCGCTTCGTGACAAGCTTCCATTATATGTTTGCGACTTAAGCCGTATTGATTTGGTTTTTTGTCGGGCCCTTTCCAACCGAAGAAAACTTTACTGGAAACGATGTAAGAAGAGCGCTCCCAGTTCTTCGCTTTTAATACCCTACCCATCATCTTTTCGGATTCACCGCGGGAGTAAACCTCCGCATTATCAAAAAAGTTAACACCCGCATCATAGGCGATGCCCATTAGACGATCGCTTAAGCCATCATCTACCTGTCGGGCAAAAGTTACCCACGAACCAAAGGACAAGGCACTCAACTGTAAGCCCGTACGCCCCATTCTTCTATATTCCATAGCATGTTGATTAATTGATTGCTAAAAAACCTAAGTTAGGTTATTCGTCCCGAGTTCAGAAAAAAATATCCGAACTCAGGTTAAAACTAAAGAATGCGGTTAAAAGTTTCAAAAAAAATAAGAATAATGACGAATGATGGGATGATCAGCAGCAGGATGGTTAATACCAAAAGAGCATCTATTTTTGCGATAGATGCTCTTTTTAGTTCACTTAATAGCCGGGGTTCTGTACCAGCTTATCGTTTCGGTTCATTTCGTCCCGATGGATACTGATAAAATACATTTTATCTAACCACTGTCGGTTTTCAATTCCGGGAGCCAGTTCTGTAGGTGTGTAAGTATACGTATAGCTTTCTGGATCGTATTTATATACCCTTACTTGCCTACCTTCTTTTAATGCTCCGAATACACGGATGGTTTCGATTTTCTGTCCAAGAGTTGTTGGCGCAATCATCCAGCGTCTCGTATCAAAAAAACGATGTTCTTCAAAGGCCAGTTCTACCCGCCTTTCGTTCCGATACCGTTGCCTCAAGGCGTCGCCTGATTCGGTCACCGCCGGCATACCCACCCTAAAGCGTATTCGATTTAACCAATTACGCGCTTCTCCATCCTCTCCAAGCTCTATACAGGCCTCTACATAATTCAGTACCGCTTCGGTATATTTTAACACTGGCCAAGGGATATACTGACGCGTGTTTTGGTCAACCACTGCAGGGTCAGGGTCTGTAAATTTCCGAAAATAGTACCCGGTATAAGACCCGTTCCAATCCTCTATGGGGCTGTTTCTCGTATCCAGGCCATATTGCGTCGTTACAGCACCGGAAGCGCTGGTTATTTGATACTGTCCGGTTTGAATCTGATTATTGGGATCGCGTCCCGCAACGTCCGACGTACGAGGCTTCCAATCGGCACCATCATACAAAATCGTTGCGTAAAAGCGCGGATCTCGGTTCTGGTAGGGTGCTGCCCTATGAGCGGGGTTATCCCAACTGAAAACGGAGCCATCAATCATTTCATAGTCGTCCACCAAATTCTGTATCGGTGTATTTCCTGCCCAATTATGATAGCCGTTCGGCCCATTGTTTCGGCCCACATAATTACCTGCTTCATCTTTCAGGTTCATAAAGAATCTACCTAAAAGCAGTTCTTGCGCTCCATCGCTCGAAACAGCCTTACTTCCACCTCCCAATGAGAGTATTTTATAATTTTCGGTTCCTTCTTCCGAACTTACCGGAGCTGTTAAGTCCAGTTTATAAGCATAGCGCGCTTGATTAACCACGGCGAAAGCCGCTTCTTTAGCCCTTTGCCACCGTTCTGTACGACTACCAGTGGTATATCCTAGGTATTCCAGATTGCTATATCCCGCAATAGTAGGCGACTTTGCGGATGCGGTAGGTATATCATGTAGGTCGCTTGCAGCATAAAGCAGTACTCTTGCTTTCAAGGCCATCGCAGCAACATCGGTAGCTCTTCCGTTTGATTCGGCAGAACCAGCAAGCAGTTCGGCCGCTCGATCGCAGTCGGCGACAATAAAATTCACACATTCCTCATAGGTGTTCCGGGCCGCGGTATAATCTGCTGCACCCAACTCATAAGCTTCGTCTATAAGCGGAACGCCTCCATAATAACGTAAAAGTTGCTGATAATAATAGCCTCTCAAGAAGTGAACTTCTCCTAAAAGGCGGGATGCTTTTGCCGCATCATCAAATTTCGGTTCCGTTAAATTTTTAATAGCGATATTGGTCGCGCGAATCCTTTTATACAGTTCACTCCAACTATAGGTTGCATGAATAAGACCCTGGTCAGCTGGGTTGGACCGGGATTCCATAATGGTATTAATTCCTCTGCCGGGATGCGTAAACATCGACTCATCTGTTAACGATGATTGCATTTCCTCTGTAAAACCGCCCTGGCCTAATCCATTGTAAACCTCCAGTACGAACGCTTCTGCTAAAGCGCCATCACTCCAGGTTACTTCTTCCGATACTTCTCCCAATGGTTGTGTATTTACAAAATCATCGTTACAAGCACTTAAGCAGAGTGTCGTCAACAGCAACACGAGCGTTTGATATATTTTTCTTTTCAGTTTCATGACAATCAATTTAAAAAGTTACAGACGCGCCAAAATTCATAATCCTTGCCTGCGGGTAATACTGCCCCGTTTGATTCAGCGATTCGGGATCATAAGCTTTAATACCACTAATGGTAAAAAGATTCAATCCATTGGCATAAATTCGTAGATTGCTCATTCCCACTTTTCTAATCCATTCGATGGGGAAAGTATAACCTATTTCAAAGTTCTTTAACCTGATGTAGTTGGTGCTTTCCAGCCAATAGGTATTTCCGGTAGAATAATATTGGTCGCTTCGATCTGCAATCCGGGGATGTTCACTGCTCGGATTATCTACTGTCCATCGATTTTCATAAAATTGCGTCAAGTAATTTCCAATCGCTCCCGATTCTGCAGTACTTACAAATAACTCCCCTCCGGTTGCGCCCTGAAAGAGTAAAGTAAGGTCAAAATTCTTATACTGTAAACCAATATTCAAGCCTCCCTGGAAAGTTGGAACCGTGCTTTTATCTCTTCTTACCTGGTCGTCCGGTGTAATTAAACCATCGCCATTAAAATCTTTATACTTCATATCACCTGGGCGCAAATTATTGGTTATTGCGCTATAGTCCAGCGTATTTGCTGCGATATCAGCTTCATCCCGGAACACCCCGTCGTATATATAATAGAGTCCGGCATTCAACATGCTTCCGGTAGTTCGTTGCCATTCCGGTGCACCTGGCGCTTCATCCCAAAAAACGATCTTGTTTTTTGCGTAACCACCGTTCAGACCGATATTGTATTTAAAATCTCCGCCGCCGCTATTATATCCGATACTCAAGTCCCATCCCTTGTTCTCCATTTCTCCGATATTTTCTGCTGGCAAGGTCATTCCTGTACTTTGCGGGATAGATGCATTCCGTTGCCAGAGGATACTATTCCGCTTGTTCATAAAGACATCAAATTCGAAGTTTATTTTACCGTCAAGCAACTGGCCGTCCAAACCTAGGTTATAGTTATTTGCCACCTCCCAAGTGATAAAGCGATTTGGTACGCGGCTTTCATACAGCGATTTCACGAGGTTTCCGTCTACGATGTAAGTTCCGAAGCCATAGGTGGAAAAATACTGATATTCTTGCAGCACATCATTGTATGTTACATTGTCATTCCCCATCTGGCCGTAAGAAGCTCTCAACTTCAAATAGTTCATAAACGTGACATTATCTTTCCAGAAATTTTCTTCCGAAATGCGCCACGCGCCCATTATGCCCGGGAAGAAACCATAGCGGCTATTCTCGGGGAACATGTACGAACCATCGTAACGCCATAGGAATTCGGCAATATACTTTTCTTTATAGTTATAACCGACTCTTCCGAAATAGTTCAGCCTAGCTCGTTCCCATGCTGTACCGTCATTATCCTTTTCAGCATCTCCTCCGGCAAACATTTGATCGATGGCAGCAGAAATAAAGTACCGTCTAAAAGCATTGAAATTATCATTTCGGATCGTTTCCCTATTTACGCCAGCCATGATATTAAAAGCGTGTTCACCAAATTTCTTATCGTAATTGACGGTGGCACCCAATAAGATGTTTAATTGATCTTCATTACCTTGCGTTAAGGCAGGATCTGGCCGTGGACCACGCAAGCCTCTTTCCAACCTAGGGGTCACACCGTCGCTTTCGTATTCGCCCTGCCACGTGTAGAGATACCAAGGAATTTCCCACCGTTTGGTTTGTTTGATATATTTATCCGCGGACGCTGTACCCGTAACCTTCAAGCCTTCGACACCTGGAATTTGGATATCAATTTGTCCGTTGGTTTGAAAATAATAACGTTTATCCCGATCGTAACCGGTTTGGTCGGTCGTAATCACCACTGGATTTTCACCGTATTCGATATCAGGGCCCGGTAAACCATTCGGCCAAAAAGCGGGCATGGTGGGATTACCGCGCATCAACATCCTGAAGATGGTTCCGGCCGACTTTGTCGGAAAATTCCTGTCTTCTTGCCGCCCCAGCACACCGATTTTGGTGCTTATGTATTTGTTGATGGTGGCGTCTAAGTTTATACGGAGATCGTATTGCTTATAAGAGGTTGCCGAGTTCTTATAGAAGGCATCCTGATGCTGATAGCCTAGCGAAGTCAAATACCGAAAGCTGTCGGATCCTCCCGTTAATTGAATATTGTGCTGTGACTGTGGAGACCAGGTTTTTAGGGTAGCGTCATACCAATCGGTGTTCGGATGCCCCCAAGGGTCTGAACCGTCTTTAAACAAGCGTATATCCTCAGGTGAAAACGGAGCCGTAACCACGGAGCCGTTGTTAAGCGTGTAACTTCCAGTTTCGTTAAAAGCCGAATTAGCTGCTCCCCATTCGTTTACCGGTAGTTTAAACAACTCCAACTCATTCCGCATTTCTGCATATTGTGCTGCATCTGCAAGTTGTGGGATAAAAGTAGGTTGGGAAAAGCCTTGATTAAAGGTATAGGATAGCGATGGTTTACCTTCTTTACCTCTCTTGGTCGTCACCAAAATGACCCCATTCGCGGCTCGTGCACCATAAATCGCAGCGGCGGCGTCTTTCAGTACCGAAATATTATCGATGTCCGCAGGGTTAAGGCGTTCAACACCTCCCTGCCGGGCCGGAATACCGTCAATTACCACAAGCGGCGATGAGTCGCCAAATGTATTGGTACCCCTGATCCGTATACTGGAGCCATCATAACCAGGTTCCGCACTACCTTGGGTTGCCGTAACACCGGCGAGTCGACCTGCTAATGAGTTCGATACGTTAAGCACGGGCGACTTCACCAGCTCGGCACTTTTTACTGTAGCAACCGAGCCCGTGATGGTTTCCTTCTTCTGTGTACCATAACCGACAACCACAACTTCATCTAAATTTGCTAAGTCATCTTGCAGCACAATGGAAAGGGCCTTTCGGTTATTGACGGGCTCTTCGAGGGTTTTGTAACCCACCATTGTGAACACTAAAGTTGCATTTGCGGGAACGTTTTCGAGGTGAAATCGTCCTTCTCCGTCCGTACTGGTACCTTGCTGCGTACCTTTAACGATTATACTTACTCCTGGGATTCCTTCATTACCGGTCATGGAATTAACCCGTCCGGTAATATTGATTTGTTGTTGAGAAGTTTCTGTACTTTCCATCGAAACAACGGTTCCAATGCCTGTTTTTGCCCAGCCGATACCCGAGGGAACGGCCACGGAAAGCATAAAGAAGGGGTACAAAACCTTCTTGGCAGTTTTGTAGTTTAAGTTCATAAAGATTGGTTTTTAGTTTTAAATAATTGGCTATAAATGTGTAAAACACATTTTTTTGCGCAAAAAAAGATTCTGCTGATTGTTAATTCATAAATGGTTTTTTAGTTTTTGTTTATTGTTATTATTGGTTATTGTAAACATAAACAATTCTTGTATACGATGCAAGAAAAATTTAGAAAATGTGTATGACTTACAATAACTAGTAAAAAAGTAGCTAAAAAAAAAAAAAGCGATCCGTTGAACGCATCGCTTTTTTTAAACTTTTAATTGACGTAAGGTTCGAGTACCTTTTGCCAACGGTCATAGCCCTGGGCATTGAGATGCAAGCGATCCGCTTTAAACAACGCATCATCTGGCTTACCATCATCACCTAAAAGTGGGGATGCCACGTCTATATACGTTCCGTTTTTCTTCTTTTTAAGGAATTTCTCAATTTTCTTATTTGCTTCTTTCACTTGGGGAAATCCCTTTGTTCTGCTATTGCTGTATTTAATAGACAAGAAATAGACAGGTGTATTGGCCTGTTTCATTCTTATTAACTCCCAGAGCTTTTTGAAGCTAGCAAAAACCTCGTCGGCCGTTTGTCCACTTTCAATATCGTTTTCGCCGGCATAAACAAAAATCTTATCAGCTTCGTAGGGGTACACGATAGCGTCCATATAATAGGCGGGGAAATGAGCCAATTGGCAACCTCCGACACCGCGTTTTATAATGGGCTTGTTAGGAAAGCGCGCTTCCAAGTCGTCCCACAGACGAATGGAAGAACTCCCTATGAAAAGGAGTCCATGTTTCGGTGGCATTTGTAAGGAATCCGCTTTTTTGAAGGCAGCAATTTCACTTTCAAAGGGATACCGTTCTTTTTGTTGCCCATAGGTTTTTATCGCAAAAGCGATAAACAGAAGGCTTACTATAACGTTGATGTTTCTCATGGTAATTTTATTTGTTCTTAGCTAGTTGCTGTAAGCTTTAAGCCTGCCTATAGATCGATCTCGACGAAGGGATGCACATTGACAACAAAATTACTCAAAACCACGGTCTAGCTACCGGTTGCAAATACGCGCTCCTCGATCATACATTGCCTTAAACCGCTTCCTTCAGCTCGCTGGCCGCTTTGGCCGCTTCCTCTGCTAATACATCTTGCTCAATACGGAGGTTATTCACAATGTGGCGTTGGCGATCGGGCGTATTCTTACCCATGTAATATTCGAGCAATTGCTGGATCTTTTGATCTTTAGACACGATAACCGGATCTAAACGCATGTCTTTCCCGATAAAAAGGCCAAATTCATCCGGTGAGATCTCTCCGAGCCCTTTGAACCGTGTGATTTCAGGCTTTCCTCCTAATTTAATAATGGCACGCTGCCGCTCTTCATCACTGTAGCAATAGATGGTTTCTTTCTTATTCCTCACCCTGAACAAAGGAGTCTGTAAAATGGAAACGTGACCGGCCTTTACCAATTCTGGAAAGAACTGCAAAAAGAAGGTCATTAACAGCAGGCGGATGTGCATGCCGTCGACGTCGGCATCGGTAGCAATGACGATGTTATTATATCGAAGTCCGTCCAAGCCATCCTCTATATTGAGTGCATGTTGCAAAAGATTAAATTCTTCGTTTTCATACACTACCTTTTTAGTAAGCCCGAAAGCGTTCAAAGGCTTACCTTTCAGGCTGAAAACGGCCTGCGTTTGTACATCCCTGGATTTGGTAATGGACCCGCTGGCAGAATCCCCTTCGGTGATAAACAAGGTGGTCTCCTGGTTACGTTCATTTTTATCATCGTAATGGATCTTACAATCCCGCAACTTCCGGTTATGAAGAGAGGCTTTCTTGGCTCTTTCATTGGCCAATTTCTTGATCCCTGCGATATCTTTACGTTCGCGTTCAGACTGCAAAATGCGCTTTAACAAGGCGTCCGCCGTATCGGAATGTTTGTGTAAGTAATCGTCTAAGGACTTTTTGACAAAATCGTTAATGAAGGTGCGCACCGTAGGGCCTTCCGGCCCGATACTCTGGGAGCCCAATTTCGTTTTCGTTTGCGATTCAAAGACCGGCTCCTGCACCTTGATAGCAATTGCGCCGATGATGGACGACCTAATATCAGCGGCATCGAACTCTTTTTTATAGAACTCACGCACGGTCTTCACTACCGCTTCTCTAAAGGCAGCCTGGTGGGTTCCTCCCTGGGTTGTATGTTGGCCGTTTACAAAAGAATAGTATTCTTCGCCATACTGCTGCCCATGCGTTAAGGCAATTTCGATATCCTCTCCTTTTAAGTGGATAATTGGATAGCGCATCCCCTCAACATCGATATTGCGTTCGAGTAAATCGCGCAAACCATTCTCAGAAATGAATTTTTGTCCGTTGAAATTCACCGTTAAGCCGGTGTTCAGGAACACATAATTCCAGATCATGTTTTCAACAAACTCCGGTCTGTATTTGTAGTTTCTAAAGATGCTATCATCGGGAATGAAGGTCACCGCCGTACCGTTTCGTTGCGAAGTATCCTTTTCCTCGTCTTTTAAGAGCTCTCCCTTGCTAAACTCGGCTATGCGGGTACGTCCAGCCCGGTAAGATTGCACGGTAAAGGACGAGGAAAGTGCGTTAACCGCTTTTGTACCTACCCCATTCAGTCCCACCGACTTCTGAAAGGCCTTACTATCGTATTTTCCACCGGTATTAATTTTGGACACGACATCCACCACACTTCCGATCGGAATACCGCGGCCATAATCGCGCACGGACACCTTCAGTTCACTTACGCTGATGTCAATCGTTTTTCCGGCTCCCATTACAAACTCATCAATTGAGTTGTCGACCACCTCTTTCAGCAACACATAAATTCCGTCATCGTATGCCGAGCCGTCTCCCAACTTGCCGATATACATACCCGGACGCAAGCGGATATGCTCTTTCCAATCGAGCGATCGTATACTGTCTTCGTTGTAATTTGTCATATTTTAGCTATCAGTTATCAGCGATCAGCCATCTGTTTTACTTTTAGTAGCAGAGGCCGTTGCAGTAGCAGTCCCGATACCATGAGGGGCTACTACAGCGGCCCGTGCAAAGCTCACTTCTCTATCTTCCAAAATCGTCCTGTACGCGCACGATATCGTCTTCATCCGAAGGATTCGCGCTATCGGTATGTTGCCAGATTTCTGCAAGCACACCCCATCCGTCTAAACCAACAAGGCGGTGACGCTCGCCTTTTTCCAGCTTGATCACGTCTCCGGGATGTTTGGTTTTTACTTCATTTTCTACATCGGTATCGCTGATTACGACACCGACGTCTCCCTTAACCACTTGCCATATTTCCGCGCGGCGGTGATGATATTGCCACGACAGGCGTTTCTGTGGAGCAACCACTAATATTTTTGGACTCAGTTTACCAGCTATTTTTAAATCTTGTACATTCAGGCCGTCAAAGTAGGTATCTGCAAATTGTTGTGCCTGGCTCTCATCGATAACAAAAAAGCCACCCCAAGGGCGCGTCTGATCTTGTTTATCAATGTTAAAACCTTGCTCTTTAAGTGTTTTTTCTATTTCGGCGAAAATTTCCTGTTTAGCTACGTCTGTCATGGTTATTTTATTTTTTGCTAAGATAATGAGAAAAATTTAATCGCACCATCGGTTATCCGATTTCGGCTGATCTCCGATAGCCGACAGCCCTCCTCCATTAACTTTTTGCTAAGCCTCTTAATTATGTTTAATTTGCAGGCATTTAGTTATTGGCACTTGGCATTAGCTAAGGACTAATTACTACAGGCTAATTTCTACTAGATGACCAAAATACTGCTTATCGAAGATGATCACCGTTTGTCGAGTTTCATTAAAAAGGGCTTGGAAGAACAGCTTTTCTCTGTTACGAGTGTCGCCAGCGGTTACGAAGCCTTGGCAGTGACCCGGGATATCCAGTTTGATTTAATTATATTGGACATTATGCTGCCCGATGTATCCGGATTCCAGCTATGTACGGTCTTGCGCGCGCGTAAAATCATTAGTCCATTGATTATTTTAAGTGCTTTAGACAGCCCCGAGGAAAAGGTGAAAGGCTTGCAAGCGGGAGCAGATGATTACCTGGGAAAACCCTTTCATTTTGACGAACTCTTAGCACGGATCAATGCACAATTGCGGCGAAAATCATTCGAAAAAGGCATTCTCGATAGACAAAAATACGCCGATCTGGAAGTCAACATTGCAGAGCAAAGCACCAAGCGCGCGGGCAAAAGTATCTCTCTTTCGCCCCGCGAGTATAAACTTTTACTATTCCTGCTTAATCATCGCGAGCGCGTCGTTTCCCGTACACAAATTGCAGAAGCCGTTTGGGATATTCATTTCAACACACATACCAACGTGGTAGATGTGTATATTAATTACCTTCGTAACAAGATTGATAAAGGCTTTCCATACCCGCTTATACAAACGATAAAAGGCCGAGGCTATATGCTTAAACAGAAGGAAGAATGACACTAAGGCTTAAACTCGCGTGGAACTCTACACTCATCGTCACGATCATCTTGGGCATCACCTTTACCGGGACCTTTCTACTTTTTGAACAGCACGTTCGGCATTCTTTTTTTCAGCAGTTGCAAGCTAGCGCCTTAAAGGCCGCTTTTTTCCATCTAGAAAAAGACGAATTAAGCGCGCAAAAGTATGCGTTAATCGAGCAGCGCTATCACGAACTTCACCGGGAATCCATCCGGTTTTTCGACAAGGACAATCAGATGGTCTTCGAGGATGACACCTTCCGATATCATATACCCCTCCGCGTACTGAACCAGATCCGACAAAAGAAAGTGCTGTATTTTGCAGAAGACAGCAGGCAGTTTGCAGGAATCTTTTACCGCGACAATGAAGGCGATTTTGTTGTAGTGGCTTCGGATGTAGACGCAGAAGGGCAAGCACAGCTCGACAAATTGAAACGCTATCTTTTCCTTTCACTATTAGCCGGCGTTTGTTTGAGTTTTATGCTTACGCAGCTGCTGGCCAAACAAACCTTTCGCCCTTTTTCGCAGCTTATTGATAATGTCAGTGCGATCTCGACTAAAAATCTAGATGCCCGCCTATCGGTGGCAACGAACGAAAAAGACGAGCTTTCTGCACTCGCTGAAGCTTTTAACCGTTTTTTAGAGCGGCTCGAAAAAGGGGTGGACAGTCAGCGCAACTTTTTAAAACATGCTTCACACGAGCTAAAAACACCCTTGGCTGCCATTATCAGTAATTTAGAAATCACCTTGTCGCGTCCGCGAACGGCACAGGAATATAAAGAACAAATGGCTTCCCTGCATATAGACGCCTTACACATTAAATCCATCTTGGAAGGCCTACTGATTTTGTCGGGCCTGGAAGCGACACAAAATAGCTCCTTTGCTCCGCTCCGCATCGATGAATTGTTATGGGACCTACTAGAAAAAACAAGCCTTACCAATCCGCGGGCATCGATACAAATCGACTTCCATGAAGTCGAACAAAGCCCTCATTTACTCGAGGTTCAGGGCAATTTCGAGTTACTGACAATCGCTATCGGCAACCTGCTTGACAATGCGCTTAAATTCTCCGACAACCAGCCGGTTTCCATAAAATTGACGGCGCGGAACCATCGGCTCATGCTTATTGTTAAAGACAGCGGAGCGGGCATCGATTCGAGCGAATTGGATCAGATTTTCAATCTGTTCTATCGCAGTCCGAAAAACCAGACCTTACCCGGCCACGGCATCGGATTACATTTGAGTAAACAAATTTTCGACCTCCACCAGGTAGAGATTTCCGTCCGCTCAGAACTGGCAAAGTACACGGAGTTCGCCCTATTATTCCCTCGTTTTGGGTAAGTTTGTAAAATTTTCTTATTTTAAAGCAGCATTCATCAACAGTAGCAGTCATGTCGAATTTCGATGCCCATAATACCACCTTTGCCCAAGCCGTATCCTTTATCAACCACACCAATCGTCCGGTATTTTTAACCGGCAAAGCCGGTACGGGGAAAACCACCTTTCTTCGCTATATAAAGGAGCACACCCATAAAAAATTAGCGGTAGTAGCTCCTACCGGAGTAGCTGCCATTAATGCGGGCGGCACTACCCTTCACTCGCTTTTTTTTCTGCCTTTCGGCATGTATTTGGCCGATTACCCGCTTGCATGGGACGATCCGGGCAACCTAGTGTATAATAAGCAGCGCCTTTTCGGCAAGATAAAGCTTACGAAGCAGCGTCGGGCCATCTTACAGGAACTTGACTTATTGATTATCGATGAAGTGTCGATGTTGCGTGCAGACACCTTAGATGCCATTGACGCCATCCTGCGATGGGCGCGGCGGAATGCGGCTCCATTCGGAGGCGTGCAGATGCTTTTCATTGGCGACCTCTATCAGCTGCCTCCGGTGGTGAAGGGCCAGGAACAGCCTTTGTTGTATCAATATTATAAGAGTCCCTTCTTCTTTGATGCCCATGTTATGCAGGAAGTTCCGCCTGTTTTGTTGGAGCTGAACAAGGTATACAGGCAAAAAGACACCCATTTCATTTCTTTGCTCAATAATATTCGAAACAACTGTTGCTCTATGGAAGAGCTAAACCAGCTCAACAGGCATTATCAACCGGATTTCAGACCGGGCCCGGAAGAGGCTTTTATTACCTTAAGCTCCCATAACCATATTGCTGAACAGATTAACCAACGCGAATTGGACGCCTTACCGGGATCGCCTGTTTGCTTCGAAGCTGCTATAAAGGGCGACTTTTCCGAGCATTCTTTTCCGACTGATGGCAGCCTCTACCTCAAGGAGGGCGCGCAGATTATGTTCATCAAAAATGACAAAGGTGAGGAGCGCCGTTATTTTAATGGAAAGATCGGGGTGATCGTTAAAATCGACGCCCGTGCAGGCGAAATCAAAGTCCGCTTTCCCGGAGAGCAAGAGGCCTTTACGGTGGAACAGGAAGAATGGAAAAACCTACGCTATAACTACGATAAACAAAGCGACAAAATCAGTGAGGAGACACTGGGAACTTTTAAGCAATATCCCATTCGTTTGGCTTGGGCGGTAACGATTCATAAAAGTCAGGGATTAACCTTTGATAAGGCCGTCATTGATGCAGGATCGAGCTTTGCCGCCGGACAAGTATACGTTGCCTTAAGTCGCTTAACAAGGTTGGAAGGACTGGTGCTGCGATCCAAAATTACCCAAGCGAGTATCCACACAGATCCCCATGTCGTAACCTTTTCCAAGGGTATACTGCCTGAAGAGGAAATCGCCGAGCTGTTGTTGCAGGAGCAAAAGGCTTACCTTTTAAACAACCTTAGCAAAACCTTCTTTTGGAGCAACCTCACCTCGGAGACGAATACGTTAAAAAATGATATTTTAGCTAAAAACATTCCCGACAAGAGCCTGGCCTATAAAAAGATTGGCATCATAAGCAGCGCTTGCAACCAGCAATTTGAAGTAGCAGAAAAATTTAAAAACTGGTTAAACAAGCAGTTTTTAAATTTAAATGACCTTGATATTGATTTGATTCATGAACGGACTACGAAAGCTGCTACTTGGTTTTTGAAGTGTTTGGAAGATGAGCTTATCGCCCCTCTTAAACAGCATATAGACGCATGGGCTATTAAGAAAAAGAATAAAAAGTACCAGAAAGAGCTAGCCGATCTGTTGCTTAGTTACCAGCGCAAACGGGAGCAAATTAAGCAAAGTACCTTCATTACACAGGCTATCCGTGATGGTAGAAATATACAGGATGTAATCCATGAGGTTACCCGTCATCAACAACAAGCCGTCGTGGCACCAAGCGAGAAAGAGACGAAGAAGTCAAAAACTGCGGTTGGTGAAACCAAACGGACGAGCCTCAGCCTCTTTAAAAAAGGACATAGCATTGAGGAAATTGCCTCTTTGAGAGGACTTACGAGCAGCACGGTTATCACACACCTGATATCCTTTATCGGTAGCGATTTAACGGCCGCCGAACTCATGCCGGCGAGCAAACTGGAGGCGGTCATCGCCCTGTTGAAACAACATCCCGAAAAGTCAATTACCGAAATCCGCGAGCTGCTTAACCGAAAAGTCGAGTTTCATGAAATACGGATAGCCCAAGCTGCGTTACGATCGAAGACGGGCAACGTCGCGTAGTTAGGCCAGACGTCCCTTAGTTTTTTAGACGTAACGCTTGCTGAACACTCGGCGCATCATCCTGTGCGGCCATTTTTAGTACTTCTTGACTATCATAGGCTTTATAATGCGTACGTAATAACATCACGGCACTCGCTCGAACATAAGAACGCGCGTCATCTATAGCCATCTTTTTAATAGTAGGATAAATAGACTTCCGTTCGCCCGCCGATAAATTTTCGACCGACCTTAAAGCCATTAAACGTATAATCCAAGCTTTATCGGTTAGGGCTGCCCGCACCACTTCCTTTGCTTTGCTGCTGTCGATTTTATCCTTGAGGTGTTGTAAAGCCTCGAATCGATCCATGAACAGCGATCCATGATGGTATTGGTATGCCCATTCGTCAATAGATTTATACTGTTCTTTCTGTGCTAAAACGCATTTCTTGGCATCCACATTGACCCATTGCGGGGCTTTTGCAAGCGGAAAGCGAAAGGTCTGCTCCTGCTTGGTAAGCGTTACGGATTGCCGACTTGCATGGTCATCGACATAAATGTCGATGGCAAGAGGCAACTTATAAAGTGGTGTATTCGACAAATCCTGCTTTTGGGCAATTCGAACAAGCACTTGCTTGGTGCTACCGGCGTAATCCGTTTTTATTTCGAGAACGGGATGACCTGAAGCTAAAAACCATTGATTAAAAAACCAATTGAGATCTTGTCCGGTAACTTGCTCAAAGGCCAAGCGCAAATCGTGAATTTCAACCGATTGATAAGCATGATTTTTCAGATAAAGTTGAAGTGCTGCAAAAAAAGCCTCCTCGCCAACAAGGTCTCTTAACATATGAAGAATCCTCCCCCCTTTTTGGTAAGACACTTCATCGAACATTTGCTCCCGATCCGCATAATCGAACCGAATGACGTCCAGCTCTTTATTTTTATCTTTTGCAAAATAACTCAACTGATCATTAAGCGCGTGCATATCGGCCGCCTCCTTACCATATTTATGTTCCAACCACAAATACTCACCATAGGTCGCGAAAGACTCATTTAGGGGAAGATTAGCCCAGGATTCAGCCGTTACCAGATCGCCAAACCAGTGATGAAACAGTTCGTGCGCCACGATGTCCTCATAGGTTTCATCCTTATAATCGGCGGGGGTCATATTCATCCGATCGAAAAACACCGATGCAGAAGTATTCTCCATAGCCCCGCTTACAAAATTACGTACCACGATTTGAGCGTATTTATCCCAGGGGAAGTCGACCCCCAATTTGCGCGAATAAAACTCCATCATTTCCGGTGTCTTACCGAAAATCATCGGAGCATAAGGCGCAAATTCCGGTTCCATGTAATAGCTCACTTCTTTTCCCCGCCACTGATCTTTGACGATGTCGAAAACGCCCGCAGCAATCATCACCAAATAAGGCGCGTGTGGCAAATCCTGTTTCCAAACATCCGTCCGCATTCCGTTATCGCCTTTCATAGTTTCCACAAGCAAGCCATTGGAGAGCGTAACCATCGAATCAGGGACAGTCAGTGCAATCCGCTGCGTCATTTTCAACATGGTGTTATTCATGGTAGGAAACCAATTGGCATTGCATTCCGTCTCTCCTTGCGACCATAATTGACGCGGCACGCCCGTCACCGTATCCGGCTCAATGAAATAAAGTCCCCTGTCGTCTGGGGATGAAATGTCTTTCCCTACTTCCAGTTCATTCGGTTTAGCAATGTAATCGATAAACAGTTTAAAGGTTTCATCTCTGCTATATTTTCGATCCAGCGCAATGGCCAGCTTTTTTCCATTGTAAGAAAAGGGCACCTTCACCCTTCCTGCAGCAGTTTCACGGGAAACTTCTTTCAGTTCAAAACCGTTTGCATCCAGTATCACCGAATCTTGCGGATAAAAATAGCTTTGCAAAGTAAGCGTTGCCTTTCCCAGCACCTGAGCCCGCTCCCAATCGAAATGGAGATCTAAATCCGTGTGCTTTATACTTACTTTTATAGGATAAGAGCCCTGATAAATGTCGGCATTGGGCGCGTTAGCAAATATAGTAACGGGCGGAATATCGACATGCTTGGTTGTTGCGCAGGACCCGCTCAGGAGTAGGCAGGCGACAGCAAAGAGCAGGAAATTTTTGGGCATAGGGATGCTTTATTGAGCTAATAAGCTGTTGATCTCTTTTTCAAATTCCTGCGTAAATTCGGTATAATGCTTACCCGTAGCCGGCCCGCTGAAGCCCGTATGAATTTTATCTACCGTACCGTCTTTTTTAATAAGGATGGTGGTAGGGAAAGCGGAAAAATTATCCAAGGCCGGTATACTTTCTTCCACCTGCCCCTTATCGTTGGTATAGCCCGTCAGCAGGATCGGGTAATTCACTTTGAAACGGTTCTTCAGATTCATAACTGCAGCTTTAGCCTTATCCGTCTCCTTATAGCGCTCATAAGCAAGACCGACGATTTCGAGCCCTTTGTCTTTATATTTATCATAAAAGGGTGCCAAAAATGCCGTTTCGTCCATGCAATTGGGACACCATGAACCGAGGAATTGCACAATGACCACTTTATCCTTAAAGCGATCATCACTTAAAGAGACCGGCTTGCCCTCCAGATCGTTAAAGCTGAAATCGATTCGATCGTTGCCTGCCTTCAGTCCGGCAATTTTATAGGCGTCAGGCAGCATCGCATCTTCGTCGCGGCGCGCCGACCAGCTTACTACCGAGCTGGGGCCTGAATACATTTTACCATTGATAATATCGTTATTGTCAGTTAAATCGCCGGTAAACAACACGGGGCTTGACCCAGCGAAAGCCGAGACCATAAATGTCTTATTATCAACCACGCCACTTAAAAAGCGGTAGTCGCCCGTCGTCGTTAGAAAAGATCCATTCACCTCGTTTCCCGATTGCTCAAATTCTCCGACAGCAAAGGAGGTGTCTGCGCCGTTATTTCTATAAAACTGTACAGACCACCTACCGGTTACATTGGTCACTCCGGTATTTTCCTCTTTCACGAAACGGAACGTTTCATTGGCTTCGCCTACAAAAGGCATGGTAACCGTTTTATTAGGCAAATACCTAATCCAGCGCCCTTCTAAGCCCTTTGACGTTTTGGCTGCCCTGATTTCGCTTTCATAAAGAGGCGTCTTGAAAAAAACAGAGTCGGCCGTTTCTTCGACTTCATTGATGTTCAGTCGCTCTTTCCCGTTTAAGAAAGCCATTTGTTTAACCCCTAAGGAGTCGTATATTTCAAAGTTGAAGGGTATTTCAACGGTGCCGTCGGTTTTCAATGTAGCTCTCCAGACGCCATTCTCGAGCGGAGTTGTTTTATTTGTGCAGGCTGTAAAGGCGAAGGCCGCCAGAAAGCCGAAGGAAAAAAAATGTGCAATGTTCTTCATAAACGACTAAGTAATCAGATATTCTTCACTATTCATCCGCTAAAATACTAATCTTTCGTTTAACTTTCTACTTGGTTGTTTGTTATTGGTTATCAGTTGCCAGTTATCAGTTGTCGGTTATCAGTGTCTTGTTCGTCGCTGATAGACCGCGTAGAGCTTACTGCCACTCTTTGGCGGTTGCCCTTGCTTCGTTTCTCTTTTGCTGATTTCTCGAAGGCTTCGCCGGAAATACCTCATGGAACAGCCCGGCTGCCGATTGCTGCGTTCGCAAGCCTAGGCCGGTTTTTGTGCTTCGGAACGGTTCTGCTTGATTGAACGGAGCTTAATGCTTATAGCGTACTGCCTATGGCGTAAAGCTTAAAAACTTATAACCTATAACTGGCCTACTGCCTACAGCTTAATGCTTAAAGGCATATCTCAACCGTTTTCGAATACTTCTATTTATAACTACTAATAATATTAGCTTTTTCATTTATTTTATGTAAGTTTAATTTCTAATCACTTGATAAATACAATGACGGAAAATTCATCAAGACGTATAGATGACCCCTTGTGGAAATCTATTTTAGAACAGACCTTTTCTTATTTTTTGCAGTTTATCTTTACGGATGCGGATGATGTCTTTGATCTCGCTAAGCCTTTCGATTATCTGGATAAGGAGTTTGAATCCTTGTTTCCCCCCGAGACTAGTGGCAAGGGGGTACGCTATGTAGACAAACTGGTTAAGGTCTTTCTCAAAGACGGCCGAGAGCAGTTTGTGCTTTGTCACGTAGAGGTTCAGTCCAGCAAAGGCAGGGGCGATCTGGCTGAACGCATGTTCCAGTATTTTTACAAAATTTCAGATCGCTATAAAGTACCCGTTACAGCTATTGCCATCCTTGCCGATGGCAATAAGAACTACCGGCCGCAGGCGTATATACAGGAGTTCATGGGCACGAGCCTGCGGTATTCTTTCAATAGCTATAAAATCCTGGACCAGGACGAATCGATGTTACGGAGCAACACCAACCCCTTTGCCGTGGTGGTGCTTACAGCACTATTGGCTATTACGAGACGGAATGCCGATGACGACGAATTAAAAAATATTAAGCATAGCCTGTACGATGAGATGATGGCACGAAATATGAGTAAATATAGCAGGCAAGGTATTTACGACTTTTTGTCGCATTATGTTCGTTTTCAAAATAAAGAAAATTTCTATATCTTTGAAAAAGAGGTTGAAACAAAACTAGGAAGGAGCAATATCATGGGAACAAGAGAATATTTATTGGATAAGGCGGAGAAGCAAGGATTGGAAAGAGGAATGGAAAGAGGCAAGCGAGAAGAAGCCATTGCCATCGCCCGGGAACTAAAGAAAGAAGGGCTTTCCATCGAGTTCATTGCTAAAACCACCAAGTTAACGACCGAAGAAGTCGAAAAACTCAAATAGGCTTTAGCAATAATTAGTACTGCTGCTACTTTTATAGTATCGTCACCCAGACTTGATCCGGGGTGTATTTCTTACTTACATCTACCATTTTTATTTTAGTTTTATACAGCCGTCAGTGGCTTGGCTTGATGAGCAACGCTTACTGCCTACGGCTTAGAACCTAAAGCTTACTGCCTAAAGCCTATGGCGTAAAGCTTAAAAACTTATAACCTATAACTGGCCTACTGCCTACAGCTTTATACCAATTTGTTGTTATGATCAGGGAAGACCAGAATAGGTTCGTACTTTTTAGCTTCTTCGATAGGAAGTTGGCAATAAGAGATAATGATAACCACGTCACCCACCTGCACCAGGCGTGCCGCGGCACCGTTTAAACAGACCATACCCGAACCTCGCTCGCCCTTTATTACATAGGTTTCAAAGCGAGCTCCGTTATTGTTGTTTACAATCTGGACTTTTTCATTCGGAATAATATTCGCCGCCTCTATTAAATCCTCGTCAATCGTAATACTTCCCACGTAATTGAGTTCAGCTTGAGTGACCTTTACGCGATGAATTTTTGATTTCAACACCTCGATAATCATGGGGGCAAAGATACGGATTTGTTATATAATACATCTAAGAACGGCGGCTCATTTACAAAATATGATCTATAGATTACCAACAGGGAACGAAACGAATTAATCGATAAGGAAATAGTATCCGAGCATGCAGCCCGCGGTAATAGCTGAAGCATCTGCCACAACCTAATAAGGCAAAGAGACTATATAAGCATATCGCTTATGGCATACAGCACTGCCTATTACAGCAATATATTATCAATTAGGCGAACCCCTCCCACCCAGGCGGCCAATATAACCACCAAAGGCCTTATATTTTGTTGCTCCGGTCCTATTTCCGTCAGATCGCGCGGATTGCAGACCGCAAAATATTCCAGTTCGACCCCCTTTGCTTGTTGAAGGAACCGAAGTGCTTCCTCTTTTGCTTGCTGTGGAGATTCACCTTGTTCCACGGCTTGCTTCACCATAAACAAGGCTTTCGAAAGCGCCAGTGCCTGTGTTCTCGCACGCGGAGAAAGGCGCACATTGCGGGAGCTTTTCGCCAGTCCATCCGCATCCCTTATCGTGTCTACTATTTCGAGCCGAACAGGTAAAGCGAGTTTATCTACCATCAATTGAATGACCATGCATTGCTGAAAATCTTTCTGTCCAAAAAAGGCAATGTTTGGCTTTACGATGTGAAAGAGCTTATTCACAATTTGGGTGACTCCCTGGTAATGTCCCGGTCTTTTCGCTCCTTCCCAAATTTTATCCAGCTGCCCCAGGTCAAAAGACCAAGCCTCTTCATCCGAAGGATACATTTCCCCCACAGTCGGGAGGAATAGCACATCACAGCCGGCTGCTTCGAGAAGCGCTATATCTTTTTCAATGGGTCGCGGATACTTTTCTAAATCCGCGGGATCGTTAAACTGCGTGGGGTTTACGAATATACTGCAAACGCTTATCGATGTCGTGCTTTTTGCCCGTTCGATCAAGGCTAAATGCCCTTCATGGAGGGCACCCATGGTCGGCACAAAACCGATTGTTTTACCAGCCGAGCGAAACGCTGATAGATGAGCTTCCAGCGCATTTTTAGTCGTAAATGTTTCCAATTTTTCCGTTGTTAAAACAAGGGGATAAAGTTGAACAAATTAAAGCTAACTACAAAGGTTTTTTTATAAATCGTTGATATATCATAAGATAATGCGTATATTTGCAGACCGATTTTCATTAGAGCAATTATTTTAATGACTAATAAACTATCAAAAATAGGTTTAGCCGGCTCATACCGGTATGATTCATTGTGTTTGATAGTCTCACATTTCAACATTCTAAAAATATAATTTATTGGAGATGGCAAAAACGAAGATATTGTACATTACCCACGAGATGTCGCCTTTCCTCGAACTAAGTAAAATTTCTGAGATAACAAGAGAGTTACCCCAGGCCATGCAGGAAAAAGGGTTTGAAATACGGATTTTGATGCCTCGGTTTGGCAACATTAACGAGCGCAGAAACCGTTTACATGAAGTTATAAGGCTTTCGGGTATGAATATTGTAGTGGACAATAACGACAACCCTCTTATCATCAAAGTTGCATCCATCCCAGCTGCCCGCATGCAAGTTTACTTTTTGGATAACGAAGAGTACTTCCAACGTAAACACATATTTACCGACAAAGAAGGCAAATTCTTTAAAGACAACGACGAACGGGCTATCTTTTTCTGTAAAGGCGCATTGGAAACTGTTAAAAAGTTAGGATGGTCTCCTGATGTGGTGCATTGCCATGGCTGGATGACGTCCCTGGTACCCGCGTATGTAAAAACGGCTTACAAGGATGATCCAACCTTTAAGGATACCAAAATCATTTATTCGCTATATGCGGACAAATTTGAGCATACGCTAAATGAGCGTTTTGCAGATAAGGCCGTTATCGGAAACATGGACGCTAGCGCTTTATCAAGCTATGATTCGGCCGATTATTATGGCCTTTACCGTGGCGCCCTTCATTATACAGATGCCATCGTTTTGTCTGAAGAGAACATCGATGAAAAACTGTTAAATATTGTTAAAAACAGCGAAATTCCGGTAACCGACTGCAGAAATGATGCAGAATTCGAAAATTATTCCAACCTTTACGAGCAATTTTCCAATGAAGAATTGGAAACTGTGGCTTAGCGAGGAAGGCTGAACTGCAGCACCACAGGAAGAACCTTTGTAGCTTTATCGAACAGACAATCGTTATAATGGTTTTACAAAGCTTTATAGAACATATTATTTTATAATGAAGTATTATACTCGAGACTTATTGACACTGTTGATAAGTCTCTTTATTTTAAGTAGTTGCAAAAACCCAACAGGAATAGGATTAGACAACAATCCCGGAGATTCGTTTTATGGCACGCTGAATGACACGGTTACGTTAAAAACCGTGACCTTGCGTGATGATAGTGCCCGGAGTGTACCCCGTCAAGCCAACAGCAGCAGCAATATTCCGGCCATTAACATCAATCAACTTCCGTTTGGTTATTATAATGATCCCGTTTTCGGAGAGACACAAGCCAACGTAGCACTTGCCGTTTTACGTCCTGAAAGCGGCGATATACGCCTGCCTGAAAATGCCCAGATTGATTCGGCGGTGCTTGTTATCCGCTATGGAAGTTCCTTCGTGGGGGATTCGGTTTCTTCGGTTTACCAAGTGAACGTGAAGCAACTGGATGAGGTTTATGCACCAAACACGGTGTACTATAGCACTAAAGCGTGGAATGTGAAAAGCGAGGAAGTCGCACGTAAAGAAATTCGTCATTTCAACCTGAAAGATAGCATCAGCGTCATTGTAAGAGGAAGCACCGGACAGGATAGCACCGTTAGACGAGGCCCAGAGCTACGTTTACGTTTAAACAACGCCTTTATCAGCAACCTTTTATCGCACACACTTGATTCGGCGACGGTGAACTCGGAAGCAGGTTTTCTAAATCACGCCAAAGGCCTTTACCTTACGGTAGATAAGAGTGTACAGCAGGGTGTAGGCGGCTTGGCGACATTAAGTCCTAATGGTCAGCTCACCTCTAGCGGATCGAGCACACCCAATTTCATGGAAGTGACCTATCGTGTTCCGGATAGCGAAGGAGGTACAGATACTTTAACGAAGCTTTTCCCTATTCCGCTACCGGCAAACAGCAGCACCGGCTCGCCTTTTACGTACATGACGGCCAGCGTGGAGCACAACTTTTCACCGGTCATTCAAAATCAGTTAGCGAACGCCAATGTAAACCAAACCACGGTTTATGCACAAGCGATGGGCGGCCTCAGGACGAGAGTCTCTTTTCCGTATATCGATCAACTGAAGGGAAAGAAAATTGCGGTTAACCGGGCAGAACTGGTGGTCTATGTAGAAGATGACAACAACGCCTCTGCGCGTCCTGCTCCTCGACTAACCTTATATAGAAAAGACGTTGCCGGCAACAATCAGCCCATACCAGACGGCGATTCGCGTAGCGTACCAGATCCCAGGTCTCAATTCCCTAGTCTCGCAAACAGCGGTGCCGGTGCTTATGCCCTAGGTGGAATCTATGACGACAAGAACAAAAGGTATGTTTTTACGATGACTTCCTTTGTCCAAGATGTGATCTTAGGCAAAGTGCAGCAGTCAGACGTATATATCGCCCCCGTGTCGGAGACGCCGTCGCAGATGAATACCATACCGTTTTGGCCGGACATCACGACGCCGAGCAGCGTTGTTCTAAAAGGTTATAACCCCGAAGATGCGCAGGCACGAAATGAAATCCGCACCAAACTGAACATTTATTATACCGAATTGGATTAAGAGCTTAGGGTAAAAATAAATGGAAAGATCAATATGAAGATAAAAGTGGGCTTCGGCTTTGACGTACATCAATTGAAAGAAAACCACCCCTTTATTTTGGGGGGCGAAAAGATTGATCACCACGCGGGTGCTTTTGGGCATTCGGATGCCGACGTACTCGTGCACGCTATTTGTGATGCGATATTAGGGGCAGCCAATTTAGAAGATATCGGCTACCATTTTCCGAATACGGACCCGAAGTGGAAAGGCGTCAGTAGTTTGCTTCTATTGGAAGCATGTATCCAATTATTGAAAAGCAAAGGCTGGCAACTTGGTAACATCGATGCGATGTTGTGTTTGGAGGCTCCCAAAATAAAACCCTATATCCCGGCAATGAAGCAACACCTTGCGCAGTCCAGCGGCTTGGACGTGGAAGACATCTCCATCAAAGCGACGACCAACGAGACCATGGGCTTCATTGGGAGAAAAGAAGGGGTGGTTGCCTATGCGGTGTGCTTGATTCAAAAACCTTAAGACCAGGACGTAACTATTTCGTTTGCTCCGGAAGATTTGAGAAATCCACGCCGCACTTACAGTTGGAACCACAGGCAGTCCCCTTTTTGGGTTTAAGACTATTGTACAACATCCTCCCCAAATAGAGCGCGGCTGCCACAAACAATAAAAAAACCATTACCGATTGTAAATCCATATCACAAAGTTAGCTAAAATTCCATTCATTATCAACTGAATAACTCGCAGAAGGGATCGGCACGAAAAAGCGAAAGGCGAGAAAAATAAAAGCCCTTTGGCGCTTAATTTTTCAAATGGAATAGTTACCTTTGCGCAAAATTTTCCATCTAGTTCTTTGATACTCAAAGGCGGATGAAAAGTCGGTAAATTGCAAAAGGCAGTTTATCCCAAAATTTGAGATATAAATACTTGGATGCAAAAAATTAGAAACATTGCGATTATTGCACACGTTGACCATGGAAAAACGACCTTGGTTGATAAGATTTTACACTACACCAAACTTTTTCGTGAAAACGAACAAACCGGCGACCTCATTCTGGACAATAATGATCTAGAGCGCGAACGCGGGATTACGATCGTATCGAAAAACGTATCGGTTCGTTACCAAGATGTCAAAATAAACATTATTGACACCCCTGGTCACGCCGACTTTGGTGGTGAAGTTGAACGGGTATTAAAAATGGCTGACGGGGTTATCCTCCTGGTAGACGCTTTTGAAGGCCCCATGCCTCAAACACGCTTCGTAACGCAGAAAGCACTTGCCTTAGGTTTAAAGCCTATCGTGGTAGTGAACAAGGTCGACAAAGAGAACTGCCGTCCTGAAGAAGTATATGAGCAAGTGTTTGAACTTTTCTTCAACTTAGATGCCACCGAAGAGCAATTAGACTTCCCTGTACTTTATGGCTCTTCTAAAATGGGATGGATGTCGAAAGACTGGAAACAGCCGACGGAAGATTTCACCGACTTGCTGGATGCGATCTTGGAACATATTCCTTCTGCTCCTTTTTATGAAGGCACCTTACAAATGCAAATCACCTCATTGGATTATTCTTCCTTCGTAGGTCGGATTGCTGTAGGACGTGTTGCGAGAGGTACCATTAAAGAAAATCAGCCCGTTTCTCTCGTGAAACGCGACGGAAAAATAATGAAATCCCGCGTGAAGGAGTTATACACCTTCGAAGGGCTGGGCAAGGTACGTGTACAAGAAGTTCCTTCTGGTGATATCTGTGCGGTAGTAGGCATCGAAGGCTTTGAAATTGGCGACACCATTGCCGATTTCGAAAATCCGGAGCAATTGGAAGTTATCCACATCGACGAGCCTACCATGAACATGCTCTTCACCATTAATAACTCTCCGTTCTTCGGTAAAGAAGGTAAATACGTAACCTCACGTCACTTGTACGACCGTTTACAAAAGGAGATGGAGAAAAATCTTGCCTTAAAGGTAGTTCCTACCGATTCGGCGGATGCCTTCCTGGTTTACGGAAGGGGTATTCTGCACTTGTCGGTATTGATTGAAACCATGCGTCGTGAAGGATACGAGTTACAAGTAGGCCAGCCTCAGGTAATCTTGAAAGAGATTGATGGCGTAAAATGCGAACCTATTGAAACCCTCGTAGTCGATGTTCCTGCTGAAGTGTCAGGTAAAGTAATCGAATTGGTAACCCAACGCAAGGGCGAGCTTTTGATTATGGAAACCAAAGGCGATATGCAACACCTGGAATTTGAAATCCCATCGCGCGGTATCATCGGCCTAAGAAATAACGTGTTAACCGCTACGGCAGGAGAAGCCGTTATGGCGCACCGCATGAAGGATTACCAGCCTTGGAAAGGCACGATCCCCGGCCGTCTGGCCGGCGTGTTAGTTTCGATGGAAAAAGGGCAAACAACCGCCTATTCAATCGATAAATTGCAGGATAGAGGTCATTTCTTTGTTGATCCGGGCGTAGATATCTACGAAGGGCAAATTGTGGGCGAACACACGCGCGACAACGACCTAGTGGTTAACATTGTAAAAGGAAAACAGTTGACCAATATGCGTGCTTCTGGAAGTGATGACAACGTACGAATTGCTCCGGCAATTAAGTTTTCTCTAGAGGAGGCGATGGAATATATCCAAGCGGATGAATACATCGAAGTAACCCCTCAGAACATTCGTTTAAGGAAGATTTATTTAACGGAAAACGAACGTAAAGTAAACGCTAAAAAGTTTCAATAAATTAGAACGATATAAAAAAAGCAGGGCGGCTCTTGGGCCGCCCTGCTTTTTTTATGGAAGCGCTGTACCGCTTTGTAAATTTTCTTTATTATTGCACCATACTAAACACCAGTGAATATGAATAGGCTCGATGTGCTCAACATGATTATCAAACAAAAGAAGGCTAAAACGTACCTCGAGATCGGTGTACAAACCGGCACCGTTATATCCAAAATACAGTGTTCACGTAAAATAGGTGTCGATCCCGAGTTTTTATTCAGCCTTCCCCTAAAAATAAAACGACTGTTAGGGCTCGTCAAATTTGAAACCTACGAATACACCAGCGACTATTTTTTTGAGCATTTGGCGAAGACTGTATTGAAAGACGGGGTGGATGTTGCCCTGGTGGACGGCCTACACACCTATGAGCAATCGAAGCGCGATGTAGAGAACTGCTTAAGCTATCTTAACGAGGGAGGCATCATTGTTATGCACGATTGTAACCCTTTGAACGAGGCGGCTGCCTATACGATTAAAGAACATTTCAACGAAGTGCGGGAAAAAGTGAAGAATTGGGATTTACCCGGATGGCAGGGCCAATGGAATGGCGATGTCTGGAAAACGGTAGCTGATTTGCTGGTTACGCGCCCGGATTTGACGGTGTTTACGCTGGACATGGACTATGGCCTCGGCGTGGTTACCAGAGGCAAGAGAAGCATCGATATACCTTTTTCCATTGCCGAAATACAGCAAGGCGATTATGCTTTTTTTGAAAAAAACCGCAAGCAGCTTCTAAACCTGAAACATCCGAAATTTATCAAGGAATTTATCGGGATCGCTTAAGGCGAGCGATCACGTCGCTGATCATTTCGTTGATGTCGGTGGAGAGCTTAAGGACATAAACCATCCCTCCGTACAATAAGGAAATAAGTCCGCCGCGAATCAAGGTATCTACATACAGGTTCTGTTGAACCGGCAGTAGGGTGCTGCCCCAATACACGAGTGCTCCAACCGCAATGACTAGCAAATTGTTGATGGTAAACGGTTGCAGTTTGAATTTTAGCAGGATAAACAGACACCTCGAGAGATTGAATACAAACATCGTCAGCGCGGAGGCCATCGCCGCTCCGGTGATACCATACTTCGGAATAAAGAGCAAGTTACTTCCGATGGTTAAGCCAACCAGAGCGAGATAGAAGAAAGAGTCGTATCGATAATAGCGGGAAGTAGCCAATATAACCGCATTGACACCCGTAAAAGCATCGAATAAATTCGCTAAACCAATAAAGAACACAACATATACTCCATGTACGTATTCCGGAGGAAGTATCTTCAAGACATTGTGTATATTAGCCCATACCGCGATGAACAGAAATAGTGCGACAATCGATTGGTTGATGCAGCTTTTTCTATACACTGTTTGGATATTATCCATATCCTTTCGAATCCACGATTCAGCTATCACCGTATAGGCAATGCTGTACAAGCTCCGGGTGGGCAAAGCAATGATGATCCCGAAAGAGGCGGCAATGCTATAAATTCCGGTATCTCCCAAGCCAAAATAACTGTTCACCATGTAACGATCAATATTGTCGACCAATAACGGAGACGCGCCGGTTAAGATGCCGAAGAGGCAAAGGCTGATTAAGTTCCTTCGGATGTCTTTATTTAAAAAGGCGAGCTTCGGTTTAAGTGAAAAATTTCCTTTTCTGACTAAGCGAATCACCATTAATACCATCGGCATTAAATTGACCGATAGCCAAAGCCACATGAAGGATTGAAAGTCCAATACACGGAATAGCAATAAAACCACACATAATAAGATCAACACCTTAAGCGTGAACTCGCGTATGAGCCTCCCGGCCGCAGCGTCGTATAAAAGCCTGGAATATAAATCGAATACGTTAAAGTAGAGATTGGCGAAGGTGAGCGGGATCAGATACCAATAGTAATTGCGAAAAAGGTTATTATCTTGAGACTTCTGACTTATAATCAACTCTTTAAACTGATAAGCCCCTATAACAAATAAGATAAAGCCGATAAGAGAAACCACACAAGCTAAGAACAAATAGCCGTTATGCTTGTTCTTTTCATTCCGGAAATAGGGAAAATAGCGGGCAGTGGCATTAAAGCCGAGAATTGCGAACTGGGCAAATATCATGGAAAAGGAAGTAAGGATATTGATAAGCCCTACCTGATCTGCACTTAATACCTTGGTTAAAATAAAGGTATTGGTCACAAAGCCTATAAAAACACCGATATAAGAAAAGAACGTGCCTTTAATAGTCTGTTGCTTAATAATACCCATTTTGAATTGCGATTTCTGTTTATCTATTGTAAACTTGCATAAAATAAGATGACAAAGATAGCATATAATGTTTGTGTGTTAACCGTAACCTATGGAAAGAGATGGGCTTTTTTAAAACAAATATTAGATCGTGTTTTGTCATTTAAAAACGTAGTGGATATCATTGTGGTTGACAATGCCGCTGATTATGACCTGAGAAGTAAAATAAATCAGCTGGGCGTCTCCACCATATCCCTTCTTCAACAGACAGAAAATATCGGCTCCGCTGGCGGGTATAAAGCTGGCTTAACCCATTTTGTTTCTCATTCGACAGCAGATTTCGTCTGGCTATTGGATGATGACAACCTACCGGATGAAGACGCTTTGGAACACTTAATGCGTGCCTGGCCCACTATTCCGCTGGCTGAAGACCAAAAGGCCTTATGTAGTTTGCGAACAGATCGCAAAAATCATATACGGATTGCAAAGGGAGCCGATCCGTATCAGTATTATTTAGTGCCTGATAATTTCATGGGCTTCCATCTGTTCCGGATTTTAAGCAACCAGTATCGCAAGTGGGACGAAAAGAAAAATCACCAGCAAGCAGCGCCATTGCGTGCAGCTAAGCTTCCCTATGTACCTTATGGCGGACTATACCTGCATAAAAGCTTGCTGCAGTTAATTGGCTATCCGGACGAACAGTTATTTGTTTATGTGGACGATTCGGAATACACTTACCGGATAACCGACCATGGAGGCGAAATCTGGCTGATTCCGGCCAGCAAGATCAAAGACGTGGATACTTCACAAGGAATTCACTATAAACGTCGCTTCTGGCGGTCGGCCATATTGGATTTATGGAATTTCCGCACTTTTTACCAAGTAAGAAATCGCCTTTACTTTTATTCGCGCCATGCTATAAAAAATAGATTTATTTTTGCCATTAATAAATGGTTATATATGACGGGGCATTACTTTATCAGTATACTTACTGGAAAAGGGACCGCCTACAAGGAATTCAAAAAAGCAGTTGCAGACGGACTGGCGGGACGGCTCGGTAAAAAAGAAGACCTTATCAATTGATGACAGTATGCAAAATCCAGCACCCATTGCTTTATTCGTTTATAATCGACCGGAACATATGCGTCGAACGCTGAAGTATCTTCAAGATAATTTGTTAGCGGCAGATAGCCGCTTATTTATTTTCTCGGATGCGGCAGCGCATACGGCGGACGAAGAAAAGGTAAACCAGGTCCGCGCCCTCGCTAAGCAAACTGCCGGCTTTAAATCGGTCCGATTGATTGAACGAGAAGAAAACATGGGTTTAGCGCAATCCATTATACAAGGCGTTACGCAACTCGTAAACGAATACGGAAAGGTAATCGTGTTTGAAGACGATCTTTTGAGTTCTCCCCATGCCCTCACCTATTTTAATGAGGCCTTGCAACGATACGAACAGGCGGAAAAGGTCATGCAGGTTGCGGCCTATATGTTTCCGTTAACAGGAAGGGACACCTTACCGGAAACCTTTTTCCTCCGCTCCATCAGCAGTTGGGGCTGGGCGACCTGGGCGCGTGCGTGGAAACATTTCGAAGCGGATATCGATAAGCTGTATGCACAGTTCGACGTGGAAAAAATCCATTGTTTTACGGTGGATGGTACCATGAAAAACTACTGGAAACAGTTGCTCGACTTTAAAAATGGTAAAAACGATTCGTGGGCTATCCGGTGGCATGCATCAGTTTTTCTGCAAGCAGGACTGGTATTATATCCTGCAAAATCGTTGATTGAAAACATCGGCCATGATGGCAGCGGTGTCCATTCCATTATAGAAGACAGCTATCGGGTGCATCCCTCCAGAACGCCGGTCTCGACCTTTCCCGATACCATACAAGAAGATCCAAGAGCCTTAGCGGCTGTGAAAGACTTCTATAGACACCGGAAAGGCACTTGGATCAAGCGGGGGCGGAAATTTATTACCAACCAATGGTTCAAACTAAAAAAAAGGCTTGCTAAATGAAGATTGCCGTCGTTATTCCTTTGTATAAGGAACTTGCAGAGCCAGACGAAAAATATGCCTTCTGGCAATGTGCAGAAGTGTTAGCGGCCTATCCTATTATCTTGGCGGCGCCGCAATCGCTCAACACGACCTACTACGAACACCTTACCGATAAAAAGTTGGTCATACAGCGATTCGACGATTCATTTTTTAAAAGCGTAACGGGCTATAGCAGGTTACTCACGGGTAAGCATTTTTACGAAGCGTTCAGCACATACGATTATATTTTAATTTACCAGCTGGATGCCTGGGTATTTCGCGATGATCTGTTGACTTGGGCTCAAAAAGGATACGATTATATCGGCGCGCCTTGGTTGGAGGCTCCGCCGATCAGCGCCGGCAAAAAGCCTATTATCAACCTGTCCAAACGTTTAGTCAACCGCGTAGGAAATGGCGGTTTATCACTGCGCAAAATTAAGAGCCATATAAAATGGAGCCCATGGGCCAGTGTTGTGTTTAAGCTTCTCCCAAAAAACGAAGACATGATCTGGACCTTGTTTGTTCCCTTTAAAAAGCCGCGTGCAGCCGAGGCGCTGCTTTTTGCGTTTGAACGGAATCCCCGACAATCGTATGCCATCACAAACGGCCGACTACCCTTCGGTTGCCATGCATGGCAAAAGTATCAGCCCGACTTTTGGCGACCATTCATTAAAAAATAAGGATTCATGGCTTCAGCAGACACCAGCAATTTTTTACCGACATTAAGCGTCATAACGGTTGTTTACAACAATGTGCGGGATATCGAACGGACAATCCGCTCAGTACTGGCGCAAAACTACCCAAACATAGAGTATATCGTAATAGATGGCGGCTCAACCGATGGAACCTTAAAAATCGTGGATCAATACAAAACACGTATTTCAAAAGTAGTTAGTGAACGAGATAAGGGGATTTATGATGCGATGAATAAAGGAATCCGTTTGGCTACGGGCGACTACCTTTTATTCATGAACTCGGGAGACGAAATTTACGCGCCTGATACGGTAAGCAATGTTTTCTCCTCCCAAGCTTTGGCCGATATTTATTATGGCGAAACGGAAATGATCAATGAACAAGGGGAAAGCCTGGGCCGAAGACGCCATAAGACCCCGCAACATTTTACCTGGAAAAGCTTTAAATATGGCATGTCCATTAGTCATCAGGCCATTTACATTAAGAAATCGCTTGTAGAACCTTACAACGAAACCTATCAGTTAAGTGCTGATATCGACTGGATTTTAACCGCAGCAAAAAAAGCCAAAACGATTGTAAACACCCATCAATATGTAGCAAAATATCTGGTAGGTGGATTGTCCAAGAAAAGACACTGGCAAAGCTTGAAAGAACGCTTTCGCATTTTTACCAAACACTATGGTCTTCTTCCAAACCTCTTTAACCACGGAGTTGTCGCTTTCAATTTGCTATGGTATTATCTGCTCCATGGTAAAACCAACGATTAAAAGAAATGGAGGGGCGGTGACTCTCTAAACCTTGCTCCCTTCCTTTCGCTCTTTCCAGATAGCTAAGCCTAAGCCCAGTACAAGGATTATCGATGCGATCAGTGAGATATTTTCACCCATATAGTAAGATTGCGGCTCAAATTTAAACTCCACCTTATGATTGCCGCCCGGCAGTTGGGCCGCGCGAAGCACATAATCAGCTCTCAAGATCGGTATCTCTTGTCCGTCTACAAAAGCTTTCCACCCTTTATCATACCAAATCTCAGAAAATACAGCCATTACGTCGTTAGGCGCGGTGTACTCATAAACTAAATGGTCCGGACGATAGTCTGTCAGCTCAATACTTGCGTTTCTTGGTGACCCCAATCGCTTTTCATCGATTTTGTCTTTAAATTCCTGATGAATAAAGGCCTCTTTCTTCGGATCGAAGCTATCGATGGCATTCATCTCTTCCTCGTTGCTTTTAACGAAAGTCACACGATCAACAAACCAAGCATTACCGGCTGCTTTATCTCGCCGTTGAATGCTTTGTGAAGTCCCCTCCCGATTATTAGTGATGAGGTAACGCGTGTTCAACATGTCGAGTACATCCTCGTTAATGGATTTGGAGAACTGCCTTTCCAACAGCTCTTGATAGCGCATGAGCTTAGCGGCATGGTATCCGCCGATGTTTTTGTGGAAATACGAAGGAGTTGCGTTATTGAAAGGGTCAACCGTTAAGTCTAGCACCCGATATTCTTTATCCTTATCCATGAGGATCAAGTTATCCACTTCACGGGGCTTAAAGAAAGACTGCTCTAAACGTTCTTTTTCTACAAAGCTATCCTTGTTGAGGTACCTGCGGTCGACCCCCCAAAGATCGATTAAAATGATAATTCCTACAACGACAATTGCCGTTTTCGCCGTCAGCTTGCCTTTTGCCAGCAACCAAACGGTACCGGCCGTTAACAGGATGAATAGCAATGAACGGAAGGCATCACTTCGCGCTAGATCCGTCCGATCTTCGATCAAGGCGCGTCCCAAAGATTGCGCAAACCCATTGTCCTGCATCTGTTGGGAAATCGATTGGATAAGCTGTTGGTGATTGCTTGCCTGAAAGCTAAAGAACAAGTCGGGCAATACCCATACCAACAAGGAAATGCCGCCAACGATCGCCAAAGAATAGATTATCTTTTTATCCAATTTTTCGATCGCTTTTCCTTTGCGGATGATTTCGTCGATAGCGATAATAGCTAATATTGGAACGAGGAAAGAAGCGACCACTAAGGTAGACTCAACCGCCCTGAATTTATTGTACAAGGGGAAGTAATCGAAAAACAAGTCGGAAACAAAAGAGAAGTGCCGGCCCCAGGATAGCACAATGCTCAATAAGGTTGCCGACAAGATCCACCATTTGATTCGGCTTTGTACGACAAATAGGCCCAAAACAAACAGGAATATCACCGCCGCCCCAAAGTACCAAGGTCCGGAAGTCATGGGCTTATCGCCCCAATACACGAGCCCGGCCGTTTGATCGGCACTAAACCCCCTGCTCCCTAGCAATTTGACGGTGTTAGAGTTTTCGTCGAAATTACTTTGCGTAGCGCCACCATAAACGTTGGGAATTAAAAAGGTAATACTTTCTCCAACCCCTTGACTCCATTGGTAAGCATATTCCTTGCTCACTCCTTGTTGCGCGGAGCCTTTTGTTTCGGAGGTAATATTGGATTTACCCCGGATCGATTCTTTTGAATATTCGTAGGTGGTCCATAACAATCCGGCATTAACGCCTAAAGCTATGACACCTGCAATTGCCATAAAGCCAATCGACTTAAGAAAAGCCGGCGCTTTTTTCGCCTTTATAGCATGATACAGCTCGATACCTACCAAGATCAGTAAGGCTATAAAAAGATAATAGGTTACCTGGATATGGTTAAAGCGTATCTCTAAGGCGAGCGATAATGCCAAGATAGATCCTCCCAAGAGATTTTTACCGCGGAAGCAAAGCAGCATACCCGCCACTACCGGAGCGAATAAGGCAATGGCATAGGCCTTATTGGCATGGCCCGCTTCGATATAAATAAAATTGTAGGACGTAAAGGCGAAAGCGACGGCTCCCACCGCAGCCAGCCAGGGCCTCACGCCAAGCACATTCAATAACAAATAGGCCCCTAGCAAATACAACAGCACCACATCCACGGGATATGGAAGCGCTCCTTTTAGGCCAGCCATGATGTGTGTTCCGATATTTTTAGGATAAGACACCCATATCTGATAGGAAGGCATGCCTCCGAACATCGAATTTGTCCAAAGAGGACCTTTACCATCCTTTTCGCGGAAGTCCATGATTTCTTTCTGCATGGCTTGCGCTTGGGTGACATCGCTTTGGACAAGCACCTTACCCTGCCAAGCGGGCGCAAAATAGATAAAACAGATAGCGATAAAGATGCCTATAATGGCAAGATGGGTAGCATTTCGGTTGAACCAATTCTTCATTCTTTTGTATTCTTTGAGCGAAGGTTCAAACCTATTACAAAAAAATGATATTTCGAACTTTTAAGGGCTCGAAATATCATTTTTTATCAATTTATTATCTATAACTTTGAGGCTTGCGGATCTTTGCGCTGAGCTTCGTTCGCCACTTCCTCACGCAGTTTCTCTTCGGACGGGCTAAAATTTGTTAACGCTCCTTTCAAGAGCGCGTCTTTCCTTGCACCGGGATGCCCTTGTCGAAACGGTCTCAGTTTAATTGATGGCCTAGAAAGTAGCTTAAGTTTATTTAATCTCTTCGAACTCGACAAACTCTCCGACTCCCCCATTTGTAGTGGAAGGTTTGTTTTTTGTCGTTTTGGGCGGCACATAATCGATACGTACTTTACCGTCAGGTTTCGGAGCATTCTCCTGTGCATAAGATCCGGTCTGCCTCTCGTATTGTTTTTGGGCTTCGCGTTGCATTTTTCCAACAAACATGGCCATTAAATATGGAAATAATACAGTTACCAGTATGCGAAGCACCCATAAAATCAAAATAGTAACTAATAATATTTTTAATAACCCCATTAATATCAATCTTAAATTAGAACAGTATAGCTTAATTGCGCCACCGAATACGGCAACCCACTCCTAACAAACTTACGCAATTATTAAGTAAATAGTATTGTTATCCGTTTCTAAATATGGTTATTGACAATAAATTTACGATTCTTTAGCCTTTAAGATAGCGCGCGTCAGGTCGTTAGGATGTTGCGTTCCGATGACATATACCAAGCCATCTCTATCGGTAAGCCAAACAGCCGACTTTCCGCCGGCATAAAAGCGAATTTTACCTTTTTGGTGCAGGTTATATACCGGGCTATTGATGAGATACGAACTATAGAGTCCGTTTTCCACTTTAACAATGCTGTTCAAGTCGATCTTTACCAGTCTGGCGGTCCACAGTCCCTGTAAGATAACGCTTTTATTTTTTACCGTAATACGGTAATGCAGCATATACATCATGATGATGGATACAATTAAGATAATGCAACCAACTAGCAAGAATAGCTGCTGGCTTCGTTCGCGCTCGGTACTTACATAATAAGCAGCAAAGCAGAACAGTGCCATTACCAAACGTACACTCACCCAACCTCGGTCGCGACCGAGGTATTGATTCTCAACAAACAAAGGTTTAGCTTCTTCCATATTATATGCACTCTAAAATAGCAACTTTTTTCGTTTTGTCGGTAATTTTATACCGATCGTCCATCCGGTAAGGTATTACCCAAATGATATCGCCATTTCCGTTGACCAATAACGGGATCTCGCTTTTGTTGAAGCGCGGTATCTTTAAGGATATAAAATAGTCGCTCAACTTCTTTTTTCCGCTCATCCCCAAGGGCTTGAACCAATCACCCTCTTGCCAAGACCGTACCAAAAGCGGAAAGATCAATTTATCGGCATCTACAGCGGCTTTTCCAAACTCGTTGACTTTATCGAGGTTTTCTGCAAATTGCATACGCAACTGATATCCTTTGTAGGTAACCTCTTGATCAAAGGTAAAAAGCTGGTTTAGCGGATCTGCCGGTTCACTTGTTTTGAGGATCAAGTTCGTCCGGTCGACCAACAATTTGTGGCTCGCCGAATGAAATTGCTTTCCAACGCGATTATCATTATTCCAGATTGAAATCAAATCATCAAGAACCTCGGGAAGAAATTGGTAGGGTTTAAACAGTTCGTACATCAGGGTGCGCAAGGGCCGCAGCTCTTGAAGCGCTTTTAACTCGATCTGATAAGTCTTGGATGCGGTTTCAATAAATAGTTTCCTCCTTAATTGATCGCTATAATTCTTCAGCAAGGTTTCCAGTTCTTCAAACCGCTTACTGTTTTCCTGAAACGTTTTTTCGAGCGAGGGGTTGATTTCTTTCAATCGGGGCACCACCTCCAACCGAATTTTATTCCGCAAATAGTCAATAGAAAGGTTAGATTCATCTTCCCGATAGGCTAAATTTCTTTCCGACACAGCTGCGGTAACTTCCGCGCGCGTCAGGAATAATAAGGGCCGGATAAGCGCTCCCCTTTTGGGTAAAATACCATGTAAGCCAGCAATGCCGGTGCCTCTTGTGAGGTTCAGCAGTACAGTTTCCAAGGAGTCATTCTGATGATGGGCAACCGCGACGTATTGGTAGTTTTCGGTTGTCCGGAGCTGCTCGAACCATGCGTACCGCAAGGCCCTCGCCGCCATTTCGGTGGAAATACCCTTCTCTTTTGCATAAGCTGCTGTATCAAAATGCTTACTATATAAAGGTACGTTTAACTCAGCGGCTAAGGCTGTAACCAACCTTTCATCGTCATCGGCGTTTTCGCCTCTTAATCCGAAATTGCAGTGGGCAATCCCGAAAGCTAGTCCGGCTTTTGCGAATAAATAAGTCATAAGTACCGAATCCCTGCCACCACTAACGGCCAGCAGTACGCGGTCTTTCCGGTTAAACAGCCTGTTCTCCTCACTGAATTTTAAAAAACGCTCCAAAAGGTCCATGGGTCAAAGGTATAAAAATTGTTCGTTGTAGAGCGCCCATTGATTATAACGTGAGTTCCCTTTGGATTGGCTCGCATAGCGAGCACCTTTGTTAAAATTTCTTAAAACATTCCTTCCCGATGTTTATTTAGGTAACTTTGCATGGTGAAAAAATGTATTGTACTGTTAACCTGGTTATGCTGCATACTGCCTTTTTATGTTCAAGCACAAAAGGAAGTCCGATTAATCAGTTCACGTGATTATGAGGCACGAAAGGAATGGGGCGTTAACAGATTTTACAAACCGGTCTTTTTGCACGAAGGCAGCACTTTATCGGCTGATAGTTCCGACTACAATCCGGAGGAACGCTTTTTTGATGCCTTTGGCAACGTGGTTATCACACAGCCAAATGGCACGGTGGTATATGCTGATAAGTTACATTACATTAAAGATGACCGAATTGCGATATTGACCAATAACGTTAGAATGGTAGATCCCAAAGGCGCTGTTTTAACAACAAATCACCTCACGTATAACCTCAATTCGAAAATAGGCACCTACACCGACGGCGGCCGAATCGTGAACGAAAAAGATACTTTGAACAGCAAGACGGGCTATTATTTTGAGAACAGCTCAGACGCTTATTTTAGGCATGACGTAGTAGTCCGCACTTCGCAATCTAATATTTTTACCGATACGCTACGCTATAATTCGCTATCAAAAATGGCCTATTTTTATGGGCCTACGAATATAAAGGGTAAAAATGGCGGTAATCTTTATACAGAAAATGGAGACTACCATACCGAGAGCGACCGCGCACGTTTCGGGAAAAACAATTTGTATACCGAGGGCAGTAAGTTCTTACGGGGCGATAGCCTTTATTACGATGGTAAGCTCGGTTATGGAAGGGCCATAAAAAACGTCGTCTTTATCGACACGGCACAGCAGGGAATTTTGTATGGGCAGCGAGGGATCTACTTAAAAAAGGATGAAAGCATCACGATGACCGAAAGGGCCTATATGATTATGGTGGTAAACAACGATTCAACGGCTAGGGACAGTGGGCGAGACAGCCTCGCTACAGATAGCTTAGCGGAGCTGCAACTGGCTGCGCAAGATTCGATAAGCCGTGACACGGCAGCGGAGACACCAGCTACCAAAAAGACCGATTCGGTTTATATGGCCGCCGACACCCTGTATTCGCAGGTTATTTTTCTGAGGGATTACAAACCGATTGAACTTAATTTACGTCGAGATGGCGGCGATTTAGATGCAGAAGAGGAAGAAGACTTTACGGAAGGATCTTTGGATAGCCTGTCTTCAGAAGACTTCGATGCAACAGCTGCTGACTCCACCCTTTTGAACGGTCCGGACAGTCTTGATCTGGCGCAGTCATCCGCATTTACCGACAGTTTGGCGCGCGTCTCTACGCCAGGTGGAGCCCCACCGGGCGTCGATTTATCCGCTGATTCCCTGATGCGGATGGCCGGTAAAGACAGTCTTAACAAAACATCGCCGCTGACCGAGCTTAATGAAGACAGCCTCCAAAGAGCGGTTGCCCAAAGCACCAAACTTCGTGAGGATTCCGTCATGAAAAGTGAACGGCAACTGATCAGTAAGGAGCTCGCCGCCGACAGCCTATTAATTGATTCCATGGGCAGCCCGCCTAAAGTTGGCGAGGCCGATAGTTCGCTGTTACTGGCGAAAAATTCAGCCTTGAATGCCGCTCCGAGAGATTCAAGTACGCTAGATACTGCACGGACACGTATTGTGAAGGCCTTCCATCATATGCGCATTTTCAAATCGGACCTGCAGGCCAGGGCCGATTCGGCCTACTATGGCTACCCAGATTCGATTATTAGGTGTTATGGGAATCCAATGATCTGGGCCCAGGGATCCCAGCTGTCGGGTGATACCATTTATATGCAGCTTAAAAACCAGAAGCTCGATAATATGCTGCTAAAGGCCAACGCTTTCATTGTAAGTACCCAGTTGGACTCTGTTAAATTCAATCAAGTCAAAGGTCGTAAAATTACCGGCTTCTTCCGTAATAACAAACTAGATCTTATGTATGTCGATGGAAATGCGGAAAGCATTTACTATACCCAAGAAAGTAATAAGATCAACGGTATGACCAAAAGTATAGGAGCCCGTATAAAAATAATATTCAGCGACAATGAGGTTGCTGAAATACTTAATATCCGAAAAACCGAAACGAGCTATACGCCGGTTGCTGCATTTGATGCCGATAAAGAAATACTTCCCGGCTTTATTTGGAAGCCAAAAGACAGGCCTAAAAGCAAGGAAGAAATTATCAATCCCATTGCTGCCATACCGGAACCCGTAACAGATACAACCGCTGTGACGGCAAGCGACAGCTTACAGCGGGATACCACTCAATCTAGCGCGCTGCCGAAGCAACCATTGAAGGAAAAACAAGAAGATTCCGATAGCGCTGAAGATCAAGACAAGAAGAAAGCGCCTGAAGGGAAAGAAAACGGCATCACCGCCGAAGAACAAAAACAGCTGCCCGACAGTCTGGTCAAAAAAGGAACCCCTCCTATTAGCAACTGACGGGCCACTTGCATTGCAAATAAATAAAATGCATCTTTGTTGCCTTACATAAATAGCTTTGCCAGGAACCAACTATTTAACCGACGAATTGTCTTGGCAAAAAATATTACACATAAAAAACATATGAAAACAAAGAACATTTGGTTTTTAGTCTTATTCTTACTTTCCTTTACCGGCGTAAGGGCAGACGAGGGCATGTGGTTTCTTATGCATATCGACCGATTGAACCACCGGGATATGCAAAAGATGGGTTTACAGTTAAGCTCTGAAGAAATTTACAGCATTAATCATTCGAGCTTAAAAGATGCCATCGTCCAATTTGGAGGAGGCTGTACCGCTGAGATTGTCTCAAAAGACGGTTTAGTGCTGACCAACCATCACTGCGGCTACGGCGCCATCGCTGAGCTTTCTACACCTGAGCACGACTATTTAACCAATGGCTTTTGGGCCGGAAGTAAGCCGGAAGAGCTGAAGCCGAAGTCGCTTTCCGTCCGCTTTTTTGTTCGTATGGACGACGTTTCGAAACGCATCTTAGCTAAGGTAAACGACCAGATGGACGAGCAGGAAAGACAACGGGTCATTAACCAGGAAATAGCGCTCATTGAACAAGAGAACAATGAAGGAGGAAAATATGTGGTGTCCGTCAAATCGTTCTACAATGGTAACGAGTATTATTACTTCGTATATCAAGATTATAATGATGTTCGGCTCGTGGGCACACCACCGAATAGTATCGGGAAATTTGGCGGTGATACCGACAATTGGGAATGGCCCCGCCACACGGGAGACTTTTCATTATTTCGCGTTTACGCCGATCGCGAGGGGAATCCAGCCGAATACAGTCAAAGCAATGTTCCGTTAAAGCCAAAATACCATTTGCCAATCAGTCTGAAAGGTTTTCAAGACAACGATTTTGCCATGATTTTAGGCTATCCCGGCCGCACCAATCGGTGGATGCCTGCCTCCGGCATTGATCAGAACGTCAACTTTGCCTATCCCGCTTGGGTTGAGGCTTCCAAAGTTGGTATGGATAACATGAAAAAACACATGGACCAAAACCAACAAGTGAAGCTCGAGTATGCCTCTAAATATGCGCAGGTGGCCAATTATTGGAAAAATAGACAAGGCATGATCGATGCCCTGAGCAAGCACCAAACAGCGACGACCAAACGTGCCGAAGAAGCAAAATTTAATCTTTGGGCGAACAAGAAAGGCAACAAGGATCGGTTTGGCCAGGTCATCACAAACATTAACCGCTATTACGAGCTGACCAACGAACAAAGTCGCCACGACAACTATATGATGGGTATGTTACGCTCCAGTACTTTTTCCTCTTTACCTTATGTATTGGGCAGGGCCTTATTGATTTACGCCAACAGCAACGATGCTAAACGAGCAGAACTCAAATCGCCTTTGAGCGAAGAGATAGCCAACCAATATGAGAAGTTGTATTTGCCTTTGGAACAGGATGTTTTGGCCGCTGAACTAAATTTATATGCGGCGAAGGCAAAGGCCGGCGGATTGGCGCCACGTGTCGACTCACTTGCTCAGGTAAACGGTGGTGAGTTTGACTCCTACGTGAAGAAAGCATTTGAAACGAGTATCTTTTCGTCGCCGGAAAAGCTGCTAGCGTTTTTAACCAACGCCAACGCGGCATTGATAGAACAAGATCCGCTTTTCCTTCTTTCATCAGATTTAATGAACCGCTATCGCTATACGGATGAAGAACAAAAGAAAGAGGAGGAGAATTTTCAACGCGCTTTCAGACTGATGGTTGAGGGCATGCGCAAAGCCAATCCGAAAAAGGTATATTATCCGGATGCCAATAGCACCTTGCGTTTGACTTACGGTAAGATTACTGCACTTCCTGCCGATCCACGGAATGATGCAAAAGAGAACTACTATACAACGCTTAAAGGAACGGTTGCGAAATATAAGCCCAATGATGAGGAGTTCGACCTTCCTCAGAAACTGATCGACCTTTACGAAGCCAAAGATTTTGGCCGATATGCGGATAAAGCGGGCTATCTGCCAGTCAATTTCCTGACCAACAACGACATTACCGGGGGCAACTCGGGATCACCTGTTATTAATGGAACAGGCGAATTGATCGGAATTGCTTTCGATGGAAATATAGAAGCAATGGCAGGTGACGTAATTTTTGACCATCAGCTTCAACGAACCATTGCAGTCGACATCCGATATGTCCTGTTTATTATGGATAAATTTGCCGGTGCGAAGCATTTAGTAGATGAGATGACTATTGTAGAAAAATAGAAATAAACAGGTATTTAATAATAGGCTATCTTTTGGTTACAGAAGATAGCCTATTATTTTTTCGACATTCTCAGCAACGAAATCTGTTCCGTCCAACCAATGGATGTGTATACCATCTTTCTCCATCTTTCTGAAGTAGGTCATCTGTCGCTTTGCAAAGCGATGGATCTCTGTATTTAATTTAGTAAATAACTGCTGTCTATCCATTTCTCCTAAGAGAAATGCGGTTACATACTTATACTCGAGGCCGTAAAATTTAAGCTTATCAGCCGAAACGCCGGCATCCATCAGCCTTTTCACTTCATCGATTAATCCCGCAGCTAAGCGTTTTTCCAAGCGCTGCGTAATACGTGCACGCCGATCGTCCAATGATAATTGGATACCGAAAACCAGCGCGGCGGGCTTTTGCGGCTGCTTGACGACGGCCTGTGGATTATCTTTCAGCCAGCTGGCGATTTCAATGGCTCTGATTAGCCGTTTTTTAGTACTGATATCTGCTTTAAAGGTGGTGGGCTGAGGCATGGATAAAAAAAGCTTTTCGAGCTCCTCCATATCCTTTTCCAATAGGTGGAAACGTAGGCTATCATTGCGTGGAATAGCGGTAAACATATAATGCTGTAATACCGATTGTATATACAATCCGGTTCCGCCACACAGAATCGGTATTTTACCTTGCGCCTGTATCTTCAACAAAGCTTCTTGAAAATCATCCTGAAAATGAGCAACGTGGTAGTCGGCCCCCGCATCGCGAATATCGATGAGGTAATAATCAACTCCCTCGTATTCGGCCAAATCCTTACCCGTACCGATATCCATTCCCCTGAATACCTGCCGTGAATCGGCACTGATGATAGCGCCATTTATTTTTTTAGCAAGGGCAACGGCCAGGGAGGTCTTTCCCGAAGCCGTTGGTCCTAAAATGCATATTAAACCACGAATTTGGTCCATTTTTCGTTACTAGCACTACTGGCTACTACATTATCGATAAAAGCCATTCCTCTTACGCCATCTTCCACGGTAGGGAAATCAAGCATTTCAGGAGTTGGCGTTTCCCCGTTTAATTTAGCAGACACCGTTAACACGAAGTTTCGGTAGATGTTTCCAAAGGCTTCCAACAAGCCTTCGGGATGTCCGGAAGGAATTCTGGTATTGTGTTTAGCCGCATTACTTAAGTAAGCATTTCCTGTGCGGTAGATCTGCTTAGGTTGATCCAGCAGGTTAACATAAAGGCTATTGGGCTCCTCCTGTATCCATTCCAGTCCGCCATGCTCACCGTATACCCTTATGCGAACCGCATTTTCATCACCCGCTGCGATTTGTGAAGCAATTAAAACGCCGTTCGCGCCGTTATCAAAGCGTAGCAGCACGTTGCCGTCATCGTCTAACAGTCGCCCTTCCACCAAGGTATTCAGATCAGCGCAAATATCCGTAATCTTCAGTCCGGTAATGTATTCTGCCAAATGGGCTGCATGCGTACCGATATCGCCCATGGCACCACTTTTTCCCGAACGTTTTGGGTCTGTCCGCCATGCGGCCTGTGCATTCCCTTCGCGCTCGCTGAGGCGGCTTAACCACCCCTGCGGGTATTCAACAATTACCTTTCGAATCTTGCCAAGTTTGTTGTCTTTCACTAAAGCTTTCGCCTCTTTAACCATCGGATAACCGCTGTACGTATGCGTAAGCGCTAAGGTCAGCCCCGTACTTTCCACCAGGTCTCTCAATTGCTTAGCCTCTTCCAAGGTGAAGGTCATTGGCTTTTCGAGCACTACGTTGAAGCCATTTTCCAAAGCTAAACGGGCGGGATCAAAGTGGACAAAGTTAGGCGTAACGATCGTCACAAAATCCATTCGTATGTCTTCCGGCAACTGGCTTTCTTTTTCTATCATTTCCTGATAGCTACCATAAACCCGGCTTGGATCAATAAACAAGGCCGCACCGGACTCTTTTGAAACCTCTGGATTTACGCTGAAAGCGCCGCAGACTAATTCAACCAAACCGTCCATTCGGGCGGCAATACGATGTACTGAGCCAATAAACGCATCAATACCACCGCCTACCATGCCCATACGAAGTTTTCTTTTCATTGCTATTTGTTTTAATTAATTGGTGTTGACCTATAAGTATCGGCCTAAAATAAAAAAAAGATCTTATAACACCTGACGCATTTTTATACTGCCCAGATTTTCCACATGATGAGCGGAAGCGCCCTTATCAACCGGTAAATCGAAACGTTTATCTTGATAGCGTTTTTTTTCAATGGCATGCACCAAGAAGCATTGTGGCGGCGATATTCCTTCGGATTGAAAGCCAAGCTTTTCATAATTCTCGCCGGAAGACCAGTCTTTATCGACATAAGTCATGATGTCACCGGGTGTGAATTCCCGCGCGAAACCCTTTAACAATTTGCTCAGGCCGCCTACCACTAAATAGCCGGAACGATTACAAAATCGCAATAATTCAAAAGAACGGTAATCGGAAGCTGTGGCACGCATCTTGCGTCCGCCACTGAACACCGCAACCGCCGTTAAAGTACCTTCGTGCCATAGGCCATAGCGGTATTTCCCCGGAAGCGGCACTTGTAAATGATGCTCTTCCTGAAACCGTAACGCTTCTTCTTTATTGATTCGGGTTAATACCGTATCGCGTGCATATACCCGCTTTGCCAAACCCAAAGCCGCGCGAAGTCTCGCCATTATCACTTTGTTTTTGCTTAAGAAGAGATCTTCGTCTAAGTGTATTTGACGAATACCGGCCAACGGTTCTTCTCGGTGTTTCACATCAAAATGGAGACTGCTGTAAAATTTAATAACCAAGGCCATGGAAGCAACAGCGATGTGTGTGAGGGCTGCGGATCGTTCGACCAAAGAAACTTGGATACCGAACTCCTCTTTCAGCTGTTTTATTAATTTATCGACGCTTTTATGTTCAGCTTCCATATTGCAAACATACTAAACTTGTGTCTTTTCACTTTTTTTATCGGAAAAGCATTTGCTCTATCCGAAGGATCCATTTCAATATATCTATTTCTAAATATTGTATATAAAAGTTAATTTACCTAAGTTCGATAAATATCACAAAAAGCAAACTTTATGTATATACCAAAGCATTTCCCTTCTTTCCTTATCATCTTTCTGATTGCTTTAAATGCTTGTGCGCAGAGCAAACATCAAGAAAATATACAGCAGGAGCTGGCTGAGAAGAACCTAAGTTTATCGCAAACAGTTGTTTTGAACAACGAGGCAGGCTTGATTCCGATCAACGGGCTTGGGAACTACAAAATTGCGAGCATCGACCTCGGCTTTGACCACGCCGATGACTTTAATGCCATGTTAGCTCGCTATGCGGCTGTTGATACCTACCACAGCGATGGCAACTTAGCGGCATTAAAGGTATTGAGCGAACAGCTTAAGTTTCATAACCTGCTGATCGTCCAACTTGCAAAGGACGTTGCCGCTAGCCAGCCGGTGCTTGATTTTATCAAAAATGAAATAGCTAGCAAAAAAGTAATTCTCTGTGGGTTTGGTTCCCCTCAAAAGCTGGCGTTACTAGATGAATTGACCGCTCCGATTGTCTGGTCGACCGACACGACGCTTGCTGCGGCGCAGAACAGCGCCGCCGGTGTCTTTGGAGGAATTGCCCTTTCGGGTAAACTGACCACTAATATTTCGCCTCGTTTCCCTGCAGGAAGCGGATTTACAACTATTAAAACGCGCCTGGCCTATGATTTTCCCGAATCGGTTGGTATAAAGAGCAGTAATTTAACGGACCCGATTGGTGAAGTTGTAAGAGAAGCCATCGCTGAAAAGGCAACGCCCGGCGCCGTGGTAATGATTGTAAAAAATGGGACGGTCATTTTTGAGCAAGCCTATGGCTTCCACACCTATGAAAACAAACGCCCGACACAGACTTCCGATATTTTTGACATGGCTTCTATTAGCAAAATCACAGCGACCACCCCGGCTGTCATGCGCCTCTATGAAGAGAAAAAAATTGACCTCAATGAAACCATCGGCCATTATCTTTTCCAAGCGCGGCAAACGAATAAAAGCAACATCAAGCTCAGCGACGTTATGCTCCATCAGGCAGGCTTTATTCCATTCATTCCTTTTTATAAAAACTTAAAACCTGGCGATGTAAGCAAGGACTCGTCGGCCACCCATAATGTAAAGTTGGCCGATGGCCGTTTCCTGCGTAGCAATTACTATCAGCAGGTCATGTGGCCAGAGATGCTCGCCTCCAAAGTAGAAACACCGGGTCAGTATATTTACAGTGATATCAGCATGTACGTCATGAAAGAAGTAGTAGAACAACAAGCTTCTCAGCCCATTGAATCCTATGTTCAAGAGCAGTTCTATCAACCCTTAGGCATGTTGAAAACAGGATATAACCCGCGTAAGCGCTTCGCCAAAGAAGATATTGTCCCTACGGAAAATGACATCGATTTCAGGGATACCCTTTTGCAGGGTTATGTACATGATCAGGGAGCTGCTATGGCCAATGGCGTGGCGGGACATGCGGGAATATTCAGTACAGCGAACGATTTAGCAATTTACGCACAAATGCTGTTAAATAAAGGCACCTATGGCGGGGAAATCTATTTCGCTCCGAGCACCGTAACGCAGTTTACAAGCAAGCAATCGGCCGTCAGCCGCAGAGGCTTTGGTTTTGACCGAAAGGACCCCGATGCGAAAAAAGCCTATCCTTCAGCTTTAGCTTCGCTCTCCACTTATGGGCATACCGGCTATACGGGCACTTGCATTTGGATGGACCCCGAACATCAGTTAACGTATATTTTCTTATCCAACCGCGTGCATCCGAAAGTTACCACTAAATTATTTGATCTTAATATCCGATCGCGCATTCAAGACGCCATTTACGAAGCAATCGCTAAAGGGCTGGAATAATACTTGACATAGGCTTAACAAATACTATAAAAAATAACGTTTAATTTGCATCCATATTTGACAAAAAAATCAGACAATTGAGTGCGACATCATTACCTGCATCCATTGTTTATGATCAATAGCTAAAATTTAGTACACATCGAATGAAGATAGGTATTGTATGTTACCCAACATTTGGCGGTAGTGGCGTGGTGGCTACCGAATTGGGCAAAGGCCTTGCTGCTAACGGCCATCAGGTACATTTTATTACCTATAGCCAACCGGCGCGGCTGGACTTCTTTTCAGCGAATTTATTTTACCATGAGGTGAGTATATCGAAATACCCGCTATTTGATTTCCCTCCCTATGAACTGGCTTTAGCCAGTAAGCTGGTAGATGTGGTTCGTTTTGAAAAACTGGATCTTTTACACGTACATTATGCCATCCCGCATGCATCGGCCGCGTTTATGGCAAAGCAGATTCTGGAGAGTTATGGCATTCGCATTCCCGTTGTTACGACGCTTCATGGAACCGATATCACCTTGGTGGGAAAAGATCCGACGTACAATCCGGTGGTTACATTCTCCATCAACCAGTCGGACGGCGTAACGGCAGTATCAACGAATTTGAAAGAAGACACGTTAAGCCATTTTGAAGTAATCAAAGACATTCGCGTAATTCCTAACTTTATAGACTTGACACGCTTTCGTCTAAAACCCAGGGAGCATTTCAAGAAAGCAATCGCCCCGGGAGACGAACGTATTTTGGTCCACACGTCTAACTTTAGACGAGTAAAGCGGACATCGGACGTTATAAAAGTATTTCAAAAGATACAAGAAAAAATCAAATGCAAGCTCTTAATGGTGGGCGATGGCCCCGATCGGGTAAACGCAGAGCAATTATGTAGGGATTTAGGCGTTTGCAACGATGTACGTTTTCTGGGAAAACAAGATGCGATTGAAGAGATTCTCTCCGTTGCAGATCTTTTTATGATGCCTTCTGAATCGGAAAGCTTTGGCTTAGCAGCCTTGGAAGCGATGGCCTGCAGCGTACCGGTTATCTCATCCAATGCAGGCGGCTTACCGGAGTTAAATATCGATGGTAAAACCGGGTTCTTGGATGACGTGGGCGCTATCGACAGCATGGCTGCACATGCCGTTTATATACTGGAAGATGACGAGCGGCTAGCCGCCTTTAAATCGGCCGCCCTGGCACGCGCGAAAGAGTTCGATCTGGGCTTGATCTTGCCCATCTACGAGCAATATTATCAGGAGGTGATTTCGCTAGTAAACGAAAAGGTCTTATAGAGTCGGCGATAAAGCTGTCTCTATAAGGCTTTATCTATTCATCAAACAATACGCAAACCGGCGCCCCTACGTCGATCCGGTTACCTGTATCTGTTAAGCGTCCCGTTTCTTCATTGCGTGCAAAAACGATCACTTCGTCGGTGTATTGATTGGCCACCAACAGGAATTTACCGTCGGGGGCAATGGCGAAATTCCGAGGTCCCTTACCTTTCACGGATTCATTTCCGATATGGCTTATTTCTCCGGTCGCGGCATTAATGGAATAGATGGCAATGTCATTTGCCTCCCCTCGGTTTGATGCATACAGAAACTTTCCATCAGGAGAAATGTGGACATCTGCCGCTCCTACCTCTCCGCCGAAGGAAGGGTTCAGCATACTGACTTCCTGTATGGGCGTTAAATGACCGTCTTTATAGGAATAGACAGTAATTGCTGCCTTCATTTCCTGTACCAGGTAAACATATTTTCCATCTTTTGAGAAGGTTAAATGCCTCGGGCCACTGCCCGGCGATGCCTTCGCCTCGTTCACCGCTGTTAATGCCACCGGCTGCTTGTTATCCGAAGCGTCATAGCGATAAATGGTAATGCGATCCGTGCCAAGATCTTGCACCAGCAGAAACTTACCATCGGGCGAGAATGTCGCAGAATGAACATGTGGCCCTTCTTGCCGGCTTTTATCCGGTCCGCTTCCTTCATGCTTTACCAATTGAACTTTTTCGCTCAGTCGGCCGTCAGGCTGAATACCGAAGACCGTAAAGCTGCCTCCAGAATAGTTGGAAGCAACGGCATAGCGCGTATTAGCATCAACCGTTACATGACAGGGGCTATCTCCATGGGTCAATTGCGTATTTAATAAGCTGAGTTTACCATCTGCCCGCTTGTACTGGAAGGCACTTATTGTGCCCTCCCCTTTTTCCAATTCATTAACAGCGTATACGAATTTTTTATCGCTACTCAATGCCAGAAAAGACGGGTTTGCCGATTCAATTTCATTTTTTAAGCTTAAGCGCCCCGTGTTGGGATCAAAAGCATACACGTAAATCCCTTTGCTTTTACCGGTATTGGTATAGGTACCGATCAGTACATTAATCGTTTTGGATTGCGCATTTGACACCATTGGCAGCAAGATTGTACAATACATTAATAGGACTCTATGGAGCGGTTTCATAAACTTCATTTTACAAAACCAAGTATACGTAAAATATAAAGTAACACCAACTAGCTTTCGCGGTTGGTGCCAAAAATACTACTCAGAATCATTTGGATAATAGCCGTTAAAATGGCGAAGAACAATGCTGAAAAGAAACCGCTCACCGAAAAACCGCTCATGATGCTGCTGACCAACATTACCATTAATACCGTGATAATAAAGGAGACCAAGCCCAAGGTTAAAATGTTGAGGGGCAAGGTAAAGATACGCAGGATCGTGCCAACTGTTGCATTAGCCAAACCGATTAATATACCTGCAAACATAGCACTCCAAAAGCCTGATACTTCAGCCCCCGGAACAACGTAGGCCGCCGCCATAACGGCCAGCCCTGTGATTATTAACTCAATGATAAACCTCATATATGCTCTTTTGTTATTACTCAAACGCCGAAAGGAAGAAAATGTTTAAGAAAATCCGTCATTGAATTTCGTTGTAGCAAGAAAATCAACTGTTTGAATTATAAAATATTTGTCGTACATTTGCCTATCTTGAAGAAAGAGGGGACAGCTATAGTCCCCTCTTTTCATTACAAGAACTTTGCAAATTCAATATGGGTATCGAGAAAAGGGTAACAGAATTAGTAGAAGAGAAGATTGCGGATCGGCCGGATTTATTTTTAGTAGACGTTAAGATGCATGTTAACGGCAAGTTGATTATCCATGTAGATGGTGATCAAGGTGTTAGTATACAAGATTGTGTAGCGATCAGCCGACATGTAGGCTATCATCTGGAAGAAGAAAACGCTATTGAAAATGCGTATAATCTGGAAGTATCGTCGCCGGGCATTGACGCTCCTCTTAAATTAGGCCGCCAATATCAAAAGAACATCGGGCGATCAGTGGCTTTGAAAATGATCGACGGAACGAAACGAGAAGGAACATTACTAGCAGCTTCGGAAAAGGAGCTAACCTTATTAGAAACGGTTAAAGAAAAAGGCAAAAAAGCAACGCAGTTGGAAGCAATTGTTCCGCTGGATCAAATAACAGAAACAAAGGTTTTAATTTCATTTAAATAAAAATGAGCAATATAAATTTAATAGACTCATTTCAGGAGTTTAAAGACTTCAAAAATATTGACCGTCCGACGGTGATCAGTGTGCTGGAAGAAGTATTCAGAAGCATGATACGGAAACGGTTTGGTACAGACGAAAACTGTGACGTGATTGTGAACCCGGATAATGGTGACTTGGAAATCTGGCGTACAAGAACGGTTGTAGCGGACGAATTTTCAGAAGATGACGATTTGGAGATCGAACTTGCAGAAGCACGAAAAGTAGATCCGGATTTAGAAATCGGTGATGACTTCATTGAAGAGATCACTTTGGAGAGTTTTGGCAGAAGAGCCATTCTCGCCGCAAGACAGACCTTGGTTTCAAAAGTATTGGAGCTTGAAAAAGACGAGATCTTCAAAAAATATAAAGATCGTGTAGGCGAAATCGTTACAGGGGAAGTGTATCAGATCTGGAAGAAAGAGACGCTGGTGTTAGATGATGAAGGAAATGAACTGATATTACCTAAAACGGAGCAGATCCCGGCGGATTATTTCAAAAAGGGAGATACCATCCGAGCCGTGGTTTACAAGGTAGATATGATGAATACTACGCCTAAAATCATTATCTCACGTACTGCGCCGGAATTCTTACAGCGTTTATTTGAGCTGGAAGTTCCCGAGATTTTTGATGGTTTGATCACGATTAAGAACATTGTCCGGGAGCCGGGCGAACGGGCAAAAGTAGCCGTTGAATCTTATGACGATCGGATTGATCCGGTTGGCGCCTGTGTGGGTATGAAGGGTTCCCGTATTCATGGGATTGTTCGGGAGCTGCGCAATGAGAACATCGACGTAATTAACTTCACGAACAATATATCACTCTATATACAGCGTGCATTGAGTCCGGCCAGAATCAGTTCTATCAAGTTAGATGACGAAGAGAAAAGAGCGGCCGTTTATCTTCAATCGGACCAGGTTTCGCTCGCGATCGGACGTGGCGGACATAACATCAAATTAGCGGGTAAGTTGACCGGCTATGAAATCGATGTATACAGAGAAAGTAACGAGAACGATGAAGATGTGGATTTAGAAGAATTTGCAGACGAAATCGACGGCTGGATTTTGGACGAATTTAAACGCGTCGGCTTGGATACAGCAAAATCAGTATTAGCCTTGTCAATGGACGAACTTGTTCGCCGCACTGATTTAGAAGAAAACACCATACAAGAAGTTGTGCAAGTGTTACGTGCAGAATTTGAGTAATTTCGCGAACGTGCACAAACAAAAGAATGCTTTGTTCATTATTTTAGTAATAAACAACTAAAAAGTATACTTTTGTAATATAACATCATAAATTAAGAGGTAAATAGATTAAATGACAGAAGGTAAAAGCATAAACTTACTGAAAGCTGCGAAGGAACTGAATATCGGAATTGGTACAGCTGTAGATTTTTTAGCAAAGAAGGGCTATGAAATCGAGGCGAAGCCTAACACTAAGTTAGACCGAGACATGTATGAGGTTCTTCTGAGAGAGTTTCAAGGAGACAAGATCGTGAAAGAGGAAGCCAATCAGATTGTTATTGGCAAGATTCGTCGCGAGGAGGCCCCTATTGAAGCCACTACATCAAAAACAACGCAGCCTGAGGTTGAAAATGATGAGATATTAATTAAAAATAATAGCGCTTTCTCCCCTTCTGTTGAGGATTCTAAAGCGAGCGCTTACAAAGCTCAGCAAAAGGAACCTTCTACCGATGAGCAAAAAGATAAAAGCAAAGAACCAGGTGCAGAACCTTCGATGGGCGTAAAAGTTGTTGGAAAAATAGACCTTTCGAGCATTAATCAACGCAGCAGGCCTGACAAAAAACCTTATATTAAAGAAGAACCCAAACTGGAACCATCGGTAGAAAAGCCGGCTCCTATTGTAGAGTCTAAGGCCGAAGTAGCTCCAGAGCCTCCTAAAGAGGCCCCTATTGCGGAAGAGAAGCCACAGGCTCCCTCTGTGCCTGAAGAGCCAAAAAGAGCCGAGGAAATACCGGCAGCACAAAGCGAGCAGCCAAAAACTGAAGTCGACAAACCAAGTGCTGCACAGCCAAAAGAACCGGCTAAAGAAGCTGCACCTACTCCAACGCCTGCCCCTCAAAATGAGGTGTTCAGAGCGCGTGCAGAGCACTTAAGTGGCCCGAAAGTAATTGGTAAAATAGAATTACCTAGTTCTCCTCAAAAACGCAAGGATCAACCTATCGCTTCCTCTTCGGGTGCCGGTGGGGTATCCGACCATAAGCGTAAGCGGAAACGTAATACACTCGGCGGACATCAAAATCGCCCGGGAGATAATAACCAACAGCAACGAGGCGGCCAGGCTGCTGCCGGAGGCGGCGGTCAAACGCAAAACCGTCCTCATCCAGGCCAAGGGCAAAATCAAGGCGGGCAAAGGCCTGACCATAGAGGTAAAGGCAAGCACGATTTCAAAGGCCGTGGCCGACATACGGAAACGCCGAAGGAAGAGCCTACAGAAAAAGAGATACAAGATCAAATAAAGGCGACGCTGGCACGTCTAAGCGGTGCCGGTAAGTCGGGCAAATTTGCACAAAGAGCGAAATTACGCCGTCAGAAGCGGGATGATGTCGCTTTATCTGCCGAAGAAGCGGCTATGGAAAGAGAGATGCAGTCGAAAGTGCTCCGTGTTACCGAGTTTGTTACAGCAAACGAATTGGCGAACATGATGGACGTTTCGGTAACGCAGGTTATTTCCACTTGTATGAGCTTAGGTATATTTGCTTCTATCAACCAACGATTAGATGCAGAGACTCTTACGATTGTTGCTGATGAATTTGGCTACGAAGTTGAATTTGTGAAGCCTGAGGATGAGGAAACACATTCATTGGAAGAGGAAGATAATCCGGATAATTTAATTCCACGTGCGCCTATTGTTACGGTAATGGGACACGTTGACCACGGTAAGACCTCACTACTGGATTACGTAAGAAAAACCAACGTTATCGGAGGAGAAGCCGGAGGCATTACCCAACACATCGGGGCTTATGCTGTTAAATTGGACGATGGACGAAAAATCACCTTTTTGGATACACCAGGTCACGAGGCCTTTACGGCGATGCGTGCCCGCGGTGCAAAAATAACGGATATTGCCATCATCGTCATTGCAGCTGATGACAGTGTGATGCCACAAACGAAAGAGGCAATAAACCATGCCCAAGCTGCTGGAGTACCGATTGTTTTTGCCTTTACGAAAATAGATAAACCCGGCGCCAATGCCGATAAGATCCGGGAACAGCTTTCTGCCATGAACATTTTGGTGGAAGACTGGGGTGGAAAATATCAGGCCCAGGAGATTTCTGGTAAAACCGGTTTAAACGTCGATTTGCTCTTGGAAAAAGTGCTTTTGGAAGCTGAATTATTAGATTTGAAGGCAGACCCGAAAAAACGTGCCGTTGGATCGGTTGTAGAGGCGGCTTTAGACAAAGGACGAGGTATCGTAACAACGGTCTTAATAGAAGGGGGTACCTTACGTATCGGTGACCCGATATTGGCCGGATCGCATAGCGGTAAAGTGAAGGCACTGACGAATGAGCGGGGCCAAAAAGTTACCGAAGCCGGTCCGTCTACACCTATACAGCTACTGGGTATGAATGGTGCACCTACGGCGGGCGATAAATTCTATGTACTTGAAAGCGAAGCGGAAGCTAGGCAAATTGCCAATAAACGCTTACAGCTGCAACGGGAACAAGGACTTCGTACACAGAAACATATCACGCTGGACGAAATTGGTCGCCGTTTAGCTATTGGAAACTTCAAAGAGCTCAATGTAATTGTAAAAGGTGACGTGGACGGTTCTATTGAAGCCTTGTCAGACTCCCTTTTGAAATTGTCTACGGAAGAAATCCAAGTAAATATCATCCACAAATCGGTTGGACAGATTTCAGAATCGGACGTGTTATTAGCTTCGGCATCAGACGCTATCATTATAGGTTTCCAGGTAAGGCCTTCTCAAAATGCGCGTAAATTAGCAGAGCAGGAACAAATAGACATCCGTTTGTACTCCATTATTTACGATGCGATCGAAGAGTTGAAAGCCGCAATGGAAGGCATGTTGGCTCCTAAGTTTGAGGAAAAAATTGTCGCCAACGTGGAAATCCGGGAAACGTTCAAAATCAGCAAAGTGGGAACCATCGCCGGTTGTATGGTACTAGATGGAAAAATTAACCGCAACCACGATATTCGCTTGATTCGAGACGGTGTTGTGGTTCACTCCGGTAAATTAGCCTCTCTAAAACGCTACAAAGATGATGTTAAAGAAGTTTCTCAGGGATATGAGTGCGGATTAAACATTTACAATTTCAACGACATCAAAGTCGGGGATATTGTGGAAGCTTATGAACAGGTAGAAGTAAAGAGAAAATTATAAAGAAGCTCTTCTATAAACAAGAAAAGGGGTTTTCCGGTTGGGAAACCCCTTTTTTATTAAGTACTTTCTTTCGGAAGGCATAATTTGCATAAGGTATTGAACCTTTTTCGTTACTTTTTTCCGCAAAAAGTAACAAAAACCGACCGTAGGGAGCTCATGAGCACCAAAAATGGACAGAATGCGAATAAACTCATCGCTTGGAACTTTGCTACAACCGCAGCGCATCAACATGCAAACCGCAAATTTCCTAGGCGATATTTTTATGTCGAACGGAGGGATATTGCTTCTAACCGTCCGTATCACTTTCGCTTGGTAACACGACGTTGTGTGGTGGGAAAAATGACCTTGGAGGATACCGAAGCAGCGAGCAGCAAAGCATTGGCGGTATCTTTCATTTTGCAATATCCAAGCAGATTGAGGAAGTGAAGCGGCTCCAATACCGCGATGGATGCTTGGCCATCAGGCGCAAGGTAGCCTACATAGCCTTGATCTTTTTTGGTTCTTTTTTGGGTCAAGCCAAAAAGAACATATTATTAAAAAAATGACTAAAGAAAGGGTCGTTTTAAATAAGCAGATATTGACTAAAAAAGTACATTAGAACGCTGGCTAAGAAAGAAACAAGAAGCATTTATTCTACATAGCACCAAAAAAGACATCTATTTATACTTCCTCAAATTGCTGCATATCTACCAAGCGCTTATATAAGCCGTTTTTTGCCATAAGCTCCGTGTGCGTGCCTTGTTCTACAATAGCACCGGACTCCAAGACGATGATCACGTCTGCTGATTGGATGGTGCTGAGCCTATGTGCAATAACGAGCGTCGTTCTGCTATGCATTAACTTATTCAGCGCGTCCTGTACCAGCTTTTCCGACTCAGTATCCAAAGCAGATGTCGCCTCATCGAGCAGCAAGATCGGTGGATTACGTAAGACCGCCCTGGCGATACAGATCCGTTGCCGCTGTCCGCCCGACAACTTAACACCGCGGTCACCAATATTCGTGTAATAACCCTGCTCGGTAGCTTCAATAAAATCATGCGCATTCGCTATTTTTGCTGCCGTAACGACCTGCTCCAAAGTCGCATCTTGTACGCCAAAAGCGATATTGTTGAATATGGTATCGTTAAACAAAATGGACTCTTGGTTTACCGTACCCATCAAGGCCCGTAAAGAATCGCTTTGAATCTCTTTAATGTTTAGGCCGTCAAATGTGATTTCGCCGAACTGTACATCTTGGAAACGAGGCACTAAATCCATCAAGGTCGATTTTCCTCCACCGGAAGGCCCCACCAGCGCGATTGTTTTTCCTTTAGGAATATCAAAGCTTATGTTGTCTAATACCTTCTTATCCTGATAGGAAAAACTCACATTCCTGAAAGCGATTGCTTCTTTAAAGTCTGTTACGGCAACTGCATTCGGGCTATCCGCAATAGCCGGACGTTCGTCAATCAGTTCCAGTACCCTTTCGCCTGCTGCAATTCCGGAGTGAATATTACTAAAAGAATCGGTAATCGCTTTGGCAGGACGCATAACTTGCGAAAACATAGCGATATAAGCAATAAACGATGCCGCATCTAACTCCTCGCTCCCTGCGAGCACCAGATTGCCACCATATAATACCAGCGCCGCCACCATCAAGATTCCGAGCAGCTCCGACACGGGCGCCCCTAATTGCTGTCTCCTTGCCATTCGCTTTCCTAATTTGGAATAATATACATTCTCTTCATGAAATCGTCCCTTAACAAAGGAAGTAGCATTGAAGGCTTTGATAATCTTTACTCCCGACAGGGCTTCATCGAGGTAACTTATCATTTTTCCGTACACCTTTTGCGCCTCGGTAGCCTGCTGTTTCAATTTCCGAACGATCAACGAAATAATAAAGGCCGATACCGGAATTACCAAGATGGCGAAGAAAGTCAACTTATAGCTGATGGCGAAAAGCCAAATGATATAAAAAAGCAATTGTAATGGCTCTTTGAATACTACCTGTAACGTCGCGGTAACAGAGAACTGAACAACTTGTACATCGGACGCAATCTTTGAAATGATGTCTCCTTTTCGCTGATTATTAAAATAACCGACATGCAGGTCCATCACATTATCAAATACGGTTTTCCTTAGGTTGAGTAGCGTATGAATCCGAAGATTCTCCATAATCCGTTGCGCAAAATAGCGAAACAGATTACTGACAAACACCGAAGCCACGATTACAACGAGTACCCGTTGCAGGGTACCATAAGGCCCGAAGCGCTGGCTAAGATCCTGCGCGTAATAATTAAAATGGTCGATTAAGTTATACCAATTGTCTGGCTTGCTTACAACTTCGATACTATCTCCTTCCGCAAATAAAGTGTTCAAGAGCGGGATGAGCAGCGCCAGATTTAGCGTTCCGAAGAACACCGTAATAAGGGTGCATATAATATAAGGAATAGCGTATTTCTCGATGGGTTTGGCAAAAGACAATAATCTCAGATAGGTTTTCATTCAATATTTTTAAACCAAAAGCTCAAAGGTAACAAAAAGCTCAAACACTCCGGTAATAGAACGTAAAAACTTGACCGACATCTATATAAAAACGGGAGGAATATTACTTTCACTTCATAAAACATTAAAAAGTTGATCCCTCTCCGATATCAAATAACACAACTATTTTAGTAAATTAGGCCGCTTAAATAAGATGCAATGTTTATAGAGGTAGCGAAAAGATTACAACATACAGAGGAATACTATTTCTCCAAAAAACTCCGGGAAATCGACGAGCTCAACAAAAATGGGGCTAAGGTTATTAATTTGGGAATCGGCAGTCCGGATTTACCACCACATCCAACGGTTATCGAAACGCTAAATAAGTATGCTTCGCTACCTAGTGCCCATGCTTACCAAAGTTATAAAGGCTTGCCTGCATTACGCAGTGCCATTGCTTCGTGGTATAACAAGTATTATGCAGTAACCCTTAATCCGGACACGGAAATATTGCCGCTCATTGGCTCAAAAGAAGGCATCATGCACATTTGCATGACCTACCTCCAAGAAGGCGACGAAGCATTAATCCCGAATCCGGGATACCCTACCTATAGTTCGGCTGTACGCTTAGCGGGGGCAACGGGCGTGCCCTATGAACTGGAGGAGAGCAGGGGGTGGCTTCCGGATCTCGACGCGCTCGCCAAGCGCGACCTGAGCAAGGTTAAATTAATGTGGATCAACTATCCGCACATGCCTACCGGTGCTAAGGCCGACAAGGATTTCTTTGTACGATTAATTGCTTTCGCCAAGGCGCATCACATCCTGCTTTGCCATGACAATCCCTACAGCTTTATATTGACCGAGCAGCCGAGTAGCCTAATGTCTATAGAAGGTGCAAAGGAAGTGTCCCTGGAATTAAATTCCTTGAGTAAATCCAGTAATATGGCCGGCTGGCGTGTTGGGATGCTTGTTGGGCAGCAGGATCGGATTAATGAGATCATGCGCTTCAAAAGCAATATGGATTCTGGCATGTTTTTACCCTTGCAAATGGCTGCTGCTGCCGCCCTTGCCTTAGATACCGATTGGTATAAAGATTTGAATGAGATTTACCGGAGCCGACGGGAAAAAGTTTACCAGCTGCTTCGCGCATTGAATTGCGATTTTAACCCCTCGCAAGTTGGTCTATTTGTCTGGGCGAAGATACCTTCCGGGTACAGCGACGGTTACCAGTTAAGTGATGAAATATTGAAGCAAGCCGCCGTATTTATAACCCCTGGTGGTATTTTCGGAAGCGCAGGCAACTCTTATATACGCGTTAGTTTGTGTACGACAGAGAACGTCTTACAAGAAGCTATCGATAGAATTACAACTAAAGGATAAAAACGATTTACAGTACGAAATGAAGATTGCCATCATTGGTGTCGGTCTAATAGGCGGATCGATTGCCATTACGCTCAAAGAGAAAAAATTTGCTTCCTGGGTTATCGGTATTGACAAAGAGGAGCAGAATATAAGAAAGGCGCTAAGCTTGGGATTTATTGACGAAAGTAAATCGCTGGAAGCTGCCCTTCCCGAAGTAGACGTACTCATTTTGGCGGTACCTGTCGACGCCATTTGCAAGCTGCTACCATCTATTTTAGACAACATATCGCCGTCGCAAACGGTTATGGATATGGGGTCTACCAAGGAAAAACTGTTATCACTCATAGAAAAACACGAAAACCGGGGGCGATTTGTGGCTTGCCACCCTATGGCGGGTACCGAACATTCCGGACCTGAGGCTGCGATTCCCAATCTATTTGCAGGGAAAACGATGATTTATTGTGATGCGACCAATAGCGATGAAGACGCCTTTGAAACTGCCGAAGCGTTGGTGGATCAGTTAGAGATGAAGACGGTGTTTATGAACGCCAAAGAACACGATGTGCATACGGCTTATGTTTCTCACATCTCGCATATCACCTCTTTTGCCTTAGCACTAACCGTTCTTGAAAAAGAAAAGTCGCAAGGCAGGATCTTTGAATTGGCAAGTTCGGGCTTCGAATCTACGGTCCGCTTAGCCAAAAGTTCGGCGGATATGTGGATACCGATTTTTAGACAAAATCGCAAAAACATAATGGATGTCTTGGAAGAACATATCCATCAGCTACAGAATATGCAGCATTTGTTAGAGACGGAAGATTACCCCGGAATCTATAAATTGATAAAGAAATCAAACAAGATAAAACGGATTTTAAAATAGATGGAGGTTGACGCCGCAAAACCGGATTATTTTACATCAGTGCGATATGCCAAATTAACTTCCATACAAGCGTATAATGCTGCTGTTTCTGTTCGCAGACGGGTATTACCCAAGCTAATCGCTTGATAGCCATTGTTGGTTGCCGACTCCACCTCTTGTTGGCTGAAATCCCCTTCGGGGCCAATCAAGATGCAATAGCTGCCGCTCCCATCTATTGCTTGCGTCAAGGTAGTTTTAGCAGCCTCCAGGCAGTGGGCGATGAACTTCTGTGATACAGAGCACTCCTCGACAAACTGTTGAAAGGCTACCGGCTCGTTCACTTTGGGATGATAAGCGGTGAGCGATTGTTTGACAGCAGCCGTTACCACTTTATTAAGGCGTTCGATCTTCACTTCTTTCCGCTCCGATCGCTCGCAAATGATCGGAGTAATTTCGTCAATACCTATTTCAGTGGCCTTTTCTAAAAACCATTCCAATCGATCTATATTTTTAGTAGGTGCTACGGCTATATGTAAATAGTGATTTCGCTTGCCGTAGTTCCGCTCAATCGACAGGATCCCGACTTTGGACCGCTTCGGGTGGTCGTCTATAAGCTCGGCATGAAATAAATTGCCCTTTCCATCGATTAGTACGATGGCATCGCCTTTACCAAGCCTCAGCACGCGTACACAGTGTTTGCTCTCTTCTTCACTGAGTACATACTCATGTGCGTTGCTATCGATATCCGGTGTATAAAAGAGATGCACTTTTACTTACTATCAACGTTCTTCTTCTTCATTATCGTTGTTATGGGGCAACGACTCTAGCTTTACATATTCTATGTTCTGCTGTGTTTTCTTTAGAATAGTGAAAATATAGCCGTGGAACTCCTTTCTTTCGCCTACATCCGGAATTTTATCAAAGACGGTAATTACCAAGCCTGAAATGGTGTCATAATCCGAACTTTCCGGCAATTCATATGGCAAATACTCATTCACGTCATGCACGCTCGCAGCAGCTTCCACGATATATTCTGTATCCGAGGCTTTCTCAACAATTGGTTTTTCCTCGTCATATTCGTCCTGTATTTCACCCACCAATTCTTCCACGATATCTTCTAGGGTCACCATTCCAGCCGTACCGCCAAACTCATCCAACACGATAGCGATTTGAATACGTTTGAGCTGAAACTCGCTCATTAAATCGTTTATTTTCTTGTTTTCAGCGATAAAATAAGGCTTTCTTATGATGGTCTTAAGTACAAACTCCTTATTATTGACCATCAGCGGTAGAATATCTTTGGCATGTACGATTCCAACAATCTTATCGATTGTTTCATCATATACCGGAATTCTGGAATATCCCTCACTGATAATCGTCTGCAAAAGTTCTTCTTTCGGGCTACTTAGTTCGATGCCAACGATTTTTGTCCGAGGTACCATGATGTTCTTTACCACGCGCTCATTGAAGTCGAACACATTTTTAATAAGCTCGTGCTCAATCATATTCAAGGCACCGCTTTCCTTTCCCTGATCCAGTAGGTATTGTAACTCTTCGGTCGAATGGTGCGCTTCGTGAATGTTCGATCCGAAACCTAAAATGCGCAAAATAAAATTAGCAAATCCGTTCAGAATCCAGATAAAAGGGCGGAAGATAACGTAGAAAAATCGTAAAGGCAGTGATAGCGCCATGGTAGTACCGACCGGACGTTGAATGGCGATCGATTTTGGAGCCAGCTCTCCAAAGACTATATGTAGAACCGTTATAATGGAAAAAGCCAGCACGTGGCCTAAATTGGTGGCAATTTGCCCCGTCAGCTCCACATTGAAAAGGCCAAAGACCCTATTTACAATTTGGGTCATCACCGACTCGCCGACCCAGCCTAAGCCAAGGGAAGCAAGCGTAATACCCAACTGGGTGGCCGCTAGATAACCGTCTAAGTGTTGCGTTATATGCTTAGCAACCTTTGCCACGCTATTGCCGGATTTTGCTTTCACCTCGATCTGCGAAAGTCTAACCTTTACAATAGCGAACTCCGCAGCAACGAAAAATCCGTTGAGCAATACCAGAAATAACGTGACAAATATTTGGAAGCCCATTTATTATTTATTAATGAACGTATTCTGATAGAGCTCCAAGCTCTCTTGGATACAGGTATATGCAAATGACTTACCCATCCATTTTTCGATCGTGACATTCTTGCCTTCGAGCGCTTTATAGTCCTGGAAGAACCGAACAATTTCCTTCATCGTATGGGGAGGCAGTTCGGAAAGGTCGTTGATGTAATTGACGGACATATCGTTTTTGGCAACAGCAATAATTTTATCGTCCTGCTCGCCTCCATCGACCATGTGCATTACGCCAATCACCTTTGCTTCTATAATGGACATAGGAACTACGTCTACGGAACAAATAACCAGAATATCCAACGGGTCTTTATCGTCGCAGTACGTCTGTGGAATAAACCCATAATTAGCTGGGTACATTACGGATGAAAAGAGCACGCGGTCGAGCTTAAGCAAGCCGCTTTCTTTATCGATTTCATATTTGGCTTTGGAGCCTTTAGGTATTTCTATGATTGCGTTTACGGAAGAAGGGACATCATCGCCCGGAGATACATTGTGCCACGGATGTGCGTTGTTCATATAATTCTTAACTTAACTATTATTCTTTTTCTTGTTTTTTATCCTCGATTGGACGTTTTTTCAAACTTTGCTTTATAATCGCTATAATAACGGGCGATGCCGTCAGCGCGACAAAGCCAATTACAATATATTCGATATAGTCGATAATTTGTGGAAATTGTTTGCCTAAATAAAATCCGGCTAACGTCAAGGTAAGTATCCATAAAAAACTTCCTATAACGTTAAAAAGCACAAACTTTTTAAAATCTAAGCGCACAATACCTGCAAAGATCGGAGCAAAGGTACGTATTATTGGCATAAATCTGCCCAAAATTAGAGCGGCTCCTCCATATCTGTTATAAAACTCTTCTGCCATTACGATGTATTTCCGCTTGAAAAGCCAAGAATCTTTACGTTTAAACAGCACTGGGCCGGTGCGCCACCCGAACCAATAGCCCACAAAATTCCCCAATATGGCAGCAAATATCATTCCTGAACAAAGTGTAAAAATGGAAACGTCCAATAATCCCGAAGCAACGAATAACCCGGCGAGAAAAAGTAGGTAATCTCCCGGTAAGAAGAAACCAAAGAAAAGTCCTGTTTCGGCAAAAATTACGAATACTATTAAATAGAAGCCACCCGACCGGATCAAGGTCTCAGCATCCAAATAGTCAAAAATAGATAAGCAGAATTCTTGCATATATAGCTACAAAGCTACCATTATAAATCCAAACATACGAAAAATTTAGGTATGCCGCATTGCAAGATCATTATATTAAGCTGCTTAACCATTCTGGATAAATGCCGATAAGAACAGTCAACAGCACTGCGATCACTAAAACTACTTTGTAATTTCCGTTTGTCGCAATATAAAGGGTTTTTCCCTCTTTGAAATACATGTTGATAATGACATGAAAATAATAGAAGATGCCAATGGCGGCATTGATTGCTGCCAAGATGACAAGTGCTACATGAAAATTAGACAGCGCCCCAGAAAACATCAAAAATTTACCCACGAAACCAGCGGTAAGCGGAATACCGGCCAAGGACAACATCGCTATCGTTAGGATGAATGCCAAAAAGGGATTCGTTTTTCCCAAGCCGTTGAAAGCCTCAAAATGTTCGCTCCCCTCGCTCCTCTTCACTAAAATCAACACCGCAAAGGCCACAACCGAAGCAATCGAATAAGCTGTTACATATACCAGCATGGCGCCATTCGCCTGATCGCCTATATTTAAAATAGCAAATAACATGTAGCCGGCATGGGAAATGCTCGAATAAGCAAGCATGCGTTTAAAACTCTGTTGAACCAGTGCACTTACATTTCCTATAAAGAGTGTTAAAACAATAATAATGAGCAGAACCGGCGCCCAGAAGCTCTGTAACGATTCAAAACAAAGGGAGAACAAGCGCAAAAAAGCGCCAAATGCCGCCGTTTTAACAACCGTGCTCATATAGCTCGTAATTAAAATGGGAGAACCATCGTACACATCAGGCGTCCAAAAATGAAAGGGTGCCGCCCCTACTTTAAAAGCTAAGCCGATGAGCAGGAAGAGTATTCCTGCATAAAATAACGGCGATATATTCCCTCCATTTGCTTCTACATAACTTTTTATTCCTCCCAAATCGAAGGACGCACTCGCTCCATAAATGAGGGCTATACCAAACAATAAAAAGCCCGTAGAAAACGCGCCCATTAGAAAATACTTGAGCGAGGCTTCGTTTGAAGCCAAATCTTTCTTTCTGATTCCGACTAAAATATAAAGCGCTACAGACATGATTTCGATTCCGATAAACAACATGGATAAGTTGTAAAAAGAAACCACTAATAAAGCACCCGTTAAGGAAAAAATAAGGAGCGCATAATATTCAGCAATGTGGCTGCTTATATGGTCGAAATAGTCTTTCGACAAAATAAATATCAAGATGGCTATCAGAATGAGCAGTACAGAAAAAGCGAGTGCAAATCTGTCGAACAAAACCATGTTACTATATAACGGAACCGCTTCTGAATTCCACCATTTCAATTCAAAACATACCGCAGCCACCATCCCGAGTAAGGAGACAGGAAGTAATGCTTTGGGCATCTTGAAGAGCCCAAGGTATAAAACAAGTATTGCTAATAATGACAATGTAATAATTGCGCTCATTTGTATTCTATTAATTTCTTCGAATCTACTTCTTTATTTAAGTTCATTTTCTCCCTTTAACGGATAATCTTTACCTGCTCTATTAAATTTGCAACGGCAGCTTCCGAAAGCTGAAGCAGCGGCTTCGGGTATATACCTATAGCGATGATCAAGATAGCGATCAGACCTAACAAAAGTAAATCCGTCCCCTTGACATCGCGAAAGCCAGACGTCTTTTCATTCATATCGCCCAACATGACGCCTTGATACATGCGGAGCATATACACTGCGCCTAAAATGATGGTTAAACCAGCAAAGACCGTGGTCCAAAAACCGGTTTGGTAAATGCCCATAAGTAACAAGAATTCGCCGATAAAGCCATTGGTTAAGGGAAGTCCGACAGCCCCGAGCACAATGATAAGGAAAACCAAAGCAAGGGTAGGCGCTTGCTTCGCAATTCCGCCCATAGATTGTATATCGCGGCTTTCCAACTGCCGTTCGATTATATCCACCACAAAAAACAAGCCCACAACCGTAATACCATGATTAACCATCTGTATGATGGCTCCTTGTAGACTTTGGATATTCCAAACAAAAACCCCTGCCGCAATCAGGCCCACATGGGCAATAGACGAGTATGCGATTAATCGTTTAACATCTCGTTGCCTAAATGCAATAACGGATGCATAGACAATACCAATAATCGCTAAGCTCAATACCAGACTGCCGTATTTACCAGCGCCAAGCGGCGCGATTGGTAACAACCACCTAATTACACCATACACGCCCATTTTCAGCATAATTCCAGACAAGAGCATGGTCCCCGCAGTGGGCGCCTCCACGTATGTGTCCGGTTGCCAGGTGTGAAAAGGGAAAAGCGGCATTTTAATAGCAAAAGCGATAAAGAAGGCCCAAAAGATGTAGCCTTGCGTTTCTTCATCCAACCTGAGTTCATAGAAAGAGGCCAAGGCGTAATTAGCGGTTGGGACCTGTGTATAAAGGTAAATGATGGCAATTAACATCAGCAGGCTGCCCGCAAAGGTGTAGATAAAGAACTTTAAAGTAACGCGGGCCCTATTTTTACCGCCCCACAAACCACATATAAAATAGATCGGAATGAGTGCGATTTCCCATCCAACATAAAAAAGAAATGCATCTAAAGCCGTAAACACCAGTAACAGGCCGGTTTGCATAAATAAAACAAGCGCATAAAAAGTTCCTTTTTGCTGCTGACTAAAAGTGCTGACAATGATTAAAGGTATCAAGCCGTTGGTAAGCAAGACTAAAGGCATACTAATGCCGTCGATGCCTACATGGAAATGGACGCCAAGCGCTGGAATCCAGGGGATATCCTGTTCAAATTGAATACGGCCGTCGGTAGAGAAAGCACCTAGCAAAGTCGCAGTCAACCCGAGCGTTACAAGCGAACAGACGAGGGCCATTGGCTTAGCCAAGTGAGTACTTTTTACGAAAGCTAGCAAACCTGCTCCTATTAAGGGTACAAGAAGAAGTAAAACTATGTTATCCATGAATTTCTTTACCTTATCTGATTAAATTATAAATAAACCGTACGCTAACACGGCGATAATACCAATCACCATATAAAAAATATAATATCCCACATTGCCTTGCTGCAGCAGGCGCAGTAAACTGCCCGCTTGTGCCGCCCCATTTCCCAGATAGTTCACAAAACCATCAATCATCTTTTTATCGATCGTATAGAAAAAGTCAGATAAAACATTCAGCGGTCGTACGATGATGCGATCGTAAAGCTCGTCGATATAAAACTTGTGATAAGATAATCGTTCCAAGGCGTTCCGTTTTTCATAATCCGCTATAGGCAAGCTGGCTCTTTTTACATAAACGACATAGGCATACAGGGCCATGCCAAGAGCTGCAAGCGCGGCACTTCCCATTAGTATATATTCTGCTGTATGCGATAAATGGACCTCCGCATTTTTTGATGCCGACGCTGCAAAAACAGGTTGCAAAAAGCCGGCGAGCCACGTATGGCCGCCCAACGCCTCCGGTATATTTAAAAGGCCTCCACAAAAAGAAAGCACTGCTAATACAATAAGTGGGACAGTCATCACGGCTGGCGACTCGTGGAGGTATTTTTCTTGATCGAGTGTACCTCTGAACTTACCATAGAAAGTGAGGAAAAGCATCCTGAACATATAAAATGCCGTGAACAAGGCGCCTATAAAACCGCCTGCCCATAAAAGCTTGTTATGTACAAAAGCCTGCGCCAATATTTCGTCTTTAGAGAAAAATCCGGCCAATGGAGGAATGCCGGCAATAGCGATGGTGCCTATCAACATCGTAACGAAGGTCGTGGGCAGCTTCTTTCTTAAACCACCCATCAGTCGCATATCCTGTTCATTACTCATGGCATGAATGACCGACCCGGCCCCCAAGAACAGTAGGGCTTTGAAAAACGCATGCGTAATCACATGAAAAAAGGCCCCGGTAAAGGCACCCACTCCCAAACCCAAAAACATATACCCTAATTGCGAAACCGTTGAATACGCTAAGACTTTCTTTATATCGTTTTGCGTAACGGCAATAAATGCAGCCAATAATGCAGTTAACAAACCTACTATGGCAATGATTTCCATAGTGACCGGCGATAGTGTAAAGAGAATATTCGATCTTGCAACAAGGTATATGCCTGCCGTAACCATCGTAGCGGCGTGTATCAGGGCCGATACCGGTGTTGGTCCCGCCATGGCATCAGGCAGCCAAGTAAATAAAGGGATTTGTGCCGACTTGCCGGTTGCAGCGATGAATAGTAAAAGTGAAATTAAAAGCAAGGTGGTATCTCCATATGCAGACATTGCGGCTTTCGGTAATACCTCACTGAATTCAAGCGAGCCGAAGGTGTAAAACAACAGGAATACAGCCAGGAGAAAACCAAGATCGCCTATCCGATTCATTATAAAGGCCTTTTTAGCTGCATTTGCATAATCGCTTCGGCCATACCAGAAACCAATCAATAAATACGAACAAAGACCGACTCCTTCCCAGCCGATAAACATCACTGCATAATTGGACCCCAAGACTAAAAGCAGCATGAAAAAGATAAAAAGATTTAAATAGGCAAAGAACTTACCGTAACCGGCATCGTGTTTCATATATCCGGTTGAATATACGTGAATCAAAAAACCGATTCCTGTAATGATGAGTAGCATAATAGCACTCAAGGGATCAACGAAAAAAGATAACGATATCTGGAGATCTCCGGCACTGATCCAGTCAAAGATGCTAAGCGAGAAGGTAGCATCTTCGCCTGCTTGCCGCGCCGCATAAACGGCACCGAAAACACCACAGCTTAACAGGAAGGAGGCCAAGACTGTTCCGCAGGCTATCAGCGAAATAATTAGCTTTGAAAAGCTATTTCTGCCCAATCCGTTTAGTACAAACCCTATTAGAGGTAAAAGAACGATCCAAATTAATCCAGTCATACGATATTTATATTAGCTAGAACGCCTTACGAATAGCTTATTTTTGTTTAAGTCGGCTTAAAATTTTAGATTGATGGTTAACCTTGTGATCCATTACCACTTCAATTTATTGAGAGAGTTGATATCAATCGACCTCGTATTTCTATATACCATCACAATGATGGCCAGTCCCACAGCAACTTCCGCAGCAGCAAGTGCCATCACAAAAAACACAAAGACCTGTCCGGAAGCATCGCCATGATATACAGAGAACGCAGCCAACAAAAGATTTACTGCATTCAACATCAATTCAATAGACATCATGATAATAATCACATTCCTTCGGGTAAGTACGCCAATTACACCGATGGAAAATATGACACTACTCAGTAACAGGTAGTGATTGAGCGGTATTCCCTGCATGTCTTTTACGATCGTTTCCATTATATACTTTTTTGTTCTTTTTTCGCCAATAAAACGGCTCCTACCATTGCCGTAAGGAGCAGAAGAGATGAAATTTCAAAGGGCAGTAAGAATTCATTAAACAGTACTTTACCTAAACTGCTAACGAGACCTATATCCGGATTTTTAAGAATTAGCGGATCGGAGACCTCCATCGCGCGTATTGAACCGGCGACTGTAACCAGCAAGCACATACCGGCTACCGCTCCAATTACTTTAATCAAAACCGATTTCATCGGCTCGGTCTCTTTGTTCAAATTCAACAGCATCAACACAAACAGGAAGAGCACCATGATAGCCCCCATGTATACGATAAAATTTACGACTGCCAGAAATTGGGCATTCAATAGGACATAATGCACGGTGAAAGTAAAAAAGGTGATTACGAGATACAGTACGCTGTGTACCGGGTTTTTAGTGATAATCACCATGAGCGAAAAGAATATGGAAAGAAAGGCTACAAAATAAAATAAGCTCACAATTTAAAGTTTATGTTGTTTACAGAATTGTTTATATTGAATACTTTATCGCAACGAATGCAGATCGAAACGCTCTTCAACCAGCTTGTCTTTACCATATATGAAGTCTTTCCGTAGATAATCTGCCGGCACATGCGGACCGTCTAAATAAATGGCCTCTTTCGGACAAGCCTCTTCGCACAATCCACAAAAGATGCATCGGAGCATATTTATCTCGTAAACAGCCGCATATTTTTCTTCGCGGTATAAATGTTCTTCTCCTTTCTTTCTCTCTGCAGAAATCATGGTTATCGCTTCAGCAGGACATGAAAGCGCACATAACCCGCAAGCGGTACACCGTTCCCTCCCCTCTTCATCACGCTTCAGCGAGTGCAGGCCCCGATAATTCTTCGAATAAGGACGCGCTACTTCCGGATAGGAGACCGTGGCTTTCTTCCGAAAGAAATGCTTTATCGTAACGCCCATTCCTTTTAGCACCGCGGGGAGGTACATCCGCTCCCAAAAATTCATCGGTTTTTGCTCTAAAACTTTTTTTCTATTACTTAAGGGTTCCATCTTGTTGCTTTTTTAAGCCTATGCTTTAATTAATATCCCTGCTGCTTCGATTCTACCAGTAAGTGTCCTTTATTAGGGTTATCACGCCGGTTAATACAATGTTTGCAATTGCCAAAGGAATAAGTATCTTCCATCCCAAGTTCATCAACTGATCGTATCGGAAACGTGGAAGCGTCCATCGAATCCACATGAAAAAGAAAATGAATGCGAAAATCTTCAGGAAAAAGACCAATACGCCAATCACCGTAATCCAATTTTGCGACAGCCCCAAATCATACATAAAAGGAAAGTTATAGCCACCAAAATAGAGTGTAGACATTACGGCGGATGAGACAAACATATTGATGTATTCGGAAAACATATACAAGCCGAGTTTCATGGATGAATATTCCGTATGATACCCGCCCACCAGTTCCGTTTCACATTCGGGCAGGTCGAAGGGAACACGATTACATTCGGCAAAAGCGCAGGTCATGAAAATGATAAAGCCTAGTGGTTGCACCCAAATGTTCCAATTGACAAAGCCTTCTTGCTGTGCGACGATTTCCTTTAGGGATAATGTTTGTGTCACCATAAGAAGTGCAATAATGGAGAGGCCCATAGCCACCTCATAGCTGATGCTTTGCGACGCTGCCCGAATAGCTCCCATCAAGGAAAATTTGTTATTAGACGCCCAGCCCCCTAACATAATGCCATAAACACCCAGAGCAATAACGCCAAAAATATAGAGAACGCCCACATTTACATCCGCTACCTGTAATTCAACCGTCCTTCCGCCGATCTGTAATGACTGCCCCCAAGGTATAACAGCACTACTGATGCAAGCCGTTATGATGGCAATCGTTGGCCCGGCAATAAAAAGTCCTTTATGTGCTCCTGCTGGAATAATCTCCTCCTTAAAGAAAAATTTGCCTCCATCGGCCAAGGGCTGTAAAATACCGAACGGCCCAGCGCGGTCGGGACCTTTCCTATCTTGCATAAAACCCGCCACCTTTCTTTCTGCCAATGTAGAATACATCGCAATGACGAGCGTCAGTACGAAAACGACGACAATGAGCACTAATTTTTCTATAATAAATATGGCTTCCATTATTTTACTTTTTCTATTTATCGATGTGCGTTATGACGACGGTATACCTTTAAAGTCGGACGGATCGTTCAAATTGATATTTATTTGCTTCTTGAAGTTTCGGATTTTCCTTAACCACCGGTAAGGGTTTAAGCGTTTCGTAGTGGTTAGCCGAAATAACCGAGGTATGAGCGACTTTTCTCGGACCTTCGATTACCCAATCTGACGTCTGTTTTTTGTCGAAACGGCAGGTATTGCAAATAAAAGCCTCCACCTCGCCATATTGATCTTTTCTCGCAGTTACCCGTAATACCTCTTCTCCTTTATACCAAAGGGTAACCTTTCCTGCGCAATCCGGACAATCCCGATGGGCATCTACGGGCTTAGTAAACCACACCCTGTTTTTAAACCTGAATGTTTTATCTGTCAAAGCGCCTACGGGACAAACGTCAATTACATTTCCAGAAAAATTATTGTCGATTGCCTTTTCTATATAGGTTGAAATTTCCGCGGCATCCCCTCTTCCCAAAACGCCATGTACCCGCTTATCCGTCAGCTGATCAGCTACAAAGACACAACGGTAACATAAAATGCAACGCGTCATATGCAGTTGGATTTTATCTCCGATATCTATTCTTTCAAAAGTCCTACGTTCAAATTCGTAGCGCGTAGCGGCAGCACCGTGTTCGAATCCAAGATCTTGCAAATGACACTCGCCGGCCTGATCACAAATAGGACAGTCCAAGGGATGGTTAATTAACAACATCTCCACTACTCCCTTCCGAGCCTCCAACACTTCATTTGAGGTTATATTCTGAACCTCCATACCGTCCATCACCGTTGTACGGCAAGAAGCAACCAGCTTAGGCATAGGTCGCGGATCCTTTTCCGACCCTTTGCTGACCTTTACCAGACAGGTTCTACATTTTCCTCCACTTCCTTGTAATTTCGAATAATAACACATCGCCGGAGGAACGATGTCGCCCCCAATCTGCCGGGCTGCATTGAGTATCGTCGTCCCTGGTGCAACCTCCACCTGGATACCGTCAATACTCACTTTTAATTTTTCGTTATCAGCCATCTCTCGTTAGTAGTTATTAGTTATCAGTTGTAAGCCTTTAACGGCCTTTAACGGCCGGATTTAACCTATCCTTTTTATCTTACATCGTTCTTCACCTTAAAACTTAGCTTTCCACCGTTAGCGGGTCTGCGTAATGCGCCAAGCCAAAATTTCGGATTTGCGCTTCCTCGCCATGGGTAACATGCCATTCAAATTCATCTCTAAAGTGGCGGATGGCACTAGCAACAGGCCAAGCCGCTGCATCGCCCAACGGGCAAATCGTATTTCCCTCTATTTTCTTTGATACATCCACCAAAAGGTCTATATCACTCATTTTACCATGGCCATGTTCCAGCCGATGCAATACCTTTTCCATCCAGCCGGTACCTTCTCGACATGGAGAGCATTGTCCGCAACTTTCATGATGGTAAAAGCGCGCAAAATTCCAGGTGTTGCGCACGATACACTGATCTTCATCAAACACGATGAAGCCTCCCGAGCCAAGCATGGTTCCGGAGGCAAAGCCGCCATCGGCTAAGGATTCATAGGTCATTAGTCGGTTATCGCCCTTGGCCGTCTTCAATATCAGGTTCGCGGGAAGGATGGGTACGGAAGAGCCTCCAGCCACGACCGCCTTCAGGCGTTTCCCCTTAGTGATGCCGCCGCAGTATTCATCGGAGTATATAAACTCTTCCACTGGAAGGCCGAGCTCAATCTCATATACGCCCGGCTTATTGATATTACCCGAAGCCGAAATGAGCTTCGTCCCTGTACTTCTTTCAATACCGATCTTGGCATACTCTTCACCTCCAATATTTAATACCGGTACAGTTGCGGCAATCGACTCGACATTATTGACCACGGTGGGGCAATTATACAAGCCGGCCACAGCAGGGAAGGGGGGTTTTATGCGTGGGTTCCCCCTCTTTCCTTCCAATGATTCCAAGAGGGCTGTTTCTTCGCCACATATGTAAGCACCGCCACCGGGTTGTACATACAATTCCAAATTGTACCCAGATCCTAAAATATTAGTTCCCAAAAAGCCAGCGGCTTTGGCCTCTTCAATTGCCCTTTCAAGGATACGGATTTGCGGCATCATCTCCCCTCTTACATAAATGTAAGAGGTGTTAGCTCCCAAGGCGTAGCTTGCGACAATCATGCCTTCAATCAGCGCATGCGGAATATGTGTCATCAGATACCGATCCTTAAAAGTACCCGGTTCTGACTCGTCTGCGTTGCATACCAGATAGCGCGGTACTCCCTCCGGTTTAGCGAGGAAGCTCCATTTCATTCCTGTAGGAAATCCGGCGCCACCGCGTCCTCTCAATCCAGATTTCTTTACCTCCTCCACAACGTCTTCCGGGCTAAGCGTTCTCAAGGCCTTTTCGGCGGCTCTATAGCCTCCCTTTTGCCGATAGACCTCGAACGTATTGATTCCTGGAATGTGAACATGCTCTAATAATAATTTCCGCGCCATTACATTAGTCTTTAGCTGTTAGTATTGGTTATTCGTTGTTGGTTATTTGTTGTTAGTTTTGTTAATGTGATCGGCCGGTCACACGACCTTATTCAAGCGATCACTCTTTTAATGCTCTAATCCCCGACACCTCATTCTACTTACTTGCTTTTTAATTCTTCAATTAACTGATCAACGCTTTCTTCCGTCAGATTTTCATAATAGGTATAAGTCGGTCCGATCTGTAGGACCGGCCCCATTCCGCAAGCGGCGATGCACTCGATGCCTCGCCAACTAAACAGGCCATCCGGAGTAACTTCGTTTTCTTTTACACCCAAGCGATGCTCAATATGCTTCATAATACGTTCCGCCCCTACCAAACAACAGGGACCGGTACGGCAGACTTCCAAAACGTATTTACCCTGTGGTTGTAGAAAGAACATGGTATAAAAGGTAGCAACTTCATACACTTCAATCGGCTCTATTTCCAGGTAAGCGGCTACTTTGTCCATTGCATCCACACTTAACCAGCCGAAGGCAGCTTGTACTGCGTGCAGTATGGGTAAGAGGGCAGATTTTTGTCGACCTTCAGGATACCTTTTTACAATTTCATCGAACTGAGCGATCAGCTCATCCTGAAATTCCGTTGGATGGTTATTTTTTACACTAAGCATCTAGTTCTCCTGCTATAACGTTTAAACTACTCATGTTGATAATAGCGTCTGAAAGTAACATACCCCTGCTCATGGGCGCGTACATCTGGTAATTGATAAAGGATGGCCTTCTAAAGTGCAGCCTATAGGGCGCCCTCCCCCCATCGCTAATAAGATAAAAGCCCAATTCTCCATTTGCACCCTCTACCGCGTGATATACTTCGGATTTTGGCGTATCGATTTCGCCCATCACGATTTTAAAGTGATAGATGAGCGCTTCCATATTGTTGTATACCTCTTCTTTTGGAGGTAGATAAATTTCGGGCACATCCGCATGAAAGATGCCTTTAGGTTCCTGCTCAATCTTATTCAATGCCTGCTCAATAATCCGAATGCTTTGGCGCATCTCTTCATTACGAACCATATAGCGGTCGTATACATCGCCATTTTCGCCGACAGGGATATCGAAATCAAACTCCTCATAAGAAGAGTAAGGCTCATTTACACGCACGTCATAATCGATTCCGGTAGCCCTCAGCAAAGGCCCGCTCCAACTATAGCTCAATGCGGTTTCGGGGTCTACGGCCGCCACTCCCGAGGTGCGGTCTATAAATATCCTGTTCCTATTAAACAGATCTTCAAATTCGCTCAGTACGGGCGGATACCTTTTCACAAACTGTCGGATTTTCGCGAAAGCCACCTCGTTAAAATCGCGCTCAAAGCCGCCAATACGTCCGATGTTTGTGGTCAAGCGGGCGCCACAGATCTCTTCATAGATCTCATAGATAAATTCCCGCTCCTGCATGACGTAAAGAAATCCTGAAAACGCACCCGTATCTACGCCCAATATGCCGTTACAGATGATATGATCGGCTATGCGGGCTAACTCCATGACGATGACGCGCATATATTGCACCCGCTTTGGAACTTCTATGCCCAGCAACTTCTCTACCGTCATATGCCATCCCATATTATTAATTGGCGATGAGCAATAATTAAGACGATCAGTAAGCGGTGTAATCTGGTAATAAGGCCGATGTTCGGCTATTTTTTCAAAAGCACGATGGATGTAACCGATAGTGGAAACACCGCTTACAATGCGCTCCCCGTCTATCTGCAAAACATTCTGGAAGACTCCATGTGTTGCGGGATGCGTAGGCCCGAGATTGAGGGTTACTAATTCATCTTGCGGATCGTTATCCTCAAATATCGGTTGGTTTGTCATTCTTTTAGGTCGCAGCTCGCTCATAATAACATTATCTACCAAAGAAAAAGTCTTTTTTATCTACTCGATTCGGATCTTCTAAAGGATACTCTTTTCGCATAGGAAACACCTCCATCTCATCAACATTCAGAATTCTGCGTAGATCGGGATGGCCCTCGAATATAACCCCAAAGAAATCGTACGTTTCACGCTCCATCCAATTCGCCCCATTCCATAAGGAGGTTGCGGATGGAATCTCCGGTTTCGCTCCGTCCAAAAACACTTTGATCCGGATTCGTATATTGTTTACCAGACTATGCAGGTGGTAGACAACCGCTATACTGAGTGCTTGTGCCGGATAATGAACCGCGGTAATATCCGTTAAGTAAATAAACTGCAATTCCTTATCGTCCTTTAAAAAAGCAAGTATCGATAAGATCCTCTCTTTTGAAACCTGTATGCTCAGTAAGCCGAAGGGTTCCTCTACGCTACTTATATCGCTCCCGAATGCTTTCTGTAAGTGACCTATAAGTGTTTGGTTGTCTAGCTTAGCCATTTTTATGTATTCCGTAACTTTCTAATAAGGCTTTGTACTCATCGCTTTCCCGTCGCCGAATGGATTCGTTTTTAACAATTTCCTGTAAGCGCATCACGCCATCCAGGATTGCTTCGGGCCTAGGGGGGCATCCAGGGACGTATACGTCTACCGGGATCACTTCATCGATGCCCTGCAACACGGAGTAGGAATCAAAAATTCCTCCGCTAGAGGCACAAGCGCCAACGGCAATTACCCAACGAGGCTCGGCCATTTGGATATAAACCTGTTTAAGTACCGGTCCCATTTTTTTTGCTATGGTTCCCATGACTAATAACATGTCGGATTGACGAGGTGAAAAACTAGGGCGTTCGGCACCGAAACGAGCAAGGTCGTAAGTTGCACCCATTGTAGCCATGAATTCTATTCCACAGCAGGAAGTGGCAAAGGGTAAAGGCCATAGAGAGTTTGCGCGGGCAAGCCCAACAGCTTTATCGAGCGTAGTGGCGAAAAAACCTGACCCTGTTACTCCCGGAGGAGGGGGGGCTAATTTTATATCACTCATAATTCAAGGTATTAAATGCCAACTGGTCATGGCATATCATCATAAAATGCCACTGCTTTAAAAGCAGGTATGCTCAAATTTAATAATTTAATAGGTTAGATATGAAAAATACGGGTATTTAGAATGGTTCTAATGAATAGCCCGGTTTAGTCCCACTCTAGCGCCCGCTTCTTGATCACATAAATAAAGCCCAACAGTAGCAGCCCCATAAATATAAACATTTCAATAAGCCCTTCCATACCGAGGGATCGGAAATTAACCGCCCAAGGATACATAAAAATGACCTCGACATCGAAAATAACGAAGAGTATAGCTACCATGAAATATTTAATCGAGACGGGCTGACGGGCATTTCCAATCACCTCGATCCCCGACTCAAAGGAGCTTAGTTTATTTTCTGTTCGGAGTTTAGGCCCGATGAGGTGTGTACCGATAATGGTGGTAACGCCAAAACCGACGGCAACTAACATTTGCAGCAGGATGGGCAAGTAATCGACGGGAGTACTGTTTGTAGCGGCTTCCATAATCTAGTTTAGTTAGTGTCTGTTAATAATACAAACATAAATTTTACTTCTTATATTATCAACTTATCTATCAACATTTTCCGATTAAAAAAAAGCGCCTGCTATTGCTAACAGGCGCTTACCAAAATAAAATTTTATTAAGATTATTTTTGTTGAGCAGATGTGCCAGTATTGGCAGCTGGCTTCAATTGCTCTAAGGTTTGTCTAGCGTATTCATCTTCCGGGTTTACCGCCAATGATTTTTCCAATAGTTCCCGAGCCCCTTGGTAATCTTCTTTATTCACCAAATCAGCAGCGACTACATCATACGCTTCGGAAAGATTTCTTTTCACACTCGCTGTTTGCGCCTCCGCTCCTTTCGCCTCGACCACCTCTATATATTTTTTAAAGGCTTCGACCCCGAGCCCCTGAGGATTTTCCGGATCATCCAATAATCGCTCAGAACGAGCCTTAAATAGATACGCTTCTGCCATTGTAGAATCAACTTCATTCATTTTAGAAAATGCTTCAACTGCATCCTCAAGAATTGCCTTTGAAGGATTTTGCTTTGCTTGATAAGCCATGGCATAATTGAAGTATTGTGCATATCCCCAATAAAATAAATCGTAGTTGTATGTTTCCGATTTCGGAGCTTGTGCTGCCGCTTTGAATAAAGCACCAGCCAAAGCGAAGTTTTTAGCCTTGAAGGCTTCTCTAGCCTCCTTTTCGCTTAAATCCTTAGCCAGTTGCCAGGTAGTGTCCATTTGGACCCCTTTAGTTAAATTAGCAATACCTTGTGTCAATAACGTAGTATCGGCAGCCTCCGTAGTATCGCTTGCAACCCTGATTTCAGATAAACCTAAGAAATAGTAATCTTGTGGGATAACACGATTTTCCTCTACTTTGGAAAGGAAGTCTGTCAATGCTTTCTGGCTGGAAGTATAATTGCCATTTTCGTAAGAAGCATAACCTAAATAACGCAGGATACGCGGATTAACCTGATCTAATTTAGCCATTTCGTTGGCTTGTTCCTCCAAGTTCTTATAGTCGCGCGCCTTGATCATAAAGTCAGCATAACGCATACGTGAATCTAAGGAGTAGTCAGTCAAATCCATGTACTGTTTGTAAGCTTTTAACGCTTCTTGTACGCGGCTGTCATAATCCTCTGATTTAGTAGCGAACTGTGCATAAGCATTATAAGTTTCCGCTAATTCTCTATAAGCAGGCGCATAATCTGGGTGCTCTTGAATAATTGTATTTAAATCCTGAATTGCTTCCGGAAACGCACGCGCTTGTTTAGAGATAACGGTCATCTGTACACGAGCCCGTGTAAAGGTATTATCCAAGTCGTAAGCATCACGATAGTTTGTATACGCATTACTAGCGTCACCCATGCCGAAATAAGCATCGCCCAAAGAAGAAGGGATCAATGCATCTTTTTGGTTCGCTTCTTTTGCCTTTTCTAAGTAAGGTAAGGCCTTTTTATAGTCTGGGTTTTCCAAGTTAGGATTCATATAAGCACGGCCTACGTATAAGTTTTCCAGGTAGTCCTTCTTTTTTGCCTTCTCGGTAGCCTCTGTAAATAACTTTTCTGCTTCTGCTGTATTTCCTTGTACAAGCGCTACAGCGCCCAAACCTACTTTATTCAAATTATCTTTAGGATCTGCTTCAAGCCCTTGTTGGAAAAAAGTTTTTGCTGAATCCGGATAATCGGTCACCAAATAAACGTCTCCTAAATAAAAGTAGTTTTCTGCATCTTTCGGCTTACTCTGAACCAAATTCTTTAAAATAGTCTTAGCCTTCGCATATTGCTCTGCATCGATTGCTACTTGTGCATCTTTCAGACTTTGTGCATAAGAAGCCCCCGAAGCTATGAAAGCAATCGCAAGACCTACACTTGCTGCTCTTCTTATCATTTTCATTGTTCTTTTGATTTATTTAAAGTCTAATATACTAATTTCTTACTATAATTTCACGAGGTGGGATACTATCGGGCAATAGGCCGGATTTTAAAATAAGTCTTTGTCCGCGCTCCCCATGCAGGAAAGACGAAAAGCCCATACCAACGGCTTCTTTCCCTTGCACATTAATGCTATACAAAGACCTCGTGAAAGGATACAAATTTAAAGCCAAATTCGATTGTGTAGGCTTATAATACCCATCGTCACCTGGCTTTCCCTTCTGATTTTTAACGCCAAGCACCTTGATGTTTTCTACATAGGACACAAGCGCCGACTGCGGCTGCATAATCCAATTGATTCCTAAAATACCTATACTCTGTGGATTTTCATTCACATATTTTAGTATTTCCCCATTGCCTTTAAGCGCATAGACGCCACGATCAGGTAACTTATCCACACCAGCTAACTTTCTAAAGTAGGTAACAGTGCTTGAGTTTGCATTATCAAATACCACGGCCTTCACTTTCGCCACCGGCTGTCCCTTCATAATTTGAATGATTTCATCCACACTTATTGTGGAATCCGGGTTACTTTTATTAGTGATAACGGCAATGGCATCGGTAGCAAAACGTACGGTTCTGGGATATATTGTCTTCGATTTAAAAAATTCCGTCTCTTTCTCTGTTAATTCTCGGGTCGTTATCGCTAACTGAGCCGAATCTCTTAATAGGGCACTAAAGACCTCGTTCTCCGGTTTAGCCATCATCGTCAGTTCCGCATTCGTATAACTACTTTCAAACACGTCTATTTGATCTTCAATGATGGGTGCTACGGTTTCGTCCACCAACACCTTGGCGCGCCCCGTAAGAATGCCTTGAGTATCTTTGGTTGGTGCATTATTGCAGGCACCAAGGAATACCGTCCAAGTTGACGCACATACAATATAAACAATGACACGAATATTTTTCATGGTTAGGCAGTAATTAGTAACACGCTACATTAACACAGGTTCTTGGCATGAAATTTCCTTATCTTCTCCTTTCGATTGTCTGGTTTTGCCATAATCTTGCAAATCGCAAAAATGAATAGACAATCAGCAGCAGACCAAATAGAATCCGATAGGTTTTATCTAGGCTCAGCGGAAAATCTTTCCAGAAGATGATAATCAGTCCAAGCACGAAATAGAACCCGAACATGCAAAGTCCTAAAATGGACAGAAATCGCTTTGCGGGCGATTTCTGTCTACCATTACGTTTATCTGTACGTTCAAGCATGAATTACATTCCTTGAAGGTTCAATTTAATAGGCAGTGAGTAAGATACACGTACCGGACGTCCGTTTTGGATACCAGGCTTCCATTTCGGCGACGACTTTAACAATCGCATTGCCTCTTCTCCTGTACCATATTTAAGGTCACGCAACACCTTGATATCGGTTAAGGAACCATCTCTTTCCACCACGAAAGACACGTGGATAGACCCACTTACACCCTGCTCCTTCGCCATTTGCGGATATCTATAATTCGCACCAACCCATTTGTAGAAGGCCTGTAAACCTCCGGGGAAAGATGGCTGTACTTCTACCGCGTTAAAGTCCATGATTCCAGAACCTTCTTCTGTCACTTGCGCATCTTTCGGTCCTTCACCCACTGGCATATCGATACGGATATCTGCAGTAGGATCGCCGGCGATTGTTTTTGGCCCAGGATCCGCCTTTTTCAATTCTTCGACTGTAGGCGGCTCTTCATCACGTACCTGTTCAGCCGGCACTACCTTTGGTGGAGGCATTCTGACCTGGTCTACACGCGGTGGCGGTGGCTCAACCGGTGGCGGCGGCGGCGGCGCCTCTTCGTTTACTGGCGGTGGTTCAGAAAGAACCACTTCCGTTTCAATTATTTCTTCTGGGGCTTCTTCTTGTTCGCCCCGAATCGCCTTGATGATCATGGGTGATGTTACCAAACCCACAAACAATAGAACCCCAATCAGGAGCGCTCGCGAAGTGTACTTCGGCGATATGACTCGCAAGTCATAAGCCCCATACGCTTTATTGCGTCCTGCGAAGACTACATCAAGCCATTGCGGTTTAAATATATCTAATTTAGACATGCTGATTTCTTTTTAAGGGATTCCCCTTTGTTAATAAATTCCCTCACGTTTAAGCAATTCAATCTCTGGATTACTAATGTCACCAATCATATATTGTTTGGCGTTAACGATTTTCATCTCATCCAGGATATCTACTAAGTTACGGTAGTTTGAATTGTCGCTTGGTCTGATAATAACAATGAGCGGTTTTCCCGTTGCTGCCTGCACCTCTTTCATTTTTTTCAGCAGGACAGGTCTGATTCCACTTTTGCCGTAATCTACTATTGTTGGACCATCTAAGGGCTTTTCTAGTTGCCCCATATAGTATTCGATTTTATTGTTTGCGCCCAACAAGATGGTCATTGATCTATTATCAGCGACTTCCAGATTATCATCTTTGTTTTCCTTATCCTTATCTGGCATAGCCACATCCATTGCATGGGGCTTAGCCAAACTGGTAGTCAACATGAAGAAGGTAATCAGAAGGAAAGCCAAGTCAACCATGGCCGTCAAATCCACTCGAGGAGACTGTTTACCACCGGTATTTAATTCTGCCATCTCTTCTTAAATTTTTATGAATTATTTTTAGTTTCCGTAATCTTCTGTTCTAAGATTAGTAACCAAACTAAACTTATTGATTTTTTGCCCTTGAAGAATATCTATTACTTTTTTAATAGCCGGATATTGTTCTTTGGCATCTCCTTTGATTGCTACCCGCATTTCCGCATTATTAATTTCTTTTGTTGCGTAACGAGCAGCGATAATCCATTCGTGCAGCTCAGATGGACTGTTTCCTACTGAATCTGACGGAATTCCGGGTTGGAGACCTGGTTTACCCCTTTCGTTATTGTCCATTGCAATCACTTGCTTCAGGTTTTTAAAAGGGACGCCGAACCCTTCCATCAAAGAAAATCTTTCCTTTTCTTTTTGAGAGAATCCAACACTGTACTTCTCCGACATTCTCTCCAACATACGCACTCTTACATTCGGACCAGCAACGCCAAAAAACACTTTGCCATCTCCTCCTACGGTAATTGTACCCAAGTTTGCATCCGGAACCTTGATCTGTACCGTTGATGCGGGGGTATCCACCGGCAGCGGCTCTGGCTGACGAGCAGTCGCGGTAAGAATAAAGAACGTGAGCAGTAAGAATGACACGTCACACATCGCCGTCATATCAATGGTAGTGCTCGCTCTTTTTACTTTAATCTTTGGCATCTCTTTACGTTTATAAGTAAATAAAAAAATTAGTTTCTAATATAGTGATGCAAATTCCACAGCGTTTCCATAAATACTATGGAATTTTTATCACTTTTTTTATTTATGCTTAGATGCGTAAGTCTGAACGATTGAGAAGCCGGCCTCATCAATAGAATAAGTCAATTTATCTATTTTAGAAGTAAATACGTTGTACATTACAATCGCGATAGTGGACGTAAAGATACCAGTAGCTGTATTGATAAGCGCCTCAGAGATACCGTTTGCTAACTGAGCCTGATCTGGAGCACCACCAGTTGCCAATGCCGCGAAGGCTTTGATCATCCCTGTTACTGTTCCTAATAGACCTGTCAATGTACCGATAGATACCAATGTAGCAATCACGGTTAAGTTCTTCTCCAACATAGGCATTTCTAAGGCAGTCGCTTCTTCGATTTCCTTTTGAATTGCCAACACAGAGTGCTCAGTATCTAAGGTAGCGTCTACAGAAGCCTCTTTATACTTATAAAGGCCCGATTTGATTACATTGGCTACAGAACCTTGTTGTTTATCACATTCTGCGATGGCAGCATCAATATTTCCTGCGGAAAGGAATCCTTGCACTTTTGAAACGAATGCATCTACATTTCCTTTTCCAGATGCTCTGCTAATTACAAAAAAGCGCTCAAATGAGAAGACGATAACCATTAAAAGCAAGCCTAGTAGGACCGGCACAACAAATCCTGCCTTGTAAACCATGCCAAAATAATTACCCGGTAGTGGGTGGCCGTTTTCTGGATCTCCGCCTTCGAAGTTGCCTGGATCACCCATTACGAATTTCCACACACATGCTCCGATGATAAAACAAATGATAATTGCCAAACTTGCAAATACGTTAGAACCTTTTGAGCTGCTCTCTTTTTTAGCTGGGGTTGGTTTTGGTGCGTTTGCCATTTTCTTGATTTTTTAGTTTTTAGTTTTTATGGATTAATTTTAATTGTACATAACACTTTGCCGTTCTTTATTCGTCAAAAAGGCAAAAGCAAATTTATAATTTTAGATTTAAAAACAAATTTATGCAATATTAACTTTTAAATACCTCTTCTTCCAACGTGCAACAGCGGCATCAACGCCAAAAAAAGAGCTCTATTGTGTCACTGTCCCCGTTTTCGAAGACAATATTTTACAATAAAAACCATTTTTTTTTGTAATTGCAAATAAATGACACAAAAAAAACGTCGATTCCAGCATCTATTCCTTAATATTGTGAACCCGAATGTGTCATTTTCACACCTTTCCAGATCCTGTTAATATATTCTCTTCCAACAGCCTAAACTAAGTGTAAAAAGAACACTATGTTTACTGCTTTTTTTCGCTTGGTCTCAAAATAAACTTTTAAATAGCGTTTAAGCGTTTTCAGATGAAATTGTAAACGTTGACAAATGGCTTAATATTGTGTAGGCGAGAGAAAATTCTTCAAAGAACAACGAGGTATACCTTTATCCTCCTATCTGCTTTACTTTATATCCTTGGGCACTTAAGATCTCGGCAATTTTCTTTCTGAAATCGCCCTGTACCATCACTTGTCCTTCCTTAACAGCTCCACCTACGCCGCACCGTTGTTTCAACAATTTCCCTAAAGCCAACAGATCTTCCTCCCGTCCAACAAAACCTGAAACGAGGGTTACCGCCTTTCCCGCCCTTTGCTTTTTGTCGAGCTGCACCCGTAATTGTTGTTTACCGGGCGGCAGGGTTTCTTCCCCAAACGGTTCTTCTTCCTGATAGCTATAATCTTGATCCGTTGAATAGACAATACCGTCAAACTGCTTCCTTTTTTGCTTTGCCATTACACCAAGTTTAAAACATTATACTAACATACCACATTTAAAGAAGACGGCAAAACTTCAATTGACAATTTTTTGTCGAGCGTCAGCGGCTCTCCGTCTAAATGCACGGGTCCGCTTTTTGGCCTTTCGATTATAATGTGTTTGCCCTTAATGATTTCTACATACTCGGACTGATGGGCGGTGCGACTAAATAAGTGGTAAATCATCAAGGGAAATTGAATCATAGGAAATTGCTTTATGATGCAGACATCCAGCAGTCCATCGTCAACCGACGCTCCCGGTGCGATATAGGCATTGTTTCCATATTGCGGCGAATTGGCGATACTGATCATAAAAGCTTCGCGCTGCAATTCCTTTCCATCGATATGAATCGTATAATACTCCGCTTTATACTTACTGATCTCGTTTAGCACGATCCGCAAGTAGCCCACGGGGCCACGTGTCATGTTTTCAGCGAATCGATCACTGATAAGCGCGTCGAAGCCCATGCCCGCCACATTAAAAAAAGCTTTTCCGTTCACTAAGCCGCTATCGATGGTAATGATATCACCTTTATTTATTTTGGCTATGGCTTGTGAAACGTCTGTAGAAATACCGAGATATCGCGCCAAGCCATTTCCTGATCCTTCCGGTACGATTGCCAAGGGAATGGGCGTATTCAACAGTTCTTTTGCAATTTCATTAATGGTACCGTCGCCCCCAACCGCTACCACCAAATCAACATGTTCCTGTATGGCCTGCTTGGTCAATTCAGATGCATGATTTGCTCGCTCGGTTACCTTAAAACTGGCGTCAAACAAATCCAGGTTTAAGTGCCTCTTTGCCAACATTTCAAAGCCTTTCTTGCTTTTGCCCCCTGAGATTGGATTGATTAAAAACTGAATACGCTTTTTTGCCATTTAACCGTCATAGCTAGTCTTCCACAAATGTAAGAAAATACTTCTCCTATTGTTCCTTTTATATTATCAAAATGAATTGTACTTTTGCACGGTAAAATGTGGAATGATTTGCGTGCCAACTACGTGGCGGGATTGCAACCACAGTAAAAAAAAGTGCTAATGATTGCCTTTCTAATTACGCTTCATTTTTGCTTATCAAACATTTTACAGACAGATAAAATATAGGTAGAACTCTTTTGAAAAAAATACTTTTATGCCATACTTATTCACTTCTGAATCTGTTTCAGAAGGACATCCTGATAAAATAGCGGATCAAATTTCTGATGCACTTATTGACAATTTTTTAGCGTGGGATCCTGACTCCCGTGTTGCAATTGAAACCCTAGTAACTACCGGACAGGTTGTATTAGCGGGAGAGGTTAAATCGAACACCTATTTGGATGTTCAGAAAATTACGCGATCGGTTATTGAAAAAATCGGCTATACCAAGTCGGCTTATATGTTCGAAGCGAATTCCTGCGGTATTTTGTCGGCCATCCATGAACAATCCTCGGATATCAACCAGGGTGTGGACCGCAAAGAAAAGCAAGACCAAGGGGCCGGCGACCAAGGGATTATGTTTGGGTATGCAAATAAAGAAACAGAAAATCTCATGCCCCTGGCACTCGATCTTTCTCATAAATTGCTGATGGAACTGGCGGCTCTTAGAAGAGAAAACAGGGACATCACCTATTTACGTCCGGATGCCAAAGCGCAGGTTACGATTGCTTATAATGACGATCACACGCCTTTGCGTGTTGACACCATTGTTGTTTCCACACAACACGACGATTTTGCGGAGGAGGAAGCTATGTTAGCAAAAATCAAGCATGATATCATTCATATTTTGATTCCACGGGTAAAGGCTCAGCTGACACCCGCGCTTCAGGGGCTCTTTGATGAAGAGATCACTTATCATATTAACCCGACTGGCAAATTTGTTATCGGAGGTCCACATGGAGACACCGGCTTAACGGGCAGAAAAATTATTGTAGACACCTACGGTGGTAAAGGCGGCCATGGCGGTGGCGCGTTTTCCGGAAAAGACCCTTCGAAAGTAGACCGCTCTGCCGCTTATGCTGCCCGACATATTGCGAAAAACCTAGTCGCTGCCGGTGTGGCGGATGAAATACTTGTTCAGCTATCTTACGCCATTGGGGTAAAACATCCTATGGGGATTTACGTAAATACTTACGGGAAAAGCAACGTTGCTTTATCCGACGGACAAATTGCAGAGAAAATCAGTGCACTTTTTGACCTTACGCCATATGGCATTGAAACGCGGTTAAAATTAAGGAACCCTATTTATTCAGAAACAGCCGCCTATGGTCATATGGGCAGGCAGCCGGTTACCGCGACGAAAACTTTCGAGAACTCTACGGGCGAAACAAAAACGGTAGAAGTTGAACTTTTTACTTGGGAAAAGCTTGATCATATCGAAGCGGTAAAGGACGCTTTTGGAATTTAAGATTCTCTCCTGTTTTTTCACGGGGCTGTTTTCCTATATTGTCTTCGACAGGGATAGGAAGACAGCCTCTTTTTATTCTGTACCTTTATAAAAATATCTTATTTTTGATGGCGTAGCTACGCAGCCTACAGGGACTGCAATGGTAAAAAAGCCTTTAGTAAATGAACAAATTTTTCGGATATCTCTTAACGCCTTTACATTACCTTTATTTTGGCCTTATCCTCGTCGTCTTTCATCCCATACAGTGGTTATGTCTTAAGTTAGGCGGATACCAACCCCATAAGAAGTCGGTAGACATCCTGAATTGGTTTCTTACAAGCAGTTATTATCTATTGGGCAACAGCGTTCGCTTTGTCAACAACCAACGGCTACCGGACAACCGATCTATCATTTTTGTCGCCAACCACCAAAGCATGTACGACATCCCGCCTTTGATCTATCACTTAAGGAAGCATCATGCAAAATTTATTTCAAAAATTGAATTGGCCAGTGGTATTCCGAGCATTTCTTTTAATCTTAAGCACGGTGGGGCGGCGAATATTGACAGGAGTGATCCCAAGCAATCTCTTGGAGAGATATTAAAGTTGGCAAAGAACATGAAAGACAAGAACTGGTCGACCGTGATTTTTCCCGAAGGAACGCGCTCTAAAACCGGCGTAATGAAACCCTTTGCGGTTGGAGGCATTGCGACTATCTTAAAAAAGGTACCGAATGCCTTAGTAGTGCCTATTGCAATTAACAATTCTTGGAAGATGGTACAGTATGGCCCCTTTCCACTTCGCGCATTTACAGCCATGTCCTGGGAAGTGCTGGAACCGATTAATCCAGAGGGGCATACAGCGGAAGAACTTGTAAAAGCGGCAGAAGAAGCCATCCGGAGCAAGGTAGCATTACCGAACGCTATTTAACCTTCCTTCCCTTCCAATAGTATTTGCCGGTATTGCCTGCTATTCCTATATAAATAATATAAAAGATGTGGATAAGACTAAGCAAAGGCAAATTCAGCAGTAAGCTCCGTCGAGATGCAAATTTCACCATGGGTATCAAGAACAAAAGCTCTACCATTATCTTAACGAATAGCGCGCCTAAAAAACAGTAAAAAAGCGTTGGAATGAAAGCCCCGAGCACCACATTTAATAAAATAATCAGATTAAACGCCCAGATTGTTATCCCTAAAGCCACTACCTTTTTGTCTTTATATTTTGTGCTTTTCGATGCCCAACGCTTACGTTGCCTTATAAACGCTTTTAGGTTCTCCTTGGCTTCGGTATAAACCACTGCGTCAACGGATTTACAGAAACCTATGTCTGACGGATATTTCTGAGCAACCTTATGCAGGAACAGTTCATCGTCTCCACTGGCTAAATCGTCAATACCGTTAAATCCACCTAATTCGTAAAACACATCTCGCCGATAAGCGAGGTTAGCGCCGTTGCATGTCGACGGTTTGCGCAAGCCAATAGAGGCGGCGCCTAAACCTATCAGGTACAAAAACTCCAATGTCTGCAGTTTTTCGAAATAACTTTTTTCTTGATGATAAAGTACGGGAGACGAGATTAACTTATAGCTCCCCTCTTCATAGAGCGACACAATGGCCTTCAACCAATTGGGCCCCATCACACAGTCGGCATCCGTCGCCACCATGAGTTCGCCTTTAGCATCAGCTATCGCTTCACTTATCGCCTTCTTCTTATAGGAATTCAACTTTTCATGCTCGTTCAATTCGATCAATCTCACTCCTTGGTCCGCATATGACGCAATAATTTCGGCGGTTCTATCGGTAGAATGATCGTTCACAATAATCACTTCCAGCAACTCTTTCGGAAAATGCTGCTTCAATATGGCATCGATTGTTTTTGCGATATTCTCTTCTTCATTGCGCGCTGCAATCAACACACTTACAAAGGTTTTAAAGACGGTTGAATCCTTCGTTACACAATTTGGTATTCGCTTCCACCCTTTTAACAGGGTAAGCACAACATATCCATAATACAAGCACAGTATAGCGGTAACTCCGCTAAGAATTTGAATTGCCAAAGAAATTAATTTTAAACACAAATACCGACCCTATGATGGCCGGAACAATCAGATTAATAAACCAAATGGACGCAGCGGATGCCATAACGGCCAACTCCTGCGTTGTTATAAAGGCGAAAAGATAGCCAGCTGTTACGCTTCGTACTCCTATATCCAGCAAATCTAACGAAGGCATTGCAGATTGAATAAAAAACAATAAAAAAATCATTAGAATCATCGGCAATGTGGGTATAGAAGGTATAAGAATATGCATAATCAGCACGTATTGCGATGTAAAAACGATATATCTCAGCAAGGATACCGTAAAAATATATCTTAGTTCCTGCATGCTATATCGCTCTAAGAGCGAGAAAAAGCGATGAACTTTCGCCAGCCACTTTAAGCGTCGAATAAAGCGATTAAGCAACTTAATTCTAAAGTACAACACCAACATTAGTACAATAAAGGCGATTGCTGCAGCACAGAGGAGTACATACAGCCAAAACGGGGGACGTTTATAACTTCCAATAAACCAAAGCAGGGCCGTTGCTCCCATGATATTGGTGATAACTAACTGTGCAAATGCTCCGACGGCCATCGCCAATACGCCAAATAGGCGCTTACGCGGCTTTAAGAACAACACCCGTCCGCCGTATTCGCCAATCCTGTTTGGCGTAAAAATCGCCCAACTTAATCCACAAAAAACGGATTCAAACGCGCGGACGAAAGAAAGTTTCTGTATAGGCCGACAGAGGTATTGCCATTTGACGCATTCGAGTGACCAATTTACCATCATTAACATGACGAGCGAAAAGATGGTAACAAACAGCACCTCTTTGTTTAACTGTTTTACTAACGAATTGAATTCGTACAAATTATGGTTATCGCTCAGCTTCTTATATACAAACCATATGGTTAATAAGAGTACGGCTATCTTCGTGCTTATGCTGATTATTTTTCTCCCCTTAACGCTCAATGGTATTTTTGTTTTTGCAATGTTAAGAAAACTTAAATAAAATTGTAACATGCCAAGGCCGAAAGAACGTTCTCAACGCTTTTTATGATAATAAAATCGTAATATTGTGCCATGTTGCAACGCGATTTAAAGGAGCGCATTATCTTGGGAATCGATCCCGGCACCAAGGTTATGGGATATGGCTTGATCAAAGAGAAGGGAAAACAACTTACACTCATTAGCCTAGGAATCGTTAAATTGGCCCATCTGGACAATCATGCGCTGAAGTTGCAACGCATATTCGAAAAGACTGCAGCCTTAATCGATCAATATCATCCGGATTGCATGGCTTTAGAAGATCCCTTTTATGGCAAAAACATCCAAGTGATCCTAAAATTAGGAAGAGCGCAAGGGGTGGCCATGGCTGCGGCCTTAGCCAAAAGCGTTGAAATCGCAGAATATGCACCCAGAAAGATTAAGCAATCAGTTACAGGAAATGGAAGCGCATCAAAAGAACAGGTGGCTTCTATGCTAAAGAGTTTACTAAACTTCAACGAAAGCCCACAATTCCTTGATGCGACAGATGGTTTAGCGGTAGCGGTATGCCATGCCTTTCAGGGAAGCAGCGCGGGTAGCAATAAAAAGAACTATACCGGCTGGGAGGCCTTTATAAAAGACAATACACATCGCCTGAAATAAGTACCCGGTTGCACGCCGTGTTCAATATCAGGACTTGCTGGTTAATTTGGCAAGTTCTTCTCTGATTCGTTCGGCATGTATATTCAGTTGTTCGCTGCTAAGGCTGAGCTTTTCCTTTGAGAAATTAATATCGCCAACGTGATTGATCGGTACCAAGTGAATATGCGCATGCGGAACCTCTAAACCCACCACTGCCACGCCCACCTTTTCACAAGGAAAAACGACCTTGATCGCGGATGCGACAATCTTAGCGAACATCCAAATCCCCATGTATTCATCGTCGTCCAGATCAAAGATATAATCTGTTTCTTTTTTTGGAATAACAAGCACGTGCCCTTCCGCTAAAGGCTGGATGTCCAAGAACGCTAAAAAGTCATTTGATTCAGCTACTTTATATGAAGGAATTTCGCCTGATACGATTTTTGAAAATATAGAAGACATAGTAAGTAAAAATTCAAAAGTAAAAAAACTTATCTCTGTTGGAATGGCCTGCCTCCCGAAGGAATGGTAAAACCACCAGACCAAAGGTAATTTATTTTTAGTGCTATGTGGCGGTTATGGCAGCAACCGCACATAACCGCTAACAGCTTATCTCGAAATTTCTAATATTTCCAGTTCAATTTTCCCTGCGGGCACTTCTATTTCGGCCTTATCCCCAACCGATTTACCTAATAGACCTTGCGCGATGGGTGATTTTACGGAGATCTTTCCAGACTTAAGGTCTGCTTCCGTTTCTGAGACTAATTGGTAAGTCATAACCGCTCCATTTTTTGTATTCTTGAGTTTCACAATAGATAAGGCCAGTACTTTGGTTACATCCAATTTAGATTCATCAATTAATCTGGCATTCGCCAAAACCTCTTCAAGTTTGGCTATTTTAGCTTCATGAAGGCCTTGCGCTTCTTTGGCCGCGTCGTACTCTGCATTTTCGGATAAGTCTCCTTTATCCCTTGCTTCTGCAATAGCCTTCGCTATGGCCGCCCTTCCTTCCGTCTTCAGATATTGAAGTTCCTCTTTCAGCTTTTCCAATCCTTCTTTGCTATAATATGTTACGTCTGCCATAAAAAAATAATATATTAAGGTTCCATTATAAAAAATAAGCAAGACCACGCCTAATTACCAAGCGTGGTCTTGCTGAATTACCAACGAAGTTAACTCAATTTTCTTAAAAAAACAAATTCAACTGCCTCTTGATCTGCTTCCCGCCTACGTTCTTTCTGCCACAAATTTATAGCCCATTCCCCTTACCGTTTGCAGATGGTAAGGCTTGTCTGGATTAATTTCGATCTTTTTTCTTAATCGTACAATATGCATATCTAATGTGCGTGTGTTGACATTAGAGCTATACCCCCATACTACCTGCATGAGTTCATCTCTGCTGATAACCCGATTAACGTTCTGCAAAAAATAAAGCAAGATCCGATTTTCAAGAATCGTCAATTCTATCTTCTTACCGTCCCTAATTAAAGAATGCGTATTGGGATGATGCTCGGTATTGCCGAAATAGAGGGTGTCATTTGTATTGTTGACAAAAAATTTCACTTTATTCTCAATCATGGCCACCAAGACGTCCATATTGAAAGGTTTGGTTATATAATCCGAAACACCAAAGCTATACGCGTCAATTTTATCTATATCTTGCGACTTTGCCGTCATCATAATAATCAGGTTGTTAAAGCCTGCTTTACGCAGATTAGTGCATACTTCAGATCCCTGCTTTCCAGGTAACATCCAGTCCAATAATACGATATCGGGCTTTTCGCTCAATATCAATGCCTCCGCCTCCTTCCCGTTCGAAGCTTGTATTACGTGATAATGTTCTGATTCCAGGCGATGAACAACCAAAAAACGGAGATTTTCATCATCTTCGATGACAGCAATTTTAGTGTTTTTTTGCATAGTCTTACTTCTGTGCCGTTTGTCTAATTAATGTGCATATGGCAGTGTTACTATAAACGTTGACCCCTTCCCTACCGTGCTCTTCACTTGTATATCTCCCTCCATAAAGTTCAACAACTCTTTACAAAACGCCAAGCCTAAACCGACACTGCCTTGTTGGTTATACTGACTTTTTACTCGATAAAATTTCTTAAAGATGTTTATAAGCTCACTTTTAGGAATTCCTATCCCCTTATCAACAAACTTAAACATTATTTGCTTTTTTTGCCTAAAAATTGTGATTTTTAACGATTTACTTCCCTCTTCGGAATACTTATAAGCATTGTCTATTAGGTTTTGAAACACACTTCCTAACAACACAGGATCTGTGTACAGGGTAGACACCTCTTTGAGCTCATACTGCAAGTCAAAATCCGGAAATTTGAGCTGGTATGTACTGATGAGTTTCCTGCAAAATTCGTCGAGATTTACCTTCTCGTAGGCTAGCTTAATAGACTTGTTTTCAATTTGGGTAAATGACAGCAAGGTATTCAATAAGTTGTTTAGCTTATCGGCTTCTTCATCTAATATTTTACCGTATAACTGCCGGGTGTCATCCTTAAGTTCCTTTGCGCTTCGAATATTATTTCCGGCTATTTTAATAACGCTTACAGGGGTTTTAAACTCGTGGGTCAGGTTGTTCACGAAGTCATATTGCAGTTTAAACATTTTATTGTTAAAACTGATATTTCTGTAGATCAGGTAGCCAATTATAAACAGCACAAGGTACCCCATCGAAATCATGAGTGCTAAAGGCATAAAACGTCTATTGGCTTCATTTGTTAAAAAATTTCTGTTCGCGCTGAAGTATATCTTATAAGATGCAAGCGCCCCTGGCAATGGGCTCTCGGCAGTTAACAAATCAGGGTCGGTATCAAGCGAAGTATAAAACAAAGGCTTTATCTCTATTTTCTCATAAAGTTCGGGATGATTGTTCTGTAATTTCAGCGCCTGTGGATCGATATAGTAGCTCAATATATCTTGTTCATAAACAGAATTGTTGTCTACAGATCCTTCGACGAACTGCTTATAGGCTTTAATATCCTCCTTGCGAGGAATATTCATATAGGTGATCTTCTCAGGAATGACGGCATAGAAAAACTTATTTATTTCGTCGTTATTAACGCTCCGCGAGGTATCAGCAATATCAATAAAGCCACTAAGCCTGGCGGCCATGCTATTGAAATCATCTGCTATACGGATATCCATTTTGGTGCCTGAACCGGCTTTATAGATAATATGACTCTTCGGACAGTCCCTATTAAACTGATAGACGACGCGAGGGCTTATGGCAAGCCCTCCAGCTGTATTACTCACATAGGCATCAAAAAACAAGATCCGCTTTACAAAGTCATATTTCCTTAGTATTGAATCCGCATAAATAAGGGCGGAATTTGAATCGAGATAGCCTTGATAAAAGGATACTTCCGGTATTTTATTGAAGAAAAGGTCGTTATAAGATTCGATATTTTTGTCTAAAACATCTATTTTTTTACCTACAAATTCATTTTCTACGATTTTTCGCGCATATTTTTTCGCAAAGCCCAATGCTGTGATAAACAATAGCGAGGCCAATACTGCAAAAATGATAATGAGCCAGTAATTTTTTCTATAGTGGTTATGATGTGGCATATTATACCCGATAAGCCTATTTTAATTCCCGCCGAGATTGGCCGCGAAAAAAGCCTCTAGTTGTTGATAAAACGCCAAACGCGCCTGCTCATCTTTAAAGAAATGTCCTTCTTTCTCTTTTAAAAAATAAGTTATATTAATATTCTTTCCTTTAAGATCTCTTACCATCTGATTCGTTTCATTTACATTACCCCGTTCATCTTTGCCACCCTGTGCGATAAAAATAGGCCCTTTGATTTTATCGGTGTGAAAAACAGGAGAAACGGCCCGGAAGTAGTCTGCTTGCTTCTCTGGATTGCCAATTATCTCATAATACATTTGCAAATATGGCTTATAGTAAGGTGGTATTTCCTTTAGGTAAGTAAACAAATTTGTAATTCCCGAATAGGATGCGGCACATTTATACAGATCCTGATGGAAACAGGCGCCATATAGTGCACAGAAACCACCGAAGCTATATCCATAAATGCCAATTCTTTTAGGGTCTGCGATTTTTTTATCGATCAGGTATCTTACGCCATCAGCAATATCTTCTTGTATTTTACCTCCCCATTCGCCGAAGCCTGCGGACCAGAACGCTTTTCCATATCCGGTTGACCCGCGGTAATTCGGCTGGAAGACTGCGTAGCCGCGGTTTGCTAAAAATTGGACCTCGCTGTTATATTCCCACACATTTCTTGCAGAAGGCCCGTTATGCGGAATGACAATGAGCGGCAAACCTTGCTTTCTCAGTCGATTCGGCAAGGTCAAATAGCCACTAATGGGCATCCCATCCCGTGCATTGTAGCGGATAGAATCCATTTTGCACAATTTCCGACCATTAAGTGCCGGATTGACATCAGCCAATTTCGTTAAGCGGTCGTCGTTAATACTATATAAGTAGACAGCTCCGGGGTCATCGTCTGCGTAAGTACGGATAATGAATCTCGTCTCCGCTTCATTCTTATCGACGACACGCATCCAATAACCATTTAGTCGGCGTCGCAGATCCTCGTGCACATCCTTTATTCTCTTGTTAAAATAATACTTCTCGGGCTTCCATGTGTCGTATTCGGCATAAGCCAAGCCTTTTGCCACCGAAGAAAAACGAATGTCTTCTATATCACTTTCGGGATGCATATAAACAGTTTTGATCTCTTCGCCTTTGTCGAGATCAATAATTACCAAAGCGAGTTTGTCCCTATCAATATTCGACAAAGCGTATATATGGTTAGTCCGTCCTTCCAAAAACCGCAAAGGCTTAACCGTTGTCTTAAAATTATTCTCAAAAACGCGTCTGAAGGCATGCTCTTCGTCTTCACGATAAAGCAACGTTTCGTTTACACCATCACTGGCAATGGCCAACCGCACTTTTCCATCAGGATCGGCAACCCAATTGCTGATATTACCCGGATTTCGGGCGACAATTTTTAGGTGACAGTTATGGAGATTTAGGCGATAAACGTCGAATACAGAGGAGTCTCTTTTGTTTAGGGAGATCAACAACTCGTCGTTATTTACTTGTTGGCTCACCCAGCGGAAACGCATCGGTTCGGGCGTTATCAAATTACGGACTGAAAGCGAGGTTCTGTTAACTGCATAAATACTTAAATTATCATCCTTCGATCGCTCTTTCCAAAAAACAAGTTCATCATCATCAGCCCAAAAGTAATTAGCGATATTTTTATCTGTTTCGGTTGTAATACGCTTCGGTTCAGCGTTATCCCAAGTAGTTAGATAAAGGTTTTGGGTTCCGTTGTAAGATTGTAAAAAGGCGATATAGTTTCCACTGGGAGAAATTTGAAAATTACTTTTCGGCGATTTCATAAAAAAACTCTCTATCGGAATTTCTTCTCTTCTGGCAAAATCATTGCAAGCGCAAAAACTTAAAAGAAAAAACACTAAAACGATCGGAGTAAGAATCCTCATGTATGCCCGTCTCTTTATTATACCCAATTTGAGTTGTTTGTTCCCGGCGACCTACCAGGTGTGTACATTTTGTACGGTTAAGTTAACAAAAGAAGCTTTTTTTTTCAAAACTTGCGCGTAACATTTAAAGTACACTTCCTTCAATCCCTTCTCTCGCTAAAAAGCGGAGTTGATATATTCTTATAAGCGCAGAAATTCAACGGCAACTCTAGGAAAGGCACCTTCTGTTTCAAAGCATTCTGAGCAGAAAATGATATCCGAACTCGAGTTAATACACGAGGATTACTATCTTAGCCGAATGATTTTATTTAATATTACGCACATTATTTCTGACCAAAAAGCCGCAGCGTATACCGAATGGCTTAAGGCCGAATATATTCCTTTGGTGAAGGAGCAGTCGCCATTTCGTGAAATAAGACTACTGAAGATTGTCGACTCTCCGAATGAAGGGCAGTCCTTAAGCCTGCAATTGTTCACAAATAACCAGGATGATATACTAAAATTCAAAGAATCCCTGTTTAATATTTTACAGAAGAAGATGCAGGAAGACTTTTACGGACACCTTTTTCTGTTCGATACTGTTATGGAATATATCGATTAAGGTAAACAAACACGATTAGGTTACACACTATATTTATATGAATTTTATAAAGACACCGATAGAAGGGCTGATGATTATTGAACCAAAGATTTGGAAAGACAACAGGGGAGCCTTTTTTGAAACTTATAATGAGCAATTATTTAAGGATAATGGCATCGATGAGCAATTCGTTCAAGACAATCAGTCAATATCCTGTAAAGGAGCCCTCCGCGGGCTGCATGCCCAAGCCGGCCCCCATGCGCAGGGAAAGCTTGTCCGTGTTATCAAGGGAAGCGTTATTGACATTGCGGTAGACATCCGAAAAAAGTCGCCAACATTCGGCCAAAGCTTCCACATAGAGCTCAGTGAAGCCAATGCAAAAATGGTTTGGATTCCGGTTGGCTTTTTACATGGCTTTGTTTCACTGGAAGAGGATACAATCTTCTGTTACAAAGTGACGGGGAAATACGATAAGGAAAATGAAATCGGCGTTCGTTATAACGACCCGGCCTTCAATATCCAATGGCCATTACCTCAAGATGAATTGGTATTGTCTGAAAAAGACTTGCAGTTACCTCTGCTTGCCGATATTGACAACCCTTTTTAAGTAGTAATTATAACCGGCGAGAAGCGGTCGGCTGTGCATTTTGTCAAGACAAATATTGTCAACCGCTTCTTTACTTTATTAAGTCGTAAAGTTCATCTAATTTGGGTGACAGGACGATCTCTATTCTTCTATTCGCGCTCCTAGCTTCTGTGGTGCTGCTTGTGTCTACCGGCGTAAACTCGCCCTTTCCCGTTGCAATCAATCTTCTGGGATCAATACCTTCCTCTTCTGTCAAATACCTTACGACAGAGGTTGACCGCAAAACACTCAGATCCCAGTTGTCTTTTATCTGACCTAAACGTCTTACTTTTTGATCATCGGTATGACCTTCAACGGCTATGTTAATTTCAGGCTGCGTATCTAAAACTTTGGCCAACTCGGCAAGCGCTTGTTTTCCGTGTTGATCAATCACAATGCTACCTGAAGGAAACAGCAACTTATCTGCAAGTAACACATACACTTTCCCTTCCCGCATTTCTACTGTTAATCCGCTTTCGCGAAAGCCGAGTAATGCGCGTTGTAATTTATCTTTCAATAGGTTACCCGCTTCTTCACGTTTACGTAGCACGTCTTCGACTTCTTTTAAACGTTCTTCGCGTTCTGCTAAGTTGGCCGCCAATTTTTTAACCTCGCCCGAACTCGAACTCAAGCTTTTTTCCAAGGAAGCCAATTTCCTTCCTAAAGAGGCCGTATCAGCTTGTAGTTTAGCAAGCTCATCTTCCAAATTATCAATCTTTATCTGAGCTGCTCTCCAGCCCTGATTCAAGGAATCCTGTACATTCAGCATAGATTGATAAGCCTTAGGAGACATCACTTTACACCCGCTAAACAGCATACCCGCGAAGATAAATAAGCTAAAACCTTTATTAAGAAATGACATACTATGTAAATAAGTGATAAATCTAGCGCTCATCGTCAAACTGATATTTCGGATTGTACTTAATCTTGGGTGTGAGAAAATACAACAGAATTAACCGTGAATACCGGTAATTAAAAGGTGCCAAAAGTAATATAGCGAACAGCAACACAACCGAATAGAACCAAGGAGACTCACTTTTGCTGAGCATATAGCTGGTCAATCCAATCGTGATGATTTCCAGAACAGCCATGGCATAACTCACATACATCGCTGCATAGAAATAGCCAGGTTCTATTTCAAACTCTAAACCACAATACGGGCAGATATCGTTTGTTCGTTGCTTCCTAAAACCATATGTCCCACCAACGAACATCTTTCCGGTTCTGCATTGCGGACATCGGGCTTCCACCAAGGCACGAATCTTACTTCTACCGGCCATGCCTTTAAAACCTTAGTTGAGATTGGCAGGATCATGCTTAAAGCCTACTTCGCCCTGCTTTCTCCGATACTTTTTATACCAAAGATAGCCTACTGCTCCAATCGCCAAATAGGGCATCGCTAATAAAAATAAAATGCCTTTATTTAATCCTTTACCTTGGCTATTTCCGTCTTTGACAGACTGTTCGGCATTCAATGTGCACATCGCGCACTGACTATACGCCGGATTCGTATTGACCGTCGAGACAGTCAACACGAACATCAGTCCGATTATCATGAGCATCTTCTTCATCTCTAAATAATATTAATCCACCCTTTGACCCCCATCTGTTAGGTAGCCACTAGGTTACTATACAGGCTACTTGCCATTGTAAAGAACAAATTTAGCTATTAAAAATTGCTTTACCTACAAAAACAGCCTGGATCTATCTTCAACTAGTTGTAGTACGGCGCCATCATCAAATATACGATTACGCCTGTAGTAGTTACGTATAGCCAGATGGGATAGCTCCACCGCACTAGCCTGCGATGTTTTTCAACCTGCATTTTCATACCCCGGTAAAAACTGAACAGCACCAAAGGAAGTACGATTGCAGATAATACAATATGGGTTATCAGTATGAAGAAATAGATTGGGCGAATGATCCCTTGTCCGCCAAACTTAGTTTCATTTCCAGTAGAATGATAAATAATATATAACACTAAAAACAGGGAAGAAAGTATAAAGGTTATTATATTTAATCGCTTATGCATCCCTATATTACCCTTTCTTATGTAAAGAAAAGAGACGATTAACAAAATGGTACAAGTAGCATTTATAACGGCATTCATCATAGGCAAGTAGAAAACCCATTCGGGTACGACTCGCCATGCAATCAGTCCACTTTGCAACAGCGCCACCACTACAAAAACGAAAACAGAAACACCCCAAACCAATCGAAAAATAGCCTTATCGCTCATTATTGTCTTATACTTATATTTCTAAACTCTTCTGTTAATAACAACTTTATCTCATCAATAAGCTTATCCATATCCGCTTTGATCAAGGCATCGTAATACCCGCGTATTCTACGTTTAGAATCCAATAGTACAATAGCGGAACTATGTGTAACGGGGAGCCCCGTCTTCGGATCATAGACCACATCCAGCATAAACTTCTGTTGTGCTAAGGAGCTAATTTCCGCCTGGTTATTGCCTCTTAATAGGTACCACTGCTTATATACGCCCCATTTTCGCCTGTAATCCTTTAGTTGATTCGCTGTATCTCTTACCGGATCAATATCGATGGAATACAGCTTCACCATTGCATTCTTCTGAAAGCGCTCCGCTATTCTTTGCATAGCGCCATTAATCGGTTCGGCCAGCGATTCGTTTTCCAAAAAAAAGAAACTGACAACCGCTATACTGCTATCAGGCCCGAAAACGAGCTGCTTCCCTTCACTGTCCGACATGGTGAATTCACCCGCCGTGTGGTAGAGCGTATCGGGAATCTGCTTTCCGCGTTTGCTGTGAAACGTCCCTGTTAACTTCTTTTCACCGTAAAAGGGAAGCGATTTATACCGATTCTCGCCCTTCTCCTGAAGCAGATAATAACAAAATCCTGGCAAGGCCAATATGGTTACCAGGATTGCAATTTTCTTTATTGAAAAAGAACTTGTTTGCTCTTTCATTCTACATATATACCACTCAATCTATCCTATCGAAAGACGCCAAAAAAGCGTTAACCAAAGACATGGTTCAGATGTATGCCTAGATAGCTTCCTTCAGTTAATAGCAGAATGATGAAATAAATAATAAAGACGAACACAATCAGTGTCGAAACAATAAAGCCCATCTTTTCAAACTTCAAGTGCATAAAATACGCCACAATGTAGTAGGCTTTTACGAGTGTAAGCACTATATATATGAAATTAACTAACGGTCCTTTTTCAAGAGGCCCGTGATAAACCAAAGCCAATGCAATAAAGAACTCTAAACAAGTGATCGCTAATAAGTAGAAGAAGACCTTCCAGATTAGCTTTTTAGACATATCGGCATGATGCTCCTCATGCGCGTGTTCAATATGTGAATTATGTTCGCTCATTTGTATATCGTCAAAGATAAAAATTAAACCAAATAGAAAAAGGTGAATACGAATACCCAAACCAAGTCAACGAAGTGCCAATATAGCCCAACTTTCTCAATCATTAAGTACGTGCCTCTTTTCTCGAACACGTTTGCCATGGTCATGAAAAGAATGATAATGTTAATGATTACTCCTGTGGTAACGTGGAATCCGTGAAAGCCGGTAATCGTAAAAAACAGATTGGCAAATTGTTGTGCTCCAAGTTTATCGATCCCTTCGTAATGTGTTGGTATGGTTCCCCACCAATATCCTTCATGATGTAAGTGAGACCACTCTAAAGCCTGACAGCCCAAAAACATCAAACCGCCAATAATGGTAGCAACCATCCATCCCACCACCTCTTTTTTCGAATTGCGGTGCCCTGCTTCAACTGCCAATACCATTGTAACGGAACTCATGATAAGTATAAAGGTCATGATGCCTACAAACACCAAAGGGTAACCGTGATCAGCAATTCCGGGAATGGACTGAAAAACATCATCTGGATTAGGCCATGTTACTTGGGCAAAACGCTGTGCACCATAATAAATCAAAAAGGCGGAGAATGTAAAGGCATCTGACACTAGAAAAAACCACATCATAATTTTGCCATACTCCATGGCAAAAGGAGATCTACCACCATTCCATGGTCCAGATTTCACTTGATCTAATTGCGATACAGTAGTACTCATTTAATTAGTTTTATTGATTCAAAAGTAAGAAAACATATATATAAATCCATAGAATATCCAGAAAATGCCAGAAAATAGTAGCAAGTTCCATTCTAAACCGATTCTTAATCAAAGGGTTTCCATTGCTTGCTTTAAAAAAAGCATTCAACAGTACAATGATACCCGCAAAAATATGGGCCTGATGTGCCCAAACAAACACGTAAATAAAGGACTGTGAGGCATTGTTATTAATAAACATCACCCCGTTTCTGGCTAGTTCCATCCAAGCACTGTATTGCAGGAAAAAGAACAAGCCACCCAGCAAAATAGTGATCCCTAGCCAGAGCCGCTGTTTCGCTATATTGCCCACTTTCGATGCTGCATAAGCCAAATGCATACAGACGCTACTTAGCAAAATGCTAACGGTACTGTATATAAACGTAGTAGGCAGCAATGTTTTCAAGCCTTTATCTTCTCCCCCTGCGGAATAAACAATAAATCCGCTAGACCAGGCCGCAAAGAGCATGAATGACACTACTAAAAAAACATATAAAGAAAATTTCTTCGCCTTCAAAGACGTTAGATAATTATTATTATCTGCTCGTTGAACCATTATCATATCTTAATAAAATCAAACAACAACACTAATTGCATCAACGGCAATATGAAAAAAGAAGTAAACATCACTTTCTTTGCTGAAGCCAAATCTTTCTTCAAAAACAGCTGCAATGCAAAATAAGTAAATAACAATCCGCTCAAGAGCGACACTCCTGCCAATGTGTATCCTGCGAACCCGTACCAGGTAGGCAAGAGCGACACAGGAATCACTAAAGCTGCGGATAAAAAGACCATAAAGGCGCTGATGCTATCCTTCTTCGTTGTTGGCAACAGCCGGAAACCCGCACGTTTATAATCCTCATCAAGCACCCAAGCGATACTCCAAAAGTGAGGAAACTGCCATACAAACTGAATACCGAATAATATCAACGGTATTTCGTCAATGAAGGGCTGCTTATACGCCGCAAAATAACCAATAAGCGGCGGTAATGCACCAGGGAAAGCGCCTACAAACACGGCAATTGGCGACTTTTGCTTCAGCGGTGTATAAAAGAAGGCATACAGTAAAATAGAGAATACCGATAACACCCCGGTCAGAAAGTTTAACCTGACCAATAACAAGGTGCCGACCAAGCCCATGAGTAAACTCAACACCAAGGCTTGTCCGGAAGTCATCCTACCTGCAGGCAATGGCCTATCCGCCGTCCTCTTCATCAGCTTGTCCAAGTCGCGCTCAATAATTTCGTTAAACCCGTTAGCCGAACCCGTCACCAACAATCCCCCAATAGTCAGAATTGCCCAATTAAGCCAATTTATATCTCCCTGAGCCCTACTTCCAACAAGAAAAGCAACTGATGCAGAAAAGACGACTGTAAAAGAGAGTCGAACTTTTATTAATTGCTTTAAATCACTTATAAAATCCTTCACTTTAATCAATTTACTGACCTATATACTCGCTCGTCTTTCCCAGTAAGAGCATAAGATAGTATTGCGCACCGAATAACAGACTGGCTAGCATTAAATGCACCGTTTGCGCATAAGCCGGAACTCCGAGATAAGAGAGTACGAAGCCTGTAGCAAGTTGTAAAATCACCAGTATAACGACTAGATTAACAATCTTGCTTTGTATACTTCTATGCGCGTACCGTGTACGCACCAAAAAGAACATCACCAAGCACAGGGCCAAAACACCAATGGCGATATCCCTGTGATAATTAAAATAATTACTCAGTTGGCCGATCCATTGAGCCCGATCCGAGGTCGAAGAAGCGATCACATCTATTTCCTCCCGAACGGTTGTACCCAACGTCACCTGAACTACGATCAGTAGCAGCACAACGAGTGCAAGCAATTTTGCAGACCTATTTCCCCTATTAATCAACAAGCTGCTATCTCTTAAAACCTTCGCCTGAAAATACGTATAAATACTTATTCCCAATATCACCAATGCCAATAGCATATGGACCGTAATTACCCAAGCTAGCAGGTTGGTAGATACAACAATAGAACCAAGCCATGCTTGCAGTAATACTACAAAAAGATTGAGTACACTAAAATAAAATATCCGCTTCTTACTCTTCAAGAATGCGAGCGAAAAGACCGCACATAGTAGAAGGAAAAGTCCGGTTATAGCACCAACCAACCTGTTGATATACTCCGTCCAGGTCTTCGCAGCGTTAAACTCCTCATGCTGAAGCACACTCTTATCGTTTCTCAATTCATCTGCCAGCTTACCGAAACCAAACAGGTCCAAGGTTTTTGCGAAACGTTCGTTTTTCTTTGCCCGATTGTCAATGTACTTTTGCTCATACCCTTGAGGTAATTGAGACTCATCTGTGGGTGGCACATATTGGTCAAAGCATTTTGGCCAATCGGGACATCCCATTCCTGATCCGGTACTTCTCACGATCCCTCCGGCCAGGATAAGCAAAAAGAGTGAAAGAATAGTAATCTTATTGATTACTACAAATCTCCTCTCGCCAGGTAAATAAACACTCATTTAGCATAAAAATGGGGCACCTGATTAGCTTTCAAAGCCTAGGCAGATACCCCAAGTACTTTATCGAATCAATTAATGATGTAATTCTCTTTCTACGCCGTGTTCTTTATCCCACTCGCGTTGAATTTGTTCCGCTACCGCATCCCCTTCGAAATCGTGAGGCAAATTAGAGCTCATCGTTTCAGAGAAAGGGACCGTCTGAGGAATGAAATCGTCCTCATGCCCAGGCTTGCTGTAATCGTAAGGCCAGCGGTAAACTGTTGGAATTTCGCCTGGCCAATTTCCATGTAGATGCTCCACCGGCGTTGTCCACTCCAAGGTATTGGATTTCCATGGGTTCTGCGTTGCTTTCTTCCCGAACCAGATTGAATAGAAGAAGTTAAACAAGAAAGCCACTTGTCCTAAGCCAGCGATGATAGCCGCCCAAGTTACGAATACATTTACCGTTAACCATTCCTGCATAAAGGGGAAGTTAGTAAATGAATAGTACCGACGAGGCACGCCATCAATTCCCATAAAGTGCATTGGGAAGAACACCAAATAGGCACCGATAAATGTCATCCAGAAGTGGAGATATCCCAACTTATCGTTCATCATTCTTCCAAACATCTTCGGATACCAGTGGTAAACGCCGCAAAGCATTCCACAGATGGAAGCCGACCCCATCACCAAGTGGAAGTGAGCTACTACAAAATAGGTGTCGTGTAAGTTAATATCTAATGCTGAGTTACCCAAAAAGATACCTGTTAATCCACCTGAGATAAAGAAAGACACCAATCCGATAGCAAATAACATCGCCGGGGTAAATTTAATATTACCTCTCCACAGCGTTGCTAAATAGTTGAAGGTCTTAACGGCAGACGGCACGGCGATGATCAAGGTAGTGATCATAAATACGCCCCCTAAGAAAGGGTTCATACCCGTAACAAACATATGGTGTCCCCATACGATAAACGACAATACCGTGATTCCGATCAATGAGTACACCATCGCATGGTATCCAAATATTGGTTTCCGTGAATTGGTAGCAATTACCTCTGATGTCAATCCTAAGGCCGGCATCAACACGATGTACACTTCGGGGTGGCCTAAGAACCAGAAAAGGTGTTGGAATAAAATCGGACTACCTCCTTCATTCGGTAAAATCTGCCCACCAATGATAATATCAGACAGATAAAAGCTGGTTCCCATGCTTCTATCAAAAATCAGTAGCACCACGGCAGAAACCAAAACCGGAAATGATAATAAACCTACAATGGCTGTTAAGAATACCGCCCATATAGTTAAAGGCATTCTCCAAAGGCTCATTCCTTTCGTACGCATATTTAATACGGTACTGATGTAATTAATACCGCCCATCACCTGAGAGGCGATAAATAAGACCATACTGGCCAACCACAGTGTCATCCCTGTTCCAGAGCCGGGGATTGCCTGAGGTAATGCCGATAACGGAGGATAAATCGTCCATCCGGCACTTGCTGGTCCGCTTTCCACAAAGAAAGAAGAAATCATTACCACACAAGCTGAAAAAAACAACCAGTACGATAACATATTCATAAAAGGAGAAGCCATGTCGCGTGCGCCAAGCTGTAATGGAATAAGTAAATTACTAAAGGTACCACTTAATCCAGCCGTTAACACAAAGAACACCATGATCGTCCCATGGATGGTAACCAATGAAAGGAAAAAATCGGGTCTTATTCTACCCCCTTCAGCCCACTTTCCCAGGAAAACTTCCAATATCGGAAAATCCTTTTCTGGCCAGGCTAACTGAATCCTAAATAAGATGGATAGAAACATAGCAAAGAACGCCATGATAATACCCGTAATTAAAAACTGCTTGGCAATCATTTTATGATCCTGACTAAAGATATATTTAGTCAGAAACGTTTCATGATGATGCTCGTGAGCATCATGGCCATGATCGCCTGCGTGTGGAATTGCTATACTTGACATAAGCTCTTAACCTCTATATATTTAATAATTTAACGCCAATTGTTTATTATCTTCCTCCTGCTCACCTTTATTAGCCGATTGCGAAGCCTTAAATTCTTTCTTCACATCATCGCTAAAGAAATAGCTCTGCGTTGCAAGCCATTCTTTGTATTCTGCTTCCGATACAATGCGCACCGTTTTCTGCATATTATAATGCCCTTGTCCACATATCTTGGCGCAAAGCATTACGTAATCAAACTCCGGGTTGTTCAATTTTTCCCGCATTTCAGCTGTAGTATAGCGAGGAGTCATTTGAAAATGGGTTGCCATCCCCGGTACGGCGTTCATTTGAACTCTAAAATCGGGCATATAAAAACTGTGTAAGATATCTTTAGAGTTAATGGTAAATCTGACTGGTTTGCCAACCGGCAACACTATATCAGATCCCATTATATCATCCCAAGCACTCTTATCATTATAGTCGATTCCCAAGCCGTTCAAAGGCGTTGTCAACTTAATGCTTCTTTTCCCAATCTTATTATCCTTTCCACCATAGCGCACAGTCCAAGCAAACTGCTCACCGGTAATTTCAACCTGTAACGCATCCTTTGCAACGTCATCCGGCACGTTGGTTATACTTCTCCATGTAAAAAATCCAAACAATACCAAGACCGTTAAGACGATAGCAGGAACGATCGTCCAAATCTTTTCAATCAAGTTGTTATGTGGATAAAAATAAGCTTTACGTTTTCCAGTGCTCTTATATACAAAAGAGAACCCGAATAGTAAAATATGTGTTAACACGAACACGATAGTGGTAATTACTGTAGTAGTAATAAACATGCTATCAATCCGCTCTCCGTGTTCCGAAGCAGACTCATGCCAAGCTAAGCTACCGTGATGTGCATATGACCAATAAGCGCCGTACAAACCGACAAACAGACTGATCAGGAAAAGCGTTCCATGGAATTTATTCCAATTCACCCGCTTAGCCCGGCCTTGCATCTCGCGGGTTAATTCATAAACTTGAATAATTTTGCCTACAATTCCTACGATAATACACACTAAGAAGAATAACAGTACATAATAAAAGAAATTCTTGTATACCTGAGGATCTATTGACTTCTCTTCTTCTTGTGCTGCTTGAACCGCATTACTAGTTGCGCTCGTACCTTCAGGCGTTGCAGCGGCTACAGCATTACCCGTTGTATCAGCAGCAGTTGTACCAGCTGACTCCGCTTCGGCTTGCAGCTCAGAACTTGATACAGTGGTATCGTTCTCGGTAGCAGTACTATCTCCCGCCTGAGCGAAAGCTGAACCGTGTAGTAATAACATGGTCGCTATTACTAAGCTGAAGATTGTTCTAAAATTGATGTACTTTCTATATCTCATTTCAATATTAACGGTTATTCGTATTTCAATTTACAGTTCTTATCAAAGGAACTAAATCTGGTGATGAAGACTTTCTTCCAAAAAAGGATGATTCTTTGGAGCGAGAGATTGTTTACTTAATTTGCTCAGCATAAGGAAAGTGAACAATCCAGCGAAACCTAAAATAGATCCTATCTCACTCAAGCCGAACCCCCTATGATCTTCAACAGTTCCTGGCATGATCATAATATAATAATCTAGCCAATGCCCCGCTAAAAGCAGAATACATACAAAAATCATAATATTTTCTTTTCTTTTAGCATCACGATCCATCAAAATAAGCACCGGAGCAACAAAGTTAATGATAATTGACAACCAAAACCAAGGTTTATATTCAGGTTCCCATCTTTTATAGAAATATACAGTCTCTTCAGGAATGTTCGCATACCATATCAACATGAACTGCGCGAACCATACATAAGTCCAAAAAATAGAAAAACCAAATATAAATTTGCCTAAGTCGTGCAAGTGATTCTCGTTCACCCAAGATAGGTAACCCGCGCGTTTCAGCAGGATAACCGTTAGTGTAATGGCACAGAGACCGCTAACCCACATCGCGGCAAAGTTATACCAACCAAACATGGTGGAAAACCAGTGAGCCTCTAAGGACATAACCGTGTCAAAAGACCAGATTGGCGTTGTAAATCCGAAAATCACTAAGAATATCGCAGAAAACTTAAAGCTCTTTTTATAGGAGTTTAAGCTTCCCTCTAAATCTTCTTTGTATGAAAATTTAGCGAGCGCCGCTCCGAAAATGCTGTAACAGCCTAAAAAGATAATCTGCCGCGCAAAAAAGCCGGGTACATTTAGGAAGGCCGATTTTCCTGCGACTAAAGCATCGTAGTGCGGGCTATTCGGATCCGTTATGCCATCGGCGTGCCAGTGATGATATAGATTATGCGTGAATAACCCTGCAGCTGTAATAATAATCAATATGATAGATGCGATCGGCAAAACGCCTGCAAAGGCTTGCGGAATACGTAAAAAACCCGCCGACCAACCTGCTTGCGCTACAAATTGAATAGCTAAGAAGCAAGCACCTGCTGCACACACACAGGTGAAATAATATCCCATTAATAATAGGTTGGCGAACATGCGATGACTACCATCCACAAAAAAACCTGCAACAATCGCAATAACACCAATTATTATTGCCGCCAAGCTCCAAGTCTTCGCCTTTCCCGCGAATTCAAAGCGCTCGTCAAAATTATATGTAGTGTGACTATGAGTTCCCATTTGATATCTAAATATTATATACTACTACTTTTTTTGCAATTCATGAACATACATCACCACTTTCCACCGTTCCTCAGGTGATAACTGAGAGGCGTGAGATCCCATTAAGTTAAGACCGTAAGTAATGGTATGATAAATTTTACCATCTGTTAAGTCTTTCATCAATCCTCCACGGGAAGAGTTGCCGGTAGCATAAGATGGTGGCGGCGGAAATTTCTCCATATTTACGATGGTACCATCGCCGTGTCCTTCCGGACCGTGGCAAGGCGAACAAAAAGCCTGATACAAATGAGCCCCTTCTACAAGGTTCTTTTCAGTTCGTTCCAACGGATTGTGTACATTGGTACTTGCAGCCTCGTAACCTTCTAATGTATTAGGGTAATCAAAACGTTCAAAACCGATAGGCGTTGTCCCTTCTGGCGGCACTTGCGCTGTTTGCCCATTGACGAAATTTTTATTCGGTTGGTCTGGATTATATCCTATTGGATCGTACATGTTTCGTGAGAATTCCCATCCTGTGCTACGCGTTGTTTTATCTCCACAAGAAGACACTACCGCCGCGAACGCTATTGCAAAACATGCGGTTCCAAACAGTCTAGTCTTATTCATAGCTAACATATTTCCTTTCATTGTACAGTACTTCTACCGCACCTGCGTCTTTTAATAAACTGTCAATTTTTTCGTGATCAGTGTTTGATTTAGCGTCAATCGCAATGACAAAACGGTCGTCTGTTGCGCGCAAATCCATCACCCGTGGTGCCCTTCCTGGAAAAAGGTGACTTCTAAAGTAGAAAGCGGCCACCATACCCAAAGCACAAAACAGGATAGTCAGCTCAAAGGTCACAGGAACAAAGTCGGGCATCGGCAAGGTAGGTTTACCACCAATGATCATAGGCCAATCCTTGTGCAGCGTGTAATATAATAAGCTAATGCCTGATATAGTTCCAGTAATACCACATAAGAAGGCTACAATAGGCAAACGAGATGGCGGAACACCTAATTTAGCCTCAATACCGTGAATCGGCATTGGCGTATACACATCATAAATAGAAATGTTACTCTTTTGCAACCGATCTATTCCATCCATAAGATCATCTGGATGTTCAAAATGTCCTAAAATATATTTTGTGTCGCTCATCTTTTTATTTTGCTAATTCTTTAATTTCTTCTTCGCTAACACTATCGTATTTATCCAGCGATTCCTTATAGAATTCGACTTGTTCCGGCTTCAAGTGACCTTCCTTAACAAGCTTAAGCTTTTGTTGGTGACTAGCGGAGTGTAATAACAACTTAACCTCTGCGATCGCTATACCCGGAAGTACACGAAGGAACAGCAAGAACAATGTAAAGAATAGACCGATCGATCCAACAAAGATTCCAACATCCGTCCATGTTGGGTAAAACATCGCCCAACTTGAAGGAATATAGTCGCGATGTAAAGATGTTACGATAATCACGAAACGCTCGAACCACATCCCGATATTTACAACGATGGATAATACCCATGAAATTGGAATGCTCGTCCGTATTTTCTTGAACCAGAATAACTGGGGAGAAATCACGTTGCACGTCATCATCGACCAATATGCCCACCAATAAGGTCCTGCCACCCGATTAGCAAAAGCGTACATTTCGTATTCCGAGCCAGAGTACCAAGCGATAAACAATTCCGTAAGGTAAGCAACCCCCACGATGGATCCCGTAACCATGATAATCTTATTCATCGACTCGATGTGGAACATGGTTATGTAATTCTCAAAGTTTAACACTTTACGGGTAATCAACAACAATGTTTGCACCATGGCGAATCCGGAGAAAATCGCACCTGCCACGAAATAAGGTGGGAAAATGGTTGTATGCCATCCAGGGATTACCGAGGTGGCAAAGTCCATTGATACGATTGTGTGCACCGAAAGTACCAGTGGTGTTGAAATACCTGCCAAAATCAGTGATACGATTTCGAATCGCTGCCAAGTCTTTACGTTGCCCGTCCATCCAAAAGAGAGGATAGAATAAACCCTTCTTCTCAATCCAGTTGCACGGTCGCGCACCGTTGCTATGTCCGGAAGTAGTCCGGTATACCAGAAAACTAAGGATACAGTGAAATAAGTAGAAATCGCAAAGGCGTCCCATACCAGTGGGGAGTTGAAATTCACCCACAGGGATCCGAATTGATTCGGCAACGGGAAAATCCAGTAGGCCAACCAAGGACGGCCCATGTGTGCAACGACGTAAGTGGCAGCACAAATTACGGCGAAAATCGTCATCGCCTCTGCCGAGCGGTTAATGGAATTACGCCAGTTTTGACGGAAAAGCAATAATACGGCGGAAATCAACGTTCCGGCGTGACCGATACCTACCCACCATACGAAGTCGGTAATATCCCAAGCCCATCCGACAGTCTTGTTAAGGCCCCACGCTCCGATACCCGTCCAAAATGTATAACTTACACTAAAAACCCACAGCAGTGCGCCCAACGCGGCCACCGTGAAGCCTATCCACCAAGCCGCATTTGGTTTATTCTCTACAGGCACGAGAATGTCATTTGTTACCTTTGCGTAAGTAATATTCTTACCGGTAACTAATGGTTCTCTAAGTATTGATTCATTATGCGATGACATATTCTTATTTTTTCAGATCAATTAAACCGATTAAGCTTCAAAAGTATTTCTAACCTTAGTCATGTAACCAATGTTAGGTTGTACGTTAATTTCTTCCAATACATAGTAAACACGTTCGTTTCTCAATGCTTTTGATACCTCAGAATTAGGATCATTAATATCACCGAAGATAATTGCATTGGCAGAACATGCCGCTGCACACGCCGTATTTACATCTCCATCTCTCAATTTGCGTTTCTCTAATTTTGCTTTCAATTTACCACCTTGAATACGTTGCACGCACATTGAACATTTCTCCATTACCCCACGTGAACGCGATGTAACATCAGGATTCAATACTAATTGGGTAAACTCATTGTTCAGGTAGTTATCAAAGCGCGAATCGTTCCAGTAGTTAAACCAGTTAAAACGACGTACTTTATATGGACAGTTGTTTGCACAATAACGTGTACCGAAGCACCTGTTATAAGCCATGTGGTTCAAACCTTCTGAAGAATGGACAGTTGCTAATACCGGACACACCGTTTCACAAGGAGCGTGGTCACAATGCTGACATAACATCGGCTGGAACACCACTGAAACGTTATCCATATTAGCATCTTCCCTGCTTAACCTGTCTATTTCCTTTTCTTCCGTTACTTGCTCCCCGTCATGTTCAAAGCTGTAATAGCGATCGATTCTCAACCAATGCATTTCACGACGACGGCGGACCTCGTCACGCCCTACTACCGGAACATTGTTTTCTACATTACAAGCTACGACACAGGCACCGCATCCAGTACAAGCATTCAAATCGATAGCCATTACCCACTTATGCCCTGGAGCTTCAAATTTATCCCACAAGTCGTAGGTCCTATGCTTTTGCCCATGATTACCACTACCATGTGCCGGGTCTTTCACGTAATCTTTAAAAGTTGTCTCCCGAATCACATTACGGCCTTCGATGGTATGATGTGTTTGCGTTTGCGCTAACTCATAAGTCTTAGAAACTTTTTCAACTTTCGCGGTTGTATTGAATTGAAGTGTACCGTTTACTAACTTCGCAAAAGGATAAGCATTCTGTCCGACCTCGTTTCCGGCTTTACCAGCCTTTGTTCTTCCGTATCCAACGGCGATCGATATGGTACCTTGTGCCTGACCTGGCTGCAATAACACAGGTAACTCCACCTCATATCCATTCTCAGCAGTAACTTTTACCACGCTATTTTCGCCAAGTCCAAGACTTTCAGCAAATTTAGGAGCAATGGCTACATAGTTGTCCCAAGTAACCTTTGAAACCGGATCGGGTAATTCATGTAAATAGGCGTTATTCCCTTGTTTACCATCTCTTAAGGCCACGCTCTGGTAAAGCTGCACTTCTACATCTTTCGCCAATGCTTTTGCGCCATTTACAGCGGCCGCAGCAGCAGCGTTGATATCGCCAGCGAAAGCGTATGCTTGTGCAGGCTTATCACCTTTATATTCAAATCCAGTTTGCAATACATCTGTCCAAGTTCTATTGGTGCCTGCGAGGATCGTTTTTTCCCAGTTCTCTTTCACAAAATCGTGGTAGGCGACCTCACTATCCGACCAGACAAGTAAACTTTGTTCCGCCTGACGCGTGTTGAAAACCGGATTTATTGTAGGCTGAACAACGGTGTAGTATCCTTCTCTAATACTGCTGTCGCCCCAAGACTCTAAAAAGTTATGATTCGGTGCCAGTACATCAGCCAATTCAGCCGTCTCATCCTCGCGGTCGGCGAAAGAAACTTTAAGCTTAATCTTAGTTAGGGCTCCCTTAACCTTTTCGCGATCAAAATAATCGTAAGCCGGATTTACATTCAAGAAGAAAGCCACATCCACTTGGCCCGCTGCGGCCTCATTTAAGAAAGTGGTGAAATCCGAATCATTTCCTTTATACTGATACGACACATTGTCTAAATCAATTGTGCTTCCGTAGTTGTTCAGCGCTGCATTAATAGCGTTAGTAAGCGTTTGCAGCGCAACATCATTACTTCCGGCAACCACAACGGATCTGCCTTTCGCATTTAGTAGTTCCTTTGACACTAAGCCGACTACTTTCTGTGCCTTTTCATTACCTGTAAGACCACCAGAAAGGGAAGCGCCCGTCACGGCGTTATACAGGGAAATCAATACAGCCGCTTCTTCAGACGGCTTCACGGCTACGCGCGCATCGGCATTGGCTCCCGTCATACTCAATCCGCTTTCGAACTGTATATGGCGAGACATTCTTTTATTCTCTAAGGATTTGTATCCTCTATTGTCAGCATATTGCTGTGTATGTTCTTCCCCTGCTAACCAAGTTCCCAAGAAATCGGCACCTACACTCACGATCACGTCTGCTTTATCGAAGCGATAATGAGGAATAGCTGCTTTACCAAAACTTGCTTCATTTGCCTTTATGATACCGGCATAGGAGACCGCATCAACCTCTACCAATTTGGCAGTAGGATATTTCGCAACAAAGCCGGCTATTACCGACAGCGTAGAAGGACTGTTAACGCTTGACGAGACGATTCGTATCTGCTTACCGGCGCTATTAGCTGCACTTAATGCAGCTTTCACCTGCGCATCGACGGTTTCCCAATCTGCTTCTTTACCTTTAATTTTGGGTCCTTTTAACTTGGACATATCATAAAGGTCTAATACAGATGCCTGGGTTGCTGCGTCAGTACCCCGGTTTACACCAATCGACTTTGGATTAGGCTCAATTAATATAGGTCTACCTTCTCTTGTTTTAACCAAAATACTTTGTCCGTTGTAACTAGAAGCATAGTAATTCGGAACACCTGGAGTTATTTCTTCAGGCTTTATTAAGTAAGGTATAGATTTATGCACCGGTGTACTTTGGCAGGCAGCCAGTGAAACGGCACCTACTCCAAAACCTAACGCTTTCAAAAAGTCGCGACGAGGAGTCTTTGTACTTAACCCGGCTTCGGTTAATACGTTCTCTATAGGAAGGGGTTCTGCGAACTCACCTTTGCTGTCTTTTACAAAAGCAGGCGTTTGTTCCAGTTCTTCTAGGCCTTTCCAATATTTCTTGTTGCTATCCATTTAAGCTATATATATTAAAGATGCGTATTCTCAATTTATTAATAATGACATTTACCACATTCTAAGCCACCAAGCGAAGCAGCCGTAATTTTATCGCCCTCTTTCAATTTTTCGTGAGCAGCGATTAATTGGTCATAGTAAGCATTGTCTTTGTGGTTAACTTCTGTTTCACGGTGACAATTGACACACCACTTCATGGTTAATGGCGAATATTGGTAAACTTCCTCCATTGTTTCAATAGGACCGTGGCAACGCTGACACTCAATTCCGGCAACAGAAACGTGTTGCGAGTGGTTGAAGTAAGCGAAGTCAGGCAAGTTGTGAATTCTCACCCACTGGATAGGACGCTGATTAGGTCCATATTGCTGTCCGTCCCAATCCAAAGCATTATATATTTTCTGGATTTCCGGTGAAGTTTCTCCATTATACTTTTCGCTTGCCGTAACGTATTTATGACAGTTCATACAGACGTTGGCTGAAGGAATAGAAGCATTTTTAGACTTAAACGCACCGGAATGGCAATATTGACACTCGATCTGGTTGACGCCAGCGTGCAGCTGGTGAGAGAACTTAATCGGCTGTACCGGTTTATACCCTTGGTGCACACCAACATTCCACAATGTTTTCCAACCCGCAGATCCCAAGAAAACTACCAAGCCTAACACAAAGAAGAAAACCAATTTCTTATTCTTTGCTAATCTTTTAATAGTTCCTAAGTAATCTTTGCCTTTTTCCTCTTCCTCTTCTTCCTCCTCAATCAGCACCTTCTTGTTCAGAATGATTCGCTCCAAAGTTCTGATAACGCGATTTAGAACGACAATAACAATGAACGCGATCACGATTACTGCGATCAGCCCGAACAACATAAAGTTGCTTACATCATCACTTTGGGCCGCAGCATTACCGCCTTCAGCTTGATTACTACCAGCAGCCGGAGCACTTGAAGCATCGTCGATATAGGCCAATATGTTCTTGATATTGTCATCAGACAAATCAGGAAACGGAGTCATAACCACTCTGTTGTGTCCCTCGAAGAGCGCAACTGCTTGTTCATCTCCCGCAGCAACTAAAGCTTGCGAATTTCTGATCCACTTAATCAACCATTCCTCCTCATGTCTTTTGCTTATGTCCTTCAAAGCAGGACCCACGAGATCCTTGTCAATAGCGTGACACGAGGTACATTTCTGCTTAAACAGAGACGCCCCTTCTTTAACGTCCTGCGCACGGGCAGACACAGCTGCCATACTTAGTACTGAAACTAAGATCAAGGACTTTACAACACTTCTAAAAAGTAACGAGATGTTTCTCATATTGAGAGCTTTATACTATTTTATATGAATGTAACCTAACAGATCCAAAGATGCACTGGGCATACCTCTTTAAAACCTGTGCACAAAAGTATAACTAATTAAGATATCACTGACAATTTCGTGACTTTAATTATCAATTTATAACGATTCTAAATTGTTTCAAATCTGCCTTATTTACTTTCCTAAGCGCCTTTTTGTATCCCTGTGAAAAATTTGCAAAAAAAACCATGGGGCGGAAATTTGAAATATTAGAAAAATATTGCTACTCTATTTATAAGCTTCGCGCCACGCTTTGCACCTGCAAAAGCTGACGGTTAAGTCTTCTTAATAAAGCCCCAAAAAGTGAAAAGGCTATTCAAAAATCTCATCTTCGTAGCATCATACCAAACCGGTGTAATGAGGTCTGGACATGGGTCTCTTCCCGACTCTCCGAGAACGAGATGGCGACGAACTGATACTTTTTAAACAGCCTCGATTATTATTGCTTTAATATCCACGCGAAAATCAATGGAGCAACAATCGTTGCGTCCGACTCCACAATAAATTTAGGGGTGTCTATATCGAGTTTTCCCCAAGTAATTTTTTCATTGGGCACCGCACCGGAATAGGATCCGTAGGAGGTGGTGGAATCCGATATCTGACAGAAATAGCTCCAAAACGGAATGTTCTCCATCTCCATATCTTGATAAAGCATGGGAACGACGCAAATAGGGAAATCCCCTGCTATTCCTCCTCCAATCTGGAAAAAACCAATACCTTTTCCTTCCGAATTCTTCACATACCAATCGGCTAAGTAAGCCATATATTCGATTCCGCTCTTCATCGTACTGGCCTTCAGCTCACCTTTGATAACATAGGAGGCAAAGATATTACCCATTGTACTGTCCTCCCAGCCTGGCACCACGATCGGCAGGTTCTTTTCTGCCGCTGCCAACATCCATGAATTTTTTGGATCAATCTCGTAGTATTGTTCCAAGACACCACTCTTGAGCATTTTATACATATACTCATGTGGAAAATAGCGTTCGCCCGCAAGTTCTGCATCTTTCCATATTTTATATATATGTTGCTGTAGTCGCCTAAAAGCTTCCTCTTCCGGTATACAGGTATCGGTTACCCGGTTATAATGATTCTCCAACAGATCCCACTCATCTTGCGGACTTAAATCGCGGTAATGTGGCACTCTTTTGTAATGAGAATGCGCCACCAGATTCATGATGTCCTCTTCGAGGTTTGCACCCGTACAACTGATGATCGAAACTTTGTCTTGTCTGATCATTTCGGCGAGCGAAATCCCAAGCTCGGCAGTGCTCATTGCACCCGCCAAGGTGATCATCATTTTTCCTCCGGCATCTAAATGCGCCTCGTAACCTTTAGCCGCATCCATCAGCGATGCAGCATTAAAATGCAGGTAATTTTTTTCTATAAATTGCGATATTGGGCCTCGTTCAACACTCATTATGCTAATATTTTGGTTAAAGACGCAAAGATAGCTATAAAGCGCTAAGCTTTAAAGCGAAAAGATATAAAGGCCTTCCATGCGACTTGAAATTAACTAACTTTGCATCATGAAAAAGATTACCGCTTTCAACCTGCTAACCGCTTTATTTATTTTTTTAAGCAACTCCGCTTTCGCATGGGGACTTACCGGTCACCGCGTGGTAGCGGAGATAGCCGACCAACGCCTAACGAAACGGGCAAAAAGAAATATCCAGCAAATTCTGGGAAATGAATCTTTGGCGATGGCCGCTAATTGGCCTGACTTTATAAAATCCGACCCTTCGTATGCTTATCTCAACAGTTGGCATTACGTGAACTTTAACAGCGGCTTAACGTTTGAACAACTGAAATCACAACTACATCAAGACACTACAGCGAACGCTTATAGTAAGTTAATGATGTTGTTCGACCAGCTTAAAAATCGCCAATCATTAGATAAAGCAACTCAAATTATGTATTTGCGACTTGTTATACACCTTGTTGGCGACATTCACCAACCCATGCACACGGGCCGCTTTGAAGACTTAGGTGGAAACAAGATTAAACTATACTGGTTCAATACGCCTACCAATCTGCATAGAATATGGGATGAACAACTTATAGACTTCCAACAACTGAGTTTCACCGAATATACCAAAGCGATTAATTTCACGACCCCAAAGCAGCAAGCTGAATGGCAAGGCACTCCGCTAGAGAAGTGGATGTATGAATCTTATCAAATAAGTGAATCGTTATACGGCGGCGTTCAGCCAGAGGAAAAGCTAAGCTACCGTTACAACTTCGACCACATCAACACCCTGAATCAGCAGCTTTTAAAAGGAGGGATCCGATTGGCTAAGATACTGAACAACCTGTTCGGCTAGCAATTAGCTTCAGAAAACACCCAGATTTTTTCGGGCGTTACACAGGTATCCAAAGGAATATCGTGCGGTTCGCTATCAACAATTTTATCGACGGGGTCAAACAGCGAAAGTCCAATCTTCCGAACGCCGGGTCGACATGCGCTCAAAAAGCGATCGTAGTAGCCTTTACCGTAGCCTACTCTATTGCCTTCCATATCAAAACTTAGCAGAGGCAATAGTACCGCATCGATTAGCTCTACAGGCACTTCCTGTTCCGGGCCGGCAGGTTCCATGATGTCCCATTTATTTCGGACTAAGGCTTGCTCACCTAAGACGTGGTGCGTCATTAGATTCGTCGTCAAATCGCTTTTCGGCACAACAATTTTTACATCAGGCCAATGGGTCTTTATGTGTTCAATTAAGAGAAAGGTGTTGGGCTCCTTCTTGGAAAAGATGGGTAAAAAAGTATGCAGGTAAGCAAGGTTGCTGAATGATAAGGTAGCAAAACGCATTAGCAAACTGGCATTAAGTGCATCATATGCGGTATCCGATAATTGATCACGCAAAAATTTAAATCGTAATCTACTTGCCTGCTTCGTATACATTAACCCAAATATAAAAAACGGCCTTAGAGAAGAATTCTCCAAGACCGCCTAATCAACCTAAACCTAAAAACTTAATCAATTACTTTACCCGTTCTATATAATTCCCTGTTCTGGTATCAACTTTTACTTTATCTCCCTGATTGATGAACAAAGGAACCCGAATTTCTACCCCGGTCTCTACGGTAGCATTTTTCAGTGCATTGGTAGATGTATCGCCTTTCACTGCCGGTTCGGTATACGTAATCTCTAACTCCACTGTAGTGGGCGTTTGCGCCATGATCGGCTCATCACTTTCAAAAGCCACTAACACATTCATTCCTTCTTTCAAGAACCGTGCCGAGTCGCCGAAAAGCGATTTAGGGATATTATACTGTTCGAAGGACACATTATCCATTACAACGAAAAAATCGCCTTCATCATACAGATATTGATAATCGTTTGTCTCGACACGCGCGATCTCTACCTCTTCGTCGGTACGGAAACGATATTCCACTAATTTACCTGTTTTAACATTACGCATCTTCGCCTGATAAAAAGCGCGTAAGTTCCCCGGAGTTCTATGGATGTATTCATCAACAGATACAAGTTCGCCGTTAAACCGTAATATATTGCCCGTTTTGACCTCAGAAGCTTTAGCCATATCTATAAGTTATTATGTGAAAACATTTGGTGGTGCAAAGGTAACCTTAAAATTTGTATTCCCAAAAATTAAGTCGCCTAGTAGATTTCGTCTAAAAACCTTCTTTTATATAAGCCTAATACGGAGCAAAACCACCCCTTGGTTACCCTAGCTCTTATAGTGCTCAATCTGAATCCGATGCTGACAAAAGCTATATTCATGTTCCTGATTAGAACCAATAATCAACAGCTTGTTCTTGGCAAAACGTTCAATCAAATTGAGATACCAAGTAACTCCATTGACATCCAGGTTCGTCGTCGGTTCATCTAAAAACAGCGTAGGAGTTTGCGCGCAGCAGGCCAAAGCCAACTTAGTGCGTTGCCGCATTCCAGATGAAAAATAACGCAACTCTTTGTCGGCAGCACGTTCGAGTTCTAATAATTCAATTAGCAATCGGGTATTCATCCCGTCTTCCATCCGCTTAAAAGAAAAATGGAAATCAATCAGCTCACGCAATGTGAAATCCTCTATCAACTCTTGATAAGGCGCTGCTAAAGAAGTCGACAAGAAAAAGTCGTTAACATCTACTTCTCCCTTTTCCGACCAATAGCTTAACTTTCCTTCAGATGAACTGAGACTGCCGAGCAGCACTTGTAGTAAGGTGGATTTGCCGGATCCGTTTGGCCCTAAAACAGCATAGCTATTCCCTTGTAAAAAGCGGTAATTAATAGCTTTAAAAATCCACTCCCTATTAAACCGTCTGCCAATATTTTCGAGTAAGATATCCAATTAGTAATCCCTTACAAATAGCTTATACAAATTGCTCTCAATATAATGATAGCGCGCTAAAGCGCTACTTTCCCTTGGCCAAACCCCTTCATAATCCCTCTGTTGGAACTACGGACAAAATCCAATATTTCGTCTCGTATTTCCGTAGGCTGACACTCTGTTTCGATAATATCGAGCGCTTTCGTTAGGTTATTGTTCTTTACGAACATCGTTCGATAGATATCCTGAATTTCGTTGATCTGTTCGGACGAAAAACCGCGCCTTCTTAATCCGACAGAGTTAATCCCCACATAGGAAAGCGGTTCGCGCGCGGCCTTTACGAACGGAGGGACGTCTTTGCGGACCAAAGACCCTCCCGCCACAAACGCGTGCGAACCGATATGACAAAATTGATGTACAGCAACCATTCCGGCTAACACCACATAATCACCAACGGTAATATGCCCGGCCAGAGTACTGCTATTCGAAAAAATGCAGTTATTACCTACAAAACAGTCGTGGGCGATATGGCTGTATGCTTGTATTAAGCAATTGTTTCCAACCACCGTACGCCATCGGTCCTTTGTTCCTCTATTGATGGTTACGCACTCCCGGATGGTTGTGTTATCACCGATTTCTGCGGTAGTTTCTTCTCCGGCAAACTTCAGATCCTGTGGAATACCACTGATTACGGCACCGGGAAAAATCCGGCAATTTTTCCCAATACGGGCGCCATCCATGATAACCACGTTTGAACCTATCCATGTACCTTCACCTATTTCCACATTTTTATGAATAGTAACAAAGGGCTCAATCACCACATTTTCCGCGATTTTGGCCTGCGGATGTATATATGCCAACGGTTGGATCATCTTATTGCTCTTTAATTTCTTCTTTTACCTTAACTATCTGCGCCATCAACTCAGCTTCTACCACTATTTTTTCTCCTACCATACCAACTCCCTTCATTTGAGCGATCCCGCGGCGAATCGGTTGCAATAAACTACAGTGGAAAATAATCGTATCTCCCGGTTTTACCTGTGCTTTAAACCGGGCGTTCTCAATTTTCAAAAATAACGTTATATAATTTTCGGGATCGGGCACCGTATTTAACACCAGTATCCCGCCGGTTTGAGCCATCGCTTCGATCTGCAGTACACCGGGAAACAGCGGCTCGTTTGGAAAGTGCCCCATGAATATATCTTCGTTCATGGTTACGTTCTTCAAACCGACCACATGCGTTTTTGTGAGTTCAAGAATCTTATCAACCATCAGCATGGGCTGCCTATGTGGTAAGATCTTCATTATCTGCGCGGTGTCGTATACCGGCGTCATATTTGGATCGTAGACCTTGACATATTTTTTGTTCTTTTCTCGGTTTATCTGGGCTTTGATCTTTTTCGCAAAAGCGACGTTCGCCGCGTGCCCGGGCCTGGCCGCCATAATATGGCCTTTCAATGGCCGACCTACTAAAGCGAGATCACCAATCATGTCCAGTAGCTTATGACGAGCAGGCTCATTCTGATGGCGGAGCTTAATATTGTTTAATATGCCCTCCCTTGCCACGTCAATATCCTCGCGATTAAAAAGCTTTGCTAAATGTTTCAGCTCTTCTTTGTTTACATCCTTATCAACTACAACGATCGCATTGTTTAAATCGCCCCCCTTTATCAAATTATGCTCCAGTAACATTTCCAATTCATGTAAAAAGCAAAAGGTGCGCGACGAGGCGATTTCCTTTTTAAATTCGCTGATGCTTGTAATTGCGGAATGCTGACTGCCTAATACCGGAGAGTTATAATCGATCATACAAGTGAAGCGGTATCCGTCCAATGGCATTGCTACCATCTCGACCCTTCTATCTGCCTCCGTGTAGTGTATGTTGTGAGGTATTTCGTAATATTCTCTATCCGCTTCTTGATCTTTGTATCCGGCTTTTTCGATGGCTTCTACATAAACCAGCGCGCTTCCGTCCATAATCGGCACTTCAGGGCCATCAATTTCTACCAATACATTATCAATCTCCATCCCTACCAAGGAAGCCAACAAGTGTTCTACCGTGCTAACACTCGCGCCATTTTGCGTAATAGTTGTTCCCCTTGAGGTGTCTGAAACGTTATCTACATCCGCATCTACGATAGGCTGACCTTCTAAATCGACGCGTTTAAATTTATATCCATGATTTACCGGTGCCGGCTTAAAAACTAAAGTAGCGTGCTTACCGGTGTGAAGCCCAACTCCCGAAATGGTGATTTCTGAATTAAGTGTTCTCTGTTTGACGTTCATTTCTTCCTATAATTTTGCGACCAGCATGCCCCTTTGCTGCCGGCGGCTTTAACTATTTTTCGTCCGTTTTTTTGATTAGTTTTTCAATTTGATCCAATCGCCGTTCCAAATCGGGTAATCGCTGCAATACTACCTGTGTGCGCATCTGATTTTGGAATTGGCTTGCCGGTGTTCCCGCCCATTTTAAACCGGGCGACTCTATCGAGCGATTAATACCCGACTGTGCCTGCACTTGACTTCCGTCTGCTATCGTGATATGCCCTACCGCTCCTACCTGCCCTCCTAAGACTACATTTTTACCGATTTTGGTGCTTCCGGAGATTCCGGTTTGCGCAGCAATAACCGAATTTTCGCCGACCTCAACGTTATGTGCTAACTGGATCAAGTTATCCAGTTTAACACCTTTTTTAATCGTTGTATGCCCCATCGTAGCGCGATCAATCGTGGAATTGGAACCGATTTCCACATCGTCTTCGATGACGACATTACCTATCTGACTGATCTTGCGATAAGTTCCATCCTCCTGAGGAGCGAAGCCAAAGCCGTCGCTCCCTATAACCGTTCCGGAATGCACCACTACATTTTTTCCCAAAACGCAATCGTGGTATACTTTTACGCCGGGGAACAAAATACTTCCTGCCCCTATCGTTACATTATCACCAATGTAGACCTGGGGATAAATACTCACATTATCGCCCAATACGACCTCATTGCCGATATAGGCAAAAGCACCTACGTAAACGTCTTCCCCGAGCTTAGCGGAGGGGTGAATATACGACGGCGCTTCAATGCCGGTTTTATGGAGCCTGAACTTATTATATTGCTCTAACAATAAAGTAATAGCCGTATAAGCATTCCGTACGCGAATAAGCGTGGCGCTCATTGGCTCTTCAACCACCAAGTCGTTATTTACTATGATAATGGATGCTCCGGTAGTATAAAGATAGCTTTCATACTTAGGGTTGGCTAAAAAAGTAAGTCCCCCTTGACTCGCTTCTTCGATTTTTTCGACCCGTGATACCACCACATCTCCGTCTCCCTCAATCGAACCATCAACGATTTCGCTAATTTGTTTTGCAGTAAATTGCATCGCGCAAATTTATATGTTAAATATTTATGAACAAATTTTAAATTCCTTTGTATATCAACGCCTTGTAGACCTTCCTTCAACGTAATTCTTTTGGATAGGCAATCATGAATTTTTTAACCTTTTTTGCCAGCACTTCCAAGTTCGATAAGTCGGACGCCGTTGTGATGTCTTGGATCGTACCGTCCTTCATCAAAATATTGATATTGCCTTCCTCTATGTCATAAGCACTGTTTTCCACCGATTGCGTGAATACGAAGTAATGCACGTCTTCTTCCTGTACTTTGAATAGTTTCAAAGCCGCCGTCCGTAACGCATCTATCCTTTCTTTTGCAGGCATGTAATTACTCAATTCGACATGATAAAGCTTCCTTGTCATAAATTGATCGCATAGCTTAGACAAGACCGTGTCTTCATGCTTTACGCCCATTTTTACCGTTGCCAAAACATCCGTATCATCCAACATGGTAAAAAAATCGAGATGAACTTTGTTTTGTAAAAAATCCTCCTTTGTAACTTTATTATGAATAAAATGTTTCAAGGCTTCAGTGGCAAACACCTCTCTTCCTTTATCTGTGAGCTCTTTGGCACGCTGTAAAATCTTTATCAACATCTGCTCCGCACTCAGAACCGTTTTATGCAAATACACTTGCCAATACATCAGCCTGCGCGCTATTAGAAACTTCTCTACCGAATAAATTCCCTTCTGCTCGATCACTAAGCCGTTGTTTGCGACATTGAGCATCTTAATAATCCGATCAAAGGAAATTACACCTTCTGAGACGCCGGTAAAAAAGCTATCTCTATTGAGATAATCCATTCGATCGGTATCGAGCTGACTTGACACCAACTGATGTAAAAACCGTTTCGGATGTTTGTTCTTAAAAATGTCAATCGCCATCGACAACTTACCGCCGAATGCCCTATTCATCTCATCCATTATTAACGATGAAATATGCTCATGCGATACACCTTGTACCAAGGTGTGCTCTAATGAATGCGAAAACGGGCCATGCCCTATATCATGCAATAATATGGCGATGATGGCAGCCTCTTCTTCTTCTGCCGTCACCTCAATGTCTTTGCTTTTTAACGTTTCCAAAGCCAGGCCCATCAAATGCATCGCTCCCAATGCGTGCTGAAATCGCGTATGCAAGGCTCCGGGATACACTAAATGCGTTAGGCTTACTTGCTTAATGTATCGAAGACGTTGAAAATAACGATGCTGGATCAGATCGAATATTAAATCTGATGGTATGGAGACAAATCCATAAACAGGATCATTAATAATTTTTTTCTTATTCAAGAGCCAAAAATTGTAAGCACAAAGGTGCTATTTTTTAATGAAATGTCCATGACACAGCTTCTCTTTCTACATCAAAATCAAATCTAAATTGAATTTAATGACGCCGCTGTTAATTTTTGTTAAAAATGAAGGAAGCCTCCAAACAATTACGTATGTTCGTAATTGTATGTTGGGGAAAGGTGATAGGAGTGGAAGGGGTGATAAGGTTAAGGAATAAGGCTTACGCTCGGTAATAACATACTTACCTGCCGGTCGGCCGGCAGGTATCCCAACCAAAAACAAAACAACACTATGCAAGAAACAAATATATTATGGGCAGATGACGAGATTGATTTACTAAAGCCTCACATTATGCTCCTCAACGAAAAGGGATACGCTGTAAAAACGGTTACCAATGGTCATGACGCCGTTGAAGCCTTCAAGAACTCCTTTTATGATTTGGTATTCTTAGACGAAAATATGCCCGGACTTACGGGACTCGAAACCTTAGGCATTTTAAAAGGCATCAATCCCACTATTCCCATGGTGATGATCACCAAAAACGAGGAAGAGTTTTTAATGGAAGACGCCATTGGTTCGCAGATTGACGATTACCTTATTAAACCGGTAAATCCGAAGCAAGTGCTACTGACAATTAAGAAGTTTACCGAGAACAAGCGCCTCGTCAGCGAAAAGACTTCTATGGCCTATCAGCAAGAATTTAGAACACTTGGCATGACACTGAACGACAACCTCGATTTTAATGAATGGGTTGATGTATATAAAAAATTAGTATACTGGGAACTGTCTCTCGAAAAATTGGAAGATGAAGGCATGCATGAAATATTAACCATGCAAAAAGCGGAAGCGAATGCCCAGTTCTGTAAGTTTGTTGAAAGGAACTATTTAAATTGGGTAAAAGATCCTGAAAGCGGTCCCGTTTCCTCTCCGCAGCTATTTAGAAAAAGAGTGTTCCCTGTTTTGGACGATAAACCGACTTTTTTCTTTTTGATCGACAACCTGCGTTATGACCAATGGAAGATCATTCACGATATCATTGGAAATTACTATCGTATGGATGCCGAAGAAACCTATTACAGTATTTTACCTACGGCCACTCAGTATGCGCGAAACGCTATTTTCAGCGGCATGATGCCTTTGGAGATGGAGAGAAACTTTCCTCATCTCTGGCAGAACGATGAAGATGAAGGCGGTAAAAATTTACACGAAGAGGAATTTTTAGCGGCACAGATAAAGAACACTTTCCGAAAAGAATGCAAATTTAGTTACCATAAGATTCTTACCTTGGAACAGGGACGTGATATTACGGATAACTTACCGAATTTAATGGGAAACGATCTCAATGTGCTTGTTTACAATTTCGTCGATATGCTTTCGCATGCCCGAACTGACATGGCGATGATCAGGGAGCTTGCTAGTGATGAAGCAGCCTATCGTTCACTTACACTCTCTTGGTTTAAGCATTCACCGCTACTTGACACCTTGAAATGGCTTGCTCAGAAAAACGTTCGCGTTATTCTTACAACGGACCACGGTACTATTCGGGTAAAACATGCAAGCAAAGTGATCGGCGATCGCAATACAAACAGCAACCTCCGGTATAAGCAGGGTAAAAATCTAAATTTCATCGACAAGGATGTCTTACATATTAAGAACCCGCAAGAGGCGAAGCTGCCAAAACTCCATGTAAGCTCCAGTTTCATCTTTGCGAAGGAGGACAGCTATTTCGTTTATCCGAACAACTACAATCAATTTGTCAATTATTTTAATGAAACTTTTCAGCACGGCGGTATTTCACTGGAGGAAATGATTATTCCTTATATCACTTACAGTCCGAAATAACCGTTAAAAAAACACACTTTGGTTAGCAGAGTCCTTTTTAACCCAACTGCTCGCGCACATTGCATATAAAGGCTACTTTACCTAAGTTTGCTTCATGATTATTACAGTTGACGATATGCACGAACTACCCGAAGCGGCAAGAAAGATACTCCAGTTTATTGCCGACTACCGGGTAGTTTTATTTTTCGCGCCCATGGGTGCGGGAAAGACGACCTTGATCAAAGAACTCTGTAGGCAGCTGCAGGTTGTAGACCAAGTTGCCAGTCCCACTTTTTCAATTGTTAACGAATACAGCAGCCCCGATGGAAATGTTTTTCACTTTGATTTTTACCGCTTAAAAGAGGAACAGGAGGCACTGGACCTCGGTTATGAAGAATACTTCTATTCGGGCAACTATTGCTTCATTGAGTGGCCTGAAAAAATACCGAACCTCTTGCCCGAAGAGGTGATAAGCCTCACGATGACGCTTGGAGAAAATGCGGAACGCAATATAACCGTGCAAAAAGGGCTTCCTGAATCGTATTTTCCGGCATATTAAAGCGACACGCAATTGGTAAAAACCGCCAACTTGCTTCTTCTCTATACCGCTTAAAAAAGCCGTACTCAATCTCAAAAGACTTCGTTACACACTGCGAAGTGGCGAACACAATTGTAAAACTTAGACAAACTGTAGATACTTTTTCGTAAATTAACCCGATTTTTTGTGTAATTGAGCTCTGTATGACAGAATTATCCAACTTGGCGCGTCAGGCGATGATGCAGCCGCAGGAGGCCATGCTAGAAACCGGCAAAAAGAAAAACAGTTTATTAATCGGTATCCCTAAGGAAGTGAGCTTCCAGGAAAACCGTATTGCTTTGACGCCTTTATCGGTTGCATTACTGATAGAAAATGGCCATCAGATTATGTTAGAAACGGGTGCGGGAAACGGTGCTAATTTCTTAGATCATCATTACAGTGAGCAAGGGGCTATGATTGTCCACGAGAAAGAACGTATCTACACCTGCGATATTATCGTCAAAATAGGGGCACCAACCCTGGAAGAAATCGCTTTGATGAAACCGGGACAGGTTCTGTTTTCAAGTCAACAACCTTCATTATTGGGCTTTGAGCATTTAAAGGCTATGATGAAGAAAAAGATCACTGCACTTTCCTATGAGTATTTACGCGATGAAGACAATAGGTTGACGGTGGTACGTGCCATGAGTGAAATAGTCGGTGCTACCTCTATTTTGATAGCCGGCGAATACCTAAGCAACGTATTTGAGGGTAAGGGCTTGATGTTGGGAGGCATTACCGGTGTTCCTCCAACAGAAATCGTTATTATCGGTGCTGGCACCGTGGGCGAGTATGCAACTCGGGCAGCGCTTGCTTTAGGCGCGCAAGTAAAGGTTTTCGACAGTTCTCTGTATCGCCTCCGGCGTCTTCAGAACAACCTCGGCAACAAGGTTTTTACATCCGTCATCCAACCCATTGTACTCCAGAAAGCAGTGCTCTCATGCGATGTCGTGATAGGAGCCATGCGTGCCACCAACGGCCGTAGCCCCTGTATCATAACGGAAGAAACCGTTTCTAAAATGAAACCCAACTCGGTGCTGATTGACGTCAGTATTGATCAAGGTGGCTGTTTCGAAACTTCCCAAATCACTAATCATGACGTGCCGGTTTTCAGAAAATATGATGTCATCCATTACTGTGTTCCAAATATCGCGTCGCGTGTAGCCAGAACCGCCACCTACGCGCTGACAAACATTTTTGCTCCTATTTTGTTAGATATCGGAGAGCAGGGTGGGCTTTTGAAAGTTATTTGGAATAAGCCCGGTATAAGAAACGCTATTTATCTTTATCAAGGGCAGTTAACGAATAAAGACATGGCCCATAAATTTAATTTAACCCCAAAGGATCTTGAGTTACTCATCGTATCTCATCGATGATCACGCTAGGCGTTAAATAAAGGATATATGAAGGTTTTAAAAAAACAATTTTACAAAGACGCTTTCACCTTACTTAAAGCGACTGCCATCGGCTTCGGCGACGATAAGATTTCGAAAATGAGTGCAGCCCTTTCTTATTACACCATATTTGCGCTTGCTCCTCTTCTTATCATTGTGCTCGCAGTTGTTAGCTTTCTTTTAGGCGATGACGCTCAACAAGGCAAAATATTTCAGCAAATAAATGAATACGTCGGTGCAGATGCAGCCGCTCTGATACAGTCACTCATCCAACAGTTATCGGTCGGCAAGGGATCCGTTATCGCCACCGTCATTGGTGCAGGAACCTTGATCTACGCCTCTACAAAAGTCTTCGTTGAAATGCAAGACTCGCTTAATATGATCTTCAACGTAAAGCCTAAGCCGAAAAGAGGCTGGGTTAAATTATTGATTGACCGCGCGCTTTCTTTTTCCATCGTTTTAATCCTTGGTTTTCTGCTCGTAGTATCTTTGCTGTTAAATGTCGTTATTTCGGTTGTTAGCACCACGCTGGTTGAGTACCTGCCCGACCTTCAGGTTTTTGGCTTAGACCTTCTCGACGAGACCACGAACATTGCGTTGTATCTTATCAATACCCTCATAACCTTTATTGTCTTATCCGTTCTCTTCGGCTGTATATTTAAATTTTTGCCTGATGTAAACATCAAGTGGAAAGATGTGCGGTCGGGCGCTTTCTTTACCGCTCTTTTGTTTATGATAGGAAAATGGGCGATAGGCCTCTATATGCAATACGCCGCTCCTGCGTCGGGTTACGGCGCAGCCGGATCCATTGTGATTATCCTCTTATGGATTAACTATACTTCGTCCATCCTCTTTTTTGGCGCAGAATTTACAGAGAAAAACGCAGAAATGTTTGGTGATGGTGTCAAACCCTCATCTATCGCTGTCCGTGTAAATCAACAGGAAGTTACGAGCAGCAGCTTCAAGCAGTGATTATCAATCGATTTCCATCACTTCTTTTTTCTTCCGACTTCTGAAGCGCTTCGGTAGCATCTGTAAAATCTCATCTTTTAATGCTTCAATAGCCCGCTTCTTCAGATAATTTTGTTGAGTGATCAAGCTTATTTCGCGAACGGGTTCTGGCGACTTAAAATAACGCACTTGATCCAATTCTTTTACGGAAAACTCAGCAATACTCAGTTCGGGCATAATGGTTACGCCAGCGTTAGTATCCACCATCCGCTTTAGCGTTTCAACACTGCCGGTATTATATTCGAACGAACCATCCGGATTCATCGTCTTCCTCCTATTGCATATATTCAACACCTGGTTTCGCATACAGTGCCCTTCATTCAGTAGCCAGAGCTTCTCGTTCAATATATCACTGGCGGTGACCGACTTCTTTTTGGTCAAAACACTCCCTTTAGAAATATAAGCCACAAAAGTTTCGTAAAACAAGGGATGTTCTTGGAGGTTAGGCTCGTGAATAGGTGTCGAAAGAATGCCACAGTCCAAGACGCCGGTTTTCAACTCCCGAACTATTTTTTCGGTAGTATATTCCCAGACGTGCAAATGCAGTTTCGGATACTTCTCCATAAAAGTACCCAACACTTTGGGCAATAAGTAAGGCGCTATGGTAGGAATTACGCCAATCTTCAACTCTCCCTCTACTTCCCCTTTTTTATATGCTACTATCTCTCTTATTTTCTGACTTTCCAAAACCGCCACCCTTGCCTGCCGGATGATCTCTTCTCCTATTTCTGTCGGCACAACAGGTTGCCGCGTCCTATCGAAGATCCTTACCCCCAATGAATCTTCTAACTTTTGGATTTGCATACTTAGGGTCGGCTGTGTAACAAAACATTTTTCTGCAGCGGCAACAAAGCTTCTATAAGTGTCTACAGCTATAACATATTCTAATTGAACGAGCGTCATAATATAAATTTTGCTTATACAAACATAGCAAAATTCGATGGAACATCTTAGTGTAGAAGCGGTATATTTGGTCAACGCGGAAATAAATAATTAGTTCACTAAACTTTACATCATGGAAGAAAAAAGGAAATTAACCACCGCCTCGGGTATCCCGGTGACGAACAATGAGGACTCGATGACCGTCGGTCCCCGGGGCCCTATTTTATTGCAGGATTTCCACTTGCACGAGAAAATGGCACACTTTAACCGAGAGAGAATCCCGGAGCGCGTAGTACACGCGAAGGGCTCGGGAGCATACGGCACTTTTACCGTAACGCAAGACATCACACATTATACACGCGCCAAGATCTTCAGTGAAATAGGTAAAAAGACCCGGTTATTTTTACGCTTTTCAACTGTAGGTGGTGAAAAAGGATCAGCAGATACAGAAAGAGATCCAAGAGGTTTCGCGGTAAAATTTTACACCGAAGATGGCAACTGGGACCTTGTTGGCAATAACACCCCGGTATTTTTTGTAAAAGACCCGAAAAAGTTCGGGGACTTCATTCACACGCAAAAACGCGATCCGCAAACGAATATGAAAAGCGCAACAATGATGTGGGACTTCTGGTCGTTAAACCCTGAAAGTCTACATCAAGTGCTTATATTAATGTCCGACCGGGGCACCCCCGTGGGGTATCGGCACATGCACGGGTTTAGTAGCCATACTTTTTCCTTTATTAACAAAAACAATGAGCGCGTCTGGACAAAGTTCCATATAAAAACAGAACAGGGAATTAAAAATTTCACCAACGAGGAAGCGATCCGCATGAAAGGCGAAGATCCTGACTTTGCACAGCGTGACTTATTTGAAGCAATTGAACGCAGCGACTTTCCACGCTGGAAGATGTTTGTGCAAATTATGACGGAGGAGCAGGCGAAAACTTTCCGTTGGAATCCTTTTGATCTTACTAAAACCTGGCCACAAGGGGAATACCCGTTACAGGAGGTAGGTATATTAGAGCTGAATGAAAATCCATCTAATTATTTTGCGGAGGTAGAGCAGGCAGCTTTCGCTCCCGCACATGTCGTAGACGGTATCAGCTACTCGCCCGATAAAATGCTACAGGGACGGATTTTATCGTATCCGGATGCCCATCGTTACCGCTTAGGCGTTAATTACGAGCAAATTCCGGTAAACCGTTGCCCTTTTATGGTAGCCAATTATCAACGCGATGGTTTTATGCGCGTGGACGGCAATGGAGGAGCTGCCCCCAATTATTCCCCTAATAGTTTCGACGAGATTTATGAGGATGAAAGCTATAAACAGCCGGCATGGAATCTAGAAAGCGACATTGCTGATTGGTATAACCGCAACGCTCCCGGCGAGGACGATCATTATACGCAGCCGGGCGATCTTTTCCGATTAATGACGCCCGAAGCTCAAAAGAATACCGTCCACAATATCGTTAGTGCCATGAGCGGCATCAGTGGCCCTAAAAGGGACCTGATCATTAACCGACAGCTATGCCACTGGTTCCGAGCGGATATGCAACTGGGCATGTCTATTGCACAAGGACTAGGCCTTAGCATGGAGTCCTTAAGTCAACATATACCACAAGCTCAATAAACAAACCAACCGATCAGGGGAGAGCAGGTGCTCTCGCCTGATAACGTAAACCTATATTCCAGGTACCATAAGGTTTTTTAAACACGTTTATAGGGTTCATCTAAATGCAATGGTGACAGGCAGCTGGTAACTGACAACTCGCAACTTATTTTTATCTTTGTATATGCTTAATGATAAAGAGATAAATTCCTTAATACATTTACTTGACGACCCAGACGAAGAAGTCTTTCGGCACGTTGAAGAAAAGCTGCTGACATTGGGGACAGACGTTATTGCGCCTTTGGAAGCTGCTTGGGAAAAATCTTTTGATTCTTTCCTGCAATCGAGGATAGAGAATTTGATTCATAAAATCCAGTTTGAGCAGGTTTTTAACGAATTGGAGCTATGGTATCTGGGAGGAGGATTTGATTTGTTACAGGGTTTAATTATCGTTAATAAATATCAATACCCGGATCTGGAAGAACAAAACATTATCAATCAGGTAGAAGAGATAAAACGAGATGCCTGGTTAGAGATGATGTATAATATGAGTGCTGTTGAAAAGGTGCGCTTGCTTAACAATGTGTTTTACAACCTGCACGGCTTTAAGGGCAACACCAAAAACTATCACGATCCGCAGAATTCTTACATCGGAAAAGTCCTAGAAACGCGAAAAGGAAATCCTATTTTATTGGCTACCTTATACAGTATTGTGGCGCAGCGGTTGGACATTCCTGTTTATGGTGTCAATTTACCGCGTCACTTTATTTTGGCCTACGTAGATGAGCAAACGAAGTCGGAAAAAGGGGACGTTCTCTTTTACATCAATGCTTTTAATAGAGGCCAAATATTTGGTAAGCACGATGTGCTGTCATTTTTAAAGCAACTCAACCTTCCTGCCGATGAGCAGTTTTTTCTGCCCTGTGACAACTTAGCGATCGTGAGTCGTGTCTTACGCAATCTTTCGGCTTCTTATAACCAAGCGGGTAGCTTGGAGAAAGCGGCGGAAATACAACGTTTGCTAAGTGTTTTCGGTTGAAACTGCTCTTTCCTCAAACACTCAATCAGACAATTGTGAAATCCATTTCAAGTTGCCCTTTCTTTACATTATATCTACGTGTTTGTTGCCCCTATCCGTTACCAATGTCTTGTTCCGGTTTCTTTATAGTGCATCTAATACGGATCATAGCATACAGATATTACTGGAATGGAGAAGCGACAAATTGGAGAGAAGCCTGTCTACATGTTCATTCTAAACAACGCAAAAGAGGACTCTAGTAGGGTTTCGCTTGACGTGGCTCGACATGCATTTAATCCTCATAATCTCTTGAAACTTTAATTAATAAAGATAAGCAGCACGGACGAGTATAAGGCGTAAAATGATTGCCAAAAACGACATTAATAGACTGTTCTACGAGGATTACATGTATTAGCAATCAATTAGGATATCTCTAGATAGCGGCTTGTAGATAACTTAGGCTATGGCATTTTATTGTTCCTCTATTGAAAAAAGGGGCGAGCTCTAGGCTAAACAGAATAGATAAACAGCCACCAGAGATTTCATTTTATTTGTTATCTGTTTTTTTAAAGAGGGAAAAAATTGGTGCTTTAAAAGCTAATTAATTATGGGCTTAAGAAATGAAAGGGATCGTAGAATTACGCCCCTTTCTTTAGATTAATTTAAAAATCCCATGTTAGGACTCAAATCGTCAAGGCCGCTGTTAGTGGAAAACCTAAGGCGATGTACCTGATTATCCGCGTCTGGTCTTGGGTAGCATAGTCTTAATTCAGACGTATTATGTAATACAAAAACGCCGTTTTTTGCGTTCTTGCCTTTCGGTGTTGCAGGGTCGACATATGATTTTGAAGACCAGATTTTCTTTCTTTCCGTAGAGGTTATCTCGTATATTGCTAAATCACCATCTAGTTGAAAATAGCATTCGTATTTAGAGCCTAAAGCCCCTTTGGTTAAAGATGACCACGAACCCACAATATTACTTTCATCTTGAGTAGGATCAAATTGCCAATTAGACGGTACTCCAGTAACAATAAGACAGCCATTGTTTGTTAACCTAAGTCCCAGTTTCCCATCTTTAGATTTTATCCACTGGCCGTCATTTCTCAAGATAGGTTGGCTTGAGGTATGAATAAAGACTGCGTCATTAAAGAATGACATTGGTCTCGTGTTTAGGATTTTTGGTATCCATGCGGCTGGTGTACCAAAAGGATCCTCAGGAGATGGTTCGGTTAGGAACGTTGTCGTTGCTAATATATCACCGCTCCAGTTTGATGAGGATGGAATCCAGTATTTATAGCTTAAGTAAATGGTGCCGTCGTAGCTTTTTGCAGGTATGTTAAAGTTGATATTTTTTTGAGTTGTAAAACTGCCTCCAAATTCAGCATCTTCAAGAAAGATTTCCTGTGAGATTATCTTGTCCTCTTGGCCAAACCGTTTCAGAATTACCTTAAAGGCTATACGTGTATAAGAAAAACCGCTACTTACTGGCGATCTATTGACATTTACACTCATCGTGCTCTGAGTTTCACTATTGTCAGATATTGGAACATATCCGTCTTGATAAATCGGTGTGAAGCTAATTCCTGTGATAACCGGAGGTGCCCAATTTTGGGAGTACGAATGGGAAGGAAGCAAGAGAAATGCTGAAAAGAATATGTAGGTGAAAAGGTTAATTGTTTTCATTGTAAATGTTTTCTTCATAGTTAGCCTTATATTCATTTGCGTTATTGTACTGATCTTGTATCTCTTTGATGGAGACTTTGTACCACCCTTTTAATACTAATGAGTCTTTTGTCGCATTGTATGTGATTTCATTTTTTGGGGTATTTGTTGTGATGTGTAAGTAGTTAATTAGTTTTTCTCCTGATTCAAGCTGTTTTGATTCTGCTTGGGGTGATTGTTGTTTACTACACCCCATGACAATGAGGAGCGAAGCCCCAATTAAAACTGATTTCTTCATGTGATTAATTTTTAATAATATAATTGTTCAAATCTATTCTTTTTACTAAAAGAATTAGTGTATTTTACACGAACAGTGCTTTTCACTACACATAAAGGTTGTTTCTTCACTGACATACGGAAAAGATAGAGGTTGTTATTGGTAAAAATATGCTGAGCGGATTATGTGTGTGAGATTATATTGATTCATACCGTATATTTGGTTCGTACGTAAGTAAGAATCCAAATTTTCGATTTTCCGCCCAGTAATACCTTGCCGTTAAGCTAATAGCTTCATTCCAATCGCTGACTCCTTTTCCATTGCGGGCTGCACACGTAACCGGCAAACAAGTCCCGAGTCAACGGGGCGATGGTATTATTGCAAAAGAAGTAGGAGATCGGCTACGTCCGTCGGATAAAAGTAGTTCGCTAGTGGGGGGATTGGTGTTTCGAAGTTGAATTATTCGTTACTGCTATAATTACTGTTCTGCCCAAAGCAGCCATGGAGCCGTCTGCTATTTCTCGACGTATTTTTACGATGTGCCGTGTAAACTCGAATCGACGAAAAAGGCATTTATCTCGTGTTAATATATGCAAAAAATACATCAACAGTCTTGAGTCCTGTTTACTCAATTTCTGAAATAATTTTAATCAACTGATAATAGGAGGTTAGGTAAAAGATAATACAATCGTTGCTACTTGAAGACAATAAAAATTGCTTGTAAAATCCTAGAGTGAGCTGCAGGGACATTCACTAAATATCGTGAATTACGTAAGAGAGTTTTCGTTACAATGGTTCATAATTCTATAAAATAAAAGAGCCCTTAACTTCTATGGCACATTGCTGGTATAACAAACTAGACGTCTCGTGTATATCGAAGGTTGAAATTTGAGTTACTCATTTGGCCCTCGAGAATCGAGATACATGAATTCGGGTGTTAAAGAAAATGTTCCGCTTGCTTCCGGCTCGGCGTTTCCGTTGGCATCCAGAGGAAATCTTGAAAGTCGTTTCGCTCGATCTATAACATAGATATAGTGGTTCCGATTTGGCAAATCAGTAATCGCTACGTCTATTGGGTCCACCAAAGCGGTTCTTGATCCCGTGATGGTTCTTGTAGGCGTGATAGTTCCGCCAGTCATTATTGCCTGCTTTGCATTTTCGATAACATAGATTTTTCCATCGGTACTACTATTACTAGGATTATCTGTGAGTTTTGCTAGCCCTAGGTCGGAAAGGACAAGGATATCAAGGCGTGAAGAGTACGAAATACCTCTCAAATCATTCGCCGTCTCGATGCTGATAGTATAATTTGGTTTAGCGCTATTAACGAAGGTGTCTTGCACGGAAGCGAAATCTTTTAATGCAAATCCCCATATTTGTTTTGTGTTCCCTTGCATCGAAAGTAATAATAAAGAATCGCTGGTGTTAAGCGTCATTCCCGTTGCGATACCCCATGGTGCATTTGCAAGGCCAAGTCTTTTCCTTGGGTTTTGTTGTCCTACCAGCCTAGCAGGATTATAATAAATGTTTAGCGATGAGCTGTCAGGGCGGTCATTTGTAATAAATAGTTGGTCGGACTTGTTGTCATAGCGAATAGATCGAGGACTATATAGATAAAATACATCTTTAAAGCTACGCGTGGAGGTGCTTATGTTACCCACGTCACTCACGGAAAAATAGCGGATAGTGGTGTCATTTCTACTCACTTGGAAGCCTAGTTGCAAATCCGGACTATAAAATATGCCCATTCCTTGTTGGGGGTTTGTGTTTGCCCCTGTCGGTGTCGGAATATAACCAGCGCTGTCAGCTGGGTCAACTACGACGGCATTTTGATAGACCTGGGTGTCAGAATTCGCGATATCCGAAAAGGATATATATAACCTCGAGATAGGTGTTGCGGGATATACCGGCTCGTCGTCCGCCCGTTTACAAGAAGTCCACAGGCAGAGAATAATCAGGTTCAGCGCGAATAATATACGGTTCATTTGCATCGAGTACATTTTTATTTCGGGAAACAGAACACATCGTAAATCCCTATATTTACTATATAACGGCAACAAGGCAGAAAATTGCACAGGTGCAACAAAAATAGTATAGCAAACTTAGATAAACTTTCTTTCATAAAAAAGTTTATCAATCTATTCTCAAAACAACTGCATTTTATAGTGCTTCTATTAAAAAGAAGGTTTTTATTATTCAGCTTTTTTTTTGATAAAAAGCTGACCAAAACCGAAGAGCGTATAATTAAAAAAAGTTCCTTTTTTAGTACAATTCTGGTTCCCGATTTATTATGACAACAATCATCGGTATACAGCAATGCCCATGGCCGGATGAGCATATATTTCTCACTCTGATGAAAAGCTTTATCTTTGCTGCAATATGGCAAACTACCGCTTTTTCCTTGACTATTTAGCACATAGGCTTTCCGCTAAAACGCGTCATGGTGTGCATTCGCCTTTTGTGTATCAGCTCGTTGATGAGGTAATTTACGATTTTTCACCTAAACCGTACGAAGAAGAAATCGAAAGGAAGCGGCAAGCGCTACAGAAGGATATGCGGATTATCAAAGTAACCGACTATGGTGCCGGTTCGATGATGAATAATGGAAAACAAAAGGCCGTAGGCACGATTGCAAAGAACGCCTTGAAGCCAAAACGGGTTGCACAGCTTATTGCTCGATTAGCCAATCGCTTTACTCCAGCAACCATCATAGAATTAGGCACCTGTTTAGGAATCACAACGGCCTATCTTGCCAAAGCGGCACCTAAGGCCTCAGTGATCACCGTCGAAGGGTGCCCTGAAACCTCAGCTGTTGCCAGGCAAACACTCGATGAGCTAGGTGCACCGCATATCACACTAAAAACAGGGAATTTTGACAACATTTTGCCCGAGCTCATCCAGCAGCAAGAAAAAATCGACTTTCTCTTTTTAGACGGGAATCACCGAAAAGAGGCCACGCTCAATTATTTTTATCTCTGCTTGCCGAAAGTACATGCACAGAGCCTGCTTATTTTCGATGATATTTATTGGAGTAAGGGCATGAAAGAGGCTTGGCAGGAAATCAAAAACCACCCCCAGGTGACCTTAACGATTGACTTATTTTTCATAGGCCTCGTCTTCTTTAAAAAAGGTCAGGAAAAAGAGCATTTTAAAATAAGGTATTAGTTATTGGCTATTTGTTATTGATTATTCGTTACCTATATGATTTAGGATAGGCGGTAGCCACAATCGTATACCTTTCTCGCCATCATCGCGGAGTGATGAGGGTGTTGCGCAGGAGAGTCGAGACCTCGCTACGTATATGGCAGCGCAGGAGCGCAACCTTGTGCCCAAAGTCACAGCTTATTGCAGATAGCGTATGGCTTATAGCCAAAGCTGGTCGTGCAATAGACAGCCCTAAAATGCTTCACCCAGCGATAAATAAAAGGCCGACTGCCTCGGTTCGCCGGGCCGTTTTTCTCCCATACCGTAATCAATTCGAATACTCGAGTTATGTTCCAAATCAAAGAAATAACGCAAGCCGCCGCCGAACGAGGGTTTGAAGGACGAAAAATCGATCTTCTTATTATAAACCGTGCCCGCCCCCATAAAAGCGGCGAATCCGATACGGGGATGAATCCGGTAGCGAAGCTCTGTTTGGGATGTCAGCAAAGTTTTATCACGATACCTTCCCGGATAATAGCCACGCATCACCTCATCGCTGCCCAATTGCGGAAACAGATAGAAGGGTACGTTTCCGAAATATTCGTCGTAAGTTGCATGCAAGCCTAAAGTCAGTTTTGGAGTTAACGAAAAAAAGGCCCGCAGGTCGAAATCCAACCGCCCTCCGTCAAAGTTATTTCCTCCCCAAAAGTCGGGTACGTAATGATAAACAGCCCGCGCGTAATAGCCCTTCGTCGTATAAATGTTTGTATTCCGGCTATCGTATAATTGAGAAATTCCCAAGGCCACATACTTTCCCCCTTCTTTCCCGTAAAGAGGCGTCCAATCGTAAATTCCCCCTGGGGCCTCATCCTTATATTCATAATTCTCATAAATCAAACCCAGTCCGACATAATAGTTTTTGAGCAGTTTTTTTTCTCCTTCCAACCGGAACCTGAACAAGCGCTGCACCAAAGAATCCTTGTCCGCTTTCCAGGTTTGATCGCCGATGCCATAAAAATTAAACGGAAAATCCCTATACCGCAATTCAGAGATGATGTGGTAGTCGTTACCTTTCGTCCATAGGTCGGATGTCAACTTTAAATTGGCCTGCTTCTTTGTGGTTAAAGAGCCCTGCAGCACAATGCTGGATGTACGTATGAGTGTATCGCTCTTGTCTATATAAAAATTATAAATGCCTGAAAGGCCGTATTCCAGCCCCGTTTCCGGCGCATATCCCAATAAGGGTAATACTACAAAACCGGCAGAGCGCGTAGAATCCTTTTCAGAGGAAATAAATTTCTGTACAAGTTTGCTCTGCATTAATTTGCCGTTCATTATTCTTTTATAGATCCCCTGGTTGCCTTCTTGTGCCACGGCCGACAAGGTGGTCAAACAAAGAATAGCTGTCCCTAGAAGGACCCTTTGCAAAAATATTCGCATAAAAATAGTCAGTGAATAGTCTAAATATTAATGTTACAGCGGTTTGGGTACGCAGGTAATATCCTCAATTTTTCGCAGGTTAACCGGCATTTGATAATATTGACTTTCGAGGTAAACTGAATCGTCCGTATGCTTAGCCAGTTTAAAGCGCGGCAGGAACTGTCCGATTCGATGGCAGCCCGACAATTTCTGTCGCCAATTGCTATGGGTGAATGTTGACTCAATTAGTAAGCTATCGTTCCGAACTAAATAAACCCCTCGGGCATATTCTTCCCATTGCCCATCACCATAACAGGAATCCACCACGGTTTTCGCTTTACTGAATGTTTTCAAGGTAATATAAACCGAGTCACATGTAAACTTAAATCGATACAAACTATAGGTCAGCAACTGATCCTGATGCGGTACCGTATCTTGCGTCCATACACCTTGCAAATAAGGCGTTCCCTCGCCCTGTATATTCGGATTAAATTTACAGGCCGAACAAAACAACAAGCACATACCAATCAAAAAATGGTATGTGCTTGAAAAGCATAAATAATGATTCCTAACCCTCATTATCGTATTAGAAACACTATTTCAACCCGCCAATCATATCTTCTGGGCGCACCCATTGATCAAACTGCTCATTGGTCAACAACTCAAGCTCCAAAGCAGCTTCTCTTAGGGACTTGTTCTCCTTATGCGCCTTCTTTGCAATTTTAGCTGCATTTTCATAGCCGATATGCGGATTTAGCGCGGTCACAAGCATCAGCGAATTTTCGACATGTTTTTTTATACCCTCGTAATTAGGCTCGATGCCGATAGCGCAATGATCATTAAAGGAAACACAAGCCTCGCCGATCAACCGCGCAGATTGCAAAAAGTTCGCCGCCATCAAGGGCTTAAACACATTCAATTCGTAATGTCCGTTGGCGCCACCAACCGTTATAGCCACATCATTGCCCATTACCTGAGCCGCCACCATTGTCAAAGCCTCGCACTGCGTTGGATTCACTTTTCCAGGCATGATAGAAGAGCCAGGTTCATTTTCCGGAATAAAAATCTCGCCGATACCCGAGCGCGGCCCGGAAGCCAGCATCCGTACATCATTGGCAATTTTCATCAATGAAACAGCTAACTGCTTTAATGCACCATGACTTTCTACGATCGCATCATGCGCCGCCAAGGCTTCAAATTTATTCTCAGCCGTACGGAACGGCAACTTGGTAAATTCTGCAATATATTTAGCGACATTTACGTCATATCCCTTCGGCGTGTTGATCCCTGTACCTACAGCGGTACCGCCCAAAGCTAGTTCAGACAGATGGGAAAGCGTATTCTTCAAGGCCTTCAATCCATAGTTTAGCTGCGCGACATAACCCGAGAATTCTTGTCCCAGCGTTAAAGGCGTAGCATCCATTAAATGGGTACGGCCGATTTTCACCACATCTTTAAACTTGTCCGACTTTTCTTTCAGCGTATCACGTAATTTTTCAACGCCCGGAATAGTGGTTTCCACCAACATTTGGTAAGCGGCGATATGCATCGCCGTTGGATAGGTATCATTGGAAGATTGCGACTTGTTAACATCATCATTCGGATGTACAAAGGTTTTTCCTTCTCCTAATTTATTACCTTGAATAACGTGCGCACGGTTAGCAATAACTTCATTCACGTTCATATTAGATTGCGTCCCGGAACCTGTTTGCCAAATGACCAACGGGAACTCGCCATCATGTTTTCCCTCTAGTATCTCATCACACACTTGGGCAATTAGATCCCTCTTTTCGGCCGGCAATACGCCCGCATCGGTGTTTGTAAAGGCAGCAGCCTTTTTCAAATAAGCAAAAGCACGAATAATCTCTTTAGGCATTGAACCTTCTGGACCAATTTTAAAATTCTCATGGGATCTTTCAGTTTGGGCTCCCCAATACTTATCGGCAGGCACTTGCACCTCGCCCATTGTATCGCGTTCTATTCTATATGACATGTTCTACTTTTTATGTATTAATATTTTTCAATCTCGTCAACGGCAGGCTCGGCCCCGCGCTGGTTTATTCCTACAAAGTTAAAAAACTTATACACTTGACCACATTTGCGTATTAATTGTTTTCATTTTTCCCAGCCCTTATTACACTGAGCATACACAGCGTGTAAAAATTCCATTAAATTAGCATTTAACACAATATTTTACCAATTTCGCCATTCCTATGTTAGTACATTTGACAAGAAAAACTGATTCCGTGTTGAGACGATTCTTACAACTCTCCTTCTTTTCGTTAATCGTGTTTATTGCTTGCAATTCTGCCGAAGAAAAAAGAGAGCAAAAAGCCAAAGAACAAGCAATAACCGATAGCATCCGACTTCTGTATAACCCGAAAGACGCCCATAAGGAGATCGACGCTTTTATGCAGAAACTTCACAAAAAATCGGGCTTCAATGGTAACGTATTGGTGGCAAAGAAAGGCAAAATTATCTACGAGAACACCCTCGGTTGGGCGGATTATTTACGAAAAGACAGCCTGAAAATCGAATCTCAATTTGAGTTAGCTTCTGTTTCCAAACCCTTAACGGCTACGGGCGTTTTACTGCTGGTACAGGAAGGAAAAATAAAGCTTGATCAGGAGGTCAAAGAATTTTTTCCCGACTTCCCTTACGACGGAATAACTATTCGCATGTTACTAACACACCGTTCAGGCCTGGTAAACTATGTCTATTTCACTGATAATTTATGGCCCGACAAGAAGAAGGGTATGACGAATACCGATGTCATGAAGATTCTTGCTGAACATAAACCCTCTCCCTATGCCAAACCGGATGCGAGGTTTCATTATAACAACTCGAACTTTATGATATTGGCAGCGATTATAGAGAAAGTGAGCGGGCAATCGTTTACGGTATTTATGCGAGAAAAGGTCTTCAAACCAGCCGGAATGAAGAACACGCATGTCTATTCGAAAGCCGATTATGAAAAGATACCGACAGACGTTGTTGGACATGACAAAGTCTGGAGAAGATCTGTAGTACAGAATTTTCACGATGGCCCGGTAGGCGACAAGGGAATTTACAGCACCGTGGAAGACCTATTCCTCTTTGACCGCGCCATGCGTGAGGAGCGGCTGATCAACCAAGCTTGGCAGGATTCTGCTTATACACCGCACAACGACAAATCGATAAAAGGCGTGTTCAATTATGGCTTCGGCTGGCGGACCTTTGAACAAGGAAAGGAACATGTTGTATACCACACCGGTTGGTGGCATGGATTTAAAAATTTGTATATTAGAGATCTAAAAAACGATGTTACCATTGTTTTGTTAAGTAATATGGCGAATGGAAGTCTGACGCATTTAGACGACCTGTACAAAATACTGGATATGCCGGTTATTCGACAAGGCGCCTATAATGGAAGTGGCGATTATGTTGGAGAATAGCTAATTAACGCGTGGCGCTCTATAGGAGCGTGATGAATGATAAGCAGAAGGCGAAAGCTGGAAGCAGACAGGGCTGGCTAACTTAATAGGAGTTATAAGTACAGCCAATAGTGAAGAACAAACAAAAATAACCAAATAGATATGTTTGATAAATTGTTCCAGGCCCAACAAAAGGCCGAAGAAATCAAAAAGCGTCTCGATACAATCAGCGTATCGGGCGAAGTAGAAGGTGGAGCTATTAAAGTAACCGCCACCGCTAATAAAGAGATTAAATCGATTAATATCGACCCAGCCTTCCACGCAGAAGCAAACATAGAGGAACTGGAAGAGCTGTTAGCCGTAGCCATAAATAAAGCCCTTCAACAGGCTGAGAACGTGAGTCAAACGGAAATGCAGGCGGCCACAAAAGATATGTTAGGAGGCTTCGGCGGTATGTTCGGTCAATAGTTTTGGGTTATAAGCGGTAAGGTAAAAGAGGACACACCTTGCCTGCCGGTAAACTGGTGTCCTGATACCTAAAAGAAAAAGGCATAAGGTATAAGGCTTAAACTATGAGGTGATCAATAGAAGGCAATTCATCCTGATACCTGATACTTATGTCCTCATACCTAAAAACGCAACTATTATAAGAAACAGCTTTTTACTTTTGAATTTTCACTTTTTACTTGGCATATGAAAGCAACATTTTACGGACATGCTACCATAGCATTGGAACTCGAGGGCGCAAATGTATTGTTCGATCCCTTTATTACGCCTAACGAACAAGCAAAGCACATTGACATCAATAGTCTGAAGCCCGATTACATTATACTCAGTCATGCCCACGAAGATCACGTAGCCGATGTGGCAACCATTCAAAAAAATTCGGACGCTGCGGTCATCGCCATCGTTGAAACGGCTGCTTGGGTCGGAAGGCAAGGGGTTAGTCAAGACAAGATTCTTGCGATAAATTTTGGCGGAACCATTAAAACGTCCTTCGGATCAGCAAAAATGGTCTATGCACTGCATACAAATGCTACACCCGATCAGCAATATGGCGGCGTAGCCGCGGGCTATGTAATAAAAAGTGGCGACAAGAAGATCTATTTTGCGGGCGACACCGCCCTAACGCTGGAAATGAAACTTTTGGCCGACGAACAATTAGATTGGGCTTTCCTACCGATAGGCGACCATTTTACGATGGGAGTAGACGATGCCATTAAGGCTGCCGGTTTCATAAATTGCAAAAACATTATCGGTATACACTATAATACCTTCCCTCCCATTAAAATAGACGAGGAAGAAGCCAAACAGAAATTTAGTGCGGCGGGCCTGAATCTCCACTTACTGTCGATAGGAGATTCTATTGAGCTGTAAGAACGTTAGCTAGCTTCACTGTAGACATTCTTTGTGAACAAGGGAACGGCTTCGCCCCCTTATCGCAAAGAATGTGCCCACTTACCTATTCAGGAAAACCGTCTGCTCCTACGCCTATATTCCGTTTTCCCGCGCTATTTGCAAGTTATAAAAACGGAGTTGTCCGTTTTCTTCATCCACCGTTACATCCACGGTGATAGTGAGCACATCGTCTATATAATCAGTGCCGGCATAAGAAGGGATCCAATAAGCAATATTTTGTAGCGCGTTTGCGATAATTTTGTCGCCATCCTTTTCAGATAGACCTTCAACGATTTCTAAGTCCCGCAAGCTTCCCATTTTATTAACGCTTACCGTTATTTTAAGTTTTGAGGGCTCCGATAGCAAGCCGCGGGAATCATAAATAGCAAACGCAGACTCCAGTTTTTTCATCACGTACATGGAGAAATCCTGATTTTCGTCGATGGTACAATTCTTACTCACCATTTCCTCCGCTTGAAGGAAATACAATGATGGCCCGATTTGTATACGGGAGGAATTCTTGTAAGGAATACTGGTAATCTCATCATATCCTCCCTTGAACAGCCCTTCCTCAAAACGCTCGTAGCCAGCATAGTCGCGTTCGTTTTTTGGATAAACCAGAAAGATATTCCAATTGCCGTCCGGCTTTCCCGATTTAATATTTCCTTGGTAGTTTTGAAAGGTATAACCATATTCATTGTATCCTTCGGCTCTGACCGAAAATTCATATTTTCCGTTCCCCTCGATAACCCGTTGCCGCCTTCTGGTATCCCAGTAGTTTTGAACAAAGGCTCCTTCTTCATTATAGAGAATCTCTAGCATGGGCAAACCATCCGGATAGTTATAACGGGAAATCCCTTCCGCCTTCCCATTTTTAAAGGTGGTTATCCACTTGACTTGTCCGTTAGCGAAATAGGCTGTAAAAATGCCCTCTTTTTTCCCTTGTGCATAATTCCCTGTCAATATTACTTTACCATCATTGTTGTAATCAGTAAAAGGGCCATCAAAGCTCTTGATCGATAAATCGTATTTACCGACCCGTTCAATCGATTTGAATTGGCAGAACTTATCCACGAGAAAATAATGCTCGTCAAAATAGAACTGCGTCGTCCCATCCGTCAACTTTTCAAAATAAATCGGCTTAACTTCTGCGCTATCGGTTTGTGCCCAGAGCTTTGAGCCGACGAACAAGCTGACGACCAAGAGCAATCCGATTCTATAAAAAGCCTGTATGTTTTCGATTTTCATTCGAGTGATTTATTATATACCCCCACCTATTACAACTAATGTGCTTCGAGCCAATTCTGCCCTTCACCAATTTCCACTACAATGGGCACTTCTGTCTGTATAGCCCCCTTCATGCGCTCTTCTATAATTTCCTTAAACGCATGTACCTCGTCCCTTGGCACATCGAACACCAATTCGTCATGCACTTGCATGGTCATCTTGCCTTGGAGATTGGCTTTTTTGATATCCTGATGGATATGAATCATCGCAATCTTAATTAAGTCGGCCGCAGAGCCTTGAATAGGTGCATTAATTGCATTTCGTTCTGCAAACCCTCTTACAGTCGCATTGGCAGAATTGATATCCCTTAGGTAACGTCGGCGCTTCAAGAGTGTTTCTACATAGCCATGTTCTTTTGCGAACGCAATGGTATTGCTCATGTAATTCCGTATACCGGGATACTGAAGAAAATACTGCTCAATCATCTCGGCTGCCTCCCGACGGGGAATCCCTAAACTTTGCGACAAGCCAAAGGCCGATTGACCATATATTATACCAAAATTGACGGCTTTTGCATTGCGCCGTTGACTGGCCGTCACTTCCGCCAAAGAAACACCATACACTTTAGCTGCAGTAGCGGTATGAATGTCCAACCCTTTTGCAAAAGCATCCAGCATGTTTGCATCTTTACTGATTTCCGCGATCAACCGAAGTTCGATCTGCGAATAATCGGCCGATAAGATTACGTGCTCAGCATCACGAGCAATAAATGCCCTTCGAACTTCCCGCCCCCGCTCGGTTCTGATAGGAATGTTCTGCAAATTGGGATTGTTGGAACTCAACCTTCCCGTGGCGGCCACTGCTTGATTATAGGAAGTATGTACGCGTCCCGTTTTCGAATTGATCAATTGAGGCAGTGCATCTACATACGTGGATCGCAGTTTCTGCAATTGTCTATATTCCAATATATCCTGCACAATATCACTTTTGCTGGCCAGTGCTATAAGAACGTCTTCACCTGTTTGATATTGCCCCGTCTTCGTCTTTTTCGCTTTTGGATCCAACTGCAATTTATCAAACAACACCTCGCCAAGTTGCTTTGGCGAAGCAATGTTAAAAGGTACGCCTGCCTTTTCATAGATTCGGGCTTCCAATACTTGGACTTCATTTTGAATGGCCAACGAGAAGTCGGCAAGCGCCTTGACGTCAATGCGCACGCCCACTTTTTCCATCTCTACCAACACGGGCACCAAAGGAAACTCGACTTCGCGCGCCAGTTTATCCGCCTCAACTTTCACCAGCATCGGTTCAAACACCTCTTTCAACTGTAACGTAATATCAGCATCTTCCGCCGCATAATCACTTACAATTTTCGGGTCGACATCGCGCATATTTAATTGCCCTTTTCCTTTCGGTCCGATCAATGTGGTGATGGAAACCGGTGTATAACCCAAGTAGTTCTCCGCTAGCACATCCATCCCATGTCTCGTCTCCGGATCGATTAGATAATGAGCCAACATTGTATCAAAAAGCTCACCGGCTACTTTTACATCATACCAACTCAAAACCAAGATGTCGAATTTTAGGTTTTGTCCGATTTTACTTATAGCGGGATTTTCAAAAATAGGTTTGAAGCGCTGAATCAGTGCGCTCGCTTCCTGCGGATCTGCCGGCGCTGGTACGTACCAAGCTTTTCCCTTTTCTACGGAAAAACTAAGACCCACCAATTCGCAACAGTTGGCGTCCGTTCCGGTTGTTTCTGTATCAAAACAAATAGCCGACTGTTTTCCTAATACAGTAAGCAGTTCGTTTAATTTCGGCTCATCATCTACAAAAGTATAGCTGTGATCGGTACTGCCAATATGATTCCGAGACGGTGGCGGCTCGGTGGCTTCGGCAACAACCGTTTTCTCACTCGAACCAAAAAGATCCATCTGGCCGCCGTTGGAGGCCTTGTTATCGGCCACACTAAAATCGTCACCAAAGACCCTTTTACCTAAGGTTCTAAACTCTAGTTCCGCAAAAAGCGGCTCCAATAAATCTTTATCGGCCTCTCTAACCGTTAGGGTTTCCGCCTCAAATGCGATTGGCACGTCCAGGATGATCGTTGCCAATTTCTTTGAAATTAGCCCCTGTTCCGCATAGGTTTCCACATTCTCTTTCAGCTTGCCTTTTAACTGGCTCGTGTTTGCAATAATCTCTTCTATAGAACCGAATTCCTGAATTAATTTTTTTGCGGTCTTTTCTCCAACGCCCGGTATCCCGGGTATGTTATCCACTGCATCGCCCCATAAGCCTAAGATATCGATTACCTGCTCTACTCTTTCAACTTCCCACTTTTCTAATACCTCCTTTACTCCTAACACTTCATGCCCATTCCCCATGCGAGCAGGTTTGTAGATTTTTATGCGATCGCTTACCAGTTGTGCGAAATCTTTATCCGGCGTCATGCAAAAAACTTCGAAGCCCTCCTGTTCGGCCTTCTTAGCCAAGGTGCCGATGATATCGTCTGCCTCGAAGCCGTCCATCATGATTACCGGAATATTAAAGCCTTCAATCAAGCGGAAAATATAAGGTACCGCAGCAGCTAAATCTTCAGGCATCGCTTCCCTATGCGCTTTGTAGGCTTCAAATGAAGTATGGCGTTCTGTCGGCGCTTCTGTATCAAACACCACCGCCATGTGAGATGGTCTTTCTTTCTTAAGTACCTCCAACAGGGTGTTGGTAAAGCCCATAATAGCCGACGTATTCAGTCCGGTAGAAGTAAAACGCGGACTTTTACTTAAAGCAAAATGGGCCCGGTAAATCAGCGCCATACCATCTAACAAAAAAAGTTTCATTTGAATATATTTATTCGTTATCGTTCAATTTTGGAATTAAAACAGCGGTGTTATTAACAATTGTTTTTCTCCACCTCACCCAAACTAACAGCATGAAGTTGAGGCATCGCCAAGCAATGCTTTCGAAACCGCTGCAACCACCGGATACAAAGTTAAAAGAATAGCCCGATATTGAGGTATCCTTTGCACTTCCTACATGGAAGACGCAAACTATTTAGAGCATCCCATGTTATACAGTAGTTTAACAGCTATCATATCGAGTTATTATGAGTACATCTGCATCTATGACCCCACTATCAGTAGTGATGAATAAATTGGCCGCTAAAGGTTATAGCGAAGAAATCACCATAAAAGAAGAAGGCGCTTATCTGGGTAATCAGGACTCGCCCGTTTACCAAGCAAAAGATTTGACAATCGTCCGCAATTATCGTTTTGAAGGCGAGAGTGATCCAGCAGATATGTCCGTATTATACGCAATAGAAACCAACGATGGTAAAAAGGGCTTTCTTTTAAATGCCTACGGCACTTATTCCGACCAAGATACCGCCTATTACGATGCTTTTATTCTGGACGTGCCCATTAACGAAAAAGCAGAATTGGAAGAATTAGGGAATTAGGGAGTAGCGTTAATAGGGAATAAGGCTTTTTAAGGCATAGAAGGTAGGATTCTTTGTTGCGGAGGTAAATTAAAGAACAAGGAGTAAGGTAAGCCTTAAGATATAGGTTGTAGTATTCTTTGCTCCAGAGTTAAACATTAACTACCAATAACGGGCAACAGGCAACAGGCAACTGACAACTAACAACTGACAACGGGCAACGCTATAAGTAAACTCCTTTTTTATCAATAAAATCCAGTACTTTATCTGGCAGAAAGTACTGTACGTTTTTGTGTTCCTTAATAGCCTTTCTAATAAAGGTCGAGGATATTTCCATTAAGGGCGTCTCCGTGAACGTTATCCGCGGATGCGCCATCCATTCATCGGCCCCGTAATTCGGTCTGGGATACACATAAATAGAAAAATCGCGTAAGATGATCTCATAGTTCTTCCACTTCTTAAGTGTTAAAAGATTGTCCGAACCCATGATTAAAACGAAGTCTTTTGTTGGGTGCCGCTCTTTCAGGTGTATTAGCGTGTCGATGGTGTAAGAAGGTTGTGGAAGGCGGAATTCAATATCATTGGCCTTGATGCGTTCGGCATCTTCCAATGCCAGATTTACCATCTCCAACCGGTCGTACATATTCAACAGGCTGTCTTTCTTTTTAAAGGGATTGTGCGGCGAGACCACCAACCATACCTCCGACAGATCGGTATAATTGGCCATATAATTGGCAATAATTAGATGACCGATGTGAACAGGATTAAATGAACCAAAAAAAAGTCCGATTTTTTGCATTCCTTAAGCGCCCTTATTTCAGAAAATCAAGCAATAATTTGGACGCCTCTTGACAGGCTCTGTCGAGATCGTCATTCTTTAAAATAACATCAAACTTGTCCGCATAGGCCAATTCTTTATCGGCCTTTTCAATGCGTTCCTTCAGCTTCTCCTCTGTATCGGTCCCTCTTCCCCGTAGTCGTTCTATCAGTACATCCAACGTGGGTGGCTGCACAAAAATGGCAAGGGCGTTATCTCCAAACTTCTTCTTCAAGTGAAGTCCCCCGATTACATCGATATCGAAAATAACGGCCTTTCCTTCCGACCAGACCCGTTCAATTTCGGCCCGTAACGTGCCATAGAAAGTCCCAGAGTACACTTCCTCGAATTCTACGAATTCCTTTTTAGCAATTCGATGTAAGAATTCCTCTTTACTTATAAAATAGTAGTCCTTTCCATCAACTTCTCCTTCCCGAGGTGCCCGCGTACTAGCAGAAATAGAAAACGAAATCTTGTCATTAAATTTTTCCAGTAACCACTTTACAATTGTTGTTTTTCCGGCCCCCGAAGGCGCGGAGAAGATAATAAGCTTTCCTTCCATCTGGCAACGACAAGTTTCTATAAAATATTCAATAACTGTTCTTTGATTTTTTCCAATTCTTCCTTCATCTGAACAACGGTCTGCTGGATTTGGGCATTGTTGGCCTTCGAACCGAGGGTATTGATCTCCCGGCCCATCTCTTGTGAGATAAATCCTAATTTTTTCCCATTAGCATCCGGTGCTGTCAAAATCTTTGCGAAATACTCGCAGTGACTTCTCAAACGCACCTTCTCTTCCGTGATATCCAACTTATCGATGTAATATATCAATTCTTGTTCAAAGCGGTTTTTATCAATATTTTCTCCCCCAACTGCTTCCACCATATAATTACTGATCCGTTCTCTGATCAAGGGAATACGTGAGGTCTCCTGTTTTTCTACGGCCGACAAAAGGTCTAAAATCGTTTGATTTCTTTTAAAGAGGTCGTCCTTAAGCACCTGGCCTTCGTCTGAACGAAATTGTTGAAACTTTTCCAATGCCAAATAAAACGTATCCAGTAAATCCTGCCATTCTTCCTCATCAGCAGCTTCTTCCGAATAGCTGATTACTTCCGGTAGATTAAGTGCTAATTCGAATATATTCTCCGTAGGATCATTTAATTCTTTGGCGATGGCCTTTAACTGGGCATAATAATTTTTAAGCAAGCTGCCATCGATCGTTGCCGCCTTCGCCGAGGCGTCCGCGTATTCAACGTTGACCGTAATATTTACCTTACCTCGTTCAATGAGCTTTGTACACTCATTTCGGAGGAAAAGTTCTTTTTCTGAGAAAGTCTTCGGCATTTTCAGATTAAGCTCCAAATATTTAGAGTTTAGCGACTTGATTTCTACTGTATATTTCGCTTTGGCACTTTCTTTGGTCCCTAAACCAAATCCGGTCATTGATTTTATCATATGCAAACTTAGATAAAATGCCTGACATTTGCGAACACGCGTTATGATATCATTAAAGCTAATGATATCAGATTGGCCCTATTAACAGCCGAAAGCTGATGGCTGACAACTGACAGTAATTAGCTAATTTAACATTTTTTAGCACTATTAGTGCAAATGATTTGTTATGTTTACCGAGGAGAAGTATGGAGCGTAAAAAACACTTTAAAAGCATATATAGCGTCGTTCTAACACTATTTTTACTCAGTTTCGGCTGCTTAGCACAAGCCCAGGAAGCCCTGGAGGGAATAGTGGTAGAGAAGGGAACCCCTAAGAGAGTAGCGGAGGCTACCATCACCAATAGGCGGACTTTGGAGAAGGCGATTTCAAATAGTGAGGGAGGCTTCGTCATTCCTGCAAAAGCAGGGGATACGCTTATTGTTACCAAATACGCCTATTCGTCTATGTATTACCGTATAACAGATCCACGGAATATTGTGGTAAGCTTAAATCCTACCATCGAACTGGAAACGGTTACCGTTACCGGCAAGACCAGAAAAGAAGAGCTTCAAGATATATTGGAAGATTACGAAAAACAGACGCCCTATGGCGCCAGTAAACCGAAAGCACTGGCCTATGTCTTTAACCCCTTGAGCGCGCTATACGGAACCTTCAGCAGGTCAGCAAAAAATGCGAGAAGGTTTAACAATTATGCACAGAACGAAATAAGGGAAACGGAAGTCGACAAGAAGTTTAACAAGTACAATGTGGGCGAAATTACCGGCCTTGAAGGGGACGATTTAATGAACTTTATGTCTCTGTATCGTCCGAGTTACGAGCAATGCAGGTATTGGAATGAATACGATATTCGAGATTATGTTAAAACGGCATTGGCAAAATTTGAGCGTGATGGCCGACCGAAAGCGGAATCCTTACCGAAAATCCCTATTCCGGAACAGCAACTTAATAAAAACGAGTATTAATCAAGGTCATTTAATCGAGTTTAAAATTAGTGTTTTATATTTAATTTTTTGGCACTTAGTTTGCGCAGGTTTAACATTATCAAATAACATTAAAATGAGCATAAAAAATAAAATAGCAGTTTTTGGTGTTGCTCTTGCTACATCGAGTATACTATTCACAAGCTGTAACACGATAAAGTCTATGAACAACACCCAGAAAGGGGCCGGTATCGGCGCCGTAGGCGGTGCGGGATTAGGTGCCCTGATCGGCAACAAAGCGGGTAATACAGCGGTAGGTGCCATCGTTGGTGGCGCACTCGGAGGTGTTGCCGGTGGCTTGATTGGTAAAAAAATGGATAAACAGGCCGCGGAGATTGAGCGGACGGTAGATGGCGCGGAAGTCGTAAAGGCCGGAGAAGGTATCATCGTTAAATTCGATTCGGGTATCCTGTTCGGCTTTGATCAGACTGCTTTGAAGCCGGAGGCCCAAACCAATATTAAAAATTTAGTCAAATCGTTAAACGACAACCCGGATACCGATATTTTGGTAATCGGCCATACAGATAATAAAGGGACAGCAGAATATAACCAAGGCTTGTCAGAACGCAGAGCCGTTGCTGTCAAAAACTATGCTGTGGCGCAAGGTTTGGCCGCTAGCCGCGTAAGAACGGAAGGAAAAAGTTTCAGCGAGCCAATCGCCGATAACGATACCGAGGCTGGACGGGCTCAAAACCGTCGCGTAGAAATTGTCATTGTTGCAAACGATAAGATGAAAGAGGAAGCCAAGCAACAAAGCTCATTATAGACTAAACATTCATTATATACTTCGAGAGTAAGCGCGTAAAAGCGTTTACTCTTTTTTTGTTTAGGTTATTAGCTTTTTAGTCCTGACCGAGCGCATCCCATTCAGGCTTACGCAACACGCTGCCGCTAAGTGGGGATATAATTGGAAATTATTTACCGTCTATGTACCTTGCAGCAAACATAACGACAAATTATTGTATACAATGGTAGCAAGACTTTTCCTCTTCATTTTATGCTCTTTGTTATCTTTTTCAGGACTAGCACAGAAAAGTAAAAAACCACCCAAGCCACAAGTCTTTGTATATGGCCATGGACCTGATGCTTTTTCCGCCGCTATGCAGGCCGCCCAGTCGGGCGTCCAAACGTATTGGGTCGTCGACTCGACGCACATCGGCGGCCATTTGATACAGGGGGAAACAAAACACATACGATCTAATCAAGGCTTAGATGTAGGAACGTGGGCCTTCCTGTTAAAGGCAATAGCCAATGTTCAACAATTATCAGACTCCGCCCTTACCGCAGCCAAGAAAAATATAGCACCAAAAATCGCTCAGAATGTATTCGAAAATAGTGCGGACACCATTAAACGCCTCGCTTATAAAAAAAATTTAACGGTTACAAAAATTGAAAAATCAGGCAAGAAATGGCAGGTAATTCTAAGTAATGGAGAAAAGATTAAAGTGAACGCTTTGGTGGACGCCACCCCGCATGCATCTCTCCTTCGGCTACTGAAGGCAAAAAATATTGAACCCAAATTACAACCGAAAAATCTCGATAAAAAAATCGACTACCATTCTTCTTTATACAGAACCGGTATTGCCGTTGCGGAGTTAGATAAGCAGCTGTTCAACATCCCTTTAAACAGTATACTGCCCGATAGCACACTACAAAATTACTTCGCGACCGCTACCACGGATCAGCTGTTCTCTTCGGGAGAGGCTAACCATACGCCTTTACTCATGCTTCGTGCGCAGGCTTGCGGAGCGGCGGCTGCATATTGCGCTTTCTTCAACACAAGTTCTGATAACATGAATGTCAGGACACTACAAGGCGAACTTTTGGCGTTTAAAAGTTTCGTGATGCCTTTTCAGGACATCAGTTTATCCGACCCTCATTATCCCCAAGTTCAGCGCGTTGGGGCTACAGGCATCCTGAAAGGCGTTTATACCGAAAGCGATGCAAAAGGAGCTTTTCTATTTCGTCCTGACAGCCTCGTCTCATCCAAAGAGATCGAGCCCATCGTTAAGCAGTTGTATACGAGAAGCCAAATATGGTTTAAAGACAAAAATATAGCCGTTTTAAAGCTAAAACATCTGCTAGATTTAATAAAATACGTCGCTAATAGGGGAGAAGAATTAAACGCGGAGGTCGAAAAAGGGTGGACAAGGCGTTTTAAATTCGAGGGCGAATATAACTTAGACGCCACATTATCCCGCCGGCAATTTGCAGTGCTGGTAGACACCTATTTACAACCCTTTCATGTACGGGTTAATCTAAAAGGCGAGTTCCAATATTAAAAAAAGGCCTGTCTAATACACCTACAAGAGGTTATTAGACAAGCCCGATTTTTCTAAAATCTCCAGCGCACAAAGGCTTCAATTGCCTCATAATCCGCTAGACCTAATTCATCGTATTTCCTGGCCGTTTCACTGGTTCTATCCTCTGCACGTACCCAGAACTCGCGTGCGTCATCTCCGGGGAATACAGGAAGATCTTTTTGCGATTGATGCTTAAAAATAGCAAGCCGCTTCCGGACGACTTCTTGTGGCGACAGTGGAACAGCCATTTCAATTTCATGAATTTCGAATTCATGCCAAGCGCCTCTGTACAACCACAACCAACAATCTTTCGTCCACTCCTCCGTTTTGCTCAAACGGGTCAATGCCTCCAGCATAATGTCAAAACAAACTTTATGCGTTCCGTGAGGATCGGCAAAATCCCCTGCCGCAAAGACCTGATGCGGCTTGATCTGTTGCAACAGCTCCATGGTTTGCAAAATGTCATCCTCATAAGAAACAACCTTTGAAAATTTACCTCTATCATAGAAAGGTAAATCCTGAAAGTGAATATTCTCATCGGGCAAGCCGGCAAACCTAGCGCCTGCTATTGCTTCCCCTTTACGGATCAGTCCTTTGATCGTACGAATTTCATCCGTATCAATTTGATTCGGCTTCTTAGCCGCTATAAACTTTCTGGTTTCAGCGTATAGCGCATCCAACTTCTCTGTCCCCAACTGCAGCGATTTTGTAAAGTCGGTAGCGAACTCGATATAACGCAGTACATCGTCGTCCCAAACCGCCGTATTACCGGAAGTTTGATAGGCAACATGCACGTTGTGCCCTTGATCGGCCAAACGGATGAATGTACCGCCCATTGAAATCACATCATCATCCGGATGTGGCGAAAAAATAATCACATTTTTCCGAGCAGGCACTGCCCGTTCCGGACGTTGACTATCGTCTGCATTTGGTTTACCTCCCGGCCAGCCGGTAATTGTATGTTGAAGCTTATTAAAAATATCAATATTAATATTGTAAACAGGGCCTTTTTCAGTAGCCAGCTGGGCCATACCGTGATTGTTATAGTCCTCTTCGGTCAATTTGAGAATCGGCTTTTTCACAGTCTGCGCAAGCCAGATAACCGCCTTCTTAATCGTTTTCGAATCCCATGTACAATCTTTCACCAGCCAAGGCGTATTGAAGCGCGTAAGTTCGCTGGCAGCGCCCTCGTCTAACACAAACTCAACGTGATCGGAAAGTTGTAGAAAGGTCGCAGGCACGTCCGAAGACATCTCTCCCTCAACGGCCTTTTTAACGATTTCTGCTTTTACCGGACTCCAAGCCATTAAGATAATCTCGCGTGCCTTAAATATCGTACCGATACCCATGGTAATTGCCTTAGTTGGCACATTTTCCTTTCCGCCAAAGTCGCGAGATGCATCCCGACGGGTAAGGTCGTCCAAAGTCACTAAGCGCGTACCAGAATTTGGAGCAGAGCCCGGCTCATTGAAGCCAATATGCCCCGTTCTACCGATACCTAGAAGTTGGAAATCCAAGCCACCTAATTCGCTGATCTTTCGCTCATACTCCATACAGTAGGCCGGTATTTCCGACTGATCAAGCGTACCGTCGGGAATGTTTATATGCTCCCTTTTTATGTCGATATGATCAAAAAGATTTTTGTTCATAAAAGTCACGTAACTCTGGGCAGAGTCGGGTTGCATCGGATAATATTCATCCAAATTAAAAGTAATAACGTTCTGAAAGCTTAGCCCTTCCTCGCGGTGAAGCCGTACAAGCTCTGCGTAAACTTGAACAGGAGTTGCGCCTGTAGCAAGACCTAATACGGCCTGCTCACCTTTTTCTTGCTTTTCTTTAATTAATGTTGCGATACGAGCAGCAACAGCTAACGAGGCTGCCTTTGAATTTTTGTAAACGCTTACGGGGAGTTTCTCGAAACGCGTTTCTTCCAATAGATTTAATCTAGCCATTTTTGAGGATAGTTTCATTTAAGGTGAGACGCAAAAATAGCGAAATATTATATACGTCCTAATAAAATAACTAGCTTTTCGGCGGATGTCACCCTTTTTGTGCAAAGCAATCGAGTGCGTAAATTAGAGCTCGCTCACAAACCTTTTAATTGATTCCGCAGGGTCAGCCGTTTTCATAAAATTTTCGCCGATTAAGAAAGCCTGAAATCCGGCTTCCTTCAACTGCCCAATAATAAGCGGATCGCTTATCCCACTTTCCGACACTTTTATAAAGGATTCCGGAATGCGATCCACCAAAGCTAAAGAGTGATCAATCGACACGGTAAAGTCTTTAAGATTCCGGTTGTTTACACCGATAGCGTCAATCGTATCGAATAAACTCGCTTCCAGTTCCTCTTCATTGTGTACTTCCAAAAGCACATTCAAGCCTAAATCCTTAGCATACTGAGCCAGCGACGCCACTTCTTCCTTGCTTAATGCCGCAGCTATTAGCAGGATAATGTCAGCACCGTATGCTTTTGCCTCAGCTATCTGGTATTCGTCAACGATAAAATCTTTCCTTAACAAAGGGATTTTCAGCACTTCTCTAGCTCTTTTTAAATCCTCCAAACTGCCTTTAAAAAAATCTGCATCGGTCAAAACCGAAATAGCTGACGCTCCCGCTGCTGCATAACCGCTTACCACCTCTTCAACAGAAACTTTGTCGTTGATGACACCCTTTGACGGAGAGGCCCTTTTATACTCAGCGATAATCCCAGTCTTGTTCGGATCCAGCACCGCATCCTTCAGGTTGTAACAAGTACGATTAAACAGTGGCTGTTGCATTAGATCAGCAATCGTCACCTTTGTTTTCGCAACAGCAAGTTCTTCCTTTTTCCTACCGATAATCTTATCCAGTATATTCATATGCCCATCGATTATTTGTTCAACCAGTTTGCAATCATCCGCTTTCCATGTTCACTAAGAACCGACTCAGGATGGAACTGCAATCCTCTTACATCATAGGTCTTATGAGACAAAGCCATGATCACCCCTTCATCATCAACAGCGGTCACTTCCAGTTCCTCGGGGAATTGCTCATGAGCCACTGCCCACGAGTGATAACGCCCGATGCGGAAACGTTCCGGCAAATCTTTAAACAAAGGTTCTGTCGATTTTAAGACCTGCAGCGGCGTGGCCGTTCCATGTACCGGCTTTTTTAAATTGAACAATTTTCCTCCGTACACTTCCGCTATTGCCTGTTGCCCAAGACAAATACCGAGAATGCTTTTTGAGGCGCCATAAGTGCGGATAACATCCATAAGCAGTCCGGCCTCTTCCGGAATCCCCGGTCCCGGAGAAAGCAAGATTTTGTCGTAAGCCGCCACCTCTTCTATATTAAATTTGTCGTTTCTAATAACCGTGCAATCCATACCGCACTCTTGCAGCAGATGCACTAAATTGAAGGTAAAAGAATCATAATTGTCTACCACCAAAATTTTGGGTTCAGTAGCAAGTTTTTTCTGCGCCATTGTTATTTATCAGCTTTTTTTATTGTCGGCATTTCGCCGGCAGCTTATTTATTTACTATTTATTGGCTGTAGGCTATAAGCAGTATGCTGTAGGTTATATACCGTATTCCCCTTATACCCTCCACCTTCCAGCCTTGGATCCTACAGCTCCTCGGCCAACGTTAACGCTTTCCTCAAAGCAGCTATTTTATTATTAACTTCATTTAATTCGCCTTCGGCTGAAGAGCCCGCCACAACACCGCCTCCAGCCTGATAATGCAATCGATTATTCTTGCTCAGAAAAGTCCGGATCATAATCGCATGGTTGAAGTCGCCATCGAAGCCCATATAACCAATGGCCCCACTGTAAAAACCACGTTGCTGTTGTTCATACCTATCTATCAATTGCATGGCCATATGCTTCGGCGCGCCGCTCAAGGTACCGGCAGGAAAAGTATCTCCCACCACATCAAAGGGATTAGCACCCTCCTGCAAAGTACCACTCACCTTAGAAACCAAGTGGATTACATGCGAATAAAACTGGGCCTCTTTAAACGATTTGACCTCCACATCCACACAATGCCGACTCAAATCGTTTCTTGCCAAATCGACCAACATCACATGCTCAGCACTTTCTTTAGGATCATTTTTTAGCGCCTCTGCCACACGCAAATCCTCTGCCGTATTTCCTGTTCTTTTGAAAGTACCCGCTATCGGATATATGGATGCTTCTTTTCCCTTGATGGTCAATTGCGCTTCGGGTGACGAACCGAATAATTTAAAATTACCATAGTCGAAATAAAACAGATAGGGAGACGGGTTCACCGACCGTAAGCTTCGGTAAACGTTAAATTCGTCCCCTAAAAATGGACGGCTAAACGCTCGGGAAGGAACGATCTGAAAAACATCTCCTCTAAAAATGTGTTCCTTCGTTTTCTCCACCAAGGCTTTATAGCCTTCATCGGTTTTATTCGAGCTTTCGTCGCCATTCAGTTCAAATTTATACTCAGGGAAATTTTTGTTTTGTATAAGGTACTGAATCTTGCTCAACCCATCCTCCTCAGGCTCACCACAATAGTGCTCAAACACATAAAGCTCATTACGAAAGTGATCAATGGCAATTACATAGCGATAGACATGATACTGCAGAAAAGGAATATTCCGCGCCTCGTCTACGGGCGTTTCCAAGGTTATATCTTCAAAATGAGCTACGGTATCAAAAGTGAAATACCCGAATAGTCCGTTCGTGATAAACTTAAACTCCTCCGGTTTATCGGCCTTAAAAGACTGACGGAATTGGGACACTTCCTCTCTTAAATTTATACTATCGGCGGGTTTACTGGATTTTTGTCCATCAGGAAAATACACTTCCAGTTGATTTTCGTTGAGACTGATCCCCGCAATAGGCGAACAACAAACATAACTCATACTATTTTCGCGACTATGGTAATCAGAACTCTCCAACAGCAGACTATTCGGAAACACATCCCTTAATCTTAAATATATACTAACCGGCGTGGTTGTGTCTGCCAATAATTTTTTAAATCTCGTTCGTAATTGATATGTGTCCGTCATTATTTATTAACCTTTTTGTAATCGTTAAGCATAAAAAAACCCGACGTTATGCGCGTCGGGTTATAAGTTTAAGGCTTTGGTTGATCAATCTATGCCATTATATGTGCTCCCGGCGCTGTTCTTAACAGGCCACCACCAGTTGCGTATAGTAGTATTGATCGTCATGATGAAGCAAACCTAATATAAAATTTTAATATTTCAAATTTTTATTCCAAAGTTAACACAAAATCAGTCAAGCGCTTAGATTCCCCAGAAAGAGATGAACCCCTTTCCTACCGCCATCTGGATAGCTATAAGTATCACAACGAGTGCAATGGTGTAAAACACGACAATGGCCTTATGTTTCGCAGATGATTCAATCGCTTTCTTAGATTTGGAGTGCCCAACGGTAATCAAAACAATCGCTATCACCATCATGCTGATGTGCTCAACTGTCCAATACCTCAAATTAGCCGTTTTCATAACGGTGCTCATATCATTAAAGCTAACCATCGAACTCATTGTATACAAAGCCAGGCCCACCAATAATTGAATGTGTGCGGAAATCAAGGTAAATAGATTCAATTTACGGTTGCCTTCGGTGTATGATTTTCTTCCTGTTAATCCGCTTATTGCTGAAATGATTGCTAATATTAACAATAGAAGAACCACATAACGTAGTCCTGAATGAAAATGTTTAAGTCCTGTATACATGTTGTTTAGTTTTTATCCTCGGACAAAAATACATCTTTTTATTGCATTTCACCTGCGCCTGGAAAATCCTCTGAATTTTCTTCTTTTCGTTGCTCCTGATCTTGACCGGGATTCCGTGTGCCAAAGCGATAAGAGAAGGTCAACATCGCTCGAGGCCCTCTCATGAAATTACGCTCAAATTCACTAAAAAACTGTGCGGTTGTGCGGGTACCTCCAAAACGGGCCTTGTTAAAGATATTCTGTACGTTCAACATGATACTGCCCTTATCTTCCAATACAGACAGCTTGAGCCCCGCATCAGCGAAGAACATACTCCTAGACGTTCCCTGAGCCATCACACGTGGGGCCATATAATTCGCTCTTACTTGCGCTGTTAATCCTTTAGTGATCCTTCCGTTCCCCGTCAGGTTCGCATCCCAGTTGAATCCGCTATTCGGATCGACACCATATTCTTCGCTCCCGCTGAACGACTGGTAGTTACCATTGAAGTTAGCCATAAAGTCGATATTTGGGTTCAATGTAAATTGCGAAATCAATTCAATGCCGGATGCGCGATTTTGACTGATATTACGGAATGTCGAATAGGTCACATTGGTTCCTGCGGCGGCTGAGTCAACGATCATTTCCACGACATCGTTCGTGATCCGATGATATATAGAAGACGTTAGATTCACCTTTCCCCACTGCTTGCTATAGGCTAGCTCCAAAGAGTGGATATCTTCCGGTCGCAAATTCGGGTTTCCCTGCCGATAATTAACAGGGTCGGAAATATCCAGGAAAGGATTTACTTGCCAGCCTCTGGGCCTGTTTACACGACGTGTATAACTTAATTGTAAGGAAGATCCTTCGGTTAACTCTTGCGTCAAATATATACTTGGATAAACACGGAAATAGTCGAGGCGGCCCCGCGTTGATCGGTCTTCCGGGGCGACATTCGGATCGTAAGAAAGGTATTCGGTATTTAAATACGCTTGTTCAGCCCTTAACCCAACCTGATACCCGAATTTCTCAGTCAACTTATTCTGATAATTGCCATACAGCGCATGGACAATGTCATCCATATTAAAATCATTTGTCAAATCGTAATCCCGCTCGTATAACCCATTCGAGGTATTTAAGGCATCCGACAATTGTTGCTCGTCGCTATAGCGGAGCGTTGTCCTATAACCTGCTTCGAGCTTTTGCTCTTTACTGAAAGGAAGCACATAATCTACTTGGATATTAACATTTTTACCGTCTTCATAGGTGTCGTTAATACGACCGGGGTCGATCACAATAGATGGGTGGGTAGCCGTTTGCTCAAAGGTTTGTATACCATCTTCCTTGCTTCTCCCGTAAGAGACGTTAGCGGTTAACTCTTCTCCTTCCCGTTTAAATTCCCGCTTAAAATCGAAGTTTACTTCATAACCCGTATCGTCTTCGTTCTGGTTGGTGTACCGCGGACTGGTTCCGATTACGGAACCTAGCGAATCGTAATAGGTATAGAAAAGGTCTTCTCTACGCATATTGTCCCGTAAATTTAAGTTGGCAGAAAGTCCTAAGGTCGTTTTCTCCGTTGCAAAAAAATCGGCGCCTAAACGAACGGTATGGCTATTTCCCGTTCTGCCGTTATCGCTGGTATTATATACCCGGCTCCCATCATTGTACGTATTGTTATTAAAACCACTTCCCGGATTGTTTCTTCTTCTATAGTTATAGCTTCCGAAGTAATTAAACTTGGAGTCGCGGTAGTTAAGGTCGAGCCCACCATTGTAATTGTTAAAAGAGCCGCCGCCCACACGCGCCATTCCATTGAATCCGGTACGGATATTTTTCTTTAGAATAATATTGACAATCCCTCCCTGTCCTTCCGGATCGTACTTGGAAGAAGGATTCGTCATCACTTCAATGCGCTGTATCGAATTTGCCGGTAAGGATTCTAACAAATTGTTGATATTACTGCCCGCTAGAGCCGACTGCTTTCCGTCGATCAAAATCCGAACATTGGTAGAACCTCGTAAACCTACATTCCCATCCATGTCTACCGAAAGCGAAGGAACATTCGCTAACAACTCAGAAGCATTCCCGCCTGCGCTCACGATACTCTGTTCGGGATTAAACACCTTTCGATCGATTCCCATTTGCATCGCAGGGGGGGTACCCTCGATCACCACTTCCCTAAGCATGGTGCTGGCAGAAGGACTTAGCTTGATGTTTCCCATCGCAACCGACTGTCCGCCATTTATACGAACTGACCGTTTTTCATAGGCATCATAGCCTACAAAGCTTACCCGTAGCATAAAAGTGCCAGCGGAAATTCCCGAAAAAGAAAACCGGCCTTGTTCATCGGTCTGTCCGCCTTTTACTGCTTGGTTCGTTTGCTGGTTCAGTAGCGTTACGCTCGCAAAATCGATCGGCTCATTCGTTACTGAGTCGACCACAACACCACTTATCTTTGCGTTGTCTTGCGCGTACAGGATGAGGGGACCTAGGCATAAGGTTAAGAAAAACACAATATTTCTTGCACATTGTAACTTCATTTGATCAATCTGTTTAGTTTTAGCTTTATCTGACGTCGTCAAAATTAACATTATCAATTAGTCTAAGACCTGTTTTTCAACAATAAGATTAACCCGTAACACCATTATTACAGTATATTTGTGGTAGCCCGGCGGCAGACCCTCCCAGAAATTCATATAGATATTTCACTTAGCAGCACCGGAACGGGTCAAGGTACTTCGCTCGCTAAGTAATAAAGAAATAGCGAAGGGGGAAGCAGGCGCCAAAGGATTAAGTAAGGGGAAATGGGGCGGACAAGCCGGAAAAAGTAGCCGCACGCTTAAGCAGGGGCCAAGCTATTCGATACTAACGGTCAGTCCTTCTTCCTTTAAGATTTTTCTATAAACATCCACCTCTGTATAAGTGCCTTCCAGCACAGCGCACTTTCCTTCATTGTGCACTTTCCACGCTATTTTTTCAGCTTGATTTTCGCTGTAATCCAAATATTTCATCAAGCAATAAATCACATGGTCGAATGTATTTATCTCGTCATTCCACAAGATCAATCGATGATACTCTTTAGTTCCTGCCAGAATTTCTTCCAGTGTAAAGGTTTCCTCTTGTACCTGCGTTTCAGCCATCTTCATCTTTCGAGCGCTATCTTCATTTCAATTTGTTCGCTGAAAAGCCCTATTAGAAATAGGCGATTCTGCTACGTAAATTATTCTAAATTAACTATGTGGATTCGTTTCGCAAAGCTAGACAAAGTTCGCCTGATATGCAAAAAATTCCTTTCAAAGCCTTAGGCCTACCTTCAATTCGCGATAAATGGCCTGCAATGCAACGCTTGTAGAAGACTTAGCAGCAAGCTATCAGATACGCTTTTCGGATATAGACCCATAAAAGGAAAAAGCTTCTATAAAGCGGCCAATAATTGGCGAAAAAAAATAACTTTGCGGTGTTAGAATGAAAAGAATATCCTCAAAATTTAAAAAATGAATATTTTATTGATTGGTTCCGGGGGAAGAGAAAGTGCTTTTGCGTATAAGATTTCTCAAAGCCCATTGGCCTCCCAACTATTTATTGCCCCAGGAAACGCAGGAACTGGCGCCTATGGAAAGAACATAGACATAAAAGCTACCGATTTTGAAGCGTTGGGCTCATTTGCATTGGAGCATCATATCGAGCTTGTAGTGGTTGGCCCTGAGGAACCTTTGGTGAAAGGCATTCATGATTTCTTTTTGGAGAATGAGCAGTTACGAAATATTCCCGTAATTGGGCCGACAGCGGAAGGAGCTCAGCTAGAAGGGAGTAAAGACTTCTCAAAGCAATTCATGCAACGCCATGGAATTCCTACTGCCGCTTCGCGCTCCTTTACAAAAGACACCTTAGAGGAAGGGCTGCAGTATTTGGAAACCCGATCGCTGCCCATCGTTTTAAAAGCCGACGGTTTAGCCGCCGGAAAGGGCGTATTAATCTGCTCGGACCTGTCAGAAGCAAAAGCAGAACTCCGTGCTATGTTGGCCGAAGCGAAATTTGGTCAGGCCAGCAACAAGGTCGTTATAGAAGATTTCTTAAAAGGGATCGAATTGTCGGTTTTTGTCTTGACTGACGGTAAGGACTATAAAATTTTACCGTCAGCGAAAGACTATAAACGCATAGGGGAAGGAGATACGGGACTGAACACTGGAGGAATGGGATCTGTTTCACCGGTCCCTTTTGCCGATGCGGCTTTTTTAAGTAAAGTCGAAAATCAAATCATTAAGCCTACCATTGATGGCCTAAGAAAAGATAACATTCATTATAAAGGTTTCATTTTTATAGGATTAATGAACGATAACGGTAATCCGTCTGTAGTAGAATACAACGTGCGGATGGGCGATCCGGAAACGGAGAGTGTCCTCATACGTATAGAAAGTGATTTTGTTGATTTGCTGTTGGGAGTGGCAGAAGAAAACTTGGCATCCAAAACCTTTCATGTGTCGGAAAAAACCGCCGCTACTGTCATGCTCGTGTCGGGCGGCTATCCCGGCAAATACGAAAACGGCAAAGTAATCAGCGGACTCGAAAACGTGAAAGAATCTTTGCTTTTTCACGCCGGCACGGCACTTATTAACGAAGAAGTCCAAACCGCCGGAGGCAGGGTGTTAGCGGTAACCGCCCTAAAAGATAATTTACTGGAAGCACTTCAACAAGCTACCGCCGATGCCGGACGAATTTATTTCGAAGGAAAAAACTTCAGACGGGATATAGGCTTTGATCTTATAAACTATTAACGAAATATGCAGGTGCAATGCGAATGCTATTGCACTTGTATACACACCCACCCACCGCACAGACTCCCTGTTCATTTTGTTCATTATCGATTCTATTCTAAGCACTTAGAAAAGGATTGGGTATTATTGCAACAACGAACCGTCGTTAACCGGCATCATTCAGTTGACAAGGGTTTTCTTATGAGCCATAAGAGTAACCTGTTTAAACCCTAAAAAAAAATGAACATGAAGACACACTTTTTCAAAATCCTGTCCTTATCATTTCTTTTCTCGGTGCTGTTTATACGGTGTGAAAAGCCAGCACCTGAACCTGAAAGCCAAATCGATGAAGAAGCTTTGCATACGGTCACCCTCAAACTCAAAGGGTTTACCAAGCGCATCACACCCCTTGCCGATCAATCCGCGATGAACTCCTCAAGGCTAATGACGACATCATCGTCAAATCGCATGTCCACGTCCGCATCAGAATCGGGGCCTGAAGAACAGCACCTTTATTTCTGGTCGTTTAACAACGACGATCTGGTACCGGAAATAGCCGTTGGGAGCGCAGCGCCCTCTCTAAGCTTTCAAGCGGTAGATACTTCGCCCAGCTTCACGGCAGGCTTCGGCCTGAGCCCCTATCCCGCAGGAAAAGCCCTCAGTTTACGCGGCTTACAAGCCTTAGTCATCACGATGCCGCTAAGCGGGGTAAGCCAAATAACGACACTCGCTTTTGACGTTGCAAGCTCGGGCACGGGGCCAAAAAACTTTAGGATCTATTCGTCAACAGACGATGGCACTACCTATCGCCCGCTGTCTGAAGATAATCAATTTTCTAACACCAAAGACAACACCAGAAACAGTTATGAGTTTGATCTATCCCAGCTTGGTGCCGTTCAGGCGGAGCGTCTAACAATCAAAATTGAACCTTTCGAAGGGGAAAGAGGTGAGGCGAACGACTATGATCAGAATAGAGGAACCTTTAAGCTCGATAACTTCCGGCTTTCTGGACTTTATAATGCAGAACATGCCGAGGAGCCGACGGATGACATCAGTAAAATTCAGTATTTTATCTTTAACGCAAACGACCATACATTCGCAGCCCAGGGCAATACCACATTTGATCCTTCAACCGATGGGATCGACTTGTCCTTTAAGCTACCCCGAGGCACCTATTATGGATTTATTACATCCAATGTATCCAAAGCAGCGTTAGTGCTACCGCCAAGGATCGCACAGGCATCAGATCTTTATATTTCCAATAGCTTCGCCAATCATCAGGCACTAATTTTCGGCGCTCAAATCCCACACCTTGAGATCGATAATCACATCGAAGTTGACGCCGTACTGAAACGATATTTTAGTGAAATACGCTTCGAATTTACGGACGGATATGATTTGTCTGAAGTACACAAGATTCGTATTAGTCCGGAGCACGAAGACTTCCTTTACGCTCCTTTCAACGCGCAGACAACGGAAAGACAAGCGGCCTCAACCTTGGTGTTGCATCCCTCTTTTGACAGCAGCAACAAAAGCCTCAGTTTCCATCAGTTCATCGGTGATGTAAGCGACCCGGTACATATAGGCTATGTAGTGGATGTTTATAACGAAAATGACGAATTGTTAAGAACCTTTACCGTAACCGCATCCATAAAAAACAATGTCCAGCTATTGTTTAAAGGTGAACTCTTAACAGATGTGGACAGGAATAATCAGTTTCAAATCGAATGGAACCAGTTGTGGGATGAATCCTTAACGCAGACGTTTTAAAATATCACTTGGCGGTCATATCGAGTGCATCGAATCGGGATACGGTCGATATGGCGCGCCAAGAAAATGACTTGTTAACCAGCCACTGAAAATCCCATTATAGCATCAAAAAGATCGCCGGTTTTTTATGAAGATCCACCTTCTTCTTTCGCCAATTTTCCACCGTATCACTACTTATCCATTCATCAGATCCGGTGATATTACAGGCAATGCACAGACGCGTTTTGGGGGTACAGACTCTTAACACTTCTTCGAGCAGTTGATTGTTACGGAATGGCGTTTCCATAAATAATTGCGTTTGCCCAGCCTTTTGCGCTGTATGTTCCAGTTCTTTGATTTTTTTTGCTCGAGCGACCTTATCGATAGGCAGATAGCCATGGAAGGAAAACGTTTGACCATTGAATCCCGAAGCCATCAATGCCAATATCATAGAGTTAGGGCCTACTAAGGGCCTTACTTTAATTCCCAGCTTATGCGCCTGGGCAACGATGTCTGCACCGGGATCAGCAATACCGGGGCAACCAGCTTCGCTCATTAACCCGACGTCTTCTCCCTTCAACAATGCTTTAAAAAAATGATCTTTATGATAGTCATCCCGCGCATGCTTACCATAGTCGTGTATAATCAAGTCTTGTTGAGGTATCTTCAATCCCGCTTGTTTTAAAAATTTACGGGCCGTCTTTTCATTTTCAACGATATACTCTTTGATTGAATTGATGGTCTCAGAAAAGAAAGCGGTGAATGATCCCGCCGCCGCGTGATCTGATAATGGTACCGGTAATAGATACAACGTTCCTTTAGACATATACAAAGATGCATTTTTTGAAAGGGAAAATCACTATTTTAGCAAAAACCACGTTAGAAACAAGGTGAAGGAATTAAACTTTTACGAAAGCGTTTATGCCATAGTTAGACAGATTCCGGCAGGAAGAGTTACCTCTTATGGTGCCATTGCCAGAGCCCTCGGTCGCGACGGCGCTGCGCGTATGGTTGGCTATGCCATGGGAAATGCAGGCAAGGCCAATCCGCCGGTGCCTGCTCATCGTGTACTGAACAGTAAAGGTCAACTGAGTGCTAAAGCAGCCTTCGGCCATCCGACACTTATGCAACAGCTTTTGGAAAATGAAGGCATCGCCGTAAAGCACGACCGCGTCGTTAATTTTCAATCTGTTTACTGGGATCCCTTAACAGAATTATCCTAACGCTCACCACAAGCTTAACATAAAAGGAGGCTATCTAAAGCCAAAATAACGACTTCCAGACAGCCTCCTTATCCATAAAAAAAAACACTAATTCCATCCGCCGCCCAAAGCCCGATAGATCTGAACCATCGCACTCATTTGCTGCATTTTGGTCTCAACTAACTCGAATTTTGACTCCAAGGCATCACGCTGCGTCAGCAATACTTCCATGTAATCGGCCCTTGCCGACTTAAAAAGACTGTTAGAAATGCCAATCGATTGTGATAGCGCTTCCACCTGCTTCGCTTTTAACTCGTAGCTTTTTTCCAAGTTGTTTATCTTAGCTAACTGGTTAGCTACCTCAACGTACGCGTTTAAGATCGTCCGTTCGTAATTGTAAACCGCCTGAATTTGCTTCGCGTTGGCATTGTAATAGGTTGCTTTTATTGCATTCCGATTGATTAAAGGCGCTGTCAGATCACCCCCGAGCGAATAAAGCAGCGACTTGGGCGTCTTTATCAGATAAGCCGGATCAAAGGCTTGGTAGCCAATTGCGGCAGAGATTCCCAAAGAGGGATAGAATCTGGCCTTTGCCACCTTTACGTCGAGTTTTGCAGCCGCCAAGTCCAGTTCCGCTTGCTTGATGTCCGGACGGTTTGCCAGCAGTTGAGTTGGAATACCGGTATGCACAGCTTCGGGTATCAAATCTTCAAAATTTTTGCTGCTCCGCTGAATAGGCTGTGGATACCGGCCTAACAAGAAATTTATACGGTTCTCCGTTTCGGTAATCCGCTGCTGAATTGTGTACTGAAGACTTTTTGTGTTTAGCACTTCGGCCTCAAATCGGCGCACAGCCAATTCGGTAAGCTGGGCAGCCGCCTTTTGCATTTTCACGATTTTTAAGGCATTGCTTTGGATTTCTATGTTTTTCTTCACAATATCTAGCTGATTATCAAGCGCTAGCAATTCGTAATAGCCGCTGGCCACTTCAGCAATTAAGTTCGTAATAACGAAGTTCCTACCCTCTACCGTCGATAAATATCGACTGACAGCCGCTTTCTTGGCGTTGTGCAGTTTTTTCCATATATCCGCCTCCCAAGTAGCGTAAGCCGCTACAAGATAATCGGGCAGCGGTTCGGGCATTTCTCTTCCAGGTTTAATATCCGTGTTCGATTCCATCGCCCCTATGTTGGTATAGCGGGCGACCTTATCGATACCTGCGGAACCTTTCAAACCGACAAAAGGCAAGTATTCCCCTTTCTTTTCACGGATTTCGTTCCTTGAAATTTCGATTTCCTGCAAGGTGATATTCAATTCCTGATTATTGTGCAATGCTGTATCAATCAGCGCATCTAGATAAGGATCGGTAAAATATTCCTTCCAGGTGAGCTTTGCCGTATTAAGCGTATCCTGCGAGTCGTTATAACGCGCAGGTGTTTCTGTATTTGCTTCACGCTGAACTAAAGAAGGTGTTTTACATCCTGTATATGTTATTAGTACCAGGCAGCCCGCTATAACATATACATATTTATATTTACTAATTAGCTTACTCATTTTCATCAGTATTATCGAATTTATCTATCTGATGTACAAACTCATCAGATAATGAGATCTCATCTTCATCCTTAATCAGTTTTCTTCCGCTGGCAAGGGAACCGAAAATATAGTATAGTCCCGGAACTATAATTACGCCGAAAACAGTACCGAATAACATACCCCCCATCGCGGATGCGCCAATGGTCCTGTTACCGATTGCGCCGGCACCTGTTGCAATGATCAATGGAATTAATCCCGCAATGAAGGCAAACGACGTCATAAGGATTGGACGGAAACGCACCTTAGCTCCTTCAATAGCTGCTTCGAGTATCGTGGCACCTTCACGGTGTTTGAGTACCGCAAACTCCACGATCAGCACCGCGTTCTTTCCGAGTAGCCCCACGAGCATAATAAGACCGATTTGCGCATAGATATCGTTTTGAAGCCCCATTAACTTAAGTAATAAGAACGAACCGAATACCCCAACAGGCAGCGAGCATACTACCGCAAGCGGTATAATAAAGCTCTCATATTGTGCTGCAAGCACGAAATACACAAATGCGAGTACAATCAAGAATATATAGAGAGATTCATTCCCTCTATTAGCCTCGTCATAGGAAAGGCCCTCCCATGCAATATCATAGCCGTTAGGAAGTGATTTTTTCGCTACTTCACGAATGGCCTGAATGGCATCTGCGGTAGTAAAGCCTGCTGCAGGCAGCCCTCTGATAGCTGCAGAGTTATACATATTATACCGGGTGATCTCATTCGGCCCTTGAGACTTTTTAAGCTTCATGAATGCCGAATAAGGCACCATTTCACCATGATCGTTCTTGACAAAAAGGTTCAGTACGTCAGAAGGCAATCTTCTGTATTTAGGATCTGATTGAACATATACTTTAAAGAAACGTCCAAACTTAATGAAACCCTGCTCATAGGTACTACCTATCATAATATCCAGGTTTTCCATTGCTTTACCAATAGAAACTCCCTTTTGCATGGCTAAATTGTTGTCAATTTCCAGCTCATATTGAGGGTAGTTTGCCGCAAAAAAGGTAAATAAGCCGGTGAGCTCTTTACGTTTACTCAAATCATCAAGGAACTGTTTGTTCACTTTATCAAAGTCCTGATAATCAGTAGTCGTATTTTTATCTAACAAACGCAGTGAGAAACCACCGGATGAACCGAAGCCCGGAATGGCGGGCGGTTCAAAGAACTCGATGATCGCCCCTAATCCTTTAGATTTCTCTTCCAGCTCTTCCATGATCTCGGTAACCGAGTGTTCCCGTTCATGCCATGATTTAAGGTTAATCATACAGGTACCGGCATTAGATCCCCTACCTTCTGTCATAATCTCATAACCGGCCAGAGATGATACCGACTCTACCCCTTCTAATTCTTCACAAATTTTTTGAAGTCTTCGCGACACCTGGTTAGTAGTTTCCAGCGTAGACCCCGGAGGTGTTTGGATAATCCCATAAATAGTGCCCTGATCTTCACTGGGGATGAAACCTGCGGGAAGTATCTGGCTTTCAAAGAAGATACCCGCACAAAACGCCGCTAATATGGCAAACGTTAGTACTCTTCTGCTTACTATGGATTTTAACACTCCAACATATTTACCGGTAAGTTTATCAAAACCACGGTTAAAGCTGTCTAGTGCTTTACTAAACATATTCGGCTTTACATGTTCTGCATGGTGATTTTTTAACAACATGGCGCACAGTACCGGCGTAAGGGTAAGTGCGATAATGGCCGAAATCACAATTGAACTCGCCATAGTAATAGAGAACTGTCTATAAAAGGTGCCTACAGGGCCGGTCATGAATGATATGGGTAAGAATACCGATACCATCACGGCAGTAATCGCTATAATGGCACCACTGATTTCACCCAACACTCTTTTAACAGCCTGATAAGGCGTCATCGTAGGAAACTCATCAAACTTGGCGTGAACGGCTTCCACCACGACGATGGCGTCATCCACCACAATACCTATGGCTAGTACAAGGGCGAACAATGTGACCAGGTTAATGGATAACCCGAAGAACTGTATGACAAAGAACGCCCCTATGAGCGACACCGGTACGGCTAATATGGGAATAAGGGTAGATCTCCAGTCGCCGAGGAAAACGAACACAACAATCGCTACCAAGATAAACGCGTCCCTTAGCGTATGAATAACCTGTTCTATAGAGGCGTCAAGGAACTGAGAAACGTCATAACTAATTTTGTAATCCAAGCCCGGAGGAAAAGTTTTCTTCATCTCCGTAAGTTTATCTTTTACAGCAGCGATTACATCACTCGCGTTACTACCATAGTTTTGGTTTAAGAGTATGGAAGCCGAAGGGTGGCCATCGAGATTAGAGTAAATATCGAAGAACTCACTTCCTAACTCTACTTTACCTATATCTCGCAGACGAATACGTTCGCCATCCGCATTGGCACGAATAATTATATTTTCATATTCAGAAGGTTCACTATACCGACCCTTATACGTTAAGACGTACTCTAATGACTGCGCTTCGATACCCGAACTCTGCCCGATACGCCCTGGACGACCAACAATACTTTGTTCGGCCATGGCGTTCATCACCTCGTCAACAGACACGTGGTAAGCTCTCATACGGTCGGGGTTCAGCCAAACGCGCATGGCATAGGTTCTACTGCCTAATATCTGAGATCTTGCCACCCCTTTAATGCGGTTGATTTCAGGGATCATTTTTACGTTGGCATAGTTATAAAGGAATTTTTCATCCATGTTTTTGCCGGTTGCGTACAGGTTCACGTACATCAACATACTCGGCTGGATGGGGGTAACAACGACCCCTTCACGCTGAACCAACTCGGGCAAGAGGGGCATAACCTGGTCGACCCTGGTCTTTACTCTGACTACTGCTTGGTCGGGATCGGTACCCGGTTCAAAAATAATTCTTAGGGTAGCTTCGCCGGCACTGGTCGCATCGGTAGCTATATAACGCATGTCCTGAACGCCATTAATAGCGTTCTCTAAGGTAATCAGTGTCGACTTTACCAATACGTCTGCACTGGACCCCGGGTAAGCTATAAAAACATTTACGGTTGTTGGCGCAATCTGGGGGAATTGCGATATGGGTAACTGCTTGATTGCTAACGAACCCACAAATACGATCATGATGGATATGACGATCGCAAATACAGGCCTATGTATGAATTTATTAAACATTTGATCTTTTTTAAGTTATTCCATTATTCTGCATACAGCTCCAAATGCGATATAACATGTTTCGGACTTTCTAGTTTGTACTCAATTTTCTCGTTTTCTTTAACAAGACGAATACCTTCCAGAAGGATCTTATCATTTACCGATAGACCCGATTCAATAATAAAGATATGTGGCAGCTCGGCTGCTATTTTAATCTCTCTCGATTGTATCTTATCCTCTTTATCCAGCACATAAACATATTTTTTTTCAAGCACTTCGAAAGTAGCTTTCTGCGGAATGATCATGGCGTTTTTGAATGGTGTTTCCATTTGAATGTTACCGGTTTCCCCATGTCTCAACAGTCCCTTAGGATTAGGAAAGGTTGCCCTGAAAGCAATGTTTCCGGTTTCATTGTTAAAGTCGGCCTCGATCGTCTCCACCCTACCGGGATAGTCAAATAACTGGTTATTAGCCATTAGTAAATCAACCTTCGTTAGACTATCCTTTTTAAGGTTCGCTTTATAATCTAGATATTCAGCTTCGGGCACATTGTAATACACCCACATCTTACTATTATCGGAAAGCTCGGTTAGTAAGTCGCCTTCATCAACCAAACTTCCTTGCCGTACATGGAAGCGATCGATAATTCCATCAAAAGGAGCCCTGATTTCCGTAAATTGCAAGTGCACTTTTCTTAAGGCCAGTTCGGCTTTGGCCTTATCAAACTTAGCTTTCGCCATCGCAAGTTCATTGGGAGCCACAATATTACTGTCGGCCAAACTTTTTGTGTTTTGGTACTCTATCGAAGCGAAATCAGCTTCGGCCTGCGCTTTTTGCAGCTCCGCTTCGTATAGCTTGGGCATGATCTGGAATAAGAGTTGGCCTTCTTTCACAAACTGGCCTTCATCTACAAAAATCTTCTGCAGATAGCCCCGTTCTTGGGCTCGGAGTTCTATGTGGCGTATGGAGCGGATTTGACACACATAGTCTTTCGTGATAGCGGTGTCCATTTTAATGGGACTGGTCACGACAAATTTAGTTTGCTCTTCCTTTTCTTCTTTTTTTGATTGACAGCTTGAATGGCATAATACGGCACCCAAGCCCATGAGCATGAAAATTCTCTTCATAATAATTTTGCTTACTGAAGCAATATGATTTCTAATACTATTTGAAATTTGTGTACGAGAACATTTCCGGTTTATGCGAAGCGCAAACCCCTGGAATGTTTATTTAAGAAGTAGAAATGACGGAATAGCAAGGTTAGGCCTTTTCCGTTCACAAGAGACGAATCAAATCCGAATAACCCTAAATAGGAGATAGGAACGGGATAAAGAATAAGAAAAATGCGCGCAAAACGCAGCGCTATGCTTAATCTGGAGGAAAAGATAGGCAGACTTCAGGGCATAAAAAAAATCAGTAAAGTAATTACTGATTTCTACATATTTTCTCGAAGAAACCGATTCATCTTCTTCCTCATTGTCGGCAGGCCGTTCTCTCTCGGCGATGTTCACACTGTGGATTGGAGCCGGTTTAAAAACCAGTCTAGCCATATGCGCTGCATCTATAGAGGCCGCCTCCTTCAGCGCTGAAACTTTTACCAGCGTATGCGGTGTGCCATGCTGAGGCACATTCGCGTGCACTTGATGGTATCTACTGACGAAGAGCAGACATAGCGATAAAAAAAACCTGACGAACCATTTCATGATCTGCCGTCAAAAGTATATAAAGTTAACCACACGAGCAACAGTGAATTGTTAAATATTAGTTACATGAACGGTTATTGCTTTCGCTAATGCTACGTTGAGCAAGTAAACAAGGAGCGGAGCCGGAGATCCCGGCTCCGTCAACCTCTTACCTCGCCATTAAGCTAACGGCTTCACTCCAATCGCTCACCCCTTTTCCGTTGCGGGCCCGTACACGTACGCGGCAAACAACTCCTGGAATCAATGGAGCGATGATGTTGTTGCGGGACGAGGTAGTAGATAGAATGTCGCCCCATAATATATCACCATTATCGTCCACTTCGGTGGAAAAACAATACTCGTACTCCCAAGCCCTTTTTACTGGGTCAAAATCAAAACGGATCTGTCCACTCTGCGTTGTGTCACTCAATCTAAGTCTTTCGGGTATGGCAGGAACCGTTAAAGAAGACGCGAGTGATTTCACCGAAAAGCCGGAACTTAAAATAATATGTAACGCTCCGTCAGCGACAGCATCGACATAAAATGCTAATTGTCTAAGTCCCTTCTCCAGTGCCTGACGACTCACGTTTTTTTCGCTGGTATTTAATGGGCTGCCCTTTCGGGTAACGGCCAGTTTCGCACGGTAATCATCTAGAAGCGCCTGTATATCCGTCAAGGCCGGAACGGGCGTCTCAAAGTTTGGATTATCTGTCATGGCCGTAATTACCGTTGTTCCTAAAGTCGCCATGGCATCGTCTGCTATTTTACTAAAACCTAAAGAGATATATCTATTTTGCATGATTTAAAAAGTAAAAATTCAAAAGTAAAAATTCAAAACCCCGAAGGGCTCATTGATGCCTTAAAGAACTAAATAAGACATCAATAATTAAAAGGCCTGTTACCTATAGCGCATTTAAGTCGGCTTGCCTGGATGCTTTCTTTTTGTTATCATTTACTTATTCTTGTTAAAGTCCACCAACCGCTGATGAACAGAACAAAATTGAGCAGAACCGGAAAATGCCATGTCCGATTTTGACGCTTTTGTCGTTTTTGTCGTTTTTTGACGCTTTTGTCGCCTTATATAAAAGCGATAAACCATTTAAGGATCATTAATTCGAATAAGGTTGCATTAAAGACAAACAATTGTAAGCTAATTCCAATTGACATTGACATAAAGACATACGACTTTAAAGCAAAGGCGATGAGATTGAGATCAAAGCCAACCGGAATTGACACGAAGTCGACCGGAAATGAAGTTACGTTGACCGACATTAATATCACTTTTAACAACTTTAGGGCAAAGTCGCACTACTTAGTGCTAACTCCCAACGGGTTTAAGCTATCTCCAATTGGGTTTATAACCAAACCTGTCGACTTTACTATGAACCCGATTGACGACGGCGCAAAGGCGTTTCACTTTTTAATAAATCAGTACGGATTCAAGGTCATGCCGTTCGGGATAGCACTTAAGTCGATCATCTTTAAGTTCACGTCCATGGCTTTTATGATAAAGCCCTTTGGCAATGATATAAAGTCATACGTAAGTATAATATCGCCTGACAGGTTAAGATTAAAGTCAATAGGCTTCGCCATGAAGCCAATGGAATCTGTGACAAAGCCGACCGTCTTTGCTCTCGTTTTTACGCTTTTTTTTACGAGAGCAATAAGAAAGGCCACGAGCGTTTGCCCATGGCCTATCAAGAAATCTTTTTACATCGGAGCAATCCCATTGCTCATTTACCCATCTAATTTCGGTTAATCTTCAGAAAAGCAGCTATTTTTGATACAGGCGTATCGAGGTATTCTGCAACATGATATACCGTTACGGGCTGCTGCTTTTCCAAAGCATACATATCGCGGATCAACTGCATATGGCGTTGGCATGTACGCATGCTTTTGCCTAAGATCAGCTGCAAATCCGCGGTAAAAACAGATAATCGACGTAAATTCACTTCCATATCTTCCATTTTTGCTATCACAAATTTACCAGCTACCGTAGGCTTAAACAAGCAAAAAAGCAACAAAATATGGCTTTTATTGAATTTTTATCAAATTCTAAATGCACGTTCTACACGCATTTCAATTTTCATAACGCTTGTTTACATACTCGTTATGAAAATGTTAAAGCTTTTGTAACAAAAGGAAGGGTAGGGGAAATAGAAAAAACCGGTAAGTTGTTTCCTTTTCAGTTACTTTAGTTCATATACAATCGCCATTTAGATCGAGATCGCCATTTAGATCGAATAAGTAAATACCCCTAATTAAAGGTTTGAGATCGAATGCAAGACGCCGTATATATCTTTACATAGCTAAGCAAGAGCGTATAGTGCCTCGGCTGTAAGAATGCTATAGAATAAAAACCTCCATTACTTTAAGGGTTTACTTCAAAATAAAAATAGGCAAAGCAAAAATCGCACAATTTCCTGCAATATTAAATAGAAAAGCGGCCTATCCTCGGGATGTGGGTATAAATTTAACCATCAAATAATTTCAGCTGCGCCATTTCTATAATCTGCTTATGCTCGTAAAAAGGATTATCAAGCCATTTATAGAGGCCGATTTTCACAAAGAGGTTCAATCCGATAAATGAAACCAGATTTGATATAGGAAAGACTTGATTTGCACGGTACACTGCCTATCCCCAGATGATTCATAATGCCCATGGTGCTCCTAAGACCCTGACTGATATCACGGACGGAACCGGCTCCGCCTATATGGCAAAATAACATCGACACAAAATATGTCCCGCTGTTGATACCCTTGCTATACTTATCGCTACCATGCTTTTTTACCAACCTGTCGAATTTTTCCCTCGGAAAATATGACAATAACTGACTGAATAAACTTATATTTATTCATCAATTGTTTTATCTTTATGGCATTCATGCTATCCGCATAGCGAATGGTACCATCGGAGCTTATGTTTGAATTAGAGACTCAAAACTTACGGCTTTTTAGCCGTACCTCCACCTTTTTCCTTAATTATTTTTCAGCGTTTTGGACGCTCGTGAGGTTTTTTTAAATTCTTTCAACTATTTTCCAATGCGTCATACAATATAGCACTTTATTTCTTGTGATAATATTTGCTTATTTCAAGCCCCTATACCAATAGAAAAACGCTTCTGGATTGGTCTTTTTTAACTTGTTCAATTTATTAAAGGCTTGGTCTTCAATTAGCCAATCCTTAATCTCCAACGGATTTTTGAACCGTTCGATTTCCTCATTTTCTTTGTTCAATAATGAAGTCAGATAGGCAACTTTAGCCGATGCTGTTATGGCTTCTTCGATTGAAAAACGGTCAATAATGAAATTCGTGAAGTTCTTAATACCCAATTGTAAGTGTTTGAACTCATCGGACTTCATATCTCTTTCTGCTATGATATAGCAAGTTTGCCAAGTGTCTTTCAGTACCTCATCGGCATTTAGGTTTAATTTTCGATAACCTATTTCTTCATTTACCACACTTGAATAGCTGTCTTTTACTACATTAAGATTAGTTATTTGGTCAAACAAGAAACCTATATCATACAACTGTTTTATAATTTCGACAGGACGATTTTTTGAATACAATATGCCTGTGGTTTTGGGTGCGAAGGCCGTTAACTTATCTCCCAAAATAGCCTCGAATGTCGGCAATACAACTGTAGTGTCTTTGCCCGATGTCGCTAACCAACTATGTTTTATCGAATATTCTTTTGTTTCAGGATAAGGATTGGACGTATATAACAAATCCAATAATATTGGTTCTTCGTGACCATCTACCACGCTTTTGTAGAACATTTTAAAATGTCCGATAGGTGCATCAGGCGTATGTCTTCGGTCGTTATCATCTTCCCAGCGGATAAATATTTCTAATTGGCTTATCTTCTCTAAAATCTCCTTGATTTTATCCTCCGGTTCTTCTGTAATGATGTCAATGTCTATAGAAAACCGCTTAGGTGTTTCCGTTGCTAAAAGTAAAGCCGTACCTCCTTTAAACACGAAGTTCAGATTGTTCAATTGCAGCTGCTCCAAAAGGGTCAATGCATATATTACTTTCTCAATCAGTTTCGGGTCAATGCGTTTTCCTAACTTATTTCGTAAGTCGGTAATCCATTCAACCGTATAGGACTTTGTATCTATCATAATTTACATAATATTGGCATAAATAAAATTATTTTGCCAAACTTATGTTTATTAGTTCGTCAATTTCTCGTTCTCTGTTTCTTCGTACAGCATATCTACGCATTTTCAACTCATTTAGAGTGTATTTCTGCATTACACTCCTCATAATAAATTCCTTCTCATTTTGCTGTGCCGAAAAAAGTGTTGTATCAATTAACATATCCACTAATAGTTTTTCCAATGCAGGGATAACTATTTTGTCTATTTCTATTAAGGGGGACTCTGAAACCATATTCTTCACAATATAAACTTCATCTTGATTATGAATATATCGGTCAAATATTTCTTCATCAGGATTAAAGAAAACATTTTTATTAATTTCTGTCAGAAAGGCAAATACAGATTCGGAAGCATCTTTCTCGACTTCCACGACGGTATAATGCTTAAAAGGTTGATGACGCATAAAATCATTCAACCACACGGTATCCCAAACACAAAAACTGATATAGGGAAATTCCCGCTTGACCTTATTGAATGTTCTTTTTAGCGAGGTTGAAATATTAGGCTGAAAAGGCTTGTGTCCATCCAGTTCATAAATTCCTCTGGAGGGAGCGTTTATAACCCCTTCTTTTTTCAGCTTGGACAGATACATATTAATGGTATTGTCAGACCAATCAGGAAAATCCTTTTTGATTGAACCAACAAGTTTCTGCTTGGAAAGTCTCTCGTTCTCCTTGAAATAACGACTAATATGTTTTTCTAACGCTTCTACCAAAATCTATTTTACGGTAAAAATACTATTATTTCGTATAACTTCGGCACAAAATTTATTTTTTTGTCAGAGTTATATCTTTGCGTCATACCGTTGAAAAGAACATAAAATATTCACTCCAAAAGAAAAAAACAGAAAAAAAAGAAAGCCTTTCCGCTAATGGGTATAAGATAACGAAGCACTATAAGTCCCGAAGGGTGGCGAAGCCATTATGCGTGCGAAGTTATCGTTATCCTTTATTTTTGCTTCCCTTTTTGTTTGTTTTTGACACCTTTATAATCTTTATCCATATATTCTTCCAAAGAAGATTTCAGTTGATCTAAAAATGCGGTTCGGGAACCTGCTCGGTATTTCATTCGATGGAAAGAATTATGCAGATCTCCTAAAGTAATCTGGAATTATTTTTCTAAAACAAAACTGACTTTCATATTCCTATTTTACCATAGGAAAGAGAACCCATTTGCATAAAGTGCATAAATCAGTTCTATCAGGGCATTTTTGGTATTCGTCCAAAGGATACCCTCAGATGAGATACCGCTTGCAGAAAGAGAGCCTGCTATTTCATCATTGTTGATTCTTTGGAGTATGTAGGTATAGAGTACTCATTGGCAATTATCCGAACCACTTTGTTATCATAGTAAGTTGAAAACAGCGAATCAATCTCAAAAACGAAACTATTCAAACCGTCGTGTAAATTGATGTTGCCCAAACTAAAATAGGTTTCATCATGGTCTGTTCTTCCTGAACGGTAGTATCTGTAGAAATCAGAATTGTAGATACGCTCCCTGTATTCCCGTTTCAATTTCTGTAATTGTTCTGAAAAACAACTTGTGTACATTTTTCCTCCGTCAACGGGGCACCCGTCTGAATACGAAATATCTTATTGTGGTAAATGAGTTTGGAGAGGATGTACGGCATAATGTTACTGAAGAAATTGATTTCCTCCCAATGGTTTTTGAAGCCTTGCTTTATAATATCCTCCCTTACCAATCATAAGTATTCTTGCAGGTATATGGTCATTTGGTATGCTTCATCAATCTCATTGAGAGAAGCGAGCGAAAGAGCTTTTTCTTTTCGCTGTATCTCTGAAATAATATGATTTAATGAGGATGTCATTTCAGTTGGTTTATTTAATATACTTCTTTTCTAAAATACTATTTCACGGTTTTAAAAACCGAGATAAACCACCTATAAACAATGATGAAACGACCAATAGCACAAACGCCATCCTTAGATTGAAATATTCTGATAGGATGCCAATTAAAGGTGGACTAAACAGAAAGCCTATAAATCCAATGGTCAAAACAGATGCAATTCCCGAAGCTGGAGCCATTCTCTTGGTTTTACTTGCAACACCTGCTATAAGCGGAACCATTGAGGAAATACCCAATCCAACCAACCCAAAGCCAATACAACTGACTGTAAGACTTGGGTAAATGATTGCACTCAATGTTCCCGAAAAAATCAGACAGGCGTTTATCAGAATAAGATTTCTAATGCCATATTTACCCAACAGAAAATTATTTGCAAACCTACCTACGGTCATCATCGCCATAAAAATAGAATAGCCAATCCCGATATTGTCATTTGCATTATATACCTCTTTCTGAAAGTAAACCACACTCCAATCGTACATTGCACTTTCACAAATCATTGCAAAAAATGCAATCACTCCAAGTATAATAAGTGATTTTTCAGGTATGGCAAATGCCTTTCCTACCCGCTCTATTTCGGGTTTGTAAAAAAGATGCCGTTTAGATATAAGGATTGCAGTTATTCCCAAAGAAGCGATAATAGTAAATTGTGCTACGGTCGATATTCCGCTTTTGATTAACAGCGTTCCGACAGATGCTCCTATAAAACCTGCCACGCTCCAAATACCGTGAAAAAAGGGCAATAAAGGTTTATTTATCTTTTGCTCCGCAAGTGTTCCTTGTGTATTCATAGATACATTTACGGCACTGTAAAACAGCCCCGACAGGAAAAGGCTGACTGCAAGCTGTATCGTGGTATTGCTCAAACCTATTGCTACCAATATGATATGGTATAAAACCAATCCCCAAACGGCAACTGACTTACTTGAATATTTCCTGACAAACCACCCCGAAACGGCTAATGAAATCCATAACCCCACAGGCATAGCAAACAATACACTGCCTAACTGCCCGTCCGTAAGATTTAGTTTCTGCTGAATATCGGCTACTCTCGAAGTCCAAGTCGTGAAGCTCAATCCCAATAGAAAGAATACAATCCCAACCGCAATATTCTGATTGTTGAAAACATATTTTTTAGGCTCTTTATTCATAGCGCTCATCATCATTTTGCGGAAGTATCTCGGCTACATTTGATTTTATACCGTTTATGGTTGTGCCTGCCTGCAAAAGGTCTGCTGTGCCATTCAGTAAGTTATGTGGAAACGGCAGTTCGGGAACAGACAGCTTGTTTAGGGATTGCAGTTCTTCAACGGATAATAATAATTCCGACGCTTTGATATTTTGCTTCAACTGCTCCAATGTCCTTGCTCCGAGCAAGGTCGAGGTAACTCCCTTTTGGTGCATTACCCACGCAATGGCAACAGCCGATACAGGAACATTTCTGTTTTTTGCGATGGTTGCTAATTGTTCGATTATCTGATAGGTTTTTTCGGGAAGCTCGGGGCTTATTCTGCTTTCGTTCCTGCCACTTAATTGCTGACCTTTGTTTTCCCTTGTGTACTTTCCGCTCAAAATTCCCTCTTTCAATGGCGACCAAGGCATAACCCCCAATCCCATATCCAAAGCCATAGGGATTAACTCGTTTTCTACCGACCTTTCCAAAAGAGAGTATTCTAATTGCAAACCGATAAATGCCGACCAACCCCTGAATTTGGCGAGCATTTGAGCTTCTGTGATTTTCCATGCAGGGGTATCGGAAATAGCGATATACCTTATTTTTCCTGCACTTACCAAATCCTGTAAGGCTGAAAGCGTTTCTTCTATCGGGGTATGGGGGTCAAAAGCGTGAAGCCAATAGAGGTCTATGTAATCTGTCTGCAACCTGCGTAAAGAATGTTCCAACGATTGGATAATACTTTTTCTACCCGCCCCGCCACCATTGGCATCATAAGGATACATATTGCCCCAAAACTTTGTGGAAATAACCAAAGCATCCCTGCGGACGGTTTTACTTGCCAAAAAATCCCCAATGATTTTTTCCGAATGTCCTTTGGTGTAGATATTTGCCGTATCTATCACGTTTCCACCATTTTCTATATATTCGCTCAATATCCCGTGAGCATCCGTAGGATTAGCTCCCCAACCCCAATCTTCGCCAAAAGTCATTGTTCCCAATGTTAAGGGGCTGACACGTAAGCCCGATTTTCCCAATGTCCTGTAATCTGATAAACCCATAACAATTATTTTATAAATCTTTAACGGAACAAAATTAGTGAGGGCAATCGGGGGAAAATGTCCGCAATCAAACGAAGTATATCGAAAATCAATCAATAATTAGTTTGGTGCTAATAGGTTTTGTAAATTAACACAATGAAAAACAGTAACGATATAGCGGATTTTTATAAAGCAAAAAACTTGAATGTTCCTGCTTATTTTCAGTGGGGAACAGGGCATTTTGACGTAATGGAAGTTGATACGCTAAAGAAAAGGAATAAAGCTATTTCGTTGCTTGCATTTACACGGAAAAGCCTGTACAAAATAAAATTGGTGCAGGGTAAATGCAAATGCCATTATGCGGACAAGACTATCGAAATCGAAAAATATGCATTGGTTTTTATCAATCCGATGATACCTTTTCTTCTTGAAGAAACGGAAGAACCGATAAAGGAATACTTCTGTATATTCAATGATGACTTCTTCAGCAATTTCGGAAATGTTAAGGATTACCCCGTTTTTCAAAATCATCAGGAAAACGTATTTAGTTTATCGGAAGAAAACTATCGGGAATTTGAAGCTATTTTGGATAATATGAAAGGGGAACTTTCTTCTGATTATGAGTACAGGTTTGATGCTATCCGTAATATGGTGTATGAACTTATCCATAAAGCAATAAAAATGAATGGCATTCAACCCAAAACGACTAAAAGAAATGGGGCTGATAACCGAATAACTTTACTTTTTGAGGAACTGTTGGCTTTGCAGTTTCCGTTGCACTCCACTTCCGACAGCGTTAAACTCAAGAAACCCAAAGACTTTGCCGAACAGCTTTCGGTATCCATTAACCATCTGAATAAATCGGTTAAACACATCCGCAACAAAACTACTTCGGAAATCATTACCAACAGAATATTGCAGGAAGCCAAAATATTGCTTAAAGTCACGGATTGGTCGGTTTCTGAAATTGCTTATTCTTTAGGCTATGAAACTCCGTCAAGGTTTATCTATACTTTCCGCAAAAATATAGGTGTATCGCCATTGGCATACCGGAATGAAAACACATAAACCAACACCGCTTCCGATTACAAATTTCGATAAAACTATTTGACAAACAGCTATTTACAAACACGACAATGAACGCCAAATAGTGCCACTGAATGCCATCTTGATTAAGTTCACACAAGGAGAGCCGTTATTGGTTCGATATTCCCCGAAAAATTAGCGTTTGACGGAACAACGTATCGAACCACCCGAATGAATGTCATCGCAAACCATATCTTCCAGATAAACACCGGATTATCCCAAAATAAAAACAGGAGAAACGATTATTTAATCATTTCTCCTGTGTAGTAGCCCCGACGGGAATCGAACCCATATCTAAAGTTTAGGAAACTTCTATTCTATCCGTTGAACTACAGGGCCAATTTGGAAGGCAAACTTAGACAAATTTCCAATTATATGCAATTAACAAAGGAAATAGCTGTTTTTTCACCGATATTTCATATTACAATATCACAACACTGTAAATATAGTTTTTATTTATAAGGCCATAACAAAATAAGATACTTTAACCTATTAGAAAGCTTTATCTTTGTGACATCAAAAACGAAAAAACATTTAATATGAGCTTAGTAGGTAAAAAATTCCCGAACATTACTGTTGACGCCATGGATCACATGGGCGATGATTTAAGAATTAACGTATTAGAAGAAGCTACTAAAAAAGGAAAAAAAGTATTATTATTCTGGTATCCAAAGGATTTCACTTTCGTTTGCCCTACCGAATTACATGCTTTCCAGGAGGCATTACCTGAGTTTGAAAAAAGAAACACGATTGTAATCGGTGCATCTTGCGATACCAATGAGGTACATTTCGCGTGGTTAAACACTTCGAAAGATAATGGCGGTATTGAAGGAGTAACGTACCCAATTTTAGCAGATACAACACGCAATTTAGCAAATGTGTTGGGTATTCTTGATATTCAAAAAGCAGCTTACGACGAAGAATTGGATTCATTGATCATCGAAGGTTCTAACGTTACCTTCCGCGCTACTTATTTAGTAGATGAGGATGGCAAAGTGTTCCACGAAAGCGTAAATGATATGCCTCTCGGCCGTAATGTAAAAGAATACTTACGCTTGATTGATGCTTATGCTCACGTTCAGAAATTTGGAGAAGTATGCCCTGCTAACTGGGAAGAAGGAAAGCAAGCGATGAACGCAAACCGCGAAGGTGTAGCAAGCTACTTATCCGCAAACTAATATAGATATGTTACAAGAATTAGAACAAGATAATTTAGTGGATATCGTCAACCAAAACGATGTAGTGTTAGTTCAATACGCTGCAACATGGTGCGGTAACTGCAAGATTATGAAACCAAAATTTAAAAAACTGGCTTCAGAAAACGAAAACGTTCCGTTTGTCATTGTAGACGCCGAGAAATTGCCGGAATCAAGAAAACTTGCAAATGTGACCAATTTACCAACATTTGCAGCGTTCAAGGGAGGTAAATTGCTCAGTCAAGTGCAAACGAACAAACTGGATGCCTTAACGCAATTAGTAAATGAAGTTACCAATAATTAAGCATTTAACTCAGTTCATTGAGGAGAACGACGAAGACTTTGTGATTGAAGCAATTGAAACGCTTGAATCCCTTACAGAAGTTCCCTCACTGAAAGATGAAGAGTTAGACGTTATAGGTGAGCTAATTTCAAACATGTATGGCGCTGTTGAAGTCAATAAATTGGTTCAAGAGCAAGGCATGGATAAAAAAGAAGCCCTCAACACGTTCATGAAACGCGTGTTGGGCTCTATAGACAAATAGCATTTCATCGGCTAACGCAAAAGAAAAGCGGCATCTATACGGTGCCGCTTTTTCTGTTTAGGCCCTTTGGGCATTGAAGGATCTCAATAACACTCAGTATACCAGACTTTTCCACAAAAGCATGTTGAAAACCTATTTTCCTGTTGAAAACTAATTTACATGAACGACTAAATTTTCGTAAATTTACTAGAGTTAAAGGTTAATGCTTTAAGTCGCTTTTTATACAGCTCATAGTATTTTTTATCACGCAGTGATGTGTCATTTAGTTAAGCCAACTTAAAGAACAAGATTTTTTTAATTGTTAATTTACAAAGACCGCCGAGCGAACACCGCTCGGCGGTCTTTGTGTTACGACACATTTACTTACCTTTGGACTAAAAAAACGAATCTACAGATGAAATCATTGGCAAGCGACAATTATGCAGGAGCTGTCCCGGAAGTTATGCACGCTCTTCAACGTGAGAATGAAGCCCACGCTACGGCGTACGGAAATGACACCACGACAGCGCATCTCAAACAACTATTACAATCGCTCACGAACCGTCAATTTCACTTGCATTTAGCTTTTAATGGTACCGGTGCAAACGTATTAGCGTTGAGCACACTCGTAAAACCCTATCAAGCGATACTCTGTGCCGAAACCGCTCATATATATGTCGACGAATCAACGGCTCCCGAAACGCTTAGCGGCTGTCGACTCATCCCCCTTCCAATAAACGATGCAGGAAAGCTGGATCCGGCAACAATAAGACGGGCAGTCAAACGCCGTGGTGACTTGCATCACCCGCAAATAACAGTATTGAGCATCACACAGCCCACCGAGTATGGAACCTTATACACCTTAGCCGAGCTACAGGCTATTCGACAGGTCGCAAAGGAAAACGACCTTTTATTGCATATCGATGGTTCACGCCTGTTTACAGCACTGACGGCCCTGGGATGTGAATTGAAAGACATTGTCGAGGCCAGCGGCGTGGACGCCCTGTCTTTAGGCGGCACCAAATCGGGCATGCTTTACGGAGAAGCCGTGCTGATTTTCAATGAAGCTGTTCACGACAGTGCATTCTACCACAAACGAAGTATGCAGCTAGCTTCCAAAAGCCGCTTTATTGCGGCTCAATTCTTAGCGCTATTGCATGAAAATACATATAAAAAGTATGCGGAAATCGTTTTGCAACGAACACAGCGGTTGGCCGAAGTGCTAAAGAAATATCCCTCGGTTACCATTACTAAGCCGGTAGAGGTAAATGCTATATTCGCCAAATTTCCGGCCGACTGGATCAGGCCTCTACAGGAAACCTTGCTTTTTTATGTTTGGGACGAGTCTAACCATGAAGTCCGACTGATGTGTTCTTTCGATACAAGTGAAGAAGAAATCGATTTGTTTGACAGAAAGCTGGCCGAGCTCTCAAGGTAGTCTCATATCTAATTTGTAAATTCGCAGGGTATGTCAGATATCATTCAATTACTACCGGATGCAGTAGCCAATCAGATTGCGGCGGGAGAGGTAGTACAACGTCCGGCATCGGCAGTAAAGGAGCTGATCGAGAACGCGATTGACGCGGGTGCGGATAAAATACAATTAATTATTAAAGATGCGGGGAAATCACTCATTCAAGTGATAGATAACGGTTGTGGCATGAGCATCACCGATGCGCGCCTTTGCTTTGAACGCCACGCCACTTCAAAGCTCAGAAAGGCCGAAGATCTCTTTGCTATCCGCACCATGGGCTTCCGTGGCGAAGCAATGGCTTCTATTGCTGCTATTGCGCATGTGGAGCTTAAAACGAGGCGGCATGAGGACGAACTGGGAACCTGCATTGTGATTGAAGGTTCGGAAATAGTGAGCCAAGACCCGATCGCCGCTCCGGCCGGAACCAGCATCAGCGTTAAAAATCTGTTTTTTAATACGCCTGCACGTCGTAATTTCCTCAAAAGTAATCCAGTCGAAACGCGTCATATTATTGAAGAATTTCAACGTATCGCGTTAGCTCATCCTAAAATCTTTTTTAGCCTACACAGCGATGGTAACGAAATTTTCCGTCTTCCTTCGGAAGGGCTGAAGCAACGTATCATACACATTTTCGGCAACAACTATAATCAACGCTTAGTACCGGTCGAAGAGTCGACTACCATCATCAATTTAAATGGCTTCATCGGGAAGCCGGAATATGCAAAAAAAACACGCGGCGAGCAGTATTTCTTCGTCAATAATCGCTTCATTAAGGATCCATACCTTAATCACGCCGTATTGAATGCCTATGAGGAGATCCTCGCTGCCGACAGTTACCCGCTGTATGTCTTATTCATAGAGATCGACCCTTCGCAGATCGATATCAACGTTCATCCCACCAAAACAGAAATTAAGTACCAAGATGAGCGGTCGGTATATGCGATTATTCGCTCTGCAGTTAAGCGTTCCTTGGGAAAATACAATATCACGCCTAGTTTAGATTTCGATCAAGAGACCGGCTTCAGTCACATGATCTCGCAGAAGAAAACGGAAGACATTGTTCCCCCGACCATTTCCTTCAATCCGCAATTCAACCCTTTTGACACAGGTTCCCAACAAAAGGAACGGCAAGACAATTATTCGCGTTCTTTTGATAAAAAAAGTGGCATCCCTCAAAATTGGGATACACTTTATCAGATTTCGGAAAAAACAAGCCATCAACAGTTAAGCATCGACTCCCGGGATACGAACGACACCACTATCGTTGAAAATGCACAGGAGAAACCGGCGGGAAAACTCATCTTTCAGATACATAACCGTTTTATTTTATCTCAAATACGCTCGGGCTTTATTTTGATCGACCAGCAAGCAGCGCATGAGCGGATTCTGTTTGAACGTTTTTTACAGCAATTGGAAACGCATCAGGGTGCCAGTCAACAAAGTCTTTTCCCGCAAACAGTGGATTTAAGTACCGGCGATTTTGAACTGATAAGGGATCTATTACCCGATATTCAGGCATTAGGATTCCAGATTAGGCCCTTCGGAAGAAGCACCTTTATTGTAGAGGGTATTCCGGCTGATTTGGGAAGCGGACTGAGCGAGTCGCAAGTACTCGAGCAGCTATTGGAGGCCTACAAGAACAACCAATCCAGCTTTAAATTAACTAAACGGGAAAACCTGGCAAGAAGTTTAGCCCGCAATGCGTCTATAAAGAGTGGTACCATACTGGGCATCGACGAAATGAACGACATCATCGACAAACTTTTTGCCTGTTCAACGCCTAATGTCTCCTTGAGTGGTAAACCCATAATTATTACCTTTACCCTCAAGGAACTGTTAGAAAAATTTGAAAAATAGACCAAAGCATGTTTAATAACTCATCCTCTCAATTTGGTGGGATTCCACCCGTAGTAAAAAACTTACTGATTGCAAACATCATATGCTTTATAGGTGCCAATTTTGTTTTTCGATACGCATATACGATCTTTCCTGTTTACTACTTTGATTCGCCCATGTTCCATTGGTGGCAACCTATCACCTACATGTTCATGCATGGGAATATCAACGCGGGAGGCATCATGCATATCCTGTTTAATATGTTTGCCCTGTATATGTTCGGACCGATATTAGAACGAATCATGGGCTCCAAGCGATTCGTATACTTTTACCTTATTACCGGATTAGGCGCTTTAGCTTTGCAATTTGGCGTTCAGGCTTTTGAGGTCTTTAATATTACCGGCTCCGTCTCCGCAAAAAGCGTATTGGACTTTAATTTTGAAACGGGAATGGTTTCAAGCAAAATCGATGGCATTGCAAAATCCAGCTTTGACACGCTTGCCTCCATCTACTTTACACCCATGGTAGGAGCGTCCGGAGCCATTTTCGGCCTGCTTGTTGCCTTCGGCTACCTGTTCCCCAACACCGAATTATATTTGATGTTTATCCCTATTCCCATTAAAGCTAAAATATTTATCCCTATTTATATTATATTGGAATTATTTTTGGGTGTGTCAAAATTCTCCGGCGACTCAGTAGCTCATTTTGCCCATTTGGGTGGAGCCCTATTTGGCTTTATTCTCATCAAGGTCTGGGGAATAAAGCGCCCGGGATTTTGGGGGTAAACTTAACACAAAACAGCAACGAGATAGTAAATTTATGAAGAGATCATTTTTCGGCGAACTTTATTATAAAGCATTCCAATCGGGAAATACGCTTAACCTGTTTATAGCGATTAATACGATTGTTTTCATCGTAATGGGATTTTTTTCGGTGGTTGATTTCTTCGCAAAAACTCCTATAAGTTCTTTTCTGATTGAGCAATTGTCGTTACCGGCCAACTTAAACAAACTTTTGTATAGGCCGTGGTCTATTGCAACGTATATGTTCACCCAAGTGGATTTTTTCCACTTTTTATTCAATATGCTTTGGCTCTATTGGATTGGACTTATCTTTTTAGACTTTCTTAACACCAGACAATTTATTTTCACTTATTTAGCCGGCGGTCTCGTTGGCGGTGCTTTATTTCTGGTACTCTATAACCTGGTCCCTTCATTAGGGGCGGGCTTCGCGGTACTCGTAGGATCTTCGGGCGCTGTATATGCGATCGTCGTAGCCACGGCAACGCTTACACCGGATTACACCATCCGTCTATTGTTTTTTGGGAATGTCCGTTTGAAATACCTGGCAGTAGCCTTTATCGTCCTGAACCTTTTGGGCTTAGGTGGTGGTAATCTAGGCGGAAATCTGGCCCACTTGGGAGGAGGCCTCTTAGGATTCGTTTATATACTGCAACTTCGTAAAGGAAACGATTGGAGCAAAATCCTTCAAGCTAAAAAGAAAAAGCTTCGCGTGATTAAAAACGATGCTCCTAGTAAAAACAAAGCTACTTTTACCAATCAGGAGTACATCGACAGCATCTTGGATAAGATCTCCCAATCCGGCTATAGCAGTTTGAGCAAAGCAGAAAAGGAAGCGTTATTTAATGCCGGCAAGCAAGATCAAGACTGAGTTTTATTCATGGCCGCAAAGAAAAGAAAAGGAAAAACAAAAAGAAGCCTTGGCAAGGTCCTGCTACTTAGTGTGAATGGCTTATTTATGCTGTTCCTTTGTCTGAGTTACTTAGCGCCTTATGTCGACCCTCAAAAGTTTTGGCCATTTGCTTTTTTCGGTTTAGGCTACCCCATTTTCCTATGCGCAAATTTCCTTTTTATTTTATTTTGGCTGTTGAAGAAGTCGAAACTTTTTTTTCTTTCGCTCCTTTGCATTCTCTGTGGATATGTCCCTTTGAAAAAACACGTCGGCTTTCATAGCAGCCCTGGCGATGCGGCCGTTAAGCATCCCGACAGCGCCAACATCCGGGTGCTAACTTACAATGTGCACTTGTTTCGCGAAGACGACCAAGACATGCAACCGAAAACGAAGGCAGCTGTTACCGAGCTGATCCACAGCGTTTCGCCCGATATTGTCTGTATGCAGGAGTTCTATACACGCAAAAAAGGAAAATACAACAACAAACGCGACATGGCTCCGGCTTTGGGACTTCCTTACAGCTACTTTCATCCTGTAATTGAAAACGAATATGAGGCTTACGGCCTCATCATTTTGTCGCGCTACCCCATAAAAAATGCGGGAGTCATCCCCAATTATCGAGGTAAACGGACATTAAACAGAGCTATATATGCCGACATCATTAAAGACGGCAGGGCGTTCCGCGTATATAATATCCACCTCCAATCAATTGGCTTCCAACCGCAAGACTACGCCTTCGTGAAAGACGTAAAAAACCGAAGCTTTGAGAAAGACAACGTTGCTTCCACAAGAAGGATCGGTTCAAGACTAAAAAACGCCTTTTCCGAACGGAGTATTCAAGCGAAACACCTAAAAGAAGAAATCAACCGTTGCCGCAAACCGGTAATTATAACGGGCGACTTTAACGATACGCCGCTATCTTTTGCCGTACATACAGTGGCCAACGACCTAAATAATAGCTTCGAGAAAAAGGGCACCGGTTGGGGCATTACTTACAACGGTGAATTCCCGAACTTCCAGATAGATTACATCCTTTCCTCCAAGGCTTTTGAAGTTATGCGGTACCAAGTTCTTAAAAAGCAGCTTTCCGACCATTATGCTGTTTGGAGCGACCTGAAGCTGTAGCGTCAGCAGACTGTCTTCTTGTGTTCCTTTCTCTGATGTCCACGCTAAAAATAGCAAGGAATGAAAGGAAATTATTAAATTCGCAAATTCACTTAATAGGGTGCCGCTGGCGACCTATTATTACACTCCTTAAAAAGCAAAACGAATGAGCAGCAATTTAGTCATTTATAATACGCTTAGCCGAAAGAAAGAGATCTTTGAGCCCATTAATCCGCCAATGGTAGGCTTATACGTATGTGGCCCTACCGTTTATAGTGACGTACATTTAGGCAATTGCCGCACATTCGTATCTTTTGACCTGATATACCGCTATCTGTTGTATCTTGGGTATAAAGTGCGTTACGTAAGGAACATTACGGATGCAGGCCATTTAGAAGGTGATCGAGATGAGGGAGATGACAAATTTGCAAAAAAAGCGAAGCTCGAGCAGCTAGAACCTATGGAAATTGTTCAAAAGTACACCATTGGCTTTCATGATGTGCTTCGTTTGTTCAACACACTTCCGCCAAGCATTGAGCCCACCGCCACCGGCCATATCGCTGAACAGATTGAGATGGTAAAGCAAATCATCAACAATGGCTATGCATATGAAGTAAACGGCACCGTGTATTTTGATGTGGAGAAATACAGTAAAAGCAATGACTACACGATCCTCACCAATCGTCAATTAGAAGACATGTTGAATAACACGCGCGAGCTCGGCGGTCAGGACGAAAAACGCGGACGATTGGATTTTGCCTTGTGGATCAAAGCCAAACCGGAACACATCATGCGCTGGCCGTCTCCTTGGGGAATTGGCTTTCCCGGTTGGCATATCGAGTGTTCTGCTATGAGCAATAAATATTTAGGCCATCAATTTGATATACATGGAGGCGGTATGGATTTGGCGGCGACCCATCATACCAACGAAATTGCGCAGTCGCAAGCTTGCAATCATACCAATCCGGCGAAATATTGGATGCATACAAATATGCTGACGGTTAACGGAGCCCGCATGTCTAAATCAGCCGGCAATGGATTTCTTCCAAGAGAACTGTTCACTGGCGATCATCCACTGCTAAATCGAGGCTATTCGCCTATGTCCGTACGCTTTTTCATGCTGCAGGCCCATTATAGAAGTACGCTCGATTTTTCGAATGACGCGCTGGAGGCCTCGGATAAAGGTTACCGCCGCTTGATGAATGCCATCGCCTTACTGCCAAAACTGAAACCTTCAGCTACTTCAGAAGTCGACCTTGAAGAAATCAAGCAACGCTGCATAATGGCCATGAATGACGACTTCAACAGCCCGGTATTAATTGCCGAATTGTTTGAAGTAGTGCGAATTATCAACAGCGTGTATGACAATAAAACTAAGATTGACGCAAAAGGCCTGAATGAACTCCAAACGCTGATAAACGACTTCGTCTTTAACATCCTTGGTCTAAAAGACGAGCATATCGAAAACAATGGCGATTTAGAGAAGCTAATGGAGTTCATCATTAAATTAAGGCAAGAGGCTAAAGCCGCCAAAGATTACGCTACGTCGGACTTAATCCGTAATGGCTTACAAGAAATGGGATTTCAGCTAAAGGATAGTAAGGAAGGCACTATTTGGAGCAAATCATAGTGAAGAAAAGTTTTGGCATCAATTTGGTAAAGGTAGAAGCCTTAAATTCATTTAATAGTATAATGTTTAGATTTGTTTTAGTTGCCTTATATATTATTGCCTTTTCAGGCAGCCCAACCTGGGCTCAACAGGAGCCAGATCAACAGATAAACCAATTAGTTTCTGCTGAGTATAACATGGCCGTTTTGGCCACCAATAAAGGCCTTTTTACAGCTTACCAAAACTATAGCGACGAGAACTCGGTGTTTTTTACGCCGGCCCCAATACCCGCCTCTATCTATTTGAAAAATAGGCCACAGATTCCAGATATAATCACTTGGAAACCTGTTTACGCCAAAGTCGCAAAGAGCGATGAGTGGGGCTTTACCACTGGCCCTGTTTCTTGGCAAAGTGTAGGCTCTAAAAAGAAATATGGTGAGTATTTTTGCTTGTGGAAAAGGGACCGTAAGGGCGAATGGAAAATCGCTTACCGTGCGATCAGTGAGCATGGCGCGCCTACGGCACATGTAAAAGCCATTCTGGAGAGTCCGGAGGACAATAGATACAGAAAATCGCGCTCAAAAGCGCGATTAAAACAACGGCAGGACATCATTCTGAGTACGGACCAGCTATTTTCTACCATACTGAAAGCAGATAACCAAACAGCGTTTAAAGAGTTTCTAACCGATGAAGCAAGAATCTATATCCCAGGCTACACGCCAGTCATCGGCATAGATAAGATCCGTTCCTTTTTAAACAAACAGGATTTTCATATTGAAAGCACCGGAAGCGAAGTGGACCGCGCCTATAGTGGAGAACTCGCCTACAGCCAAGGCGAGGCGACCATCAGACAGGGAGATAAAATAATAGAATGCTATTATATCCGCGCTTGGGAGCTGCAAGAAGATTCGATGTGGAAGGTTACCGTAGATATGTATTTTGAGAAATAATCGCCACAAAATGGGTATAAAAGGAAAGGGGCATTGCAGTGCAATGCCCCTTTCCTTTTATCTTGTTTTAAACAATATTACTCTTTAATATTTGCCTGCACATTGTCTACCTCACTATCCCGAACCCAACTTTTTAATTCCGCGCAGGTGTTAAATTCATCATCAATCCTAATATAGGTGGTTTTCCGGCGCTCTTCAAACCATTCACTAACGACTCGGTTCAGTTTATCCTCTTCCGCCAGCTCTTTGATTTTTGCGTAATCCTGTTCCAAGGAAGCCTTATGTGGCTCGGTGCGCGATTTAAGGTATAAAAAGCGATAGCCTTCCTTTTTGGTCTGTGGATCTGAAAAAGCAAAAGGCCTGGAATATTCGCCGGCTTTCAACGTATCAATGGCCGAGAAATCGGCTGCGTCGAGCTGATCTACGGGGATGTAAGTTGTACGAGTCTGCTGATTCATTGCATTCAGCATCATGCCTCCATTGTATTTAGTCATCTCATCGCCCGAGTATAAAGCGGCTGCCGTAGAAAAAGGCATCTTATTTTCCTTTACCTGCGTATAGATGCTGTCGATTTGCTTTTTAGCGCGTTCCAGACTCTGCTCACTCGGTTTTAACCCTATTAAGATATGCCTTGCTCTTACCTGTTCGCCCCGACGCTCAAGAACCTGTAAAAAGTGAAATCCAAACTCCGATTCGAACACTTTAGAAATTTCTCCCGGTTTTAACCTGAAAGCAACCGATGTAAACTCCTTTACCATACTGCTTCGGTCGAAAAAGCCTAAATCACCTCCCGAGGAAGCCGACCCGGGATCCTGTGAATAGAGCCTGGCCATCGTACCAAAGTCATCTCCTGCCTTGATACCCATCCGCAGGGACTCAGCCCTGTCGTAAAAAGGTTGCTTCTCCTCCTTTGTCAACTTCGGAAATACCACTATCTCACCAACCTCCACTTCTGTATTGTAGTTCGGCAGACTATCGGCAGGGATTTTTTCAAAATACCGCTTTACTTCCAAAGGTGTAATTCCGGTCTTTTCAGTAATTTTCGCCTGCATCTTTTGGGCTATCAATTGTTCTTTGACTGCAGGCCTCATCTCTTCTTTATATTGAAGTAATGAGCGATTCAGGAATTTCTCCAACTGCTCCTGTCCGCCTGCCTGACGCGTCATATATCGCAAGCGGTTGTTAATGTTGTCGTCTACCTCGTCCTCACTCACCTCAATCGAGTCTATAGCCGCTTGCTGCGTCAAGAGCTTATTTGTTAATAATTGCTCTAAAATCATACATTTGACATCAGGATCAGCACGGTTACCTTCAGAAAGATACTGAGCATATTGCATCTCAATATCCGATTGGAGAATAATATTTCCACCTACAACGGCCGCAACTTTATCAATTACCTGTACGTCCTGAGCTTTTAGGCTCCCGGTACAAGCCATGATGATAAAGGTCAACAAACCAGCGAACTTCTTCATTTGTTAAATTCTATATTTAATACTAAGCAGTTTTAATAGCTTGCTAAGTTACACAAATCCATTACACTCTATTTCATATTTAACGAAATTTAACAAGAAAATGGACAAAATCTTCCACTCGTCGATAGCGACAGCAATACAGCATGTATAATACACCGCCATAATACACTATGTTGATGGTCTTAAAAAAAGGTTTTTATTATTCAGCTTTTTCTTGATTTGCTGCTCGTTGCCTCGGTCTCCTCCAAGGCCATTTAAGCACGCCGGAACGGTTTTGCAAGGGACTTCAGCGCGACGGGAATGACGGCCTTCTAGGATGAGCGTAAAGAAAATTCAGTTAGAAGGGCAGGAAAAAACGTTCTGCGAAAAAGCGAAGGGAAGGAATTGAGAACAGGCGCGGCTCCACAGAACGGTGTACAGGGAACTGAATTTTTAGCGAGAACTAGACTGCCTTGATTTTTGGTTCTTTTCATCTAAGGAAAAGAACAAATAAAACATGATTAATAAAAACTTTCCTTTAACATAACCCCTATTGTATGTCAAAGTGAGACCCTGAGTAGAATCTGATGTTTGCAAAAACATAAACATTTTCGTTATGTTTGGGACATTAAGCATCTTAAAAGAATGAATACTTTACCTTCTGAAAAGCAAAGTTACTTAGCATTTTTAAAGCAATTTCCCTTATTTATCTTATTGCTACTTTGCTTCCAAGCCATTGGTGTTTTGTACTCACTTATTTATTCGCAAGCCGAGCTGTTTTTGTGGGTAAACCGCTTGCACCACGATATGGCCGATGAGGTCTTTATGGTTATTACCGACTTGGGGGACTGGCCGGTAACCCTCGCTATTGCTATCGTTTTTCTCTTTATCAATTGGCGAAATTCGCTTTTACTGATCGCGACCATGCTTTACACGGGCTTTTTTACCCAGTTAATTAAAATGGTGGTAAAACACCCCCGTCCGGCGATTTACTTCGAACATAGCGATCCCATTTACACCATTAAAGATTACGTTTTAGAAAACTCACTCAGTTTTCCATCTGGCCATACGACTTGTGTCTTTTCGCTCGCCATCACACTTTCGTACATCTTTGTAAAACAAAGGCGTCAACCTTGGCTCTTCCTATTTGCACTTATGGTCGCCCTGTCTCGCGTGTATCTCTCTCAGCACTTTTTTAAAGATCTTTTAGCCGGCTCCTTAATCGGCACTTTCTTCGCACTGCATCTCATTTGGCTATTCGAGCGCTCGAAATGGTTTCATACCGAAAGCATCAACAGTAACCTGCTGGATTTCTTAAAGAAAGGTAAAAAACCCGTTTCATAGACACAATTCGCTTTTTAAGTTTGCATCTCGGTGTAGATTCTTCTATTTTCGTTGGGGCTTACCACAATCGTACCATGACGCAGCTAAATACTAGAAATCCTTTTGCTTTACGTTACTTAATGGATGACACGATCTTCGATTTTGAGGTCGATTCGGCACAGGAAGGCGTGCTAGCGTCCGATCCAACACAGCCTTTTAGTTTCATGGGAATGAATAAAAGCCGTATTCTCTATTTGATAGAAAATGCGGAGGAAAGCTATTTCTCTCCATCGGCATTAGACGCGTTTACCAAAACCTTACACGCCCTACGGCTTTCTGTGGACGATGTGGCTGTGCTGAATCTTGCTCAGATAGAACGAAAGCTTAATTTGGACGAAATCGTTTCCTTTTTCAACCCCCAAAAAATTATTTTCGCCGGAGCTTCCCCTGTTAAAATGGGGCTCACCGACCTGGAGGTCAACCGCGCATCCATGCAACAAGCGGTCCAGCTGTTGTACACCTATTCTTTTGAAGAGATGTTGACGGACACAAATAAAAAGAAAGCCTTCTGGCAGGCCGTAAAGGCTTTCTAAAAGCAATTAGAAATCACAACACTAAACACTCGGACGATATGGAACAACTGGTATTCGCAACGAACAATAAACATAAACTGGAAGAAGTTCAGGCGATGGTAAAAGATTTTTTTTCCATCCAATCGTTAGCTGACATACAATGTGATGTGGACATCCCGGAAACGGCAGATACTTTTGAAGGCAACGCTTCTCTTAAAAGTCAATATATTTTAGAACATTATAACCGCAACTGCTTTGCCGACGATTCGGGTCTGGAGGTAGAAGCCTTAAACGGTGAGCCGGGAGTCTATTCTGCCCGTTACAGCGGATCGAGGGATATGGAAAAGAACATCGACCTGCTATTATCCAAATTAGCGACAGAAACCCATCGTAAAGCCCAGTTCCGGACGGTTGTTTCCTTACGGTTAGATGGCGAACATCACTTTTTTGAGGGCATTGTTAGCGGTACCATCACCGTAGACAGAACAGGAGCGGGTGGATTTGGCTACGATCCGATCTTTAGGCCGGACGGTTACAGCAAGACTTTCGCTGAAATGTCTGCCAATGAAAAAAACCAAATTAGTCATCGAGCCATTGCTATACAGAAATTAGTTACTTTTCTAAAGAATCGTTAAACATTTGCCCTATGTTTCGTAAACAGCTAAAGTTCCTTTTCACTATTGCTTTGATTGCGTCGCTGACTTGCTCCTTACGGGCGCAGAACGCATCGTCCAATAATGCAGCAGCCATCAAATTGCGCATCCAAAAATTAAACACCTTGGGCAGTGTGCTTTATTTTGCAGCACATCCGGACGATGAAAACACGCGTTTGATCGCTTGGCTAGCAAATGAACGGCTTTATCGGACCGGCTATTTATCCTTGACGCGCGGAGATGGCGGACAGAACCTCATCGGTACAGAACAAGCGGAGGAACTCGGCTTAGTACGGACACAGGAACTTCTTGCAGCAAGAAAAGACGACGGAGGCGAGCAGCTTTTCTCTACGGCCAACGACTTTGGCTTTTCAAAAACCTTCGATGAAACATTCCAGATATGGGGTAAAGAAAAAATTCTGGCAGATGCCGTTTGGGTTATCCGAAATTTTCAGCCCGACGTGATCATCACCCGGTTTCCGGGCGATCCCAGGGCAGGCCATGGTCACCACCAAGCCTCTTCATTGATAGCCCAAGAGGCGTTTAAGGCCGCCGCAGATCCGACGCGATTTCCTGAACAGCTCAAATATGTTAAACCTTGGAAAGCAACAAGGATTCTTTGGAATACGTACAATTTTGGCAGCGCGAATACCATTGAGGAGGGGCAGTTTCGCGAGGACTTAGGCCAATATAATCCCTTTATCGGCCGAACTTATGGCGAAATTGCCGCGATTAGCCGAACGAATCACAAAAGTCAGGGTTTCGGTTCTACTCCACAACGAGGCGAGATGTATGAATATTTTGAGACTTTGGGTGGCACTCCGCCACAAAAAGACTTATTTGACGGTATTAATACAAGCTGGTCGAGAATCGGCACCTCGAACAAAGTGCAAGAACTGATCGATGTGCTGACGAAGGATTTTGATCTGGCCCATCCCGAGTATTCCATTAAAGTGCTTGCAGAATTACTTAACGAATTGGAAAAACTGGAAAGCAGTTATTGGACTACGCAGAAAATAAAAGAGGTTAAAGACCTGATTTTAGACTGTGCCGGTATTTGGATTACCTGCCTGGCGAATGATCAGAAATATGCTACAGGCGAAACGGTCCATGTAAACACCAATGTGGTGGTACAAAAGCCAGGCTTATCCGTTTCGCTCCTTGGCCTAAGAAACGCAGACGGGACAAATGCAAACTTAACAGGTACCATAAACCTCGCCTATAACGAGCTGAAACAAATAGAAACTTCGTTCGAAGCGAAAAAAATAACACAGCCCTACTGGCTTGCTTCTCCTCATCAATTGGGGGCCTTTGCCGTAAACAACCAGCAGTTGATCGGTAAACCAGAGGCCGACGATTTACCGCATCTAATCGCCACACTCGAAATCGAAGGAAAAAGTATAAGCTATGCGCTCCCTATCACTTACTCGTATAACGATCCGGTACGGGGAGAAATAAATAATCCGCTTATTATCGCGCCGCCTTTGACCATTAATCTCAATCAGAAGGCTGTTATTTTTAATGGGAATGAACCAAAGCAACTTGAACTTTCTTTCGTTTCAAATGGCAGTCAGATCAGCGCCAATATCAGGCCGATACTTCCCGAGGGATGGAAGATGGAGCCCTCATCCTTCACGGTCGACCTGAACCAAAAAGATGATGAGCTCACTAGATCGGTAATGATTTATCCCGCTTCGATTTCATCCACGGACGATTCCATCAATTTCAGTCTTGAATATAAAAACGGCCAAAAGGATATCGCGAAATCTATCCGAACAATCCGCTACGATCATATTCCTCAAATTACTTGGTTCCCAACCGCGAGTGCCCGCTTGAGTAAAATTGAAACAGGCGTATCAGCCAAGCGCATCGGCTATCTGCCTGGGGCGGGTGATTTGGTTGCGCAATCGCTACGCGAAATAGGCTTGCAGGTCGACATACTGTCGGAAAACGACATTATGCATCACGATCTTGCTCAGTATGACGCGATCATTACCGGCATTCGAATTTACAACGTAAACGATCGTATCCGTTATATACAATCTAAACTAATGGACTATGTAAAAAATGGAGGCACGCTGGTTGAGCAATATAATGTTAGTGGCGGATTAAAAGTAACACAAATTGGCCCGTATCCTTTTACCATTACACGCGAAAGGGTAACCAATGAAGATGCTCCGGTTACCTTTGCATTGCCCGAACATCCGGTGCTAAATTATCCAAACAAAATAACAGCAGCCGACTTTGACGGCTGGATCCAAGAACGTGGCTTATATTTTGCCTCCAATGCCGATAAACGCTATGCGCTGCCTTTAACGATGAACGATCCGAAAGAACCGTTAAGCAACGGCTCGCTCTTGGTTGCTAATTACGGAAAGGGCAAATATGTATACACCTCCCTCGCTTTTTTCAGAGAATTACCCGCCGGGGTGCCGGGGGCTTATAGATTATTTGTAAATTTGCTAGCAAAAGAAAACAACTAAAAACATGGAAAATCAAGAAAAAAAAATCAACACAGACTCTTTATTTTATCTTATCGGTGCTTTTTTCGGCGCTTTAACTGGCGGCTATTGCGCTGAATCTTTTTGGGGTACCGTAGGCGGATTGGTTATCGGTCTGTTCTTCGCTATGTTTTTCTTAAATGTTTTGGTAAAACGCAAAAGTGAGGAAGAACCTGCCTAAAGATAAAGGCCTCCCCCCCTTTGTAAATAGCTGGACTCAATTTTACTGGTTAGTATTGATGTGGCTATTTGTGTTGATCCTATTGTTTTACTTATTCAAAATAACGTTTGAATGAGTGTAGTGGACTGGATTGTTCTTTTCGGCACACTACTGCTGATTGTCAGTTACGGCATATATAAAAGCCGTGGTAGTAACAATATTGACGGCTATCTCCTGGGAAATAAATCGTTACCCTGGTATCATATAGGATTCTCTGTGATGGCGACGCAAGCCAGTGCCATCACCTTCCTATCCGCACCAGGCCTTGCCTACAGCTCGGGCATGAGCTTTGCTCAGTTTTATTTTGGCGTACCGCTTGCCATGATCGTGCTCAGCATCACCTTTGTTCCGATGTTCCATCGAATGCGGGTTTTCACGGCTTATGAATATCTTGAAAAAAGGTTCGACGTAAAAACGCGCGTTTTTACAGCCTTTTTGTTCCTGATACAGCGAGGCGTATCGACGGGAATCACGATTTATGCCCCTTCTGTTATCCTTTCGAGCATTTTACAGATCGACGCTACTTATACCACGCTATTTATTGGTTGCTTGGTTGTGCTATATACCGTTTGGGGCGGAACAAAAGCCGTTTCGTACACGCAACTCCTGCAAATGGGCATCATCTTTTTCGGTCTGCTGACTGCAGGCGTGATGGTTGTCCATTTGTTACCGGCCGAAATAGGCTTGGTAAAAGCCTTACATATTGCCGGGAAATCCGGCCGAGCAAACGCGATCGATTTCTCTTTCGATTGGAATAACCAATACACCGTCTGGAGTGGCCTTATTGGCGGCTTCTTCCTGCAATTGTCCTATTTCGGCACTGATCAAAGTCAAGTCGGCCGCTATTTAACGGGCTCTTCGATTCGAGATAGTCGCCTAGGCTTATTGATGAACGGACTCATTAAAGTGCCTCTTCAGTTTTTAATATTAATGATTGGCATCCTCGTTTTTGCCTATTATCAGTACAATCAACCGCCGATTTTTTTCAATAAATTAGAGTTGAATAAAATTGAGAAAAGTACTTATCAGGATGAACTGCAAAAGATCAAAGATCAATTCAATACGGTTTTTCAGGAGAAGCACCGTTTAATCAGCAAGCTTAACACCGCCTTGGATCAAGAGGCGGATCGCGAAATTGACGAAATTAGAGCAGATCTTCATATCGCTAATAAAAAAACGGCGGCAATCAGGGACGAGTTAACGGGGCTGATGCAAAAAAATGATCCAAAGGCAGACACCAACGACAATAACTATATCTTCCTGAATTTTGTTACCGAGAAACTGCCTAAGGGACTCATCGGCCTACTGATTGCAATTATCTTTTTAGCCTCTATGGGGTCGACCGCCAGTGCACTTAATTCCTTGGCCTCTACTTCCGTCATCGACATTTATAAACGGTTTATCCATAAAGAAGGTAGTGCAAGCAATTATCTAAACGTATCGCGGTTAATGACATTCTTTTGGGGCATATTTTCTATTATCATCGCTTTATATGCAAGCCGACTTGGTAATCTATTAGAAGCGGTCAATATATTAGGATCCCTATTTTATGGTACCATCTTAGGGATATTTATTGTAGCTTTCTATATCAAGCGCGCTAAAGGTACTGCTACCTTTATAGCAGCCATTCTCGCCGAGATATTGGTAATTATTTGCTGGAAGGTAGACGTGATGGCTTTCTTATGGCTTAATTTAGTAGGTTGTATACTGGTTGTTTTCTTTGCGATGTTGATCCAAGCGATGTTTCCTGCTATCCAGAGAAGATAACTAACTTACCGTAGCCTTTACCAAATAAGGCAGCATTTCCTTCTGGAAGGACACAAAATATTTCCGGACGTCGGCAACGCTTACAGCGGTAAACGCGAAGGAAAAGACGATGCTCTTGCTCGATTTAATCAAAAACACCAAGCTTTCTTTCGGTATATTCGGATCGATGATATGACTTTCATTGAACGAATTAATAAGCAAGTTTTCCAAATCGTCCGAAAGCGTCTTTAAATATTCTTGGGCATTGGCCGATTCTCGTATAAAATCCCAACCGATAAATTCGTTGCAGATGGTATAGGTTAATCGGCTTACCTTCAAAATTAGATTGCTCAAGTAGGTCTCTTGATCGGTCGCTGTGCTCGGATTGTGTATAAGCTCTTCCACTCCCACACGGATATAATCCATCAGGATCGCATGCAAGACCATCTCTTTACTGTCGAAATACTTGTAAATGGTAGCTTTGGCAATTTTGGCCTTTTTCGCTATCTCATTGACACTAGTTTTGTTGTAACCGTAACGCCTGAAGAGATCCTTTGCCGACCGTTTGATACTTTCTTTTATTTTATCTGCTTCCATTTAATTAATTCTGATATCATAACGTATCCGCTACAGGAATCTACTACAACAAAACCAGTATCGTCAACGTCTACAGCTCATTCAGTACAAGAACCCCCTGCTCTAAATCGTCTCGGTTTCAAATTGCCTTAAAAACCGTATATCATTTTCAGAAAACAAGCGTAGGTCTTTGATTTCGTATTTTAAATTCGTGATTCGTTCGATTCCCATCCCGAAAGCAAAACCGGTATATTTCTTCGCGTCAATCTTGCTATTCTCTAAAACATTCGGATCCACCATACCGCAGCCCAAAATCTCCACCCAACCGGTGTACTTGCACATGTTACAGCCCGCTCCTTTACAAATGGTACAGGAAATATCCATTTCTGCAGATGGTTCGGTAAAAGGGAAATATGAGGGACGGAAGCGAACCTTGGTTCCATCGCCAAAAAGCTCCTGAACGAAGTGATACAAGGTTTGCTTTAGGTCGGCAAAAGAAACCCCTTCATCGATATACAAACCCTCTACTTGATGAAAGAAACAATGAGCCCGCGCAGATATAGCTTCATTTCTGTAAACCCGACCCGGCATAATGGCACGGAAAGGCGGTGTTCCGCTTTCCATCATACGCACTTGCACAGATGAAGTATGCGTACGAAGTGCAATATCATTGCCGGGCTGTTTCCTGATAAAAAAGGTGTCCTGCATATCTCTTGCGGGGTGTTCTTCCGGAAAGTTAAGCGCCGAAAAGTTATGCCAATCGTCTTCGATCTCGGGCCCCTCAGCAACAATAAAACCCAATTTTTTGAAAATCTCCACAATTTCTTTTCGCACCAGCGATAAAGGGTGCCGCGTTCCTATCTCAAAGCCGGGCCCCGGCAAAGTAAGATCCTGCTCCTTCGACGGCTTCGAAGCGGGCGTATCTGAGCCGAACAAATCCTTGGCCTCCGCATATTTTGCTTCTGCGGTCTGCTTAAGCTGGTTCAATACTTTTCCCAGTGACCGCTTCTCCTCATTGGAAACACTTTTAAATTCTTCGAATAGATTTTTAATAAGGCCTTTAGCTACCAAAAATCTTAAGCGATAGTCCTCCACCTCTTGCTGAGACTGAGGGGTCCAATTATTTATTTCTTCTGTATATTGAACTATTTTCTCTTGTATGCTCATTTTCAAATTCTTCTAAAACAAAAGCCGCACTGCCAGTCGGTTTTCTGCAAACTTAGATAAAATGCTTGACATTCAGAACACCGGCATGGCAGGTCTACAGATAGCCGCACCGGTGCTTCCGCCATCCCATGAATCTATTTAATCACGCCCAAGAGCTTCCCTACTTTTGTGAATGCAGCAATTGCTTTATCCAAGTGTTCCTGATTATGGGCAGCAGACAATTGTACCCGGATCCTGGCCTTTTCTTTTGGCACCACCGGATAATAAAATCCGATAACGTAGATACCTTCATCCAACATTTTAGCAGCGAACTCTTGCGCCAATTTAGCGTCATAAAGCATAACGGGAACAATCGGATGGAACCCGGGCTTGACGTCAAACCCGGCCTCTGCCATCTTCTCCCTGAAGTATTTCGTATTGTACTCGAGCTTGTCGCGCAATTCAGTCGTTTCGCTCAGCATATCCAGCACAGCAATAGAAGCTCCAGTAATAGCAGGGGCTAAGGTGTTCGAAAACAAATATGGTCTGGAGCGCTGCCGAAGCATATCGATAATTTCCTTTCTACCGGAAGTAAAACCTCCAGAAGCTCCGCCCAGGGCCTTTCCTAAGGTTCCGGTAATGATATCGATCCGATCCATTACCCCAAAGTGCTCGTGGGTACCCCGTCCGGTTTTTCCAATAAAGCCTGTACAATGCGATTCATCGATCATCACCAAGGCTTCATATTGATCGGCTAAATCACATATTTTATCCAAAGGCGCAACAACACCGTCCATAGAGAAAGCGCCATCGGTCACAATAATACGGTGTCTGGCATCTTTTGCCGCAATTAACTGCTTCTCTAAATCTGCCATGTCCGCGTTCTTGTACCGAAAACGCTGCGCCTTACATAAGCGAACACCGTCTATAATAGATGCATGGTTCAACTCGTCCGAAATAATAGCATCTTCCGCACCAAATAGCGGTTCAAAAACGCCCCCATTTGCGTCGAAGGCGGCCGCGTACAATATAGTGTCCTCCGTGCCTAAAAATTTCGATATCTTCGATTCAAGCTCTTTATGTATATCCTGTGTTCCGCAAATGAAACGTACCGAAGACATACCGTAACCGCGCGTGTCTATTGCATCTTTTGCTGCTTCAATCACCTTTGGATGAGAAGAAAGGCCGAGGTAGTTATTCGCACAGAAGTTGATAACCTCTTTGCCCCCGCTTACTTTTATATCGGCACCTTGCGGTGTGGTAATAATGCGTTCCCGTTTATATAAACCAGCCTCTTCTATTTCGGCTAATTCTTTTTGCAATACAGGTTGAAGTGTTTTATACATAAATTCAGTGATTTGCGGTAAAAATACAGATTTAATGATAAAAGCTGAAAAGATGATACAAAAAGACCGCCTCCCGAACGTTATGATTCACATCGCTCAAATAAATTAAGCGCTGTATAAAAATCAACTCCGGTTCAAAAATGTCGCGCATTTTCTATAAGTTTGGGTATGCCCGAAATAATCGCAGATAAAACTATCTTTTCATTGGCAGAAGTAGCTCGCAGCATTCAAAAGACGATTGCCGACCGCTATAAAAGCCTGTATTGGATAAAGGCTGAGATGAATAAGCTCAATCACTATTCCCATTCAGGTCATTGCTATCCCGAACTTCTTGAGAAGAAGGAAGGTCGGGTCGTTGCAGAGATCCGGGCAACATTATGGAAAAGCGATTATGAACGCATCAACCAACGCTTTATCGAAATCATCAAAGAACCGTTAAAGAATGGGATCAACATTCTGATGCAGGCATCGATCAGCTACGACCCTATACATGGTTTGAGCCTACATATTGTAGACATCGACCCTTCCTATTCCCTGGGCGAGTTGGAACGAGAAAAACAGGCCAGTATTGCCACGCTGAAAGAGCAAGGCCTTTTTGAAGCGAACAAGCTATTGCCTTTTCCCTTACTGCCTAAGCGCATGGCCATCATTTCGGTCGAAACAAGTAAGGGCTTAGCAGATTTTTTAAAGATTATCGACAATAACCCTTTCGGTTATCGTTTCGAATATCAGTTATTTCCAGCCCTTTTACAGGGCGAAAAATCAATAACTTCTATTATCGATCAGTTAGCGAGCATCCGTTTGCATCTTCAACGATTTGATGTAGTCGCCATTATAAGAGGAGGAGGAGGGGAAGTGGGTTTAAGTTCTTACAACAACGTATTATTGGCGACAGCCATTGCCACCTTTCCCATCCCGGTAATCACCGGTATTGGCCATGCCACTAATGAGACCGTTTCTGAAATGGTCGCCTACAAAAATTCCATTACGCCCAGTGCATTGGCCGACTACCTTTTGCAGCATTTCCACAATTTTGCGCGCCCCGTCGCCTATGCAGAACAGGTATTACGATTGAAAACGAGGCAGGTTCTTGACAATCAGCAGCAAGCGTTAAATAACGCCATCAAGTATTTTAGAATGGCGAGCCTGACTATGCTCCGAGAAAACAAACATCAATTAGCTGAGTTGCGCAGTCGCACACTTCAACAAAGCAAATACCGATTAATGCAGGAAAGGGGCTCTTTTCAGCACCTAAAAAATCAATTATCTACCCAATCAACGCGCGTTTTGTTGGAAAGCCAACAGCGCATAGCCTTTTTAGGGCAGCGATTGAAGCGCGAAAACCTCCATTTAAACAAGCGCTACAGGCAAACCCTCCAGCAAATCAAAGATCTGCTAATACGGCAAAGTCATCAGATCGCCAAAAAGCAGCATGTAGCCCTGGCAACACTACAGAAAAACCTTACACCTGCTACCGACAAATCGCTACAAGAAGCGGCAAAATTACTGGAGAACCAAGAACGCCACTTATCGATACTCGATCCGCAACAAGTATTAAAAAGAGGGTATAGCATCACGCTTTTGAACGGTAAAGCTGTTAAGGATGCCGGAAACGTCGTTGCCGGAGACCAGGTGAAAACGATCTTGGCTATTGGAGAAATTGAAAGTCGCGTTACTTTTGTAAAAGAAAACGAAGAAAGCACGGAACATGAATAATCAAATAAGCTATACCTCGGCGTTTGAAGAACTTCAAACCATCGTAGAGGAAATTGAGGACGGAGAAATCAGCGTAGACGAACTGTCTGCCAAAGTGAAGCGAGCCGCCCTGTTAATTAAAATTTGCAAGGCTAAACTTAGCGAAACGGAATCGGACGTGAACAAAATCCTGGAGGACCTCGACAATGAGAGCTTAAAGGAAGATGAATAGGAAAAACATCATCTGCATTATAATGAAATCCATGAAGAGAATTACACTACTTACCCTAATTCTGTGCTATGGTTTCTTAGTTACCTCAAAAGCACAAACGGAGACAGAGGAGACGACCCTTTGGGAAATTAGCGGAAAAGATCTTTCCGAGCCGTCCTACTTGTTCGGTACCTTTCACCTTTTATGCCCGGAAGACCTCATTCTTACCGCCAATGTGAAGGAAAAGTTCGAAGCGAGCAAGCAGTTATACCTTGAGATCGATTTTTCGGATCCGAATATAGGTCCGAAAATGATGCAGCACATGCAGATGCGGGACACGACTTTTCACGATTTATACGATAGTGCAACCTATCAGCAGCTCAGCGATAGTTTAGAGAAAAACGCACATCTTCGTTTAGAGATGCTTAACAAAACAAAGCCTTTCGCTTTATACTCCCTCGTCATGATTGGCACGCTCGATTGCCAGCCCGCCAGTTGGGAACTCAAACTAGTAGAAATGGCGAAAACGGGCGGCATACCAATAAGTGGCTTAGAGACCGTAGCCGAGCAAGCTGCCATCTTCGATACGATTCCTTACAAGACACAGGCCGAACAGTTGAAAGGAATGATTCTCAACCCGGATAGTACAAGGCGGGAAATAAGGGATATCATCGACTTATATAAACATCAAAAGCTCACTGCGATGAACGAGCGGATCACTTCAGACCCTTTGATGGAAGCTTATCTCGATTTAATGCTATACAACAGAAATGCTAACTGGATTGCCGTCATCGGGGAACAAGCAAAGCTAAAACCCACCTTCTTCGCCTTTGGCGCAGGCCACCTGGCCGGAGAAAAAGGCGTCATCAATCTCTTAAGGAAGCAAGGTTATACCGTAAAGCCGATTCACTAGTAAAACAGAAAAGGCTGTCGCCTATGTTTGCCTTCAACAAACATAGGTGACAGCCTTTTCCTTATCAACCTTTTCTTAGTCTAAACTAATTACGTTCTTCATAAGCAATGCCCATGTTCTGGAACATAAAGGACCATTTATCGGCTTGCTCTTGAATAATCATTGCGGTTGGCTTGCCTGCCCCGTGGCCGGCCTTCGTTTCTATCCGGATTAACACCGGATTCTCTCCTTTATGATACGCTTGTAAACGTGCCGCAAATTTAAAGCTATGTGCGGGAACTACGCGATCGTCGTGATCTGCTGTCGTCACCATCGTTGCCGGATACTCAACACCTTCTTTTAAGGCATGGTAAGGCGAATACTGGTACAAGTAATTAAACATTTCTTTATTGTCGTCCGCCGTACCGTAATCATAAGCCCATCCTGCACCTGCCGTAAACTTATGGTAACGTAACATATCCAGAACGCCTACTGCGGGGAAAGCCACCTTAAACAAATCAGGGCGTTGCGTCATGGCCGCACCTACCAACAAACCTCCGTTAGATCCTCCTGAGATTGCCAATTTCTCTTTAGAAGTATAATTTTCGCTGATAAGGTATTCAGCGGCGGCAATAAAATCGTCAAATACGTTTTGCTTCTGCAATTTTGTTCCGGCAAGATGCCATTTTTCACCGTATTCGCCACCACCACGTAAGTTGGCTACAGCATAAACACCGCCCTGTTCCAACAATAAAACAGTCGATACGCTAAATGAGGGTGTTAAACTGACATTGAATCCACCGTAGCCATACAGCATCGTGGGGTTATTTCCGTCGAGCACAACACCTTTTTTATAGGTGATGATCATCGGAACTTTGGTACCATCTTTAGAACTGTAAAACACCTGCTTTGATTCATATTCGTCAGGATTAAACAGCACGTCGGGCTTTTTATAGACTTCCGATTTACCGGAAGCAATGTCGTACTTAAAAATAGTTGGTGGATAGATGTAAGAGGTAAATGAGTAATAAAGCTCGGTTTCATTTTCTTTTGCGCCGAACCCGTTCGCCGTACCTACGCCGGGCAATTCGATTACGCGCTCTTCTTTACCTTGACGATCAAATTGTTTTACAAGGGAAGTAGCGTCTTTTAGGTAATTGGCAAATAATTTACCGCCGCCGGTTCTAATATTCAAAACATTGTCTGTTTCAGGGATCAAATCCTTCCAGTTGGCCGGTTTCGGATCGCTGGTATTTGTGGTCACCACTTTATAATTAGGTGCATTCAGGTTTGTGTAGATAAACAGGGTGTCGCCTACATTATCTATCACACTATGCTCCTTTTCAAAGTTATCGACCACCTGAACGATTTTAGCATCGGGCTTACTTAAGTCCTGAATATACAATTCATTGCCGCTGGTTGTGTTCGCCGCTGAAATCACCAAATAACGTTCGTCTTCTGTTAAATAAGCTCCGATATAGCGCCTGGGCGTACTTTCGCCGCCAAAGACCAGTTTATCCGACTCCTGAGGCGTACCCAATTTATGGAAGTACAGCTTGTGATATTGTGTTAGTCCGGAAAGGGCACTTCCTTCCTTTGGCTTGTCATAGCTGCTATAGTAAAATCCTTCATTACCTTTCCAAGCCAACCCCGAAAACTTGACGTCAACAAGGGTGTCACCTACCACTGATTTATCTTCCGCTTTCCAAACAATTACTTTACGCCAATCAGAACCACCTTCTGAAATCTGATAAGCCACCAAACTGCCATCTTTGCTAAAGTTGATTCCCGCCAGTGAGGTGGTACCGTCCGTAGAAAATTTATTGGGATCGAGGAAAACTTCACTTTCTCCTCCTTCTTTCTCACGATAAATCACCGACTGGTTTTGAAGCCCATCGTTTTTCGAGTAATACGTGTAATTACCTTCTTTGAATGGCGCCGATATTTTCTCGTAATTCCACAGTTTTTCCAACCGCTGCTTCATGGCATCCCTAAATGGAATCTGCGAAAGGTAATCGTTCGTTACCTCATTCTCTGCCACCACCCATTCTTTGGTATCAGCCGCCGTGTCGTTTTCCAACCACCGATAAGGGTCGGGAACTTTGGTACCAAAATGGTCATCAACGACGTCTATCGTTTTCGTTGTGGGGTAAGGTTTCAATTTCATACTCGCTGCCGGTTCAATAGTTTTCTGGTTGTTTTTGCAAGCCGCCAAAGAGATAGCGCATAGCAACAAACCTGAGTAAGTTTTTAACATAGTGAACAAAATAAAGTTTACATTGTGAATATGCTCCAATATTACAAATAAAAAAAGCAAAAAAGCAGCTTCTTCCCGGCTATATGCTAGAGAAAGCGTTTTTTTTCCTGCAAGTTCGTTTCCTTTCCTTATTTTTACCCTAAAATCTTTCGGTTTGCTTTGGAATAATCCTCAAACCAACCCTTATATTTAGAATTTATACATGAACGCCTTTCCTTCTCACACTAAAACGATTTGTCTGCTACTGCCTTTTATGCTGCTCCATCTTTTTTCCTTCGGCCAATCTTATGAATTGAACCGAGGGTGGAGATTAAAAAACCACAAGGAAGTGATACAGCATGGCGAAAAGCTTTCTGACCCTTCGCTGGCACTTCAAGACTGGAAACCAGCCACTGTTCCCGGAACGGTGTTAACAAGCATGCTGAACAACAAAGAAGTCCCGGATCCCTTCTTTGGCATGAACAACAATAAGATACCGGACATCTATTCCATAGGCAAAGACTATTACACCTACTGGTTTGTGAATGATTTTAACGAGGCTGCCCCCACTGGCGAGCAGCAGGTTTGGCTTAACTTCAGGGGAATCAACTACAGCTGCGAAATATTTCTCAATGGCAAAAAAGTGAATACCGAGCCGTTCAAAGGAATGTATATCCGTAAGCGCTTCAATATCACCAAGCTGTTGGCAGCAAACGGCAAGAATCGCCTAGCCGTAATTGTGTACCCCCCGGACGTAGTAGGTGATCCCAATGGTGGACAAGGGGGCGACGGCACTATTGCTCGAAACGTAGGCCTGCAATACACAGCGGGCTGGGATTGGATCAAACCAATCCGCGACAGGAACACTGGTATCTGGGATAAAGTGACTATTGAAAAAACGGGTGCTGTTTCCATCCAAGATCCTCATATTGTCACAGTGGTTCCGGGAAAAAGAGAAACTACAGGCCCACAGGAACCTGCCATCATCAAGGTTTCAGCCACGTTATTGAATGCAAGTGACAAAGCGGTTAGCGGAACGCTTCAATATAACTTAGACGGCCAGTCTGTTAAACAAACCGTTACGCTCCGGCCTCATGAAGAAAAGGAAGTAGAGTTTGCGGACTTCGCGCTGGCCAATCCTAAGCTCTGGTGGCCATCCAACTATGGGCAGCCGCATCTTTACCCCGCCGAGCTTAGCTTTTTGCCAAACGGCAGCCATGCAAGCAGTGATAAAAAAGCATTGCAGGTGGGTGTGCGGGAAATTCAGACTTATTGGAATCCGCATACGCGCAGTCGCGAGGTCGCTGTTAATGGCCAAAAGATCTTTATTAAAGGCGGTAACTGGATTATTTCCGATGCTATGCTCCGCTTTACAAAAGAACGCTATGACGCTGAAATCCGCTTTCATCGGGACATGAACCTGAATCTCATCCGAATCTGGGGCGGTGCGTTGGTAGAACGCCCGGAATTTTATGAAGCGTGCGACCGTTACGGCTTGCTCGTCCTGCAAGATTTTTGGATGTCGGGCGACTGCAACGGGCGATGGGAAGACCCGCTTAAGAAAGATGATCAATGGACAAGGCGACAATATCCTGATGATCATCCCTTGTTTTTGGAGTCAGCGGCCGATATGGTTAAAATGATCCGGAACCACCCTTCCCTCGCTTTCTATTGCGGAGGCAATGAAATTACGCCACCCGACGATATTTTGGTACCGCTTCGAGATTCTATTCTGCCAAAACTAGACGGAACACGCTGGTTCGTAGATTATTCCAATTCTGACGCCATGTCGCAAAACGACATCGGAGGCAACGGCGACGGCCCTTATGGCATACAGGATATCAAAACGTTCTGGGTCGATAAAACCTGGCCTTTTAATTCGGAAGTTGGTTCGGTAGGTGTAGGCGACCTGGAATCACTTAAACGGTTCCTACCGACAGAAAATCAGGTCGCTCCCTTATTTACCGGATTTAACGACGAAGGAAGAATGCAAGAAACCGTAGATTCCGTTTGGCAATATCACACGTATATAAGTTACGGAGAGCATATTGAGCCCTATGGCAAACCCCGCGATCTCGAGGACTTCGCGAACAAAGCACAATTGGTTAATTACGATCAATACAGGGGGCTGATGGAAGGCTTTAGTTCCCACATGTGGGACTGGTATACCGGCACAATTATTTGGAAAACGCAAAATCCGTGGACGTCTTTACGCGGCCAGATGTATGACTATTACCTTGATCCAAATGCCTGTCTTTATGGCCTCAGAAGCGGAAGCGAACCCTTACATGCAATGTACAACCCTGTAGATGGCTTTGTATCCATTGTCAACAATCATTTCGAAAAGCGCAACAACATCATGTTAGTGATTAACGCCTACGATATGCAGGGAAAAGCCAAGCCTATTACACAGGTCTTCTGCTTCATGGAACCTTCCTCTGTCAAGAAAATTATGTCTATAAAAAAACAGATGGATGAATTGGCAAAGGAAAAAGGGGCATTTTTACGCTTGCAGCTCATGGGTGCCGATAGACAGCTGCTGAGCGACAATTTTTATTGGTTGCCGGACGCAAAAGGCCAATATAGCGGTTTGAAGGATATGGCGACCTGTAAGCTAGATATACAAAGCCGATCAACGGCGGCTGGAGAATACACGGTAACACTTCGCAATAATGAGCACGACAAAATCGCCTTTTTCAACCGACTCTCCTTGGTGGATAGCGATAGTAAACAACGGGTACTGCCAACCTTTTATAGCGACAATTATCTGTCAATACTTCCGGGCGAGCAAAAGACAATCACGATGAGTGTCGACCCTATCCTTATCCAAGGTAAAAAAATAGCGATCGAGAATGCCGGTTGGAACGTTGATAAAATGGAAGTTCTCATCCCTTAAGCTTGGCTTTTTAAATAAGCAGGCTTTTGGTTACCTTCGCAGGGATGGTTGAAAAGAAAAAAATATATTTTGCTTCCGACTTTCACTTGGGTGTACCCACCTATGAGAAGAGTCGCGAACGGGAAGCCCGATTGGTTAGGTGGCTCGACTCGATTAAAGACGATGCCGCCGAACTTTATCTTGTGGGCGACATCTTCGACTTCTGGTTTGAATACGCTACCGCAGTTCCGAAAGGTTTTGTAAGGTTTTTAGGGAAATTGGCCGAACTGGCCGACCATGGCACCAGGATCACGTTCTTTAAAGGGAACCATGATATGTGGATGTTTGGCTACCTAGAGCAAGAACTGGGAGCGAAAATCATAGCTGATGAATTGATTATTGAGCGACAAGGTAAACGCTTCTATCTGCATCACGGCGATGGCTTAGGCCCGGGAGATGCGAAGTACAAGTTCCTGAAGAAATTCTTTAGAAGCAAATTTTGCCAATGGCTTTTTGCACGGGTCCATCCTAACTTAGGTATCGGCATCGCCCTACGGTGGTCGCAAAACAGCAGAATCGTCAACAACAAAAAAGAATGGCGCAAAGAAGCCGAGCAAGAGTGGCTGGTTGTCTACTCGAGGGAAGTATTAAAAAAGGAACATTTCGACTATTTGGTTTTCGGCCATCGGCACTTACCGCTGGATATTGAGGTGGGACCAAATAGCCGTTATATTAATCTCGGTGAATGGGTGAACTATAATAGCTATGCTGTTTTTGACGGAACACATTTGGAGCTGAAAACATTCGAAGGTTAACCCCTTTCCGGTCCGACAGTTTGACCCGATTGGGGCACCCTATTTGTTTGTTATTACTAATCGCTATTGATTTCTCATCGTATAAATACAGTGCGGCCTTTTTAAACAACGCGAAGAACGAACAACCATAATGAATCCATATCAACATAGTCAACGGTGGAAGTTTCTACTTCTGATATTTGCCGCCATTATAGCAACGGCCTCTCTTTGGTATACGAATTTTCTAGTGCAAAACCTGTCGGAAGCGGAACGGACAAAGGCATCCGTTTGGGCAATTAGTACACGGAACATGTATGCCATGCCCGATGTGAATGATGAATATATAACTTACATTTATAGCGTTCGCGATAGTTTAAAAGTTCCCGCAATCATTACAGACTCAAAAGATAGCATCATCTATTATCGCGGACTTGATTCAACAAAAACCTTATATAATATAGGCGGAGAGAACCAGGGAGCCAATCGGCCAAAATATGATCCTGCATATTTTGAATATCAATTAGCCATTATGAAGGAAAGGCATCCGCCGATAGAGATTGAACTATCGGGAGGCGAAAAATGGTATGTCTATTACAAAGATTCCCTACTGCTAACACAACTAAGGGTATTCCCTTATGTGCAGCTGACGCTTATTGCCATCTTCCTCGGTATTGCCTACACCGTGTTCAATAGTATGCGAAAGTCAGAGCAGAATCAGGTATGGGTGGGCTTAGCTAAAGAAACCGCCCATCAGCTGGGTACGCCTATCTCCTCCTTGATGGCTTGGCTCGAACTTGTGAAGGCCAAGTTCGACGCAGAAGACGATCCACTGCTGACCGAAATGGAAAACGATGTAAAGCGACTCGAAATTGTGGCCGACCGATTTTCGAAGATAGGCTCCAAACCGGTGCTGGAAAATCACCCCGTTTATCCCGTGGTAAGCAACTTCGTTCGCTATTTCAAAGTACGCACAAGTGATAAAATCAAGTTTTCAGTTACGGGCGATAAAACCGTGGAAGCGCAATTAAATGTACCGCTGTTTGACTGGGTCATCGAAAACATCCTAAAAAACGCAGCAAACGCAATTGAATCTGCCGGTGAAATCAATATAATTATAAGCGAAAATATTGCTAAAGAGCAGATATTTATTGATATTAGCGACACCGGAAAGGGTATCCCAAGAAATAAATTTGATGCTGTCTTTCAACCGGGATATACAACTCGGAAAAGAGGATGGGGCCTTGGCCTCTCATTAACCAAGCGAATAATTGAAAATTATCATAAAGGACAAATTTTTGTAAAGGATTCGGAAGTAGGAAAAGGAACTACCTTTAGAATCATATTAAAAAGCAGTTTAACCTATGAGCCAGCTAAGATCTGATGAATACCCGGCCTTTTATGCTACATACATTGATACTGTCTTTGGCGATGTCATGCAGGTGCTTAATGAACAAATAACAAGTTTTCCAGCTTTTTTAGATGCGGTTCCGGCGGGTAGATCTGAATATGCTTACGCAGAAGGCAAATGGACGATTAAAGAAGTAGTCGGACACGTTTTAGATACCGAACGGATTATGGCCTATCGAGCACTGCGTTTTGCCAGAAATGATACCAAAGCGCTACCTGGTTTTGAGCAAGAGGAATTTGTTACGAACGCCCGCTTCAATGAGCGTAGCTTGCGTTCTCTAGCCGAGGAGTTCGTTTTGTTGAGAAAATCGAATATGGCGCTGTTCAACACGTTTAATGAGACCGAACAGAGCCGGAGAGGCTTAGCGTCTGACCGTTTAATCAGTGTCCGTGCTTTTTTCTACATCATAGCCGGACATCTGAATCACCATAGAAATATTATTAAGGAGCGGTATTTAGACACGATGGTTTAATAAATTCGAAAATAAGTTGCTCTTACAATCCAACAAGATTTTAAAACTATTTAATACCTAAAGTGTTTTTATCATATCAGTAAGGCCAGGTAATGGTTTTGTGATAAGGTTTAGGTTTTTGGAAACGCCTCGATGTGAAATTGAGGCGTTTCTTTTTTGACTGTTCTGAAAAAAGCCTGCATCGAATATCAGCTCCAGTTTAAACCCAAACGAAGTCTTGTGGGCTGCCAAAAATTAACCGTTTTAGCTAATGAATGAGGCGTCTTCCGCACCATATTGGATTGAACAACCGTTTGCACGCTTGTTTTTGTTTAAAATATGGAAATATTTTATTAGCCTTGTAGAAAACATGCTTATTTTTTTATAGTTTCAATCGTCATTCACTAAAAGATACTTAATCTAATTGTTCACATGAATCAACATCCTAATGCCAATAGTATGGGTAAGAGCAGCCTAAACCCAATTGTCATCATCGGCGCTTTGTTCTTTATCTTTGGGTTTGTAACGTGGCTTAATTCCGTCCTCATCCCTTATCTCAAAATTGCTTGCGAGCTTAATCATTTTCAAGCTTATTTAGTAGCCTTCGCCTTTTACATTGCGTATTTTGTAATGGCGCCTTTGTCAACTAGAGTACTGAAAGTGTTCGGCTTTAAGAATGGGATGTCGGTCGGTTTAGGTATTATGGCCGTTGGGGCACTACTGTTTATTCCAGCCGCCTTATCCCGCACCTACGCCTTGTTTCTTTTAGGACTTTTCGTTCAAGGATCCGGATTAGCTATTTTGCAAACCGCATCGAATCCCTATATCACGATATTGGGACCTGCGGAGAGTGCGGCCAAACGGATCAGTATCATGGGAATATGTAACAAGCTGGCCGGAGGACTCGCTCCTATCGTATTAGGCGCCGTCGTATTAAGCAATGCCGATGCCTTGACCGCCCGGATCGAATCCCTGCCTGCGGCAGAGAAAGCCTTAGAATTAAACGAACTTGCTTCGAGGGTGATTTTCCCTTACTGTTGCATCATCTTGGTTTTAGCTGTACTCGCATTCCTAATTTATCGGTCGAATCTGCCAGAAATCGACACGGATAGAGAAGATGAGGTTTCAGGCTCTGCAAATCAGGGAAAAACGAGTTTGTTTCATTTCCCTCATTTGATATTAGGCTTCGTTACTATGTTTCTGTATGTCGGCGTAGAAGTTATTGCGGGGGATACCATCATCAGTTATGGTGCTGCACAGGGCATTAAACTGGAAGTGGCGAAATATTTCACCATGGGTACGATGTCTTGCATGATTTTGGGTTACGGACTGGGAATTTTGTTGATCCCAAAATATATTAAGCAAGAAAATGCCATGAAGATATGCGCATTATTGGGATTGGCTTTCAGCTTAGGGGCGATTTTTACAGACGGCTATTTGTCGGTGGCCTTTATTGCCTTATTAGGCCTGGCAAATTCGTTGGTGTATCCAGCGATCTGGCCATTGGCTATTGTTGGTCTAGGCAGATTTACGAAAGCTGCTTCCTCTTTGTTGGTTATGGGACTAGCCGGAGGAGCTGTTGTGCCTGTCATTTATGGCGCTTTAGCGGATGCCTGGAATCCACAGCAAGCGTATTGGATTATGGTGCCTTGCTACCTTGTCATCTGGTATTACGCCTTAGCAGGCCATAAACTCGGAAAAAAATAGCTACGCCCCGTTGCGGGAGCATATCATGTAATTGGAATTATTATCTTCGGAGAGAAATTCCGAATTTTAACAAAAGACTATATTATCGCTACACATTATGAAACCAAAATTTTTGAGTATTGCGGCCTGTATGCTGCTTATGTCGACCTTTATTTCAGGCAACTCCCGTGCACAGGGACTAAAGCTCCCCGCTGCTAGCAGCAAACAAGTCATCACACAGGATCTGGGCATCAGCGAGATAACCCTCAGCTATGCAAGGCCCAATGTAAAGGGACGTAAGATCTTTGGCGGCTTAGAGCCTTACGGCACTGTATGGCGTACAGGTGCTAACAGTGCAACTACCCTTACTTTTAGTGGCGATGTGATTATCAACGGCAAAACAATACCCGCGGGGACCTATGGGCTTTTTACTATCCCCGACAAAAGTGAATGGACAATCATTCTGAATAAAAATAGCAAGCAATGGGGTGCTTACGAATACAACGAGGCAGATGATGTTTTACGTTTTCAGGTGAAGCCCGAGCAGACAAAAAATAAAGTAGAGACCTTTACAATCAGTTTTCCGGAGGTAACCGCTACGGAAGCCAAGCTAGCTATCGCCTGGGAGAATACAGCCGTCAGCTTCCCGATCCAAGTAAATCAGGATGCGGAAATCATGGCATCTATTGAGGAAGCCATGAAGGGTGATAAAAAGCCCTATCTCGCAGCCGCACAGTACTACCTAAATAACGACAAGGATTTAGATAAAGCACTTGCATGGGCGGACGAAGCGGTGAAGGCAAATCCGGCATTGCCCTATCCTTATTACTGGAAGGCACAAATACAGTTGAAAAAGGGAGATAAGGCAGGAGCGAAAGCGACCGCAACATTAGGAAAAGAAGCTGCAGAAAAGGCAAAGAGCGACGAGTACATCCGTCTTAACAGCCAAATTATAGAGAAGGCAAAATAATTCTGTATCTTTGTGCCCGTTACTATGTTAAGTAAGTAACAGGCACTTAGAGATCTTTTTATCCGTCTTACATAAGGCAAATCGCTTTATCTAGGGCAGGATTTTATTTTTTACTTTTGAATTTTTACTTAATCTATGTTTGATAGTTTACAGGATAAGTTAGATAGGGCCTTTAAAGTTCTAAAAGGACAGGGAAATATCACAGAAATTAACGTAGCGGAGACTGTTAAAGAAATTCGCAAAGCCTTATTGGACGCTGACGTTAACTATAAAACCGCCAAAGCGTTTACCGATGAAGTAAAGCAAAGAGCTTTAGGTGAAAATGTATTGAGCAGCATTTCGCCAGGGCAATTGCTTACCAAAATCATGAACGATGAGCTTACCTCGCTCATGGGCGGCACGGCAAGCGACGTGGAACTTGGTAAAAATCCAACGGTCATTTTGATTGCGGGATTGAATGGTGCGGGTAAGACCACTTTCACCGGCAAATTGGCCAAGTACCTGAAAGAGAAGCGTGGTAAAAAGCCGTTACTGGTAGCAGGCGACGTCTATAGGCCTGCTGCAATTGATCAATTGGAAGTGCTGGCACAGCAAGTTGATGTGCCGGTTTACACCAACAGAGAGTCTAAAGATCCTATTGCAATCGCTGAAGAGGGTGTGGCGGAAGCCAAGCGCAGTGGCCAGAATGTGGTTATCGTAGATACGGCAGGTCGCTTGGCGATTGACGAAGCACTCATGAACGAAATCTCGGCGGTTAAAGAGGCAACGAATCCACATGAAATTTTGTTCGTTGTGGATGCCATGACCGGGCAGGATGCGGTAAATACAGCGAAAGCCTTTAACGACCGTTTGGATTTCACAGGCGTTGTGCTTACCAAATTAGATGGTGATACCCGGGGCGGGGCGGCGTTATCTATTAAATCCGTTGTAAACAAACCCATTAAGTTTATCGGTACCGGTGAGAAAATGGATGCGTTGGACGTGTTCCATCCAGACCGGATGGCCTCGCGTATCTTGGGAATGGGCGACGTGGTATCTTTGGTTGAGCGCGCCCAGCAGCAGTTTGACGAAAAAGAAGCCGCTGCGCTCCAAAAGAAAATCCGCAAGAACAAGTTTGATTTTAACGATTTTATCAGCCAGATCCAACAGATCAAGAAGATGGGAAATATGAAGGATCTGATGGGCATGATACCCGGTGTTGGAAAGGCAATTAAAGATGTCGAAATTGACGATGATGCTTTTAAACCCATCGAGGCAATTATTGGATCAATGACCCCTTTTGAGCGCGAAAATCCAGATGCTATCGATCAAAAAAGACGTATGCGAATTGCCAAAGGATCGGGCACGGACATCAACGATGTCAATAAGCTGATGAAACAATTCAGCGACATGCGGAAGATGATGAAACAGTTTTCTAATCCATCCGTAGCGGCGAAGATGATGAGAGGCATGCCTCGTACACCTTTCGGTAAATAGGTCGATCGACCACAAAACAGCTTAAATGGGCGGTATCTCTTTTACGATACCGCCTTTTTTATTATATTAGGATTTTCTTAGTTGTACTAAACCTAAAAAATATGTTGATAAAAACCTTTAGCAGCGCAGTTTATGGAATTAAGGCGACTACCATTACCATTGAAGTAAACATATCTTCCGGGACACAGTATTTTATTGTGGGATTGCCAGACAGCGCAATTAAAGAAAGTACTTTCCGGGTAGAAAGCGCCTTACATAGCATTGGTTTTAGGATGCCTCGGCAAAAAATTGTCATTAATATGGCCCCCGCGGATATAAAAAAGGAAGGATCGGCATATGATTTAGCAATGGCTGTAGGAATTTTGGCAGCATCCGGCCAAATTAAGGGCGATAAACTCGACCAGTACCTTTTGTTGGGCGAATTGTCTCTGGATGGTAGCTTGCAGGCGATAAGAGGCGCGTTGTCTATCGCGCTACAAGCGCAGCAAGAAGGGTTTAAGGGAATCGTTTTGCCTGCGATTAATGCGCGGGAGGCGGCCGTGGTGGATGATTTGGAAGTATACGGATTCGATAACATAAGGGATGTTATTGCCTTTGTGAATGAAGAACGCTTGTTCCACCGTGTGTCGGTTGATATGAAACATGAGTTTTTAAATCATGCGAACAATTATGATAACGATTTTGCCGATGTTCATGGGCAGGAGAACATTAAGCGCGCTTTGGAAATTGCGGCCGCAGGCGGACACAACGTTATCCTAATAGGCCCGCCCGGCGCCGGTAAGACGATGCTGGCCAAAAGACTGCCCTCTATATTGCCTCCACTTAGCTTATCGGAGTCATTAGAAACGACCAAGATACATTCAGTAGCAGGAAAAATGCTTGCCTCGGGCTCCTTGATGACCGTAAGGCCTTTTCGAGCGCCCCACCATACCGTAAGCGACGTTGCTTTAGTGGGCGGCGGAGGAAATCCCCAGCCCGGTGAAATATCATTGGCCCATAACGGGGTATTGTTTCTGGACGAATTACCGGAATTTAAACGGTCTGTTCTGGAAGTGCTGCGACAGCCATTGGAAGAAAGACAGATTACTATTTCGCGCGCTAAATTGACAGTGGATTACCCTGCGAGTTTTATGTTAATTGCCTCAATGAATCCTTGCCCCTGTGGCTACTATAATCATCCGGACAAAGATTGCGTCTGTTCTCCGGGACATGTTCAGCGCTATTTGAGCAAAGTCTCCGGTCCTTTACTCGACCGCATCGATTTACACGTAGAGGTTACGCCTGTTAATTTCCAGGAATTAACGGTGAAGCAGCATGTCGAATCAAGCAATGCAATTAGAGAGCGGGTCATAACAGCGAGGGAGGTGCAGGAGCGGCGATTTAAGGGCGAAGACCAAATACATAATAATGCGCAGATGGATACTAAGCGCGTTCGGGAACTATGTAAGATAGATGCAAGCGGACAGGCCCTTCTAAAAACAGCCATGGAACGGCTAGGCTTGTCTGCCCGAGCCTACGATCGCATTCTAAAGGTTGCCAGAACCATAGCAGATCTTGACGAATGTCCGGACATCGAGCCGCAACATTTGGCGGAGGCTATCCATTTCAGAAGTTTAGATCGTGAAGCTTGGGCGGGATAGGAAATTTGCGAGTTGTCAGTTGCGAGTTTGTGAAGAAAAAATAGAAAAGCCTTTACTAAAAAAGCCTTCCTAATTAAAGAAAGGCTTTTCTGAAAATAATTATTGTTGTTGTTTAATTGCCCCCTCGAGCAACGAACAACTGAAAATCAACAATGACTATGCGCCTAATTGTACGCGTTTAAATGCAGTTACAGTTAATCCTTTGGAAACACTGTCAAGGAACTGTGCAACGCTTTTTGACCCGTCTTTCACGAAGTCTTGATTCAATAAAGTAGAATCCTTGTAGAATTTGTTTAATTTACCTTGAGCGATTTTTTCCACCATGTTTTCAGGTTTTCCTTCAGCACGGATTTGCTCCTTAGCAATTTCTAATTCACGTTCGATGGTACGTGCGTCAACGCCATCTTTATCAATAGCTACCGGGTTCATAGCTGCAATTTGCATAGCTACGTCTTTTCCAGCATCCTCAGCTCCTTCAATATCAGCGCTCAAGCCTACTAATACACCTAAACGGTAGTTTCCATGGATATAAGGAACCACTTTATCAGCTGTTATTACCTCATATTTTGAAACTTCAATTTTCTCACCGATTTTACCAGTTTGGTCGATTAATAAGTCCGCTATTTTAGCACCGTTGATATTTAATGCTTTTAAGTCTTCCAAGCTAGTAGGTGCTTCATTGATAGCCACGTCGGCTATACTTTCAGCGAAGGCGATAAAATCAGCATTTTTTGCCACGAAGTCCGTTTCGCAATTTACTTCAACAACTACTCCACGTTTACCGTCAGCCGTTGTTTTTGCAATAACCACACCTTCATTCGAATCGCGGTCTTGGCGGCTAGCGGCCACCTTAGCACCTTTTTTACGTAAGTAGTCGACTGCAGCTTCAAAATCGCCATTAGCTTCTACCAAAGCCTTTTTGCAATCCATCATACCAGCACCTGTTTGTTGGCGCAATTTGTTTACGTCTGATGCAGAAATTTGTACTGTAGACATCTTATTTTCCTTTTTTAATATGCTTTATAAATAAGTTATGGGTTACGGGTTCCACACGGTAAGCAGCTTCGATGATGCTTACTGGAGGCGACCCCTAACCCATACTTGGACTTAATTATTCTCCGTCTTTTGCTTCTGTAGCTTCTGCCTTAGGTTCGCGTTTAGGAGCAACTTCGGTAGCCGCTTCGCCGCTGTCAATCTTTGCTTTTGCTGCAGCTGCTTCTTTCTCAGCTTCCTCTTCTTTATCGCGCTTACGCTCTTCCAGCCCTTCGATAATCGCTTGCTTAATTACGTTGGTAATCAATGTAATCGATTTAGTAGCATCGTCATTCGCCGGGATTGGGAAATCGATGTTGGTAGGGTCAGAGTTAGTATCTACCATTGCAAAAGTAGGAATGTTCAACTTCAACGCTTCGCTAACTGCGATGTGCTCTTTCTTCACATCGATAATGAAAAGCGCCGCAGGTAAACGATTTAAATCAGCGATACCTCCCAATAGGTTTTCTAATTTAATACGCTCGCGTTGAATCATCAATTTCTCTTTTTTAGATAATACATCGTAAGTACCATCTTTAGTCATCTTATCGATGTTCGACATCTTTTTGATAGACTTACGAACCGTAGCAAAGTTAGTAAGCATACCGCCTAACCAACGCTCGGTAACATAAGGCATGTTTACTGCTTTCGCTTGATCAGCAACGATGTCTTTAGCTTGTTTTTTAGTCGCTACAAATAATACTTTACGACCTGATTTAACGATTTGCTTAATGGCTGAAGCTGCTTCTTCAAGCTTTGCTAAAGTTTTGTTCAAATCGATAATGTGGATGCCGTTACGCTCCATGAAAATGTACTTAGCCATTTTCGGATCCCATTTACGGGTAAGGTGACCAAAGTGTACACCTGCATCCAGTAATTCCTGATATGTTGTTCTTGCCATTGTTTGATCCTCCTTAAATTAACGTTTACTAAATTGAAATCTTCTACGTGCTTTACGACGTCCTGGTTTCTTACGCTCAACCATACGGTCGTCGCGCGTCATTAATCCTTTAGCACGTAATGCCGATTTCACCTCTGGATTAAGCTCTACCAATGCTTTAGCAATTGCTAAACGCACCGCTTCAGCTTGTCCTTTTACGCCTCCTCCAGCTACGTTAACTTTCACATCAAAATTACCGGCAACTCCGGCAACTTCTGTGCTTTGAGTAACAATATATTGCAATGGCAATGTAGGGAAATACTCTTTGTAATCTTTACCATTAACGGTAATGTTGCCGCTACCAGCAGATAAATAAATACGGGCAACAGCGGTTTTTCTTCTTCCTGAAGTGTTTGTTGTTGACATTTCTTCTCTCCTTAGAATTTAACTGTTTTCGGATTTTGTGCAGCATGTGGGTGCTCTGGACCTGCATACACAAATAAATTTCTGTACAAAGAGCGACCTAAACGGTTTTTAGGTAACATACCACGTACCGCTTTTTCAACAACACGGGTAGGATGCTTTGCCAATAATTCTTTGGGAGAAATAAAACGCTGACCACCTGGGTAACCAGTATAAGAAACATATTGCTTTTCGCCCAATTTGTTTCCTGTCAACTTAATCTTGTCTGCATTGATAACAATCACGTTATCTCCGCAGTCTACGTGTGGGGTGTACGTAGGCTTGTGTTTCCCTCTGATCACCTTAGCAATCTGAGATGACAAGCGCCCCAAAATCTCACCTTCAGCGTCAACAACGATCCATTCTTTGTTAACGGTGTTTTTGTTGGCTGAGACAGTTTTGTAACTTAACGTATTCACTTGCTTGATTTTGAATTAATTAAACAATATACTTTTTTCCTTATTTTAAAGGACTGCAAAGGTAGACAGAATATTTGGTAATTAAAAAATATTTCTAAAAAAATGTATTGATACTGAGTAAGTTTTGGCTTCTTTTTGCATATTTAAGATATGAAGAATATTTCGATTTTAGCATTATGGCTCCTTATTATTGGCTATTTCGATAGTTATGGACAGGGAGAAACAACAAAATACGGATTGGATCCCATCGCCAGCTTAAACGCTTATCAGACACTTTGTTTACAAGACAGCAATAATCGCTTAGTGGCCCTAGACACGTTCATTCCCGACCTAAAGCTCGACATAAAATATGCAAGTTTGGACAATTTCATGGGGCGCAAGATGTATAACCGGGCCGCCGCATATCTAAGGTTGCCAGCAGCGAAAGCACTTCGGGCCGTGCAGATGGAATTAATGGAATGCGGACTCGGTTTACAGATTTTTGACGCTTACAGACCTTATGCGGTAACCGTCGCATTTTATGAAAAAGCGCAGGATACGGTTTTTGTAGCCTCTCCATGGAAAGGCTCAAGACACAACCGGGGATGTGCGGTGGATCTTACGCTTATTGATCTCCATAGCGGTAAGGAGTTGGAGATGCCGACCGCCTTTGATGCCTTCGTCGCCGAGGCGCATGCGGACTATCCACATCTGCCCGAAGCCGTAATCAAAAACAGAGAACTCTTAAAAAAGGTAATGACAAAATATGGCTTCGAAGTCTATCCAGACGAATGGTGGCATTTCGATTTCAAAGACTGGAAGCGTTTTGAGTTGCTGAATATTTCTTTTGAGGTTTTAGAGTAGGTGTTAACCTAGCTTATTGTCTCTAAACGTTAAATGATTTTTTTTGAATTCTGTAAATAAAAACAGAACAAATGAATGTACCAAATTAAGACAAAACAGGGAGCATTCCGATCTACTCCCTGTTTTGAAACCACTCTTTGCTAATTAATAATCTGGATTTTGCTGAAGATTCGGGTTATTGGCTAATTCGTCATTAGAAGGCAAAGGCCAAATAAATCTATAGTCGGTGTATGGTATAGCCGGCCTTGCAGGTGTTATTTGCGTAGTACCGTCGTATAGTGCAACACCTCCTCCCGCTGTTATTTGAGACGGATTAATTTTGGCCGGTATTCCACCTACAGAATAGGTTGGGTCAAGTGCCAAGCGATGAATGTCCGGCCAACGCCTTCCCTCTCCCAAAAACTCGATACGCCTCTCCTTATATATTGCATCAAGCAAATCGGCGGGAGCGGAGGAGCCATAGCGTGCTGTAGCCGGAACCGATCGATCTCTGACAGCATTTAGCAATGCTAGTGCCTGACCCGCATTTCCTTGACGAGCGTAAGCCTCTGCAGCATTTAACAGGACTTCGGCATAGCGTACAATAGGCGCCCAATCTGCATAGGTATTCTCAAAATATTTCGTTGTATAAACCGCCGATATACCACCTTCCGCTCTGTGCGTAAGACGTTCTCTTCTCAAATCACCTGCGACCCAAAAGTCAGCATTGTAAAAGTTCGGACTAATAGATACCAGATCGCGAAAACCAAAATCAGACGAGCCATACTGCGAAGCTAATGCCCCATTAACCCCTCCGTTAGATGTCGCGCTGTTTTCGACAGAGAATATCGACTCTGTGTTGTTGCTGTAGCTAGTGAACGGCGCCTCAGGAGCTGCAGTTAACTCATAACCGCCTATCGGGCTGGAAAACGGAGCAGTACCGCTAGCCCCCAATTTTCCGGCCTCAGCAAGCACATTTGTATAGTCTTGCATATGGAGGTACACCCGGGTTTTCAAAGCAATTGCGGCGCCTTTCTTCGCTCTGGATATAGGTGAAGTCCCTCCATCGGGTAAGTTTTGCTCTGCAAAGTCTAAGTCGGCTAAAATCTGCGTATAATCTTCGGCGACAGTCCCTCTACCTTGTGTTATATTTTCCTCAACGGAGGACCCACCCGTAATGGCATTTGTCCGATAAGGAACACCAAGATTCGAACCGCTTCCATCGGCATACGGCCTACAGAAATGAATAACCAGCTCGTGATGAGCTAAAGCTCTTAAAAACCGTGCTTCTGCTTCATATTGAATAGCGTCTTCGGTACTGATCACACCATTTTCGGCCGCTGACTTTACTCCGTCAATCACAATATTTGCTTCATTGATTAGATAATAAAGCGATGTCCAATGATTGACATTATTGGCAGAAGTCGGAGTGTAAGTTGACTCGTAAGTGATTTGATAGAATGCCTGCATATTAACCATATCTTCGCCCCGCATGTCCGCTTGCTGTATAGCGGCGGATCCAAAAGGGTAGCCACGGCCTCCGCCATCATTATACCTACCTACAGCAGCAGACCAGTACATACCATTCACGGCGAGCTCTACATTTGCAGCCGTAGAGAAGGCTGTATTCTCGGACAGAGCCGCTAAAGGTTCTAGCTCTGTAAACTTGCTACAGCTGTTTAATGAAAGGGCTAAAGCGAGGCTAAAGCTTCCAATGATTTTGCTATAATTTTTTATATTGATGAATTTCATGTTTCAGTAATTAAAATCCGACATTAAGACCAAAAGTAAAGGTGCGTGGCACTAGGTTGGTTGCTATATCCATGTTTGGTTCCGTGTTAGTTGTGACGCTACTAGCTAACTCAGGATCTGCTCCTTTGTACCCTGTAATAACGAAAGCGTTCTGCACTTGCGCGAAGATACGGAGACTATTGACTTGTATATGAGAAAGCAATTCTTTCGGAAAAGTATAACCTAAACCGATATTCTGAGCTCTTAAGAAATCGGCCTTCTCAATAAATTGAGATGTTGCGTTACTTGTTTGATAAATATTAGCCCCATATCCATACGCCAGTCTAGGGATATCGGTTACCTGTCCAGGGGTTGTCCACCGGTTTAATAAGTCTGTTCCGCCGTTACCGAACTGTTGGTTTAGCAAAATATTCTGCCTTGTTTGGTTGTATATGTAGTTTCCTCCAGAGAAACTCAGGAAAATATTGAGGTCGAAGTTTTTGTATCGGAAGGAATTGTTGAAGCCGCCAAACCATTTAGGCATGGTATTACCTAAAATGCGCTTGTCGCCTTCATTTAAGCCTCCTGTGGTTTGGGAGACGTCTGCAGGGTTGGCAGAATCATAAACAGCAAAACCCGATGTTCCGACGACTTGTTGAATTAAGGTTATATAGGTCGATCCATCTTCTCTTGTATTAATCTTTTCATATATTGGATTTCCGTTTTCGCTGTTAACCCCTCTCGATACAAAACCGTAGAAAGAAGCGATCGATTCGCCTTCTTGTGTAATATGATAGGCATAAGAAAGAGGCTGACCATTCACCAAGGTTTTCACTTTATTCGTTTGGAAAGTCGTGTTGAAGCTGGTGTTCCACGTAAAATCATTTTTATCAATAAGCGTCGCATTAAGCGTAAGCTCCAATCCCTTGTTGGTCATTCTTCCAACATTTTGGTTGATGGAGTTGCCAGGAATACCTAGGGACGATGGAATGGGAACTGCTAAAATCATGTTATCGATGTCATTAGTAAAATAATCCGCAGTGAAGGAGACGCGATCCCTAAACAACGTTGCATCCAAGCCAGCATTGAACTTTTTACTGGTTTCGAAACTTAGCTGGTCGTTACCCGCCTGGCTAAACCGGATGCCGGCATTGTTTCCATATTGGACCGGCGCGAAATTTCCTGCATAGGGATAGCTGCCGATCTCAACGTTACCAACTTTGGCATAGCCCCCTCTAATTTTTAGGTCGCTGATCCAACTTGTTTGGAAAAAATCTTCTTCGGAAAGACGCCATCCGATAGACGCACCAGGAAGCGTGGCCCCTTGATTACCCCAAGGTAAAGCGGATATCAAATCATGCCGTAGCGATGCGGTCAGCAAATAACGGTCTCTGAAACTATATTGTATTCGTCCAAAATAGGATTCCAACGCCTGTTCTGTAGCATTTCCTCCGATAAATTGGTTACTCAGTGTATTACTGATTATATTTTTGTTTTCTCCGAAGTAATCAGCGGATAACCCCCTGCCTTCTGCACTGAAACTGCGAACGCGCGTTTTTTGAATCTCTTGTCCGGCCAACAAGTTAATATGATGTTCTCCGAAACTGTTCGCGTATGTCAAGGTGTTCTGCCAATTGTAGCGGAATCTCGGCAGGGATTGTTGATATATGAGTCCGTCATAACCACGTCCGTCTCCATGATAACGATCCCAATATTGGTAATCTTCCGAAGTCAAGAGATTAACACCAATTTGGGTTTTTGCATGTAGATTCTTAACAATTTCTATATCTGCATAAGCGTCACCAGTGAGATTCAGCAAAGAATTATCGTTAATATTGTGGTCTAGAACGTATCTTTGATTTGTAAAGTTAGAAACTATAGGAATTAAATTGTTTCCTTGCCCTAAACCAGAACTGGAGATGTTGTAACTCCCATCAGGAAGCATAACCGGCACGTTGGGCAACCCATACAAAGCTCCGATGACATTTCCCGATAACGCATTGGTCCCTGTATTGAGCCCTTTATTGGTCGTATGTGAAATAGCTGTATTAATGCCTATGGTTAACCGATCATTAAAGCCTTTCTGATCGACCTTCAAACGAGCTGTATATCTTCTCAAACTATTTGCATCAATAATTCCTTGTTGGTCAGTAAAACCGAGAGACGCATAATAAGTTGTCCCACTGCTCCCTCCACTGAGAGACAATCCGTGATTGTGCTGAAAACCCGTGCGATAAATCACATCCTGCCAATCCGTATCGTAAATCCCACCTGCAGGATTCTCCATAGGAAAGGCCGCTTCCGGCTCGCCAACGTTGGTCAATTTCTCATTGGTAATTTCCATAAACTGCTCTGCATTCATAAGTTTGTACCTTTTGGAAGGATTTGCTATCCCGAACCAGTTATCATACGAAATCCTCTTCGATCCGGAGACACCTGATTTCGTGGTGATTAATATTACACCATTAGAGGCACGGGAACCATAGATCGCTGTTGCAGAACCATCTTTTAACACTTCCATGTTAGCGATATCATTTGGATTGATATCTCCAAGAGGGTTAGACGGCGTGACCCCACTTTGACTGCCAGTAATATAAGGCACCCCGTCAATTACGTAAAGTGGATCTGAACTGCTACTAATACTGTTGGTACCTCGGATTCTGATTTTCGCAGGCTGCCCTAATACCCCAGATGCAGTAGAGGCCTGTACCCCAGCTACCTGTCCTTGTAGGAATTTATCAATAGAAGGTATGGCCACGTTTTGCAGGTTTTCTCCCTTTACTGTACTAATCGCGCCAGTTAAATCTTTTCTTCTTTGCGTGCCGTAACCCGTTACGACCACCTCAGACAGCTCGGAGGCATCGGGACTGAGACTAACATCAATAACGCTCTTCCCATCTAAAGATATTGTTTGGCTCACGTAGCCGATATTTCTTACGATAATAGCATTGGCGTTCGTTGGAACTTTCAACGAATATCGACCTTGACCATCAGATTGTGTACCAATTGTCGTATTTGGAACAACTATAGAGGCCGCTGCAATAGGAGTTCCATCCGATTCATCAATGATTTTTCCGCTAATGATTCGCTCTTGCGCTTGTAGCACGCCTAAGAAAGAAAACATGAGGAGCATGCATGTAAAAAGTTTTTGTTTCATGTTTAGAAGATTGGGTAATTAAAGGTTGAATTGTTTACAAATGCCAATACAAACCCATTGCAACATAAAAAATGGCACAACAGTCTGGTTTGTAAAAAGTTTAGTTAAAGTTTAGGAGTTGTCGATGTGTTTCATGTTCGTTGGTTATTTGAGTTGGTGAAAAAAATTCCTAATCCCACATAATCTTGCCCGTTAATTGATCTTAATGAATAATTAGTTTCTAATAAACAGCTTTTTGTTTGTATTGCCCGGCCGACTTAATACAAAAATAAAACATGTATTCACAAATACAAGCTTTTTTGATTAAAAAAACAGTTAATCTGTTGTTTTATCATAAAAAACCCAAAAAAACAGGATTTTTTACAACACAAAGCAATTTATAAAAATAAAAAAAAAACAAAAAGCCACCATCTATCCCAAAATAAAACATTCCTCCAACACCAATACCAACACCAAACACACATAAAACACAACATATTTTATCATACATAAAAAAAACACCAACAGTTTTACAGGATTCTTTTAAATGAAACGGAATTTCTAGGAAATTGACGAAATAAAGTTGAGATTCTTAAAAAAGTAAGAAAAAAAATACAAACTAAGCACTTCTTAGCTTCAAAAATCGAACAGACAGAAGCACAGACACCAGACTGAGGCCAATAATCAGCCCAGTCCAGATGCCCGGGGCTTTCATCTCTAAATGAAAGGCGAGGTAGTAACCAACAGGCAAGCCTACACCCCAATAGGCAAGTCCAACGAGGAATGTAGGCACTTTTATATCCTTTGCTCCTCTAAGTAGGCCGACGGAAACAGCCTGTGTGGCATCAGATATCTGAAAAATAGCAGCGAATATCAATAAATAAGAGGCCAGCCCGACCACTTTGATATTATCATTAAAAAGTTTTGGCAGATAGTCGTTCAAAGATATAAACACAACAAAACAGAGACATCCATAGCAGAGGGCGGTCAACATGCTACTTTTGCCGATGATCCGGATATGCTTCCAGTCGTTTCTGCCATAAGCATTGCTAACACGGATGGAGCCTCCCTGAGCCAATCCCATAGACACCATAAAGGTAAATGCAGCGCAATTCATGGCGATTTGATGAGCAGCCTGTTCCTCAGCGCCGATCGTGCCAACTAATATGGCCGATACCGCAAAGACACCTACCTCCATACCGGCCTGTAAACTGCTGGGCACCCCAATTCGCAAAAGCTCCTTCATGGTATGCCAGCTAAATCTCCAATGCCTGCGCCCCGCAACTATATACCGTTTAAAAGTTTTGTGTTTTAATATGGTAAGCGCGAGTGCTATACATATCAGCGTTCTTGTGATTAGCGTACCCCATGCCGCACCCACCAGCTCTAACCTGGGCAAACCCCAGTTTCCAAAAATAAGCAGCCAATTAAGGAAGGCATTCAGAGGTAAGGCGATTAAGGAAAGCGTCATGGCTGTACGCGTATACTCCAAACCGTCCGTGAATTGTTTTAGCGACATAAATAAGATCATCGGGATAATGGAGATGCTGATGATACGCAAAAAGGGGACGGCCATCTCCGCCACTTGCGGATCTTGCTTTAGGTTAAATAGTATATTTTTACCGCATTCTAAGCCCAGCGAGATCATAATGGCTGTAGCGGTGCAGAGTATAACGCCATTGTACAAATAATGAGAAACCTTCTGCGCATCATTCTGTCCATGAGCCATAGCCACCAATTGCGATACAGACATCGTCATACCGATTCCTAAGACAAAGGGGATGTTTACAACACTCATTACCAAAGCAGCCGCAGCAAGTTGTTTGTAGCTAACGGACCCCACCATAGCCGTATCGATAAGACTCAACGCCATCTGGGCTAATTCACCTAAAATGATAGGACCTGCGAGCTTCAAAGTCTTGCCCGCCTCACTACGAAGCAATCCTAATCCGTGCATGCTTGAAAAGAAAAAACTTGCTTTTTTTACAAGTATTGTTTATGACCTCAGTTTAATATAAGACGGTATTTCCCCATTGACCAACGCATATCTTATCGGAAAAAATGGGAGAAAAAAAAATCCCTGCATAAAAACTAAGCAGAGATTGAAAGCGGTCCGGACGGGACTCGAACCCGCGACCCCATGCGTGACAGGCATGTATTCTAACCAGCTGAACTACCGGACCAAACTTTAACTATTTCAAGAACTAAAAAAGCATATTACTTGCTTTCCCTTTCAGCGGTCCGGACGGGACTCGAACCCGCGACCCCATGCGTGACAGGCATGTATTCTAACCAGCTGAACTACCGGACCTATTCCCCTCTTTTGAGGACTGCAAATATAGCGCGTTTTTTTAAAATTAAAATCTTTTTATGAAAAAAATTATTCGATGCCGCCCTCTTTCATTTTTTCTGCATTTTCCGCAAACTGAAGCGCATCTATAATCTCCTGTATATCACCGTCCATGATTGCGGGCAGGTTATACATGGTTAAGCCAATACGGTGCTCCGTTACCCGCCCCTGCGGATAGTTATAGGTCCGGATTTTAGCAGACCGATCACCTGTAGAGACCATTGTTTTCCGTTTTGCCGCAATATCTCCATGCTTCTTCTGCACTTCTAGCTCGTACAGTTTACTTCGGAGCATCTCCATGGCCAATTCCCGATTGGCTAACTGTGAGCGCTCTACTTGGCACACCACCACAATACCCGTGGGCTTGTGCGTCAACTGAACTTTCGTCTCCACTTTATTAACATTCTGACCGCCGGCGCCTCCCGAACGAGAGGTCTGCAATTCGACGTCCGCAGGATTAATCTCCACATCCACTTCTTCTGCTTCCGGTAAAACCGCAACGGATGCCGCAGAGGTGTGAACACGGCCCTGTGTCTCGGTGTCGGGAACGCGCTGCACCCGATGTACGCCCGATTCATATTTCAACTGACCATACACATCTTCTCCGCTAACTTTCAAGATGACTTCTTTATAACCTCCTGCCGTACCTTCCGTAACGTCCATCACTTCTACACGCCAGCCTTTTTGATCAAAGTAACGGGTATACATGCGGTATAGATCGCCCGCAAATAAAGCGGCTTCATCTCCTCCAGTACCTCCCCGAATCTCAAATATCGCGTTTTTAGCATCCTCGGGATCTTTAGGAATCATCATGAGCCTTACCTGCTCTTCTTTCTCCTCCTTCTGAACAAGCAGCGCATCTAAATCTTCCTTGGCCATTTCCCTCAGCTCCTGGTCTTTCTCATTGGCCAATATATCTTTATTGGTTTCAATGTTACTGATGATGTTCTTATAGATATGGTACTCCTCAACAATTTTGCCTAAATCTTTATATTCCTTGTTCAGCTTCGCAAAACGTTTCATGTCGTTTACCGTATCCGGGTTGCTCAACTCGCGCTCTACTTCCTCCCAACGTAATTTTATCGCTTCTAATTTTTCTAACATAGTGATATGGTTTGCATATACCTTATATCATTGCCTCTTAGGCAAAAAGTTTACAAACTTAGATAAAATGCCTGACATTAGCGAATAGCCGATTAGATCGCTACCTTCCTTCTGTAATTAAGCACAATACCCTTGGATATGACACCGTGAGGATTGCATATCCAAAGCCTTTTCTCTAAGTTTGCGCTTATGTCTACAGATAAAAAAGTTAGGGTAAGATTTGCACCCAGTCCAACGGGCGGACTACATCTCGGCGGCGTGCGTACCGTCCTGTTTAATTATCTTTTTGCCAAAAGTCAAGGCGGCGAATTTATACTACGGATTGAGGATACAGATCAGACACGGTATGTACCAGGTGCTGAAGAGTATATTCTCTCTTGTTTAGCATGGTGCGGCTTAACGCCCGATGAAAGTCCTACACACGGCGGGCCTTACGGGCCATATAGACAAAGTGAACGGAAAGACCGGTATCGCGACTTTGCCGAACAGCTGATACAGAGCGGTCATGCTTACTATGCATTCGATACGCCACAAGAACTCGAAGCCCAACGTCAGCTCGTTCCAAACTTTAAATATAGTCATGAAAATAGGCTGCAATTGCGCAACTCCTTAAGTATGGATGAGCAGGAAGTAAAAGAGCTTTTGGCGGCAGGCACACCTCATGTTATTCGTATCAAAATGCCTGTGGGCGAAACGGTCGGTTTTCATGATATGATTAGAGGTGCGGTAAGTTTCGAAACTTCGCTGGTGGACGATAAAGTACTTATGAAAGCAGACGGTATGCCTACTTATCATTTGGCAGTGGTAGTAGACGATTATCAAATGAAGATTACACATGCCTTTAGAGGAGAGGAATGGCTGCCTTCGGCCCCTGTACATCTACTTCTTTGGGAATATTTAGGTTGGAAGGACAGTATGCCTGAATGGGCTCACTTTCCATTAATTCTGAAGCCGGACGGAAATGGAAAACTCAGTAAACGCGATGGCGACCGATTAGGATTTCCTGTATATGCTATGAATTGGACCGATCCGAAAACGGGCGATCTTACCAAAGGTTTTAAAGAGCTTGGTTTTCTGCCAGAAGCTTTCGTTAACATGTTGGCCTTGCTTGGTTGGAATAACGGTACCGATCAGGAGATTTTCACGTTGGAGGAACTGATCCGTGAGTTTTCAATTGATCGCATCAGTAAGGCGGGAGCGAAATTTGATTTCGAGAAGGCAAAATGGTTTAATCATGAATGGATTAAACAAAGTGAGGACACTAGGTTACTCCCTATGGTCAAAGAGGTGCTGGAGAGCCATCAGGTTGATGCTCCAGTTGACAGCTACGTGGCCGAGGTGTTGGCATTGGTGAAAGACCGACTTACTTTTGTGGCCGATTTTTGGGAACAGGCTTCTTTCTTTTTTACACCTCCCATGCAATATGATTTAGAAGCCATTAAGAAAAAATGGAGCGAAGATAAAACAAATTTCTTCCAGGCGATCATTCCTGCGCTTGAAGCCTTCGAGCCTTGGGAAACCGAAGCGCTTGAACAGTATTACAAAGATGCGATACAGGCGAGCGGGTTAAAACTGGGTGAATTGATGTTGCCATTCCGCATCATGCTGGTGGGCGGCAAGTTCGGCCCACATGTATTTGATATCGCTAAATTACTCGGACGGGATGAAACGATTGTCCGAATGAAAAAAGGCTTGGCGGCTATTTTAGCATAGATGAAGGGACTCGTTACAAAATCTACCGGCAGTTGGTATACCGTCTCATCGGACGGCGTAAGCTATGAATGCCGCATAAAAGGCAAGTTTCGTACTAAGGACATAAAAACCACTAACCCAATCGCAGTAGGCGATTGGGTTGATATTGAACCGGAGCCCGAGCAGGAGACTGCCGTTATTACGAGGTTATACGACCGAAAGAATTATATGATTCGTAAATCGGTTAACCTGTCCAAGCAAGCCCAAATCATTGCTGCCAATCTAGATCAAGCGTACCTCGTGGTAACCTTAGCGTCGCCACCCACTTCTTTAGGTTTTATCGACCGATTTCTTGTTACGGCGGAAGCCTACGATATACCAGCCGGTCTTTTATTTAATAAACTAGACCTTTTTAGCGAAGAGGGTTTAGAAATCCTTGGCGAATACCGATCAATATATGATGCGCTAGGCTATCCTTGCTTTGAAATCTCGGCCTTAAAAGGAACGAATATGGAGTTTGTGGAGGCTTCCTTAAGCAATAAGGTGACCTTGATTTCCGGCCACAGCGGGGTAGGCAAATCGACCCTTATTAACCGCATCATTCCAGAAGCCGCATTACGTACCGGAAAAATCTCCGACTGGTCTGATAAGGGAAAACATACCACCACTTTTGCGGAAATGCTGCAATTGGAAAAGGGCGGCTACATCATCGATACACCTGGCATTCAGGAGTTCGGCGTAATTGATATCGAGAAGCAGGAGCTTAGCCATTTTTTTCCTGAAATGCGTGCGCTGATGCATCAATGCAGATTTAACAATTGCAGGCATATCAATGAACCCGGCTGTGCCGTTCTGGAAGCTTTGGAAGAGGGGGAAATTGAAGCCAGCAGATATGAAAGCTACTTAAGCATCTATCACGGTAATGATAGTCGAGCCTAAGTCCCACCTGATGTGAGTTTAACAGAGTGCTCGACTACAACCTTTTCAAACAGCGAAAATGGCGCCTATTCGTTAATAAGTTTCTCTTCAAAAAGCTTTAAAATACGTTTGTATTCATCGGTCCAGCTGCTCGGTTCAACGAACCCATGATCTTCTACCGGATACACTGCTAATTCCCAATTGTCTTTTCCTAACTCAATTAATCGTTGGCTAAGCCGCACAATATCCTGAAAATGAACATTAACATCCACCATACCATGGCACATTAATAAATGTCCTTTTAAGCCATCGGCAAAATTGATAGGCGATGATTGCTGATAGGCCTTGGGATCATTTACCGGCTCGTTCAAAATATTGGAAGTATAGCCATGGTTATAATGGGCCCAATCGGTCACCGACCGCAATGCGGCACCTGCTGCAAAAACTTCTGGCTCCGTAAAAAGTGCCATGAGTGTAATGAAGCCGCCATACGAGCCGCCATATATGCCAATATTCTTTGGGTTGACGCCGTATTTCTCCACCAGAAGTTTCGCCCCGTCCACCTGATCGGATAAATCTTTGCCGCCCATATGCCGATAAATACCCGTACGGTGATCTCTTCCATAGCCCGCGCTTGCCGTATAGTCGATATCCAGTACCGTATAACCGAGATCCACGAGTAAATTATGAAACATGTATTCCCGGAAATAAGAACTCCACCAATAGTGAACATTCTGTAAATACCCGGCACCATGAACAAAAATGACCGCGGGTTTATTCTTTTTAGGATTTTCAGGATGGTATAAGCGAGCGTAAATGCTATCCTGATAGCGATTTGCGAAACTGATCACCTCGGGCGAACGCCAAGGATAAGCTTTAAACTCATCGCTCCGCGATTCTGTAATTTGCAGGGGCTTTGCACCGGGTTTATTTTCCTGCAAATACAGTTCCCAAGGCGTATTGCTGCTCGAATAACGTATAGCAAGCCATTTTTCATCCGGCGAAAGGCTTACCTCATGCCCCCCTTTCATCGAGGTTATCTGTCTTAAGTCGCCTCCATTTACCGACAAACTATAGAAGTGTGTTATTCCGGGATGCGCTTTGTTAGCCGTCAAATAGAATGTCTTTTTATCCTTTGAAAGGACTAAATCTTGTACTTCGAAACGTCCGCTTGTAAGCTGCTTCTTCTGCCCATTGCTTACCGACATACGGTATAAATGCGAATATCCTGTCTGTTCACTTTGAAAATAGATATGATCATTATCTATCCACCCCACATGACCACCGCCCCATCCGCCAATACCTGGTCCCGCAATCCAAGCATCGTCATGTTGCCGATCCAAGGTTTGCAAAACACCTGATTGAAGGTCTAACGCTGCTATCCAACGATCTTTGTGATCTTGTGCATAAACTGCTACGACCGCTCGATCACCGTTGGGACTCCAATAAACGCCGGAAATATTAACCGCTCTGTCTTGGTTCAACTTTAACAAGGAATCTCTCTTTGACGGATAATCACTGTAGAAGTCGGGAATGTCCTTTATTCCCTCCAGACCTTGCGTAGAAATAGAAAGAATCGTATCTTTTTTTATATCATATAGAAAAGCGGTTGTAGTGCCCTGCTTATCGCCCACCTTATTTCGCGTCTGCATGTCTTCCGTATAGCCCGACGCTGTTACATAGTTCGGAACGATCGTATTCCTATTGTCCTTAACCGGGCTGTATTTTACATAAGCGACATATTGCAGATTGGGACTTGCGATAATGCTTCTGACCATTTCGTCCTCCGCAACGGGCAGCTCTTTCAACGACTTGGTTTCCTGTAGTTTTTGGAGGGAGTCTTGCACCTGACTCTTTTTCTTTCGTTCGCGAAGCACATCGAATAATGCTGACTGCTCATCTTTAAGCCACTGATCTTGATCCGAAAGTTTAGCGTCCCGCTGCTTTTGCTTAGAAGCTTTTGTAAAATTGGTTAACTGCCTCAACTCACTATTTAATAAAGAGATAGTATACAGATTATCTCCGCGCTTGAAAATAACAAGGCTTTCGTCCGCGTTAAATTGTGGCGTTGACTCCACGTCGACCGTCGCGGTCAATTGCTTCTCGCTCCGCGATTTTTTATCATAGATAAAAAGATCGCCATGCTTTATATATATTGCCCGATTCCCGTTTTTACTATATTGTATTTGGCGTACCAGATCGCGGCTTGCTTTTTCTTCTTGTTTTTTGGGTTGTCGGTCTTGCACCCCAACGCTGTACAAAGGGGCGTAATCAAGACTTTCAGGGTTCCACCTAAAGTACAAGCGCCCATCCAGCTCACCCCACCTGATATCCTCGGGAAAAACCCCCATCCATTGGGGATCACGCATGATCTTTTCAACCGTTAAGCTTGGTTTTTGCTGTGCCCATATAGGATTAAAATAGATAAAGACGATAAAAAGTAAGATTTTCTTCATGTTATGTAAACTTTGCCCTAAAGTACGAGCAATTTTTGAAGGATAGGTCTCCTTTACGCAACAATTTAGAAATATAGCACAGCTGTAGTCATACATTCCGGATTTTTTATCCCTTTTGAGCTTATCGCCACAGTGTCCTATAATTTTTCCGCTCGCCCGACATCTGTGAGGCCGGTCAAAACAGCGAAGATTTAATACATTTTAAGAAATCCCTTCAGCTTGATATATTCAATCCTGTAGTTGAGAAACAGGTCAGACGAAAGATACCCGTGTTCCCTTTATGTGTAGTATATTATGAATGAAAGTAAGTGTCTAAAAAGTAGTATCCCTTGGCAGACGCTCGACGCCAAGAAAACGACTTTTTAGACACCCCGTTTTAGAAATTTTAGAAAATTCCTTAGACCGTCATAATGTCTTTTTCTTTTGCTTCAGCCAATTTATCTACCTTAACGATGAAGCTGTCCGTTAACTTTTGAACTTCCCCTTCCCCTATTTTAATTTCATCTTCTGATACACCTTCACTCTTTAGTTTCTTAATTCCATCATTCGCGTCTTTTCGGATGTTCCGGATAGCCACTTTTCCTTTTTCTGCTTCATCTTTCACTTTCCGCACCAGTTCTCTACGGCGCTCTTCGGTTAAAGGCGGAACCGCTAAGCGAATAATATTTCCGTCATTCTGTGGGTTTAGTCCGATATTGGAATCGATGATGGCCCGCTCGATGGCACTTAATAAGCTTTTTTCCCAGGGTTGAATAACCAAGCTACGAGGGTCAGGTGTATTAATGTTTCCAACTTGCGATAATGGAGTGGGAGTTCCGTAATAGTCTACGTTAATTCCATCTAACATGGAGGGCATTGCTTTACCTGCGCGAATTTTAGTTAATTCAGATTCTGTATGCGAAATAGCTTTCTGCATGGAATCATTAGCGTCTTCTAGTTGTAACTTTATTAGGTCATTCATATGAATACAATAATTTTCTACGGCGATAAGAAATACTCAGCTGTTTACATCACTGACTATTGTGCTATTACAAAGATTGCCCAAAAATAAGATTTTTTATTCAATGGCAAAACTCCCTTCATAGGCTGTTTACTTGTTTGTTCCACGAGGAACAGTGGGCCTTTGCTTTCAGCCGTTGGGTGGCATTAGCGTATAAGCCACAATCAAGGAAAACAGTTAATAGGAAATAGTTAGTAGGCTGTAGGCCATAAGCAATCAGCCTTAGCTAATGGCCGTGCTATCCCATTCCGTATTTGCTGCAAAGCTTACCGGAAATCAGCCAGTATTCATTTACGTACAACGTAGACCCAGAACAATGAAACTCAAAAACCGTGCAACCGAATGCGAATTAACAATCTCTAAAAAAAATTAAAAATATCTTGACAAATTAAAAATAAACCGCTTACTTTACTGCCAATACAAAAAATGAAAAGAACAATAGCTATTACAACATCCACAATTATTACCACCGGGACAGCATGGTACCGAGGGAAGTAATCTTTATGTTGTAATACCAGCAAATAAACATAAAAGGCGCTTCTCTCGACGAGAAAGCGCCTTTCTTATTTAACAACCATTTTAAAGGACAATAGAAAATCTAAATGAAGATACTTAAGTTTGGGGGAACCTCAGTAGGATCGGCAGAAAGCATCCATGGTTTATTGGAAATCTTAAAGCAAGGCTACGCACAGGGAGAAAAACCTATTGTGGTTTTATCGGCCGTAAGTAGCGTTACCAACTTGCTGACGCAAATGGCGGAAGAAGCGGAGCAGGGTATCAGCTTTGTTCCGGCTCTAAAGGAACTGGAATCAATGCACTTCGACATTGTAAAGCAGCTTATTCAAATCAAAAACCAGAATCCGGTCTTGACCCAGCTTAAGCTCTTTTTAAATGAGCTGGAAGATTTGTTGCAAGGTGTACTGAATCTACGTGAACTCAGTCTGCAGAGCAAAGATCTTATCTTAAGTTATGGTGAACGTTGTTCTACCTTTCTGGTATCTAAAGTCGCCGCACAATATTTCCCCGAAAGTTTATTTGTTGACGCCAGCACTTTAATAAAAACCGACAGCCATTTTGGCAATGCGCGCGTAGATTTACAACAAAGCGAAATGCTCATTCGCCAGTTTGTACAGGCACATCCTGATAACTTTCTGTTTGTAACAGGCTTTATCGCATCGAACGTGAACGGTCGGATTACCACCTTAGGACGGGGGGGGAGCGATTATACCGCTGCCATTTTTGGGGCTGCCCTTCAGGCATCGTCCATCGAAATCTGGACGGATGTAGATGGCATGTTAACCGCAGACCCGCGCATGGTTAAAAAAGCCTTTCCTTTGCCGGTTTTATCTTATACCGAAGCGATGGAATTGTCTTATTTCGGTGCAAAAGTGATCTATCCGCCAACCATGATTCCGGCCTTCATGAAAAAAGTGCCGATTGTAATCCGCAATACTTTCAATCCCAGCTTCCACGGAACTGTAATTCAACACGATAGCGGAAAATCGCCGTACCCCATCAAAGGGATCTCCTCTATTAACGCTATCAGTGTTATCAACCTGAGTGGTAGTGGCATGATCGGAAAAGCGGGATTCAGCGGACGGCTCTTTTCCCTACTTGCCCATGAGCAAATCAACATTGTTCTGATCACTCAATCATCATCCGAACATAGCATCACCTTTGCTGTGCACCCGGCAGACGCTGTTAGGGCCAAACACCTAATCGAATCCGCCTTCGAGTTGGAACTGCTGGCAAAAAAACTCGAAGCCCCCGTCATCGAAAACGAGCTGTCGGTGCTTGCCATTGTCGGCGAAAACATGAAGCAAACGCCGGGCATTTCAGGAAAACTATTCCATGCATTGGGCCGTAATGGTATTAATGTAAGAGCCATCGCGCAGGGTTCATCCGAATACAATATTTCGGTAATCATTAACCAGTCGGATCTATCGAAGGCCTTGAACGCCGTGCACGATGCTTTTTTCACTGCCTTGAAGAAAACACTTCATGTATTCAATCTCGGAACCGGCAATATCGGGTCGACCTTGTTTAAGCAACTATCTGATCAACAAGACTTTTTACTAAACAACAATGACATCGAAGTAAAAGTAGTGGGGATAAGTAATTCGCGCAAGATGTTATTTGATGTTGAGGGGATTTCGCTAACATCCTGGCAAGCTGAGCTGGACGGTAAAGGCGAACCGGCCGATCTGGAGACTTTTATTAAGCGAATGGAAACGCTTAACTTACCTAATTGCATTTTTATCGACAACACCGCAAGCACAGACCCCACCAAGCATTATCTTCAGATTTTTAAATCGAATATCTCGGTGGTAACCTGTAATAAGATCGCCAACTCTTCGAGCTATGCGGAGTATAAACAGCTGCGTGATACGGCCCGCAGCCATGGTGTCGACTTCTTCTACGAAACTAATGTCGGAGCCGGACTTCCCATTGTGCGCACGTTAAAAGATCTTATGACGAGCGGAGATCGCATTATCCGCATCGAGGCCATTCTTTCAGGAACGATTTCTTATATTTTCAACAACTTCACAGGCAATGCATCTTTTCATGATGTGGTAAAGAGCGCGCAGGAACTCGGTTATACAGAACCTGACCCAAGGGACGACTTACGGGGTACCGATTTTATGCGAAAGATGCTTATTCTGGCCCGCGATAGCGGCCTAGCCATAGAAGCACAGGACGTTGAGCTGGGTGCTATCCTTCCGGAAGCCTGTTTAAACGCCCGGAATGTCGGCGAATTTTATGAGCAACTTAAAAAGGAAGCCTCCTTTTTCGATGCGCTGAAGGAAAAGGCCTTAAACGAAAATAGAGCGATCCGCTATATCGGAAAACTAGCGGACGGCAAGGTGTCTATTGCTTTGGAACTTGTGGATGAAAAACATCCTTTTTTTAACCTGTCAGGAAGCGACAATGTGATCTCCTTTACCACCGAGCGCTACAAGGAACGCCCTTTGGTGGTAAAAGGCCCTGGAGCTGGTAGCGAGGTTACTGCAGGGGGCGTATTTGCCGATCTAATGAACGCGGGAGCCTAAGAAGCTTTGAAACGGAAGGTTTAAGACCTGAAGCGGAAGGTATTTTTACTTCCTGCCTGCAGTAGCAGGTTTACTTTTGAATTTTTACTTATTAATAGATGGAATTAGCAACAGAAAAAGAACCGACTGGCAAAGTTGGAAAAGAACGAGATCAAGTGCATGTCTTCGCACCCGCAACGGTGGCTAACCTCGTATGCGGCTTTGACATTTTGGGGCTCGCCTTGGACGAACCGGGAGATGAAGTAATCATGAAACGTTCGGATGAACCCGGTGTCAGACTGTTAAAGATTACCGGTGATGACGGGCGCTTACCGTTAGACCCTTCAAAGAATACAGTAAGTGCTTGTGTACAGATGTTATTAAAGCATTTAAACCGTGAAGAGGTGGGAGTCGAAATAGAATTACACAAACATATGCCCATTGGTAGCGGCTTGGGTTCGAGCGCGGCCAGCACGGTAGCGGGTTTGTTTGCCATCAATCAATTACTCGGACAACCGTTAACTAAAGGAGATCTTTTACCTTTCGCCATGAAGGGAGAGGAGCTGGCCTGCGGACACGGCCACGCAGATAATGTAGCGCCATCTCTGCTTGGCGGTATCACCTTAATCAAAAGCTATGATCCGCTGGAAGTTATCCCTTTACCGGTGCCCGACAGCTTATACTGTTCTGTGGTATTTCCACATGTCGACGTGCCCACACGGGCCGCACGGCAAATGATCCGCGCTAAAATCGAGCTAAAAGATGCCGTAGTTCAATGGGGTAACATCGCAGGCTTAATAAGCGGTCTGTTTATGGGCGACTACGGTTTGATCGGCCGAAGTATGGAAGATGTGCTCATCGAACCCGTCCGGGCGATCCTGATTCCTGAGTTCTACGAAATGCGCAAAACGGCTATGGAAGTCGGTGCGTTGGGCTTCGGCATTTCCGGTTCGGGGCCCTCCGTCTTTGCTTTCTCAAATAACCGGCAAACCGCAGCGCATATTACAGAAAAGATTGTTCAGCACCTGCGGTCTAAGGAAATTGACAGCAATGGTTACGTTTCAAGTATTAATCAACATGGGCCTAGGGAACTTTAGTTGCGAGCTGCTAGTTGCCCCTGAGTCCACTTACATCGAACGAACAACTACAACACAGACTAATTAATACTGAAATCCGTAACTCATAGCTCATAACTCTAATGAATCTATACAGTACTAACAATAAAGAACTAAGGGTTTCTTTCAGAGAAGCCGTATTTAATAGCTTACCAGCAGACAAAGGGCTCTATATGCCGACGGAAATTCCTTCGCTTTCTGCCGACTTCATTGATAAACTTGATCAATTCAGCTTACAGGAAATCGCCTTCGAGGTGGCCAAAACCTTAATTGGCGACAGCATTCCAGCCAGTGACCTTCGTCAGCTAGTGGACGAAGCGATCAACTTTGAAGCTCCCGTCGTATCGTTCGATGAGCGTACCGCGGTGCTGGAACTTTTCCATGGCCCATCTCTCGCCTTTAAAGACTTCGGTGCCCGATTTATGAGTCGCATAATGGCTTATCTATCCACAACTACGGAAAAGGAGCAGCTCTTGGATGTGCTGGTTGCCACTTCCGGAGATACCGGCGGAGCCGTAGCACTCGGTTTTTTAGGCGTGACAGGCACGCGAGTGACCATCCTGTATCCGAAAGGAAAAGTGAGCCCTATCCAAGAGCAACAGTTAACCCGCAATGGTCAAAACATCCGCGCTATTGAGATCGATGGAACCTTTGATGACTGCCAGGCCCTGGTAAAAGAAGCCTTTAACGACTCGGAACTCAATCGACAATTCCGGTTAACATCGGCTAACTCCATTAATATTGCCCGCCTGATTCCCCAAACTTTTTACTATTTCAATGCATATGCGCAGATGAAGAGGAAAAGGATAACGGACATCGTTTTTGCTGTACCCAGCGGAAATTTTGGTAATATCGGTGCGGGCCTGCTGGCCTTTAAAATGGGCTTGCCCGTCAGGCAATTTTTAGCTGCTACCAATGTAAACGATACGGTCCCTCGCTTCCTGACAAGCGGCAGCTATGAGCCTCGGCCGTCCGTGGCCACCTTATCAAATGCCATGGACGTTGGGAATCCCAGTAACTGGGTGCGGATTATGGATCTTTTTGAAGCAAATCGCGACCTGTTGAAGGAAAAGGTGACCGCCTATGCTTATACTGACGAGGAGACTCGCAAAGCCATTGATGAGCTTTACAACAGCCACCAATATCTTGCCTGCCCACATACGGCCATTGCTTACTTAGCAGGGAAGGCTTATAAAAATGAGCAAGAAGGAAATTATATGACCGTCTTTTTATCGACAGCACATCCTTGCAAGTTTCCCGATGTTTTTCCGACAGATCTGCGGAAAGCTATCGATATACCGCAACAGGTAAAGGATTTGGAAAGCAAACCAGCTCAAAAGGATTTACTGGGAACTGATTTTGAAGCTTTTAAGCAGTGGCTATTGGAAAGGTAAAGGGGCTTAAGGTAGAAAGCAAAAGGTGTACGCTATGGGACCCAATGAAAACAGAAGGTATAAGGTTGCTCCCAACCTTTGTCATGTCCTAAAAAAAGTAGACACTTTTATTGTTGTTGATTAAGATGTTGGAATGTGGGAAACTCCAGAGGAGTT
>NZ_SBJH01000011.1 GCF_004368405.1 Olivibacter sp. XZL3
AGGCGGATATGGGCTTTAAACGCAATAAACACCCCTAAATCTAATTCAATTTTGAGGGGTCAGTATGCGCCAGTATATCCATCATCATATCAATTTCATCATTCGCCTACGCTCAGCAAGCCGGAAATGCCGAAGAAAAAAATAAACATATTGCTACATTGGAAAGTGAAATAATCAAGCAAAAAGAAGAAATAACGTACTTAAAGACGACATTAAAGCTTTTGAGCGCTTCGATAGAAGCGGAGGCAGAAGAAATCTCTTTTAAAATTAATGGAGTAAGAGGCAATATAAATCAACAAAAGATTTTCGTAGAAGGCATTATAGAAAATAAAGGTGCTAAACGGGCGATCCAAGCTGCTGACGCAAATCTTTTTGATCCTCAAGGAAATAGTCACAAAGCCTATCAGATCACTTTCGGAGACGAGACCCGATTAGAACTCCAACCCGATATCCCTGTTAAATTCAAAATAGAATTTACGGATATCCGGGAACAGCCGCCGGTCATAAAGGCTATCGTTTTAAAGGTTTATCGCCGTGCAATGCCTGGAAGAACCGAAGATGTTATATTTAAAAATTTAGCCGTCCACTGGAAATGATCTTCTGAGATAAATTTGATATTGTAGAAAATCAGGGTTTGATGTCTACTGTTTAAATCAGCGATATGAATTTAACTTTCTTTTCAACTTCAGGGCGCCATTTTTCCTGATTAGCTATAGTTTCATTTATTTTTTCCTGAAAATAGACCTGATACCACATTTTTTTATGAAAATTACCAAGCGATTTAAATGCACGCTCCGAATGTACCATCAGTTTTAACATGAATTCCTCCTTTGGTTCACGATGATTGTTTAGTACCTGACTAAGGGACACCGGTGTAATCCCTATATCATCGGCAAAGGCACTTCTTTTATCGTATAAGGTATCAATATAAGTCTCTAAAAAAGAGGTAAAATAGTGTTTTTTATCATAAGCAGGCGTATTCAGAAATTCTTCCATTTGCAATTTTAACTGCATAAGCCTTGCCTTAAAAATATCCGACTGTGATCTGTTGGCTATCCTCTTTTTTCTCGCTTCCATCAATAAAGACGCTTCAGCTTTTTGTTCCTCCTCTGAACTATAACGAGCATCTACTACATCATATAAAATATCTATTTTTTTCCCTTTATGCTTCATGGTCATAGTTGTTTATCAATTCTAATATCTCAGGAACTTCCAGACTCAATGTCATGCCTGTTATATTCATCTTATACTTATCAATATAGTGCTGAACCAGCTCAGTTTTTGGTCGTAAAGAAATACAAGCCCATTCAGCATATTTTAACACCGCTTTCTTCGCAGCAAATGTCAATAGATTTCCAACAATATCATCATACACCTTGTTTTTCCCTACATTTTCTTTGGATACAGCCAATAAGCGGACATGAATTCGCTTTTCAGTATCTATGTACTCAAAGGACATTAACCCCAAAATATCTTTGTTATCAACGAGTGTCAGTTTGACGATCTCGTATGCCTTCTCTTCATTCCAATTAAAAAAATAACGTTTATTTGATATCACCTTAAAATCAGCAGCTTCCACTTTAATTACTTTTATATGATACCGCTGACCAGTAGATACCTCCAATACGCTCATTATACTAAATTAACAAAAGTTTACAAAATACGGAAACTTTTGTTTCTTTTTAGCTTGTTACTCACTTCATTCGTCCACCGTGAATGTTAAATAGTTCTAACCGAAACGCTTCACCTACTTCACCCCCTCAATTTTCATATAGCTGACATCTTTCAAAATAACCGAATCCCCACCAGCTACTGCAATATGCTGATAAATTTGCTTGGCCGGGATAGCAAAGTTTACCTTGTTAAAAGATATGTCACGCGTATTCACCAGATTAATCATAGAATCCTGACTGTTCAATTCTGTATTTTCTACGGCGATATGCTTGGCATCTTTTATATCAAAAAGCTTTTGAGTCTTGGCCTTGACATGGCTAATCTGCACTTTTTCAAGTGGCGCTTCGGGGATACCATCTATGCGAACAAAGTGTGCGGCACCTTCAACAATTAGATTGCTGATCTGAATATCCCGGAAATGAGGCGTTAGTTCATTAAGTTCAACTTTTTGAGAACGATTGGCAGCTGCTCCTACATGCTGAGCACTTCCCAACATATCCCACCGCAGTGCAGTTTCTCCTACACGCAGGCGAATGCGATCATAAAACAATTGCTCTCCACCCCCTCCTCTCGGTCTTCGCGTTTTGAAACGGATGCCATTTCCTTCGTTGTTAAAAACACAATCATGTACATATAATTTGCGAATCATACCGGCCGTCTCACTTCCAATGGTAATACCGCCATGTCCCTTTTCTGCCAAACAGTAGCGCACCACCACCTTTTCGGTAGGTCGATTGACGCGTAATCCGTCCCAACCTCTACCTGCTTTCATCGCCAAACAATCATCCCCCGTCTGCAAGGTGCAATATTCGATCAATACATTCTTAGACGACTCGATATCAATGCCATCACCTCTCGGAATACCGATCGAATGAATAGTCACCCCCCTGATAATGACCCGATCACAATATTGCGGCACGATATTCCAAAATGCCGTCCGTTCCAGTCGGACTCCCTCAATAAGCACATCCCTACAGTTAATAGGTGCGATGAACATGGGAGGAAAAATAAAGCTGCCGCCCTTCCCATCATATATACGTTCGGCTACCGGTTTATCATGTGGAACCACATTTTCAATCACATCGTGCGTCATGATTTGATTCCGAACCGATCCATCTGCCGGTCCGATGAGTCGTCCCTTACCCGTAATGGCGATGTGCTCTTGGTTATTCGCATAAATACAGGCACCTAAAGACATCACTTCCACGCCCTCATTACGGGTGAAAACAACAGGTAGATAATCTTTGATTTCCCCACTAAAATAAAGCGCTGCACCTTCCTCAAGGTGTAAATTAACATGGCTCTTCAGGGTGATCCGCCCTGTCTTCCATTTTCCTTTCGGTATACGTAGTGTTCCCCCACCATTGGCTGATAATTCATCTATACCCTGTTGAATAATCGCCGTAACCATGGCGCCTTCTTTCGCTCCTATGTCCGCTATATTTTTGTTTTGATCGGGAAAAACGGGCCTCTTCAGATGCTCCATGGAAAAAGGTGCTTTTATCGGTGCAATCGTATCCGGCATGCGCGCCGCGCCAACTTCCCCAGTCGTAGGGATAGCATGCACCTGCTGCTCCTTTTTTTCTTTTCGGCTGTTACAAGCTTGAAGCAAGCAAGCTAAGAGCAATATAGAGCTGACAAAAGGCTGAACGAAACTCATAATGCTTGAAAAATCTTCTTCATATAACGTGTATTCGCACCGAAGTTTCCCCGTACGTCGCGTGGGTTATTGGCATCTCTGGATCGTTCAATGACCAACCACCCGCTCCATCCCATATCATCCAAGGTCTTTTTCACTTCTACCATATTCAGGCGTTTATTATTTTCGAGCCAGACCCCATCTTCATCCGTGCAATGTATTTGGCAGATATATTCCTTTCCCAAGATCCGCAATTCCTCATGTAAATCGCGCCCATTTTTCAGGGCATTTGAAAAGTTGAAATAACTTCGAACAGAGGAAGAACCAATATCATCTAAAAATTCCTTCTCTCCTTTGGCATCCAGCGCTGTCTCGATGCCGATCGTTACTTTTGCTTTTGCTGCCATTTTCCCTATAACTTTCAGACGCTCCACTAAGACTGGCCGAAGTTCGGGGTATTGGATCAAGTCACATTGTATACCCAAAGGAAGAAAAGCAATCTTCACACGCATGGCCTTCATCGTGTCAATACAATCCTGCACCATTTGTTGGTAGGTGGGACGCTTCGCAAGGGATTGTGCATAAAAGCCGGTCATGGCCAAAGAACATATATCAATATTCAACGCTTTTAGTTTATCCAAGTAAGCTGTCCGAATTGCCGGATCGGCTAGTTTATTATCAAAAGTATCCCGATTGCCCAAGCCGCCCATATCAACCTCCACACCGTCAGCACCGAGTTCATGCGTTAAATCCAGCGCGCTGATTTTTTGCCTTTTCAGCATCATCAGGTCTATTACGCCTATTTTATAAGGGCTTTTAGCGGAGGCATAGATCGTATTAGGTAATAAAGCTGTTCCCAAGGCCATCGCAGCGGCTTGATGTAAAAATTTTCTTCGACTTATTCTTGATTTCATAAATCTGGATTTTACTGATAACACAGTTGAAATATTAGGGTCAAGAGCATTTTGTTTGTCGCTTAATGGCAGCGACAGCGCCAAATACTTTTTTTTCCGCAAAAAAAGTATTCAAAAAAACTCGTCGCTGCAAAATTTACAGGATCGTTAGTGCTTCCCATTGCACAATGTAAATTTTGGAGGCGACATTTTCGTATACCAAGGCATCTGCTTTTAACCAGAAGTATTAATCTTTTTCACAACACGGTTTATTTGTTAGTCACTTATTTTTTATTAGGTATCTGCAAAACCTCTCCGTTCTACTTAAATGCCACCTCGGATATTCTGCGGTTTGCAGGTTGATGCACTGCAGTTGCAGCAGGAGATCCAAGTGGCGAGTTTTTGCGTCACTTTTTGCGGAAAAAAGTGACAAACATATTTCATTAAAATAATTTCTCTAAATTTTCATAACCCTTCAGGGCATTTGCAGGAAGTTTTTCCCCTTGTTCACCAAATACATAAAGTATCTTTTCATCTTCGATCGTACATTTACTTTCGTCATAATTCCCTTGCTTATCTTTCACGGCTCTTTCATCTAAACCGAAATGGTTGATCATAAAATCATATACCGGTTTGCGCTTGGAAAAGCCGAAATCGTGCCCATCTTGCGGCAAATGTACATTCTCTACCAGTTTTGGTTTCCCATAATAGCCATATAACTTCTGCAAATAAGGGAAGTCATATTCGGGCATATGGGCAGTCCAATCACCTCCATCGGATATAATCAGTTGGGGATTAGGGGCAGCCATGGCGGCTAGCTCCACATTATTCGTTCCCCCACCACATAAATGGATCGGCATGCCACTTTCACACGGGCATCCCCCATAGAAATAGGAGGATAGCGAAACAACGGGAATGCTCAATTTAATACGGGGATCGAGGGCTGCCATCAATACGGTTTGACTACCACCACCAGAGCCTCCGCAAATAGCTACGCGTGTGGTATCCGCATCGGGCAAGCTTAACAAATAGTCGAGAATACGTAGAGCCCCCAGGGTCTGCACGGTCTGCGACAAGCTCTTTCGGTGATCCTCGTATTTAAATTGTAAGCCGGACTCTCCCCAACCGAACAAATCGTAACTAAAAGCCATTGCACCCATTCTAGCTGTCATGGCAAAACGGATCTGCGCATCTTTACGGAAGCGATGGCCTTGCCAATGTCCATCCGGACTCAAGACGACAGGTGTCTTTCCTTTTGCTTTTGCCGGTCGATATAAGGATCCGTTCACATAAACTCCCGGCAATATCTCCAAGGCGATATTCTGAACCGTATAGCCATCCATTTTCCGTACCGGTGTAACTATGGGTTTGGAAATAGGCTTAGCAGGCAATAGACTTAATTTTAATGCTTTCCATAACTCCTTTCTAAGGCTGTCTTTTCTTAATTCCCAGCTTGCTTTGTCATGATATCGGGACGCCAATGTATCGAGCTTCTCCCAGCCTTCTTGAACCGGCCAACGGTAGTATTCATACTCTTTTAACTTGTAAACTCCTTCTTTTTCCTTATTCACTTTTAAATCCAAGGGCGTCAGTACCTGCGACAGTGTTTCATCTACGGTTGGTCTAAACCGCCATAAGGCATATGTTAACTCCCGATCTTTTACCTGTTTTTCATCATACTTGATCTTGACACCGAAACGAGATTCAATTTCTTTTAGTACTACCTTGAGCGGCATCTGATATTTACGATCGCTGTCCTGCGCACGAGCTGGCCGCATATAGCACAACTGGCCTACGACTAGCGATATGAGCAATATAAACGAAATCCGACCTGTCATAATTAATCTTCCTCTTTCTTGTATTTTTCTAATTTGGGAGCTGTATAGCCCTTTATTTTTGGCCATTCGCCATTTTTAATAGGCAATAACTTGAGTTTCTTTGGATCAACCACAACATGTTTTATTTTTTGTCGTCTCCAGGTATAAATGAAGTGCAACAAGCCATCTTTGGTTTGGATTACGGCAGGATATGAATACTGGCTTATGGGTGAATCTTCTAATATCAGTGCTGCCGACCAGCTCTTTCCGTCTTTTGATACCGATACGTTTAAAGGTGTCCGAGGACCTTTTGCCAGATTGCCCGGAGGAAGTACATGGTTATAAACCAATACATGGCGACCATCCATCATGGTAACTGCATCGGTTCCTGAGTTATTATTCGGTAAGTTGGTTTTTTCGAGTGGCGACCAGGTTTCACCGTTGTCGGTCGACCAAGACTGCACTAAAGCTCTGTTGCGACTACGGGCTAGTAGCTGTAAGGTACGATTACCATGCACGAGGACGCTTGGTTGGATTGCATCAATGCTATCCTTCGCTGCTAACGGACCGATTTTACGCCAAGTCTTAGCAAAATCCGGTGTCACTTCGAAATGGATTTTCCATCCGTTGCCTTCGGTACTGCTAGGACAAAAAAGTTGACCGTTATCAAGTAAGACGGGTTTATTTTTTACCGGACCGATATGGCCATTGGGTAGTTTTTCGGCGACCGACCAAGTTTTTCCGCCATCTTTCGAGCGTTTTAACATACCCCACCACTCCGAAGGTTTAGGACCGATTTTGTAAAATAAAAGTAAATCACCTCCTGGCACTTGATAGAGCACGGGGTTCCAGGTAGGTAGCCGCTTACCTTCTGCCTGTATGCCGTCTGCAGCCGAAGCCGGAGCCGTCCAAGTGCCGTTTTCGAACCGACAAACATAGATCTCAACATCGGGATGACGCTCTTTAGTACCACCAAAAAAGGCAGCTACTAAACCGGTAGGTGTTTCGGCAATCGTTGCCGAATGACACGAAGGGAAAGGGGCTTTCTCATATAGGAATTCCTCTTTCAGAATGCCTTGTTTCCAAGGATGCTTTTCTTGAGCATGCGTTCCTATAAATAAACCGAGCATGAACAAGGTCAATAATTTAATCTTCATTTTTTTATCCATTACTTTTTCTCCTTTGCTTTCTTCGCTTTTGCCGCATCCACATAGGCTTTAAATAGTTGACGCCAATTCCGTCCATTCGCATTGAAATATTGTTCAATTTTAGTTTTATAAATCTCAAAAATGGCAGATATCTGCTTCATACTTTTATAATCCACCGCCTGCTCTCGCGCTTGCTCTAAATTTTGCCGGATCACTTCACGTTCTTTTGCTGTTAAATCGGGAACAATCGCTTCATAACCTTTCGTTGTAAAAGCAACTTTGCCGACCGTGTATTTATCAAGAATAGCCGCTACCTGCTCTTCGGTTAGCTCTTTTCGTAAGCCGTCCATCAGCTGCTGGTGCACTTCTGTTGGCATGGCGCTATCCGCGATGATTTGCCGATCGAGCTCACTTAGTTTATTCCCCGTGGCAGGGTTAATTCCCGCAGGCACCTCCGTAAATGGATGACTATTGTGCCAATCACGTACGGCCTTTAGATGCCCCACTACCACTTGCACTAAACGTTCTTCTTTCGCTTTGTCTTGCAAAGCGAAACTTCCAATCCATTCTTGTGCTTTCTTAAGCTGCTCGGCATCCGATTTTGCCAGGCGCATCGCAGCTTCGTTCTGACCATAACCCGCAAAGGCGAATAGTAACAAAGCAAACAGAGAACTTAAGGTTTTGATATTTTTTAATTGTTTCATCTGTAAATAATTTTATTTTCTATTCGCTCGTATTGATCTCTCCCTACCTACGACGGGCAGGCACTACGGTCGAGATGACGCTCGTGTTACGAATCCACACAACTCACAACGGGCGACTCGCAACTGATCATTCATCACTCCTATTTAACTCAACACTAAACTGATACGTTCCTGCTCCCACCTCAAATACACTATGGCTACTTTCTTTTTTCACAAATCGAAGACCTTCCACACCTTTTATTCCTTCTCCATGTTCACGGATTTTTTCTTGATCTGCTGTTGGAAAATAAACCAACGCAGTTGCATTGCCTGGTACTTCAATAGTCCATTGCAGTTTATCTTTTCCCTTTTTCCAACTGCTTCTAATCAGACCATAACTTGAACGATGGGTTCCATCTACCTGGCCTAGCGGTAAATTGAAATCAGGTTTCATGACAATTTGCTTGAAGCCGGGTTTATTGGCTTTTATGCCGATTAAATTTTCGTAATACCAGATCAATAAATCACCCAGTAACATAACATGGTTTTGAGAATTCATAGAAGGATTTGCGGTATCTCCATTCCACAACTCCCAAATGGTGGTCGCTCCTTTCTCCACCATGTAACCCCAACTCGGATAGCTTGTGTTTGTCGCCAATTGAAAGGCAAGGTCAGGGCGCCCGTTATCACTGAGCCCTCTCATTAGATATTGCGTACCGATAACGCCCGTACTGATATGCCCCTTATTGTCGCGGCTTATTTTGGTAACCATGTTTTCAAAAACCGCCTTCCGATATTCATCGGGAACCATATCGAAATAAAGCGGAAGTAAATTCGCTGTCACGGTACTATTGCTGTACTGACCTAAACTTTTGTTCAAATACTTTTGGTTAAACGCTTCCTTTATATCCGCAGCTTTGACTTCAAAAAATCGTTTATCCACTTCATTGTTTACAATAGCTGCAAAACGCTGCATCAGCTGTAATAAATAGTAATAGCTTGCAGAGGCCAACAATACCCCTTCCGTTTGACGTTGGGGATCCTTGGAATGTATTAGCTCTTTGGATTCAGGCGGCACACACCAATCACCATACTTGTCCTTTGTGATCAAGCCATTTTCTTCATAGTTTTCCCACATATATTGCATCCATTTTTTCATGGATGGATAATGTTTTCTGATGGCATATACATCTCCATATTGCTGATACAACATATCCGCCACGGTCAGATAGGTCCCGGGCCAGGTTACATTATCGCTGTAATAACGCCAAAAAGCAGGTGCTACGTCCGGAATACTTCCATCTGGCATTTGGGCGCCCTGTATATCGTCGAGCCATTTGGCGTATAATTTCGCGTTATCAAACAAAAAGCTCTCGCCATAGCAACCCGTTGTACGGTCCCCAAGCCAAGGCTGCCGTTCATTCCGTTGCGGGCAGTCGATGGGCATACCCTTATAATTGCCCGCAATACCCCACCACGCATTTTGGTAAATCGTATTCAATGTCAACTGATCGCTTGTAAAGGTACCTGTAGTTGCTAATGCATCATAGATAACCAAGCCTTGCAGATCATCTAAAGTAGGTTCACCGGGATATCCGCTTATTTCTACATATCGAAAGCCGTGATATACAAATCGGGGTTCCCAATATTCCATTTCGCCACCTCGCAAAGTATATACATCCGTTACTTTCGCATCTCTTAAATTGGCGACAAACAGGCCACCGTCCGCTTGAAGGGATTCGGCAAAGCGCATCTTCACGGCGGTTCCCAACGCACCTTTTACACGGATTTTCAACCAGCCGGTCATATTCTGTCCCATATCGACGATATAGGTGTTTTTGTTAAGTGGACGAATGGCTTTCGGACGCAAGGTGTCCATTACCTGCATATATTCGTTCATTTGCGCGCGCGGCATACCTCCCGGTTCCTGTACAAAAGAAGCCTTCAGCCAAGCTTGGTCATTATATCCTACCTGATGCCAAGCAAGTAATTCTTTTCGTGCATCATACTCTTCTCCATCATACTCATTGTTTGTCCGGATCGGACCATCCGCTGTCACTTTCCAGGTATCGTCCGTACTAATCGTTTCCTTCGTGCCATCTTCATACCATACATCAAGGTTCAAGCGCATCTTTGGATAGCCAAACGTCTTGATCTTATACGGCTTATAGGCTTGTCGCATCGTATAAAAACGACCATTGCCCAGTATAACACCAAGGGCATTCTTGCCGTTCCGGTTAAGATATTGGGTTACATCAAAAGTATTGTACTTTATTTCCTTTGTATAGTCGGTAGGAGCGGGTGCTAGCACCTGCTTTCCAATCTTTTCACCATTTATATAAAGTTCGTACAAGCCCAAGCCCATCATATAGGCAATCGCCTGCTTAATCTTTTTACCGGTTTGAAACTCCTTCCGAAAATAGCGTGCCGATAACCTGGAAAACTGATCTTCGCGGTCCCACTCGAAGGATCGATCGAGACCAATCCATCTACCTTTCCAGTCATTGTATTTTAAAAGGCCAACGGTCCAATAAGCAGGCTCGCTCCAAGCAGTTTCCCCATCATTTGTCCAAACCTTTACCCGCCAATAGCATTGGTCGCGACTATTCAGTTTTTTTCCTTTATAAGAAACCTGTATGCTGCTATCGCTCGGAATCCTACCGGAATCCCATCGATCTGCTTGCCCTTGTTTCAACAAATCCAAGGAAGATGCCACTTGAATTTGGTAGGCGATTTGCATGAGACCGCGTCTATCGCCTTTTAGCTGCCAGCTTAATCGGGGAACGCGTTGGTCGATCCCCAAAGGATTGGTCAATGATTCGCAGCGTAGATTGCTTAACTGCACACTGCCTGTCTCGGCAAAAACTGCCGATACAACCCATAAGGTACAGAAAAGAAAAACCAATAAACGCTTGTTTCGCATCTTATTATTATTCGTTAAAATCAAAATACAAAGTCAACTCTTTTGCCCTGCTCGGGTCCTTTTCATAATCATAGAAGATATTTTTCATGCCCATCGGTCCTGTGTTTTCTCGTTTTTGGGTTTTTGTCCCAATTCCTGAGATCCCCTGCATAAAGGAGATGTCACCCGAAGGGAAGACGAGATCATAGTTTTTCCACGGGTCTTCTTTAAAAGCCGGTGTGTACAGTCGCAGAAAGATATCTTCATCGGGAGTCATTACTTTGAAAGCATGACTTTTGGTCTTAATGAGTGCCCAGTATAGATTAGCATGATAACCTTTAAATTCAGGATACAACCAAGGAGCTTCGCCTGTTTCACTTGTATTGTATGCCTTATCCCACACGCCTAAAGTTTGTCCCTTCATTCTATTTTTCCACACGCGATAGGGGCCTTTACCCATATACCGAAGGCCTAACATTTCTTTTTCGGGAAGTGAAAAATTCAGGCCAACATAATCGGTAAAATAGTCGCCCGGAAAATAGCGAACGAAAAGCTTTACCAAGCCGGAGGGGTAGAACGTCCATTCCAAAGTGTTATAATTTACTTTCTTGTCGAACGTAGAAGCAAAAACGAGTTTGGCTCCGTCTTGATGCAGTTGAAAGTTGCCGAAGTTATTAACGCCTTGCTGCAGGATAGGTCCATTACGGAAGGGAATCTCTCCTTTCGCATTGGTTACCTGCAACAACTTGCCCGTTTGTCTATGCAAGGTTAACCGCAGTGTTCCGATAGTTACTAAAAGTAAGCTATCTTGCTCCTCATGGCTTATTTTGTTCGTTCCGCTTTCTTTAATCAATTGATTTGCGACATTCTTCGGACTTTGTACCGGGAAGGACCAAGTGAACAGTTCCTTTTCATAAGGATCAAAGGCCGTGAGATACAATACTTGATAACTTAGCCAGTTGGCAGGTAGTTCTATCTGTAACCTTCCTTTTTCAAACGGCTTGATCTCCGGGGAAGTTATAGTTCCACGAATAGAATCCGTGGCGACACCATCGCTCGACCAGGCTTTCAGCTTCCACGTAAAGGAACATTGGTTTAAATTGGTAAAAGCATAACGGTTTTCAACATTAAATGTACCGTCAAAAGCAGGTGTGATCTCCCGACGCTCTATAAAGACCGGGCTCCATATCTCTTTGATCGCGTAGAAACTGCCCTCCTTTTCCCGATACGGCCCCACAATGCCGTCGGCACCACGATTACCATCTGTATCGATGGAATCTTTTTTATCCTTTCGTACCACCCCTTGATCAGCAAAATCCCATAAAAATCCTCCGGCAGCAAGGGGTTCCGACCACATATGCTTCCAATAGTCTTCCAGTCCGGCACCATGACCGCCATCGTACATACCATGGAGAAACTCGGTAGGCATAACAATATCCTTCCCATGATCGTAATTCCCAATACCGTAATTAAACTCACGATAATGTTGCGTTTCGATACCGCCGAACAATTGCCAGGGGTGTACAAGGGGGCGTTTCTGCCGATCCTCCTGTAGAAAAATGCTATCTAAATCAAAATTATGCCCGCCCTCGTTCCCATTGGCCCATAGCACAATGGATGGATGATTTTCATCATGAACCATCATTTCTTTTAACAGCTTTGTACCGGTAGGTGTATCGTAATGGCCATGCCATCCCGCCAGTTCATCCATGACATATAGTCCAAGCGAATCGCAAACTTCCAGGAAATGATCATCTGGGGGATAATGCGACATCCGAACGGCATTCATATTCATGGCTTTCATGAGTTCTACGTCTTCAATGCTTAGGGCTTTATTGGTTGTCCTTCCCGAATTAGGCCAAAAGGAGTGTCTATTAACCCCCTTAAACTTCATCTTTACCCCATTGACATAGATACCATCCCGCTGCTTTACTTCCACCGTTCTAAAACCGAACTTTTGTTTAACCCGATGTATCAATTTGTTTTTATCGTATAGGTCAAAAACAACTAGGTAACGATGGGGAAATTCGGCCGACCATAATAGGGGCTTTTCGATGTGGTTTTGAAGACGGATCTGCGCTTGATCCGCTGCGAGTGATTGCTGCATTGGATTTCCGACCGCCTCGCCTTCCAGTGTATATATTTGTGCTTGGACCCTATCGGCTCTTCCATTAATTTCTATGATAGATTCGAAAGCCCCATTTGCTAAAGCATTGATGGAAACATGCCCAATATGTCGCTCGGGCAGTACTTCCAGCCATACTGGACGGAAAATGCCGCCAAAAATCCAGAAGTCGCCTTTCCGCTCAGCGGCGTTTACCGATTCATTGGCGGAATGTTTAGCGACTTTCACTTCGAGCACATTCTCTTTTCCATAATGCAGGAGCTTCGAGATATCGTATTTAAAGGCATAGTAAGCTCCTTGATGGATCGGACCGGCCAACTGACCGTTAATCTTCACTTCAGCGTCCGTCATCACGCCCTCAAACACGATGTTAACATGCTGCGTCTTCCATTCACGGGGTATTGGAAAACGGTATTTATATAAACCCTCCTCTTTTCCTACCTTCTCGGTTTTATCAAAGCCATAATTGTACGTTCCAAAACCCTCTAATTCCCAATTGGATGGAACAGGAATCGTAGTCCACTTTCCCGCGTTAGCTCCGCCTGTGCAATAGAATTCCCAGTTTACCCGATCGTCTTTTCCTGTACCCGAGAGATAAACGCGTTTCACTTCTTGCGCTCGCGAAGAAAAGAAAAGGCAGAGTGATCCGAATAGAAAACAAAGGTATACAATAGGCTTCTTCATCTCATTTACTTAAGGGTTCAGCACTGAAATCTTGAATAAAATAAACCGCTTCTTTCACCGGATCTCCCGGGTTTTTCAGGTCAAAGTCTTGATCCGTCGGCGTATCCGCATCCGGGAAGCGCCTCACTTCACCCGTTCGAAAGGCAATACGATTAATGCTAGCTACGGGTGCAAAAAATATTTTCGTGCCCTTCTGCTCGCCATTCACTGCGACGGTGTATGAACGACTACTTACATCCAGTTTTAATTCAATTTGTAAAGCTTCACCTGCCTGATAAGTACTTAACTTGGAATCGCGGTAACCCGCTTTAATTTTTAACAGACTATCTTTGTCTAGTATTAGACGTACGGCCGCTTGCCCCTTTGCATCCAGGCACTCTATATGGAGAAGTCCGTGGTCAACTTGCTGCGGCAACACGGTAAACTTTACCGACAGTTTTTTACCTTCGGGGACAACCCGTTCTGCCTTTGCATACTCGTAAGGATCTTTGTCCCGCAACGCTAAGACCTTATTTCCACTAGCCGTTTTCTCGATCTTCACGGGTGCCCAAAGTGGACTGTAGAGGTTCCAGTAAGTTAATTCCTCGCCATCGCTCATCTGGTTAAACAGCTCATTTACCGGTTGCGAGACTTTGGAAGTAATCGGAACGGGAACACGCGCAACCCACATATCTTCCTTGTTCATGCTATAAGATACCCACATGTCCTTGTCTGGAGGGTTACCATTTCCTTCCACAATTCCTCGTACATATTGTGGCCCATACGATTTATAGTTCCCCCCATAACGCATGGGTGAGATTTCGCCATTTACTAGCAATAAATCCTTATAATGAATTCCATCATCACTGGTTGATACCGCAAGCGGCCATCTGAATTCGGAAGGGTTACACACCGTGGCATAGCGCCCATCTTCTGTGCGCTGCCCCCATATTTTGGCATTGCTATTCACAAATCCCGGAGCGCGCAGCGGATCATAAGCCCATGTTTTGCCTCCGTCGGTACTGACCGAAGTCAGGGCATGCTTCCATAAGCCAACCACCTGCCCATTTGGAAGGCGATAGTAATTGAATGCCTTAATGGCGCGCTTCAGTGGAACCAACGGATCGTCTCGATCCGCTTCTTCTACCCATTGTTGCATCATCAGCGGCTGCGCCAACAGCTCGTCACAGGCTTTCACGAATCCCTTATCCTTACTTTCTGTATAGAATGGAAAGGCTGATAATTTTTTATCCCAAGAGGAATTATTACGGATAAAATAAATCGGGCCAAAACGGCCGTCTCTGTAGATCTCGCGAATGACTCTGCCGATACCATTTCCGTCATTGGGGTCATCCTTTGCATCCATGGCTACTCCATAATAGCCCAGTACAAATAAACGATCACTCTTTGAGACATAAAATCCCATTCGTTGATGCATCACCGCATACAGGTTTTTCGCAACTAGATCATTTCCCTTCTTCTTCCAGCCATCCGGAACTTTATAAGGAGGAAATACTACCACCGGGTCTGTCCAATGATAACCATCTTTAGAGGTCTGCAATAGGCTCTCGCCCGGAGGAATATGTTCGCCAACGGGATTACTCAAGAACTCCAAAAAAAATTGTTTGTTCCAATAAGCAAGCATGGGTTGATGATTGTAGGTCCACCCGTGCTTACCTGCAAGCTCCGGATGTTCGCGGTTTGCCCGGAAAACCTGAATGTTATGAACACCTACGGCAGGACTTAATTGCCCATGATGATAATCGACATTGGATAAAGTGGTACCAATGTACTTTACCGTATCCTGAGCGGCTGCCTTTCCTACTTGAAGTAGGTAGGACAGGCTCAATAATACCATTGTTATTTTTAGTTTGAATATCATTTTATAGATTCTTTTAATGACTATCGGGTATCATACCCAAAACCCTATTTTTAAATTCGTGTTACTTTTTTCCGCAAAAAGTAACCAAAACTTAGCGTAGCGTTCTCATGAATACCTTAAAAACTATTAGATCATTCATAAACTCCCGGCTTGAAATCTCCTATGAAAGCTTCTGCCATTCCTTAGCCTCTTCTATCCGGATATTTCTAGGCCGGATTTATCGCTGACGACCAGTGACTGCCTAGCAAATTCTTCTTAGGTAAACTTCCGATAGTCATTTTCCTTTATGGCAATCGTTACACCTGAAAACGATATAGTTAAGATTGCTTTACTCCCATGTCATAACCAATCGCTTCGGTTCGCGAGAACGTACATAGTATCGTCACTGCGAGGAGGTACAACCAAGCAGTCATATCATCCCTCCTTATTCCACTTCCTTTTTCAATCCCTTCAAAACACCTTTACTTGCTTTGAAAATGGTACCATGTTTATGTCCTTCCGGGATATTCATTTGATTGTCAATAGCTTTAAATTGCTTAAAATCCTTTGTACTTACTGCTTTATATTTTTTATCACCATATGAATCGAAATAAATCAGATAATCTTCTCCTGCCTTAACCACACTCGGTCCTTCCGTTTTTTCGCCTGAAAAAGGTTGAGAAACATCATGATACGGGCCCAAAGCTTTTTCAGCGAAGGCCACCTTTAAATTACGATTGGGTCGTGTATTATCTTTCAGCACCAGCACATAATCATTTGCTTTTCTTTTAACAATCACCGCGTCGATCACGCTAAAGCCGGGGTCGAGAAATAACTGTGCCTTAGCGAAGGTTTTAAAATCCTTTGTTGTTGTATAGTACATGCGATGGTTGTTCTTTTCCTCTTCCACTCCTTTTTCGAAGCGATATGGAATAGTGGAAGCCCATATAATGATATATTGCTTTTCCTCGTCATCATAGAACAATTCAGGCGCCCACACATTTACCGTTTCCGGTTCATGTTCCATAACGGGGATAAAGCGCTGTTCAGACCAATGTATCAAATCAGTTGACTCCGCATACCCAAAACCTTTATCTCCTTTCCAGCTACAGGTCCATACCAAATGAAATATTCCGTCAGGACCACGAACAATGGAGGGATCACGCATCACCTTCTGAGTACCAACCGTAGGTTTCAAAAATACATGGTTCAAATCTTTCCAGTGATAGGCATCTTCACTGTATAACAAACGTAGACCCGCATCCGCCGGCTCATGGAAAGAAGTAAACATATATATATCCTTGGAACAAGAGGAAAAGAATCCTATTAATATAGTCAGTAGTATGTATTTTAACAGTGATATCATTATTTAACTTTTAGCGTTCGCATGCAACTGGCAACTCACAACTGATAACTCACAACTGGTAAAACTAAATCGCCTCCAAAACCAACACCCAATCATTCCCCTCCTTTTTTCCGCCCGGTGCTTCAAAAATTTGCCCGTCTGTATTTTGTATCTCGCCAATCGCCGTATATGCACCCGTACGCGGATCGAACCAAGATGCTTTCAATTTGCCCGTTGATAATTTTACAGGATTAACCTTAATAGTTCCTCCGTTATAGGTATAGATCAAAGCGTAATCTTTACCTCGTGTTGCGACTTTATAATCATACCGCTCGCCATTTTCAGCTAATAGCGATTGATCGGGCACGCGATCTAAAAAGGATTTTGACAAGATCAGCTCCTTTAAATAACGCATCTGTCCGGCACCCGGATTCTGTAAGGCATCTTGCCACAACTCCGTTGCGCCATAGGCAGCAGTTGAATCGGTATCGTTTTCGTTGAGGAACTGCATAACGGAATTATTTCCATAGGTAAAGCCGAAGCCCCCGGAGAATACCGACCAATAGGCATAACGACGTACATCTTTATCGGTCCACCTCGGCTCCTTCGGATCGTGCAAACCTTGTGGAATTCCATCATAAGAAGGTTCACCGTCAATGGTGGGCTTGGTAGGCTGTAACTGATAATCCCCTAGTACGAAACGCCAATTGTCTTCGCCATAATGATTGGTCTCATTTGCCGATGTGTCTTGGTCGTAGCGCCGGTGGCCCGACTGGAACATATTGAAGTCTAGCCATGGTTCTTGATGAAACCATTCAGAAGAAGTAGTACGCCCCCGGGGATGAAAAGTAATAAGATGATTCGTATCGAGTTGGTTTAGTGTATTTCCGATTGTTTTCCAAACTTCAATGGAGTCACTTCCTTTTAGATCTCCTCCGTTTAACCAGATTATATTTGGTGCAGAGGCATAACGATTGGCTAGAAAGGTAGCATAGGCCTTTGCCTGCTCCACACTTACCCCACCTTCTTTGACATTGGTGCCCCAAACAGGCACCAAAGCCAGGTATATATTTTTTTCGGCAGCTTTCTTAACTGCGTAATCAACCAATTGCCAATACGCTAGCCGTGTACTATCTTGTTGCGTGGTATCTCCTATTACCGGTTTTCCTACATTTCCCATGACGAGAGCCGAATCACCGTAAGCATTTTTAGTTTTCAACATATGCAATAGCATCACTTGAATCACATTAAAACCTTTCTCTTGCCGATCTTCCAGGTATCGGTCAATTTCTTCTTTGCTAAGTTTGCTGAATAATAACCAGCCGGTATCTCCCAGCCAGAAAAAAGGCTTACCGTCTTCTGTCACAATGTAACGCCCATTTTCAGCCACTTTTAGCTGTGGAAGGGAGTTCTCTCTTTCGTCTTTGTCGGCACAACTTATAAAGCAAAAAAAGGCCAATATGAAAACATAGTTGCTAATTCTAGTCATAATATGTCGGTCATTAAGCAGGGTGTAACCACACAATGCTCTGGTTAGTATTTCCTATTTGAATCTGTTGTTTTTTGCCTCCCTGTATGCGTTGTTCTCCCCTAACTTTTCCCGTATCTGGATCGAGGTAGAGCACAATGTATCGACCCTTGGCGCTGGACAGATCGACTTCCAATTCATTTAGGCCATCAACGTAAATAATTTGCTCCGCAAGTTCTCCCCGTAGGATATACAAACCCTCCTTTCCGCTTGCTTGCGGCTTCATCTGTGAGGCAGCGGATAAAAAACCGCTAGGTAATGCACTTGGAATGCTTGCCAATGAACCTCCGCCCATGAATACCGCCCAGCCATTACTTTCAGCGCCGTTTGCCGAATAAATCACTGCCTTATCAGGGTACCGTTCCCGATAAGTGGAAACAGCCTGATAAACTTGCTCGAAGGACGTCTTCTTCGGTTTAAACAACCTCGCCTGCTGCCGCGGCGCCAAATGCTGCCCCCCTTTGGGTTCGTAAGTACTACCATCCGCCTGTTTATACCAATATCGGATATCAATCAGGTTGACTACCTTGTTACGGTTTGCATCGGCCAATATCGCGTCTTGTACATCTTTCGTTGTACTTAGTCCGATCAGTGCCTTCTGCTGGTTCTCCGTTTCCCATTCGGCGATAACATCTAACCAGAATTGCACGAAATGCAAAGGACCTGTATATTCAGCGCCAGTCAATTGAAGTACGTTCTTATTGTCTTTGAAATTATCTAAACATTGCCGGATATAGGCTCTATGGATGGAAGCCCGATGTTGATTGCTGACATCGTAAAATTGGGCGTCCATAAAGATGCGTTTATCTCCTGCATATGGCGGAGGTTCAGGAAAACCTGTTTGATTTATATTATTGGCCGTTCGCCATGGGAAATCGGCGTAATGTGCGCCCGCTTCGATAATATTATGCTGGAAATAGTTTTGATGAACAAGCAATATGTCCTTTGTTTCGGCAAGACTGGCAAAGGTCTTTAACCTCGACCAGTACCATTTATTATATTTAGTTAAGTCGTACTTACTTAAACCATCCCAAGCCTGCCCTTTCCCGCTTCTGGCAAAGGGTAACTCGTAAAATGGAGGCCATACATCGCCGTCCATACGGCGTATACGTTCATGGTCATCTCTTCTCCGATCGTACCAAAGCCCATAATTATGTTCAAAAGCAACAACCTGCTGATTTTTCAGGGTATCGATAACAGCATTTAAATCATCTGTTAGCCCATTACCGATCTGTCCCGGAACAAATCGTGTAATATGGGGGCGGGCTTTATCCAACCAATAGCGTCGTGCACCGCCATTCCACCATTGTACATCCTGGCGCTTTCCGGTTAGTACACCGTTTTTACCTACAAGCCAACCGTTTTCTATATGGATAGTTGACGATGAAGTAACGGAGGTCTGGTCTTTCGGCGAAACAGCAGCCATGAGCTTTGCATGGTTTGCCTTCAATGAGATAGGGTTCCGCTCGCTTGCCTGATCAATAAATTGACTTAATGTCCATTTGGGTTTAGCGGCTAATTGTGTCAGTTCCTCGGCAACTTGCACCGAGGGGCTACTGGACGCTTCCGTTTCTTCTGGCATTAAGAATGTCCGCTTCGCCACACTTTCGCCTAAACGCTCTCGTAACTGTGCATAATACAGACTATAGGGCCTAATATGTTCATTAGATTGTTCCCAATAAGCATTCCCCGCAAACTGTGCCCAAGTTCCAAAAGCCCAGTTTTGAGCGGTTGGTGGTTGATAACATTCCACACGAGCCGCTGAACACTGCCAAAAAACGCTATTTGCAGCAGCCCAACCTGCTCCATTTCCGTCCTGTTCCAAATTAGCAAAGCGCAAGGCTTGACCATCAAGATTTATACAATCGAACAAGCTCCCCGACGACCAGCTATCAACCGCTCCACTAAAACTGAAAGGTTGCACCGATTGACACTGCACAAAGGCGTTGGGCCCGGCGGCCATAAAGCCAACCGCATAATCGTGATAGCCATCTTCAGCATAGAGACGTTGAAATAAGGTTTGTTGCCCATTGGTAAAAAAGGTATTCCTCCGCTGCCCGCCAATTTCTGATATAGGAGCTGTTGATTTAGAATCTTCAACTGTTATACGCTTACCTGTTTCAGCGATATATACCGCTGAGCCCGCGAAATGTTTAAAATTGACCTGTCTTACCCAAGCATCCTCTACGTTTTCCATGGCAATAGCCATCCAACGGTGATCTTCGTCTTTAGCGTTAGCCATATCGTAGCTCGATTCCAAGCTTAGATTTTCAATGCCGACTTGCTTAATGCGCCCCTTCCATTGATAAACACTAACTTCTGCTGTATCATAACGATGATCGAGCGCTGTCGTAATAGGTGCGTCAATATAAATTCTGTTTCCTTCGAGCTTGACAATCTTCCTGTCCCAGTAGATATCGCGTTGCCCCGGTTTCCAGCCTAAAGCAGTAATGCCACCGCCAAAATGATCCGTACCCAAGGTTTTAATCCAGGCTGTAGACGAACCTCTATGAATAGTTATCTCATCGCCAACTTTAAAATCCCTGCTTTTTTTCACTTCAAAAGACATGGCATTCACTGGGACATAAGGTGTGGTCATATCCGCTCTATGTCGGTGCACACTATCCATTATTCCGCTAATCCGGATCAAGGTTTCTCTACTTGTTCCCGTAGCAATTAATACCGTACCATTTTTGCCCGCGCCGCTTCCGCGCAAAACGATACCGGTAGCAGGAATTATTAAACTTCCGGCAATTTCATAGGTGCCTTTTTCAAGCAATATAGCGCCTCTAAATCCGTCTTGATTAAGAGGTAACTGGGCAACATAGTTAATGGCCGACTGGATAGTGGCTGTAGCATCTCCCATATGGTGTTTAACCAGCGCTGACGCTTCAACGAAAGGAATCGCTTCTTCTCCTCCTTTATAACCACTATAGGAAAAATCAGGAATACGATTGCCCAAACTGTCAGGCACATATACTAATTTGTTTTCTTCCCATTTCAGTGGAGAGTCAATTCGTTCTTGCGCATAAAGTGGGTTACCCTTACCTAAGCAGAGCGCAAAGGTAAGGGACCACACTAACCAACTACTAAAACCACAATAAACCATATTAACGAAATCGCAACCAGCGATAATCTTAATTCTTTACTAAAGCGGGTGTCACTGTTTTTATGTCTACCAAGCTATTCAGGTAATTTTCAATATTGGTATAGCCATTTGCTGCATATTTCGATGCATCGCTCGGATCATTTGCATTTAATCCGTTCTTCTTCTCCCACTCGTCCGGCATACCATCTTTGTCGCTATCCGTATAAGGCGCTCCTTTATACTCGGGATAGCCACCTACTTGATTAATATCGGTAATAATACCCTGTTTATAAGAATCAATTGGCAAGCGACGGTGTTCAAATTGCGTCTCCGGCAATTTTACATTTTTTAGGTAGTTTATCTTTCCTGTTCTTACCTGCTCGATGACGCGTGTATCCACCGGATCTCTTTTTGGAAGTGTTGCCCCCACATGCTCTAAGACATAATCGTATGCTTCCCTGGTAGGTAAGATACTGATTTCAGGCATCGGAAGGGGCTTATCATAGCGCATTTTCGCAAAATAAGGTTTAGCTGTTTCCAAGCTCATTTCATTTCCGTCTTTCCCCTCGATCTGCACACCGCCATCCCAGTTGTCCTTGGTAACCCGTTCATTCCCTTCCACAATATTTCCGGCAACATGTAATCTACCAAACACCACGTAAGGCAGTTTGCTTCTACCCGATTCCGGTTTAATAATCCGATAGCCTACGGGTGAATCTTTCGGTGTGAGCGGACCGGGTTTGTAGTAATTATTGATGATATTATACATGGCTTTATAGTCGCCTCCATCGGTTGAACGATGCACCCAGTTAAACACCACATTATTGGCAAAGTTGAAAACGCCGTTCCAACCGATAGAAGGATTTCTACCGGCATTATCTGCCCAAAGATTTCGCATGAAAGTACAGTTCTCTCCCCCTAAGGTACTACCAAAGGCATGGTTCCAGGTATCCAAGGCTTCTGAGAAGATTGAATTCTGAATGGTAATGTTTACGGTTCCAAGCTTCTCTTCCGACGCTTTACCCGTACTGTCATTATACATGTGCCGATACATGGACATGTTTTCGTCCAGTCCCCAACTTGCTGAAACATGATCGATCATAATGTTTCCGATCGGATTTCCACCGATGGCATCATCTCTTCGTCCAACCCAGGTTTCTCCTCGACGGAAACGCATAAAACGGATAATTACGTCATGGGTGTTGATCCAAACCGATTCACCAGCTACACAAATACCATCGCCCGGAGCGGATTGACCAGCAATTGTGATATAGGGAGCCCGGATAATTAACGGCGTTTTCAAGCGAATGATTCCTGCAACATTAAAGACAACGATACGTGCCCCCCCTTGCTCGCAGGCCTCGCGCAAAGTCCCCGGACCACTATCGGCTAAGCTGGTAACTACAATCACCTTTCCTCCACGTCCACCAAATGAGTAGGCTCCCCCACCTTCAGCCCCCGGAAATGCCGGGATATCGGACTGCGGCAAATCAATTGCCTTTGACGCCCATGGGACGTAAGGCTTCCCGTTCTTAGCTTCTTCTTCAATAATTGGCAAGGCCTTCTGCCACGCAATTTCAGATTGCCATTCAGCAGCCTTCATCATCGAATCACTCCTCCGCTTCACATCTTGTGGTATTTTTGGATATTGGGCGTAAGTTGTAGCAACGATCCCAATAAAAAAAGGTAATACTAAAAAAAGTCTCTTCATCAGTTTATCATATTTACGCTAAGGCCGGCCGTCTATTTGACTCACGAAAGTAAGGGCCATTGGTTAACTTACAGTATCAAATATCGTCAACTTGACACGAAATATCTTATAGTATATTGACGCGATATTATAATATATTATCTTTCACAAATTTATTACATTCATTGTAATCGTACTCCGATTAGTCGATTATTCTACAATGGACATTCAATAGTGTATCAGAAAGTTTTATTGTCGCACAAACTAAACTAGTCAATATCCTATGCTCCGCTCTTCGGTTTGCTCGACTTTTGTCAAGAAAAGTCGATAAAATAACCTTCTTTTAACACGAACACCATAACATATAGTGACGCAAGTCTCTGCCCGCGCCCATAGGGATGAAACAAAAAAGCGGCACAACCATCCAAGTTGTACCGCAGATCACCAAAAATTAAACTAATGTATTACAAAAAAGAATAGTCAACTGCCAGCAAGTTTGCACTCCAGGTCGTCTATTATTGCAACGGATCGAAAGTGCCCATACCGTTGATACCATCCCAACCCTGTGTTTGCTCCAAATAGGGAGAACCGCTTAATATATCTTCATTCAAACCAAAAAAATAATATTCATCGTACCAGGTAAATTGCCAGGTAGGCGTTGCATTTGTTCGATCCAAGTCGTCTTTTACGGTAATTTCAAAGTAGTTATCATATAAATAATCTAAATATTCCTCATAGTTATCTATCCCGGCAGGATAGTTTTCTGGATTCCTGTCGATCACGGGAGCATTTGAATCACCGGCAATCATGGGGTCTTGCTCTCCTACATAATAGCTTCCGTCCTGATTTTTAACTAAGAAATAATAGCCGGTCCTTCTAGTGCCGTTCAAAGCCTGCTCTTGCAAGCCTAAACGACTTACCGTTGGGCTATTCTGATCGAAAAGCATCCAGCGCCTTAAATCCCAAAAGCGTTTGCCTTCATAAGCAAATTCTATTTTCCTTTCATTTAATACAGCGGCAAACAGTTCATCTCTTCCTGTAGCAGTCACCCCATAGTTTCCATCTAAATTCTCAACCCCGGCACGTTCCCGAATAGTTTTGATTCCTTCCAATCCTTCGGCAAGATGACCCGCCCCAATAGCGCTCTCCGCGAGATTCAGTACGACTTCCGCAAAACGCATTTCCATCACATCCGTGCCGTTTTCTTCAAAACGCCCTGACACGCCTAAAGCGGCGCTTAAATTGCTGGCTTTGCACAGATAAATACCGCTGTTATTCGCTCCTCGTGTCTCGGTGGTCAAATCGGGTACACCTTCGGCTATATCGTTGTTGTTAAACCAACGGTACGACCACTGGATATAGTTGGGATTATCATTGTAAGGCCAAGGTGCGCCATTATAAATAAAGGTTTTGTAAAATCGGGGGTCGCGATTTTTATAAAATTTCTTTTCATCATAGGTGTAGGCCGATTGCTCCGGCATCTTTCCATCTTTCATTGGAAAAGCCTCCACCATTTGACGGGTGGGTGATATAGAGCCGTCTCCATTCACTTCTTTCGGACGAACCGCTTTCTCCCAAAAGTTGTTTTTCTTAAGTTGATCGGTTGTTCGATCATTAAAACCATAGACAAGCACTGCTTCGGGGTTATTTACTTCTTCAAACCACATGCTTGCCCAAGCTTCTCCATTTGTCAAATCTCCTTTTTTGTAAAGCCCGAACCCATTCGACTCAAGCAAAGTTTTTGCTTCTTGGTTGGCTTGATAAGCCCGTTCCCAGCGAGTAACATCATCATTTCTATTAAAAAGCGGACTTGCCCAGGTTAACAAAACCCGACCTTTCAACGCGGCTGCAGCGCCGCTTGTGATGCGCCCCCAATTGGAGCCATCCCAAGAACCTGGCAATAGCGACATCGCCATATCCAAATCAGCAATAATCTGTTCAATACACTCTGAAGTCTTGCTTCGAGGCACCGAATTGGCTTCGTTGTTATCAGGAGATGCATTCTGTACATGTAATACAATAGGTACTCCGCCGTAGAGACGCACCATATCAAAATATTGAAAAGCTCTCCAGAAATAAAGTTGGCCTTTCAGAGGCCCGGTAACCGAAGCATCTAACCCATGATTATCAATTTCATCAATAAATATATTGATTTGCCGCAGCCTAGTCCATGTAGTATTATTGATACTCGAGTTGATTCTTCTTCCAAAATAAGGCAGCGCATGGCTTTGTAGGTAGGATACACGTGCCCAGGGCTTATTGAAATCATTTTCTCCGGCTAGTTCTTCTGTAGTCTGACTGAAAGTACTACCGCCGGTTGCCAAGTTCCACATGAGCGACTGGCTATTACCTCCATTTGGCAAAAACAAGCCATATACATAATCCACATAGGCCTGTGCCAATACCGGATCCGCAAAAACTTCTTCATTATAGCCGGTAAAATCTCTCTTCTCCTCCAAAAAATCCTTTTTGCAGCCGCTTATCAAACCGACTACAAGCAGTATCAGGCTGGTTAACTTATATCTTTTCATGGTTATTGCATTAAAAGGTTATATTTAGGCCTAAAGAATAGGTGCGCAGATTTGGATAACTATCATAAGCTAAATCTGCATCTTTAAAATCGAAGGGGTTGTAAAACGTTATGGGGTTCATCGCAGACACGAATATCCGCGCATTGCTCACCTTGATCGCATCAGCCAATTGCCTAGGCAAATTGTAGTTAACGTTGAAACTTCTCATCTGCATTCTGAAAGAGCTTACTCGCCAAAATTCCGAAGTTGGTGCTAAGCTGATATTCTCCCAATTTGGATTCGGATATACACCTGTTGGATTTAATACCGGATCATATATATCTCCCCAAAACACAGGTCGGCTTTCAAAGATCCTACTGATTTGGTTATTTAATTTGTTACGTGATGCACCATCAATTTCAGACCATCCTCCCCAAGAACCACTGATTACACAAGAAAAGCTTAGCGACTTATAAGAAGCGCGAAGGGTCGTACCAAAGCCATAGTGGCTGTTCTGTTTATTAGCCAACTTAATTTGGTCATTCTCATCAATAATACCGTCGGGGCCGGAATACGTTCCGTCTGGCTGTAATTGTCCCCGTATATCGCGGTAATAAAACATTCCCGGCTTTAGGTCAGCTGCATTCGTACCAAACACTTGTGTAATACCGTATTCGCTCACGTATGCATCAATATCCGCTTGTGTTTTGAACATTCCAAGATAGTCGTGCCCCCACATCCCGTAATCGCTCGATTGACCGGGCTTTGGCATCCAGGGCTTCAACAAATCGACGTCATTGAAATTCCCGATTTTAACCTTATCATCATACCAATTGAACCGCAAGTCAATGCCATAATTGAAATCGTTGCCTATCTGATCACTCCAGCCAGCTCCAATCTCAATACCGTAGGAATCCATGGCTCCAAAATTGACAGAAGCGATAGATCCTCCTACAGTAACGGGAATATTCCCAGTCGGCTCCATTAGCATATTCGTCGACTTATTATAAAATCCCTCAATATTGGCAGCGAGTCGATTGTCCAAAAATCGAGCATCAATCCCAATATTATTTTTAAATTCATCGCTCCAAGTCGCGTCGCGATTGGGAGACTTCTCCAACTTCATCCCGATTGTGTTCTCGTTATTTCCACCGAAAACAGCGCCCTGACCATTTTGGGTCGTATAACGTTGCCGCCAAAGCCAAGCTTGTGTATCGTCTTTACCAAGCAAACCAAAGGCATAACGTATTTTCAGGAAGTCAACCCATTCTGCATTGAAAAAATCTTCTTGCGACAGCACCCACCCTACTGATCCTGAGTAAAACCGACCCCAATAATTCTCGGGCGCAAACTTGGTGGAAGCGTCTGTACGGAATAAGAACTCCGCTAAATATTTATCCTTATAAGCGTAATTCAGTCGACCGATGTATGACAAGGCGCCGGATTCATAAGCCCTTGCATCACCGCCGATCTCTCCAAAAGCCGAATTAAACTGGCCATTGTTTTGCAAAATCGGATCATCCTTTGACACATCCTGTCTATTAGACTCCGCCTCTGATTTTTCAACACTGAATAATCCGCTGATATCGTGATCACCAAATGTCCGGGCATAATTAAGTGAAAAATTCAGCTGATAGGACTTACTATTTTCGTTGATATAAGATAGCCGATTCTCGTTTTTAACATTTACCTCCCCATTCGTAGTCGCTCCATCATAAATATGATTAAACTGACCGAGCCTGTCAAATTGATATAGCGTATAGGTGGTACCGATACGCTGTGCGTTCGTATTTCCCAGATTCAGTCCGTAGTTCAAGCGCGCAGCTAAACCTTCTACATAAGGTAATTGGTATTCCGCGTTTACATTCACTGTCATACCTTTCGTGACCCCTGTATTTAGGTTATTGAGACGCTGTATTTCATAAAAATGATATTGAGACAAATCATTATTAGTTCCTGGAACTTTTACCGGATAACCGTCCACATACATAGGAATATAGCGCGGAATGGTCAACAAGGTTTTATAATCATTGTTGTCATTCTCACCAGCCACTTTGTTCCATGTCTTTACGTTATTCACATAATTTCCCGAAACCTGCAAACCCACCTTGAAATTGTTACTTACCTGTACATCCGAGCCTGCTCGAAAATTCCAACGATCATAGTTAAGGGTACCCAAATTTCCGTCTTGTTTAAAATAGGTTACATTGGAAAAATAAGTGGCACGATCAGAGCCTCCGCTGACATTGATGGAGTGTTGTGTGTTATAGGCAGAAGACCATGCTGGATCTAGCCAATCATGATTGATAGTCCTAAAATGCGCCAACTCATCATCGCTAAAAAAATAATCTTCCTCCCGCTGTTGATTCGCCCCGTTTGGCCCGTTCATGATGTTCATGTACATTGCAAAATCATAAGCGCTCATCATCTTTGTTCGATAAACCTCGTCGTTAATAGCGTATGAGCCGCTATAATTAATCCGTGGTGCACCTTTAGTGCCTTTTTTTGTTGTCACCAACACAACGCCATTAGCCGCTCTCGATCCGTATATTGCTGCAGCAGCGTCTTTCAAAAAGCTGATGCTTTCGATTTCGGCACTAGTCAGGCTATTAAAAAGCGTATTGTCTGGCATACCTTGAGAGGTGACTTGAATAATTCCATCGATGACATACAGTGGCTGATCATTACCTCCATCTTTCGATATAGACACCGGATTCCTAAGTCTAAGCGTTGCCGGAACACCAGGGCGTGCGGTACCCCCGCTTACGCCCACGCCTAATATTCTGCCCGCTAAACCAGCCCCTACATTACTAACAGGTAAATCCTCAATATCTTTCATTGTTATTGTTTCCACAGCCCCTGTCAGATGTGCTTTCTTTTGCGTGCCATAGCCCACTACAACTACTTCATCTAAAGCACTGTTATCTTCCTGCAAAACTACTTCTATGGCGCGTTGGCCGCCCAAAGCAATTTCCTTCGATTTGTACCCTACATAACTAAAGATCAAGACCTCATTCCCTGTGGGCAAATTCAATCGGAACACCCCATTCTGATCTGTTGTAGTGGTCGTTTTGCTACCCTTGAGCTTGATACTTACACCGGGCAATGGTTCACCCTTTTCATTCTTTACGGTCCCTTGAATATTGATCCGTGCCGCAAACAGCGCTCTTCCTTTGCTGGTTGGAATAGACTTCGATGTCGCCCACGTTTGCGAAATGGGTATTATACTACACCATACCAGCCACCATAAAACGAGCTTGCCCCTGCCAGAAACTGGTTCTTTTATTAAAAAGTTCATAAGGTTTGGTTATCTAATTTTTATTTGGTTAGTTAGTAATACGCTTGGTTGTTGCTGCGAATTAATTAGGTTGTCCCCGTTGCTGTTCCTTTAACTTCTCCTCCCAAACCTGTCGTGCAATTTTTGTTTCCACGCCTTCTTTCGACAGATAATTGTTGATCTTCCCCTTGTACTTACCAAACCAAGCATGTTTCGCTTCTGAGGATCCCGCATCCATCGCTTTTTCACGTGCTTCCGTAAGATAGGCAAGAATCTGTGCTTTTTGCTGCTCCGTTAAACTTGGAAGCATTTCTAAGTAGCCCTTATAGGTAATCGGCAGCACATTATAAGTCATTTCATTTTTTACCTGCTCAATCTGTTCTTCATTTAGTTCCTTACCCAAACGCTTTAAGTATTTCCCATGAAGTTTAGCCAATTTTTCCTCACTTTTATCTCCGGTCAACTGATGAGCTTTTTCATTTTGTTCTCTATCGGTATGTATTGCATTTAGGTCCCTGTATTGTTGTACAATGATATCCCGAATAACGATGGACTTCTTAGGATCCAATTGCAGTTTGTCGACGATCTTTTGCGCTCTTTTAGTGATAACCTGCGTATAATCGTCTTGTTCAACCGCATATGTCCCTGATATAAAGGCCGTCAAAAATAAGATGGCAATTAAAATTATTCGATGTTTTTTTTGAAAATCCTTCATGGTAATATATTGGTTAATTTCACAAAGTAGTGTTATAATGACATTTTATGCAAGAAAAATTATTCATCCTTCCATTTTCTCTTATTTTTATGGAACAGGTTTATATTATACTTAGTTCCCTTCTGGTTAGTAATACAAATATCAAGGCTTACTATTGTAAATTTTTAGCGATTATTATCTACTTATTATAGAATGTTAGCATAGCACCGCATCACATTTTATCGGAATCGATTGCAGCCGAATCAGTTTAACAGCTTGTTTAAATTCTTGACCCTATTGAACCTCCAGGTTCGAAATAATCAAGCCCTTTGCTGGCGATATCTTCAATTTCAACAGGTACTGTCCGGCATTGATCATAGTAGCCGTCTGGCTATACAAATAACTCCATTTTCCTATACGGGAAGATGTAAATTGAACCTTTTCTTCATGTAAAATCGTGCCGTCGGGCATGCACAGGGTCAATGTTCCATCGATAGCTTCTTGTAGTTCATTCGCATATCTAATAGTCATACTGTAGGTATCGGCGACACCCGTTTTTATTGGCCAAGTGATCTGCGAAGCTCCCTTTTGGGGAAGTTTAAGCGCCTCTTTTTCTAAATACTGAACGGGAATGATTTCTTCAGATAATTGCGCTGTAGCCGGCTTATAAGTAACACTGGGTTTTAAATCGTGGGCCGACTGCAAATCGCTTACCGGCACAACTATAACAGGCGCTAATGGAGGCTTATCTCCGCCAAATGATAGCCTCACCAAGCTATTGTCGTCGAAACGCCTTCTATAAACACGCCAAGTTGAGTTGGTCTCTCCGGCACTTGCTATTACTGTTTGGGTATCTTCATAGCCCGATAAGTTAACGGCATGTTTATCATTCGACTTCGGCACCATAACAAACACGTCAGCCGCTTTAGAGACACGAAAAGAAAGCGATCTGCGCTGATCTGCTGAATTATCAGCAAATCGCAGCCACGTAGCGCCAAAAAGATTAGCTGGAATATCCGTAAAATAATCGGTCTTTCCTGTAAACACTTGATCGCCGATATCAAGCCATGTCGATGGCTCTAAAAGAACGGAGTCGCCATCAAAAGCCGCTTGTTGGACAATAAGAGACGCCGCTTTCGCGGCTCTCACCTCGGCTTTTGCAGCGATTGCAATTGCCGATACCACCGCTTGCCCAGATGCCACCCGCGGAAAATCAATAAGCAATTGCCCGTCTTTCGCTTTTGCCTTATAGCTCTTTTTCAATACCGCATCATGCCCTACTTCGTTCCATATATCGACATTGCTGTCTACGATTTCATTATTGATAGCGACATCAAAAAGCCGCCATCCCTTGCAATCCAAGCCTCCTCCTGTTCCCAACCATGGTTCGATAAAATACAGTTCTACAAGATACTCGCCATCTGGCAGCGGAAACTGGAAACTGAGCTTATCTCTCCCATAGCGGAAAGTTTGCAAGAGCGACCAGTTTTGGGTGCCTTTTACAGGATCAAAGGTGCGCCGCTGACTGGCGAAAGCCGCGGGCAGGTTATCAAAATCAGCAGTCCAGGATAAAGATCCCCAAGTATCATTGGAAGTCCACTGTCTATCAGCTTCCCATACCTTTCCCTTGGCCTCGACATAACGAGGGCCACCACAGTTTACCCGATAAATATACGCGTATCCGTCGGCATCTTTCACCTTCTCTTCAGCCGTATACAACTGCTTAAAAGTGGGGGATTGCGGCAGCCCTTGCAATACAATCAGATCTTCTGCCACTACTTTGTCTTTTATATATCCCTTTGCCCGCAATACATTGAACTGAACGGGCACTTTACTCCAGACAAAGGGCTCGGCAATTCCCTTTCTTTTCTTTCTCCCAAAGGAGTGCCCTTCTACATCATTAAATAACTCTACTTCATCACAGTTTGAGTAAACGGTAATGTTATCCTTTTCTCCGGGGCTTGTCCAGCGATTTGGCCAGGTATGTGAAACGATATACACCATTGGCGATTGGTTGGCATCCACGTAGTTTGCGCGAAACATATAGTAAGCATCGGTTGGCTCATCCCAAGACGTAAAAAGTCCTTTATAGTTTACCGGACCGATACGGTCAAGTTCCCGAACACCTTCACCTCCCTGTATTCTGCCGGGATTGTCGTGCGAATTGAACAACCAAAAAAAGTGTCCGGCCACACTGTCTTTCACCTGCTCGGCGAGTAGCACTTTGGTTTCCATCAGCTCGCGCATCCGATCTTCTGTGTTGGCATCTTCCTTGGTAAAAGGCTTCTCTGCATGAAAGTCAATAGTGCGCCAGGCACCGTATTCTCCAACCAAAACCTGTCTTTTTAAATCTTGGTCGTATGTCATCGGATCGCCACCATAAGTACCCGTCCAGTTTTGCGGCACGTCCCAATCGGTTCCGCTTCCTCCGTTACAGGTGGTTACCTTCCTTTGGGAAGAGGCTGTAGGATCTAATTCCCGAATAAGTTCCGTACATTCCCTTGCAAAATCCTCGGGTAAGGTGCTTTCGTTTTCCAAGCCCCATAATATTACCGAGGGACTATTTCTCCGCTCGACAACCCAATCTCTAAGTAGCTTTTTAAAATTCGCTTTAAAGGCGTCGTTATCAAACCAGATATGAGCCGCCAGCTGGGTCCAGCTCAATATACCCAAGCTATCCCAGTGTTGCTGATAGCGCAAATTATGAGGTTGATGTGCGTCCCGGAAGGCATTGAAGCCAGCTGATCGTATTTGCTGTACCCGTGCGTCTATTTGCTCATCACCAAAAGCATGACTACCGCCTAATAAATGCTCGTACTCGGCGATTCCATTGATAAAAAAAGGTTCCCCATTAATAAAAAATCGCTTATCGCTATCTTTTCTGTCAATAGGCCAACTTATCCAACGAATGCCATAGGCCGTTTCCTCCTGATCTACAAGTTTACTCCCTGCATATAATTGCGTCACAATTGTATAGAGATAAGGCTGCTTAGGCGACCACAAGTTAACCGAATCGCGCAGCCGGATCACTTGCCTCACCTTAGCAGTATCTTTTCCCGCTAAAACCTGGTTTTGTTTTACCTCCGCCAATACTTGTCCATGGGCATTCTTCACTTGTTGAATTACCATTAGCTCTTCAGTTTTCCGACTATAATTCTTAACCGTTGTATGAAGGTTTAAGGTGGCATCTTTTGAGCTAACCGTTGTATCGTTCCAGATATGAATACCAAAGGGTTCGATGCGGACTGCGTCGGTAACATATAATTGTACAGGACGGAAGATGCCGAATGGTTGTGAACCTTCGGAAAAGCCGCGTTCTTCCGAGCAACCTCCACATACCCAGGGAAGATCACGGATAGCTGCCGGATGATCGGCTCGTACAGCAAGGACATTGTCTTCATCAAATCGTATCGCATCGCTGATATCCAGCGTAAAGCTAGTTCGCCCTCCTGCGTGGTAGCCCACCTTCTTTCCGTTTAGCCATACGGAAGCGTAGGATCCCACACCTTCAAAATAAAGGAAATAACGTTTATGATCGCCCTCTTTTTCAATTCGGAACTTCTTTCGGTACCAGGCGTAGCCATGCCGGTTGCCATGGACTAAGCGGCGATACCCCGCATAGGTATCCCAATTGTGGGGCACTTCGATTCTCGTCCAATCTACTGGTTTGTATTCGTTGTTTTCGAAACCCCAATAAGCCAATGAGTCGGTCTCGTGCATCACACTTAGCCAATCTCTTGATAAATCATATCGCTTACGGGCTTCTTGTGCGAGCGACTGAAAATTAATAAGGATCAGTATACAGATAAGGCTGCTCTTGATGCTATGCATGTTTTCGTAATCGTTTTACAATATGAAAAATCACTTAGATCCTCTTTGAAAAAAAAGACATCAACAGGCTTAGAAGCTAAACCTGCGGTACCCTTCACCATGGTAGCCAACAATTAGCTCCTCATTTGAATATTTAACGAAGCTTCAGGCTTCCATCCAATACATATCTTTGCCCTTTTTCTGTTTGAAATTGGACTTTTTTATCCTGGTATCGGACTGAACAGCTTCCGCCGAACAGCGAGCGTACTTCCAATTGCGTTAAGGTTCCTTCTTTCCATTGAAAACTCAACTCAAAACCGCCCCTCACACAGACTCCTTTAACTGCACCGGTATTAAGAGCGTTTGGCAAGGCTGGGAGTATATCAATAGCATCTAGATGGCTCTGTACCAGCATTTCTGTCACACCGGCTGCGCCACCAAAGTTTCCATCAATCTGAAAGGGTGGATGCGCATCAAAAAGATTGGGATATACGCCCCCACCCGTCGCCTCCGGACTCAGCAACCTGCTGACCATCTTATAAGCATGTTCGGCATCTCTAAAACGGGCCCACAGATTAATTTTCCATGCCAAGCTCCATCCCGTCCCACCATCTCCTCTGAAAATCAAGGATTTTTTTGCTGCCTGCATTAATTTCGGACTATCTTTCCAGTTGATTTCACTGCCCGGATATACTGCCCAGAGATGCGACACGTGCCGATGTTTATTATCAGGATCGTCCACATCTTCCAGCCATTCCTGCAACTGCCCGAACTTCCCAATTTGGTTGGGTGCTATTTTGGCACTTTTGTTTAACAAATGTGCAGCAAATCCCTCATCTACGCCGAGAGTAGTTGCTGCCGAGGCTACATTTCTGAATAACTGCCTTATAATCTGGTGGTCCATCGTTGGCCCTGCAACCAAACCTCCTTGCTCCGGAGAGTTTGACGGACTGCTGATCAGCCACCCGCTTTTAGGATCTGTAATTAAAAAATGATCAAAAAATAAGGCAGAAGCTTTCATTATAGGATAGGCTTGCTCGCGCAAAAAGCGCTTATCGCCGCTGTAGAGAAAATGTTCCCATAAATGCTGACATAACCAGGCTCCTCCTGTTACCCATATACCGTGGTTTGGGTTGTTTATCGGCGCAGTCCCACGCCACAAGTCGGTATTATGATGGAGCACCCATCCAGGCGCATCATAGTATACGCTTGCGGTTTTCTGTCCGGTTATGCTAAGGTCCTTTATCATGCGGAAGAGAGGTTCCTGTAACATAGAAAGGTTGGTACTTTCTGCTAGCCAATAATTCATTTCTGCATTGATATTGGTTGTATACTTGCTTCCCCAAGGGGGCGATAGCAGATCGTTCCATATGCCCTGTAAATTAGGGGCCAAACCGCCGGGGCGCGAGCTGGAGATTAAAAGGTAACGTCCGTATTGAACAAATAAAGCCAACAAACTTGGATCACGCCCATCCAGGAATTGAGCAATTCGCTTGTCGGTCGGTATGGCGGGAGCAGACTCCGTCCCGAAGTTTAGCGAGAACCGATTGAAGTACTGTTGGTAATCGCGAATGTGTGCCTGCTTTATTTGATCATAGGTTTTATTCCTTACGTTTTTCAGTCGCAATCCGGCTATTTCCACGGCATTCGCCGAAACATCGTCATAATTCTTGTAATTCGTTGCTGCTGTTAGAAATAAAGTTACCTCATCCGCTCCCGACATTTCGATTTTTCCGCCAGCAACCCGAAGCGTTCCACCTTTGTGACGGACATTTAGGAATCCCTCCCCCTTTAAAGCACCGTGTTTAACCTGCACGGCAAATTGTATCGTGGAATCGTCTACTTTCCGGACGGTATAGGCTTTATGAGGAGAAGTGAGCGATGCCGTAAAGCTAATCTTTCCAGGTTGATCTGCTGTTAAATGAATGCCCAAACATTCATCCGCTGCGCTGGAGAAATACGTCCGTTCGTATGAAACTCCCTTATCCTGATAGCTCGTTTTGCAGATTGCCCGCTCCAGATCGAGCTCCCGTCTATAATTTGAGTAAGACGCATGTGGCTTGAATTGAAGCCATAAATCGCCAAAAGGCTGATAAGCTTCCTGATATTTGCCAACCGGGGGAGCCTCATCGTTCTGTATCCAATATTTCCAGCTGCTTGTCAGCTCAACACCTGCATCGTCATTGCCGTCTTTACGATATACCCTTAGCTTGCGTGCTTGATCCTTATAACCCACCAAACCGCCCTTATCGTCATAATTGATTACCTGGATGGCAAGTTGATTGTGTGCTTTTACCAACTCTTTGGGGATAGTGTATTGTCTACCCTGATTCGCATCGTAGGTAGTTCCGACCATTTTTCCGTTAACGTACGTAAAATCCTGATCCCTTATTTTTCCCAGATCGATTACCAAATCCTGTCCGACCCAGCTTTTCGGAACATCAAAACTAGTTCGCAACCAAACAGCACCATCCAGTCCCTGCAAACCGGCCTTTTCCCATCCATCATACGTAGGAATTTCCATTACGCGCCATTGCCTATCATCAAAATGTTCTTGCGAAGGATTTTGAGGTAAACGTTCGATGTCTCTTAGTTTGGCTAACCAAGGTTCCGGCGGATCCGCCGTTGTTTTAGTACCCATAAAGTGACGACCAGCCAAGTCTTCCGCTTCTTTCTGTTTGCCTTCCGCTAATAGTTTTCGTATTTCAGCAAGGTAATCCTTCGCTCCTGCTTGATTGTAGTCCCTAGGCCCTCCTGTCCATAAGGAGGATTCATTAAATTGGATCCTATCTTCCTCTACGCCGCCAAAAACCATGGCTCCCAATTTTCCATTCCCTATGGGAAGCGCTTCGGTCCATTCGACAGCTGGCCGATCATACCATAAGCTTAAATCTTGCCCATACAGTTTATTTGTTAGCAATGCGAACAATGCGACAAGAAAAAAAAAGCGGCGATATTTTTTAATCTGATTCATTCTTCTAATATAATGGCATTTTTTGGGGCATCTGTTATTAACAAGCGGTTTTGAACGAGGCGGAGGTCATTTGACTTGAGTAACACTGCTTCCGTTTGGCTTCCAGCTGCTTCGAGAAAAGTCTTTATAGGCTCCATAACGAAACAGTTGCTAATAAAAGCCCGCTTTACATTATTTAATTTCAACGCCGCATTTCCACTAAAAGTGGCGGCCGTTCGAAGTCCGTTTATTTGTAAACCGCTTACGTCTGTGGCTACGATTGCAGAGCCGATAGACGGTTTAATGAAGACGTTCGTAAATGCTACATTTTTAGAAGCCCGTACGTCGAAGCCTTCCTCCGTTTCCATGACGAGGTCGCTAAAAGAAACATTCTCAATAGGCATTTCTTCCAGTCCGTTTAAATAACCTGCTTGCTTGCCTTGCGCCGTAATATTACTTAAGTGAATATTCCTAAACTGCGGCGTTCGTTCGGAAACGGGCTCAAGATCCGTTTTGGCATATTGCATGTCCAACACGATCGCCTGCTGTTTAATATTTTTCATCACGATGTTACTCACCCGAATATCTTCGACAACGCCACCTCGGCCCCTGGCGGTTTTTATACGAATCCCACGATCGGTACCATCAAAAATGCAATTGCTAATAACGATTTTTTTAACGTCGCCCGACATTTCACTACCGATTACGACGCCGCCATGACCGGATAACATGGTACAATTGGTAATGGTATAATTCTCGGCAGGGCGCGCTTCTTTCCTCCCCGAACGGTCTTTCCCCGACTTAATCGTAATACAATCATCGCCAACACTGATGTGGCAATTGGAGATGTGTACATTGGCGCAGGACTCGGGATTGATGCCGTCGGTATTCGGTGAGGGCGGATTGTTGATGGTTACCCCGTCCACGGTGACATTATCGCAAAACTCGGGGTTGACCGTCCAAAAGGGAGAATTTTTAATGGTAATCCCTTCTATACGAACATTTTTGCAATGCATGGGCTGAATAAAGGGAGGTCTTAAGAAGCCTCGTTCTACCCAGCCTGGTAAATCCGGATGCAATACATCTTTATTCAGCTTATGGAATTCTTTCTGCCACTTGGATTCCGGGGAATTCTTGACGTGAACTTCCGAATAAGCCCACCATTTCTTTCCATTTCCGTTGAGTGTACCCCGGCCGATAATGCTTATGTTTTCGGCTTCATAGGCATAAATCAAAGGAGAAAAATTGGTAACCATCGTTCCCTCCCATCGACTCGGCACCATCGGCAAGTAATGATCAAAATCATCACTGAAGCACAGTTCCGCCCCGGCCTCAATAAATAAGGTAATATTGCTTTTTAAGTGAATGGGGCCCGTCAGGTACGTCCCCGGGGGAAAATAAATCGTTCCACCGCCGGCCTGCGAGGCTTCTGTAATGGCTTCTTTAATAGCAGGAGTTGCGAGGGCTGAGCTATCATTTTTTGCACCAAAGTCTAACACGTTCAATGTCAGCTGAGCCTGTGCGGCGGAAGAAAACAATATACAACTTAGTAAGAGATATAAGCAGCGCATTTTAATTGATTTTAGCGTTCAGTTCGCCCAGATTCTTGCTGGAAGCGACGCGTTTACCATTCACGAATAACAGAAATCCCTTCCCTCGGCCATATCGCTCGCCGGTTCTGTCCCATAGAATCGTCAGCGTTCTGCCTTGGTAGGATAGGTTATCCAGACAGAACCAGTCCCATTCACCAGCAGGCACCAACGGTTTTACAGTTATACGACTTCCATTAGCCGGTTTTAAGCCTATCAGATCACTGATTACTAAATCACAAAATCCGGAATGGTTATAAAAAGTGCTTCGAGGGTTGTCTCCTTTCAACCAGTAACCTGTTTTCTCATCCTGATATTCACCGATATACGGTTTTTCGTCTTTTTGATGAGAAACTGCATATTGACGAAGCTTTTCAAAAAAAACCGTCGCGTCTACTTTTTGGTGCCGTTTATACGCCGTTAGCCAATTTGACAATGCTTTTAAGGTTTGTGTCGTAGCAAAGGGCCAAACAGCTCCATCCCATTCACAACTATGCCCTGTGCCGCGTGTGCGGAATGTAGGTTCCCTTCGCTCTGCGGTGGTTATACCCCAAGGCGCATCAAATCCTGCAGTATCCGTAAGTTGGAGCCATGCTTCCGCGTATTCATTTTCATCAGGCGGTAAGTTGAAATACCAGGGGATAAACCCGATCGCCTCCCTTGCGGCTAATTGACCATCTGGATGACGCGTGCTGAAAAACTTTCTTTCTCGATCCCAAAGGCTGTCCACTACCAATTTCTTAAGTATGTCTGCTTTGCGGTTATACTTATCTACTAAACTGTCTATCCGGAATAATTTAGCCATTTCCGATAAAGCTTGGGCATTCCCATACATATAGCTATTGATGCTAGGCCTTCTGTTTTGTATTCTTCTACCGCCACTTACAGATTCCTCCATTCCGTCTTTCACATCAAATTGCCAAAATAATCCGCTGGGCAATTGACGTTCCTGTTCCCATCTTTTATAGTCTTTATCTAATAGAGGCAACCACTTTGCCAACTGCTCTTTGTTTTGCTGCACCAGATATAAGTTATATACCGCGTCGCTCAACCAGCTGCTAAAAGAATGGAATTTAGACGGTTTAAATGTCGGCTCTTTGATTAACCAGAAATCGATGTATTGTTTGATATATGCTTGGTTCCGCAGCCAACGGCCTTCGTAAATATGGTGCCCTAGAGCACAACTGATAGCTCCATATTTTCCTTCATGTTTCACTGGCTCAATAAATTCAGTAAAAATAAAACCGTCGGGGGTCTCTTTTAAATGCTTGCGGAAACTCCACCAGCGATAGTAATAGGTTTGTGCAATGGCGGAATCCGGACAGTCGAATAAGGGAATGTTTTCGGCCAGCCAATTGAATGACTGACTGTTTGGAATGAAATTTACCACGGCCTCCGAATCAATGCTGTTAAAATACGCCACATGTTCTTTTAAAGCATCGGTTGTTAATACGAAAGAGTTATTTTGACCAAAAGAAGATAAACATAAGTTCAAAAGTAGAAAAAGCATCCCAAGCCCACGGTGTATACACTTAAATTGTATCATTAAATTTTTCAGCAAAAGGCGGAGCCCATTAAAATCTATTGACCCGTTTTCGGGATATAGCATAAATGCGATGGGAATAAAATCCTTTTCTTTCTTTCTCATTACAATCGGTTAATCGTCTTTGGCGTTTAAATAAAGGTTAGAACGACCACAAAGTTATCTGGCCCGTGGAAACGTTTCTTATAATATATTTGCTTCAAATTATAGGATATTAGCGTATAGGGCTATAAGCGGCAGGCGCTAGGCCGAACCAAAACAAAAATATCGATTCTTAAAGAACTATTGTTCAACCTTTTTAGCTTTTTCGTCTATTAAGTTAACCTTTTTGTATTGGGCGCTGTCGCTGCCATTAAACCGCAAATTAAACTCTTTTAACCCAGATTACGCGTTGGGAATTAAAACGAAAGGGAATGATCCAAAACCTTCATGCAGGTATGCAAACGAATTACGAATTTCGTACAAAAGGTTCTTTCTGGCCTCTGAAAACGAACACGCTCAGAAAAAACAGGCATGAAATATGGATAAGACATACTGGGGTATGGCGAATGAGCTATTGAAATGGATGTAAAGGAGCATTTCATTGCAGTTCATGAGCTAATGCGTATTCTGGGTTTAACACAACCATGCTATTGTATTTGAATGCGGTTGCCTCTAGTTANTAACACAACCATGCTATTGTATTTGAATGCGGTTGCCTCTAGTTAGATATAATATCGGATAGTCATATTTTATTTTTAGGTTTGCACCCTGATTACAGATAAAGTCAACACTACCTATTACTAATGGCAATAAAAAGAACGCCGAAAAAGAATCAATTTCGGAAGAAAAGTTCGTATAAAAATAAAAAGAGCAAGCGCGCGTTTCCTGTCAAAGACCGATTATTAGCGTTTCTTCGAGAGCGAAAATTCGGCCCGTTTTTAGCCTATATAGCCTTATGTTTTATCATCGTTACCGGGGCTTGGGTCTTTCTATTACGTTTTATTAATCCGCCGATCACTTGGCTTATGTTGCAGCGCGGCGTTGAACGCAAATTAGATGGAAAAGACTGGAAGCTCGAAAAGCGTTGGGTGAGTTACGAGGATTTGTCTGACAACCTAAAGCGAGCAGCCATTGCAGGAGAGGACGCTCATTTTATGAATCATGTGGGATTTGACATCAAGGCCATTCGAGAAGCTTACGAAAAGAATCAGGCGGGCAAAGCCATGCGCGGAGGCAGTACGATTAGTCAACAAACAGCAAAAAACGTTTTTCTATGGCCTGGTCGTTCTTGGGTCCGAAAAGGATTTGAAAGCTACTTTACCATCCTCATTGAATTATTATGGGGCAAAAAGAGAATTCTGGAAGTCTATCTCAATGTCATCGAAACGGGAGATGGCCTCTACGGCGCATATGCGGCAACACAAAACTATTTTAAAAAAGGTCCCTCTTCGCTGACGAAAAAGCAAGCCGCCCTTATTATTGCGGTACTACCCAATCCAAGACGCTGGTCGCCCGCCAAACCAACGCCCTACATTAACAGAAAGGCCAACACGATCGTCCGCTATATGGGGCACAGTAAAATCCCTAACTAAGCAAATACGCGAGCGTGCCAGCTATCTTTAAAAGGAACTTCCCACTTAGTTATCAAATCGTTTCGGTTATCAACCATATTATTAAAGACCAACGTGTCTTCGTTAATTTGTCCTTCCGCCAACAGCCGCTCAAAGCTTGCACGAGGTACAACCCGAATCTCGTCTCCCTGACGATAGGCTATTTGCATTCGATCAAAAAGCGAGATGTTTAACGTTTGTTCCAGTTCTTTTAATATATGAACCGATTTATCAATGGAGCAGCCACTCGGTAGGGCTACTGATTGGTCGACACTGATGATGATAAACAAATGATATCTAATTTCTACTTTCGCAGCCAGTTGTTCCTTATGCGCTTTCCACTGGGACGTAAAAGCAGCTAATTTCTCGAGAATGAAGGCCTCCTCTTCATCAGAAAAAGGCTTTGCTCCCTGGTATATCCAAATTCGTTCCATGCTTTATAAAGTAAAAATTCAAAAGTAAAAAGTCAAAAAGCCTGTCAGACGTGCCGGTTTTACATCTAATACCTAAACGCTAACTGTTAACGCCTACCAACACCTATTAACTAGTCCCTACTACAACTTCCCCATCAAAGTAAAAAGCTCGCCTCCCGAAGGGATGGTAAAAAGTCAAAACCCCGAAGAGCTCATTGATGCCTTATTAAAATAAGCAAGACATCAATAATTCAAAAGTCAAAAAGCTCGCCTCCCGAAGGGATGGTACAAGCTGAGCCCTAGTATAACTACTTCACTACTCACTGTTCACTACTTCACTGCTCACTATTAACTACTCGCTACTTAACTAAAAACCTCAAAACGTTCCCAAAAGCCATCCTTGGGCAAGCTTGCAAAGATCTGGACCTCTTCCTTTTTAACCGGATGTTCAAAAATCAATTTTCGGGCGTGCAAACAAATACTTCTTTTTAGGCTTCCGCGAGGATAACCATACTTATTGTCGCCTACTATCGGACAATTCAAGGATGCTAATTGCACACGTATCTGATGAGGTCGACCGGTTACCGGATTCACTTCAATTAAATAATAGCCATTCAGTTCGCCGATCAACTTGTAATGCAACTCCGCACGCAGACTTCCTTTAACTTCCTGATCATAAGCTTTGGTTACATTCTTATTAGAATTTTTAACAAGCCAATGGATCAAAGTTCCCTCATCCTCCCGTGGCCTATTACGTACTACCGCCCAATAGGTTTTATGCATATCCCGGCTTTTGAACATCTTATTAATACGATCTAAAGCCTTACTTGTTTTTGCAAATAGGATAACGCCACTTACTGGCCGGTCCAAACGATGCACCACACCGAGAAAGGCGCCATTTGGCTTGTTATATTTTTTGGCAAGATATTGCTTTACCTTTTCATCAAGCGGTTCATCTCCTGTATCGTCCACCTGCACAATATCTCCGGCACGTTTATTAATAGCGATCAGGTGATTGTCCTCGTAAAGTACATCTCCATCTGTAATGGGTCGACTCACATTGCTCATATAGTGGGCAAAGTTAGGAAAAGGTTTTATTTATACGTAGTAAGTGCTGCGTTATAATACGCCCCCAAAGTTCATAATCAGAGGAGAAATGGCCTACTATAGGCCGACTTTCGGCAGCTTAAGCTATTACTTATTCTTCCCCTTATTTTCAGTACCCGGTTTAGCAATGGATTCGCGCATATCGGTATCCGCCTGTATATTTTGCATTTTATAGTAATCCATCACGCCTAAATTCCCACTTCGGAAAGCCTCGGCCATCGCTAGCGGGATCTGCGATTCCGCTTCGATCACCTTAGCGCGCGCCTCCTGTGCTTTGGCACGCATTTCCTGCTCGGAGGCTACTGCCATCGCCCTTCTTTCTTCAGCTCGGGCATTAGCAACTTTTAAATCGGCTTCCGCCTGATCGGTTTGCAATTTCGCTCCAACGTTCTCACCGATGTCAATATCAGCAATATCAATGGAAAGGATTTCGAAGGCTGTACCGCTATCCAATCCTTTTTCCAGCACCGTCTTAGATATTCTATCGGGATTCTCTAAAACCTCCTTATGATTACCCGCTGAGCCGATCGTCGTCACAATGCCTTCTCCTACTCTGGCTAAAATGGTCTCCTCACCAGCCCCTCCAACCAGTTGATTAATATTCGCACGTACGGTCACCCGGGCTTTCGCGACCAGCTGTATCCCGTCTTTCGCAACTGCTGCAACCGGAGGGGTATTGATCACACGCGGATTTACCGACAGTTGAACCGCATCAAACACATCCCGCCCCGCCAAATCTATGGCCGTGGCCAACTTAAAATCTAAAGGAATGTTCGCTTTGTCTGCAGAAATTAATGCTTTTATCACATTATTCACATTGCCCCCTGCCAAATAATGTGTTTCGATATCATTGGAAGTAATGTTTAATCCTGCTTTAGTGGAGGTGATCATGGCGTTAACCACCAAAGAAGGGGAAACCTTCCGTAACCGCATCAGTACCAAGCTTAAAAGGTTGATGCGTACCCCGGAAAGCTGCGCTGTAAACCATAAGTTCACCGGCAATACATATAACAATAAAAACAGCGCGATAACAGCGCCTACAATCAGTAATATCGGAGATAAAGATGGATCCATACGTTTAAATAGTTTTGAGGTTAAAGGTTAAAGATAAGGTTTTACACCCTGATTGAGAAATTAATAACACAAAACTTAACGAGTCCGCTTTTAAGTGCCGAAAGCCGGCGAATTTAAAAAGTAAAACGCGGATCCAAACCCATGTAATCGATGCGGCAGTATTAAGCTTGCAAAAGCTTTAACTGCTCATCCAGCAACTTCAAACCTTCTCCAAAACTGTGCGGCACATAATCAAGTCGTTCATAGGCCTTTTCGAGGATAAACCCTGTTCTTTTTGGCCTTCTGGCATCTTGACCTAGCGACGCTGACTGCTCTTTACATATAAAGGAAGCATCGAGGTGATAATGCTCCGCCACCGCTTCTACAATTTCACAGATACTGAACATGTCTTTGCCCGATATATGGTAAAGGCCGGTAGCACTTCTTTCAGCGATGGTCAGACAGGCTTTTGCCAAATCCTCGGCCAAGGTCGGCATACGCCATTGATCATTTACTACACGGATTGACTGTCCGCTTTCCAAAGCATTCTTTGCCCATAACACGATATTGCTTCTACTTAAGTCGCGCACGATGCCATAAACCAAAATCGTGCGTACAATTGACCATCGGCACGTAGACTGTTGGATCAACTTTTCAGCTGTAAGCTTGTGCTTGCCATAGGTATTCACCGGATTCGGAAGGTCGTCCTCTTCATAGGGTCCTTCTTCACCATCAAACACAAAATCGGTCGAGAGATGGATAAAATGGATGTTCTTTCGTTCACATATGCCGACCAAATTCGATACCGCATTTACATTTACTTCATAGCTCTTTTCCGGATTCCGCTCACAGGCATCCACATTTGCCATCGCTGCTGTATTGATAATAACATCCGGCTGATGGCGGTCGATAGCTTCTGCCACTTGCTCATACTGGGTGATATCCAAATCGAGGTATAGATAGGCCGACTCCCCATATCGATCGACACCTCTTGAGCTGGCGATATATTCAAACGGCGGCTGTTCATACTTCAATATAGCCTCCGTTATTTTTTGCCCAAGTAAACCATTGCTTCCTGTAACTAATAGTTTTTTCATTTATATACAATTTAACATCGTCCTTACACCGGGACAGACTTTAAACCGGACAATTTAATCCATTCTTTTAACTCTAAGACATTTTACGGAACAATTGTTTTTCACTGCTTCAAATTTACTTCTTTCATAAGCCACCTAGCACTTACAATCTTTAAATCCGGGTTCGCCTATTCTTTATGAGCTCAGAAATACAACAACCATCCTGGGCAAGGTTCCTTTGTGAAGGTTTATTCGGCATTTCTGCATTCATAGGCCCTCATCAATGCTTCGCAGTTACCGTCCATCTTCTTCCTAAAAACTCCTCGAAATAGTCCGCTATTCCTTGGTCCTTTTTTGTTGAATCTAACCATTGCAAAGCGGTCTGAGCAGAAAATAATATTCGATCTCAGGTTCTAACTATGTCATCACATTGAATTCCTTTATAAACAATTGATTACAAAGAAAAAAGCTCAAAAAACACCTGTAATACACGTCAGAATACACATCCTTCGATGAGCAATTTTCAGGAATAAAAAATCTTTTCATTTAAGTATTTGATATTCCACTAGAAAACGTATTTTTGCAATCCGAAATAAAGCCCTTAAATGGCAATAAATCTGTACATTATTTAAAAAACATTTTTCTTTATATGTCCAACACCGGAAAAATAGCGCAAATAATCGGACCAGTAGTAGACGTCAGCTTCGCAGGCGATGCTAAATTACCGAAAATTTTCGACGCATTGGAAATCGAAAAAGCAAACGGACAACGTATCGTTTTAGAGGTTCAGCAACATTTGGGAGAAGAACGCGTACGTACTATCGCCATGGATTCTACCGATGGTCTTGTTCGTGGCATGCCTGTAAAAGATACAGGAGCTCCTATCAAGATGCCGATTGGCGACGATATTAAGGGCCGTGTGTTTAACGTAGTTGGAGATGCCATTGACGGTATTAAAGAACTCGATAAATCAAGCGGACGTGCCATCCACAATTTACCTCCAAAATTCGAAGACCTTTCTACTGAAACCGAGGTACTTTATACAGGTATCAAAGTAATCGATTTGCTGGAACCTTATGCTAAAGGCGGTAAAATCGGTTTATTTGGCGGTGCCGGTGTAGGTAAAACCGTACTCATCCAGGAATTGATCAACAACATCGCGAAAGCTTATTCCGGACTATCGGTATTTGCTGGTGTGGGCGAGCGTACCCGTGAAGGGAACGACTTACTTCGTGAAATGATCGAGTCGGGTATTATCAAATACGGTGATGAATTCTTACATAGCATGGAGAAAGGCGATTGGAATCTGGAGCAAGTAGATACAGAAGCCTTAAAAGAATCAAAAGCCACCTTCGTTTTCGGTCAGATGAACGAGCCTCCCGGTGCTCGTGCACGGGTTGCACTTTCTGGCCTTACGATCGCTGAATATTTCCGCGATGGAGACGGCGAAGGTGCTGGAAAGGATATTTTATTCTTTATCGATAACATTTTCCGTTTCACACAAGCAGGATCGGAAGTATCCGCGCTATTAGGCCGTATGCCTTCGGCGGTAGGTTATCAACCGACTTTAGCGACCGAGATGGGTTTAATGCAGGAACGTATTACTTCAACAAAAAGAGGCTCCATCACTTCTGTACAGGCAGTATACGTACCGGCGGATGACTTAACCGACCCCGCGCCGGCAACTACTTTTGCACACTTAGATGCAACTACTGTATTGTCGCGTAAAATAGCCGAGCTAGGTATCTATCCGGCAGTAGACCCATTGGATTCAACTTCCCGTATCTTGAATCCTACTATCTTGGGAGAAGAGCACTATAACACCGCTCAACGTGTTAAGGAAACTTTACAACGTTACAAAGAGCTGCAAGATATCATCGCCATCTTAGGAATGGACGAGCTGTCGGAAGAGGATAAACTGGTAGTAGCCCGCGCTCGCCGGGTACAACGCTTCTTATCGCAGCCTTTCCACGTTGCAGAGCAGTTTACAGGATTAAAAGGCGTACTCGTCGATATCAAAGATACCATTAAAGGGTTCAACATGATCATGGATGGCGAAGTTGATGAGTATCCAGAAGCCGCATTTAACTTGGTAGGCAGCATAGAAGACGCTATTGCAAAAGGTAAAAAGCTTTTAGAAGAAGCAAACGCGTAAAAATGATAGTATCGCGTATCGGGCCACAAGCCCGATACGCATTACCTGATATATATGGAACTTAATATTATTACACCAGACCAATCAATATTCAGCGGACAGGCACAATCTGTAACCGTACCGGGAAGCGCTGGCTCTTTCGAGATTTTGAAAGATCACGCCCCCATTATTTCTACCTTAGAAGACGGCCAGGTTATTATCCGTACGAACAAAGATATTGAGGTCATTATTATTAAAGGCGGGGTAGTCGAGGTACTCAACAATAAAATTACCGTGCTAGCTGAAGGTGTTGTAACAGCCGATAACTAAAAGTGTCGCAAGCAAAAGAAGGCCCGGTAATCAAATGGTTACCGGGCCTTCTTTTTTACAAGTTTTTTTACCCTTCGACTCATTTTAGGAAGAAAACCAGCAAAATTTACTATGCTTGCATAAATATGTACCGTATACCGAATTAGGTTTTAGTCTATTTACTTACCATTTAAATAACAAAAAGGCTATATAAAGCAAAATAAAATTCGGAACAGGACAAAAATAAGGAAACAAAGTATCAAATTTAACAAATGCTATATAGCTATTGCCGTTGTAATTATAAGCTACTATTTTGGGAAATAATATGTGACACATAAAACCTGTAAAAAACAAGGCAAAGCCGATCAGTAATATTTACAAGCAAATAACAGAGAACAATATATCAAAAGCGACATGCTAACTGAACAAAAAACTGAACTAAACAAATACAGCAAGGTATTTACACAAGACAAGACACAACCTGCTGCCCAAGCCATGCTCTATGGCATCGGCCTTACCGACGAAGATATGAATAAGGCGCAAGTCGGGATCGCGAGCATGGGCTATGATGGCAATACCTGTAACATGCATTTGAACGACCTGGCACAAGTAGTCAAAAAAGGCGTATGGGACAGTGACCTCGTTGGTTTAGTGTTTAACACCATTGGCGTGAGTGACGGGATGAGCAACGGAACAGATGGTATGCGCTATTCGCTGGTAAGCCGCGATATTATTGCCGATAGTATCGAAGCTATCTGCGGGGGGCAATATTACGATGGCCTCATTACTATCCCAGGTTGCGATAAAAATATGCCGGGATCTATTATGGCCATGGGAAGACTTAACCGTCCATCGATCATGGTATACGGCGGAACGATTGCCCCGGGGCATTATAAGGGAGAGGATTTAAACATTGTATCGGCTTTCGAAGCACTTGGAAAGAAAATAGCAGGAACCATTAGTGAGGAAGATTTTATAGGAGTCATCAAACATACCTGTCCCGGCGCGGGCGCCTGTGGTGGAATGTATACCGCGAATACCATGGCCTCTGCCATTGAGGCTTTGGGAATGAGTCTTCCCTACTCCTCTTCTAATCCTGCTGTAAGTGAAGAAAAAAGAAAAGAGTGCCTGGAAGCAGGTAAATATATCCGTATTCTTTTGGAAAAGGATATTAAGCCCTCCGATATTATGACCCGCAAGGCTTTTGAAAATGCATTACGTGTCATCATTATCCTGGGAGGCAGCACCAACGCGGTATTGCATTTTATTGCGATGGGTAAAAGCATAGGTGTTGAAATTACGCAGGACGACTTTCAACGGATGAGCGATACAACCCCCGTGTTAGCGGACTTCAAACCAAGCGGTAAATATCTGATGCAAGATCTTCATCAACACGGTGGCACGCCGGCCGTGATGAAATACTTATTAAATGAGGGTTTGCTTCATGGCGACTGCCTCACGGTTACCGGCAAAACCTTAGCGGAAAATCTGGAAAACGTGGAGCCCATCAACATGAAGAACCAGCATATCGTGCAAACCCTCGACAACCCGATCAAAGCTACCGGGCATTTACAGATTTTATATGGCAACTTGGCGGAAAAGGGAAGTGTTGCCAAAATATCCGGAAAAGAAGGAGAACGCTTTGAAGGGCCCGCACGGGTGTTTGACGGCGAAAAGAATCTAGTAGCCGGCCTCGCCAATGGCAGAGTGAAAGCAGGTGATGTTGTGGTTATAAAAAACGAAGGCCCTAAAGGAGCTCCGGGAATGCCCGAAATGCTAAAACCGACTTCGGCTATTATAGGTGCCGGTTTGGGTAAATCGGTAGCGCTGATCACGGATGGACGCTTTAGCGGCGGTACACATGGTTTTGTAGTCGGACATATCACACCGGAAGCCTACGAAGGAGGATTAATCGGTTTGGTGGAAGACGACGATATCATCGAGATTGATGCGGTCAATAATACCATTACGCTAAAGGTCTCAGAGGAAATCATCGCTGAAAGGAGACGTAACTGGAAACAACCCAGCTTGAAAGTCAGCAAAGGAGTACTGTATAAATATGCTAAGACCGTTTCTAATGCCGCTGAAGGTTGCGTAACGGATGAATAAAAGCAATGTCAGCACGCGCAGGGCGGCTGACAAGCGACGACTGAAAGCTGACAACTAATAAAAATAACGAGTAACAAACAACCCATAACAAAAAGGATATGAATACGCTCGAAGTAACGAAAGACGCACCTCAAGCGACGCTAGAGGAAAAGGCAAAAACGAGAAAGATTTCAGGCTCTCAAGCCGTATTGGAAGCACTTATTGCGGAGGGTGCAGACACTATATTTGGTTATCCAGGAGGCGCAATTATGCCTATTTATGATGCGCTTTATGATTACAACGATCGACTGAAACATATATTGGTGCGTCATGAGCAAGGTGGTATCCATGCCGCACAGGGCTATGCCCGCACATCCGGTAAAACAGGCGTAGTATTTGCAACCAGCGGCCCGGGCGCAACAAACTTGGTTACCGGTTTGGCTGATGCCATGATCGACAGCAACCCCCTTGTATGTGTTACAGGGCAAGTTTTTGCACATCTACTAGGTACCGATGCCTTTCAGGAGACCGATGTGATCAATATTACTACACCCGTAACAAAATGGAATTATCAGGTAACCGACGCCTGCGAAATTCCAGCGGCCATTGCAAAGGCATTCTATATAGCGAGCACCGGTCGTCCTGGCCCCGTTCTGATCGACATTACAAAAAACGCACAGTTACAATTATTTGATTACGAGGGCTACACCTCTTGCAATCATGTAAGAAGCTACCGCCCTGCGCCCATCATTCGTAAAGAATATATCGCGCAAGCGGCCGAATTGATCAACCAAGCAAAAAAGCCTTTTGTCCTTTTCGGTCAAGGCGTCATTCTCGGCAAAGCGGAACAGGAGTTTAAAGCTTTTATAGAAAAAACAGGGATTCCTGCTGCATGGACGATTATGGGCTTAAGCGCCTTACCAACAGAACATCCCTTAAATGTGGGAATGCTGGGGATGCACGGAAATTATGCTCCAAACGTTTTAACCAACGAGTGCGATGTACTCATTGCCATCGGTATGCGTTTTGACGACCGGGTGACGGGGCGCTTAGATAAATATGCAAAACAAGCCAAAATCATTCATTTAGATATCGATCCGGCTGAGATCGACAAAAATGTAAAAGCTACCGTACCGGTATGGGGCGATTGTAAAGAGACATTGCCTTTACTCACCGAGTTAGTTCAAGCCAATCAACACCAAGAATGGCTAGAAAAATTCCGCACGCTCGAACAAGAAGAGGTGAAAGAAGTCATCAACAGCGAGCTGCAACCAGAGGAAGGCGAGATGACCATGGGCGAAGTGATCAATATACTGAACGAATTAACACATGACGACGCGGTCTTCGTAACCGATGTTGGCCAGCACCAAATGGTAGCATGCCGTTATGCACGCTTTAAACAGTCGAAAAGCAATGTAACCTCTGGTGGCTTAGGCACTATGGGCTTCGGTCTTCCAGCGGCCATAGGCGCTTGGTATGGTGCGCCTGAACGCAATGTGATTGCCATTATCGGTGACGGCGGCATACAAATGACGATTCAGGAATTGGGCACCATTATGCAATTCGGCGCGAAGGTTAAAATCCTGATTCTAAACAACCAATTCTTAGGTATGGTACGTCAATGGCAACAGCTGTTCCATGATAAACGTTACTCTTTTGTGAATATCACAAGCCCCGATTACGTAGCCGTAGCTAAGGGATACTACATTCCCGGAAAACGCGTCGATCAACGCGCCCAACTGCGCGAGGCCTTGCAGGAAATGCTAGACCACGACGGCGCTTACCTTTTAGAGGTCATGGTTGGCAAAGAAAACAATGTTTTCCCAATGGTACCGCAAGGAAGTAGTGTGAGTGAAATAAGACTAAAGTAAGTCAAAAATAAAAAGTAAAAACCCCGAAGGGCTCATTGATGCCTTATTAAAATAACCAAGACATCAATAATTCAAAAATAAAAAGTTCCCCTTAGGGATGGTAAAAGTGAAAAAATGTCTTTTGGAGTCAACAAAATATATGATATAAAGGAAAGGACATTTCTCTTTTCGAAACAGATTGTTTTGTTTGTAAAAGACACAAAATTTGATATGACTTTTTCTTCAATCTTTGACCAACATTAAACATAGATAAAAATAAAACAGATTCTTTGGTGGTAGAAGTTGAAGAGATAGCAAAGATCCTTGCAACCATTGTCTTAAAAAACAAAGCTGCCTAGTTTTTAACTTTTGAATTTTACCTTTTGAATTAAAAGAATGGAAAAACAAGAATATACCATCACCGTTTACACAGAGAACAGCATCGGCATGATCACCAGAATTGCCATCATATTCTCTCGTCGTAAAATCAATATTGAGAGCTTAAACACGTCTCCCTCAGAGGTACATGGCATCCACCGTTTCACCATTGTAATTACCGAATCGGAGGAAGTGGTGCGCAAACTGTGCAGGCAAATTGAAAAACAAGTCGAGGTATTGAAAACCTATTACAATACCAACGATGAGGTTATTTGGCAAGAACAGGCGCTGTACAAGGTTCCTACAAGTATCGTGACAGAAAAGGCCCCCATCGAACGTTTATTACGTGAATATGGCGCACATGCGGTCGTAATCCGAAATGATTACACCGTTTTTGAAACCGCCGGACATCGGGAGGAAATTGACAAGCTTACAGAGGCTTTGGCGGAGTACAACTTAATTGAATTTGTGAGAAGTGCGCGCATTGCCATCATTAAGGACAGTGAAGGATTCCATAAAAAATTGAAGCAGTTTGAACAAGCTGAGCCAGCAGAAGAGGTGGTTGAAAATGAATACCTCAATAAACAGGATAAAGTATTTACCATGTAAGCGCTATGGAGACTGTATTTAAATTTATCATCGACGCCCGCAAGGCTTTCATCGAACTGCTAGATGGATTATCCATAGCCGAATTAAATCAGATTCCTGAAGGGTTTAACAACAACATCATATGGAACTTCGGACATATCGTAGTGAGTACCCAAACGCTGAGCTATGTGCGTACAGGCATTTGGACGGATAAATCCGGTGTAAAATTTGTCGGCACCTACGAAAAAGGTTCTAAGCCGACATATTTTGTGGAGGCGGCCGAAGTCGAAGCATTAAAAGAGCTGAGCTTAAGTACTATTCAGCAAATTGAGGACGACTATAAGGCAGGCGTATTTCAAAACGTTCAGGCTTATCAGACCGCCACTTATGGTGCATTGCTGCAGGATATAGAATCCGTACTGGTGACATCCGTTGGCCACGACAATCTCCATTTCGGTTATGCACAGGCACAACGAAGAGCAATAAAAAAACAACAAACACAATAGAAGATAAACATTATTAGATAAAACAATGGCAAATTATTTTAACACCCTACCACTGAGAGAGAAATTGAATCAATTAGGCGTCGCCGAATTTATGGACATTAGCGAGTTTGCAGATGGAGTGAGCGCATTAAAAGGTAAAAAAATCGTCATCGTAGGTTGCGGTGCTCAAGGCTTAAATCAAGGGCTCAACTTAAGGGATAGCGGGCTGGATGTTTCCTACGCCCTCCGAAAAGAAGCGATTGATCAGAAGAGAGACTCATGGAAAAATGCTACCAACAATAACTTCACGGTAGGCACCTATGAAGAACTTATTCCAACGGCTGATCTCGTGAGCAATTTAACGCCTGATAAACAACACTCTGCTGTCATTGATGCCGTTATGCCTTTAATGAAAGAAGGTGCTACACTGTCTTATTCGCATGGTTTCAATATTGTTGAAGAAGGAAAACAGATCCGCAAAGACATCACCGTGATTATGGTTGCACCGAAGTGCCCGGGCTCAGAAGTGAGAGCTGAATATTTACGTGGTTTCGGTGTACCTACCCTCATTGCGGTTCACCCCGAAAACGATCCACAAGGTAAGGGGCTAGCGGAAGCCAAAGCCTATTGCGTAGGCACTGGTGGCCACAAAGCAGGCGTACTGCGTTCGTCTTTCGTGGCTGAAGTAAAATCGGACCTAATGGGCGAGCAAACGATCTTATGCGGACTTTTACAAACGGGTTCTATCCTATCATTCGACAAAATGGTAGAAAAAGGAATCGAACCAGGCTATGCCTCAAAACTTGTTCAATATGGTGTTGAAGTCATTACGGAAGCGTTAAAACAAGGAGGTATCACGGCAATGATGGATAGATTAAGCAATGTAGCCAAAATTAAGGCCTTTGAAGTTTCCGAAGAGCTTAAAACCATCATGCGTCCCCTATTCCAAAAACATCAAGATGATATCATGAGTGGCGAATTTAGCCGCACCATGATGGAAGACTGGGCCAATGGCGACAAAAACTTATTGGCTTGGCGCGCCGCTACAGGTGAAACAGCCTTTGAAAAAACGCCTGCCGGCGATGTCAAGATTGGAGAACAAGAGTACTTTGATCATGCGGTATTTATGGTTTCTTATATTAAAGCCGGCGTGGAACTGGCCTTCGAAACCATGGTAGAAGCAGGCATTAAACCGGAGTCAGCTTATTATGAATCTTTACATGAAACACCGTTAATCGCTAATACCATCGCCCGTAAAAAGCTATTTGAAATGAATCGCGTCATTTCGGATACGGCTGAATATGGCTGTTATTTATTCGATCACGCTTGTAAACCGCTATTAGCTGATTTCATGAAAACTGTGGATACCGATATCATCGGAAAAAACTACAACGAAGGAAAAGATGGAGCGGTTGACAATCAGGAATTAATTGCGGTTAATGATGCCATCCGCAACCATCCTGTAGAAAAAGTAGGCGCAGTATTACGAAAAGCAATGACGGCGATGAAGGCCATTAAAACAGCATAAAAAAGCATGACTTGGTCGTCTTTTGGCCGATATCGAGTAACAGCTTTTAAACTGTCCCATTTCAAATTGCGCTTTACAGTACTAAAAAAGGCTTGATTGTATATAAAAAGCAATTTATATAAGTTTGCATCACAGAACAAAGATATTACATTAAAAAGGCACTCAGCCCAGTAGGCTATGATTAATCCCGTCGTCCATATTACCCATTTGAGTCTTCAATATGCACATCATGTTGTATTGGATCAGCTAAATTGGCAAATCCTTCCGGGGGAGCATTGGCTTATTGGAGGAAAAAGCGGTTCCGGAAAAAGTTCACTGGGAAAGGCACTGGCTGGACTTGAAAAAACAAGCGGTGACATGCAGTTCTTTTTCAGTGAATCTTCCAGCCTCCCCGCAAGAGCCTTATATGTGTCTAACTGGTATCAGTTTACAAATCTGGAAGGCGACCGGAACTTTTATTATCAACAGCGTTACAACAAGCAACAACGAAACGATACCTTAACGGTATATGCTGAGTTAATGCATTATTCCAAAGAGGAAAACCTAGCCTTCGAAGAAGTCGAAAAGTACTTAAGCCTTTTTGACTTTATCGATTTCAAGAACACGCAGCTTATTGAGCTGTCGAGCGGTGAGCATAAAAAGTTGCAATTGATAAGAGCGCTCTGGCTAAAACCACAACTGTTGATTATTGACGAGCCCTATACCGGACTGGATAAAGCGTCGCGCGACAAGCTGAATCGGTTTTTGGAGGAACTCGTCGAAGCAGGGGTACACTTGGTCCTCATCACAAATGATGAAAACATACCCCGCTGTATCAACCGGTTTGCGGAAATTGAAAACGGACAAATAAAACGTTTGCCATCCATTCACCATCTATCCAAAGAGGAGATGCGTAAACAAAAGCCCTTGCCTTATTTCCTACAGCAAGAGGCAAAGGAAGCTGCCGACGTATTGGTTCACATGGAAAATATCCATGTTCGCTATGGAGAAAAAGAAGTATTAAAGAATATCAGCTGGACTGTACGCAAAGGCGAAAAATGGCTTCTTCAGGGACATAACGGCTCGGGAAAATCCACCTTGTTAAGCCTTATAAACGGCGATCATCCGCAAGCTTATGCAAATGAAATTCATCTTTTTGGCAAAAAGCGGGGAAGTGGAGAAAGCATCTGGGATATTAAGGCACGCTTAGGCATCGTATCGCCCGAGTTACATTGGTACTTTGATAAAACGGCAAAGGTTTGGCAAGCAATCGCCTCCGGTATTTACGACAGTATCGGCTTATTCCGACAATTGAGCTATGAGCAGCAACAGAAGGTGACGCAACTCCTGGATTTCTTTGAGCTTACAGCCGATAAAGACAGACTGTTGACCTCGCTGCCATTAGGCAAACAGCGCCTCGTTTTATTGGCCAGAACTATTATTAAAAATCCATCACTCTTGATATTGGATGAACCCTGTCAAGGACTGGATCATGCGCAGACCGAACATTTCAATACGGTTGTCGATGAACTTTGTAGCTTTGGAAAAACATTGATTTATGTCGGTCACTATGAGACACAATTACCTAGCTGTTTGGACAATAAAATAGTACTAGAGAAAGGTGCAGTAAAAACAATACAAAAGATAGTAGAACAGACAACCGCTATCCTATAATACACAAGAGAAATAAAAAACACCCAGTATGTTACATAACCCTAATCACTTATACATATTCGACACCACGCTGCGTGATGGAGAACAGGTTCCAGGCTCGCAACTTACTACACCCGAAAAAATCATTATTGGCGAGGCACTGCAATCGTTGGGGGTAGATGTTATCGAAGCGGGCTTTCCTATATCCAGTCCAGGTGATTTCCAAAGTGTGGTTGAATTATCAAAGGCTGTCCGAGAACCCATCATTTGTGCGCTCACGCGTGCAAATAAAGGCGATATCGATTGTGCAGCAGAGGCTTTAAAATATGCGAAGCGCCCCCGTATCCACACGGGTATCGGTTCTTCGGACATGCACATAAAATACAAATTTAACAGTACCCGTGAGGCCATTCTCGAACGCGCTGTGGAAGCGGTGAAATATGCCAAACAATTTGTGGAGGATGTCGAATTTTATGCGGAAGATGCCGGAAGAGCAGACAATGAGTATTTGGCTCAAATGATTGAAGCAGTAATCGCTGCCGGCGCAACGGTTGTGAACATCCCTGATACTAACGGCTATTGCCTGCCCGAACAATACGGCGCTAAAATCCGCTTCCTAAAGGAAAATGTCAAGAATATTGATCAAGCGATTATCTCCGTTCATTGCCACAATGATTTAGGTCTTGCTACCGCTAACAGTCTTTCGGGAATTCAAAACGGCGCTCGGCAGGTAGAATGTACAATAAACGGCATCGGCGAACGCGCCGGCAATACCTCTTTAGAGGAGGTGGTAATGGCACTGAAAACGCATTACCAAACGCTCCAATTCCAGACGAATATTAATACCAAACAACTATATCCGCTTAGTGCCATGGTAAGCCGGATGATGCGTATGCCTGTGCAGCCCAATAAGGCTATTGTTGGACGTAACGCCTTTGCACATAGCTCCGGCATTCATCAGGATGGTGTACTTAAACACCGCGAAAATTACGAAATTATCAATCCGGAAGATGTTGGTATAGATCAATCGGAAATTATCCTGACCGCCCGTAGTGGCCGGCATGCGCTTAAACATCACCTAGAACGACTGGGCTACGCGATTGAACGCATTGATTTGGATCAGACTTACCAGCGTTTCCTCGTATTGGCCGATGAAAAGAAAGAAATTAAAGACGACGATTTGTTACGCCTGATGGGAGACGAAGCAGAAACGAACTTTAAAAACGGCGTTACAATCAGCTCGCTACAGGTTATCACCGGCGATCAAAGCGATCCTCAAGCGGTTATTAAACTAAACTACAAAGGTACAGAGCAGGAAGCAACGGCATCCGGTAACGGGCCTGTCAGCGCTACCATTAAAGCAATCGAAAGTATCATCGGAAGTCACAATGAAATCAAAGAATTCAATATCCATTCCATTCACGGAGGAAGTGATGATGTAAGCAAAGTGGATATGCGTGTCATTCACGACGATCAGTCGTACATGGGATACGGATTCAGTACAGATATCGTAAGAGCTTCTGCGAATGCTTACTTGGATGCATTGAATAAGTTTGTGTAAATAAGACATCCTTATCGTCATTTCGAGCGATATGTAATGGAGCGAGAAATCTGATATGATGAATCGAAAAAAATTTGAGACACTAAACAACAAAAAAACAAAATCTAACTAAATAAAAATGAGTAAGACGTTATTTGATAAAGTGTGGGATTCACATGTAGTACGGAAGATAGAGGGAGGTCCCGACGTGTTATTTATCGACCGTCATTTAATCCATGAGGTTACCAGTCCGGTAGCCTTTCTAGGTTTAAAAAACCGTGGCATTAAAGTGCTATATCCTGAACGTACCTTTGCTACGGCCGACCATAATACCCCTACCATCAACCAACACCTTCCGGTGGCGGATCCGCTTTCTGCCAATCAGTTAAAAGCGTTGGAAGAAAATGCCAATAACTACGGTATCCGACACTGGGGCCTCGGCCATCAGAAAAATGGGATTGTTCACGTTATCGGCCCCGAAAACGGCATTACACAACCCGGTGCCACTATTGTCTGCGGCGATTCGCACACCTCTACTCATGGGGCCTTCGGCGCCATTGCTTTTGGTATCGGAACTTCAGAAGTCGAAATGGTATTGGCCTCACAATGCATCATGCAGCCGAAGCCTAAAAAAATGCGCATCAATGTAACCGGATCGCTCAACAAAGGGGTTACTCCGAAAGATGTGGCCCTCTTTATCATCTCCCAGTTAACCACATCCGGTGCTACCGGCTATTTTGTGGAATATGCGGGCGAAGTCTTCGAAAAGATGAGCATGGAAGGCCGTATGACCGTCTGCAACCTCAGTATTGAAATGGGTGCGCGCGGTGGAATGATCGCGCCCGATCAGACGACTTTTGAATACATCAAGGATAGGGAATTTACGCCTAAAGGCGAAGCTTGGGATAAAGCGATGGCCTATTGGAAAACCCTGAAAACGGACAGCGATGCGGTATTTGATAAAGAGTTTACCTTTGATGGAAGCAGCATTGAACCCATGATTACCTATGGGACCAACCCAGGTATGGGAATCGGCATATCCAATCATATACCGAATGCTTCTGAAATCGAAGGTGGTGTGGCCACTTACGAAAAATCGCTCGGCTATATGGGCTTTCACGAAGGTGAATCCATGATCGGTAAAAAAGTAGATTACGTTTTTGTAGGTAGCTGTACAAACGGACGTATTGAAGACTTCAGGGCCTTTACTTCTTTGGTTAAAGGAAAGAAAAAGGCAGAAGATGTTACCGTATGGCTCGTTCCAGGATCGCATATCGTAGAGGAGCAGATTAAAAAAGAAGGCTTATTGGATGTTCTGACAGAAGCCGGCTTTACCTTACGCCAACCAGGATGCTCTGCATGTTTAGCCATGAACGACGATAAGGTACCGGCTGGCAAATATGCGGTCAGTACGTCGAATAGAAACTTCGAAGGACGCCAAGGGCCGGGCGCAAGAACCATGCTCGCCAGCCCCCTTGTTGCCGCAGCCGCAGCTGTTACCGGCGTTGTTACTGATCCAAGAACTTTAATTTAATTTTTTATGGCTTACGATAAATTCAATATATTAACGAGTACAGCGGTGCCCCTTCCTATCGAGAATGTGGATACCGATCAAATTATACCGGCACGCTTTCTTAAAGCCACTAAACGAGAAGGTTTTGGCGACAATTTATTTCGCGATTGGCGATATAATTCCGACAATACCCCTAAAAGCGATTTTGTGTTAAACAACCCAGTTTATGGCGGCAAAATTCTGGTAGGCGGAAAAAACTTCGGCTCCGGCTCTTCCCGTGAACATGCTGCTTGGGCCGTATACGACTACGGGTTTCGCTGCGTAGTGTCCAGCTTCTTTGCTGATATCTTCAAGAACAACTGCCTTAACATCGGGGTACTACCGGTGCAGGTAAGTCCGGAATTCCTGGAAAAGATTTTTAGCGCTGTCTTTGCCGATCCGCAAACGCAGTTAGAAGTGAACCTTCCAGAGCAAAGCATTACCCTTTTATCTACAGGCGAACGGGAATCATTTGATATCAGTCCCTATAAAAAGGACAACCTATCCAATGGCTTCGACGATATCGATTACTTGCAGAATATTAAAGGAGAGATTCAGACTTTCGCATCGACCTTGCCGTTTTAATTTTCCAGTTGTGGGTTGTCAATTGCGAGCGATAAAATAGTAACGGTAGCCGTTGCCGTAGCGGCGACAGTTGCAGAGGTAATGGCACCTCCGGGAGGCAAGCTTTTTTACTTTGACAGGGAAGTTTTAGTAGGTATTGATAGGCGTTAACAGTTGACATTTAGGTATTAGATGTAAAACCGGCACGCCTGACAGACTTTTTGAATTTTTACTTTTGAATTTTTAATTAAAAATAAATGAAAAGGAAAATAGAAATAATGGACACAACGCTGCGCGACGGCGAACAAACGTCGGGTGTGTCTTTTTCTATTTCAGAGAAACTAACCATTGCCCAACTGCTCTTGGAAGAACTGCATGTGGACCGCGTTGAAATTGCCTCTGCGCGCGTATCGGAGGGCGAGTTCGAAGCAGTGAAAGCAATAAGCAGCTGGGCGCAGGCGAGCGGACATCTCAACGCTATTGAAATATTAACCTTTGTCGACAAAGGCGTTTCTATCGACTGGATGTTGAAGGCAGGCGTGAAAGTACAGAATTTGCTGACCAAAGGCTCCTTAAACCACCTTACGCATCAGCTAAAGAAAACGCCGGAACAACATTTCTCAGAGATCGCAACAATTATTGCTTCGGCAGACAAGGAAGGGATCGAAACGAATGTTTACCTGGAGGACTGGAGTAATGGCATGAAAAATTCGCCGGAATACGTACATCAGTATCTCGCGTTCCTCTGTGAACAACCCATAAAACGAATTCTGCTTCCCGATACCTTAGGCGTGTTAACACCCGCTCAAACATTTCAATATATATCCGAATTAAAGGCAAAATATCCGGATCAACATATTGACTTCCATGCGCACAACGACTACGACCTGGGCACGGCCAATGTGCTGGAAGCGGTAAAGGCCGGAGCAAATGGCTTGCACCTAACCGTCAATGGGATGGGGGAAAGAGCAGGTAATGCGCCTATGGCCAGTGTAGTAGCCGTCATAAACGATTTTCTTCCCGATGTTGAGGTTGCTGTGAAGGAGGCCGCCATTTATAAAGTAAGTAAGTTAGTCGAAACTTTTTCGGGGGTGAGAATTCCCGCCAACAAACCGATTGTCGGCGAAAACGTGTTTACGCAAACAGCGGGCATTCATGCCGATGGCGACAATAAAAACAATCTTTATTTCAATGATCTTCTCCCCGAGCGTTTTGGCAGAAAACGCCAATATGCCCTCGGAAAGACCTCGGGCAAAGCGAACATTGAAAAGAACCTGCAAGAGCTCGGCTTAAAGCTCAACAACGAGGATCTCAAAAAGGTTACGCAGCGGGTTATCGAATTGGGCGACCGGAAAGAAACGGTTACCAAAGACGATTTGCCTTACATTATTTCTGACGTACTCGACAGCAATTTGTACGAAGAGAAAGTAAAGGTAGAATCCTACGTTTTAACACATGCCAAAGGACTACGTCCATCGGCCACCATCGCGGTATGTATGAATGGCAAGATCATGGAAGAGCATGCGCAGGGCGACGGTCAGTTCGATGCTTTTATGAAAGCTTTGGCAAAAGTGTATCAAAAGAAGAACCTCAGGCTACCCAAATTGATTGACTATAACGTCCGAATCGCTCCTGGAAGTAGCTCGGACGCTTTGTGCGAAACCGTGATTACATGGGAAGTGGGAAATCGCACCTTCGCTACCCGCGGCTTGGATTCCGATCAAACGGTTTGCGCGATTAAAGCAACACAAAAGATGTTGAATATTATTTAATGATATCAATAGTTGCCGGTTACGCGTTGTGCGTTGTGAGTACCTATATAGTTTACCAAATGCAGGCAACTGGCAACCGGCAACTCGCAACTGTTGAATTGTTATCGTCCCTACGGGAGGCAAGCTTTTTACTTTGATAGGAAAGTTTTGTAGGAGTGGTTAGTAGGTTTTGATAGGCGTTAACAGTTGGCGTTTAGGTATTAGATGTAAAACCGGCACGCCTGACAGGCTTTTTTACTTTTTAATTATTGATGTCTTGCTTATTTTAATAAGGCATCAATGAGCCCTTCGGGGTTTTGACTTTTTAATTTTTAATTAACACTATGAAATTGAATATCGCTCTTCTAGCAGGAGATGGAATCGGCCCCGAAGTTATCGATCAGGCCGTAAAGGTTGTAAACGCAGTAGCCAATAAATTTAACCATGATATTAACTGGACAGCTGCTTTAACCGGAGCTGCGGCAATAGAGGCCGTGGGAGAACCTTATCCAGAGGAAACGCACGAAGTCTGCATGGCAGCAGATGCCGTTTTATTCGGCGCCATCGGCCATCCGCGCTTTGACAACGATCCCAAAGCCACCGTGCGGCCTGAGCAAGGTTTGCTTAAAATGCGAAAAAAGCTGGGCCTATTTGCCAATGTTCGTCCGACTTTTACATTCCCGTCTTTGATCGACAACTCTCCGTTAAAGCGCGAGCGCATCGAGGGTACTGACTTAGTAATCCTGCGCGAATTGACCGGAGGAATCTATTTTGGTGAAAGAGGCCGCAAAGATAACGGCGATACTGCCTTCGATACCTGCACCTATACCCGGGAGGAGATCAAGCGCCTCGCCAAACTAGGCTTTGAAATGGCTATGGGCCGCCGTAAAAAGCTGTGCTGTGTAGATAAGGCCAACGTGTTGGAAAGCTCCCGTTTGTGGAGAGAAACCGTACAGGATATGGAAAAAGATTTTCCGGAAGTAGAAGTGAGCTACGAATTTGTGGACGCAGTAGCTATGCGCCTGGTTCAATGGCCAAGCGCTTATGACGTGATCATCACAGAAAACCTATTCGGCGATATTTTGACAGACGAGGCCTCGGTTATTTCGGGATCAATGGGCTTAATGCCCTCATCCTCTATCGGTATTCACACCTCTCTTTTTGAACCGATCCATGGATCCTATCCACAAGCGGCGGGAAAAGACATTGCCAACCCACTGGCTACGGTGCTTTCTGCAGCCATGATGTTTGAAGATGCCTTTAATTTAAAAGAGGAGGCCGCCGCCATCCGTGCAGTCGTAAATAAATCGCTCGCGGAAGGAATTGTGACAGAAGATTTAGCTGGCAAAAGCAATAAGGCCTATAAAACCAGCGAGGTTGGCGACTGGTTAGCCGCTAATATTTAACTTTGAGACCGAGAAGATATCAGCCCGTTGTCGCTTACCTGACTTCTTGCTGATATCTTCTTTTTATTTTTACCTTTCAAAATGGACTTAGCATTGAATTATAAAGCAGCGGCCGACCGTTTAAGCGGAGTAATCAACCGCACACCCTTGGTTTATCATCCCAGGTTATCAGAAAAATACGCCTGTGAGGTTTACCTTAAGCGAGAAGATCTACAAGTGGTACGGTCTTACAAACTCAGGGGAGCCTACAATATGGTGAGCTCACTCACCGATGATCAGCTCAAACGCGGCGTTGTTTGTGCCAGTGCAGGCAACCATGCGCAAGGTTTCGCGTATTCCTGCAACAAGCTAGGCGTTAAGGGAGTTGTTTTTATGCCAGAAATCACCCCTAAACAGAAAGTAAGCCAAACCGCCATGTTTGGGAACGGACAAATAGAGATTGTGCTCACCGGCGACACATTTGACGACTGCTTGCAAGAAGCTCTCTCCTATACAACCGCTAATAATATGACCTTCATTCCTCCCTTTGATGATTACCGCATCATAGAAGGACAGGGCACCGTGGGCGCAGAAATACTGGAAGATCAACCGGACGTTAATCTGGTTATCATCCCTATAGGCGGAGGTGGGATTGCCGCCGGTGTAGGAAACTATTTGAAAAGTCAAAACCGTGAAATCCAAATTTTGGGTGTCGAACCGGCAGGCGCTCCATCCATGACCGAAGCCTTGAAAGTTAATAAACCGACCACCCTCGAAGAGATCAATCGTTTCGTAGACGGGGCGGCCGTCAAACGAATTGGCCAGCTCACCTTCCCTCTCTGCAAAGAGGTACTGGAAAAAGTAGTGTTGGTTCCCGAAGGAAAAGTGTGTACCACTATTTTGAAACTATACAACGAAGACGCAATTGTTGTTGAACCCGCCGGCGCCTTGTCTGTAGCGGCCTTGGATTTTTGCAAAGAAGACATAAAAGGAAAGAAAGTGGTCTGCATCATCAGCGGAGGTAATAACGATATCGATCGAATGGCCGAGATCAAGGAGCTTTCGCTGCTATACGAAGGCCTGAAGCATTATTTCATTATTCGCTTTCCGCAACGCCCGGGCGCACTAAAACTCTTTGTAAACGACGTGCTCGGAGCACATGACGATATCACCCGATTCGAGTTTATAAAGAAAACCGAACGTGAAAGAGGCCCAGCATTGGTGGGTATCGAACTACAAAAAGCAGCAGATTACGAAGCGCTGTTAAACCGCATGCGTCAACACCGCTTCGATTTCAAAGAGGTCAATACCGATCAAACCCTATTCGAGTATTTGATATAAGGTTATTAAACCATATACCTCGCCACTGCCGGTGCTACTGTTTACTATCTTATTGCCCCATTGCATACGCAATGCCTCCCAATAGGTGCTTTCGGAAGTCTGGCTCATCATAACTTTCTTTGGTATGCCCTAGCCCTGTATAAAAGGCTCTTCCGCCGTCAAAATCATGATACCAAGCAATGGGATGATTAGCCCCGTTTTCACCACCTGTATAGCTCGACTCGTCAAGCTTCATCAATAGCTGAACCTCTGGATTTATATCCTTATAATTGTACCATTCATCCCACCGGCGCCACGAATCTGCTAAATGTTCGGTGGACGGATGGTTTTTGTCTAACACCATAATCGTTGCTTCCTGTTGCTTCGGGTGACTCAGAAACCACGCTCCCACTAATTTATTATACCAAGGCCAATCATACTCGGTATCGGCTGCTGCATGGATCCCAACAAATCCACCTCCTTGCTGTATATAATGCTCAAAAGCCGTTTGTTGTGCATCATTTAAGATATCGCCTGTTGTACTTAAAAAAACAACTGCCTTATATTTTTTCAAATTATTTTCTGTAAAAACGGAAGCATCTTCTGTATGTTCTGTAGCAAAGCCATTCTCTTTGCCAAGTTCTTCGATGGTTTCCGCCCCCTTTTCAATGGAGTCATGTCTAAACCCGGTCGTTTTCGAGAAAACGAGCACCAACGGCTCAGCATCCGAAGTATGGGATTCCGACTCCGATTTACAAAAGGAAAAACAAGTAATTGACCCCCAAACGATGAGGTAGATCAATGCGTAACGTTTCAGTTTCATAAGTGTATAGATTTATAGATCAGTTAATGTAAAGATATCCATTGAATTCTCTTGGCCGTTTTTACCATCCCTACCGGAGGCTAGTTTTCATTTTTAACTCAACAACGATCGATAATAATCCAAGCTTTCGGTTATTTGTTCGCTTGAAAGATAAATATCAAAATCACAGGTTCCAATTTCCTTCAATAAAGCGAAGCCGATCTCACTCCCCGTATTTTTCTTATCATTCAGCATATAGGAATATAAATCCTCATAAATACCTTCGCCAAAAGAATAAGCTGGAAATACCTGCATGATATAGGATACAACAGTATTTAAAGAGGCCAACGGCAATCCATTATAGCGATGAGACAAATAGGCCTCGCAAATCATTCCCACGGCAATGGCTTCGCCATGAAGTAAGGGAAAAGAATCGTTTGCTAAAGAATAACTTTCAATAGCGTGTCCAACCGTATGCCCGAAATTTAAAATTTTACGAAGCCCTTTTTCCGTCGGATCCTTCGTAACCACCTCTTTTTTTATGGCAACAGACCGATAAATATAGTCGGGGTCCACGTGCGCTGGCTCGACTGCCTGCAATTCTTCAAAATAAGCATTGCTGTAGATCAATCCATGTTTTATCATTTCAGCAAAACCGGAAACTAACTGCCTTTCATCCAGCGTAGCCAAGAAGCCACTATGAATCAGCACGGCTTTAGGTTGTGCGAAGGTGCCGATAATATTTTTCACCCCGTCCATATCGATTCCGGTCTTTCCCCCTACAGAAGCATCGACCTGTGCTAGCAAAGTGGTTGGAATCTGTATGAAATCGATCCCCCGTTTAAAAGTCGAGGCAGCAAACCCGCCGATATCCGTGATCACGCCCCCACCTAAGTTGATCAACAAGCTTTTCCGGTCTGCCCCAAAATCGAGCAACATCTTCCATATACCGATACAGAAATCGATGTTCTTGTTTTCTTCACCCGGGTCAATCTCAATCAAATCATAGTCCTTCAATTCTGACATCGCCGCAGTGAATATTGGCAGGCAATGCTCGCTTGTATTACGGTCGGTCAGAATAAAAACTTTCGTATAGGTATGCTTGGCTAAAAGCGCGCGCAGCGCATTAAATTCTTTATCAAAATATACAGAATAGGTATTACTTTTTAACTCTTTGATCATGCTCATTAGCTCTCAGCTCTCAGCTTTCAGAAATCAGCCGATATCCGATTTCCGATGGCCGATAGCTAGTCTACCACTATTTTATATTGTAAAAACTCGATTATGTCGCCTTTTCTAACTTTATATCGCTTTCTAAGCTCCGTAAGCCCATTGCACTTTACCAGCCCGTCGCTCACCACGGCCTGTGCCTCCCCGCCGTTTTCTACTACATTGACAGCTTTTAACAACTGAATAAGATGGATATATTCGCTATCAAGTTTAAAATTTATCATAAACCAAACCTACATAAAATTCTTACACCAACACAAACTAAAATGACATTTTCTCCTATTATGCAATCGATTTTTTATCTAAGTTTGCTCCATGATTTCATCATCCAAAGAACCGCCGTCTATTATCGAAACAAAGCTTACTTTCGATAATACCGAAATCGCTTTTCGCAGTAAAAGCACTGCTGAATTAAACAGAGCCTACTGGCTTTTTAAAATCATTTCCAGTAATTTTTTAACCAAAGTAGGGCCTCCCGTGACAAATTTTGCCCTAAACATTGGTTTGCCTATCAAAGGCATCATAAAGAAAACGATATTTGATCATTTTTGTGGCGGGGAAACCATAGCCGGATGTGAACAGGCCATTCAACAGCTGGCAGCCCAGCACGTCGGCACGATTCTGGACTATTCCGTTGAGGGGGAGGAAAGTGAACAGGCCTTTGATCATGTATTAGCAGAAACCCTCAGAACGATTGAGCGAGCAAAAAAGGATCAAAACATCCCTTTTTCGGTCTTTAAGGTAACGGGCTTGGGCCGTTTCGATCTATTGGCCAAGGTAAGCGCAAACGAAGCACTTACTGAAACAGAAACCGCTGAATTTAACAAAGTAAAAGACCGTGTAGACAAGATATGTCAAATTGCTAAGCAGGCGGACGTAGCAGTATTGATCGATGCGGAACATTCTTGGATACAGGGCGTCATAGACGACTTGGCGAGAGACATGATGCGTAAGTACAATACGGAAAAGGCCATCGTATATAATACCTATCAGCTTTACCGCCACGATGTATTAGCGGCATTAAAAGCAGACGTTTACTTAGCGCAGACGGATAACTTTCATATCGGAGCAAAATTGGTTCGCGGTGCTTATATGGAAATCGAAAGAGAAAGGGCCGAAAAAATGGGCTACCCCTCACCTATTCAACCCGATAAAGAGGCTTCCGACAACGATTATAACTTAGCCATTCATTTCTGTCTCGACCATATCGAGCGTGTAGGTTTTATGGCCGGCACCCACAACGAAAACAGCAGCTACCTGCTGGCAACGGAATTGGATAAAAGAGGCATAGCCAGAAATGACCGCCGCGTTTATTTCGCACAGCTTTTGGGCATGAGTGATAACCTTAGCTTCAATTTATCGGCGGCAGGATATAATGTAGCCAAATACATGCCTTATGGGCCCGTTAAAGCCGTGATGCCTTACCTCTTTAGAAGAGCGCAGGAAAACACCTCGGTTGCCGGACAAACGGGCCGTGAATTGAGCCTGCTTATAAAAGAAAAAAATCGCCGGAAAAAAGCGCGCTCCTAGGAGCAAGCAGCCTTATACCGTCGCCTTAACTGGACCCAGCTATCTCTCTGCCGGCAGGCTGGAGATAGCTGTTAATAAATCCATTAACTAGTTCCGACCGAAACAACAGGACACCTTAGCCCTTTTAAAGAAGCTTCCTTCTTTCGATCAGTTGCTCCAACGTATCTGGCGCCGTCAGCAATTCAGTCTGTATTCCGAGCTTTTTTGCAGTTGCCAAGTGCTGCGGACTGTCATCAATAAACAATGTCTTTTCCGGTATTAGCTGATGCGCATGCAGGACGTACTCAAAAATGTCAATATTCGGCTTCCTCATTCCCAATAAATGGGAATAATAGTCTTTCACAAAGAATCCACTATTGTCTTCCAAAGCAAATTCTTTTTTTAAGTAATCCATAATAAAACCATAATGAATTTCATTGTTATTACTTAGCAAAAAAGTATTGTAACGGCTTTTTATTTGCAACAGGAGGTCATGCCTGCCTGCGGGCACCCCTATGAGCAATGCGTTCCAAGCAGCGTTAATCTGTTCATCCGTCAAATCAGACTTCCCAGTAAGCGCTCTGATACCGTTCCTGAATTCGTCGGCACTTATTTTCCCCATATCAAAGTCGTCAAACAAGGCGCTCTGCGCAGTATGAGCGAACACCTTTTCTACCTCCTTGATGCCCAAATCGGTAAAAGCCTTATGCGCCCGCGCGAAGTCGATCATAAAAATCACGTTGCCGTAATCGAAGATAATATTTTCAATATTTTGCATAATTAATTTTAAAATGTGCCTACAAATATGTAAAATTGCACTCGCAAATCAGCAATGGTTGCCGCTCCTATAGCTCAGTTGGTTAGAGTAGAAGACTCATAATCTTTTGGTCCCTGGTTCGAGCCCAGGTGGGAGCACCTGAAGGGCAAATCGCTTTCAAGAGCTTTTTGCCCTTTTTTATTTGTAGCCGAGGAACGACAGATTACCCGGGAGATGACGCAATGCTGCGCCGCTTGAAGGACCAATTGAAAGAAAACAGAAAAAACCCAAATAGCCATAACATGTCGACAATGGATTTAAGATACCCCATCGGACAGTTCGAAAAGCCGAATCTTATCGGTAAACAAGAACTTTCCAGTTGGATGGAAACAATAGCGCTATTTCCGAAAGAAATTGCTCAGGAAGTTACAACGCTAACGGACGAACAATTAGATACACCCTACAGAGATGGCGGCTGGACGGTAAGACAAGTCGTCCATCATTGTGCGGACAGCCATATGAATGCTTTCATACGTTTTAAGCTGGCGCTTACAGAAACTGACCCCATTATCAAGCCTTATCATGAAGCATTATGGGCAGAATTGCCGGACAGCAAAATTCACTTGGAGCCCTCGTTAAACCTTTTAAAAGGGTTACATGAGAGGTGGAGTAAATTACTTGAAAGCCTTGACGACGAAGACCTAAAAAGGACGTACGTTCATCCTGAACAAGGGCGACCGATCCCACTGGATGAAGTTATTGGCATGTATGCATGGCATTGCAACCACCATTTGGCGCATATTATCGTGCTAAAGAAAAACAATGGTTGGGAATAGCTTTCACAAAGCTTTATGGATAAATTCCCATTTTGAGATCCCGTTCTAATCGTTCGTTCCATAATAAACCGTAATCTAATCAAAGGCAATTTTTTGTATTGGTTTTGCAAATGCACATCTGCCCACCCACAGGCCTATACATCTCGCATTCTTAATCTCCAAACTGCTATCAACAAAAATATTAAACCTGCACCTGCTGTCGCAAAAATATATTGTCGAATTTTGTATAACTTAGGGCATTGCCATAATGTACGATAACCGTGCTTAAAAAGACTAATAATGGAATCCTATAAGGAGCACATATTTATCGGTGGTTCAGGGGCTCTCGGCAAAGCGCTTACTGTTTTTCTTAAAATTGCCGGATAAAGTGACTGTAATCGGGGCTAACAATAAAGAGTAAACCTGCAATAAATTAATAGATTAGATGAAAACCATGCTGATAACAGGCGCAAGCCGGGGAATAGGTGCCGCAACAGCCCTCCTTGCCGCCCAAAATGGCTACGCAGTAGCGGTCAATTACCAAAAAAACAAAACAGCCGCCGATGGTGTAGTGAAGCAGATCCTTTCACAGGGAGGAAAAGCCTTTGCGATCCAAGCCGACGTTTCCAAAGAAAATGAGATTGTTCGCCTATTTTCTGCAGTGGATAACCACTTTGGAAGTCTCCATTGCCTGATTAATAATGCGGGAATACTGGAGCACCAAAAGAAATTCGTTGATTTAGATTATGACAGATTGCAACGGATGTTTAACACCAACGTTCTTGGTCCGTTTCTCTGCTGTAAAGAGGCCGTTAAACGCATGTCCACAAAGTTGGGTGGCGAAGGCGGGACCATTGTCAATGTTTCCTCCATTGCCTCTCGAACCGGAGCGCCTTTTGAATACACCGATTATGCAGCTACCAAAGGAGCGTTAGATACCTTGACGATCGGTTTGTCTAAAGAGGTAGCGGAAGAAGGTGTCCGCGTAAATGCCGTTCGTCCTGCATTTATTCATACCGATATCCATGCCGATGGTGGAGAACCAAACCGGATTGAGCGGATAAAAGAAAGTATTCCACTTAAACGAGGGGGATTGGCGGAAGAGGTTGCGGAAGCTATTCTCTGGCTGGCGTCAGAGAAATCATCCTATTCGACAGGTATTTTCATTGATGTGACAGGTGGTAAATAATTAAAAGATAGGCACGTAATGACAGTCGTAAACAGACAGTTGGTTCATTTTCCTACCACATCGGACAAATCGTGTATATCGCGAAAATGATAAAAAACGAGGATTGGCAAACACTCTCCATCGCTCGGAACAAGTCTGCACAATACAATGAACGAAAGTTTGAACAAGATAGAGAAAGAAGGCATTTTACCAACGATTTTTAGACTATAACAATGAGATATGATTAAGATTCAGGAAAAACAAGCAATTGAAAAGCTGGCACAATCGGGAAAGGAATTTATTTCCTTGCTTGACGTAAACAATCTATCAGTCGAAATTTACAAACCCGATCTGGTGGATAAGCAGAAGCCCCATGACCGGGATGAATTTTATGTCATCATCTCCGGCTCAGGTATTTTTGAATTGGACGGAAAAACTACACCTTTTCAAAAAGGCGACTTTCTCTTCGTTCCAGCTTTTGTAGAACATCGGTTTATCGAATTTTCAGATGACTTTACGACCTGGGTCTTTTTTATAAAATAGCGGTGCACGCCTCGCCAGTTTTTCCAAAACCAGTGTGTACCTGCACGTTGTTTTCGTCGGCATTTCTTCGACTGTTCTTCGAGTGCTCTTCGGGAAAGCTTCGGGAATGAGTCGAAGCCGACTCGAAGCGCTGTCGAAGCGGACCCGAACAAGTGTCGAAGCATTCCCGAAGAACGAACGGGTATCAGAGAAGGCCAGATGTGCTGAACAGGAAAGGGCGCTTCTTTATAGCTAAAATCTATAAAGGTGCTCACTTAGTTATTGATGATATCGTTCCTCTTTTAAAAACCAAAATCTATTAAAACACTAGAAATACTATCATGTGCCCGAAATGAATGATGGCGGCAGTATCATCAACACGTCATCGGTAGCCGGCCTGACCGGCACGGCCTCTATGAGCGCTTATATCACCAGTAAACATGTCGTGATCGGCATTACGCGTACCATCGCCTTGGAAGCAGCGCCAAAAAAGATACGGGTAAATTCGGTTCATCCTTCGCCGGTTGATAACCGGATGATGTGGTCATTGGAAGAAGGGTTCTCCCCCGGCGCCGGAGAGGATGTAAAAAAAGGCTTCGAAGCGGCAATCCCCTTGAACAGATACGCCACCAACGAAGATATCGCCAAAGGTGTACTTTTTCTCGCATCGGACGACAGTCAGTTTATAACAGGCACAAAATTGGTGATCGATGGTGGGATGACGATGACTTAGTTCCATTGAATGTTCGGCGGCTGTTAGGGTTTGTATTTAACTGTTTATGGATGACTGGTAGAAAAGGCCCTGTAGTCGTCCGGCCGCCGAATGACGTTATCTCACGCACAAAGGTGTTGCAGCTCAGTTTATATTTTTTTGCGAGATGGTAAAATTGTAGATTTGGGTCAAATGAAATCGATCCATGTTTAGGCACAAAGGAAAACGCCGCACCTATTCCCACAATATTAAATTAGCTTCCATCTTGTCCTGCGTCGCGGGCCTGGTCAACATTACAGGTGTATTAGGAATAAACACGTTAACTACCAACGTAACGGGACATTTTGCTTTTTTCTCTCAACAATTGTTTTTGAAAAATCACAGTATGTCTTTCACCTTTCTTGGCTATATACTATGCTTTTTGTTCGGTGCGTTTGTTTCCGGCTTGATTACCGAATGGGCATCAAAACAAAAATCACATATACCTTACGTCCTTCCGGTATTTATAGAAATTGTCGTTTTATTGGCGGTCGCTCTTTCTGCTTCTTCTCTATCTTATCCCAATGTAATCGCATCCGCTTTATTGTTCGCTATGGGGCTTCAAAATGCTTTGGTAACGCGTATATCACAATCGGTTGTCAGAACTACACACCTGACTGGCCTTTTTACCGATTTGGGGACGGCATTATCGCAATTATTTTTCTTTAAACAGGAGGCAGATAAAATATCCTTACGTAAAAATATCTTCTTAAAACTTACGATTATAGCCTGCTTTTTCCTAGGAGGCATCATAGGTGCCTTCGTTTATCGATATATTGGAATCAGAACCTTGTTCTTGCCGATCAGCATGCTGGTAATCGCCCTTTGGTATGACCGTCTATTGTTCCGTTACTATCATTTGAAAAGAAAATTTATCCATACAGAGAAAATGCATCATAAAAACTGATGGCTATTTAAGGGATAATAAGTTATCTGCGCCGAATAAAAAGTAACCTATTATCTTTTATCTCCATACAAAGATACAACAAACGCCACATGGTTGTATATATTTTATTGCTATTTACATACAGCTAGATATGACCATATATTCTATGAGTGCCGACTTACAGGGAAGCCTTACGCCCTAGGCCGCTATTCAGAAACTGTTGCCTGTATGTTTTCGGACTGATACCTTTCTGCCGTTTAAAGAACCTGTTTAAATGACTTTCGTCTGTAAAACCAAACTCTACGACGAGCTCGTTAATGCGTCGGTCGCTATGCTCCAGGCGATGTGTTATCAGTGTGGTTTTATATTGGGCAATATAGGATTGCATTGTTTCACCACAATGTTTTTTGAAATAGCGCCCAAGGTAATTCGCTGAAATGCCAAAACGACTGCAGATCGCTTCCGCCCGAATTCTGTCAGGTTCGTAGATATTGGACTGGATGTAATTCAGTATATCTACGATCTTTTCCTCCGACCCGCCATTTATTTTTTCGGGCATATACTTTGCTATATTCCTTGCCACCACCACAATCATCGTATTTACCAACTGCTGCGTGATTTCTCTGTCGTACAGGTCGCGATTTACCGCTTCCCTCACCAAGGCTTCGATTAGTGCACCGACTAAGCTTCTATCCGTCTGGTTTTTCAGGATGCATCCGGGCCGGTGGTTGGCGTTTTGTAAAATAAACTCCAGCCGCTGGATATTTTCCGTTTGCAGGGCATTCGATTGGATATAAATGTTATTGAACTGCAAAAAGAAAAATTGCGTGGTCCTCTCCACTTCAAAAGAATGGCGAATCTGTGGGCTGATTAGAAACAGATGTCCGGGCTGGTAAGGGAATTTATGCTCGCTGACACAGTGTTTTCCGTGACCTGAAAGGATATACACCAATTGAAAAAAGCTATGCGTATGTTCTATTGGACATTCTTCCAAGGTTCTTACGCTGATCGAAAACGGCTCATACAGATTTTTTTCCCTCATTCCGTAAATATACCGATTTATAGAAAAAATATACAGACATAATAATGAAATTATGTAGAAATTTGCTTTCACAAAAGAATTAAAGATTGAAACATGAAGATATTAATTGTATTAGCACATCCCGAACCAGAAAGCTTCAATGGAGCACTCTTTCAGACGGCCATTGAAACGTTGAAAATGAAAGGCCATGAAATCAGGACTTCCGATCTGTATAGCATGCGATTCAATCCGATCTCAGATCGGCACAATTTCACTACGGTCAAGGATCCAAGTTTTCTGAAACTAGGCATGGAAGAAATTTATGCAACCGAGCACGATGGTTTCGCGCCTGATATTAAAACTGAACAGGACAAGCTAGAATGGTGTGATCTGATGATTTGGCAATTCCCCTTGTGGTGGTTTTCCGTCCCTGCAATTTTAAAGGGCTGGACTGATCGCGTTTTTGCTGCCGGAAAAGTTTATGGGGCCGGACGCATTCCTTATGTAAGCGGAAAATTTTCAGGGAAGAAAGCCCTGCTGTCCATCACCACCGGTAGCCCGGAAGGGCATTATTTAAAAGACGGCCCCTACGGCGATATCAACAATATTCTGAAGCCCATTCATCGCGGCATTTTCGAGTACACGGGTTTTTCAGTATTACAACCGCAACTCAGCTATTCCGTTGCACACATTATGGAAGAAGAAAGACTTGCCTTGTTGAATAAATGGAGTAAAAGACTTGAAAAGGTGTTTCAAGAAGATACCCTGAATGTGGGCAAATATTAAATGTAAATCAGGGGCTACAGAAGCCCCCCTGACCGTGGCCCGCAACAGCTCAGCCCCAAAATGTATTAACGCAAGTTAAACTTTGTGAGCAAAATCAATTAAACGACTGCCGAAATTCCAAGGGCGAAAAATCGGTTTTTATCTTAAAGAACTTACTGAACGGTTGTGGAAATGGAACTTTATCGACGTAACAGAAATCCATGCCGAAAAATTAGAAATCAGAACGGAAAATTCTACATTCCTGAAGCCGGATATTTTGGAAAATATACCAGGGAATTGAACTTAAAATAGGAGACTTTTTTAAGTTCAATTCCAGCATCTAGTACAGATATAATACAAAGATAGCAGGAATGGAAAACGAATGAAATCTAAATTAAAAGCCATCATTCAATACTAACGGAATTTCAGCTCCACGTATACCGGCAAGTGATCCGATGCGTATTGTTCATCAATAACTTCATGCCTTACGACCTCAAACCGCCCTTTCGGTCTGAACATAATGAAATCGATTTCCCGGTTCGGTGATTCGACTGGTATGGTAAAACCCTTATTAATGGCGCTCCGCTGAAAATGCGCGTCCAGCTGACGGACGGCCTCACTGTCGGGCTTCGCGTTAAAATCACCGCCCAATATCATGGGGTAGTCTAATTCAGCCGTCAAGTCGGCAATATGCCGCACTTGCAACAATCTATTTTCGGCTTTCAGATCGAGATGCGTACAAGCAAAAATCACCCGTTTTCCGGCATGTGGCTCCACAACGGCCATGGCTATGGTTCGCGGCTCCCCGCCTACCCCTTCAGCCATCGGTAGCGGATGCTTTTCAGTGCTGATAAACGGATGCTTGGAAAGAATGGCAACGCCGTATTCCCCACCCTGGTGATCGATCGCCTTAGCAAAATAATGACGCATACCGGTAAGTCGGCCCAATTCCTCAGCCTGATCAGAGTCTGCGCCCGAGCGTTCGGTTCGCACATCCACTTCTTGCAGTGCCACCAATTCCGCTCCGCTATCGCGAATAACGCGAGCGATAGCTTCCAGATCGATGTGATCCGCCTTGGATGGCGGATTTGCATGGTGGATGTTATAGGTAAGTGTTTTCAAAGACTGTGCATAGCCCGAAATTGCCGAAAAGAGCAACAGGACACAGATAAAAATCATACATTGATAGCGATTGTTCTTCATCTTGTTTGTAATGAGCCGACCAGAACTGAAACGGATCCAGTCAGCAATAGTGAATATCCATGATTACTGATTTGTCCATAGTAGGCGGCTCAAGCCCAATAGCAAGCCTGCGTCGCGCTTTATTTGAGAACGCTTCAAAAATACAAGGTTAAAATTAACTGCATATTAATAAAGAGATGGCCCGTATAATCCATCCATCCAATATAGTGATAATTCCTTCCTTTACAAAGGTCGCTGCTGGAACCGGTGCACCTTTAAGGAAGCAGGATACTAAGTTTTAAAACGCGATATCCAAAAAAAGCGTATTCTTTGCGAGCAGCAGATAATAAAGTGGCTAAAGAAGAAGGGCAATTAAAGAATCTCTCAACTAAAGCACGTTCGTTTTGTTTTTTAAGAGGGCAAACTTATCTTTAATGAAGAAGCAATATGAAAGAAAAAACATACCAAGGAAAAAAGCTGGAACAAAAACCACTTTTGAAGCAGCTGCGTGAACAAGTACTTCCGATCCGTGAAGGAGACTCGTCGGGCAAGCGCGTGGCTAAACACATCGGATTCGTATTATTTATCATTTTTTTTGCCGCCCTTACCGCCGCACTTGGGGCTGCAGCCGTTATTTTCGCTTGATATGCGTATACTATTACATCCTTTGTTCTTAACAGGCTGCTTTACCTGGCTTGCTGTCCGCAAATTACGAACCGTCTGCGAACTTCCTGGATTTATAAACGATTACCTAACCGACATTTTCGCCATCCCGGTTATTGGCACAATGGTATTAACCTTTATGCGCCTACTCATCGTTCGCAACAACCTCTATATCTTTCCTGCGAGCTATGTATACGTTATGGTGATTTATACGACTTTAGTGTTTGAAGGAATTTTACCAAGAGTGGCTAACGCTTATACTGCAGACATTTTCGATGTCTTGGCCTATGCATTGGGCGGAGCGCTTTTCCACGTAAGCATTAACAAACCGCTAAATCCCAACACAGGCAACAATGATCGCGGCCCTGTTTCGTTTAGAAGTTACAAAAAAGCACAAGAAGCCGTCTCAAAAGCATAAATCACCTACCAGTTAACAGTTACACTTCCAGAAAATTTTCTTTATGGTTCTTCAAACATTCTTTTATCCTCTTGGTGTCCCCCACTAGCCAAACAATGTCACCAGCTAATATAACTTCAGACGATTTCGGGATGAGGATCCGTTCGCCATTTCTTTCGATTCCCACTACATGACTTCTGAGGTCGTTTCGAATACCGGATGTTTTTATTGTTTTACCACAATAAGGGTTTGCCTCTGTAACGCTGGCTTTGATCATTCCGATATCGTTGATATCGACATCTTCTTCCATATCCTCCTTGAAATCTGTTTGTTCAAAAACTGCCTTGATTTGCGTTATCTGTTCATCTGTCCCCAATATGCCGACCTTGTCGCGTGGCAATATGCGTTGCTTTCCGCCAGGAAGGTGGGCAATTCGTTCATTTCTCCGGATGTACACGATATCAATACCGTATTTTTCTTTCCAGTTTAACTCATACAGTGTCATCCCTGCAAAGGCAAAGGTATCGCTGGCCTCCAACTCTGTAACATAGGCGTTCCATTCCTGCAGGTGCGCTCCTACCTCCTCGTTTTTATGTTGTAATTCGACACTTCCTTTATTCTGAAGATACTCAAGTCGTTCCCGTTCATTCAGGTTAAACATGAACTGCTGTTCTATTCTTTGGTAAATCCGCTGGATTCTTTCAGAGAAAAACCACAGCAACAGCACAATAAGCGGTACAGCTATGATAAGCGCATGTCGGGTAGTTGTGATCTGGTCGATAAAAAAGCCGATGACGAATATACCTAACAGGCATCGGACAGCATTGATTATGATACCGGTTGCTGAATAATTTAAGTAATATGCATTGACGGTCTGGCTTCCCTTTTTTACATGGATCTTCTTAATCAGAATGGCCCAAAGGAAAGGTGACGCCAACAATGATGCCGAAGTTATCAACACGATATTACGCCATACGACCTGATCTATTCGTGCATCTATGAATGGAATGAAGACATATTTGAACAGCAAAGCGATTGCTATTAAGATAATACTATTGATAAGCAAGATTCTGTTATATACGCTTAGCATTTTTTTCCAAAGCGGATCCCGTTGGTTCTTTTGCGCCTCAGAGGTGAAAGAATCCAGCCGGGCCAACCATTTCGCCGGAAATATTTTTAAAATAATATTGTATAAAGGTTCCGAAAACCTTATCAGGTAGGGTGTAGTAAACGTAGTAACGGCCGAAACACCAACAGCTATCGGAAATAGAAATTCGGAAATCACGCCGAGCGACAATCCTAAAGAGGCCACAATAAAGGCAAATTCGCCGATCTGGGCCATACTTGTGCCTATTTGTACAGCTTGCTTTAAGGGTTGTCCCGAAATTAAAGCCCCTAACGCGCTGAAGAAAAATTTTCCCGTGATGGTGAGTACGGTTACGGCAAAAATGGGGCCCGCATAGGTATACATCGCCTGCGGATCAATCATCATGCCGACAGAGACAAAGAAGATGGTACCAAAAAACTGTTTAATCGGTTGTGTAAGGTGTTCTATTTTTTCTGCCAATACAGTTTCTGCAATCAACGAACCCATTACAAACGCACCTAGTTCAGCAGAAAAGCCAACTTGGGTGGCCAGTAATACCATTCCAAAGCAAAGACCGATGGAAAGGATCAGAATCGTCTCCTCATCCATCCACTTTTTAGTCTTTTTTATAAACACCGGCAGCAGATAGATACCGACGAGAAACCACAACACCAAAAAGAAACCCAGCTTAAGTATGGTAAAAATAATTTCCAATCCTTCAACCTGTTCGGCAACAGCCACCGTGGACAGCAACACCATGAGTAAAATGACAATAATGTCCTCCACCACCAAAACACCAAAAACGACTTTGGCGAACTGCTTAGATTTCAGCCCCAATTCATCAAAGGCCCGTAGGATAATGGTAGTGGAAGAGCTAGCCAGCATACCGGCAAGAAAAAGGCTATCCATCTCGTTCCATCCCAATAAATGACCTGTAAGGTATCCACCTAATCCCACGAATAATATTTCAATGGTAGCTGTAATGGATGCAGAACCACCCACTTTCATCAGTTTTTTAAAACTAAACTCTATGCCCAAACTGAACAGCAGCATGATGACACCGATTTCAGCAAAAGTGTCTATATTTTCGTGATCTACGATCGTAGGTAGGTAGCTAAAATGCGGCCCCACCAAAAAGCCGGCAATGATATAGCCCAATACCAGCGGCTGTTTAATTTTCTTAAAAAGAATCGTAACCAACGCTCCAACCAAGAGGATGAGCGCCATATCCCGTATCAGTTCTGGTAAATGCGCCATATCTATAATTCGTTTCGTTTACTAAGTAGGCTTTTCCGACCATAAAAAATCACATATATTTATACGCCGTTTGCTTTTCGTTATTTTCTGCCGCCTATCCCACAAATCCTTCTCGACTAGCGTCTCCTGCTCATCGCCGATTAATGCTCCATTTCCCACTGAATGGAAGTTATATACTCTCCCTCCCAATGATGCCAATACGGGTTTTTCCAATATATTTCATTGGGCTGTAATGACACATCACAATCTTAGTGCAATAAATAATCTCGGTGCCACCGTTTCATATATGGATAAACAGCGAAGTGCGCTCCCGTTGCTCCAGATTTTTTGTTCTATGCCCTTTCCCTACCGTATCCTCTACAAGTAGGATTTCGCCTGTTTGGAATATACGCGTTTCCCCCATCGAATTCTCAATCTGTACCCCTCCGTCCAACAATACGATAAACTGCTTTTGTGGAGCACAGTGAAAATCATAGTCATAATCGGCCGATACTTTCCTGAATTGAACGACCTTAACCATAAAATGATCAGAGAGCCGACCGATTTCGCCATGATCCTTTAACGGAATTTCCATTTCGTCAAAAACGGAGTCTCCATTTGCATTACTATAGATACGGGTTATTCTCATTTTTAAAAACTCATTATGTTATAGCCTAATAGAAGTCAGCGTCCGCTGGACTTGCTTTTAATCCGGAATAAGCCATACATCATTGTAAACCTCAGGATGACGCTGGAACTGCGCGTACACGTACGGACATAACGGTACAATCTTCAGCCCGTTTTCACGGGCGTAGGACGCCAACTCTTCCAACAGTACTTTCGCAAAGCCCCTCCCTTCATATTCCGGATTTACCTCCGTATGGTAAACCGTCAACTTACCGTCGCCCACGGAAATTTCCATGATTCCGGCTTTGCTTTCGTTAGAAAACAACTGGACTTCTCCCTGATTACTGTCGCTTAATACTACTTCTGTTCTTTCCATTTTCCGATATGAGCAAGAAACCTTTCAGGCGTCTTTGTAAATTTTTATATATAATGCAATCCTAGTACCTTATCATCCATATCTTCTAATATTTTAAGCTAAGTTACTGTTAGGCAAATTGATCTGCGTTAACCTAGATTAATAAATGAGGCTACGATATGGCTTTTTAATGATAAACCTCTAATAGACAAAAACAAGTATTCTCGGATTATCATGGCGAACAGCCCCCACCAATAAGACAAAAAGGTTATTTAATTTGTTTAAATATTTGATTGCAATTTAACACCTTTACCAGGTTCGGTTCATTTAATTAGTTTAAGAAATAATGACAAGCAAAATTTGCTGTTAAAAATAGCTTTCAGGTAGCTGTCATTACACGATAGCAGCGATACCGCAATACTGATAGTCGAAAACTCGTATCTAAAGGTATTCTTAATATCACAAATCCTGCATATATGTACACCACGAACTAAAGAGTTAATAACATAGGGAAGATGACGCCAATATAGGCAATTGATATATCGTAAACATTCCTTTTTCGTTTACAAGTGATTTCCTAACAGCTGGATTAACTTACGACATTCCTTTGATAAACAAAAAAGCTGCCTTTGGGGGCAGCTTCAATGAACGGGTTCCCACGTTCTAATCTTAGATAAGTTTCACATTTACCGCACTAGGGCCTTTCTTTCCCTGTTCCACTTCGTATGATACGTCGTCATTTTCGCGGATACGGTCGATAAGACCCGATGAGTGGACAAATACGTCCTTACCACCACCAACGGGGGTAATGAATCCGAAACCCTTGGTTTCATTGAAGAATTTTACTACTCCTTCTTGCATTGTTTTCTTAAATTAATAAATGAATTGGTTTTGAACTTTTTGCAGCCAAAACCTTCTACTGCGATTCGACCAAAAAAGAAAAATCCGGCATGTGGGTTATTCCGGACTTCGCATATCAACCTAACCTGCACAAAGATAAAAATTTACACCATTATTTAAGGTAATATCCAGAAACTGGTTAGTTATTCCCGGAAAGTATACATCGACGCGCTTAGCGCATCGCAGACTGCACGTATTTCCCGGTTGGCGCTGAACCGGCTTAAAGCGTATATACCTTATACAATTTCACCATTTAACCACCCTTTACTCACTATTAAAGCTACTGCTTATAGCTTAAAGCTAGGCCCTCCCTTCTCTCTTGAAGTATAGCCTCCTGCCGGACACAATACAAATTACCTCAGAGGCACAAAATATAACATAAAAGTTAAAATATGGGTATTTTTTCTTCCTGTTTGATCAAAAATTCACAGGCAAAATGTGAAGAATACGTCCATATTTGTATATTAGCCACCGTTTATGTTGCAAAAAGGCCATATATCCGACGAGAAGTTGGTACAGCTTCTAAAAACAGGCAATAAGCTGGCCTTTACCATTATTTATGACCGATATTGGAAATCCTTACTGTCCATAGCCTACAACCATTTAAAAGATCCGGTCAAAGCCGAGGAATTGGTACAGGATATTTTCTTGGATCTTTGGGCCAGACGGGAGCATTCGGCTATCGACAACCTCCGTTCTTACCTCGCCGGTGCTATCAAATTTTCCGTTTTCAAAACCATCTACAGAGAAAAACGGCGCAAAGAGCTGCTAGATAATCACGAGCAACAAGTGGAGCACGTGTTTAACGAACAAAGAATAGACCTGCGAATTATTCAGGACACACTTGAGGGTTTGGTTAATGAACTACCCAAACAATGCAAACTGGTATTCAAAAAAAGTAGGTATGAATACAAGCCCAATAAAGTAATCGCAAATGAGTTAAATATTTCCGAAAAGTCAGTCGAGGCAAACCTAACCCGAGCGCTGAAGTCGCTACGATATAGCCTGGAGCGAGCCGGTATTTTATCGCTCCTCTCTTTTATGCTTAGTAATATTTTCGGCAAATAATCCCTACCCCGGTACAGATTTCTCTGCATTTTAACCGTTAGCAAGGACAGGTTAATATCTCAAAAAAGAAAAAAATCAATTTTATATATAGGGGTGCCTATAATTTAGGGTACTATATTAATAAATAGCTCTACGAAACGCTGATGGAAGACAAATTGCTACGCGAACTGATCGAAAAATATATGAACGGAACGGCAACCCGAGAGGAAACGAAGCGGTTGCTGGACTGGTATCAAAAAGTCAATGCAGAAGAAAACATTTGGCACGAAGAAGAAAGTGAAGAGCATGTCCATGGGCGTATTTTGTCAGGCATTCAAAAACGTATGGGCGAAAAAACGATAATAAAGAAGAAGCGACTGTTGCAGATGGCGAGCGTGGCGTCTATTATCCTCGCATTGGGAATCGGACTGTTTGCCTATTTTCACTATGCTTCAATCGGCGCCGATATACGAGAGGACATTCCGTTAACCGCCACGGAAAACAGGTATGTTGTTTTACCTGACAGCAGTTTGGTGCTGTTGCGCCCCGGAAGTGAGATCCATTACAATAAAAAAGACTTCAATAACGTGGATAGGCAAGTCCGATTAATCGGCGAAGCATATTTTGATGTCCGGCAACGCGCAGGTAAGCCTTTCATTATCCTTACCGATCAAATGAAGGTACGTGTTCTGGGCACTTCCTTCACTGTAAAGGCCTATCCCGAACAACAGAATATTGTTGTCAATGTGAAGGAGGGAAAGATACAAATGGAAAGTGATCAAAATGACCTAGCCATCCTTACTGCGGGACAGCAAGCCATTTATAGCAAGCGCGAAAAGTCGATCTTGAAAAACAAACTCGCAGCAGCAGCGCCTGAAAATTGGATTGCCAGAGACATGATATTTGACGCTACACCTTTCCGGGAATTGGCTGACCGCCTTGAAAACCGATACAAGGTAAAGATTGCTTTTAAAAATCCGGCCTTGGAAAAGTGCCCTATAACGGGGAAGTTTACAGGTACTGAACCCCTGAGCTTAGTATTGAAAATCATTAACCAAACAAGAGGAACCGACTACACAATACGTGGACGAACGATCGAAATAGACGGCGAGGGATGTAACTAATATTTTTAATAATCTTAACCAAACTTGACGATGAAAAAGAAGACGGAAACACCCTAAATCGAAGCAAAAAAAAACTCCCTAGCCGTGGAAAGCAATAGGGAGCGGAGTTAAAAAATCAGTCCTAATTTTAAAACCAACCAAATATAATGCAAAAAATGCAATTTTTTGTAAAGGGTTTACTATACCTTTTACAAAAGGTCCGGATCAGATATAAATTCGGATACTTTATGAAGATCAACACCCTAACGCTATTTATACTTACGCTTGCGCTCCTTGTTTCGGCAGAAAACAAGTCGAACGCGCAGAGCATTTACGAGAAAAAGCTGTCCTATGCCGCGCCGATCACTTCCCTAAAAGAACTCTTTACACAGATCGAAAAGGAAACCGGTCTTGTGGTGTTTTATCCGGCGGAAAAAGTGGCTCAGACCGGAAAATTAAATTTAAACGTGCAGAAGCTTACGGTATCAGAAGCCTTAGCACACGGACTTAAAAATACAGGTCTTACCTACCAACAACAAGACAAATTAATTATTGTATCCGCAAAAAGCCGGGAAACAACACAGGGTAACGATATTGCCTTTAGCCAGCGTATTATTACCGGTACCGTAACCGACGAAAGAGGAAAACCGCTGCCAGGTGTTAATATACGATTAAAGACAGGATCTCATTCTGCCACGAGCGACAAAAATGGATTTTTCAGCATCAGGGCAGATGACGAGGACACTTCTTTAATTTTCAGCTTTATCGGTTATGTCAGACAGGAAATACCCTTGGGAGACCAACAGACGATCCATGTAGTGTTAAAAGAAAACACCTTTGAATTGGACGAGGTCGAACTGGTTTCTACTGGATATCAGGAGATCGCCAAAGAACGTGCCACAGGCTCCTTTCAAAAAATCAATGAGCAAACGTTAAACACGAAGATCAGTCAAGATATAGCTTCCAAAATAGAAGGGGAGATTTCCGGTATCGTCTTCAACACTGGAGGCGAGTCTATGACCATACGTGGAACGAGCACGATTAACGCAAATAAAGCACCGTTAATAGTCGTTGATGGTTTTCCGATAACGCAAGATATAAATTCGATTAACCCAAGCAATGTAGAAAGCATTACCGTGTTAAAAGATGCTGCAGCGGCGTCTATTTGGGGCATCAGAGCGGCTAATGGCGTTATTGTGATCACAACTAAAGCCGGAAAGAAAAACAGCAGACCGGTTATCGAATTTTCTACAAATTTCAACATCAAACCAAAACAAAATTACGATCATCTACCTTATGCCTCTACCGAAAGTTTTCTCGAATTCGAAAAAATAAGGGCCGGGAATATCTCCTGGGGAGTACAGCTGCCTACAGGGATTAGCAAACCACCCATGGGAAAGGCATTGGAAACGTATTTGTTGTTGAACAACGGCGACTTGACCGAGGCAGAGGCTGAGTCCATCACGGATGGACTGAAAAGGATCGACAGCCGGGAAGAATTTGACAGACTGTTCAGAAGAAACGAATACTGGCAACAGTATAACCTAGCGGTAAAAGGAGGAGGAGAACGCAACACTTACCGAACTTCCATCACGTATAATAGAAACAGGAATCAGGGGTCTTATGTAGGAAATAAGAGAGATGAGCTCATTGGTACGTTGAACAACACAGTAGATATTACGCCTAAATTAAAATTCTCGAATAATGTGAATTTTAATATGATCGCCAGTAAAAATAATGGGATGAGCCTTTCTGATTTAACTGTCCTGCCCCAACACCAGCGTATTCTGGATGAAAACGGAAATTATATTACACAACCCGCAACATTTACCCAATCCTATAAAGACGAATTGGTCGCTGCTGGATATCCTTATGATTGGAACTATAATTTAAAACAGGAATTTGATAATAAAAACAATAAAAATAACCAGACCTTACTAAGGTTACAATCCGCACTTGAATACAAATTGACCGACTACCTTTCGGCATCGGGAATGTATCAATATGAGTGGGGACAATACAACGGAAGCAACCTGTATAACGAAAATACGTATACAGTTCGGAATACCGTGAACCGGTATACGGTGATAGACGCCAACGGAAACCTAAGCAGCAGTATACCACAAGGGCATATTCTTTCTAAAAACAATAATACTACAAAATCGCACTCGGCAAGATTCCAACTAAATTTTGACCAGTCGTTTAACGAAGGCCTACACCAGGTGACGGCCATAGGCGGATACGAAGTGCGCCAAGAATTAAGCGAAGGACATAACTTCACTCACTATGGCTACGACCCACAAACGTTGCAATATGTAAACGCACCCTTTGGCCAAATACTTCCGGTAGTACCGGTAGGCACGAGTGTTTTCAGTAATCCGGCAGCATATTCTGAGGTAGAGAACCGCTTTATTTCCTATTATGGAAATGCCGCATACACCTACAACAACAAATATACGCTTTCTCTCAGCAGCCGCTTAGACGATGCTAATTTATTCGGTGGAGATAGCAAGTACCGAAACATCCCCTTATACTCTGTGGGGGCTAAGTGGGATATGTACAAAGAGGACTTCCTGAAAAACAACGCTGATTTAAGCCAATTGGCACTTAGGGTTACAAGGGGAAGCAACGGTAATGTGCATACCGGAACCAGTCCCTATGTACAGGCATCAACGTCGCAAAATCCCTATACCAGTGTTCCATACGCCTATATTTCCAACGTAAAAAATCCGAGCCTACGCCTGGAGAAAACGTTTGTAACCAATGTAGGTCTTGATTTCGGTTTTTTCAACGACAGACTGGGGGGTAGTATTGAATATTACAACCGGAACAGTCAGGATTTACTAGCTCCCGTAACCTTCAATTCTACGCTAGGCTTTACAAATGCACTGGTCAATTCCGGCAGAATGAAAAATAGCGGGTGGGATATCGGCTTAAACGCCCTGATCGTAAACAATAAAAACTTTAAGTACAACACCTCATTAAATTTCAGCCGTAACACCAACAAGCTAATCGAGGTCGAACACGCGCAAGAAACCCCGGCATTTTATATGTCCGGATTGAACCCTATAAAAGGAAACCCGCTGAACCATCTGTACAGTTATCGATTTGCGGGACTGGACAGCGATGGTTATCCGCAGATTTATAACGAGAACGATGAAATCATAAACACCTATGGCCAGAAGCTACAAAACGGTAATTGGGTTGCAAGCACTATCGAAGACATACAAGCCCTGGAATACCACGGAAGCACCGTACCGAAGTACTATGGAGGCTGGGTGAATAATTTTTCCTATAAAGGATTTTCGCTACGGGTATTAATCACTTATAAATTGGGCTATGTGTTCAGAAACACCAATATCTTAAATTATACAGATATGGTTTCTTCCTATTCGGTAGCCCATATCCACAGGGATTTCAACCAGCGCTGGAAACAACCCGGAGATGAAAACACCACGATTATTCCCCGAGAGCCCGAAAATATGAACACAGCATACATCGGCTATTATTATTATGCCTTGGGTAACCAATATGTAGATAACGCTTCACACATTAGATTCAAAGAAATTATTTTAGGCTATAACGTTCATCCTAACATAGCACATCGTTTCGGACTAAATAACCTACATATGGCTATTCAGGCTAATAACCTTGGCGTCATTACATTCAACAAATGGCGCATAGATCCAGAAAGCATGGTGTTGCCTATGCAGTCTGCAATAACATTTAACCTTACGGCCAGCTTTTAACAATAAACAAATGAAAAGAATATTAACGCTCTTAATATATATACTTTCCTTAAGTTCCTGTAGCAGGGACAAGTGGTTAGATATTCAACCCAAAGGCGTGGTGATACCTAACAAGACGCAAGACTACCGCTTGTTGTTGGACCAAGTGGACATAAGCGGTGCTGGATCCGGAACCAGAATTTCCACCGGATTCGGAGCTTCGCATTACAACTCATTTATGATGGACGATGATTTTGTAATCAAGGACGAATTAATCGATTACTACTCATCAACCAATGTAAATCGTTACACCTGGAACGACAATATTTTTCTTTCGAATGAAGAAGACCCCGACTGGAAAAATCTGTACGCACAAATTTACGTATGTAATATCGTGATAGAAGAAGTGATGGATGCAGAGGGAGATATACGCGAAAAAGAAAGACTGCTGTCCGAGGCAAAAGCACAACGCGCCTATGCTTATTTTATTTTGGTCAATCTGTATGCCCGGCATTACAACGAGCAAACCGCCGCAGCCACACCGGCCGTACCCCTCCGTTTAACATCGGATATTGAAGGGGTTAACCTCACTAGAGCCAGTGTCAAAGAGGTGTATGATCAGATTATTGAGGACGCTACCGGTGCATTGGATCATTTACCTTCCGTTCCTGAGTCGAACAACTATTTACATCGACCTACTGCATCCGGCCTTTCTGCACTCTTAGCTCGGATATACTTATATCGGGCAGATTACGATAGAGCACGCAGCTATGCGGAACAGTCTTTATCATTAAAAAACAGCCTGATCAATTACAACGCCTTGGAAGACCGTTTTGGCTATGGGATCTTGTATTACCCGCAGTATTTTGAACCTCAGAACACTGAAATTCTATGGTTTAAAGAAGGCTGGCCCTATGCACTTATTGTAGCCTCTGACGAGTTGTACGATTTATTCGAGGGGGATGATCTTCGGCCTTTAAAATACGCTCCGATCTCGTTTCTATATGGCCTCCCCTATGACGGATATACATTAGGAGCCCCCTTATTGACCAATGAATTCCCCGTGGGACCGTCAACCCCTGAAATGTATCTCACGCGAGCAGAATGTCATGCCAGAAATGGAAATATTGCCGCCGCCATGCAGGACGTGAATACCCTACTTGAGGCTAGGATAAAAACGGGTAGCTTCACGCCACGTATAGCATCAACACCAGAAGAAGCACTTCGTATCGTAAAAGAAGAAAGACGGAAAGAACTTGCCGGTGGCGGATTACGATATTTTGATTTAAAAAGGTATAATGAATTTGACAATGCCAATATCACCTTAACGAAAACGCTAGGGGGTACTACCTACACCTTACCGGCAGGCAGTAAAAACTGGGCGGTGCCTATTGCTCAAAAATATATACTGGCATCGCCAGAATTAGGAGAAAACGATAGAGATTAACCAACATTTAAGGGGCCGATATATTGGAGCCGCTTTTTGATAGAAAGGCCCTTTTTTAAAAAAACGCCATGTCAATAAAAATAACCTACGGAGCCTTTGTACTCTTTTTAGCGCTGCTTTCTTATAACAAAAAAACAACCAACGAAACTTACGCGATCGTAAAAGGAACCATTAAACACCAACAGGAAAATCAAATACTGATCATCAAAGAGAGTTCGGTTATAGATAGTATAGCGATCGCTGAAGACGGTAGCTTTTTACATACGATGGATGTAAAATATCCCCAGCGATATACTTTCGTGAATGGAAAAGCGCAATGGAATGCCTATTTGGAAAATGGAAAAGAGCTTACGATACAGATAGACCTCGATGACGTCAAACATTCACTAACGTATACAGGAACTACTGCGACCGTTAATAATTATTTGCTAGAGAAAGCCGACACCTTCAGATCGATGTATTCAGAAGCCGCTATTAAGGACTTGTATTTATTAGAGGAAGAATCCTTTAAAGCCGAGCAGCTTCGGCAGATGGAAATATTTGAAAGGTTTTTGTCGTCTTATAAAAACCTGCCTGAAGCCTTCGTAAAAAAGGAAAAAAGAGATATTTTTTATCAATATTTAGAAAATCTCGAGCGCTATGAATCCTTTCATGGCTATTTTGCTGAGCTGAAAGACTTCAAAGTTTCGGAAAACTTCTTCGCCGATGTAGATACCCTATCCCACTACAACAACGAGGAAGATTACTTCTATTCGGCAGCCTACAGAACGTTGGTAGAAAGGTACTGTGCCGCCAAAGCACAACAAATTGCAGACAGTTTACAGATAACAGATAAAAACATAAGCTATCTAAAGGCGGTAAGCACCTTATCCAATCCCGTTATAAAAAACGAAATAGCTTACAATGAAATTAAGCGGAACATCACTTTTGTGAGAGATCCCGAGACATATTATACCTTGTACAAGGAACTTTCATTGGACGAAGCGCAAGAAAAAGAAATCACAAAGACGTACAAAGAGCTGATGAAACTCGCTAAAGGGAATCCTTCACCCCGATTTTCCGATTATGAAAACTATGCCGGGGGAACCACTTCACTGACCGATTTAAAAGGGAAATATGTCTATATAGACGTTTGGGCAACATGGTGTATGCCTTGCAGACAAGAGATACCGTATTTGCAGCAATTAGAAAAAGAATATGAACACAAAAACATCATGTTTGTCAGCATCTCTATTGATGTCGAAAAAGCGCGTGACGCCTGGAAAAAAATGATTGCAGAAAATAATATGGGTGGTATTCAACTTTTGGCGCCGAAGGCGGGAAAATCGGATTTTATAGAACAATATATGATCCGCGGCATTCCTCGTTTTATTTTGATCGATCCACAGGGAAATATTGTATCCGCAAATGCCCCTAGACCCTCGGAAAAAGAAGCCGTTCAAAACTTATTCAACAGTTTAGCTCTTTAACTCCTCGTAAATCATGCAAACGACTATCATTTTTACCCTGATTTCTTTATCCATCTTTCTTTTTACTTGGTGCACATCCCGTGTACCAAGCGACACATGCCGCATCATACTTAGTACCAAAAACTATCCTATCGACAGCATAAAAGTCGTATGGTTCAAGGATAAAACAATAAAGGAAGAAATCATCCATCTAAAAGATGGCAGCGGCGAAATAGACATTAAAGTTCCTGAACTGACTTCACTCCATCTAATGAGCTTCGATGACTCCAAATCGATAGCAGTGGGCTCAGGGGCTTTTCCTGCACCCGCTTTCCCTTTTTTCGCTGAAAACGGAAAGCAGGTAAGGATTTGCTTTGACAACGACCAGTGGCCAGAAGCTGCTATTTCAGGAGGTGAGGAAAACACCAAATACGGCAGCCTATGGAAGGAAGTTGGTCCTTTGGAACGCAGGCGGTTCGAATTGTTACGATCGGAAGTAAATGCTTTGGGCGACCAAGAAAAAATTACAAAAATTGCGAAGGACTACGCTGAAACCCAACAGAAAGTCCAGGCTTTGGAAGAGGCTTTTATTATAAACAACCCATCAAAAGGCGTATCCCTATGGCTTCTGGAGAAGCAATTTTTCGCCAGTCCCATAACCGAGTTTGAAAAGCGGTTTTTGAGTCTGGCAGACGCGGTAAGAGCATCCCCTAAGGGTAAGGAAATACAGCAACGTATCGCCGTAATGAAAAAGGCAGTACCCGGTCAGCCAGCCCCCGATTTTGTTAAAAAAGACAAGGATGGCAATACAATAAGCCTGTCTCAACTCAAAGGCAAGTACGTATTACTTGATTTCTGGGGAACTTGGTGTATGCCCTGCCGGGAAGGCCACCCACACCTTGTTGAGTTGCACAAGAAATACAACGCGGATATCGAATTTATCAACGTGGCACAAGAGCGAATAGCCAATCCGCGTAAAGCTTGGCTAGCAGCGATAGAAAAAGACAAACTCACTTGGACACAAATACTGAACAATGAGAACGAAGCACAAAGCAATATTGTCGAATTATATAACATCGAGGCCTTCCCCACAAAAATTTTGATCGACAAGGATGGCATTATTATCGGCAGATATACCGCAGACACCAAGAAACTGGATGAAAAATTAAAAACGATTTTTAATAAATAAACCTGCTTCAATATAGCTGGTTGTTATGCGGGATAACCTTTATCGAGTTATCCCGCAAATTAGAAAACGCTTTACCCTTTATGCGGTTTACGGGCAGATTCGATCAATTCGATCATTTCCATTTTCGTGTATTCGCTATTACCGTTCGAACCCATGAGAGAAAACCGGATCTTCCCCTCTTTATCCAATATAAACTTGGCAGGTATTCCCTGTACACCAAATTTCGCAGCCAAATTTTCTCCTGTTTCTGAGTCTTTCTGATCGTCAAAGAGGACTTCAAAAGGATAGTTATTCTTTTCGATAAATGCGGCAACATTCGCCTTATAGCCCTTGGTCCGCTCCCAGGTATTCATAAAAAGAAACTGTACTTCGTTGTCGTCGGCATAATGTTCCTGAGCCGCTTTCATCCCGGGAAAAGAGCGGATACATGGCTGACACCATGTTGCCCAAAAATCAAGCACAACCACCTTCCCTCTCATATCTGCCAACGAAACCTTTTCTCCTCTTAGGTTCAGCAGTTCAAAATCAGGCGCATCTTTGTAAGTGGCCATTTTTGCGATATGTTCACGAATAGACTTGATAACGTCTTCGTCCATGCGCGTCAAGTAGCCATCCAGCCCCTTACTACTGCCATTAAGGGACGTATAGAGCTCTTTAATTTTGTCTTTAAAGGTAAAGTCTCCCTGTTTATAAAGCATCTCCAGCTGCTGGAGCGCTTCAAGTTTACGCCCTGCCGCTTCCAATCCTGTATAATACGCCCGGCTGAACCGGGGGGCTTGATCAGGTGCTAATTGGAGCGCCTTTTCTACCAAGGCTAGCGATTCGGCCTGTTTACCTTGATGATCATATACAGACACCATTTGCGCTACATAGCCAGGATACCCTACCGCGGCAAACCTAGTCTCGTTATTTTTCTGCTCTTCTGGTAAATTGATAAAATATTCGGCATCATCAATCGCTGTTTGAATCAACTTAACCGCAGTGGCTGTGTCTCCTTTTTCCAAAAGTATAGCGGCTACCGGTGAATAACCTTGCGCACGCCAAAAGCGCATCTGCATTTGATCTAGGTACTGAATTGCCTTATCCGTCTGGCCTTGCTCGGCCAGCTTCCTACTTAGGGCAGCTATGGCATATTCATAGGCCATAGAGGTTTCTTTGAAGTTCTCTCGTGGCCATTTTCTTATCAGTTCGGCATAGCATTTTTCCATGGCGGTAGCATCGTCCTGCTTGTGGAACACATTAGAAATGTACTGATCGCGTGCAACCTCTCCTTTTGGAAATCTCTTAGCAACAACCTGGATCAGTGAATCAGCGCTGTCTTCCTTACCGAGACCATTAAGATAGTTAATGCTCAACTGAAGCTCTTTCTCGCTCTTAGCTGTTCTCGCTGTTTGTAACAGTTTCCGAGAGAGCTCTTCCTTCTGCTCTTTAGTGCCCGATTGTATAATATCATAATAGGCTTTCGCACGGTCTTCCAGATTCCGTTGCTGAGCGCACGCTATACTCGCAGAAAAGAGTATAGCAACCGTTAACAAATTTTTCATATAACGTTTTTGTTTAATAATGGAAACATAGTATTTAGCCTTCGGATCCTTTTCTATAGTCCTTCGGCGATTTAAGTTAGTCTTCATAACCCGGATTTTGCGTTAAGGAAGGATTGATAACGATCTGACCTTGCGGGATTGGAAATAAAGCCGCCGTAGACCGCCAGTTTCCTTTGGTGGCGGATAGCACCTCGTCAGCCCGGCTAGTTCTTTTAAGGTCCATCCAGCGATGACCATATTCACCGAAAAGCTCGTGGAGACGTTCTTGTTCTACAGCTCGAATCAATTGGGCCTGACTCAAATTATCCCCTAGGGCAGCCAAGCCGGCCCTGGCTCTCAAGGCGTCCAAATCGGCCTTGGCACCGGCCAGGTCACCCTGATGCGCCTTCGCTTCGGCGCGAATTAAATACTGTTCGGCCAAGCGTAATACCACATGGTATTCATTACCCGTTCCCGAGGCTATTTTGTATTTTGTAATCGCATAATAAACCTGATCCGCCACGGTCTTTAACGAGGTCCAGTTGCTTCGCCTTAAATCTATCGTTGGCGCGCTTTCAAAACTGTTATACACAACCTCAGGAAGTGTATAAGCAGGCACCACTGTTGCTGACGTAATGTAGTTCGCACCAAAGGTGGTAACCCCCGTCAGGTTCGCGATCTGAAAGATGATTTCCTGACTGTCGTTTTCAAAAGATACCGCTGGATCCGGAAGTTGATAGTCTGTTGCAGTCAGCACCTTGGTGGAGAAAAGCTCGGCATTTGCATAGTCCCCGCGGTATAGATAAACCCGTGCCAACAAGGCACTGGCGGCATGTTTGTTTACACGCGCCCTAAAAGTCCCCTGATAAACGGCGGCTAATTTCTCCTCGGCATCCCGTAGATCTTCAACAATCTGCGTATATACTTGTTCGACCGATGCTCTCGGTAACTGCGCATTTTCAAAAACCTCATTATCATTTTCAAGCGCTAAGGGAACATCGCCATATAAGTTAACTAGGTAAAAATACGTATAGGCACGTATGAACTTGGCTTCACCTAACAGTTGATTTTTAACATTTGTCGTCAAACTCGTTGAAGCATCTAATCCGGCAATCGCATTGTTGGTATTCTTAATCAATTGATAAAGGTTCGACCATAGGTTGGAAACAGCACTATTCGTATTTAACAGGCTATTATTCGCAAATTCAAGCGTCGTAGCATCCGTTGCATTATACTGCAAGTCGTCGCCTGAAATACCGGGATAAAATGTGGTCATGCTTGACATATTTGCGTTATTTATATTTCCCGCCGCAGAAACGTATAAGCCCAGTACTACGCTTTGTGCAGAAGCATCGGTTGCGAAGGCGTCTTCATAAGACACCTGCGTGGGTGGTGCGCCCAATTCGACAAACTTTTCGCAGGCGCTTAATGAAAGGATTACGCCGGTAATACCTATCAGGACGAGTTCTTTATATGTTTTTTTCATGATCATCTTGTTTAAAATTGACAATTAAAGCCAAATACAATTGTTCTCAATGGAGGAAGTACCTGACTGATAGTTCCTGTTCCCAAACCGGAAGGGCCGCCCTGCACGGTCGTTTCAGTATCGAGTACATACTTGTTCTTTGCCCAGGTAAACAAATTTTGTCCTTGTACAAAAACACGACAGTCCGACATCTTTAATCTGGAGATCCATTGCTTCGGCAAGCTATAAGAAAGATTAACCGACCGCAACTTGATATAAGAGGCATCCCCATAAACAGCGTCCGAATTGGTATACAAATTATAGGACGCATAAATCGGACTCCCTGGCGTTGCACTGGCACCCGGAATAGACGAATCAGGGTTCTCTGGCGTCCACCTTCCCAGCCAATAATCATTCTGGTTAACCATCGCTCCAGGACTCGTGTTCAGTATTTTGGTCACTCCAAAGCGATGCTGAAATTGAAAAAACACCCCTAACTCAAAACCTTTGTAGGCAAAGGTATTATTGAACCCACCGTAAAAAGGCGTTCCCAAGTCGGCAACGTAACGGTCGTCTATATTGATTAGCCCGTTTTGATCGCGATCTTCGTACTGGGCTTCCCCCGTCTCCGGATTTACCCCTTGATAACGGTAAAGCCGAATCAGGTTAATGGGTTCGCCAACCAGGTAGCTACTCGCATAAAAAGACTGTTCTAAGCCTGGGAACTCCAGTAATTTATTTTTATAAAAGGTGAAGTTGGTGGATGTTTTCCACGTGAACTTCTCTGTTGCTATGTTGGTGCTGTTCAGCTCCAGTTCCAAACCGGTGTTTTGAATCAATGCGGGCAAATTGGCAGTATAGCTGTTGTAACCCGACTGAGTGGCTACAGCGGCCGAGGTGATCTGATCGCCCGACCGGTTCCTGAAGTAGTTAGCCGTAAACAATAGACGGTCTTTCAAGAAGCCTAGATCAAGCGCAAATTCTAACTTCTTAGTCGTTTCCCACTGAATGGACTGGTTGGGAAGCGTCACTAAATTCATGGTGGCATTTCCGAGATAAGGAGTGGACGATGAATAAAGTGGTAGATAAATGTAATTGGATATCTGGTCGTTCCCCGTAGTACCGAAACTACCGCGCAGCTTACCGAAACTCAGGAAAGGTACGTTGTCTGCCACAAAACGCTCATTGGAGAAGATCCATCCAAGGCCGATTGCTCCAAAATTACCGAAGCGGTTATTCGGGCCAAACCTAGATGATCCATCTCTTCGGAAGGTTGCATTGATCAGGTATTTGTTTTCCCAATCGTAATTCAATTTTGCAAAAAAGGCGTTATATTTATAATATACCAGATTATTATTCAGGGTGCTATTTCCCGCGGCAGCCAGTGAGCCAAGTAACGATTCGTTGGCGTAGTTCGATGCAGATATATTTTTCGTATCGGAAGAATTCTGTTGAAAACTGGTTCCCACTAAAGCCGTCAAGGTCCCTCCGCCTAAGCGAGTCACATAGTCGAGCGTAGGCTCTATGATCCAGTTCTGTGCCTTCGTATTAGAAAAACTCGATGAACTGGTAGGATTGTTTGCCGGATTAAGCGTGGAGGCGGGGGTCCGGTTATTTTGGTCCATATTGGTGATCGTATACCCAAAATTCGCCTTTGCGGTCAATCCAGGCAGAATCTTATAGCTCAAGTTAGCACTTGAAATTAAGTTATTGGTGGTGCCGATATACCTACGATTCAGTACCGCCAACGGGTTATTAATCCCAGACCCCGTCAGCCAGTAATATTGTCCTTCGTCGTCGTATAGCGGGTAGTTTGGCGGTAAATTATAGGAGGAGGTGATATCGGAAGTGGGCATGTCCGTGTTACCATTGGCATAACTTACGGAGAAGGCCGCATTAAACTTTCCATCCGCAGAGCGGTGATCCAGATTGAGACGCGAGGTAAACCGAACGTCTTTGTTATCACCATAGAAGACAGTGCTTTCTCTTCGATAGGCGGAATTGAAAAAGAAGCGGGTTTGATCGTTTCCACCCGATAAGTTGGCCTGCACTTCATTGATATGTCCGGTGTTGCCAATCAATAATTTTTGCCAATCGGTCGATGCATCTTGATCCCATAGGGTGAGGTCTGGCGCATTGGTGGTATTGGGTGTAATCCCATCGTTGGCGAAAGCTTCTCTTCTTAAACTTAGGTATTCGTCTAAATCCAACATAGGAATAAAACGATTCACTTCGCTAACGCCCGAGTTAAAGTTCACACCAATACGCGTACGGCCAGACTGGCCCTTTTTGGTGGTGATCAGCACCACACCATTTGCACCGCGACTTCCGTAGATGGCTGTTGCATCCGCATCTTTCAATACATCAATACGTTCAATATCAGCCGGATTAATCATACTAAAAGGACTTATTCCCCCTGCCGAACCGGAAATCCCCATCGAGTTTAGGTTATCGGTGGCCGGTGCACCCCCATTAAAATTGGTAAAGGGAACGCCATCTATGACATATAAGGGGATGGACCCCGAAGTTGTGCCGCTCAATGAACTTTGGTTTCTGATCTGGATTTGAACGCTGCTACCCGGAACACCGTTGTTTTGCGCAATTAAGACCCCCGACATCCTACCCGAGAGCGCGGCTAACGGATTCCCTACAGGTTGACTGGTGATATCTTTCGCCGTGATAGAAGCCACAGATCCGGTGTTAAGTCGCCGTGTGGTTGTGCCAAACCCTACAACAACAACTTCTTCCAAACTACCTTCATCAGGTCTTAACCGTAGTGGAGCCGAATTTTCAAGAAGCTGCCGTGCGGGAATTTCCTGTTTTTGATAGCCGATAAAAGAAAAAATAAGCGTGACGTCATGGCTAGGCAGAACTAAGGACCAATGTCCGTTAACGTCTGTCGCTGTACTGCTTTGCAATCCGGCATTTAACTTTCCATAATCTTTGATCAGAACGGAAACTCCTGCCAACGGCTCGCCATCCTGGCTTACCACCTGCCCTGCTACCCTTTGCTGTATAGCAGGTTTTTCTTTAATGGCGATGATGTTATCCTCCATCAATTCATAAGTCAGGTTACTCCCTTGCAAAGAGCGACTCAGCACCTCTTTTACCGAAAGCTGCTTGCCTTCCAGATTTATTTTAACGGCAGGAAGTGAACTTTTACTGAAAAACATTTTGTAAGTGCTCTTGTTGTTAATAACCTCAAAAACATCTTCTAACTTTCCGCCTTTTATAGATATATCTATCTTTTCTGTTTGGGAATAGGCGTAACCCTGAATGTTCATCATGCTGACACAGGCTAACAGCAAGGTCAATCTGATCTTTTTGATCGGTTTGGGTATTACTTTTTTCATTGATATGTTATTTAGATTGGTTGTGGTTTGGCTTTACTAGTAGATCTCTATATTACCTTGGTCGTCCTTTTTGTACCGGAATGGCTTAACAACCTGTAATGCACCAATTACATTATCCAGATGCTCGTTTTCGAAAGTTGCAGAATAATGTTGCTTGGCTACTTCCGGATTTGAAATAACTATCTTTATTCCGTACATGCGCTCAAGCCTTTGGGCGATTTGGCTTAGGGATTCCTCTTCAATTGTCATCCGCTTTAACAGCCATTCAGTCTCTAGCGTAGTGCCGTCTCCTTTGGAGATCGTAACCGGCTCTACCGTTGCATTCAACTGTTTCACGGGATGCTTAGAGGCCATTTGATTATTGTTAACAGGCAGCTTTTCCGTTACAACGAATTTTTCCTTTGGTTTTAGGAGAAACCGGTCTGCTGCTTGCCCTGTCTTCCAAACCGCTACTTTTCCCTCGATCAGCGATGTTTCGGCGATTTTGTCCTCTTTGTAGTCTCGCACATTAAACGCCGTTCCCAGCACCTGTATTTCCATTCGTGGCGTATGGATCAGGAAGGGCTTGTCGCTTTTCTTAACAACGTCGAAAAACGCTTCACCAATAAGTGTGATCTCGCGCCGACTAGCGTCGTCGAAAGAGTTGGGATAAATTAATTTACTCGATGCATTGAGCCTCACTTTTGTACCATCCGGCAATATCACTTCTCGCTGTTCCCCACTTTTCAACGTTAATACTTGATTTTTTTTAGACGTGCTGAAAGGTTGGTAGTGATAAACAGTAACAGCTAATGAAGCTAATAGAACGGCGGCCGCAGCGGCAATTTTCCGGAAATTTTTAACGGTTGGATACAGCCTGATTGGCTTGCCGGAAAGGCGTCGATGCAGTTTTTCCTGCATACGCCGTTTAATAATGGCTCTTTCTTCCGGAGACATATTTTCGAGCACATTCGGTAGGGAGGAAAAAGAATCGAAATAATCTTCTACGATTTTATTTTCAGACGCGTTCGTCTCTTTCTGGATATATTTCTCAATCAGTTGGCTTAGTTTCCCGTCTTTTTTATGCTGCATACCACGCTGTATAATAATTATTATACCTATAGTGTGGAATGAGCGAAAAACGTACTAATAAAAAAATAAAAAAATTACCAAAACACTAAACCATCAACGGAATAAAACTAAAAACAGAACCAAAAAGTACTTTTTCAGCAGAAAACGTATTTTAGCAAGCGACAATCCAAGGTGATTTTGAACGGTATTCGGAGAAACCCCCATTAACTCACTGATTTCTTTCACCGACAAGCCCTCCAAATACCGCAAATGAAAAATCTCACGCCTTTTTTTTGGCAGACTTCCAAGCCAATTCTTGATAAAAGAGACTAAGTCCTTTTCCAACATATATTCATCAGCACCATCATTTAAAAACTCCTTACTATCGAACAGATCGGCGTGTGTAGCTTCCTGCTCCCTTGTTCTTTTATGATAGTGCGCAAAGACCTGAAACCTCATACAGGAAAATAAATATGCGCCCAGATCCTGAATATTCCTTTGTGGACTAGTTTCCCATAAAGAAGCAAACACATCCTGAACAATTTCCTCGCACAGTTCCATATCATTGATCCGCTTATAAGCCTCATTGAATAGTATAGACCAATAGCGTTCGTATACCGTATTAAAAGCCTTTGCGTCTCTTAATTGGATACGTTCAAATAACCTTTGGTCATCGCACTGATTATCGCCAAAAGTTTGAAGTCTTTTTACACGCTTATTCAATTATTCTCGGATTTTAACGTTCTCTTCCATCTACGAGTCAAACGTTTGCTTCTTTCATCGCCGCTCAAATACTTTTCGGTCTAGATAATAAAAGCGTACTAAGTTAAAGAAAGCAGTGGATATTTACAGCATGCTTCTCTGTCAAGTATCAAACCGTCTGCCTGACGCATTCCGCAGAATCAACAACACACAGCTCGCGCAGTTTGGCAACTACGAAATCTACTTCTTCTTTTGTATTACTATTACAGAACGAAAAACGTATACTCGGTCGACTGATATCGGCGCCAATTGCTTGTAAAACATGTGAACCTTTGCCGGAACCCGCACTGCATGCGCTGCCACCAGACGCATAGACACCGGCCATGTCCAAATGAAAAAGCACTTCCTCGCTTGACCCTGCAATCGGCAACGACACGTTCAATACCGTATAAAGACTGTTATGTGCATCTATCTCTCCATTAAACTGTATACCGGGAATGTTTGCTGCCAGCTGCATCACCATATAATCCTTCAGGCTTTGGATGTACATACGATGCTCGTCCAATTGTGAATAACTCAATTCAAGCGCCTTGGCCAAACCTACAATACCGTAAATATTTTCTGTGCCTCCACGCATATCGCGCTCTTGCGCGCCCCCGTAAATGAAAGGTTTAACCCGGATACGCTTATTGATGTAAAGGAACCCAGCTCCTTTCGGACCATGAAATTTGTGGGCTGCACCGGCTGCAAAATGCAAGCCTCCTTCACCGAAATTATGGAGAAAATGCCCCATTGTTTGCACCGTATCCGAATGGAAAACGCCGCCATACTCATTGATGATGGAGGAAACTTTATTGATATCAGTAAGCGTACCGATTTCGTTATTTGCATGCATGAGTGAAACGAGCGATTTAGGATAACTGGCCAGGAGCTGCTCGAGCTGTGCATAATCAACATTACCTTTTCTATCCACCTCGACATACAAGATTTTTATCGCACCTTGACCAGCCAGGGCTTCCAAGCTGTGCAGCACCGCATGATGTTCCAAACGGGAGGTGATTACCTGCTTTATCCCTAAATCAGCCACACTCCGACTAATCGCCATATTATCCGCTTCGGTACCGCCAGAAGTGAAGTATATTTCCAAGGGAGATACGTTCAATAAATCGGCCACCAATTTCCTCGACCGCTCAATCATTGCTTTGGCCTTTCTGCCCATGGCATGCGCAGAGGAGGGATTTCCAAAATTTTCTTCCATCGCTTCCAACATCACTTTTATCACTTCCGGATGGAGCGCTGTGGTAGCGGCATTGTCTAAATATATCTGTTTCATATGTGTGTAATTAGTGGTAAGTGTACGAATACAATGGATAATGGGCTCCTTACACTCGTTTTTATTTATACGTGTTTATTGTTAGAGAGCGCCTTCAGCGCGGCCATTCCCCCATTGACGTTCACCATGTTAGCGGTAACGCCGGCCTGTTTCATTAAGGAAATGAACATCATCGACCGATAGCCTCCTGCACAATACACATAGCAGTCCTGTTCTTCCTCCACCGCAGCAATAAACTGTTTATAACTGGCCAAAGGCATCGACTCCGCGCCGATTAAATGTTCCTTGTCGTACTCACCTTGGCTGCGCACATCCAACACCTTTACCTGTCCGTCAGCATAAGCCGACATAAAAGCTTCCCCTGATATTGATGCCACCGTATCGACGGCAAACCCGCGTGCTATCCAAGTCTGGAGGCCACCTGAAAGGTAGCCGAAACTATTATGGAAGCCCACACGCGCTAAACGCAGCGCCACTTCCTGCTCCATACCAGCATCCGCTACGATGAGTAAAGGTTGGTGAATGTCTTCAATTAGCGCACCGACCCAAGGGGCAAAACTGCCCTTTATCCCTATATTGATCGAACCCGGAATGTGCGCTTCGGCGAACGAACCGGCTGCGCGCGTATCCAGCACGACATATTCGCCCGTATGCCGCATGCACTCAAAAGCGTCGGCATCAAGCGCTTTAAGCGCCCGCGCCAACACCTGATCCACCGGTTCATAACCTGCCCTATTCAGCTGCACGTTCTGTACAAAGTAGGCCGGAGCTGGCGGGAGCCCCTGTAATACGGCCTGTACAAAGGCGTTCTTCTCCATCGTTTGAAGCGCATAGTTAAGGCGCTTTTGATTTCCCAAGGTATCGAAAGTCTCCTTACTCATGTGCTTTCCACAGGCAGAACCTGCTCCATGGGCAGGATAAATCAACACGTCATCCGGTAAAGGCAAAATTTTCTGAACCAGCGATTCATACAACATACCCGCCAACAGCTCACTGCTTAAGGTTCCGTCATCACGCTGCGCTACATCTGGACGGCCCACATCTCCTATAAACAAGGTGTCTCCCGTAAAAAGCGCCAGCGCTTTACCTTTACTATCTTTTAGCAGGTAACATACACTCTCTAAGGTATGGCCCGGTGTATGAAGGACTTCTAAGGTCAATTCGCCAATCATGAATACTTCGCCATCGGCAGCAATATGTGCCGGATACGTTGTTTCGGCATTGGGACCAAAAACGATGTCGGCTCCGGTTGCATCAGCAAGCTCTAAATGACCGCTGACAAAATCGGCATGAAAATGCGTTTCGAAGATATATCGGATGCTGGCTCCATCCTGCGCCGCTTTTGTTAGATGGGCCTGCGTATCTCGCAAGGGATCGATCACCGCGGCCTCACCCTTGCTTTCAATATAGTACGCTGCCTGGGATAAACAGCCTGTATAGATTTGCTCAATTTTCATCTGATTACTTGTTTTTAATAGTGATGAAGCTTAAACCTACCGCAGCAAGCATAAGCCATTTCTAATCATGTTTTTTTGAAAGATAGCTTCATGCGGGCTTCATTATAAACTAGTTTATATATGACACGCCCTCCTTAAATAGAATAAAAACACTAACCGCCAACACGAAAAAGCCAAACGATTTCTTCAGTTTGACGCCTGTTATTTTTTTGCTCAAAAAAGCACCGATCAGGACGCCAACACTTGCCAGAGCGGTTATCCAGAGTAAATCAGGCCATGCTATTTCATAACGGTGCACATCGCTCAAGAACCCGATAAGCGAATTCATCGTAATAATCAATAGCGAGGTACCGATGGCCTTTTGCATAGGAAAGGTCAAAAGTATAACGAAAGTCGGTATAAGCAAAAAGCCTCCCCCTGCGCCCAGTAGTCCGGTGATTATTCCCACCCCTGCACCATACAGCAGGAGTCGTCCGACACGCGCATTTTTTTGTTTTACGGCCTGCTGATGGATCGCTTTTTGATTAATCATTAAATAAGCAGACACCAGCATGACCAGTGCAAATAAAAACATCGTCGCACTGTTCCGACTGATAACCATTCCTTGCGAACGATATAAAACAGACGGAATGGACGGCAGAACAAAGTACCGCATCAATAGTACCGTTGTAACTGATGCCAGTCCAATTGCCAACGCCGTTGAGTAGCAAACCTCTCTTTTCGCCATATAACCAAGAGTCCCCATTGCACTTGTGATGCCAACAATAAACAAAGAATACAGAGTAGCAATCAGCGGATCAAAACCAAAAAGATAAACCAAAACCGGCACGGTTAAAATAGAACCTCCCCCGCCAATTAAGCCAAGTGAAATTCCTATGCATGACGCTGCGATAAAGCCAATTGTTAGCATCTGTACCGACTCAAATTATCTGTTATGCCCCTTTAAACAGCGGGATATCCAGGTTAGCTTTACCTGAATATCCCGGAAGAGGGAAATACTGTTTTAAATAATATTACCTTCTGCGTCCAGCTCAACAATCCGATAGCCCAGCTTTTGAAGGCCCGGCAAGATATGCTCCTTATCGCCCACTACAACAATGGTCATTTTTTCCGTATCTAGGTACTGCCCCGCAAGCTCGTTCAGTTCGGTGGCCTCTATGCTGTCCAAAATACGGGCCTGCTCCCTTACAAACGAATCATCCAATTTATATCGGTACATTCTCGACAGAAATGCTGCTTTTTGTTGATTGGTTTCGTAGCGCCTAGCCTCCGCTTGGCCGACCGACTTCCTCGTAAACGCGAGTTCCGTCTCATTGATCCCCTTCGTACGGTATAGGTTGATTTGGTTCACAAACTCCGTTACAGCACTGTCGGTGACAGATGCAATAACACCAGCTCCAGCAGTAAAGTTCCCGCCGAATTCACCGGAATTGAAACCCGAATATGCGCCGTAAGTCCAGCCTTTCTCCTCTCGCAGGGTCAGGTTAATGCGACTATTAAAAGCGCCTCCTAAGCTATAATTGACTAAGCCCAGCCGGTAATAGGTCCCCGTAGCATCAAAATTCACATCCGTCAGGTAACCAATACGGATTTCTGATTGCGCCGCCTTCGGAATGTTTACCAGATATAAAGTGTTTTTCTCAAGGGGCTGCCTTTCGGCCGAAAAACCCGGAACTTCCACACGGGTATTCTTCCAAGCACTTAGAAAACCAAGCTTTTGAAGACTCGCCTCCTCTGTAATATCGCCAATAATCACGATAGAAGCCAGATTCGAAGAGATATATTGATCATAAAAATCCTGTACATCCTGTAAAGTAACAGCGGCAACTGTCTTTTCATTCCCCTTTAAGGCGTAAGTTCGGATATTGTCTTTGCCATATAACACTTTGCTATAGACATCGGAGGCAATGGTAGCAGGCTGTGTTCGTGCAAGCTCAAAGCCTTGTATCATTTGCTTTTTAATACGGTCTAAACCCTCTTGGGTGAACTTCGGCCGGAACAGGCGTTCCTCCAATAAAGAAAGCGTTTTGTCAACATGCTGTGATAAGGCCGACAAAGAGAAAACGATTTCATCGGACGCCGCAGATACGCCTAGCCCACTTCCTGTTTTTTCGAGCTCAGAACTGATCTCCTCGGCCGTGTAGTTTTCGGTATCTTCGTTAAGCATGGCAGCCACTACCGATGCAAGCCCCGCCTTCTCGGGATTATTCACCGCGTGCAAAGCACCTCCCTTTACCGAAATAGCGAGGTATACAGTAGGAATTTCATTATTAAACGATCCCATTACCGGAATGCCCTTAGCAGTTTTTGCGGTCCAATACGGAGGTACTTTAACAGAGGGATTTGGACCGGCAGGCGGTGCTACACTTCGATCGAAAGCATCTTTCGCTTTACGATAGCTTGTTTTACCATAACCGTAATCCGGAGCCTGATAGGCCTGGTCAACTACAGCCTCATAGTTATCGGCAGCAACCGGCGCTACAGCGGCCCCTTTCGGCAGCACACTTAATACAACCGCACCTTTGTTCTTAATATATCGCTCATACACACGCATCACATCTTCCTTGCTTACTTTCCGGATAGCGGCAATTTCGGAGGCCAGCGAATTGGGGGTTCCGGTAAAGGTCTGGCTTGCAGCCAGCATAGAGACTTTTCCGGAAATACTGGCCAATGAGTTGATGACGCTCGCCTCTAACTGCGCCTTAAATCTTTGCAGATCTTCGTCCGTTACCCCTCTTTTTTCGAATTCGGTAAAACTCTCTTTAAGGATCTTATCCATCTCGGCAAGCGACTGACCGGCGAAAGGAACAACCTGGAAGCCAATCTCCCCGGCCAGCTCCGCATTGTTGGAATACATCGTTGCCTGAGCGGCTTTACGGGTCTTTATAAAGTTCTTGTAAAGAATGGAATTCTTTCCTTGTCCGATAATCATGCTCAATGCATCGAGGGCTGCCATGTCCTTGTGATACATTTTGACTCCGGGATAACTGATGAACAGCAAAGGCAGCTTCGCATAATTGTCCGTATAAGAAACGTAGCGGTTCGAAGTCACAACGGGCGATGGTAATTCCATGTTCTCCACTTCCGGGCCGCGCGGTATAGAACCGAAATACTTGTTAATCCAGGCCAAGGTCTGTTCCACATCAATATCTCCACCCACCGTGAGTGTCGCATTATTCGGTCCATACCACCGGAGGAAGAAATCTTTTAGATCCGAAACGCCTACCCGATTGAGATCCTCAATATACCCGATTGTTTGCCAAGAATAAGGATGGCCGTATGGATAAAGGTTCTTCCCAACAACCTCAAAGGCAAGACCATAAGGCTTGTTATCATAGTTCTGTCCTCTTTCGTTTTTAACCGTTGCCCGTTGAATTTCGAACTTCTTTTGGGTAACCGCATCCAGCAAAAAGCCCATCCGGTCTGATTCCAGCCACAGCATCTTTTCAAGCTGATTACTCGGTACCGTTTCAAAATAGTTCGTTCGGTCGCGGTTAGTAGTACCATTAAGCGTACCGCCCGCTTCGGTAATGATCTTAAAATGATCCCCATTCGCTACATGGTCGGACCCCTGAAACATCATATGTTCAAAGAAATGGGCAAAGCCCGACTTCCCGATCTGTTCGCGGGCCGAACCGACATGATAGGTAACGTCGACATGCACAATCGGATCCGAATGATCTTCTGTTAAGATCACCGTCAGGCCATTTGGCAGGACATACTTTTGATAGGGAATGACGATCTCATCTCCCCTTTTTTCGACAGTTTCAATGAGCCGCGCGCTGTTTTGGGCAAAAACCGCAACCGCTTGTCCTAAGCAGCTTGCAGTAATCAGGGCAATAAGAATTTTTTTCATTCGAATAATTTGCTTTTTAATGGAAATGAAGCTTGCATAAATTATGCATCTCATTTTGTTTATGGAATTTTATGCAGGCTCATCCAAATACTCCACCTTCGCCGAAGGCTCAAAGACTACCGGCAGGCGACGGAAATCGCCTGGACCGGTAGAACAAACACAGAAACCATTACTTTTTAAAAGCGGCTAGGCCGGCTTGCAGAAAATCACGATAACTGGCCGCATTATAATCTGCGCCACGGGGCGCTACTAATACTTCTTCGTTCCGCGAATCTAGCAATACGTAAAAGGGTTGCGAATTGGCGTTGAACTTGCTGGCCTGTAAATCGCTCCATTTATTTCCGATAGTACGCACTGCTCTGCCACTTAGTTCCGAAACGTATTGTTCTGCAGCGGGAAGTTCGGTCTTGTCGTCCACATAAAGCTGAATAAGAACGAACTCATTCCGCAGTAAGGAATACACTTCCCGATCCGGCCAAACAGAGGCTTCCATCTTCCGGCAGTTGACGCAGGCATGTCCGGTAAAGTCGATCATAACCGGCTTGCCTACCGCCTTGGCGTGCGCCATTCCTTCATCGTAATCAAAAAATACATCAAGATTTAAAGGGGCATGGAAAATGTTGGCGTATTTCCGCGGTCCCGTATACACCTCTTCCCCCGCTTTACTTCCCCCGCCGAATGAGGCCGTGTATAAGTCGAAATCCTGCGTTGATTGTGGCGGCAAAAAGGCCGACACCGCCCGCAGGGGCGCCCCCCATAAGCCGGGCACCATGTAAATGGTAAACGACAGCACGATAATCGACAGGAACAAGCGGGGAATGGACAGGTAATGAAGGGGACTGTCGTGGCTGAAACGGATTTTGCCCAATAGATATAGGCCCAATAATCCGAAAATGACGATCCACAACACAAGGAAAACCTCCCTATCCAACCAATTCCAGTGATAGGATAAATCCACATTACTAAGAAACTTCAGTGCCAATGCCAATTCAAGAAAGCCAAGCGTCACTTTCACGCTGTTAAGCCAACCGCCTGAAGAGGGTAACCCTTTCATCCAACTTGGGAACATCGCAAACAACGCAAAAGGTATCGCCAGTGCCAAGGAAAAGCCGAACATACCCAATGCCGGGCCGAGTAGCGCACCCATCGTTGCAGCCTGCACTAGCAGGGTGCCGATTATGGGGCCGGTACAGGAGAAGGACACGAGCGCCAACGTCGCTGCCATAAAAAATAAGCCGATGAAACCGCCTTTATCGGCCTTGGCATCCATTTTATTCACCCAGGAAGCGGGTAATGTCAGCTCAAAAGCTCCCAGGAATGAAACTGCAAATACGACCAGTAATACAAAAAAGAGCAGATTGAAAATGCCGTTGGTAGACAAACTGTTTAGGGCATCAGCGCCGAAAATAACGGTAATAACCAAACCCAATGCAACATAAATCACGATGATGGACAGTCCATAGAGAACTGCTTGCGCCATCGCTTTTCCTTTGGTGTGGCTACTTTTCGTGAAGTAACTTACCGTAAGCGGCAGCATCGGGAAGATGCAGGGCATTAACAGCGCGGCAAAACCGCCGATAAATCCGGCGATAAAGATTGCCCAAAGGGATTGCGATTCCGCATCCTCAGGGTCTGTAGCAGGCGCCTTCGCGGCTACACTATCCACCGCTGCAGATTCCGTTATTGTGTCCGCCCCGTCTACCGGAAGGAATTCAATATCGTCATAGGAAACCGTATCTTGTGCCAAAACATGACCGCTCGCCACTCCTATCAGTATAAGCGCACACCACAGTACAAGCCATACGTTAGCACGAGGGAGCATCCCGATACCCTTCTTACCTTGTTCTCCGCTCCTCATTACTTCACCGTTATATTAAATGTCTTCTCATCTGGGGGCAAGCATTGATGATCGTCGCAGACCATATACTCCAACTTCCCCTTAACAACCGTCTGCCCATCCTTCAACCGGATTCGCTGTTGAAATACGGCCTGCTTTTCGAAATACGCGACTTCCATCCCGAAAACCGCTTCGTGCTTCTTAATAGGCTTCGGCTCGGCCGTCTTGCCCACCAACTCGTATTGGTCCGACGGGACAAAGCTAAAGCTCGTCTTTACCGGACCGCCCTCCTCTATGTGCTGCGAGTACAAATGCCAACCCGCGTCGATATCGGCCTTCAAAAATAGGACAGCTTCATTTTCGCTTATCTTCTTTGCGGCATAACTCCACTTAACAGGTTCGAGTATCTGCCCAAAAGCCATGGTGCACAAAAACAGCATTGCGATGCTGAATAATAGTTTTTTCATATAGTCTTCTTTTTATTTAAGGTTCTAAACTTAGTTTCGGCCACGCCAAGCAACCTAACACAATCCGAAAATATTTAAATCAAAATTACATAACTCAAATATTTATACAACATTATAGATATATAAACGAAAATTTTATTGAAATTTAACAAATACACCGATTTTTTAACAGAATAAACATTGCTTTTACCTCGCGAATAAATTTTTATTCGGCTTCTTTTTTTCGCCTTTTCAGGTCCAGGAGAAACAAATATTGATCGATTCCTTTTAGTTTTTATGGTAGATATAAAACAAAGACCTTGAATTGACGGCATTCAGTAAAAAAAAACCATGAATTACCGCGTTTACCATAAAAATTTCGGACATTAGACGAAATAACCGAAGACTTTACACTTTATATTATTTTTCGAATACATGACTACGACACTTGACAATACCGACCGTGCCTTATTAAAATTGCTTCAGCGCGACGCCACCTTCACAAACAAGGAACTGGCTTATAAGCTTAACAAATCGCCAGCGGCCATTCATGAGCGCGTCAAACGTTTAAAGGAACAAGGATACATTGCCCGTATTGTTGCCATCCTCGATCGAAAGAAGATCGACAAAACGCTCATTGCCATTTCGCATGTATTGTTAAAGGAGCATACGGCCAAAACTTTAGGGGAATTTGAACGCAGCGTTGCCCAATTTGATGAGGTGATGGAATGTTACCAAATGACCGGGTCGTTTGACTTCATCTTAAAGATTGCCACCGCTAATATGGAGGAGTATCATCTCTTCTTGCGTCATAAGCTCGCAGTGCTTCCCAATATTGTGACGGTGCAGAGTTCCTTCATCCTTTCGGAAACAAAGAATGATACGGCCTATCCGATTTAAAGACCGACTTGGCCTTCGTGTTAAACGCCCAGCAGTTAAGAAGCCAACATGAGTTAATGGAAGCCTTTTTTTCTTATTAACGGCAATCCATCGACTGGAATCTGATCGTTTCCGACTAAAACCAATCTCCATAAACCAAAAGACACGCATTCAATCGACGAAACAAACAACTAAACAAAAAGGATAACATCAAAAACGCACAAAACAACCAAAGCAAGCCAAAATCATTAAAAAAAAGGAACTAAGAACAAGCAAAATAGCCGTTAAAACCCAATCAAAGAATTTACGTTTCACATTTTTATAACATTTACTTACATTCGTATCTAAAAGTAAAGACTATGTCGGCTTATCACCGCTGTAATGAAGAACAATTGCTTGCATCTTTGCGCCTTGGCGATCATGCTGCATTTACCGAGATATATAATCGGTATTGGGAGGTATTGGCCGACGCCGCATACCAGCGCCTACGCTCGCGCGAAGATGCCGAGGAAGTCGTACAGGAAATATTTGTGAATCTATATCTCCGCCGTAAAGACCTAAATCCGAAATCGACGCTGGAAGCCTACCTAAAGCAGGCTCTGAAATATAAGGTAATTGATGCTTACCGATTGCAACAGCAATACTACCAGCGTCTCCAAGGATTGATCGAAGAGCATAAGCTCGCCCTAGCAGCACCGGATCAGCAAGTGGAGTTGAAGGAGCTGAAACAACGCGTATTGCATGCCGCTGACAAGTTGCCGGATAAATGTCGAGAGGTGTTTATCATGAGTCGCTTCCACCAGCTTTCCCATCAAGAAATATCAGATCGTACGGGAATTTCCATTAGTACCATAAAAAAGCACATCCACAAAGCTTTACAGATCCTCCGACATGACTTCAAGGACAACCAGCTCGATTTCCTGTTGATTGGTATGTTCATCTTCTTAAAATAACCATTTCTTAACAAAAGAATAACATTGACAATCAGTCGTTTACAAAAAACACAAAGATTATTTGCCTTCAGAGTAGAACCAACATGCTTTTTCTACGAGTATTGGGTATATGAGCATGAGCGAAGAGGAATATAAACAGCATATTTTAAGCATTATGGAGCGCTACGCCAAAGGGCAAGCGTCGGAGGCTGATATGCTGGAGCTGGACGAATGGTACGAAAAATTTCCGCCGTACCAGCAATATGCGGCGGGAATGAGCGCTGCAGAAAAGAGGCAATCTCAAGACCGGATACTCCGCAACATCAACCAACAGATCTATAAGGAGTCAATACCGTCGGCCCACCGAAGCGAACGCACTAAAGGACCTTTATACTTACGCAATGTACTGGCGGCCGCACTAATACTCTTCGCTTTAAGCGCGGGCACCTTTTATTACCTGCGAGAGAGCCGCCTACAAAAAACCGAACAACTGGCTCAGGATCTGATCACACCCGGAAGCAATAAGGCTTTCCTAACGCTTGCCGACGGCAATCGCATTTCCCTCACCGATGCTGCCGACGGAAACATCGCCATACAGGCCGGTGTAAAGATCAGCAAGGCCGCCGATGGGCAATTGATTTACGAGGTAAAAGAAAGCGATCAGCAGTCAACCTCCGATGCCTATAACACGATAGAAACACCACACGGGGGGCAATACCAGGTTCGCCTGCCAGACGGCAGTACGGTTTGGTTAAACGCCGCTTCATGCCTGAAATATCCGGTTAGCTTTGGCAAGCGTGAACGTCGAGTTCAGCTGACGGGTGAAGGGTACTTTGAGGTCGCAAAGGACCATACCCGCCCCTTCATAGTGGCAACAGAGCATTTTCCGGCAACCGGAGGAAACAAGGGCAAAAAAGGACAGGAAATAAAAGTGTTAGGTACCCATTTTAATGTGAATGCCTACAACGACGAAAAAGACCTCAAAACAACTTTACTGGAGGGCAGTGTGCAGGTAACTCCACTGAAAGGGTCAAGCGTGGTTCTCAAACCCGGACAACAAGCTGTAAATGATGGCGATATCGTACAAATCACCAACATAAACACCACCTATGCCACCGCTTGGAAAGACGGATATTTCCGGTTCAATGAAAAAACGCTGGAAATGGGAATGAAGGAAGTAGCGCGCTGGTATAATGTAAATATACGCTATAAAAACCCTTCGCTCCGAAAAGAACTTCTCGGAGGTACCATCAGTAAATATAGCAACATTGAGCAGTTACTCAAGAAAATGGAATTGACGGGAGCCTTTCACTTTACCGTTAAGGGAAGAGAGATCGTAGTGGAATAAAGAAAATGATCATTTACTCATATTAACCAAACAAATTACACCATGAAAAAAAAAGGAGAAATACCTACGTAAAACTTTAATCGGCCTCAAAAAACCGAACTCCGACGGCAATCGGAGTCCGGAAATGGCTTGCCTAACCAAATGAAGTGTTTAATTAATTTTTGATCAACAAGACAGTCAAACTTAGGCAATTTTGCGAATTTAAGCAAGATTGAAGGTCTTCGGCTATCCCCTAAGTCTTGTCGCAACCTAAAACGAAATGAATAAGGTTTACCAACGCATATACAGGGCAAAGGCCCGTATACACCAAATCCTGCTCTTTATGAAATTAACAACCTTGGCCCTTTTCATCACCATGATGCAGGCTAGTGCCATCGGATTTGCGCAACAGATAACCCTCAAGCAACGCAATGTAACCATTGGCAGCGTCTTTGATGAGATAAAAAAACAGACGGGCTATGATGTATTTTACCTCCCCTCGGCACTAAACCCCCATAAAAAAATCGATGCAAACTTTGAAAAAACAGCATTACGCGAGGTAATGAATGCATGCCTACAGAACCAACAGGCAACTTACACCATTGACGAAAAAACCATTGTCATTACCAGAAAAAAAGCGGAAAGCGCGAATAATCCGGTCGAGAAACACCTTACTATCGACATCAATGGTAAAATCATAAACGATAAAGGCGAACCGCTATCAGGTGTCAACATTCTGATACAAGACAAAAACGCGCGGGCGATAACCAATAGCCAAGGCGAATTCAGCATAAAAAATGCTGATGAAGGCGATCTTTTGATCATTTCCTATTTGGGCTATCAAAAGAAAGAAGTGGTAGCCCGCGCTGAAATGGAAAGTATCATCCTTAGCCAAAGTGACAGTAAGCTGGATGAAGTGCAGGTTATCGCCTATGGAAATACGACACGTCGTTTCAACACAGGCTCTTCCAATCAAGTGAGCGGAGTCAGCATCGAACGTCAACCTCAATCAAACCCCGTCTTAAATTTACAAGGGCAGGTACCGGGACTTTTTATTACCGCTAATTCCGGCTATCCGGGATCTCAGATCAATGTGAACATCCGCGGGCAGAATAGTCTCAATTCCTTAACCACGCAGCCGCTTTACATCATCGACGGCGTGCCTTTTGACAGCAAGCAGGTAGAGCAATCTGTTGGCGGTTTTATGGCACAGGTAGGCTTCAGTCCGCTCAACACCATCAATCCAGAAAACATTGAAAGCATATCGGTACTGAAAGACGCAGATGCAACGGCCATCTATGGTTCCAGAGGAGCCGCGGGCGTCATACTGATTACAACCAAAAAAGGACATGTTGGGAACACCCAAGTAACGGTCGACCTCTCCCACGGTAACGGAAGGGTTACTAATCTCGTAAAAATGGCCTCGGTGGAACAATACTTAAACATCCGACGACAAGCCTTTGAGAACGACGGCGTAACGCCAACGGCCACCAACGCACCGGATCTTCTTTCGTGGCCCACCGATATGGATACCGATTTTGGCGAACTCATCGCGGGCGAAACGGCTCAGATGACCAATGCCGCCCTTAGCGCATCTGGAGGAAATTCCCAGACCCAGTTTAGACTGGGCGCAAATATCCGGTCGCAGTCTTCTATTTATCAATCCCGAACAAAAGACAATGCACAGCAATTCAACCTGTCTGTGCAACATAAAAGTGCTGATGCTAGGTTCGGCATGGACGCCTCCGTTAATTACAACCTAGATAACAATACAATCCCTAACTATACCATCAATTACCTGAATTATAGCTTGCCTCCAAACTATCCGCTTTATGATGATAACGGAGGTCTACATTTTGCACCGAGCTATACCAACCCACTGGCTGCTTTTAACATCATCAATAACCTGGAATCAGAAAACTTTATCGCCAACGCTTCTTTTCACTATACGGTCTTGCCCGGACTGGAAATCAAAGCAAACGCCGGCTATAATAAAATAGAAGTGAACGGTGCCATCATTACCCCTTCATCTGCGCTAAACCCGACGAGTAACAACCTACAAACGTCCACGCTAAATAACAACTACATCCAAACTTATTTGGTAGAGCCGCAGCTTGATTTCAACCGTACCTGGGGGAAGCACAACTTATTGGCGCTGGTAGGCGGTACCTGGCAGCAAACGCAAACCGTGCAGCCCTACTACGTGTACGGTAGCTTCTCTACCATCGAATTGGCTCGAAGCCTAAATGCCATCGATCTGTTTGTCAAAACATCCGCAGGCAATGATTATAAATATGTTTCCGGCTTCTCCAAGGTTTCTTATCGTTATGCCGATAAATATCTGATAAATGCTAATTTCCGGCGGGACGGATCCTCGAGGTTCGGAGAAAACCGAAAGTTCGGTAATTTCGGAAGCTTGGGCGCCGCGTGGATCTTCTCTGAAGAAGAATTTATCAAGCAAACCATTCCTTGGTTGAGCTTCGGTAAACTCAGGGGAAGCTATGGCTCCATCGGTAGCGATAGAATACAGGATTATTTATATGATGCCTTTTATATGGCCGGCCAGCCATACGGTCCCACAACCGGCTACGCTCCCAGCAGGGTTGCCAACCCGTATTTGCAATGGGAGGTAACCAAGAAAGCCGATCTCTCTCTGGATCTGGGCTTTGTCGATAATCGCGTCTTATTCACAACCAACCTCTACCGCAATCGATCCAATCACTTACTTGGAACAATCAGAATCCCATCCCAAACAGGTTTCTCAAGTTATACAGCCAATTTGCCGGCTACCGTGCAGAACCAAGGGATAGAATTCGAGCTCAGCACCGTGAATGTGCAGAAATCCGACTTGAAATGGTCGACCTCCATCAATCTCACCTTACCTCAAAATAAGCTGATCGACTTTCCAAACATTGACAACACCTACTACACCTCTCAATACGTTGTCGGACAATCGCTAAACTATGTTCCTCTATATCAATTCACAGGCTTTGTGGATGGAATTGCCACCGTCGCAGACACCAATCAGGACGGCGTGATTTCATCAGGACTAAATGCCTACGGACTCGGCGACCGCACGGGCTCAGCGAACAGGGATCCAAAGCTATACGGAGGGATCAGCAATACCATTACCTACAAAGGATTTCAGATCGATATATTGATACAGGGCACCGTACGTGATGAAACACGGGGAGATCTTGGACTCGCCACGCGACCGGGTATGGGCTATAATGTACCGGAAAGCATGTTAGACATCCCGGTCCGATATACCGCAACCACCGGGACGCCTTCCTCGAACGCATGGCAGTATTATATTGGATCAGACGAGGCCTGGGAAAGCGCAGCCTATCTGCGTTTACGAAACCTTTCCATTGCCTACAATTTCAAAACCGATTGGCTGAAAAAAATAAAAATGAACGCATTGCAAGTCTATTTACGAGGTCAAAACCTAGTAACCTTAACAGGTTATAAGGGCTTGGATCCCGAAACGCTTAATGCATTACCGCCCATGAAGGTGATTTTAATAGGACTAAGAACAACGCTTTAAGGAAAACTTATGAAGAAGACATTAAACTTGAAAAGATCAGCGATTATCGTCGCCATCATCACTTCCGTCAACTTGATCCCTGGGTGCAAAAATCTAATTGAAATAAATCCGCCCACCGCACAGATATTGGCATCTGAAACCTTTAAGGATTCGCTGGGTGTACAGCAGAATTTGACTGGTATGTATGCCCGATTTTTAAACAACAGCGTTTATTTATCGTATTCCAGCACCTTCCCGGGCATGAGTGCAGACGAGTTTCGGTATTTAGGAAACACATATGACGCCTTTATTAACAATGGACTTACCCCCGACGTGAGTTACCTCGATAATATTTGGTCTACCAACTATGCCATCATTTATATCGCTAATAATATCATCAGCAACCTGCAAACCTCAACGGCAGTGTCAGACTCCTTCAGGGCGCAGGCCCTTGGCGAGGCAAGGTTTATAAGAGCCTTTTGCTACTTCCACTTGGTGAATTATTTTGGCGACGTTCCGCTCATAACTGAGACCGATATCGACCATAATACCGTATTGGGAAACGCTCGGAGCGAAGAAATTTACGATCAGCTGGTGGAAGACCTCCAAGTTGCCAAAGCAAATTTGCCGGATCATTATTTCCAGAGCGGCCAGAGTCGCACCCGGGCCACCACTTGGGCGGCCAGCGCCTTACTAGCCAGGGTTTACCTTTATCGCCAACAATGGGCAGAGGCCGAAAGCGAAGCTACTGTGGTAATAAACAACCCCGCGTTGTTCGAACTGCCAGCTCTCGGGGACGTCTTTTCTTCCTCCAGTAGAGAAGCCATTTTCCAGTTTTACAATTCCCCGTCGGGATATACCGATTATGCCGCGCAGGTATTGCCTAACCCAGTGGCAAAGATCCCTACTTTTTACCTAACACCTCAGCTCGTACAAGCGTTTGAGCCTGGCGATGCCCGTAAATCCGTTTGGACGTCTTCAGTTGACTATAATGGCACCGAATACGTCTATGCTAACAAATATACCAGTCTGGCAACGGGAGCAAATGCGGAATATTACACCGCCTTGCGCCTAGCCGAGCAATATTTGATCCGCGCGGAATCAAGGGCAGCATTGAATAACCTAAACGGTGCACATGCCGATTTAAACGTGGTGAGACATCGGGCCGATCTCCCGGCTATCGCCCCTGCTACACAACAGGAAACCCTCGCCGCTATTGCACAAGAAAAACGGATCGAATTCAATTGCGAATGGGGACATCGATGGTTCGACTTAAAACGCACCCACACCGCGGACGCTGTGCTAAGTACACTAAAGCCAACGTGGACCGCAACAGCCGTCTTATACCCGATTCCCTTAACTCAAATACAACTGAATAACAACTTACAACAAAATCAAGGTTACTAATCATGAAAACAACTATAATTCATCAGAGCGGCAGACAGACAATCAAGCTAATAAACCTGTTCAACATAAGCTTAGCCTTTCTTTTAAGCTCGACAGGGATAAGCTTCGCCCAAGAACAAAAGTATAAGGTGATTGCTAAAATTGCGAATGTTACGGAGCAGAATGAGGCACACCTCGTGTATTATCAAGGAATCAAACCCTTTTTCGAAACCGTCAAATTAAAAAATGGACAATATGTATTTGAAGGCACGGCCCCCGGGCCCGTGATCGCTCAGTTTTTTCTAGACAATAAAGGGATTGGATACGCCGATGGAAAGTTCCAAGACAAATTGAAGCTCCGATTAGAGAATGGCGAAATCCATATCACTGCAACCGACTCCGTGAAATACGCAAAGGTAAAAGGAGGCCCTTATAACGCCGACTTTCAACAATATAAAAAGTTCATGTCCAAGGATGAGGAGAACGTTGAAATGCTGAATGCGCTGGTGGTGTTCGGCATACAGAATAAGCAGCCGAAGGAGGAAATTGAGGCGCTTCAGGAACGCCTACGCGCGGCGTCACTTACCTATCAGAAGCATGCACTCGAATACGCCAAAACCCATCCAAATTCTTATTCGAGTTTGAACGCACTGTCGGACAATATCGACTCGAAATCCGACATGAAGGAGATTCAACAGACTTTCGAGGCATTTTCACCAAAAATTAAGGAGACAGCGCTCGCCCAAAATTTACGCGAAAAAATTTCAGCAGGCCAGCATACGCAGGTTGGTTCCCTGGCGCCTGTATTTTCTCTTCCCGATACCAGCGGGAAGCAGATAAGCTTACAAGATTTTAGAGGTAAATACCTGCTGCTGGATTTCTGGGCAAGTTGGTGCGGCCCCTGTCGAAAGGAAAATCCCAACTACATCGCTAATTACCAAAAATACCAGAAAAAAGGTTTGGAAATATTGGGAGTTTCGCTGGAAAGAGAAGGCGATAGAGAAAAGTGGCTAGCCGCGATTCACCAAGATGGGTTAACCTGGCCGCAGGTTTCAGATTTGAAATATTGGAGTGGAGACGTGGTCACTATGTATAACATCCGATCGATCCCTAAAAACTTCCTGATCGACCCCGAAGGAAAGATCGTCGCGGTCGACCTAAGGGGTGAGGAGCTGGGCAAAAAGCTTGCGGAAATCTTTGAATAAGAAAAAAAGCATTAACTTGGGATGAAAAAAACAAGAAGACACGTCTTCCCAATTCTAATAGGTATGCTTTTATTGTGTGGCTGTGGTACTGCAAAAAGTACAATCACTCAAAAAGACACAGCCACACAACTTTTTCATATCTTGCTAGAACTCGAGGAACACCATGAGATATCGCTGTTACGAAAGGCTCTGCTCTTTCCGGAAGTAATCGCTATTCAGGTCTTTCCATGTCCTGCTTATATCCGGCCTGACAATACGCCTAGAGCGACTATGGTAAACATCACCTTAAGAGATAAAAGCGTTTTCCCTGCCTTTCAGGAACGCCTTTCAAAAACAACAATTAAAATCAGAAGCCTTGCTATAGGAATAGCGGAGTAAATTCATAAGTCGCAGCTCCTTTGCATCGTCTTCCCAAAGTAATTTTTTGCGCATATTTTGCAGCATAGCGATCCCTTTTACCCCACACTAAGCAAATTTGACTATTTTGCCTGCTAAAAACAGGTTTGCAATAAGCAAATCAGACTTGGATTCTATGATAAAAAGCGCCCATATAGCTGTTAGTCGGCACCTATTACCATTCCTTTTTTTCCTTCCACTTCTCATACCCCAAGCAAATGCACAAAGACCAAAAGAAGCCTGGCTAAAGCGGTATGTGAATTCGATCATTAACGATACCACGCAGGCTGAGCAAGCAACACTTACTATATATCCGACTTTTGCAAGCGCTCCTGAAACCGGCATAGAGCTAGGGGCTTCAATTATGAAACTGTTCTATGCTAATAACGACACCTTAAATCGCCTCAGTGAGCTGCAAGCTTTTACCTTCTTTACTTTTAAGGGGCAATACGGACTTGTTCTGGAAAACGCTGTTTATGGCGATCAGGATCGATGGTTTTTTCTTGGCGAAACGAAGATACAGCAATTTCCGCTTTTGTATTATGGGATCGGGCCTAACACGCCCGAACACAACCCAGCATCGGTAAACTCTTTTAACGTGTTGTTCCGACAGCGCGTGCTGCGAAAGCTCTACAAAAACTTTTTCTTCGGCCCCGAAGTCGATTATCAGCTGATTACCGGCGTTGATTTTGAGCAACCATCAGCAGGTAATCCCCATCCGATTCCACGAGGGGGTGAAGGAACCAGCAACCTCGGTTTAGGAATGGCCTTGGTATATGATGATCGACATAATGTGCTGAACGTTCGCAAAGGAAGTTTTGGAGAAATTGCTTATCTCCGCAACTTTGACGGCTTCGCAAGTGATTATAATTTTGGCAGCCTCAATCTCGAATTCCGATCTTTTCATCCAATAGGAAAAAGGGATGTGCTGGCCTGGCACATTAAGGGCAATTTCACGCAGGGAGACGTACCCTTCAACCAGTTGGCACAAGTCGGCGGTGATCGATTGATGAGAGGTTATTACCTCGGCCGCTTCCGGGACAAACATGCCCTCGCTGCGCAGGTAGAATATCGCCTCCTCCCCTTTGCTTTCAGCAAAAGGCTTGGCGCTGCCGTTTTTGCCGCCGCAGGAGCCGCCGCGCCCGAGTTTAGCGCCTTTGAAGCAAGGAACGTTAAAGGCGCCGTCGGTGTAGGCTTGCGCTATTTACTGTTTCCCAAAAAGGATATTTATATTCGTTTTGATGTCGGCTTTACTAAAGAGGGAGCAAACTTTTATGTCTTCAATGGCGAGGCCTTTTAGAAGGGCTGCCTAAAAGCTTCCTGCTTTTTGACAGCCCCTTTCACTTAATATACACGTGGCAGCTCCTTCGTCTCTTTAACACGGATTATAAGCCCGTTCATTTTTCGGCAAGAAGTACTTTGGACAAGAAAATCCATATTTTGACGGCCTCAGGCTTTCCAGCAAGCAGGACAAGTTAGGAATAGAAAAATTTGAGACATTGAAACACAATAAAATCAATGTTTTTCTTCGTATGCATCTGTAAATTGCCCTTTTTTGGCAGCACATGTAAAATATCTAAAGTGTTTTGCTGTTTTTAACTAAATTAGCATTCGAAATGCGACGTTTTAGTAAGTGCTCTGATCAGGAACTGGTGAATTTGTTATGTCAGCGGGACCAACAGGAAGCCATGACCGAGATTTTTAATCGGTACTGGCTAAAACTCCTTGCCGTGGCGGTGAATCGCTTATCAAATCAGCAAGAGGCCGAAGAATGCGTACAGGACGTCTTCCTAAGTTTATGGAAAAGACGACATCTTTTAGTTTTAAAAAGTGAACTATCGGCATATTTATCCACAGCAATCAAGTATCAGATTATCAACAGATTAGATAAGCGCTACACGCATAAAAACTTGGCCACTATAGAACTTAAAGATTATCAAAACAAATACGTCCATTCCCCCGAAGCGTACATGTTTGAAGCAGAACTTATGGAGCGTATTGAGCAAACGGTTAAACAGCTCCCTAAAAAATGCCAAATGGTTTACCGCATGAGCCGGGACGAAGGTAAAAGCAATAAAGAAATCGCAACAACATTGGGCATGTCAGAAAAGACCGTTGAGGGACACATTACCCGTGCCCTGAGAGATATTCGAAAGAATTTAAGCTTAATTTACCCCATGGTTATCGTTTTACGAATACTGATGCGCTAAATAAAAATCCTTGCCGCTGTTAATCTTTACAAATCGATAGTTTTTTCCGTTTTTTTTAAAAAATTTCCCAAAACAGCAAGGGGTACCGGCATTTTTACTGACTAATAGGGTAAAATACATAGAGATGTCGAAAAAAAAGCCTGACCACCGCATTGAAGAGCTTGCTCATAAATTGAAAATCGGCACAATTTCAGATGATGAACGCTTGGAATTTGATGAATGGTTCAACGCATACGACGATGAGCGTTTTGTCCATCCTGAGGCAGACAATCCATCGCTGGTTAAATCGCGTATTTATAACCCGCTCTTATCGGAAATGCAAAAAAGCGAAATGACTGACATTCGAAAATTTACAATCAGACGCCTTATTGCTGCTGCTTCGGTTGTTGCTGTATTTGCTGTAGGGAGCTTCATTTACTTGTATCAGTCGGCCGCAACGTCTGATATACCTAAAGCCGTTTATCCGGGTGATAAAATTCCAACCGAGGAAGGGACAACTTTGACATTGTCAGACGGCAAAAAAATCAAATTAAATCAAGCGGATGCAGGAGAACTGGCCAAAGAAGCCGGTATCAAAATCACCAAAACATTAAATGGTCAACTGAACTATGAAGTGGAACCGTCCGCTTCGAACCGATTTAAAACAAACACCCTCAGCACCGCTAAAGGGGAAACCTATTGCATTCAACTGCCAGATGGATCTCGGGTTTGGATAAACGCTGCGTCAAATTTGACGTATTCGACGGCCCCAGATGATCATGGCTTTCGCTGGGTAAAGTTGGATGGCGAGGCCTATTTTGAAGTTGCGAAAGATGAAGAACACCCCTTTATAGTTGAAACCGAAGATCAACACGTTAAAGTGCTAGGAACGAGCTTCAATATACAGGCTTACGCCAATGAACCAAAGACAACAACCACGCTGATAACGGGAAGCGTTGTGGTTGAACAGAGGAAGGTAAGACAACTGTTACGACCTGGCGAACAGTCTATCTGCTCAGAAAAAGGGATAACTGTTAAACAAGGTGATATGGATGAGGCATTGAGTTGGAGACTTGGCGACTTCGTCTTTAACGAACAAACTATTGCGGAAATTATGAGGACAATTGCGCGCTGGTACGATGTAGAAGTGTTTTATCATCCTAATTTCGACAAACATGAAACCTTTAGCGGCCAGATTTCCCGATCAGCGCATATTTCGGAAGTGTTAACAAGTTTACAATCCACGGGCAAAATCACGTTTAAAATGGAAGGAAGAAAGATAGTCATTTCAAACTAAAAAGCTAGCTTCTTCTATACTTCAGCGAATACAACTAGTTATTTTTCATTATTAAAATTTACAACATATGAAAGGAAGAAAATAAAGTAAAGATTCTAACTAACAGTAGAAAGAAAAACCAGAGGTATGCCACTACCTCTGGCTGTCTAATGTTCATCGAGTAATCAACCTTTTTATAAGGCCAAACCCTGAAACAATTTAATAAAATGAAGTTCGATTTTCAAGTCTAAAACTTCATTTGCCTAAACACTAGTAAAATTATGAATTTTTCTCTAAAAGAAAGACGTGAATCACCCCGAGGTGCTGTTCAAGCATCTGTTCAGAAACAACATAGCACACCTAGTAGCGGTAAAAATAGGTTGATGCGTGTTCCACTCATCGCCCTCTTCTTAATGAGCATGATGTTTCACATCCATGCGCTACCTTTTCAGCAAAAGGTTACCATCAATGTTAAGAATACACCTCTTAGCAGTGTGCTTAAGCAGTTTAGACAATAAACCGGCTATGACTTTGTATATAGCGACAAATTAATTGCAACCGCAAAATCAGTCACATTGGACATCAAAAATATGGACCTGACCGATGCACTTGATAAGTGCTTTGAAAATCAACCATTAACTTACGTTTTAAACAATAGAATCGTAACAATCAAAGAAGATGCACAAAAAACAACAGAAAAAACACCTCCTTCCGCTTTGCAGGCTTCCGTGGTGCACGGTAAAATAATCGATGAGAATGCAGAGCCTATAGCCGGTGCCACCGTTGTGAATAAATCTACAGACGCCCGCGCCATAACCAATCACTTTGGCATTTTTAGTATCCCCGCTGAGGACGGACAGGTCCTGTCTGTAATGTACATGGGGTACACGACACAAGAAGTCGTCATAACCGACAACAAACAGATGCTCGTAAAATTAGAACCAAGCATATCTCAATTAAATGAGCTGGTAATTGTAGGTTATGGCTCCACACAAAAGAAAGACCTGACGGGCTCGGTGTCAATTGTTTCGGCAAAAGATATTGAAGATGTTCCTTTCACTACAATTGACAATGCCTTAGCAGGTAAGGCACCAGGGGTGCAGATTACCAAAAGTGACGGTACACCTGGCGGTGCCGTGCGGATCAGGGTAAGAGGATCAACTTCTCTGTTGGGCGGGAACGAACCTTTATATGTTGTGGATGGCATTCCAGTACAGATACAAAGTAATTTTGAATCGCCCGGTTATGACATCAGCAGCCCAGTCGGAAACAGTGTTACAGGGTCAGGTGGCGTGGCGGCTGGATTATCTACCTCTTTTGTCAACGGATTAAACAACATCGGCGGGCTCAATCCCGATGACATTGAGTCCATCAGTATTCTCAAAGATGCTTCATCCACCGCTATTTATGGTTCTAAAGCGGCCAATGGCGTTATTATAATTACCACTAAACAGGGTAAAAAAGGAATGAAGCCTTTATTTAACGCCAGCTATTACAGCACCTTTACAACACCGGTTACCCCTGATGTATTGAATGCTTCACAGTATCGGATGTTAATTACCGAGGCGGCACAGGCTGATGCCGATGTTAGGCTTCCATTAGGTTTAGCGCTCCCTGCCAATAGTAATGCCATACTAAATAACCCCGAAACATTTTTTGGCAATGGCAATACCGATTGGATCAATGAAGTAACCGATAGCAAAATTGCAAATAATGGTGAACTTTCCGTTCAGGGCGGTAGCGAGAATTCCAAATATTTCAGTTCTGTAGCCTTTAATAATACGCCTGGCGTAGTAAACAACACCGGTTATCAAAGGGTTTCTGGCAAACTGAATCTGGACAATGAAATCGGCTCCAAATTTAATTTCATTACCAATATTTTACTCGGGTATACCGACCAAGACATTGGAAATGGGGCTTACGGACAGGCTTTAAGGGCACGGCCCGATTTTGCTCCTTACGATGAAAACGGAAACTATACCGATTTTACTGCCTTAGGCGCTTCTTATGAGGGTTTCCTAAACCCGACAGCTTTATTGACAGCAACAAACAATGCCAAAACATTTAACCTCCTAGGTTCGCTATCGGGCATTTATAAGTTCAGCGACAACTTCACCTTCAAAAGCGTGGCATCTTTGAATATGCAAACTTATAATCAACGCAATTATACCCCAAGCTACGTCAGTATAGGAAGCTTTTACGGCAATGTAACCAGTGATAGCGGTATCGGCAGCAATTCCAACAGCCGTTTGGCGCACTGGTTTGTAGAAAACACCTTAACCTATAACAAAACTGTACAAGATCATTCAATCAATGCCCTTGCAGGAACTTCTTACGAGACGCGAAAAACCAGCTTTTTTAGCGCGACTGCCACCGGCTATCCGAATGACAATGTATTAAATAATCTTTCGTCGGCAGTAGAGCCGATACGGGTAACAGGGGACGATCCTTCCAGGCCACAAAGCTATCTTTTATCATTTTACCTGAGGGCAAATTATGGTTTTAAAGACAAATATCTATTTACTTTCACCGGGCGTGCCGACGGATCGTCCAAGTTTGGCACTAACAACAAATGGGGCTATTTCCCATCGGGAGCCTTGGCATGGCGCATGTCGCAAGAGAACTTTCTCAAAGAAAGCAATTGGATAGACGATATTAAAATAAGAGGGAGTTACGGTCTTACAGGCAATCAGAACATTGGGGATCAAATGTACCGTACACTCTATAGCCCATACTCCTACGCTGGATCTAGCGCCTTAGTACCCACTCAATTGGGCAATGAAAACATCAAATGGGAAAACGCTAAGCAAGCAGACTTAGGAATAGACATCGCCTTATTCAATAGATTACAGGCTACGGTTGATTATTACGATAAGCGTGCCGATGGTGCGTTATTATCTTTGCCTGTTGCACCGAGTAGCTCCTATAGCTCGCTGCTCAGAAATGCCGTTGGAATAAAAAACACAGGTTTAGAAGTAGCACTTAGCGGAGATATTCTCCGCAGCGGCGAATTTAAGTGGAATGCCAGTATTAACGTAACTTGGGGCAAATCTATAGTCACCAAATTGGATGTTAACGCCGATTTAAGTCAGGTTGGCAACTTAAGTGGCATGGAATACGGAAATACGACCTTGATTGAAGGACAACCTTTGGGACTGATTACCGGCTTGACGGTGACGGGACTGATTAGAAATGAAGAGGATCTAAACGCTTACAAAGAACAATTAGGCAGCAGAAGGTCATTGTTCCCTTATCTCGGCATCGGCGATGTGATGTATCAATTGCAAGCGACTAGCCCCGACAGTAAGTATCCGGATTTTAATACGGTGTTAGGCAATGCCGCTGCAAAATATTACGGTGGTTTCAACCAAAATTTCAACTATAAAGAGTTTGGCCTTCAGTTCTATTTCACCTTTTCACAGGGAGGCAAGCTTTTATGGGGCGATCATGTTTCCAGCATGAAATTTGTCGGTACCTCCAACGCGAATGTAGCGATGTTAGACCGTTATACTCCCGAAAATCCGGATACCGATGTGCCTCGACTCATGTTAAATGGAAGCTTTTATTATAAATCTAATCTTGACTTTTTTGATGCTTCTTATCTTAAACTGCGTACAGTAACCTTTAACTATAACCTTAGTAAATTGAACTGGCTCCATAAGGCAAACATTAAATCGGCTAGTGTTTTTGCCTCGGCAACTAATTTATTTACCATTACCGCTTATCCAGGGAATGATCCAGAAACATCTAATGATCCGTATAGCGCAATCGGTGGTTATTTTGATGTGAGCAATTATCCGACAGTAAGGACTTTTTCTTTAGGACTAAAAGCAGGATTCTAACAAATAAGATTAACTAAAACATGAAAAAGATTAATTATAGCCACTATGTTGTTCTTTTACTTAGCTGTTTATTGGCTACGGCTTGTCAGGAACAACTCAATGTATATCCCACAACCACTGAGGTGGATGGTCAGGTTATTGTCGACACCAAAAGCGCCAACACCGTTTTAAATGGTGTTTATTACCGTTTCGCCAATGCTGGGGTGGACAACAACTCCGTTCCCAATATCCTTTGGACCAGCATTCATGAAGTGCTCCCTTCACAGCTAAGTGGCCTGCAGACCAGTGTCACTTATGACGAGGTGTATGCACATGCGCTTACGGCCTCCAGTAGCGTCGTCAGCAGGATGTGGACGTATGGCTATAACCTCGTTAATGCAGCAAATGGCTTTTTAAAAAATATAGAACCTGTAGACGCCATACCCGCAGCAACAAAAATGCAGATGCAGGCCGAAGCAAAATTCTTAAGAGCATTTGGGAACAACATCCTGTTGCAATATTTCGGTCAGTACGATGACGTGGCTAGCCCTCACGGAATTATACTGCGAAAGGATTTTGTAACGCCCGATCAGATCAGTTTGCCTCGTTCTTCGGTAGCCGATGTTTATACGGCTATACTGGCCGATTTAGATGAGGCAATTGCCAATTTACCTGCGTTGAACACACAGATTTATTATGCAAATATATCGGCAGCAAAGTTACTCAAAGCCCGAGTGTTGATTAACCGGGCTTCGGAAGGCGACTATCAGGAAGTGATTAGATTAACTGACGAGGTGATTACGAACGGACCTTTTGAGCTGGAAGCCAATACCAAAGATATCTTTTTAAGCAAAGGCTTTGCGAGTAAAGAAGTCATATTAGGTGTGCAACCCTATGGCAACCAAACCTATAAATTTCAAAGCAACCAATATTCCGGCACATTCCCGGCGACTGACACCTTGGTGAGCTTACTAAAAGACGATCCGAGGGAAACTTGGGTATATAAAGATGATCAAAGGGCAACGGTGTATGGGCGCAATTATGGCAACCTCAATGAAATCACTAAATACTATTCCGGTAACGTGGTCGACGCTGTGCAAACGCCTTTAGCCGACTACTGTTATGCTTTTCGCCTAACGGAGGCCTACTTATTGGAGGCCGAGGCGCTCACAATGGCACCTAGTGCTGATTTAAATAAAGCAAAAGCACTTTTGAAAACGGTGATGGGCCATGCAGGTATTAGTGATTTTTCGGCAGTGGAACAAACCAACAGCGCAACGGATTTGAAAACGCTAATTGTAAAGGAAGAAATGAAAAATTTCGTTTCAGAAAATGGTGCCGATTGGTTCGCCTTGAGAAGGCTTCCTTTAGCAACCGTTCAAAGCATCCAACCGAACATCAAATCGAAACGCAACTTTATTCTTCCGATACCGCAAGATGAAATCAACCGTAATAATAAAATCAGTCAAATTCCATAAACATGAAAATACATATTTTAAACATTTTAACCCTATTGGCCTTAGCGAGCTGCAACTCCAATACCTTAGAAAACTATGTTATTGAAGGACAGTTGCAAGGCATTGATACAGGCATGATCAAGCTGATATCCTACAATGAAGAGGATCGGAGTAGCGAAGCCGTAGATAGCGCTGAAATAGTAAAAGGACGTTTTAAACTGACAGGAAAAGTGAAAGTCCCAGAGATGATGGGGATACAGATAGAACCGGGTAACTGGAATTTTAGAATTTTCGTAGAAAACAGGCACTTAAAAATTAACGCCGATACCGCAGATGCCACACACTTCGACTATACCGCCTACGGAAGAGGGAAACATGCACAAATAAAAAATTACACAGAGAGCGGCTCTCCAAATTTTGATGCGTGGAGCGCATTTCAGGACCACCCGGGGCAGCAGCAGTTTGAGTTGGCTTTGAAGCAGCTTAACGAAAAAATTAAAGCAGTAGGCGACGATGTTGATGCACAATATGCCATAAGAGCTGAAATGGATTCCGTGCGAAGCAGGCAACAAGCATGGCAGAAAAAACAACTTGATGCCTATATCGCAGCGCATCCTGATGCCGTTGCCGGCGTTTTTATATTCAATGAACTTTTTCGCTTTTCGCATGACATGCCCTATAACGTTTTGGACAGCACGTTAAATATGTTTAGTGGCGAAGCAAAGGCTTCTAAATATTACCAACGGTTAGACAAATCGCGAGCCAAACTAAAGGCCGTTCAGCCTGGCGAAACCGCCCCCGATTTTACGCTCTTACAACCAGATAGTACTAAACTTAAGCTTTCATCCACGCGTGGAAACTATGTAATGCTTGATTTCTGGGCAAGCTGGTGCCATCCCTGCCGTCAGGCGATTCCCCATTGGAAATCTATATACCAAAAATACCACGATAGGGGCTTCGATATATTGAGTGTATCCAACGATAACAATTGGGAAAATTGGATCAAGGCCATGGATATAGAAAAAATGCCTTGGAAACAAGTGATCGATGAATTTCCTAAAAAAGGTATGCCTGCACGTGTAATCAGCGATTATATGATTAATACGATCCCACATTATGTGTTGCTTGACAAAGAGGGAAAAATTTTGGCTTCTACCGCAGACGAAGAAGTAATCGTTCACAAACTTGCCGAACTGTTTGGCAACTAACCTTAGGCGCCGCCGTTTCCTTTTTAAGGGTAAGCGGCGCTTAATATAATATCGTAATTGGTTATTTATGACGCAATATTTGCGACAAAAACAGAATATCTTTATATTTATATAGGCATGCAAAGCACTACCGAGTCGCTGATGAAAGGGCCGTTCATAATAAACTCGAACGATTTAAACTTTATAACAATAAATACCCCTATTAATAAATAAGATTATGAAAAAAACGTTATTCATGCTTTTACTGATCCCGCTTTTCAGTAGCGCTCAGGAAAAGGGCACCCGGTTTGAAGAAGGTATGAGCTGGGAGCAAGTTAAAGCCAAGGCAAAAAAGGAAAACAAATATCTTTTTGTTGATTGTTATACCACTTGGTGCGGTCCATGTAAATATATGGCTAATACAATTTTCCCACAAGAGAAAGTCGGCGATTATTTCAATACCCATTTTGTGAGTGTAGGCATACAGTTCGATAAGACCGATAAAGACAGCGAGCATGTTAAAAGCTATTATCCTGTGGCAGAAGAGCTGAACAAAAAATATAACATCCGTGCTTATCCCACTTTTTTGGTCTTCGCCCCTTCGGGAGAAATCGTGCATCGCCTAGTTGGCGGTGATGAAGCTGATAATTTTATAGCTCGCACAGAAAATGCGCTTCACCCAGAAACCCAATATTATACTTTACTTAAAAAATATGATGAAGGAGACCGTTCTCCAGAATTTTTACGTCGTATGGCTCTAGCCGCGCAAGGTGCCTATGACCAGGAAAACGCGAATAAGATATCTGAAGCCTATTTAGCTACACAAAGCAATCTTTATACTAAAGAGAATTTGGAGTTCTTAGGGAAGTTTATAAACAGCAGTAATAGCAAAGGCTTTCAGCTTATGCTCAACGAACCCGAAAAGGTCGATGCCGTTCTAGGAAAAGGAAAGGCAGGGGATCTATTAGCACAGGTTATTTTGCAGGAGGAGGTATATCCTTATTTGCGTACACCAACCGCGAATGTTGACTCACTATTTACGGTGGCCCAAGCGAAATATCCAAAAGTCGATATTGGCAAGCAAGGCGACTTACTTAAACTTCAGGTATACCAAATGAGAAAAGATTGGGATAGCTTTCAACCCGCGGTAGTTGCTTATATGGAAAAGCATGGTGCCGACGTAAATCCGCAAATGCTGAATAGCTTTGCATGGACTGTTTTCGAAAATTGCGAAGATCCAGACTGCATTGCTGCCGCATTGGCTTGGAGTAAAAAAAGCATAGATGCCACTAACAGTAAAGAGCCCACCTTCCTGGATACCTATGCTAATTTGCTCTACAAAATGGGAAGAAAAGACGAGGCGATTGCGGTAGAAAAAAATGCCTTGGCTTTAGTATCAGAAGGCGATAAAGATCAGTATCAAACTACCCTTGATAAGATGGAAAGAGGAGAAGAGACTTGGAGAAAAAGTCTGTAATTGAAATGTGCTTATTAGCACTATTCAGTACAGTTTATGCTCGTATATAAGAAAGATTATCAGCCTCTTTCGTTCTTTTTAAACATAGGTCGAGCTTTCACTCGGCTTATGTTTTTTACCACCACATCGTTCTTCTCACAGCAGGCAAACATCGGTTTTTAATTTATCGATCTTTGTCGGAGATTCCCATCAGATAGACTAATTACATTTTCCGAGAGCTAGATCGGCAAGCCTTATTTAAACACAATTAAACTTCAGTTAACCGCTAGCATTGTTTGTTTCCTTTTCGGCTACAACAACCTGACTTTCGGCTACACCGCTTTCCGAAGGCTTACAGAACTTTGCATCAACCAAAACATTTAAAAGATGAAAGTATTTGTAACAGGAGCATCCGGCTTCATCGGTTCTGCGGTAGTTAGCGAATTAATAAATGCAGGGCACCAGGTGATCGGTTTAGCTAGGACCGAAGAATCTGCAAAAAAAATAAGCGAAGCCAATGCAGAAGTTTTATTGGGAACACTTGAGGATCTGGACGTATTAAAGCAAGGCGCCTCGCAGGCAGACGGTGTTATTCACACCGCTTTTATTCACGATTTTACTCAATATCTAAAAGCTGGCGAAGTCGACAGGAAAGCGATAAATGCCATGGGCGATGTTCTGACAGGCACCGAAAAACCAATGGTAGTAACTTCCGGTATGTTGGGTTTGCCACCCATCGACGGATTTATAAGAGAAGGAAGCTCGGCTGAAAATTCGCCACGAACCTCTGAATCAACCGCTTTGGCATTGGCAACAGAAAAAGGTGTACACGCTTCGGTGCTTCGTTTGCCCCCGTCTGTTCACGACAAAGGCGATAAAGGTTTTATTCCGTTCATCATCGCTCAAGCTCGCAAACAGGGTGTTTCGGCTTATCCTGAAAATGGAAAAAATCATTGGTCGTCCGTGCATCGTCTTGATGCGGCGAAAGCCTTCCGATTGGCGCTCGAGAAAGCTGCAAAAGGAGCGATTTACAATGTGGTGGCTGATAATGCCATCCCGACCAAGGCAATTGCCGAATTGATTGGTAAACAGTTGGACCTCCCCATTCAGTCGGTTTCAGGAGAAGGAATTGCAAAGCATTTCGACTGGATGGGCCGTTTCATCACCTTTGAAGGTGCCGCTATCGGAACAAAAACACAGGAACAACTAGCTTGGAAACCTACACACATCGGCTTATTGCAAGATATGCAGGAAAATTATTTCTAAAATTTTTACCGTGTTCATTTTTTTTTGAATCCCAAAGCACCCTTTTGTCATTACCGAGAGAGGCAATGACAAAAGGAAATATTATGTAATAAAACTTACATTTAACTATGGAAAACAGATCGCTTGTCCGACTAAAAACCGTCAGTGAATTTCATAGATCCCGAAATTTACCGCAACCGGAACATCCGCTCATCAGCGTTATTGATTTTGGTAAAATTCCACGTTCGGCAGCAATTAACGGTAAAAGCTGGGTCTTTGATTTTTTCCAGATATCATTGAAAAAGGGGCTCGATTTCAAGATGAAGTACGGACAACAGGAATACGATTTTGATGAAGGTGTGATGAGTTTCATCGCCCCTAACCAAGTTTTCAGTATTGAGCAGCGTCTTCATTCCACCCAAAGCCGTTCCGGTTGGATACTGCTTATCCATCCCGATTTTCTGTGGAATACGCCGTTGGCAAAAGCAATTAAGCGGTACGAATATTTTGATTATGCCATAAACGAAGCCTTATTCTTATCCGAAAGAGAAGAAGCAATACTGAATGGAATTATTGATAACATCCGACAGGAATATCATGGACATATCGACACGTTTAGTAAGCAGATCATTGTTTCACAAATAGAAACTTTGCTGGCTTATTCTGAAAGGTTCTACAACCGTCAATTCATTACAAGAGAAAAATCCAATCATCAGCTGCTGAATCGTCTGGAGGAAATTTTAAATCATTATTTCGACAATGGAGAGCTAATCTCAAAAGGTTTGCCCTCCGTTCAAGACGTCGCAGAACAGCTGCATGTTTCCCAAAAATATTTAAGTACGCTGCTCAAAGTGCTCACAGGACAAAGTACACAACAACATATCCACAATAAGTTGATTGAGAAAGCGAAAGAATTATTATCTACCACCAATTTATCCATTAGTGAAATTGCTTACGAATTAGGCTTTGAACATTCGCAATCGTTCAGTAAACTGTTTAAGAGTAAAACCAATCTTTCACCTTTGGGATTCAGGCAGTCGTTTAATTGAGCAGAAAAAAACAGTTATTATATAAATAGTTCGATCTTAGTTAATAGGCGGATATTTTGTTACTTTACAAAGTAACAGGAGCATCTTTATGAAACCGTCATGATCTGCCAAAATCACACCGAGGAATGATTAGATCATGACAGCTTCATCACCAATAATGAAAAAATTTAAACAGATCGTTAGTTTGAAACTTTAAAAATGAATACAAGGAAAAGCATCATGTTAAGAAGTGTTACTTTGGCATAAATAG
>NZ_SBJH01000046.1 GCF_004368405.1 Olivibacter sp. XZL3
AACGGTCATTCTCTGTAATTTCGCCATCATGCTTGTCAGTTTGTAAATAATAAACTGTCAACCTATATCAGGACAAGACATACCCTCCCTATACCTTCAACCTTACGCCTTACCTCTACAGCTTTAAGCTTAAAAAAAACTATAGTTTGCTACCTTTGCTGCATGTTATTTGCACAAGAAATTGTTCAGTGGTACCATAAACACAAACGCGACTTGCCCTGGCGTAGTACTACAGATCCCTATATTATTTGGCTTTCGGAGATCATTCTTCAACAAACGCGGGTAGAACAAGGCCTGCCCTATTTCCATCGCTTCGTTGCGACTTACCCTACGGTTCAGGATTTCGCAAACGCCGAGGAGGACGAGATCTTGAGACTATGGCAAGGTTTGGGCTATTATTCGAGAGCGAGGAACATGCACAAAGCTGCCAAAACAGTCATTAGAGAACACAATGGTACCTTTCCAAAGGATTATAACAGCTTACTCAAACTTCCGGGTGTTGGAGAATATACCGCCGCTGCCATCGCCTCTTTTTCTGCTAATGAGCCGCAAGCCGTTTTAGACGGGAATGTCTTTCGTGTACTGGCAAGGTATTTCGGCATCGATGAGCCTATCAACACCAATAAAGGAAAAAAAATATTCAGTGGTGTCGCAACTGATATGCTCGACGAGAAAAATGCTTCCATTTATAATCAAGCTGTTATGGAATTTGGGGCACTGCAGTGCAAACCGCAATCGCCTAATTGTGACATTTGCCCTTTAAATACGAGTTGTTATGCACGCCTTGAAAACAAAGTAAATTTCTTACCTGTTAAAATAAAAGGAAAAGCATCAAAAGACAGGCATTTCTACTATTTTATATTAAAGGACAAAGACAGGATTGCGATGCAAAGAAGAGGGCCGAAAGACATCTGGGAAAACATGTACGAATTTCCGTTAATAGAGTATCCGGAAGCCTTGGATTTGAGCCAACTGAAGGAAACCTCCGTTTTTCAGCAGTTCTTTCCCGTCGACTCCGAATTGGAAATAATAAGCAGACCGAAGAAACACGTGCTCAGTCACCAAAATATTTATGCCACCTTCATAGCAGTTAAGAATTTCATTCAGTCAGGGGAGAAAAAAAGAGACTGGAATTATGTTTTTATAAAAGATTTAGATACATTAGCTAAACCTAAATTAATTTTCACATTTTTAAGAGACCATAATATTTGCAACAACTAACACTTATAAGCTATGTCAGGAATTAACAAAGTTATTCTGGTTGGACACTTAGGCAAGGATCCCGAGGTTCGCCATTTAGAAGGCAATGTATCGGTTGCGAGTTTCCCTTTGGCGACATCGGAAACTTTCAATAAAGACGGAAGGAAGGTAGAACAAACCGAATGGCATAACATTGTAATGTGGAGAGGCCTGGCAGACGTAGCTGCAAAATATCTGCAAAAGGGAAAACTTGTCTATATAGAAGGAAAGTTACGAACCCGCTCATACGAAGATAGAGAAGGGGTGAAACGCTACACCACCGAGATTGTTGCCGAAAACTTCACCATGCTGGGCAGGAAAAGCGATTTCGAGTCGCCCGGTAATGGAGAAAAACACAACAGCGGCCCCGGTCATAGCAACGATCCGGCGTCGACGCCCGTTGATTTCAACGAAAACAAAAGCGATGATCTGCCCTTTTAAGGTTTAAGGTATAAGGTTACAGACCTAAAAGACCTATACCTTATACCGTACCCCTATCTGATGCTTATCTTCAATTCATCCAATTGTTCCTGTGAAATCGGGCTCGGTGAATCGATCATCACATCTCTTCCGGCGTTATTCTTAGGAAAAGCAATAACATCCCTTATTGAGTCCAGTCCAGCAAAAATGGACGCTAAACGATCAAATCCAAACGCGATTCCTCCATGCGGAGGTGCGCCGTATGTAAAAGCATCCATTAAGAAGCCAAATTGCGCTTGTGCCTCTTCCTCACTGAAACCGAGATGACGGAACATCAGCTGCTGTAAATCCTTTTGAAAAATACGGATTGACCCTCCGCCCACTTCAGTCCCGTTAATCACCATATCATAAGCGTTCGCTCTCACCTCGCCTGGAGCAGTATCCAGCAGAGCGACATCCTCCATCTTAGGAGAAGTAAAAGGATGGTGCATTGCGTGATACCGGCCGCTCTCTTCATCCCATTCCAAAAGCGGAAAATCGATTACCCAAAGTGCAGAGAACTTATTTTTGTCACGTAAACCTAGTTGACTACCCATTTCGAGGCGCAGTTCATTCAGCTGTTTTCTTGTTTTATCGGCATCCCCCGCCATAACCAAGATTAAATCGCCCGATTTTGCATCAAATGCTTCTGCCCATGCTGCCAATTGCGCTTCATTATAAAATTTATCGACTGAAGACTTCAATGTACCGTCCTCGTTGACGCGCAGATAAACCAATCCGGTTGCGCCGATCTGAGGCCGCTTCACAAAATCCGTCAACGCATCAAGCTGTTTTCGCGTATAGGAGGCGCAACCTTCGGCTTTAATACCAACAACTAATTCGGCATTATCAAAAACAGGAAAACCCGCTCCCTTTAGCACACTGTTCAATTCAACGAAATGCATTCCGAAGCGCGTATCCGGCTTATCGGAACCATATAAGCGCATTGCATCTGCATAGGTCATCCGTGGCAGTTGGCCAATCTCTATATCTTTAACTGTTTTAAACAAATAGCGAATCAGCCCTTCGAATAAATTCAGGATATCCTCCTGTTCAACGAAAGCCATCTCACAATCAATCTGTGTAAATTCAGGCTGCCTATCTGCCCTCAAATCCTCATCGCGAAAGCATTTTACAATTTGGAAATATCGATCGAAACCGGACACCATCAGCAGCTGTTTAAATGTCTGCGGCGATTGAGGTAGTGCATAAAACTGCCCTTCGTTCATTCTGCTTGGCACCACAAAGTCCCTAGCTCCTTCTGGGGTCGACTTAATAAGCACAGGCGTTTCAACTTCCAAAAACCCTTGGCCATCCAAATAGGAACGAACAGCTTGCGCCATCCGGTGACGAAGCATTAAGTTATTCCGCAGCGGGTTACGTCGTAAATCCAGGTAACGATACTTCATTCGGAGGTCATCTCCTCCATCGGTTTCATCTTCAATCAGAAAGGGCGGCAGCTTTGCAGCATTCAGTACCAGAAGGTCAGCCACCCTGATCTCGATTTCTCCGGTAGGTATTTTTAAATTTTTGCTAGAGCGCTCAATTACTGTTCCTTTAACCTGTATTACATACTCTCGGCCGAGTTCTCGAGCCCTTGCCCGTAACATCTCATCGTCATCGGCGTTAAAGGCCAATTGAGTAACGCCATACCGATCTCGCATATCAATAAAAGTCATCCCGCCTAAATCTCTTGACTTTTGGACCCATCCGCACAGCGTAATATCTTTCCCTAAATCTGCTAATGTTAACTCTCCACAAGTATGTGTTCTATACATATATATTCTTATTGTTCGTTGTTCGTTGTTCGTTGTTCCTTAGCCCTCTTGAACGGACAGGCAAGTATATTCAACGCCCAACTAACAATCGTTATGTCTTCTGTTTTATTTTTTATTTATTCAAACTGCTTCTTGACTATTGTCTATACAAGTAAGCGGCATAATCAAGTTGCCTCTCTCCTATCCGGCCATCGTTTTTGTCTTCCGGCCTTCTGTTAGCTGCCTTACGGTAGAAATAATATGTTCCGCATCGTAACCGCACTCGGCCCACAACTGGTTTTGTTCCCCATGTTCGATAAACTGGTCTGGAATGCCCAAACGAACCACCTTCGCCTGATAGTTGTGGTCGGCCATAAATTCGAGCAACGCACTTCCCATTCCTCCTTGCAGACAGCCATCTTCCACCGTCACAATCTTGTCGAATTTCCGAAACACTTCATGTAGAAGTTCTTCATCTAAAGGCTTTACGAACCTCAAATCGTAGTGGCCTGGATAAACTCCGTCAGAATTAAGGGCAACAGTCGCTTTCACCACTTCATTTCCAATATGTCCGATGCTCAGTATAGCCAAATCCTCTCCATCGCAAATTTTCCGTCCTTTTCCGATCGGTATCTCTTTGAAAGGCCTCCTCCAGTCCGGCATTACACCCTGTCCACGCGGATATCGAATAACAAAGGGCCCCATATTTTCCGTTTGCGCCGTATACATAAGGTTGCGCAGTTCCTCCTCATTCATGGGCGCGGCCACCTTCATATTGGGGATGCAACGCATATACGCCAAATCGTAAGCCCCATGATGGGTCGGCCCGTCAGCGCCCGCGATACCGGCGCGGTCCAGGCAAAACACTACATTTAAATTCTGCAAAGCCACGTCATGAATCACCTGATCATAGGCTCGCTGCATAAAGGTCGAATAAATATTACAGAAAGGCACCATTCCTTGGGTGGCTAAGCCTGCAGAAAAGGTCACAGCATGTTGTTCAGCAATGCCTACATCAAAAGCCCTGTTAGGCATCGCTTTCATCATGATGTTCATCGAAGAACCGGATGGCATGGCCGGTGTAACACCCATGATTTTATCGTTTTTCCCGGCTAGCTCTACCAAGGTATGGCCAAAAACGTCTTGGTATTTAGGTGCTACCGGCTTATTACTAATGGTTTTTTTGATTTCACCGGTTATTTTGTCAAATAAACCGGGCGCGTGCCATTTCGTCTGATCTTTTTCAGCAAGCGCAAAGCCCTTTCCTTTTACCGTAATGCAATGTAACAGTTTAGGACCTGGTATATCCCTTAGTTCGTCAATAATCTTAACCAATCGTTTAACATCGTGACCGTCCACCGGACCAAAGTACCTAAATTTCAATGATTCAAAAAGGTTACTGTTTTTCAATAGCGTCCCCTTTATACTCTTTTCGATCTTTTTAGCCAGACCCAAGGCATCCGGCCCAATTTGCGAAATTTTGCTAAGTACAGCTGCGATATCGTCTCGAAAACGATTGTAAGGCTTAGAAACTGTAATACCGGTAAGGTATTCCTTTAAAGCGCCCACATTTGGATCAATCGCCATACAGTTGTCGTTCAGTACGACTAAAAGGTTTGATTTCTCTATACCAGCATGATTCAACGCTTCAAAGGCCATACCGGCCGTCATAGACCCATCGCCTATTACAGCCACGTGCTGTCGGTCGCTTTCTCCTTTATAATGTGAAGCGACCGCCATACCTAAGGCGGCCGATATAGAAGTTGAAGAATGCCCTACACCAAAAGTATCGTATTCGCTCTCACTCCGTTTAGGGAAGCCGCTAATACCATTATACACCCTGTTCGTATGAAACACGTCCCGTCTACCTGTAAGGATCTTGTGTCCATAGGCTTGGTGGCCGACATCCCATACCAATTGGTCATAAGGTGTATTGAGCACGTAATGTAAGGCTACGGTCAGCTCAACCACACCCAGGCTCGCCGCAAAATGGCCTCCGTAAACTGAAACCACATCAATAATATACTGACGTAGCTCTTTACATAACTCTTCTAAATCCGACTCCTGGAGCTTTTTTAAATCGGCGGGGTTGTTTATTCGTTTTAACAACGTTCCTGGTTCAAAATCCATATTCAATAGGTTCTGAAAGAATTTGTCCTGCAATCAGTCCTCATTCTCTTCCTGTAAGTACAAAATTACGGTAATAACAAAACGTTTACAAAGTAAAGGATAAATATTCAATTTAGCGATGTACTGCTATATTTGTTCCATATCTGTATCGAGACGAGCGCCGTCTAAAGCCTACGGTGCTTTCCAACAACAAGTTATTTACACCCTTTGTTTTAGCTGTTGGTACTTCGAAATGGTATTATATTTTTCAAAAAAGTGTACCTTTGAGTCCATGCAAACAGAAGGTTTTGAGATAAAGCTCCCGCAGTTTGAAGGTCCCTTTGATCTGCTATTATTCTTTATCGAGCGGGACGAGCTCAATATACATGAAATTTCCATCGCGCGGATTACCGACGACTTCTTGGGCTATCTACATCACATGAATGCCCTGAATATGGAGCTTGCCAGCGAATTCATCTTTGTCGCTGCCACGCTGATGCGTATTAAGGCGAAGATGCTATTGCCGCGTCCGGAAATTGATGAGGAAGGAAATGAAATTGACCTCAAAAAGGACCTTGTTCAAAAATTGATTGAGTACAAAAAATTCAAAACTGTTTGCGAAGAGCTTAAAATACTGGAAGACAATCGCTTTATGATCGAGAAGCGAGGCAATATCGCCTCCAACTGTAAAATTGCAGCAAACGATGCGAACCCAAGTGAGGAATTAAGCTCTTTCGATCTATATAAACTCATGAAGGTTTATGATAGATTAATGAAAAACTATTTGAACAAGTCTAGTGAGGTAAAACATACAGTGGTACAATACCCCTATACAATCGAACAGCAAAAAAAAGCGATTGCTTCGTTACTGACAATCAATCAAAAGCTAGACTTTAGGGCTATTCAGCAGCATTCGGAAAATAAGGTGCATTTTGTTTATAATTTCTTGGCCATCTTAGAGATGCTACAGCAACAAATGCTGGAACTACAACTTGGATTAGGTTATAATAATTTCTGGGTAAAAGAAAAGGCACAGGCCGTTTAGGTGATAAAGCTCCGGTCCCCACATGCATCAAACAGGGCCGATAACTAATAAATAAAGTAAAGCTATTATCAATTATCCACATTTTCCCTATCTTTGCGCAACTGTCTAAAACTGATACTTATATCAATATTTAATGGAAAGAGATAACATCATATTTGAGCTGATTAACGAAGAGTTACAACGCCAGGAGGAAGGCATTGAATTGATTGCTTCGGAAAATTTCGTAAGCAAACAGGTTATGGAAGCGGCCGGCTCTGTATTAACGAATAAATACGCAGAAGGCTTACCCGGCAAACGCTACTATGGCGGCTGCGAAGTGGTAGACGAAATAGAGCAAATTGCTATAGACCGCGCAAAGCAGCTTTTCAATGCCGCATGGGTAAACGTACAACCTCACTCGGGAGCACAAGCTAATGCGGCAGTGTTTTTGGCAATCCTAAAGCCCGGCGACAAGATTTTAGGTTTCGACCTTTCTCACGGCGGCCACCTTACACATGGTTCTCCTGTAAACTTTTCCGGCAAATTATATGAAGCTCATTTTTATGGTGTAGACAAAGAGACCGGCTTAATCGATTACAAAGCCTTAGAAGAAACTGCGCTCAAAGAGCGGCCAAAAGCAATCATTGTTGGTGCTTCGGCCTATTCACGCGATTGGGATTATGCTTTCATCCGTCAGGTGGCGGATAAAATCGGCGCCCTGGTTGTAGCCGACATATCGCATCCGGCTGGCTTAATTGCTCGCGGACTGCTCACAGATCCGCTTCCTCATTGTCATATAGTAACCACCACCACCCACAAAACCCTCAGAGGTCCCCGTGGCGGTATGATTATGATGGGTAAAGATTTTGAAAACCCATGGGGCTTAAAAACCCCAAAAGGAGAAATCAGGATGATGTCTTCTCTATTGGATATGGCCGTTTTTCCAGGCACACAAGGGGGGCCCTTAGAACATATCATTGCAGCCAAGGCTGTTGCCTTTGGAGAGGCATTAAGCGACAGTTATATGGATTATATCCTACAGGTGAAGAAAAACGCTTCGGCAATGGCCGATGCCTTCGTTAGTAAAGGTTACAAAATTATCTCTGGCGGCACGGATAATCATTCCATGCTAATCGATTTAAGAAACAAGGGAATTAGTGGTAAAGCTGCAGAAGCTGCGTTAGGCGAAGCGGGCATTACAACCAACAAAAACATGGTTCCATTTGATGACAAATCACCCTTTGTTACCTCCGGTATCCGTATGGGGACAGCTGCTGTAACGACAAGAGGTTTGCGGGAAGCTGAAATGGTGACAATCGTCGAATTGATCGACCGTGTCCTTAATGCACCGGAAGATGAAGAAGTTTTGGATGCCGTTCACGATGAAGTTCTTCAACTCATGGCAAAATTCCCATTATATAAGTAATACCCCATCTTGCATAGATACGAAAACCGGGCACCATAAATGTCCGGTTTTTTTTATCCGTTCGGAACTCTCTTGACATCAGAGAAGGCGGATTTAAGCATCATTTGGTATAAGCGAGCGTTAAGACACTTACCGTAACGCCGGGTATTTGCAAAAGTTTGTTTGCACATGCTTCGATCGTTGCTCCGGTGGTTAGCACATCGTCTACTAATATCAGGTGCTTAAAGGCGAAGGCGCTCGGCTCCACCACCTCGAAAATATCTTTCATATTTTCGTATCGCTCGTATCGACGCTTGGTTGTCTGTGATTCCGTACGCGTGTGCCGAATTACATTTCCCGATTCAACCGGAAGCTTGAAATGTTTGCTAAGCCCTTTTGCAAAGAACTCGCTTTGGTTATATCCCCTCTTTTTCAGTTTTTTGGGGTGCAGGGGCACAGGAACAATGAGGTCGGCATCCTTAAACGGAGACGCCGCGAGCACTGCACCATAACGTTCGCCCAATATATTTGCAATTTCGGGTTTGTTGAAATATTTTAATTGGTGAAAGATGTTTTGTACCGTAGTTCCCTTCACGTAGTAAAGATAGGAGGCGACGGCTGTCAACTGAACACGTCCCCATAGCTGTTTACCGGCAGCGTTCTTGGGGTCGAGGTGAAAGTTTGTCACCGGCAAATGGTATAAGCAATGCGTACAGATCAGCTCCTCATGCTCATAAAGAGACCGCATACAGCCGGCACATAAATCAGGATATAACAACGAAACAAAAGCGTTCAGATAGCGGGTTATCATATATCATATACTTTTCTGAATTTGCAAAAGCCGGATTTGCCCGTTAACGAAACTACTAGCACACGAAGACCTAGATTTTCCTAGGAGAGCCTCAGGCCTTACACCAACTGGCCCTGCTTTTCTTTTCCCGCCAGCTGCCCACAGGCTGCGTCAATATCCTTGCCCCGACTTCGCCTAACATTTGTGATGATCCCTTTCTTCCGGAGGAAAGCCGCAAAACGATCTATCTTGTCGCCCTCTGCGTTTTCAAAATCTGCAAAAGAAATCGGATTGTATTCTATAATATTGACCTTACAGGGCAGATGTTTGCAAAATGCAGCCAATTCAGCGGCATCCGCTAAGCTATCATTGAAATTGTTGAAAACGATGTACTCGTACGTTACTGGATTTTTCGTTTTTGCAAAGTAATACTTCAACGCTTCAGCTAAAGCCTTCAGCGAGTTCTGCTCATTGATCGGCATAATTTCGTTTCTCTTTTCATCATTGGCAGCATGAAGCGAAAGAGCAAGGTTAAACTTAACCTGATCGTCACCAAGCTTTTTTATCATCTTGGCTATCCCAGCTGTCGAGACGGTAATGCGTTTCGCGGCCATATTCAACCCATCGGGAGCAGTGATTCGCTCAATCGATTTCAAAACATTGGCGTAGTTGAGTAGCGGCTCTCCCATTCCCATGTACACAATGTTACTGAGCGCCGCCTTATAATTTTCTTCCGCCTGTTTATTGATCAATACCACCTGATCGTAAATCTCATCGGCATGCAGATTACGCTTTCTATCCATATAGCCCGTTGCGCAAAACTTGCAGGTTAGACTACATCCTACCTGCGAACTTACACAAGCCGTCATTCGATCAGGCGTAGGAATTAATACGCCCTCAATAATATTTCCATCAAACAGCTTAAAGGTACTCTTGATGGTTTTGTCCGCACTGTACTGTGACCTATCGACAGCGACGGCATTAACAACAAAGTTCTCTTTCAACAAATCGCGAAGGGATTTACTAAGGTTCGTCATCGCGTCAAAATCAACACAGGATTTTTTCCACAACCATTCGTAAATTTGCTTTGCACGAAAGTTTTGCTCTCCTAGTTCTACTAAGCTTTCTTTCAACTGATCTAAGCTTAACGCCCTGATGTCTACTTTCTTTCCAACGTTTTTCACGTGGCAAATATACCGCTTTTTTAACACAAAAACATATAATCCTTTGTTATCCAAGTGTGTTAAACCGTGAAACAAATTTCTTTTGTTTCATATTTTTTACTAACATTGCCCATAATTATTAAAAAAGAGTAGACAAATTCTTCATATTTTTAGCGAACCTCAGATGTCATGGTAAATTATTACTCGGCAGACTATGTTCTTCCCGTTTCTACTGAGCCGATTCACAATGGTATTGTTGGAGTGGATGAAAGCGGTGAGATTATAGGCGTTTATCAACCTGGAACGAAAGAAATATCAGATAAAAATATTATCAAGCACCGGGGCATTATTGCTCCGGGATTTATCAACGCGCACTGTCATCTGGAACTTTCTCATCTAAAGGGCAAGTTTCCGAAAGGCACTGGATTAATTTCCTTTATAGAAGCAGTAATTTCACAAAGAAACACCGCCGAAGCCGAAATCATTGACGCAATGATGGCTGCCGACAAGGAAATGAAACAAAACGGTATTGTAGCGGTCGGTGATATCGCAAACAGATCGGTATCCAAAAGCGTTAAAGTGAAAAGCACTCTCTATTACCATACCTTTGTAGAAATTCTGTGCTTTGAGCCTGAAAAGGCGCAAGAAGTATTCAGAGATGGGCTCGCTTTATGCGAAGCCTTTGAAGGCCTAGCCTCCTCCATCACTCCTCATGCGCCGTATTCCGTTTGCAAGGAGATTTTCCGCTTCTTCAAACAGCTACATAAACCAGAAAACAATCTTCTAAGCATCCATAACCAAGAATCCGAGGAAGAAAACAAACTTTATCGCTACAAATCCGGCGGATTTATAGATTTCTATCAAAAGTTGAAAAGAGATATTAGCTTTTTCAAAGCGCAAGCAAGGGATTCCATCCAAACGATTGTCCCTTTACTGCCGAAACGGCAACCGGTGATGTTTGTGCACAACACATACACAAACATGAAAGATATCTTTTTTGTAGATCGCTTTGCAGGAAACGTAACCTGGTGTTTGTGTCCGAACGCCAATCTTTATATCGAAGGTAGACTCCCGAAGATTGATCTTTTCCTGAATCAGGACAGCCCTATAACGCTTGGCACCGATAGCTTGGCTTCGAACGATAAGTTATGTATTTTATCTGAACTCTTGACCTTACATGCTCATTTTCCGTATTTAGATTTAGCAGAGACGATGAAATGGGCCACAATTAACGGCGCAAAGTATTTGGGAATCGACCACAGATATGGAAGTATCGAGAAGGGGAAAAAACCTGGGCTCAATCTCATCAGCCATACCGACGGATTAAAACTTAGCCAAAATTCAACCGTCGTTCCTTTGCTCTGATAATCGTCTGATCCGGCATTTCTCGAACGAAGCGTTATCCCTAGCTTAATTTACAAAAAAATCGCACTTTTGTCTGCACGAAGTTTTTTATGTAGCTTCAAATAAACAGACAATATTGGATGAAGCATTTAAATATCACCGTTTCGGGAAAAGTACAAGGGGTGTTTTTCAGGGCCACAACCAAAGCTGTCGCCGACCAGTTGAAGATACGCGGCTTTGTTAAGAATCGAGCGGACGGAACGGTCTACATAGAGGCAGAGGGAGCACCCTTCGAACTTGAGACCTTCGTAGAATGGTGTCATGAGGGGCCCGAACGTGCGGTCGTTGAAAAAGTCGAGATTAAGCCCGGCGAATTAAAAAGCTATCGTAACTTTGAAATCGTTAAGCACTAACCCTTTAACGCTGTAAAACTTGTCGACATTACGGAAATTCGCAGGACAAACGATGATTTATGGTTTAAGCACAATCATAGCGCGCTTAGTCAACTTTGTCCTTACCCCCCTTTTCGCTAGAAAACTACCTACTGCTGTTTTCGGCATCTTCACAACCATGTACAGTTACGCGTCGTTATTGAATGCGTTGTTAGCCTTTGGGATGGAAACCACCTTTTTTCGATATATCCAAAAAAGAGAAGATGATAAACAAGCGGTCTATAGCAACACCTTTCTGATTGTCCTTTTCATCAGCGCAAGCTTCCTCCTTATCGTTTCGCTGCTACGAAAGGAAATCGCAGCCGTTATAAATATATCGGATCCCGATTTACCCAAGTACATCACTTACTTCTCGCTCATTTTAGTACTAGACGCTATTGCGATTATTCCTTTCGCCAAAATCAGAGCCGATGGACGCCCTTTGAGATATGGAACGATCAAGCTGCTTAATATTTCCATATTCGTGTCTTCTAACCTGTTTTTTATTGTTTTTGTCCCTTGGGCACTTAAAAACAATATTCCTATTGCCAAGTCTTTTTCTTCTTGGTACCAACAGCAATGGGTAGGCTATGTGTTTTTGTCGAACTTATTCGCAAGCGCCATCACGCTAGTGCTGATGATTCCGGAAATGTTGAAATTGAGGTTGCGATTTGACAGTCAATTAGCACGCGAAATGCTTTCCTATAGCTTTCCTATTTTGATTGCCAATTTCTCATTTATCATTAACGAAAATCTTGATAAAGTCTTTTTAGGCCAACTGTTGCCGGATCAGATTGCAGAGACCCAAGTAGGTATTTATGGGCTGTCGACGAAGCTCGCCATATTTTTAAGTATTTTTATACAGGCATTCCGTTTAGGCGCTGAACCATTTTTCTTCAGCCAGGCAAAAACGGAGAATTCAGGACAAACTTACGCCATCATCATGGATTACTTCGTAATTGCCATGGCCATCGGTATGATCGGTTTAGTGGCCAACATAGAACTCCTTAAATACTTTATAGCCGGGGCCTCTCCTGCCGCAAGCGCAGAAAACTGGAAAGGCCTGTCCGTCGTTCCAATCCTTTTATTGGGCTACGTTTTTCTAGGCGTATATATGAGTTTATCCATTTGGTATAAGCTTTCTGACCAGACAAAATACGGTCTTTATATCTCCGGAGCGGGTGCAACTATTACCATTGTATTGAATTTGCTCTTTATACCGTCTTATGGATTTATCGCCTCTGCCTGGATTACGATGATTACCTACGCCAGTATGATGGCTCTTTCCTATGTTTTGGGACAAAAAAAATACCCTATTCCTTATCATACATTAAAAAATTTGACGTATATTGTATCTGCAATAATTTTAAGTTGGCTGTCCTTTAGCGTATTTAAAAGGAACCTTCTTATCGGCAACGCATTGCTTCTGCTATTTTTAATCGGTACGTTCCTGAGAGAAAGACAACCGCTTAAACAGCTTTTAGGTTTTAAAAAATAATGGCCTAACCTTTGTAGCAGAAAGAATAGTTAAAGATGAAAGCCTTTAGCCGACGTTTACCATTGCACAATGGATAGATTTTAAACAAAAATGTAAAATGAGTTGGAAGAATAGAATATGCGCGTGTTTATTCGTTTTATTAATAACCGGCGAGTACGTACTCGCGCAAGCGCAGGTTGATAGTAGTGAAGTAAAGAATTTATATTACCAAGCGCTAAACGAAAAGGCGCGGGGCGATCTTGATCTGGCCAAGACAACGTTCCATAAGCTGTTAAAGCTTGATGAAAGCAATGATGCGGCTTATTTTGAACTGGCCCGCTTAGAACTCGAAGACAAAAACCTGGGCGACGCGGCTATTCATGCAAAAAAAGCAACGGCTTTAAAACCCGACAATGAGTGGTATTGGGTTTTGTTAGCGGACGTGTATAAACAAATGGAAGACTTTAAATCTCTTCCGCCGATTTTTGACCACTTAGTCCGCATTAAACCAGAGAAGAAAGAATATTTTTACGATCGGGCGTATGCGCTTTTTCTGAATAACGAGCTTCTTAAGTCATTAGACGCCTACAACGAGATCGAACAGAAATTTGGAAAAGACGACAATATTATCATAGCGCGTCAAGAGATATACCTGAAACAAAAACAACCTAAGAAGGCAGTTGCAGAAGTCACTTCCATTATTGAAGATGAACCGGATAGCACCAAAGGGTATTTGTTGCTGGCCAACTTATACCTTAAGCTCAATAAACCAAAAGAAGCACTTAAAGTCTTAGATGAGGGACATGCTCGTATCCCCGGAGACCCTTACATTTCGTTAAGTAAGGCCGATGCCTATCATAATCTAAAAGATGAGGAAAAATCAACAAGGGAACTGAAAATGGCTTTCGCCAGCGAGCGGATGGATTTTGAAGGGAAGATGCGCTTACTAATAAGCCTTATGTCTGATCCCAAAAACACAGAAATGGCGCCCATTATACGTGAATTAGCTAACACGTTAACGGTGAGCTATCCAACAGATGCCCGCGCGTTTGCACTATACGGAGATATTCTGGCCCAACAAAAGCAGCTTCGAGAAGCACGGGAACAATACCTTAAAGCCATTGATATTAACAGTCGGGTTAACACCATCTGGGAACAGCTATTGCAAATTGAACTCAGCTTAGGCATGCAAAAAGAAGCATTGGCACATGCTTACAAAGCCTCTGCTTTATTTCCGCAACAACCACTAACACAGTTCTTTTCGGGCCATGCCTTTTTTATGGAAAAAAAGTACACAGATGCCCGGAATTGTTTTGAAGCAGCGCTGAACTATACAGAGGAAAACAACACCATGCTACTTACACAAGTATATAGTAGCTTAGGCGATACCTACCACGCGCTGGATCTCTCAGCCGAATCAGACCAAGCATACGAAGAAGCTCTGGCCTTGGACAGTAACAATGTAGGAACCCTCAATAACTACGCGTATTACTTATCGCTTAGGAAGAGCAAATTAGAAGAGGCTGCCAAAATGTCGAAAAAGTCGAACGAGCTCGAGCCCAATAATCCAACATTCCAAGACACCTATGCCTGGGTCTTATTCCAACAAGGCAATTATGAGGAGGCTAAAAAATGGATCGAAAAAGCAATTGCAAATTCCGGCGAAACCTCTTTTGCTCTTTTAGAACATTATGGTGATATCCTTTTCAAATTAGGTGATATAGAAAATGCGGTAGCAAAGTGGAAACAAGCGAAACAAACCGGCGAAACCACGGGTGAAAATGTGGAGCTGTTGTCCAAAAAAATCGATGCCAAAAAGTATATTGAGTGATGCCCTTTAAGATTTCAACTTTACGAAGTCCATTTATTATAATAGTTTTTGTAATCTGCTCAGCAATTTCGGCTTGTAAAAGCAAAAAGGCGATAGTGGAGGCGACTAAAGACGAGGAGAAGCGGTTGCCAATAAGCGACCATGCCTTACTAAATGGCATTCTTACCAACCAGTTAAGCTTTAACACGTTCAGTGCAAAAGCGAAGTCTGCCGTCGCCATTAACAAAGACAGCTACGACGCCACCTTAAATATCAAGATAAAAAATAAAGAGGCCATTTGGATTTCCATTACTACCTTATTCGGTATTGAAGCTGCGCGCGTGCTAATTACCCCAAGCCGTTTTAAGATGATGAACCGCATTAATGGAACCTACATCGATGAGCCCTTTGCCTTTTTACACCAATTTGCATCTGAAGGAATCACCTATGACAATCTGCAATCGATAATGTTGGGCAATATCATCGAACAGGCACTAACGCATACCGATGAAACCCAAACGAGCGGATTAGGATATTCTTTAAGGGGCTCTAAGAATGACTTAAACTTTTTGGTGGAGGTGGACGAGGCCTACCGAATTGCCCGTTGTCGTTTGAGCACTTTTAACGGAGCACAGCAGGTTAATACCAGTTATTCCGATTTCGCTACCATAAAAGAGCACCCCATTCCGAAAGACATCCGCTTGGCAGCTAATTCCGCCGCCGTCAACGTCCAATTACAGCTCAAATATAACCGGATGGCACTCAATGAACCCTTGGAAATGCCTTTTACCATCCCGTCAAAATATAAACCCTTAAGGGTGATGCGCTGATCAAAAACTTGTTTTAGTGAGTTAAATAATATTTTAGTACTTTCGTTGGCAATAAATTGGTTAAAATAACGATGTATTAAATACATCGATTTATGATTTGGAGAAGAGAATGATTCGGATAAAGTCAATATGCTGTCTGCTATTTTTTCTGGTAATAGGCTTTTCTAGTTGGGCACAGTCTAGCGCACAATTAAAAAAACAACGGGAGGCGCTTACCCGTGAAATCGAATTATTAAACCAGACCTTACGTTCTACCTCTAAAGACAAATCCTTATCGCTCAAACAAGTAAATGCGCTCAATGCACAGATCAATTTGAGGGTAAAGAAGATCAACACAATCAATAGCGAAGTTAATCTCATAGAAAGTCAGATAAATAAAAACACCCAGACCATCCGTTCGCTGCAGAGCGAATTGGCCAAACTGAAAAAGGGTTATGCCTCTATGGTACAGTTCGCGTTCCGGAATTCGAATGCCTATAATAAATTGATGTTCATTTTTGCCTCTAATGATTTCAATCAGGCCTATAAGCGCCTTAAATATCTGCAACAATTTAGCGAATCGCGGAAAAAACAAGCTACAGAAATAGAAGAGACACAAAAAAGCATTGAACAAAAAATCGCCGAACTGGCCAACAACAAAAAAGAAAAAGTGGTGCTCCTGAGCGATCAGGAAAAAGAGAAGCAGGCGCTTGACGGTCAAAAAACGGTTAAATCAAAAGCACTTAACGACTTAACAAAGAAGGAAAAAGAGTACAAGCAAGAGCTGACGAAGAAACAGCAAGAAGACGCTCGTTTAGCACGTGCCATACAAACTGCCATTCGAAGAGAAATTGAAGAAGCACGCAAAAAAGCGGAAGAAGAAGAGCGAAGGCGCGCTGCGGAGTTAGCCAAGAAAAATCCAAATGCAAAAGCTCCAGAACCAACTGCCAGAAAAACAGACAAAGAAGCACTTTTATCGACGCCTGAAGCGGCTAAACTAGCGGCCGACTTCACGGGCAACCGCGGGCGACTTCCATGGCCTGTTGCCTCTGGCTCTGTTACGCAGGGCTACGGACAATACACCTATGGAAAAGGTGTTAAAGTTAATAGTAACGGGTTAACCATTCGTACAACAGCCGGAGCTGCCGTACGCGCCGTATTCGATGGGGTTGTATCATCTGTAGTACAAATGCAAAACCAATATACAGTGCTCATACGCCATGGTAATTACTTTACGGTTTATCAAAACCTGAAAAGTGTAAGTGTTGCCCGAAACCAGAAGGTAAGTGTCAAACAAACGATCGGTACCGTAGCCGTAGACGCAACAGAAGGAACTTCCGATCTACACTTTGAACTTTGGCAAGGAACTTCACCTATCAATCCAAGCAGTTGGTTAGCGGGAAATTAGAAAAAATGGACGCGATATGATAAACGATAAAAATTGTTTATTTAAGCATTTTTGCATAAGTTTGTAAACTGGACGTAAGCAGATTACGTATTTTATAAGGAAACAAAAACTACATAGGTAGTATTAGATAAAGATTTTAAATATTGAGTTATGTTAAACACAATTTTGTTACTGGGTATCGGTGGGCCTGAAATAGCAATTATCGTTCTTGCTTTATTATTATTGTTCGGTGGAAAAAAAATTCCTGAATTGATGCGTGGATTAGGCCGCGGCGTCAGAGAGTTTAAAGAAGGCCAAGCTGGAACCATTAAGGACGATGTTAAAGAGGAAAAGCAATAAACGCCTCGCACTCATAAAAAGAAAAAGCTGCTGTAACTTTTCATAGCTGTTACAGTAGCTTTTTTTTTCAAAGGTCTTTTGCTCATCAACGCCTCATTCTTTGCTGAACGGATATGCGCATTGCATTCAGTTAAAGGCCGGACCAATTTTCGTGACACTTCCATCCCAGTTGGAACTGGTGTATGCGATCAACCATGAAAGTTTTATTAATATTATTTTAAAAAAAAAGCGTTCGCTATACTAAGCGCGTTAATAAAACCGTTCTTTTAAGGAAATACTGCTTAAATTTTTGGGGTTTCTCAAGATATTAGGTTATTATTAACATATAGTGAACCGGTTTGATAATCAGCAACCTTAAATATACGACATGATATTGAAAAGCTTTTCGGCATTTGCCGTTGGTTTGTTGTTTTGTGTTCAATCGACACGGGCAACGTCAAATAAAGATACCGAAGAACCTTCGCGCTTAAGCACCAATTCGGTCGCCCCCCCTAGAGAAGACGATTCTACCTATCGAAAAAATACGGTACAACAGCCGCTCTCCTGGTATCTAGCCCCCCAAAATATAAAAAAGCAGTTGGACACTTTACAGAAAGCTGTACCCTTGACTTACAACAGCTATGTCCAATCCTATATAAATGCCTACACAGCACCCCGGTATAAAAATCACCTTTCGAGGATGCTTGAGCTGGCCCAATACTATTTCCCAATTTACGAAAAAGTATTTGCCGAAACCGATTTACCGCAAGAAATAAAGTATTTATCTATTATTGAATCGGCATTAAACCCACATGCAGTCTCGCGTGTCGGCGCTACTGGCCCTTGGCAATTTATGTTTGCCACAGCCAAAGCCTTTAATTTAAATATCGACAATTATGTCGACGAACGGAAAGATCCATACGCCGCAACCTATGCCGCCGCGGCCTATCTAAAAGACGCTTATAACGAATTTGGCGACTGGCAGCTCGCCATCGCGTCTTACAATTGCGGAAAAGGAAATGTAGCCCGTGCGATCCAGCGCTCGGGCGTTGAAAAACCCGATTATTGGACGATATGGCAGTATCTTCCCAGAGAAACGCGCAACTATGTCCCTGCGTTTATTGCCATGACTTATGTACTAAGCAATTATGAGGTCTTGGGCATTACAGTTCCTTCTGGTTCGACTTCGGCTTTAGCCACATCAGAGGGAACCGACGTCATATTAATCGACAAATTCACCCCGCTTGCCGGCGTTGCCGAAGCATTGAATCTCGACTTGAACCAACTCATTGCTTTAAACCCTGCATATAAAAAGAGTATCATTAACGGCACTCCAGAAGCGCCTAAACGTCTGGTTGTTCCGGCTGTTGATAAAACCGCTTATGCGAGCCTATATGCCGCACTGAATAATCCGACCGATGCTCCAGCAAAAGTTATCGCCGCGTCTAACAGTGATCGGAAGGCAGTTTATCATCTTGTAAAAAGAGGCGAGAGCCTAAGTTCCATTGCCAATAAATACCGTGTTGAAGTGCAGGATTTAAAGGTGTGGAATAAGCTGAAGAGAAGTGCCATAGTCCCCGGACAACGCTTAAAGATTTCCGAACCGAACTATGCTGCCGAAAAAAAGAGCATCGAAAAGAAAACCGTAAATTACGTGACTTACAAAGTTAAAAGCGGAGATACACTCTCTAGGATTGCGCAAAAGTACAGAGGGGCAACGGTATCTAATATAAAAGCGATGAATAACTTAAAAGGATCCTCTATTAAGCCGGGGATGACTCTAAAGATTAATGCTCTATAAAGAAACTATAATCCGCGGCTAGAATCGTAAATGGTTACAAGACTTTAACCCTCTCCCCAAAAACCGGGTGAGGGCCGTTCATTTAGTAATCCAAGAATTTGTTTGTTCGATCTACGCGATGCCAGAAGCGCCTAGCAGCAGTGGCCTTAATGTAAATAAGCGGCGTCCTCTTCGTCTTCAAATCCCTCCAGGTTGACAGAGACGTGCTCATTCAGAATAGTGGACAGTTTATGCCCTGAAAAGTCGCTTATAACCGGGAATTTGTGATGGCTTCTATCGATCAATACCGCCGTCCGCATTTTCTTTAAGGGCACATCCAAGAAGACGCCTAGTCCATAGGCCAGCGTCCTCCCGCTGTTCAAGACGTCATCCACCAATATCACCACTTTATCCTTGGCCTCAGTTACAGAAACATCGGTTTCAGCCTGTAGCGTAGAGCTTATTTTATTTAGGGAAATATTGATAAGCTTAACTCGGATCGATGAGGATATTTCCACCAATTCATCCTTAATTCGGCGAGCGAGCACATAGCCTCTTTCTGCCACACCCGCTAAAACAATCTCTTCCTCCTCGAAGTTGTCCTCGAATATCTGATAAGCAATCCGTGTTATCTTCTTTTTGATCTGGTCTTTATCCAAGATCAATATCTTTTCACTGGCCATAGTATTATTCTAGTCAATAAAAGTAGTAAATATTTCTTGAAGGTGGAATACCTCGGGTATACGGTATAGGGCTATAAAAAGCAGCTGACTAAATGCAACGAACAAATATTTGTGCAGCCGGAAGGAATTGACGTTGCGAAAACGATACTATTTTGTAATAACAAAACAACACATCGGCCTTGTGACGAATGCTTGATGGATGTAGCTTAGTGCTTTTGCCTGTGCCGCCTTTAGTCCGCGGGATGCTGCTGACTTCTTAATTTAAATGAAGTACGTTTTCCTCTTCTTCAGCCTTCTCATTTTGGGCTTTTAGCATCATGCGTCCGCCGTTAAAATAGTAGCGCTTCCAATATGCTTCATCGAGATTGCTTATCATGACGCCCCGGCTCGTCGATGCATGGGCAAATTTCCGATCGCCCAGATAGACACCCACGTGCGTGATACTTCTACTTCTTATTTTAAAAAAGACCAGGTCTCCGGGTTTCAAATCACTTTTGCTGATGGGGTCAACCTGTGTATAAATATTTCTCGAATTGTTTCCGATCGATGTATTGAATACCTTTTCATATAGTTCGTAGGCAAACTTCGAGCAGTCAATGCCATTCTTTGTTTTGCCTCCCAAACGGTAAGGCGTCCCTATCCAATCGTAAACGAACTGATATAGCTTTGTATTGGTTGTGGCCGACGCGGCGATTCCCATGATCTGCGAAAAGTATTCTTTAGCTAAATTATCAGGATCTTCGGGTGAGTTGTTTTTTTCAGTAACGGTTTGGGCCTGAAGGTTTAGTGACATAGCACCTAGCAGCATACATACTACCAAAAGCGTTTTTTTCATCCGAGTTAATTTACTTTAGGAAGACAGTCCAAGCGTCTATTGACCTTAAACCGGCTCTCCGTTTAACTTTAACAATGTATTCTTTTAGCGTAAACGTTTATTCATTCACTAGACTGGGTTGAGTCGCAAAGCTAAATCAAAACTTTCATTTTGTCAAAAAAACCAAACATAATTTTAACATTTTTCTGACTTATGTACTATATAGTATACAACCATCAGTAAAAAGGGCGGGAGGCGACAAATAATATTTACTTTCTATCGCCTACATTCTGTGAATATCGTAACAATTGATTAGATTTGCCTTCCAGTAAATTAAGTACACGAACATAAAGCGATGAGTTCAACACCAATAACAAAAGAAACATATCTAGAGTGGTATAAGTCTATGTTACTTATGCGTAAGTTTGAGGAAAAAGCAGGGCAGCTTTACGGTCAACAAAAAATAAGAGGTTTCTGCCATTTATATATAGGGCAAGAAGCTGTTGTTGCAGGAGCCATGTCAGTTCTTCGTAAAGAGGACTCGATGATTACTGCTTATCGTGACCATGCCCATGCACTAGCCAAAGGAATGAGCGCAAATGCCGCTATGGCAGAGCTGTTTGGAAAAGTGACTGGCTGCTCGAAGGGTAAAGGTGGATCCATGCACTTTTTCGACAAAGAAAACAATTTTGCAGGAGGCCACGGTATCGTAGGTGGGCAAATTCCACTTGGTGCAGGCCTTGCTTTTGCTGAGAAATACAACGGCACGGATAATGTTTGCGTTTGTTACATGGGAGACGGGGCTGTAAGACAAGGTTCTTTAAATGAAACATTCAATATGGCAATGCTCTGGAAACTTCCAGTGATTTTCGTTTGCGAAAATAATGGTTACGCCATGGGTACTTCCGTTAAACGGACTACCAACATGATTGACATTTACAAGATGGGCTTAGGATTTGATATGCCAAGCGCACCGGTGGATGGTATGGATGTCGTAGCTGTTCACAATGCAATGGATGAAGCTGTTGAACGTGCAAGAAAAGGAGACGGACCAACATTTCTTGAAATCCGGACCTACCGCTATAAAGGACACTCCATGTCTGACCCAGCTAAGTACCGTACAAAAGAAGAGCTGGAGCAATATAAAGAACGGGATCCGATTGCTGCTGTAAAACACGCCATCTTAGAGAACAAATACGTCGACCAACAATGGTTTGACCAAGAGGAAGCCGAAGTGAAGCGTATTGTTGATGAAGCGGTAAAATTCGCTGAAGAGTCTGAATACCCGAATCCTGAAGAGTTGTATACAGACGTGTATGTACAGCAAGACTATCCATATGTTATGGATTAAATAGGAAGTGCAATCTTAATATTTTAATGATAAAAAACCCCAGATAATATTATGGCTGAAGTAGTGAAAATGCCTAAAATGAGCGACACCATGACCGAAGGTGTGATTGCAAAATGGCATAAAAAGGTAGGCGATAAGGTTAGCTCAGGAGATTTAATTGCTGAAGTTGAAACCGATAAGGCTACCATGGATTTTGAATCCTATCAGGAAGGCACACTATTATATATAGGACCTAAAGAAGGCGAAGCAGTACCTATAGATGCTGTAATCGCTGTATTAGGTGAAGAAGGCGAAGATTATCAAGCGTTACTTGATGGCAATGGTGATGGTGAACCATCGTCAACAAAAGAAGACAAAAAAGAGGAAGCACCTGCACAGGAAGAAGCCGAAGATGAGGACGAAGGAGAAGAAGTGAGCGCCGAATCGCTAGGAGCAACGGTTATCACCATGCCCCTACTTAGCGATACCATGACCGAAGGTGTGATTGCCGAATGGCATTTCAAAGTAGGTGATAAAATTAAAAGTGATGACGTAATTGCCGACGTAGAGACGGATAAAGCGACCATGGAAGTTACTGCTTATGCTGAAGGAACCCTCCTTTACATTGGCGTAGAAAAAGGTCAAGCGGCAAAGGTTAACGACATCATTGCCATTGTAGGAAAAGAAGGCACAGATGTAACACCTTTGCTTAAACAAAAGAGCAGCAAGCCGAAAAAAGAAGAGGCTACTAAAAAAGAAGAAGAAGCGAGTAGCGAGCCGAACCAGCAAAGTCAGCCGGCGAGCACAGAAACCACTTCTGCTGATTCGTCTCGTGTTAAGGCATCTCCTTTGGCGCGGAAAATTGCCAAGGAAAAAGGCATAGACCTGAATGAAGTGAAGGGTACTGCAGAGAATGGCCGAATTATAAAAAAGGACGTCGAGTCGTTCACACCTGCGGCTAAGCAACAGGCGGAAGCTCCAGCAGCGGCTGCACCAGGCGCAGAGAACAAGGGTGCAGAGGGCAAATCTGTTAGTATCCCGCAGTTTATCGGAGAAGAACGCTTCACCGAAAAGCCGGTTACGCAAATGCGCAAAACCATCGCAAAGCGCCTTTCGGAAAGCTTGTTTACCGCTCCGCATTTCTACGTAACTGTAAAAGTTGATATGGATAGCGCCATCGCTGCCCGGACTAAAATCAACGAAGTCGCCCCTGTAAAAGTATCGTTTAACGACTTGGTAATTAAAGCGGTTGCTGTAGCATTAAAACAACATCCCAATGTAAACTCATCGTGGTTAGGCGATAAAATCCGCTATAACGAACACGTGAATATTGGCGTTGCCATTGCAGTTGATGAAGGATTGTTAGTACCTGTGGTGCGTTTTGCCGATGGAAAAACATTGTCCCATATATCGGCAGAAGTAAAAGATTTTGCTCAACGTGCTAAAGCGAAAAAACTACAACCAAAAGATTGGGAAGGCTCTACCTTTACCGTATCCAATTTGGGCATGTTCGGCGTTGATGAATTTACGGCAATCATCAATCCGCCCGATTCATGTATTTTAGCTATCGGAGGAATACAGCAAGTACCGGTGGTCAAAAACGGTGCGGTGGTTCCTGGTAATGTAATGAAAATTACCTTAAGCTGCGACCACCGCGTGGTCGACGGAGCTACTGGCGCTGCTTTCTTGCAAACAGTGAAATCGCTACTGGAAGAACCGGTTCGGTTATTGGTTTAATGGCTTAAATAGACCTTCATGACCGAGCGCACAATCACCAATGGAGGTGAAAAGTGTTATGAAGGATCTTGATGACCTTTTAAAACATACATATTACAAAAAGAAGGCATCCCCTCTTACAGGCGGATGCCTTCTTTCATTATAAAACCTATCGAAACGCCCTTAGTATAACTAAGAATCCGCATCATCGTTTCCGTTTAAGTTCCTAACGAGGAATCCGGTTATAACAGAAAAATAACATGATAAATTCCTTATTCAAAACTTTATTTACGAAGTTTGGCAGCAATAAACAGTAATTTGAAAGTATGATACTTAGAAGACTATTAATTTTATGCTGTTGTATCGGTTTATACAGCGTGCAGGCCCAACAAAAAACTTCTTCGCCTGTAGACAGACCCAAGCTGGTCGTAGGAATCATGGTAGACCAGATGCGTTGGGATTATCTATACCGTTACTACGAGCGTTATTCGGAGGACGGTTTCAAACGCATGCTGAACAGCGGCTTTTCTTGTGAAAACACCTATATCAACTACGTGCCAACCGTCACGGCGATTGGCCATAGTTCTGTTTATACAGGTTCTACTCCTGCTATCCATGGTATTGCCGGCAATGATTTCATTGTACAGGCAACCGGACAACACATGTATTGCGCACAAGATGACCAGGTGACTGGTATCGGTCTAGATGCAGCCAACAAGGCAGGAAAAATGTCACCTAGGAATTTATTAGCTTCCACTATAACAGATGAGCTTAAGCTAGCAAGTAACTTTCGATCGAAAGTAATTGGGATCGCCATCAAAGATAGAGGCGGCATCCTTCCTGCAGGTCACTTTGCCGACGCTGCCTATTGGTTCAATAATGGAAACTGGATCAGTAGTACCTATTATATGGATAAACTACCTCAATGGGTCGCTGACTTTAACAAGCAAAACCTCGCAGAAAAGTACCTGCAACAGGATTGGAACACCCTTTATCCCATCGATACCTACAAACAGAGCATTGACGATGATAACCCTTACGAAGGGAAGTTCAAAGGGATGGAAAAGGCAGCCTTTCCTATCAAGACATCAAAACTAATGAAAGAAAACGGGTTGGGTTTAATAAGCTCGACACCTTATGGAAACACCTTAACGCTCGATTTGGCAAAGGCGGCTATCGATCACGAACAGATGGGAAAGAATCCGGAAGGTGTTACCGACTTCCTGGCAGTGAGCTTATCATCGCCCGATTATATCGGTCATCAATTCGCGGTCAATTCCGTTGAAGTAGAAGACAACTACCTCCGTTTAGATCAAGATTTGGGAGATTTCTTCCGCTATCTAGACGCTGAAATCGGCGAAGGCCAGTATACCGTATTTTTAACCGCCGATCATGGGGCAGCTCATAACCCACAATTTTTCATAGACCAGCAAGGCAACGGTGGCTACTTTAATTCGAGGGAGGTACAGCAAGCGCTAAACAGCTTATTAAAGCAAAAGTTTGGCGAAGAAAGCATCGTTATGAGTCTGACAAATTACCAGGTGCATTTGAACAATCGCTTAATTCAAGAAAAGTCGCTCGATGAATCTGCTATTAAAGCGGAAGCAGTAAAATATCTTCGAGGCGTTGACGGCGTCGCTTTTGTTACTGAAATGGACAAAGCCGCTGAAGCGGCTATTCCGGAAAGAATCAAACAACGTATCATCAACGGCTACAATTACAAAAGAAGCGGGGCTATTCAAATAGTATTAGAGCCGCAATGGTACAGCGGGGCGCCTAAAGCAACCGGCACATCCCATGGCGCATGGAGTCCCTACGATTCACATATTCCGTTAATCTGGATGGGATGGGGCATCAAACACGGAGCCACAAACCGAGTTACTGAAATGACGGATATTGCTGCGACCTTAGCGGGCCTGTTACACATCCAAGAGCCTAATGGAAATATCGGTAGCCCGATTACCGAAGTATTAAATAAATAGAAATCCTTTTTAGTCCGTGGAGCAAACCGCGGACTAAAAACCTTTTATATATTTACATCCCAATCGTCTTTCTCGTCCGCCTTTTTTGGCGATCCGACAGCCCTATTTATTTGCTAATTTTGTCCTTTAAGTTTAACTGCCATGTCGTCCCATCATATCGTTAGAGAGAAACAAGAGCCGGCGTTAATAGTGGACTCTCTGTCCGGCTTCGATGCCGAGCTCCTTGGCCAGTTGCTTGAGTGGAGCCCAACCATTATTGCCAATAAAGAAAGTGCCCAACACTTATTACGAGAAGATATCCATATAGACCTTATTATTAGCGATGAGCATAATGGCATTCAACAAGATCAAGTTAGCGTCCTTTACGCAGACAAAGCTTCTTTCAAAGAAACTGCATTAAACTATCTTATTGAAAAAAAATACCAAGCTGCCAACCTTGTGTCGCAAGATCACTCGCTTCAGCTACTGCAGCGCTTTGCTCCCTTCATTAACATTGTCCTTATCAATGGCAGTCAAAGAATGTTTGCCATTAAATCGGGGTTCAAAAAATGGAAGGCAGCAAATCAAAAGGTCTACATCTTTGACGACCAAACCAACTTCCAGGTGAAAGGACTGAAAAGAGAAAGTCATGTATGTTACACAACTGTAGGGGACGGCTTTTTTGAAATTTATTTCGAAAAAGATTTCCTTATTATCGGAGAAAGCCTTTAATCTTTCAATGGTTCTAATCGAGTTGGAGTATCCTTTCCCGCTACGATCGACCTTACCCCCAAAGCTATTGCATTAATCGACGCAACGATATTCCTGATATCCAAGGTTTTTAACTCGTCTTTTACGGTATGATAATAATCGTCTTTATCAATTTGTACGGTAGAGACCGTATGCGCTGGTACACCTAAGGCAGCCAGAGTCGCGTTATCACTTCGATAGAAAAGATTTTGCTCGGGATAAGGATCGGCATAAAATGAAAATCCGGTGCCTTTTACGTTCCTTTGCAAGATATTTCCAAAATCCGATTTTTCAAATCCCGTAATATACATCGAATTCGGTCCGAACTTCGAGTCTTTACCAATCATTTCGATATTAACCATCGCAACGATATCCTGCGGATCTAGCTGTCTAGAAAAATATTGAGAGCCAAATCCTCCAGACTCTTCTCCTGTGAATGCAGCAAAAATCAGCGTTCGTTCATTGTCCTCTTGTTTTGCAAACGCTTTCGCTAAGCTAATCACCGCGGTAACTCCTGAGGCATCATCATCCGCGCCATTTGCGATCGAGTCTTGCTCGACTGCCTTCAAAATACCGATATGGTCATAGTGTCCTGAAAAGACCACTAGCTCCGTGGCCCTTGATTTTCCGGGAAGTACCCCAACGACATTAGCCAACTCCTTCTTCTCGACCTTTCCAGCATAGTTGACACGGAAGGAACTAGGCTGCTCTTCCTGCAAGACAAAAACGACAGACGCCTTTTTCCTTTTGCTTTCATCCAATATTATTCTTCCGCCGTCAGCATGTTGTTTCAAATAAGTAAATTCCTTCGCGAAGCTTTTGTCGACACAAACGATCGCATTGATCTCTTGCTCTAAAATCTCCCGATATTTACTTCTGAAACTTTCGCCTTCACGGATACGCAGGACACGTACGTCCGGATCTGCGTTCCAATTGAGACCGGCTTGGTCACTCAGTATAAAGCCCGAATCTTCCTTAACCGCCTCTCCATTTAGTACAATCTCCGTTAGAACGGGTTTAATTTGCGTTACCTGAAAACGTTGTAAAAAATCACTTGCTCCGGCTTCCAACGGCTTTAACCCGGCCACCTCAAACTCCTTGGCTATAAAGGCCGCCGCTTCTTCAATCTCGGGGGTAAAAATAGCTCGGCCTTTTAATCGATCATCGGCCAGCGTTGCTATAATGTTATGAACTTCACGTTCATCGACATTTACAATGTGTTGCTTTCTTTGACCAGCACAAGCTGCCAACGTTATAATCAAAACTATAGATAGGATAGCGCGACAAAAAGTATTCCCCCACATATAAAAAATTTGCTTCATTCTTATTTCGTAATAAAGTTAAACAAAATCCTTAAGTTTCATCATAAACGGTACTTTTTATCTACGGTAAACAAGCTCACTTATTTCGATACGCCATATCAGCAAACTTGCATATGAAAATAAGTTTGTCTAAGTTTGGTGGTTATAAGTATTGATTTTAATATAACCATCATGAAAGAAATAACTGTCGAAGAACTAAAGCAGAAAATCGATCAAAATGAAGATTTCCAGCTCATAGACGTACGCGAGGAGTTCGAATATGAGACTTCTAATTTGAACGGTAAAAACATCCCGCTTGCACAGGTTCTCTTGGAAAAGGATAAAATTAGCCGCGATAAACCCGTTATAGTGCACTGCCGAAGCGGAAAGAGAAGCGCGCAAGCCATTCTCATGCTAGAAAAAGAGGGTTATACCAATCTAGCAAACCTAGAGGGCGGAATCTTGGCTTGGCGGGACGCGTTTGATCCAAACATGCCGGTATACTAATCGCTATGGGAAAGAAATTCCTTTATAATATCTTCTTAAATATTGGCATTATCGTGCTTGCCTATTGCACGGTTGCGGCCTACAACGGAAAGCAATATAGCATCATGGCGGGCAGCATATTGGGGATAGCAGCCCTTATATACCTCAAAATTAAGCTGGCAAAGAGCGTAAAGGAGATGATCAAAACGGGCAACAAATAGGTTTTGTACTATATTTTAGTCAATATTGTAGCAATACTAGACATTTTTTTTATATTTTTTTTGCTCGTTTTATTGGAATCCCTATAATTATTCAAGCGGGGCATAAAACACACAAATCACTTTAAAACAAGCACTTATACAGGTCCAAAAAACGATGCAGGTTTCCAGTAAACGCACAAAAGAGTAAATCCGACCGATCTTTTTTTTTGGAATAGTATTTGCTATTGTTGCATGAATAAAACTAATAACTATTTTTGTATACAAATTATACAATTAAAACTGTTTAACCTTTAAAAGAACGAAGTATGAACTATTCTACAATCAAAAAAGCAGTTACTTGCTCTTTGATTGCCGCCTTAGGATTCACTGGGGCAGCTCAAGCACAAGATGCTAAAGTATTTGGCGGAAGGAGCCAATACAGAACTTGGTCCATTGGAGTCAATGGCGGTATAACTACTCCGAATGTATTAATTGGAGGTTCCAACGCTTTCGGTAATAAAGTAGGACTATTTGAAGCACCTGTTAGAGAATATTACGGTATTAACGTACGTAAGCAATTCTCCAGCTGGTTCGGCTTGCAATTGGATGCGAACAGAGGTCGTGTTTTTACGCACAACTCTCAGCCATTCCCTACTACAAATGCTTGGGACGGTAATCAATATCAATCAGCTGAAACTGATATTCAGTATGCTGTTAGCTTAAATGGTGTATTCCAGTTTGCTACCATCGACTTCTTGAGAAGAGAAAACTCAGTTAACTTCTACGCTAGCGTTGGTTACGGTTTGATGGCTTTCAACCCCGTAATGTATGCTAACAATGACGGAACTGGAGCTGCATGGGATAATAAAGGAAACTGGGGTGAAAGCGCTGGCGACCGTGAGGCTAATCATGACAGAGATTACACACGCGAAGCTTTCGTACCTGTAGGTTTGGGTCTTAAATTCAAATTATCCGACCGCGTAGCTTTAGATTTGGGTTATACGATGAACTTTGTTGATACGAAGCTTTTGTTCGGTCCTGTTGAAGGTAGAACCAGCAACGATAAGTTCTCTTATACACACGCAGGTTTAGAGTTCTCACTAGGAAGCAAAGACAAAGAAGATTTGACTTGGGCTAACCCAGTAGCGACTCTTTACGATGAGTTGAAAGATCCAGAATTGAGAAACGAAGTTGACGCATTGAAACAACGCGTAAGCGCGCTTGAATCAACTGTTCAAGCTTTAAGTACTGACTCTGATGGAGACGGCGTTGCTGATAAATTCGACAAATGCCCTAACACTCCTGCTGGTACACAAGTTGACGGATCAGGATGTCCTATCAAGTTCCCTGAGCCTGATACTACTGCTCTTTCAACTGGTTCTTATCCAAACATTCAGTTTGAATTCGACAGCTCTGTATTGAAAACCAGCTCTTACCCAACTTTAGATCAAGTATCTGCTGACCTACGTGCTAGCGGTGCTACACTTACCTTAGAAGGTAACGCTTCTGAAGAAGGAACAGAAGAGTACAACTATCAGTTAGGTTTAGACCGTGCTAACTCTGTTAAAAATTACTTAGTTAACTCTGGTGTTGCTGCATCACAAGTCAATGTGGTAAGTAATGGCGAAACTAAACCGGTTGCATCTAACGCAACTGAAGAAGGTCGTCAGTTAAACCGTAACGTACAATTCAAAAAATAATTCTGTCTATTAAGCAGATTATCATAAAAAACCCTCGGGACGATTGTTCCGAGGGTTTTTCTTTGAATTCTCATCATTCCGCGCTAACTTCGTGGTATGTACTTTTTCCGAAACAAAAATCCCAATAGCTCCGAACGGAGCTTTAACTTAAAAGTAATGCACGCGATTAACAAAATAGCAATTGCGCTGTTTTTACTTGGAATTTTGTACAAATTGATCGACTGGTTCTTCCTACGCTAATTATCATCACATGAAAGATATTATCAATACAAATAACGCCCCTGCCCCTATCGGCCCCTACAATCAAGCTATAAAAGCCGGTAATACACTTTATGTCTCCGGTCAAATTGCACTTTCACCGCAAACGGGCGAACTGATTTTAGGCAGTATTGCCGAGCAAACGAAAACAGTCCTTGAAAATCTACACGCTATTTTAAAGGAGGCAGGGTACTCTTTTGCTGATGTTGTTAAGACAAGTATCTTCCTTACAGACATGGATAACTTCGGCGTTGTCAATGAAGTGTACGGAGAATACTTTACAGAAAATGCACCTGCAAGAGAAACGGTTGCAGTTAAAGGGCTTCCTAAAGGCATGGACGTTGAAATCTCTTGCATTGCCTGGAAAGCGTAGTTATAAAGTTCAGCATCAACACCTGTGATTGAATATGGTTTACATACGCCAATAGAATATCTGAAAGGTGTCGGCCCACAAAAGGCGGACGTACTGAAAAAGGAATTGGCGATTTTCACTTTCAACGACCTTATTCATTACTACCCTTTTCGTTATATCGACCGTACGAAGTATTACAAAATAGCTGAATTGCAACCCGACATGCCCACAGCTCAAATTTTGGGGCGACTCACTGCGGTTGAACAAGTTGGCCAAAAAAGAGGTAGAAGGCTTGTTGGCCACTTTAAAGACGAAACGGGATCGATGGAACTCGTATGGTTCCAAAGCATAAGGTGGCTTGAAAAGAGCTTAAAAATAGGCTCAGTATACGTTATCTTCGGTAAACCCACGCTCTTTAACGGCCAGTTCTCCATGACGCACCCGGAAATGGAATTATATAATGCCACTAATAAACAGGTGGGCAATCCAACGCTGCAACCGGTCTACCGATCAACAGAAAAGCTAAAACAATTCTTTTTAGATACCAAGGGTATCCAGCGATTGCAAGAAGGCTTGCTGACATGGGCTTCCAAAAAGATCGAAGAAAGCATCCCCCCCTACATCCTAAAAAAGCAAAAACTGATTTCGAAAGCGGAGGCAATTGTCAATATCCATTTTCCTTCCAATATAGAGGAGCTTAAAGCGGCGGAACGGCGTCTGAAATTCGAGGAACTCTTTTTTATACAACTGAAGCTGTTAAAGAACAAATTACTTCAAACCGCTAAATTCAAAGGCCACGTTTTTGATAAGGTTGGGAACAACTTTAACACCTTTTACCAGAAGCACCTACCTTTCCCCCTAACCAATGCACAAAAGAGAGTCATAAAGGAAATCCGGCACGACACACATACCGGTGCACAGATGAACCGCCTTCTCCAAGGAGACGTCGGCAGTGGAAAAACCGTGGTGGCGCTGATGACGATGTTACTGGCTGTCGACAATGGCTGTCAGGCTTGTATGATGGCCCCAACCGAAATACTCGCTCAACAGCACTTTAACGGCTTAATAGCGCTAATCGGCGATTTACCCATATCGATCAAACTACTCAGTGGATCCACCCCTAAAAAGGAGCGAAAGATCCTTCACGAAGCACTAGTCGATGGATCTTTGGACATACTGGTCGGCACACACGCGCTTATTGAAGACACCGTACAATTTAAAAACTTAGGTCTTGTTGTAATCGACGAACAACACCGCTTTGGCGTAGAGCAGCGAGCGAAGTTATGGCGTAAGAATCAAATTCCACCGCATATGCTGGTAATGACGGCAACCCCAATACCTCGCACCCTGGCCATGACCCTCTATGGAGATTTAGACATATCTGTAATTGACGAACTGCCGGCGGGCAGAAAGCCCATTAAAACACTTCATCTATTCGAAAATAGCCGCTTGAGGATGTTTGGCTTTATGCGTGAGGAAATTGCCAAAGGACGACAAGTATATGTGGTTTATCCGCTTATTAAAGAAAGCGAAAAACTAGATTTAATGCACTTGGAAGCGGGAATCGAAAATTTAGCCCGTGAATTTCCCCTACCCGAATACAAAATCAGCATTGTTCACGGCAAGATGCCAACGAAAGATAAAGACTTTGAGATGCAGCGCTTTGTAAAAGGAGAAACACAGATCATGGTTGCTACCACGGTAATAGAAGTCGGGGTCAATGTGCCAAACGCCACCGTCATGATTATCGAAAATGCGGAGCGTTTCGGCTTATCACAGCTCCATCAGCTGCGCGGCCGCGTTGGACGTGGCGGAGAACAATCTTTTTGCATTCTAATGTCGTCAAACAAACTCAGTAACGAGGGAAAACTTAGACTTAGCACCATGGTCAAAACCAACGACGGGTTTGAAATTGCGGAGACTGACCTCAAATTGAGGGGCCCTGGAGACATTGCAGGCACGCAGCAAAGCGGTATACTAGACCTCAAGTTAGCAGACTTAAGTGTTGACCAAGCTCTTCTTCAGGAGGCGAGGAACTTTGTAATACATATCTTTAAGCAAGATCCAACGCTCGAGGATCCGAAAAATCAACTACTCCGCAATTATCTTCTAGCGCAGAACAAAGGCATAAGTTGGGATAAAATCTCTTAGCATATCGTTTTTAAACGCAAAAAACTTATCTTTGTACTATTAAATCAATTGTTTTATGTAATACCATACCCAATCGACATTTATCGCTGCCAAAGAATACGGTTACCGTGCGGTATAATGACAGGTATGGACATTTCACATTCCAATAAACCATTCCTCCACTGTATTGGCCCAAGTTTCAGGCACGATTCTTTCATAGCTAAAAAAGCGCGAGAAAGACGCGATTTTATATGCACTGTTAAACTCGCATATAAACGTATTTATAAACTATTATTAGTAAATTTAATTCCGTAAGAACACCTATGGCTATAAAAAAAATATATGACACTGCAATAAAACCCGAAAGGGCGGTATTAGTGGGCATCATAACGCCTAATGAAACTGAAGATCAAGAAAAAGAATACCTCGAAGAATTAGCCTTTTTAGTTGAAACAGCAGGCGGCGAAACGATCAACAGCTTTACGCAACGAATGCAAAAACCAGACAGAGCTACCTTCGTGGGAAGCGGAAAGCTCGATGAAATCAAAGCCTTTGTAGAAGCTGAAGAGGCGGACATTGTGGTATTTGACGATGAACTGAGCCCTTCGCAATTAAGAAACATCGAAAACGAACTGAAGATAAAAATATTAGACCGCAGCAACCTCATACTGGACATCTTCGCTAACCGTGCAAAAACCGCACAGGCGAAAACGCAAGTTGAGTTGGCTCAACTACAGTATTTACTTCCCCGCCTGACTCGAATGTGGACGCACTTGGAACGCCAAAAAGGCGGTATCGGAATGAGGGGACCCGGTGAAACCCAAATTGAGAGCGACCGTCGTATGATCCTTAATAAGATTTCTTTATTGAAAGAAAAATTAAAACAGATCGATAAGCAAAACGAAACCCAGCGCAAAAACAGAGGCGAGTTGATTCGGGTAGCTTTGGTGGGATATACAAACGTGGGCAAATCTACCATTATGAACATGATCTCAAAGTCGGAAGTCTTTGCTGAAAACAAGCTGTTCGCCACATTAGACACCACCGTCCGAAAAGTAGTTATCGACAATCTTCCATTTTTGTTGTCCGATACGGTGGGCTTTATCAGAAAACTGCCCCATCATTTGGTTGAGTGCTTTAAATCGACCTTAGATGAAGTACGCGAGGCAGATATCCTGGTACATGTAGTTGATATCTCACATCCCAATTTTGAAGATCACATTAATACGGTCAATGAGACTTTAAAAGATCTAGGTGCGATAGACAAGCCGGTAATTACTGTTTTTAACAAAATTGATGCTTACCAAGCAACAGAGGTTACGAACGACGGCCAGGACGTAAATGAGGGACAAAAAAACGTCACTATTGAGGATTTTAAAAACAGCTGGATGGCTAAACATAGCAGTCCGGCTGTTTTCATCTCAGCAACGGAAAAAAGGAACGTTGAGGAATTTAGGCAGCTATTGTACGACAAAGTTGTCAAAATTCATACCGCCCGATATCCGTATAATAATTTGTTATATTAATCATTCATAAAAGAGGTCGTAACATGGGATCAACAGAAAGTAAAAGACAACAACGTTTTGCTAGTGTAATCCAGCAAGATTTAGCCGATATATTTCAAAGAGAAGGTATGATATGGGCTCCTGAGACTTTAGTGACGGTTACCCGCGTGAGAGTAACGCCAGACTTAGCCATTGCGCGGGTCTATTTAAGCTTTCTAAACGCGAAGAATGTACAAGAATCAATTGCCAACATAAAGAGCCACGCCGGAGAAATCAGATATAAACTAGGAAGTCGCATAAAAAACCAAGCGAGGATCGTTCCGCATTTGGAGTTTTTCGTTGATGACACCAACGAGTATGTCGAGCGGATGGACAAACTCTTCGAGAAAATAAGTAAGGAACCGCGACAAGAGGATTAAAATAGCCATTAGACATGAGCTACTAGCTTTTAGTTGATCCTAATGGCTAAGGGCTACCTAACCGCTAAAACTTATCGCTAAACATGCTCTTTCAACTTAACGAAGACGATTTTTGGTTTCCAGACCCCTCGCTTGCAGAAGAAGACGGTTTATTAGCAATAGGAGGCGATCTTCGGACAGAGCGTCTCCTATCTGCTTATGCAACGGGGATTTTTCCTTGGTACGACGATGATACGCCAATACTATGGTATGCGCCGCGGAAACGTTTTGTGTTGTTTCCTCGGGAGTTAAAAATCAGTAAAAGCATGCGTAAAGAAATAAAAGCAAACAGATACCAAGTAACATACAACACCTGTTTTGACCGTGTTATATCCCTTTGCGCTTCGACGCCGAGAAAGGGCCAACAAGGCACATGGATAACCAGAGAGATGCAAGCGGCCTATATCAAATTACACGAGAAAGGCTTTGCTATATCAACGGAAGTCTGGAGAGAGAACCAGTTAGCTGGCGGTCTATATGGCGTTATCTGTGGAAAAAGGGAGCATATATTCTGTGGAGAAAGCATGTTTTCCCTTGCCCCCAATGCGAGCAAAATAGCCTTGATAAACCTTTGTGAATCCGATCGATTTGAACTGATAGACTGCCAAATCGAAAGTGAACATTTAGCGTCTATGGGTGCCAAGACCATCAGTGCCGAAAGTTATTATCAAATATTGCAATCTTAAGATTTAAAAGTTAGTTTCGTATTCACTAAATTAGATCACCCATTGTGGACTTGCTTTACCTGATTGACTTGATAGGCGCCTTAGTTTTTGCTATTTCGGGCGCGATGGCGGCTGCAGACCACAAAATAGACATTTTTGGTGCCGCTTTCACAGGTTTCGTGACAGCAATCGGCGGCGGTAGTTTACGCGATATTTTTTTAAATGCGCGCCCGGTCTGGGTAGACGATGGGAATTACTTATTAGCAATACTCTTCGGGGTGATTATAGCGACCACCACGCACCGCTATTTAGGTAAACTCCGGAGAACCTTATTTATGTTCGATGCCTTAGGCATCGGCTTTTTCACTATTGTCGGTCTCCAGAAGTCACTTGCCGCTGATAGCAGTGAAATTGCCGCCATTGTATTAGGAATGTTTTCTGCAGTAATGGGTGGCGTAACCCGCGACACATTAATGAACGAAACGCCGTTGATATTTAGACGGGAAGTTTACGGAACCGCTTGCCTCTTAGGTGCAGTTACCTTTATCCTGTTATCGGATCTGGGTGTTAGTGAAAATCTCAACGCCTTCATCAGCGCTTCGCTTATATTCGGCACCCGGATTATCTCCGTACGTTATAAGCTGTCTTTACCCATCATAGGCGGATAAGGCTTAACGTTTCTTCTTAAGAGAGGGAAACTTCATCTTATAATCCACCTTCACCTGCCCTTTAGAAATAGCCTCCAACTTCGATTTGAGCATTGCCTTCCGTAATACGCTTAATTTATCGGTAAATAATTTGCCCTCTATATGGTCATATTCGTGTTGAATAACGCGCGCTGCCAGCCCGTCGTATTTTTCACGATGCTCCACCCAATTTTCATCAAAATACCGTATATGTATCGTTTCGTGCCTGCTAACATCTTCTCGAATATCCGGAATACTTAAGCAGCCCTCGTTAAATTCCCACTTATTGCCTTCCTCCTCTTCGATTTGTGCATTAATAAATACTTTCTTAAAGTCTTTTAACTCCGGAGCGTCATCTTCGGCGAAGGGCGATGCGTCTATTACAAAGAGCCTAATCGACAGGCCTATTTGAGGGGCTGCAATACCCACGCCATGGGCAGCATACATCGTTTCAAACATATCGGCAATCAGCTTGTCCAGGTCCGGGTAATCTTTATCTATATCTGTTGCTTTTCGTTTTAAAACCGGATCTCCGTATGCTATTATTGGTAATTTCATTTGTATAAATTAAAATCAAAATTAAAAAAAGCCGCCATTATCAGACTAAACAAGGAGAAGAATGTGCCAATTCGTTCCTCAAATGTCGACTTTGTTCACAAGGTCTGTACGAAAATTTATTCCTGTTCGGGAACAAAAGCCAACTCACTTATCTGCGTTTCGTCAAATATCTCGTTTGCAATCGCCAGAAGCTCTTCCGCGGTAACCTTATTTATTTTCTCTACCACTTCTTCGAGTGTATTGATCTTTCCATAGTCAAGCAAATTTTTTGCCATTGAAATAAGTACACCCATCCGATTTTCTTCTCCCAAAGCGATTTGACCGATAAACTTCTGTTTTGCTTGATAGAGCTGCAAGACACCCAATTTCGTATCTCTTAATTTCTTAAGTTCGCGATTAACTAACTTAAGCGCTTTATGCGCTTTGTCCTCATCCGTTCCGTAATAAATAGAAAACAAGCCGGTATCGGTATAAGGCGTATAGTTTGATTCAATTGTATAGGCAATTCCATACTTTTCCCTAATTTGAAGGTTCAGCCTAGAGCTCATTCCCATCCCGCCAAGGAGGTTATTCAATACCATCAAACCCGTTTTGCGATCATCGTGTAAGGAGTAGGCGACGTTACCCAGACTTACATGGGTCTGTACAATCGGCTTTTCTGTTTTTTTTCGGCTCGGGCGGTAATCAACCGGCATGCTCCTTTTCCTTTTAGAAAGATTTGCCGGTATTTTATCCAATATACCTTCTGCAAGCGTCTTTATTTTCGCCCACTCATAGTTACCTGTTATCGCCAGAACGATCTGATCTGTACAATAGTTTTCGTTTAAGAATTCAAAAATATCTTCTCTTTTTATTGCATTAAGCGATTCGTTTGTTCCTAGGATATTGTGACCTAAAGCGTGCTTCTCAAACAACATATCCTCAAAATCGTCGGCAATAGCGTCTTCGGGGCTGTCCTGATAGGAAGCAATCTCATCGAGGATTACCCCTCTTTCTTTTTCCATCTCCGCTTCGGGATAAACGGAATGGAAGATAATATCTTCAAAGAGGTCCAATACTCTTGTTAAATGTTCTTTTAGGAAAGAAGCATGTATACAGGTATACTCTTTTGTGGTATATGCGTTTAAATCTGCGCCCACTAACTCCAAGCGATTCAGAATTTGATTTGTATTCCTTCGTTCTGTTCGCTTAAACAGCAGATGCTCAATAAAATGGGCCATGCCATATTGATGAGGCAGCTCATCTCTTGTTCCTGCATTAATTAGAATACAGGCGTGCGATACAACCGTGTCCGCAGGTTTTAATAAAACGCGGATACCGTTTGATAAATGAATGAGTTGATGATCCATTGTGACGGACAAACTTAGAGAAAATTACGGGTATATTAAAATCCACCCGGCCTTCCCCCCGGGCCTCCCATAGGCCGATCTCTCCGTTCGAACCGTCCGGGACCGTCATCATCTGGCATTGCGCCTGATCGTCCAGCAAATTTTTGAAAACGGTAAGTAAAGGACAACATAAAATAGCGGGCTAACCTGTTTGTTCTACTATCAGAGATCCTATTTTCCGTGACTGTTCTGGAGATACTCACCTGTTCATTTAGCAAGTCGAAGCCCTGCAGACGCAACATGCCGTTTTTGTTCTTAAAGAACTGTTTTTCAATAAACGTATTAATAATTAAGGGATTTGCCTGCACATTGCCTTCGTACCCGCTATTACTTGTCTTTGCAACATCAAAGTTCCATAATAGTGTTGGTGTGATATAAATGTTGCCAAAAATGGAAGCGGCCCATGTAGTAATATCTTGGTTAGTCCTATTTTGCAAACTGTTTTTTGTGGTGTTATAAGTAAAGTCGATCCCTGGTCGCACTTCCAGCCAATCTTTGGGATTTATCTGTACATTTAATCCTTGATTCAACACCCAATTTTTAGCTTCGTTTTCAACCGAGTTTGCATAGGAAATGTTGTTGTTAAAATTAGCAGATCCTCGCAGGGATACGACGTATTTACGATTGTTAAACGGCTTAGCATAATGATAAAAGCCACGTGCATTATAGTTTCCACTCGTGTTTAAATACCTTGTCTCCTGCACCACACCCAAACTGTCGTCCATCGTTGTGATACGATTGGTGGTAATCTTGTCTTGCGAAACATTCGCGTTTAACACCGCGAAGAAGATATTGCCCGACTGAAAATCAAAATTACGGTACCGCAAATTCAGTGTATGGTTGAATTCGGCAGCCAAATTGGGGTTACCGGTTATTGGAAAATTTGGGTTGGAAACATCAGTAACGGGTTGCAATTGCGAAAAAGTTGGCTCACTGGCATTGCCTCGGTATTCCGCATTAAACGAACGGGTGCGGGAAGCTTTATACTCAAAACGAGCTACCGGAACAAAGTAAAAACCATTTCTGCCGAAGGATAAATCCTCGCCGCCTAAGGTCGTATGCCCCCTCAGTCGGGTAGGCAGAACGGTCGCGCCTAATTGATACACAAATTTATCCGTTCTATAGCGATAGGTTGCACCCACACGATGGGTTGAAAAGCTATATTCGTAAAAATTACTTAACGACGGATTGGGAGTGACGTTCCCTTCTAAATCCATTGAACTAGCTTGCCTATTATTATCATAATTCGCAAAATTAAAGTCGTACGTAAATTCTAAATTACTCTTATCGTTAAGCGGTTCAATATAAGAAACTGATGTACCGCCATTTAGCCCTTTGTTGTTTAAATCAACCAACTGCCGAACGTAGGCATTCGTACTATCCTGATCATTACTAAAACGAATATTATTGGTAATGCGATCCTGATCTTGTTCGGTTTTGGCCGAGTTCAGTGAAAAATTAAAAAAGATATTTCTGCCTTGATCGTTTATTTTATAATTCAACAGGCCGCTCCCGCCATAGTTGGGAGTAAACGACTTATCGTTGTTTATGTTCTCGATATTATTGGAAGGTACGTTATTTATACTTTGATAGGTAAATGTATAGCCACTGCTGTTGTTGTTGCCAATACTGAGTGTAGGGGAAATCTTAAGAAATAATTTATCGTTCGGTTTATACTCCACATTCCAATCGAAACGATGATTGTTGCTGATCGCATTGTTCGTGGCATTGGTACTTCTTAATATCGTTGTATCAAGAAAGAAATCCTGAATTGATTCTGAGCTGATTAAATTATTATCGCTGTGATTGTAACTATAGTTGCCATAGGTTGTCCATTGATCGTTAAAATCTTTTCTATAGTTGAAGCCAGCGGAATAGGAATCCGTCAAGCCATTACTACCACCGGCAAAGCCGCCGGGGCCTCCAATGCCGGCACCCATTCTTTGGCCGCCACCCCCGGGCATTCTTCTAGCGCCACTACCTCTGGCATTGAAATCAAAAGCTTGATTATTGTTGTTGTTGGCATTGGCCAGCACAGAAAATTGACGCGTACCGGTAAATGAATTGTACATCCCCCCCACCTGATAACGATAAGCGTCATCTCCGTCTGGTTTGGAGCCTATGCCTGCACCGAATTGCCCAAAATTGCCGTTATTGTTCTCTTCTGCAATGGTTATATTAAGTATCTTCTCAGGCTCGCCGCTTCTATTGCCCGTGAGATTCGCCTGATCTCCATAGTCGTCCACTATTTGGATTTTTTCGATGATATCCGCCGGCAAATTTTTCGTCGCAGTTTTCACGTCCCCTCCAAAGAAATCTTTTCCGTTAATTCGGACTCGCGTCACACTTTCCCCCTGGGCTTGCACATTTCCGTCCTTGTCGACTTCCACCCCGTCCAATTTCTTTATCAGTTCTTCCGTCATCGCATTCGGTCGAACTCTGTAATCCTTTGCATTGTATTCAATGGTATCTTCCTTCATTGTCACCAACGTTCCCCCTGTCACGTTGACCACGTCCAACAACTGAGATTCGAACGCCATCGTCAACGGCGGTAAATCGAGCTCACTTTGTCCGTTAAAAGAAAAGCTTCTGCTGAAAGGCCTAAAGCCCAAGCTTGTTATTAACAAATTAAAGTTGTCGGCTTTTACATTTTTAAAAGAAAACTTCCCATCCACGTCGCTACTTGCCTGAAGCGTGTCTTGCGGAGACACCAATTTGACGGAGGCCGCTATGACGCTAAGTCCGGTACTATCTCTAAGCACTCCGTTCACCACTTTGCCTGTCTGGGCTTGCGATTGAAAAGAAAAAAAGATGAAAGCATAAAAGAAAGAAAGGAAAATCCTTCTGTAACGAAGATTGACTTTTTTATCGAACATGTACTTTAGCGGTTATTTATTCGTATTAACTGTGATTGATTCTACTTAAGATTGGCGAGCGGCAATACAAACCACATTCCTGGCTCTTGCTGCGCCTCCTTGCGAGTCGGCCGCGCGTTGTAATTTGCATAAGGGTAACCGTACCCGCCATAACCATAACGCCCCATAGGTCGCCCCCCTCCCACTGTTCGCATAACTATTCCATTTATTTTTACATTGAATGCCGTTTCCTTGTTGTTACTTGGGGTAAGCCCGAGTCGATCGAAGGGGATAACGGCTTCATAACACACCGCATCCAAACTATCAATGCTAACGGCTGCCTTAATGCCATAATTATTTTCAAGGGAGACGGGCCCGTCCACCACATCGGCCATTCCGCTAACAAAAACGGCTCTGACTGCATTCAGTACGCCTTGACGCATATCCGCCGGCCGTTCGTCCTTGTCCATTGCCGCTAAAGCTCTTAACGACTCCCTATCCGGAACCGGAAACGTTATTGAAGCACCGTCCTTTTTCTTCCCGTCTTTGTTTATCACCAGATTAAAACCTTGGTGTAAAGCCTGCATCTGCCAACTAGGATCCTTTACCCGCATCGCCACGTATAGCTGCCTTTCGTCATTTGCAATTTCAAACTGGAGGTCTTGTTTTTCATAATAATATCGTAAACTATCACCCCAGTCCGACAAGTCGCCATCAATTTGAACGCCCGACTTAAAATCGATGATTGTTGGCACGACCGATTTCCGTTGCTGTCCATACACAACAACACCGTTCAATAATAGACAAAAGCAAAGTAGCTTATGAAATTCCATTTTTCTTATCGCAAAGCAGTCTTTTGACTGCGCCCTTATTTTTTGGTTTAATTGTAACATAAAAAATATGTTGAGCTTTCGGTAATCGACAATCAGTCTAGTCCTTTATACTTCGAACGTAGGTCTCCCTAGCCAGTAATGACTTACAGCTAATTTCCAATAGCTCACAAATATTTTTAACTTTGTCTTGTTAGTGTCCCAGCGTTATATAGTACAGTAAACATGTTGTTGTCTACTTTTCAAAACGAGTTAATTGAAGCAGGTTGTGATGAAGCTGGACGAGGCTGCCTTGCAGGCCCGGTGTTTGCCGCTGCCGTCGTTTTTCCCTGTTCATTCCAACATGAAATTCTAAACGATTCAAAAATATTATCGGCCACCCAGCGATATAGCTTAAGAGAAATGATACAAAACGAGGCCCTCGCTTTCGCTGTTGCGAGTGCCAGTGCAGAGGAAATTGATCAAATAAACATACTAAACGCTTCGTTTCTTGCTATGCACCGCGCTTTAGATGCATTGAAAATGCCTGCAGAATATATCCTTGTTGATGGCAACCGCTTTAAAAAGTATCAGAATATCCCGCACCAATGTATTATAAAGGGCGATGGAAAATATCTATCAATTGCAGCCGCTTCCATTTTAGCTAAAACCTATCGGGATGATTACATGGAGAATCTGGCCAATGAGCACCCTGAATACGATTGGCTACAAAACAAAGGCTACCCTACAAAAAGACATCGGGACGCCGTTCTCAAGTACGGCTTAACGCCACACCACCGTAAAACCTTTAAAATTACGGATCCGCAGTTAAGTCTTTCTTTTTTCTGAACCTTATTTTGTATAAGTTTGCGCAGCATTTTGAAATCTTTAATCCTTTTAACATGAAAAAAACCGCCCTAACGGATCTACACATTGCACTTGGCGCTAAGATGGTGCCCTTTGCAGGCTACAATATGCCGGTACAATATACCGGTATCAATATTGAACATGAAACCGTCCGTAAAAGCGTTGGCATATTTGACGTAAGTCATATGGGTGAATTCATATTGAAAGGAGAAAATGCGATCAATTTGGTACAAAAAATCAGCTCCAACGACGCTTCCAAACTTTACGACGGGAAAATCCAGTATGCCTGCATACCTAATGAAACAGGCGGTATTGTAGACGATTTTCTGGTCTACCGCATTGATGCGAACACCTTTCTATTGGTGGTAAATGCCTCTAATATACAAAAGGATTGGGATTGGATTACGAAATATAACACCTACGGTGTTGAAATGAAGGATATTTCCGATAAAACTTCTCTCTTTGCTGTACAGGGACCAAGAGCAACAGATGCGCTTCAAAGTTTGACCAGTATAGACTTAGGGGAAATGGAATACTATACCTTTAAAAAGGGTGTATTTGCTGGCGTGGATAATGTATTGGTTTCTGCAACAGGATACACCGGTGCGGGTGGATTCGAAATCTATGTCGACAATGAACACGCCAAGGAAGTATGGGAGGCAATTATGAAGGCTGGCGAAACGTTCGGAATTAAGCCAATAGGTCTGGGCGCCCGCGATACCCTTCGTTTGGAGATGGGTTTCTGTTTGTACGGGAATGATATTGACGATACCACTTCGCCGCTTGAAGCTGGTTTAGGCTGGGTAACTAAGTTTACAAAAGACTTTGTGAACGCTGCGGCACTAAAACAACAGAAAGAGGAAGGGGTACAGCGTAAACTGGTTGGCTTTGAGATGCTTGAACGGGGCATTCCTAGACACGGCTATGAGCTTGTTGACGAAAACGACCAAGTCATTGGCCGTGTTACATCGGGAACGCAATCTCCCACCTTGCAAAAGTCTATTGGTTTAGGGTACATAGCCAAGGAGTTCAGTAAAGAAGGAACTACCATCTACGTTAAAATCAGAGACAAAAAAATAAAAGCTGTTGTAAGCAAACCTCCGTTTATTAAATAAAGTTCAGTAGATCATAAAGCTGCCTAATTTAGGTACAAAACGTTTATATTTTGCTTGATAAAGTCAATGAAATTAATGTCTGCTTAAGCCCCGCGCTGATTCACTTACATGATATCAGTAATAGTATTGTGGTGGTAATAGACATTTTTAGAGCCACCACTTCTATGTGCTACGGTTTAGCGAATGGCGCCGATGGCATCATTCCGGTTGCAGAAGTATCTACTTGTGCGATTTATAAAGACCATGGATATCTACTTGCGGCCGAACGAAACGGCGAAGTGGTGGACGGCTTCGACTTCGGGAACTCACCGTTTTCGTATGTTGGCGAAAAAGTGAAAGGAAGAACTATTGTATTGACAACCACAAACGGAACCAAGGCTATTCATTTATCGCGGGAAGCGAAAAAGGTCGTAATCGGGTCTTTTCTAAACTTGACAGCTCTTTGCAACTGGTTAAGCAAACAAGATGATTCTATTCTATTGGTATGTGCAGGATGGAAAGACAATTTTAACCTAGAGGACACCGTTTTTGCCGGCGCTGTTATTAATAAACTAAAAGAGAGCCACAAAAAAGGAGATGACGCAGCCATAGCTGCGGAAACCTTATATTTTACTGCCGAGAAAGATCTTGCCGACTTCCTCAGCCGAAGCGCCCATAGCAAGCGTCTGCAACATTTAGGAATTCAAAAAGACATTGATTTTTGTCTGCAAACGGATCTTTTAGAAACTATACCCGTTTTGGAAGGCGATCGACTCGTCGCATTAGAAGCTTAAACAACTAGCTCTTTCAACAGTTCCTCACAGCGAGCGGCAATCATTTGATATACAGGATCGAACAAGTTATTGTCAAAATAGGGATCTGGCACAACGTCATCCTTTAAAAACAAACTTACTTTAGCGCGTGCTGCCGGTGAGCTGGCCATTGCTAATACATCTCGCAGATTAGTTCGGTCCATCACCAAAATTTTATCGTAGTATTCGAAATCCGACCGGTTAAATTGACGGGCTTTCTGTGCGCTGATATCTACTCCGTACTTCTTGGCAATCGCTATTGACCGCCTGTCGGGACATAATTGGAGTCGTTAAAGATTTCCATTTCCAAAACCTTCGGGAAAGGATCAGCCCGTGTATTTTATTCTATGATACCGGCTGGGCCTTGGGCGGTATGTACGTTAAAGCAGCCGCTGGTAAAACGGCCGAAGCCATCTCTTCTGTAGAAAAGTTATGGAAACAATATAATCCGGAGTATGAATTTCAGTACGAATTTCTAGACGAACGCTTCGATCAACTTTACAAAAGTGACATTCGGGCAGGCAAGCTTCTGCGCATCTTTGCAGGTATTGCGATCTTGCTTTCTTGTATGGGCTTGTTCGGATTAGTTAGCATCACAGCGGAGTCGAAGGTAAAAGAAATCGGCATTCGAAAAACTCTGGGAGCCACCATAGGCGATATTGTGCTGCTGGTTTCCAAAAATCTTATCACATTGGTTGGTCTTTCGCTCGTCATAGCCTTTCCATTAGCTTACTGGCTTATGAACCGATGGCTCAGCAACTACGCTTACCGCACGGATGCTTCTTTATGGATATTTTTGGGGGCAGGCTCAGCAGTAGTTGCAATCGCCATACTGACCGTATATGCCAAAGCGTCAAAGGCCGCAAGAAAGAATCCTATCCATGCTATACGTACAGAGTAAGGCGAATAAAAGGTATAAGGTTCTATGGCATAAGGCGAAAATGGAAAGCTAATGAGTAGTAGGGCTGCAATGGCACAGACAGTAGCTCTCGATTAACGACAAAATGGGATTTACCGCTGCCCGTAGCGCTAACGGCTTATGGCTGATAGCTTGCAGCTAAAAGCTAAAAAATTATGATAAAAAACTATCTAAAAATCGCATGGCGCAACATTTGGAAAACGAAAGCATTTTCCATTATTAACATCTGTGGCTTGGCGGTTGGAATGACCGCTTGCTTCCTTATTGCGTTGTATGTCAACTTCGAACAGAGTTACGATCGTTATCATCAAAAAGCCGACCGCATTTACCGTTTGGTATGTGACGTCAAAACACCAACCGAAACGATAAATGCTAATATCACCTCCGGCCCCATGGCTATGTATGCCGCAAAGGACCTTCCTGAGGTGGAAAACTACGTACGGATTCTATCAAATAGTCTGCTGATACGAAAAGACAACCACAAATATCAAGAAAGCAGTTTGTTCTTTGCGGATTCTTCGCTCTTTCAGTTATTTGATTTCCCATTAATCGCAGGAAATCCGAAAACCGCATTAAAAGAACCTTTCAGCATTGTTTTATCGGAATCGGCCGCAAAAAAGTATTTTGGAAAGGAAGATCCAATGGGCAAAAGTCTGCTGATAACGGACGATGGCTTTAACAGCAAGGTAACGGGAATAATGAAAGATATTCCCGAAAACTCGCAGTTTAAAGGCGATGTCTTTATTTCTATGGTTACCTTAATCAAAATGGCCAATTTCAACTTTGATGAGCAATGGGGAAATTTCGGTTTTACTTCCTATTTATTACTGAAACCCAATACCGACCCCTCCCGCCTAACCGCTAAGTTCCCTGCTTTTTTGACCAACCGTGTGGGCAAAGAAATGGATCAGATGAAAATGCATTATACCCTTTTTCTGGAACCATTGAAAGAGGTCTATCTGCATTCAAAAAGAGGCGGTTTTGTTAGCGGTAACATAAACAACGTATACGTTTTTGCTGTTGTGGCCCTATTTATCCTGCTTATTGCTTGTATCAATTTTATTAATCTGTCGACCGCGAGAGCTGTAGAACGGGCCAAAGAGGTGGGCATTAGAAAAGTGGTTGGCGCCTACCGCATACAGATTACCCGACAATTTATCGGTGAATCCATTTTGATCTGTTTATTGGCTTTTGTAATCTCTCTTTTGCTGTGTTTGGTGTTAATTCCCTATTTTAATTTTCTGGCCGGTAAAGAGATTAGCGGAGGTATATTCCTTCACCCTCGCTATATCCTTTTCTTGTTTTTATTGGCTTGTTTAATCGGCCTGCTGGCGGGCATTTATCCAGCGCTTGTATTATCCTCTTTTAAACCCGTAACGGTATTAAAAGGAAAGTTCTCGTCAAACACAAAAGGCTTATTATTAAGAAAAACTTTAGTTGTTGTACAGTTTGTGGTTTCCATTGCGCTTATTGCAGGTACATTGATTGTAAATCGCCAGTTAGCGTATATGCGAAATCAAAACTTAGGATTCAATAAAGACCGGGTATTGATTCTGCAAACCAATGGAGACGCCAAGAGTAGAATTTTAAAGGACGCGATAGTGAGCGTTCCGGGTGTATTAGCCAGCACCGTTTCGGGAGCGGTTCCGGGCGGAGAGAATCCGGTAGCCTATTCGGAAATTGAGAACAAGCAAGGCGACATGCAAATCGCAAATCTCCCGGTCTACTTTGTAGACTATAACTACCTGCCATTATATAAAATCGAACTGGCGGCCGGCCGTACGTTCTCGCCTGACTTTGGAACCGATACCGCACAGGCCATGATCTTAAATGAAAGTGCTGTTAAACTCTTCGGTTATGCAAAACCAGCGGACGCCATTGGTAAAAAATATTCGCAATGGGGAAGCGAGGGAAAAATCATCGATGTGATCAAGGACTTCCATTTTAAATCGCTGCAATCAAAAATTGAGCCGCTAAGTATGCGCTACGGCCAAGGAAACGGAGGAGGCATGGTTTCACTCAAAATCGATGGACCGCACATGAACACCGCCTTACAGGCCATTGAACAGAAATGGCAGGAGATCATTCCTAACCGGCCATTTGATTATTTTTTTGCAGACGAATTTTTTGATCGGCAATACCGAGCAGAAAACCGATTTGGAAGCCTGTTTTTAAATTTTTCCGTATTAGCGATTTTTATTTCCTGTTTGGGTTTATTTGGGCTGGTATCTTATCATACAACACAACGTTATCGGGAAATTGGCATCCGGAAAGTCTTAGGCGCAAGTGTTTCCACGATTGTAAGGCTTCTATCGCTTGATTTTTTGAGACTAGTGGCTATATCCATTTTTATTGCTTCTCCTTTAATGTGGCTTTTTATGAGTAAATGGCTGACTGATTTCGCTTATCATATAGATGTCAGTTGGTGGATTTTCGCCGTTGCCGGAAGCATTGCTATTGCGATTGCCCTTTTGGTCATCAGTTCATTAACCATTAGGGCCGCGATGGCCAACCCTGTGAAATCTTTACGCAATGAATAGCCGGATAAAGGTAGCATTCAAAACCGTAGGGCACCGTGTTTTGAAATGACTAGATAGAAGAACACCATTAATCTTGATACTGTTATGATAAAAAGCTATTTCATAATCGCCTTTCGAAACCTATGGAAAACCAAAGGATATAGCTTCCTGAATATTTTCGGATTGGCTATAGGAATAACCTGTGCATCACTTATTTTTCTGTGGGTGGAGAATGAATTGAGTTATGATGATTATTTTGCCAATAAAGATCTGTTATACAATATTAAATCGAAGCAGACTTACGGAGAAAATACCTACGTCTTTAGTGCAACACCGGGTAAGTTGGCGGAAGCGATCAAAGAAGAAATACCGGAAGTAGCTGAAGCAACCCGTATTAACAATGGCGTTTCCAAACTGTTCGTCAAAGACGACAAGAGCCTATACCAAACAGGCGCCTATGTTGACCCCGCTTTTGTAAATATGTTTTCCCTTCATTTTATCGAAGGAAGTCCGAAGATGGCTTTAGTCGACATCCATTCCTTAGTGATCACCGCCTCTATGGCGAAGCGGCTTTTCGGAGAGGAAAAAGCGTTCGGAAAAATGCTTAAAGTCGGCAAAGGCGATAGCTACAATATCACCGGTGTTGTAGAAGACCTACCACAAAACACCTCCCCCCAGCTTCGCTTCGATTGGCTGATCCCATTCAAAAACTATGAGCAAGTTGAAGGAGGGCTGCAGTTGTGGGGCAGCAATAGTACCGACACCTATGCGCTGTTAAAACCTAATGCCAATCTGGAAGCGGCTAATGCCAAACTGCGTCACTTTGTTGCCAAAAAAACAAACGATGAACATCCTACTGCCAGCAATTTCTTTTATTCCCTTAAACGTTTCCATCTGTACAACAGTTTTAAAAACGGATTTGAACAAGAAGGTGCAATTAAAAATATCCGGCTATTCAGTGTCATTGCTTGGGTAATTATCCTCATTGCTTGTATCAATTTTATGAATTTAGCCACCGCCCGCTCGGAAAAACGGGCACGTGAAGTGGGTGTTAGAAAAGTAGTGGGAGCCGAGAAAGAGACCTTAATCGGTCAATTTATAGGAGAATCCCTCCTATTGGCCACACTCTCCGCCCTGCTATCTATTGCTTTGCTATACTTATTCTTATCGCCATTCAACGCGCTAGTAGACAAAGCTCTCGACGTTAACCTTTTTACTCCGGTGCACTGCTTATTTCTTCTTGCTATTGTATTGATCTGCGGATTGCTTTCTGGCAGCTACCCCGCTTTCTACCTCTCTTCCTTCAATCCGATTGCAGTATTAAAAGGGCTTAAATTCAAATCAGGAAATGCCACCTCCATCCGCCGAGGGCTGGTAATTATTCAATTTGCTGCTTCTATCACCCTAATTATCTGTACCGTTCTTATTTTTCAGCAAATTCAACATGCCAAAAACCGCGACCTCGGTTTTGATCGAAGTCAAGTCATTTCCACGGAAATCCAAGGAGATATGGGGAGACATCTGGAGGCATTAAAAAACCAGCTAAAAGCTACTAGTGTGGTTGAAAATGTGGGTGGAAGTGCTCGCAACGCGCTTAGCATCTATTCCAATACAGGATCGATCAACTGGGAAGGCAAAGATCCAAACTCCGATGTGTTGATCGGGTTTAACTTTATAGACGCTGACTTAATACCTACACTAGGTATGCGTCTCGCGGAAGGCCGCAATTTTAATCCTAAATTAGCTGGAGATACTACCAACGTAATTATTAATCAGGCCTTTGCCAAGTTAATCAAAAAGCAAGGTTCTGTTGTAGGGACACAGCTTAAGACTGGCGATGGTTCGCCCGCCACGATCGTCGGCGTGCTTCACGATTATATATACAATAACATGTATAGCGCTGCCGAACCGTTGATATTCGTTCCCTCTGTTCCTTCAGAAGGCACGCTCTACATCAAAATAAAAAGCGGTGAGCCTTTATCCGAGGCCATTGGAAAAATCGAAGCAGTCGTCAAAGCCAATAATCCCAGCTACCCCTTTGAATATCATTTTATGGACGAAGATTTCGAGCAAAAATTCAAAAGTGAAACGATGATCCAACGCTTGGCCGGCGTCTTTGCGGTACTATCCATTACCATATCGTGCTTAGGCTTATTTGGATTAGCTGCCTTTATGGCCGAAAGGAGAAGGAAAGAAATGGGAATCCGTAAAGTATTGGGAGCAAGCATATCATCGTTAGCCAATCTATTGAACAAAGAGTTCGTTTTGCTGGTGTTGGTATCATGCCTTATCGCCTTCCCCCTAGCCTATTGGTTCATGGAAAATTGGCTCGAAAAATACCAATATCGCATCCATCTTCATTGGTCGGTATTTGTTTTAGCCGGACTAGGCGCGCTATTCATCGCCTTAATAACTGTCAGTTCCCAGGCTATTAAAACCGCTTTGTTAAATCCGACGAAAACTTTAAGAGAGGACTAAATTAGTGCTATTTTCATTGAATTTGATTTGCTCATTTAAAGTAATGAGGCTTGCTTCGCGCGCTTACAAGGACGAGTTATACATCCGGCCAAAAACGACGCTATAATTTACTAAAAACAAAAATAAAGCTAATGGCTAAAACTGAGAGCTACATGCAACATCCCGAATTGACTTGCGTCTTATAACAAAACGAACCCTTATGAAGAAAATCTTCCTACTATTTATGGCATTAAGCAGTAGCTGCTTTTTCGCCGGCGCTCAAGATAATGACACGCCTTACCTAACAAAATCGCTTCGAAGCGACCATATTCGTGCAGTAGATCTGCAAACCTCGGGCGGAAGTTTGAGCGTTATCGGCGTAAACGATTCAGAAGCGCGTCTGGAAGTATTCGTGCACGGAAACAATGGCAATAACAGCCTAAATAAAGAAGAAATCGATCAACGGCTAAAGGACAATTACGACCTACAGATAAGTTCCAATAACGGTCAATTAATTGCAATCGCCAAACCCAAAAGTGGATTTAAAAATTGGAAGAAGTCACTATCCATCTCATTCAAAGCTTATGTACCGCAAGCAGCATCAGCCAAACTGAAAACCAGCGGAGGAAGCCTCTCCTTAAATGGAATCAATGGTCCTATTGAGGGACAAACTTCCGGGGGTAGTATTAAAGTAGCTCATGTAAAAAGCAATGTAAACCTAAAAACCAGCGGAGGCAGCATTAATGCAGATGACGTACGGGGTGACTTGCTATTACATACATCGGGCGGCTCGATTAAGCTTAATAATTTAAAGGGAAAGACGGACGCGAGAACCAGCGGCGGGAGCATCGGAGCAACCGATATTGACGGCGAACTAATAGCGAAAACTTCCGGAGGGAGCATTCGTGTAGACCGAATGGCAGGTAGCGCGGATTTAGCTACAAGCGCAGGGAGCACCTCCGTTAATATGCTAAGTGTGGATAGATACCTCAGAATAGATGTTTCGGCGGGAAGCGTTAACCTGCAGCTTCCTATGGATAAAGGATTGGATCTAAACTTAGCCGCAAGGAAAGTGAACCTTCCTTCCTTAAGCAATTTTTCCGGAACGAGGGAAAAAGATCGCGTAGTTGGAAAAATCAACGGCGGAGGCGCTAGTGTCGACGTCCATGTAAGTGTCGGAAGCCTAAACATTGAAGCCAATTAGCCCCTGCTTAAACTACTAATAGGCCACGTTTTGGTCAACAATACGTGGTCTATTATCGCAAAAAGTACGCAAAATATTGAGTAAAGGTATGAAACAAAACCGAGTTTAACCTTTCGGATCAGACAGCCTGCACCTATCTTTCGCTTTTCGTCGTATTTTTATCGGCCTATTCTGCTCTTCAAGGATGAAGACGATGTTTATATAGACGCTTATAGAACAATGAAAACACTATTTTCCCTTTGCAAAGGTCATATCCGGAACATTCTTTGGCTTTCACTCATTCTCGTGGCTGCCTGTAAAAAAAGCAACGATGTCGAACCAGCCTCTATACAGATTACTTCCGCTGAATACGATGGAAAATTGCTTTTTGTCAATAAAAATAATTTTCAAATAACCACCGATAAAGAGGCGATCTTTAGCGCCGACGACGGTCGCATTAATATGACTGAAGAGGGCCTGGTAAAACGACTAACTTCTGGAGAAGTCGTTAGCATCGAAGTTGCTCCGAAGTCGCAACCTGAAAACAAAACGCGTTTTTACCTATTTGGAGCAACGGACACGAATCACGATAAACCTCAGATTACCTATAACGGGAAGGGGGCAACAGACACTTATAACTCCTACCTAAAAGGTTGGGCCACTTTACAGAAGTTACCGGTTAATAATGAGACTTACGCCCTTGTATTGCGCCATGCTGATGCAGACCAAGGGGTGGATTACTCGCTAAACCACGACAATGCCGGGCCGGCTAATTGGTGGAAGTCGAAAGACCAAGCATTGGCACGTCAGCTTAACGAAGAAGGACGAACGCGCGCAAAAGAACTTGGCGGTAATCTAAAAGCCTTAGGCTATCCAATTACCCGTATTTATTCAAGTGAGTTTAATCGGGCAATAGAAACGGTTGAACTAATGGATCTCAATTTACCGATTACGGAAGACGGTCGATTAAACCATCCCTCTTACAATAAAGGAAACTTATTCCAAGGCCTGATTAAAATCTTACAGAATACGCCTAGGGATAACAAAATCACCCTGATAGCCACGCATCATCCTATCAATGAAATAATCAACAGTGGCGGCTATCCAACGTTCCCCGATGTCTCCCCTTTTAATTGGACCGGGTTGTATTTTGTAAAAATTGCAGCAGACGGTACAATCAGCTATGAAGGTGCGGTGTCTTGGGGAATGGTCAATTATTGGAGACAGCTAACGAATCCATAAAAAGTTCAAAAGCTTTCGTGAAAAACGAAAAGGGCAAAAAGGCAACAGGCGCTATTTGCAAAAAACAATACATATTCGTTCTAAATAAAGAATTCCCGTTCTATTCATTTCAATTGCTGCTTTATTAACACGATAAGCCTTATATTTGAGAAAGTTCAGTGGCACAGGCCTTAGGTTCTATCAAATCAATAAACGCTCATTATGGACGATTTCCTCGCCGCCCGTTCCCAAATGGCCCTCTCGTTGGGCTTTCATATAATCTTTGCCTGCATCGGGATGGTGATGCCCTTTTTTATGGCCATCGCCCATTACAAATGGTTACGGACCGGAGAGCTGGTCTATAAAAATGTGACCAAGGCATGGAGTAAAGGCGTGGCCATTTTTTTTGCCACAGGGGCCGTCTCAGGAACGGTACTTTCTTTTGAATTAGGCTTATTATGGCCTACTTTTATGGAACACGCCGGCCCTATTTTTGGAATGCCCTTTTCATTAGAAGGAACGGCTTTTTTCATTGAAGCTATCGCTTTAGGCTTTTTCTTATATGGTTGGGATAAGTTTAACCCTTGGTTTCATTGGTTCACCGGTGTCATTGTAGGTATAAGCGGCTTAGCATCGGGTATTTTAGTAGTATCCGCTAATGCGTGGATGAACAGTCCAACCGGCTTCGAATATATAAACGGACAGTATACCAACATCGATCCAATAGAAGCCATGTTCAATGATGCTTGGTTTTCGCAAGCACTTCATATGACCTTAGCGGCCTTTGTCGCCACCGGCTTTGCGGTAGCCGGCGTTCATGCATTTATGATCAAAAAGGGAAAAAACGTCCATTTTCATCAAAAGGCCTTTCGTATTGCCGCTATTTTTGCAACTGTTGCCGCGGTACTACAACCACTAAGCGGGGATATATCCGCAAAAGACGTCGCACAAAGGCAACCGGCAAAACTCGCAGCCATGGAAGCACATTTCAAAACAGAAGAAAACGCTTCGCTCGTTATCGGCGGACTTGTAGACGAAAAGACCAAAGAAGTCAAGTACGCACTAAAAGTCCCAGGGCTCTTAAGCTGGATGGCTCACGGAGCTCGTGAAACAGCTGTTACAGGCCTGGAAGATATTCCCGAAAACGATCATCCTCCCGTAGCTATTACCCATTATGCCTTCCAGGTAATGGTGGGGCTTGGTATGCTGATGCTAGCGCTTTCGATTATCTATTTCATCGCGCTCGCCAAAAACCGATTGTGGCTCCAAAGCCAATGGCTTCTGAATTTATTCATTATCGCAATTCCATTAGGTTTTATTGCCATTGAAGCAGGGTGGATGGTAACTGAAATAGGTCGGCAGCCATGGATTATTTATGGCGTTATGCGAACGGTGGACGCAGTTACACCCATGCCCGGCATCGTTTATTCTTTCTATCTATTTACAGCTGTTTATTTATCCTTGTCGGTTATCGTCGCTTTTCTACTTTATCGGCAGATTAAGATGGTTGGAAAAATTTATGATGTGTAGAAGGAAGGTGTCTAAAAAGTTGTCATTTCGACCGGACCCCGAGGCTTCGGGGGAAGTGGAGAAATCTGTTATTTGTAACTAACTCATTAAGAGATATCTCGATTCCGTTACATTACACTCGNGAGATATCTCGATTCCGTTACATTACACTCGATATGACGTTGGAGGCCTTTTTAGACACCCTCAAAATATCAAGGGTTGAAAAGTGAATTATTTTAAATGCGGCTGAAAGCTAATCTCCGACAACTGACGGCCAAAAACGAAAAATAATGTTATATATAGTCATTGCATTTCTGTGGACCTCCATTTGGCTGTATCTCCTCTTGGGAGGCGCGGATTTTGGCGCCGGGATTATTGAATTAATAAGTAAAAGCGAGCATAAAAATAAAACGCGGCACACCATGTATCGTGTTATCGGACCGATTTGGGAGGCCAACCACATGTGGCTTATTATTGCCATCGTTATACTTTTTGTTGGATTTCCAAAAATCTATACCACCATGTCCATCTTTATTCATATTCCATTGACAGCTATGCTATTGGGTATTATCGCTCGTGGAACCGCTTTTGTTTTTCGTAATTACGACGCCGTTGAAGATCGTATGCAGGAGGTATATAACCGAATCTTTGTTTATTCAAGTGCTATTACGCCCTTTTTCCTCGGCATCATTGCAGCAAGTACCGTGAGCCGGAAAATTGATGTGCAAGCTACAGATTTTTTGTCGGCCTATGTCTATAGTTGGTTAAATGGGTTCGGAATAGCAGTCGGACTTTTCACAATATGTATTTGCGGGTTCTTGGCCGCTATCTATATTATCGGCGAAGTGCATTCGCCGGCTGACAAACAGCACTTTATTGGTATAGCTAAAAAAATGATTGTAGCGGCCTTTGTTGCCGGGGGACTCGTTTTTATTGCCGCACACTATGAGCATGTACCTTTATTGGATTGGATCTTTGGACATTGGATAGGTTCATTAGCCATTGGAGCAGCAAGTATTTCTTTAATATTCTTGTGGATATCATTAAATAAAAGTCAAGCTATCTTCATTAGGATATTGGCAGGTTTTCAAACCAGCATGATTTTGTTGGCCGCGACTTACATTCATTTTCCCAAGATTATACTCTTAAAAGATGGAGCATCTTTATCCCTGATCGAAGATGCTGGCTCAGATAAAACAATAGAAGCTTTGGCTTGGGCGTTGCTGTTAGGAAGTATCTTTATTTTGCCGGCCTTGTTTTATCTAATTTATAGCTTTGAAAAGAAAAAGGGAATCGCTCATTGAAAACACGACCGCCAGCGGGTTCTGTTGGCGGTCGTGTTTTTTCTAAAAACTATACGCCACCGTTAACCTGTAATTCCTTGGAGCTTCCGTCTGCCAGTAATAACTGCTCAACCAATCATAATACGAACCGCTGAATAAGTATTTGTCGAAAATATTAAAGGCGTTGGCGGTTATGCGCATTTTCTTTCCTTCCCAAAATATTCCGCCATCTACCTTGTGATAATCCGGCAGTCTACGCTGCCCTTCTCCCCAATTGTCGGTTGCGCGATCCAGCAATCCGGTATAACCGGCTGATAAACCGACGCCATTTAGGGCTTTAACTGGCAATTTGTAATTTATCCATCCGTTAATCACGTGCTTAGAGAAACCAGGCATCACTTGCCCTACAGTGACACTTGTTACGCCCGGAGTCACTTTGTTAACTTTTGAATCAGTATACGCATAGTTCGCAATGAGACTCAAGTTAGCACCAATGCTTCCTCTCGCATCAAACTCAAAACCTTGGGCCTTCTTCTGCCCAAGCACGATACTTGTAGGGTTGGTAGGTGTACTGTTCGGGCCCGTAGTAAGTTCATTGTTTTTCAGTATCCTGTAAACAGACAATGTCGTATTTAAGTTACCATCAAACCACTCGTTCTTGACACCAAATTCAGTATTATTTCCTGTAATCGGCTTTACTTTATCCCCATTTTCAATAGTTCCTGATGCACTTTGCGGAACAAAAGCTTGATCATAAACAGCGTAAACAGAAGCACTTTGAGTAATCGAATAGCTTAGTCCTAAACGCGGTGTGAAGCGTTTAGCTTCGTCGGCGCTTTCACCATAATATTGACGTACATAAGTGTAACGTCCTGCTAAAGTCACTCTTAGTTTATTCTCAAGGAAACCTAATTCATCTTGAAAATACAATCCCGTGTAGCGCTGGCCCTGCAATCCACCTGCTGCTAAAGCCCTAGCCTCTAAACTGGTGTTCCGATCAAAATTTGGTAATCCATTACTAGGTATCCCGTAAGAAGGATTAAGTGGATCAAAATACAAGGTGGCACTATCACGGTCTAAATCATGGGATTGCCCCCAGTCGGCAATATAAGTCTTCTTCCCCATATCAATACCGGCAAGAATACGGTGCCGAACCGGACCCGTCTCCACGTCTCCGTTTACAAAAACCTGTCCCAGCCCCATACGGCCTTGAGCGTCCCAGATACCGACATTCCTAATCACCGTTCTATCAGCATTGACCTTTGAAGGCCAAGAACTATATCCCACTTGATCGTAAAAGAAATAGGATCCCTGCGCAGTTAATCGCCAATGGTCGTTAAACTTATGCTCCAGTGTAAGGAATAAACTGTGATCATCGATGTTGGTGGGCGGAATACCAGGATTAGTCATTGTAAAATCAACCGGTAGTGTGGCATAACCGCCCAACTCCGGTCCAAACACATAATAAGATCCTACTTCCGACATTCGTACATGTTGCAACGTGTATTCAGCTGTTAATTTGGTTTGCTCGTCCACTTGATAAGATATGACAGGCGCGATGCTATATCGGTCGTTATACTCATAGGGGCGGTGTGAGGCTTTATTCTGGCCCATAACATTCAGTCTGTACAGAACTTTCCCGTCTTTACTTAATTTCCCGTCTAAATCGAGGGTTCCTCTAAATAAACCAAAGCTGCCCAGCGTAACGCTTACTTCACCTTTCGTAATACCTGTCGGCTTTTTAGTAACAACGTTATACAATCCGCTAGGATCTCCGTTAGCCAACATAAAACCGGCAGGCCCTTTAACAAATTCTATATGATCTACAAAGCTCATGTCTTCCGTTAGTGGCCCCCAATAAGACCCAACCACATTGAATCCATTTCTGAATGCTTGGATCTGCGATCCGCGCATATTGATGTTCGCATATAAATCCCCCCAATGCTCTAACCGGACTGCGCCACTGACATTACGAATTAGCCCATCGCTCATGCTGACGACCTGTTGGTCTGCCAGCACCTTATTGGTTACGACTTGAACATTTTGCGGAATTTCTAATAAGGGTTCGTTCAAGCGCAAGCTTGTAGAGGTGGTATCTACCTTATATTGTTTCTTACGGCTAGAAATAATCACTTCTTGGAGCTGTTCATTCGTTGCTTGCACCAAAAAATCTTCGATAAGTTCTTTTCCATCGAAGTGAATGAGCCGTTCTTGTTTTTGAATGCCAATAGCTGATAAAACCAGCGTATGCTCGCCCGCTTTAACGCCTTGGATCTCATAAGCTCCTTTACTGTTTGTTTTTCCGCCGATTCGAGTACCCTTAATCCACAGGGATACGCCTACTGCCGGCTCGTTCGACTGGTTGAGTACCGTCCCTTTAATTTGCGCATGAGCCAAATGTCCACATATGCTCAATATTACAACTAAGCTGAATGATTGTCGCTTTTTCACTTTATTTAGAATAAATCTAGTTAACAAATCTTGCACAAACGTACAATTTGTTTCAAAACCTGTCAATGTTTTTTTAGACTTATTTTAATAAGGTATGTATTAATTGGTCAGCCGCTGTTAAAGTGCCATTAACGGCATCTGGGCTCAGCGACGATCAAAACGCTGAGCCCATCCAACTGCTTTAAGGCCTGCCTCTTCTATCTAAAATCCTCATCATCCAATTCATCCTCATCGTCCTGCTCGAATGATGAATTGAAAAGACTACCGAACATATCCGAGAAGGCGAAGCCGCCGCTTAAAATGTTCTTGCTCAGCTGGGAGTACTCTGCTAATCCGTGTAAAACAAACTCCATTAACAATAGTGTCTGATTATCACTTAACTTTTTATGAAACTCTTTAACCACTGAACGCAACCCGGGGACGTGATTCAAAATTGCCGCATATTCTTCGGCAGATAAGGCCTCATTTATATCCAGCTTATTACCTGCGGTAAACCAGTCGACGATATCCTGATACGGATTTTTGGCTTTGGTCTTTTTTAACTTCTCGGGATCTGGAAAATACTGGATAAACAAGGTTTTAATGGCACTGCTAATGAGCTTGTTCGCTACATGAATCGGGCCCTCTAATTCGCCTTCGTATACCAATTCTATTTTTCCGGTAATCGCCGGGACGATCCCCGCGAGATCTGCAATTCGAACAAAGGTTTGCTCTTCATTAGAAAGAAGCATCCTCCGTTCGGCTGTACTTACTAAATTTTCGTAGGCAGAAATCGTTAGTCGCGCTGAAACACCCGATTTCTGATCGATAAATTCGCTTTTCCGCGCTTCAAAGGCCACTTGTTCGATAAGATTCTTCAATAATCCGTCAACTTCAATAAAGCTTTTCTGTTGCGGCGAAAGCTTCGCTTCCTGAAAGGTAATGGCCCTTGAAACGTCAATGGTTTTCGGATAATGCGTTAAGATCTGGCTTTCAATTCGGTCCTTTAAGGGGGTCACAATTGAACCTCGATTCGTATAATCCTCCGGATTCGCCGTAAAAACAAACTGTATATCCAAGGGCAATCGCAATTTAAACCCTCTAATTTGAATATCCTTTTCCTGCAGCATGTTAAAAAGCGCCACCTGTATTCTCGCCTGTAAATCGGGCAATTCATTAATCACAAAAATTCCGCGATGGGCCCGGGGTATTAATCCAAAATGTATCACCCGCTCATCATTATAGGTTAGCTTCAAAGTCGCCGCTTTAATCGGGTCTACATCGCCTACCAAATCGGCCACCGTCACATCTGGTGTTGCCAATTTTTCCGTATAGCGTTCCGATCGGTGTAGCCATGCTATGGGCGTGTCATCCCCTTTCGCTTCTATTTCACTCTTGGCATACCAAGAAATCGGATGAAGCGGGTCATCAAATATCTCACTACCGGCCACGTAGGGTATGTATTCGTCTAAAAGGTTGACCATTAACCGGGCAATACGCGTCTTCGCTTGTCCACGTAAGCCCAATAAGAGAATATTATGCCGCGAAAGAATGGCTGTTTGCAGCTCTGGGATAACCGTCTCATCATATCCCAAAACCCCTTCAAAGCCCTCTTCTTTGCCTTTTAGTTGTTTTATCAGATTTTCACGCAATTCTTCTTTAACCGACCTGCTTTTGTACCCTGATGCTTTTAACTCCCCTAATGTTTTGATCATATTTCTATTGTTAGCTATCAGCCGTCGGCTTTCAGCTTTCGGCTGATTTAATTCGTATAAAGTTTATTAGCAGGCTATCTACCTCACCGTTCTTCTTCTATTTCTGATGTAGTCCTCGAAAATATACTCACCCAAACCATTCAGTGAACTGTAAAAAGCTTTACCTCCATTAACTTGGGTAAACTGCCTCACAAACTGTTGTAAATAAGGGTCGCGGGCAATCATAAAAGTCGTAATAGGTATTTTTAGCCGTTTACATTGAGCAGCCATAGTAAGCGTTTTATTAATCACTTTGCGATCCAAGCCCATGCTGTTTTTATAATACCTTCCGTTCTCTTTGAGACAGGTAGGCTTACCGTCCGTAATCATGAAGATCTGCTTGTTATGGGTCTTTCGTCTACGTAACAAATCGGTTGCAAGTTCCAGGCCTGCATAGGTGTTGGTATGGTAAGGCCCTACCTGCAAATAGGGTAAGTCTTTCAATGTGATAGGCCACGCATCATTCCCGAACACAACAATATCGAGTGTATCTTTTGGGTATTTCGTTCGGATTAACTCAGCCAAGGCCATCGCCACTTTCTTTGCGGGAGTAATCCGATCTTCACCATATAAAATCATACTGTGCGATATATCAATCATCAATACCGTTGAAGTAAGCGTCTTATAATCCCTTTCTTCCACTTCCAAATCCCGCTCAGTTAACGTAAAATTCTGTAGTCCATGATTGATCTGCGCATTATGAATAGACGCTGTCATATCAATTTGATCAAGGCTATCTCCATACTGATACTCCCTGCGATCAGCATTTTTTTCTTCGCCTACCCCACTGCGATTGCTTCCGTGATTTCCCTTACCCGACTTCTTTAGTTTTCCGAAGATCTCTTCCAGGGCCGACTGACGGATGGTTTGTTCCGTTTTTGCCGTAATCTGAAAAGTGCCATCTGTCGGGTTCTCTTGGATGTACCCTTTATTTTTAAGGTCATCGATAAAATCTCCCATTCCATAAGTATCGTCTGTCAGATTGTATTGCTTATCCAACTCATTCATCCAGGCCAAGGCTTCAGCAGCATCGCCCGCGGTGTAATTTAGTAGTTGACTAAACAATTTTAACAGATTATCGAAGCCCCCTTTTGGCATCTCCGTAGGGAGGAATTCGGAAAAACGGAATCCTCTCATAGCTAACTCCCTTCTATTTTCTTAATAATATGAACGCTCAACCGAAGATAAAAGTTTCCGCGGAAATCATTTCTAAGCTCAAGGTCATTTTTAGCAAAGAGCCTTTAGAAATCAGCCTTCCGTTATCAGCTTACTCAAAATTGATCCGATAGCCAATTTCTGAAAGCGCGCTTACAGCTTCACCACACCGCCACTATTCGCACTTTCAATAGCCGCCTCAATCAGCTTCATGGTTTGCACCCCTTCTGCTGCAGTGACCGGCTCCGGTAGATCGCTGACAATCGCCTGGTAAACGCCTTCATAAAAATCAAGGTAATTACCCTTTTCAGAAGGGGCGCGCTCTCTAAAGGCTTTATCATCGCGCTCGGCATGTAATACACCCCATTCGCTTTCAGGTTCTTCGCACCAGGTTTCTGCATTTGGCTTTTCTCCCGCCAACAGTCGTTCCTCTTGCCTATCCGCACGGCTTTTCAGAAAAGACCCCGCCTTTCCGTGAACGATATAAGAAGGAGCCATTTCCCTTGCCAGAAAACCACCCTTTAAGCGCACTCTTTTGTCATCATAATAAAAAAGCAACTCAAAATAGTCGTTCACCTTCGAACCCGTCCGCATAATAGCCAGGTCGGCAAACAGTGCCTTCGGATAACCGAAGAGAAACAATGCCTGATCGATCATATGCGGACCGCGATCTCTTATCAAGCCCGCTGCAGGTGATGGCTCTTCCAAATGAGCTTTTGTATTTAATTTAGGTAGATAAGCTTCATATGAAAAGGTGACTTCCACAATTTCGCCCAAAATACCCGACTCTACTATTTTCTTTACCGTTTTAAAGTCGCTATCCCAACGCCGATTCTGAAAAACCGCCAGCTTAAGTCCGCGCTCTTTTGCCAGGGCTTCCAGCTCCATTGCTTCGTCCGCCGTTATGGTAAAAGCTTTTTCTACAACTGCATGTTTCCCAGCCTCCAACACCTGCCTTGTAAAATCGTAATGAGTGCCGGTGGGTGTGTTTACAATTACCAGTTCAATCGACTCATCTTCCAAGATAGCGTCAAGAGAAGGATAACTTGCTACTCCCGGGTAATCTTGTTGAATAAGCTTTTTGCTTCGTTCCCACGAACCTGCTAGTTCAAAGCCCGTATGCAAATCAATAAAAGGTGCATGGAATACGCTTCCAGACATTCCATAAGATAATAACGCTGTTTTAATGGTACGCATCGATCATTCTATATTGGTTCTACTTCAAACCTAATCTATTTTTCCGAATTTTCTATCCATTCTAAACAAATTAAATACGAATCAGTTATATTTGAATGATCAGTACATGAATTTATCCCAATATTTTGAATAAATGCCCATGGATGCGATTAACCTAAAAGTAAACGGAAAAGATTATTCACTACGTGTAGCTCCTGACACCCCTCTCCTCTATGTATTACGAAACAATTTGCAATTAAACGGACCAAAATACGGTTGCGGTATAGAAAGATGCGGTTCCTGTATGGTGCTGTTGGATGGTGTGGCGATGCCCTCCTGTAGGCGCCCGTGCGATTCACTTGAGCATGTGGCAATCACAACCCTCGAAGGAATCGGACAAGCACCACAGCTAGACGTTGTCCAAGAAGCGTTTATTGCTGAACAGGCTGCGCAATGTGGCTATTGCATTAACGGAATGATTATCGCGTCAAAAGCCTTGCTACAGAAAAATCCGGAACCCACGGAAAAAGAGATTCGAATCGCTTTAGAAAGAGTGTTGTGTCGCTGTGGCAGCCACACCCGCGTGATGCGTGCCGTTCGCCGAGCCTCACGTAAATTAAAAGCAGAAGCATGAATAGAAAGGAATTCCTAACCAAAACGGGCTACCTCGTCATGGGCTTTCATTTATTTCCCTTTTCCTCCTGCTCGCCCGGAAGAGAGGCTAACGGCCTGTCGAGCCCACCCGATAGTAATAACATAGACGCTTGGTTAAAGTTGAACGACCAAGGAAAAGTGACGCTTCTTACCGGAAAAATGGAATTAGGCCAAGGGATTCGCGTCGCTCTGAAACAGATCGCCGCCGAAGAACTAGACGTCGATATCCATCGGATTAATATCATTATCGCAGATACCGGACAGACACCGGACGAGCGGTATACAGCCGGTAGTGCTTCAATAGAAAGCAGTGGTATGAGTATTCGCCAAGCGGCCGCAGAAGCACGCCATCGATTGGTAAATATGGCCGCAGAGCGACTTCAGACGCCGTTCGACTCCCTAATCATCAGTGATGGCTTAATTCGTACCCGATCGAAGCCAGAGAAATCGATAAGTTATTGGGAACTATTACAAGGAAAGGCCATTGAGGGTGAAGTTAAGGGAGATGCACCTACCAAAAACCCGAAAGATTATCGTCTGATTGGCAAAGCAATTCCTCGCGACGACATCCACCGCATGGTGGAGGGCGCACCCTATTACATACAAGACCTTCGTTTCCCCGATATGCTGCATGCTCGTGTAGTACGACCGCCGGGCTATCAGGCGCAGTTATTATCCATCCCCGAAAAAGAAGTTAAAAAGATGGCTGGGGTTAAAGCCTTGATTAGAAACGGTGATTTTTTAGCGGTCGTGGCGCAGGAAGAATACCAAGCTATTCGTGCCCAAACCTATCTCCGGTCGGCTACGCAATGGAAGAAACAAGCCCTATCTCCTCCACCAGCCACTTTATTCGACGAAATGTCAAACTACAACGGAGAAGTCAAGTTAGTGGAAGAAAAAGGCCAAATAAATCAGCAACGCTCAGCCATTGAGGCCACCTATACACGTCCGTATCACATGCATGGATCCATTGGCCCGTCATGCGCCTTAGCCAAGTGGAGTGAAAATAAGCTCACCGTATGGACCCATAGTCAAGGCGTGTATCCCTTAAGGAAAAGCTTGTCAGATCTTTTAAATCTACCCGAAGAGTCTATCCACGTGATGGGTGTACCCGGCTCGGGATGCTATGGACATAACGGTGCAGATGATGTAGCCGCCGATGTAGCGCTGATTGCGCAAGCGCTACCGGGTAAAACCATCCGTCTGCAATGGATGCGTGAAGACGAACATCTTTGGGAACCATATGGTTCGGCCATGCGCATCCAGCTCCGCGCCGATATCCAAGACGGAAAAATAAGCTATTTGGAAAGTGACCTTTGGTCGGACACACATAGCGTGCGGCCTGGCGGACAAGCGTCGCACCTCCTTGCCGCGCAATATGTTGAGCCAAAACGATCTATTGATAAGAAGGGCGTATCCGGAGGAGCCTATCGAAATGCTGTACCAATCTATGCTATCAACAACTTAAAGATCAATGCCCATGCCTACGAAGGCCCGCTGCGCACATCTGCTCTCCGAAGCTTAGGCGCCTACGCCAACGTGTTTGCCCTTGAATCCTTTATCGACGAGTTGGCTTTAGCAAGTAAAGAAGATCCCGCAAGCTTCCGTTTAAAACATTTAACGGATACAAGGGCCATCGCCGTCATTGAAGCGTTGTGCGATAAGGTTAATTGGAACAAGCGACATCAAACCCGAGATACAGGCCTCGGCTTAGCTTTTGCCCAATATAAGAATCATGCATCCTATTTTGCCGTCGCTGCTGAAATCAAAGTCGATCGCCCAAATAAGCGCTTTAAACTCAGTAAACTAACCGGAGTCATTGATGCCGGGCAAACGATTAATGCCGATGGATTAAAAAACCAAACCGAGGGAGGTATGATCCAATCTGCAAGCTGGACCTTATTTGAGGCCGTCGACTATTCAGCAGATGGAATACGCAGTAGCAGCTGGGAGAACTATCCGATTATGCGTTTCTCTGATGTACCTGAAACCGAGGTAATCATTATTGATCGTCCGGAAAAGGAACCGCTGGGAGGAGGTGAAGCCGCACAGGGCCCAACAGCGGCAGCCATCGCCAATGCCCTATATGCCGCTACCGGCACAAGGATCAGAAATCTCCCCCTGAGCGCCGACAAAGTACAATGGTAGTTTTTGCTGCTCATGAGCTAATGCGTATTCTGGGTTAAAGCACGGTTGACTAGCTACGATGATCGTCAGCATCGAATTTCGTTTTTATGTATAAAGCCTCCACCTTTTCCCTCGCCCAGGGCGTTCTTCTTAGAAACTGGAGACTTGATTTAATGCTTGGTTCATTGGCAAAGCAGTTCAATCGCACTAGGCGCGCTAGCTCTTTCCACCCATAATGTTGTTCCAACCGCGTTATGATCATCTCCAACGTAACGCCGTGCAAGGGATTATTGGGCTGTTCTTTATGAAAATCTCTCTGCATATTACTCAGTTGCCGAAGTTTCCAGATAGGTTATAATGGCCATCACATCTTTTTCTCCCAGTCCTTTCTCCAGCGCTTTATTATAGGTGTCAACTAACGGTTGAGACAAAGGGAAGTCGACCCCTTGTTCACGTGCCAAGCGAAGGTCCTTTGCCATATGCTTTAAGGCAAACGCCGCCGGAAAGCTTCCTGCTACGATGCCACTTGTTTTAAGCTTTGTAATTGCACTTCCACAAGCCCCTTCATTCACGATACGTAACATATCTTCTGCTTTTATCCCATTCTTCTTCGCGAACAGCACCGTTTCCGCCAAGCCCTCTAATGTAAGTGCCAGAAAATAGTTAATCGCTAATTTTGCGGACGATCCGGCACCAACGGCACCTAGCCAAAGAGATAGTTTTCCGAGCTTTTCAAATAGAGGTTGCGCCGCACGAAAACTGTCTTCTTCGCCGCCTACCAGAATCAACAACGCGCCATCTTCAGCCGGCTTCACGCTTCCTGAAACAGGAGCTTCCAAAAACCTGGCTCCCACAGCGCTGCTCATCTCTTCCAGCTCATAAGAGGTCTTTGGCGACACGGTGCCCATATTAATAAACAGCTTACCGGTAGCTTTGCTGTTAAGCAGCCCCCCTTCGCCCAAGAAAACGCCTTTTACGGCCTGATCATCCGAAAGCATGGTAATTACCACATCGCTTTCCGAGCACAGCTCTTGAATGCTATTGGCTAAAGTAGCGCCCTCATTGACCAGTCCATCCGCCTTGGATGCCGTGCGATTGTATACGTTTAAGGCGTATCCCGCTTTGAGCAAGTTTCTTGCCATGGGATACCCCATGTTACCTAAACCTATCCATCCAATCGTCTCATTCATTTAACTTGATTTTTACAATGTATATAATCGCTTTTAACGTCCCCCAAATAAACAAACGCAGCCAGCAAATGTTTATGATTAAATACAGTTACAGGCGGTCTCATCACAGACTACGTCTCCCTCGAGCTTAGCATCATTACGGAAAGCTTTCCGTTTGTTAAAAACAAAAGCAAACAATGCACCCACAAAAGCCATAGCCGCACCCACAACAGCCGGCCAGGTATAGTCGAGATGATAAACCAGCGGTAAACCACCTAAGAAGGCCCCTAAGGCATTTCCTATATTAAAACTGGCCTGACTCACAGAAGCAGCAATCATTTCCGCACCCTTGGCCGTATTGATCATCAGCATTTGGATTGGGGCGGCCAAGGCAAAAGCCACAGCGCCGGTCACGAAGGTCATCACAAGCGCCATCGTTGGATTGTAGGAAATGAAATGCACCACCATCAAGGTAATGGCCATAAGCACCAATAAAGCAGCCGAAGCCTTACCGGGTGAAAAACGGTCGGCCAAAAAGCCGCCTACAAGATTTCCAACCATCATACCAACGCCGGCCAACACGAGAATATACGTTACCGCATCTTCGGAGAACCCGGCTACACCAGTCATCATTGGCGCAATATAACTATACCAGCAAAACAAGCCTCCGGTGCCTATGGAGATCATAAATATAATCAGCCACGCTTCGGTTTTCTTGAAAAAGCCTAGTTCCTCCTTCAGGTTTCTATTGGTGTTGGCCGATAAAACCGGCAACAGAGCCTTTAAGCTAAAAATGGTAATCAGTCCCACCGCCACAACGATAGCAAAAGAAAAGCGCCAGGAAAAATTATGCCCGATATAAGTACCTAACGGAACTCCGGCAATGTTCGCAATAGTCAGTCCTAAAAACATCAGCGATACTGCCTGCGCTTCCTTTCCTTTCTTTGCGATACGGCTCGCCACAACAGAGCCCACGCCAAAGAAAGCGCCGTGCGGCAGGCCAGAAAGCAGTCGGGCAATAAAAAGGCTGTTAAAATCCGGCGCAAAGGCTGAAAAAGCATTAAATGCGGTAAACATCACCATCAAAGCGATCAATATGTTTTTTGGCGGATATTTGCCGGCAATCGCTACCAATAAGGGCGCGCCGATCACAACACCCAATGCATAAGCCGATATCAAATAGCCGGCTTCCGGAATAGAAACCGCTAAATCCTTCGCTATGTCGGGCAGAAGGCCCATCATTACGAATTCGGTTATTCCAATACCCAATCCTCCTAAAGTCAACGGAAGTAAATTTTTGTTCATAGCTGCTTAGTGTCTAAAATACACCATGCAAAGTTAGTACATTCCCGTCCAACTTGTATCAAGCTCCGTCGAATAACTCGCTAAGCCTTTTCATATTTACATCAAGAAAACAATCGATACCGCAAAAGGTATTCTTCCATTTTCGCCTACGCGAGGTTTCTTCCTAAATGAAACGCCATTGCCGGTTTTCATATAACAGAAAAATTAAGTAAGTTTGGTTATATGGCATTCGATGTAAACGATCAATTCCCGCTACTGGCACAGTCCACCTACGTTAATACACCGGGTTCTGGGTTGCTATCAAAAGATATTTTAACCTGGCGAAGACAACATGATCAAGACTATTTTAATACCGGTAGCTCTTTTCGGATAAACCAGGAAAGCTTTCTTAGAGAGGTGAAGCAAAGCGTCTCCGATTTCTTTCGCGCAGATGCGGGTTATACCTATCTGGTTCCCAACTTTTCTTTCGGCATAAACACGTTTCTGGATGGCTTGTCGGCAACAGAACGTTTTCTAATGCTAGAAGAGGATTACCCCTCGGTTACTTATGCGGTCAGGAGTAGAGGCTTTCAGGTTGATACGGTTCCAGTAGATGAACAGCTGGAGGATCGTATTTTGACCAAGATTCGCGAATTTAAACCAACGGCTTTTGCTTTCAGTTTAGTACAATATATAAACGGCATTAAGCTCGATATGGGTTTTATAAAGAAGTTGAAAGCTGAAAATCCCGAGCTTTTATTGATTGCTGATGGCACGCAATATTGCGGCACCGAGCGGGTCGACTTTATGGCCTCCGGCCTGGACTTTTTAGGGGCCAGCGGTTACAAATGGATGCTTGCGGGCTATGGCAACGGCTTTGTCTTTCTCAGCAAAGGCAGCGTGGACCGTTTGTATAGGTGTGCATCCAAACAGGATCTTCCAACTGAGCCGTTCCTAAATCAAAAAACAGCACTTTCCTTGTGTTTTGAACCCGGACATCTGGACACCCTGTCATTCGGAACCCTGCAGCGCTCGATCGACTATTTCAATAACATCGGTATGGAGACGGTAGAGGCTGCGATCCGCAACCTGTCGCTTAAAGCGCGTACTGCCTTTTTAGACCGCGGGCTGTTAGCTGATGCTGTTTCCAAACGTCCCGCGCATTCGTCCATATTCAGTCTATCTGTCAACGATGCTGTTTACAAGCGGCTTCAAGAAAGCAACGTCATCTGTATGCGTCGTGGATCAGGTGTCAGAGTGGGCTTTCATTTTTTCAACTCCGAAGCCGATTTAATTAGCATACTGAGCATTTTGGATCAGATCCATGATTCCTAGTCAGTTTTGAGGTGGCTGTATCAACGGTTTAGCTCCTTTATTAATTAAATAAGCCCGACCTGACCGACGATGCCTTTGGTAAAATACGCAGGTATCCTGTCAAAAAACTAATTTTATTTAATTAACAGTCAAATGCTTACTGGAAAAGTAACTGAATTTTCATACGCTCGATAAACTTTGTGCACCGTTTTACTGTTTTTCCTAGGTTTCCGGCACAGCGAACGGTTTTATTATAACTTTCATAGCTTAGTTAAAACTGTTAAATGGTTTTATTATTAACTGGAAATAAAGTAAGTTTGGGAGGCATAGATGAAGAACCACACATCTTTTAATTGTTTATAGATGGGAAAGGCTTATAGGAGAAACCGTTATTTGCGCATCCTCAGCGATGTGTTTCACATTAAAACTATTTCTTTTGCACTCATTTTTATTATTTATTGCCATGCTGGTTACGCGCAACGCCCAGGATATGAAATAGAGCCTTCCAGATCAAGGGCCGACACCACCAAGCAGAAAGATCTGATCGATCTGGCGAAGGACTTTCTTAATATAGAACCACCAAAAGGGCCCGACAGCAGCGGCAAATCGATCTATTTCTCTTTTCTACCTTTTTCCACAACCGTACCGGGCGGCGGACAAGCCTTAATTACATCTACTACAGCAGGTTTTTATACAGGGAACCGCCGCACCACCAACATGTCTAGGGTAACTTTTACACCCTATACCAATTTTAATGGGCGTTTTGGCCTTCCTATTCGCTCCTATGTTTGGTTAAATAATAATGAGTGGGTTATTATTGGTGATACGCGTTTAATGAAGTATCCGCAATATACCTGGGGTTTGGGCAGGCAACATAGCGAAGACGAAAAAATACTGGTTGACTATACTTATGTACGGTTTTACCAATATGGCTTGCGTAAATTTGAGCGAAACTTTTTTGCAGGTTTAGGTTATAACTTGGATTATCGCACCAATATTGACGCAGAAAAAGACGGCATGCTTTTAAAAGAGTACGTCGACTATCCCTACGGAACAGACGATTTTGGTCGGAGCCTATCGTCGGGACTAAGTTTTAATTTCCTTTACGATACCCGAGCGAATTCGATCAACCCTATGGACGGCTATTACGCCTATTTTCAATACCGTATCAACCCCAAATTTCTCGGAAACGACCATTCTTGGAGTTCTGTTTACCTCGACCTCAGAAAGTATCTCCGCTTTACGCAAGATCCGAACCGACAAAATATGCTTGGAATATGGACGTATTACTGGTCGGTTTTGAGCCGAAAAGTTCCTTATTTGGATTTGCCCAGTATCGGCTGGGATGTATACAACCGTTCTGGCCGAGGTTTCGATCAGAACCGCTTTCGCGGCCGGCACTTATTGTATCTGGAGGCAGAATACCGAAGGGATATCACCGATAATGGCCTGTTAGGCTTCGTGGTCTTCACGAATATGAATACCGTCTCCGGACCGAACAGCCAGATTTTTAAAGATTGGAACCAGGCCTATGGTGGCGGACTGCGAATTAAATTCAACAAAGGATCCGGAACCAATATCGCAATAGACTATGGACGCAGCAAGGGTTTTTCCGGCTTTCAAATTGGGCTCGATGAGGTCTTTTAGGAGGCTGTCGGATTTCGGCTATCAGCGTTCAGCTTTATTTCCGTTTCTCAATTTCCGCTTCTTTTGCTATATTGCAAAGTAACAAACTAGCTATTTGCTGATGGACAAAAAGGTTTATAATCGGATTAAAGCCGTTCTGGCAGAACAGGGGAAAACGAACAAATGGCTCGCCGAAACCTTGGATAGGAACATTAACACCGTTTCCAAATGGAGCACCAATAAAATGCAGCCAACGGTAGAGTCGCTTTTTGAAATAGCCGAAGCTTTACAGGTAGATGTCCGCAGCTTACTTGTTTCCACTAAGTCGAACTAAATCGCGCATCGGTAGTTCCGGTTGATGAATAAGACTTATCTTTGTATCCATTACCGGACACCCGTATTAAACAAAAAATGATGAACTATAAGATAGGAGACTTCGTTCGCTTCGTTGAGGAGGATTTCGAAGGACATATTACAAAAATAATTAACAATGAGCTGGTGGGAGTAACCGGAGAGGACGGTTTTGAAATCCCGGTGCAAACTGCTAAAATAACACACGTATTTGGCCAACAAAGCCGAAAAGAGGTGGATTTCGATGAGGACAACAAAAAGCCAACCGCATCTTCGGGGCCTTTCGTTGCGGAAGGGATTTATTTAGCCGTTACAGGTGATCAAAAGCAGAACATAGCCGTCTTTAATCTGGTGAACGAAACGTCTTATGAGTTACTAACAAGTTTCAGCACCGAAAAAGCCAAGCAAGGGGTTGGGGAATATGCAGGAATTATCCCTCCCAAGAGCACACAGAAAATTTACAGCACCAAAATTAGTGAGGTAAGCTCTTGGCCATTATTCGACTTTAAGTTTTTGTTTCATACCGCCCAACTGCAACCCTTAAAACAGGCATTAGCAATTACGAAACGTATCCGACCGCTGGATTTGTCGGAAGCAAAGAAGCATGTTCCGCTGTTAAATGACCGTGCATGGCTCTTCCGGCTCGATGAGGACATTAAAATCGATGCCGAAAAACTGAAAGAGAGTTTTTTTAGCCACCGACCGGAAAAGAAATAATGTGCTTCTTTATGGTATCTTTACGGTCAACGTACCATAAACTCGTCGCCACTGCCTACATCAGACAGGTAAAATTATAGGACCAGTAGTGCATTCCACCGCAAAATGTAATTTTAGAGGCGACCTTACTCGAAACCGGCAGTAGTCGGCTTCTAAGCGGACGTATTAAATTTCTTGAGCCGGAGCGATCCCAGACCTACATTATAACCCTCGTTCTTATAGGAAAGCCGAACACTTCTGTCCGATTCCGAACACCTGAATGTTCAAAAACGAACACCTTTCAACCTTAAAACCCCTCTGGCATATCTTTTTACCTCTTTTACGCTTTGGCGCTGTAATTGGATCTGTAAATTAACAAGCCATTAAACGGCATAGCCGGTCTGATGACAGCGTTTAGAACAGCAAACAACGAGTATGTTAAAAAACTACATCAAAATTGCCTGGCGAAGTCTTGTGAAGCACAAGGTCTATTCCGCCATAAAAGTCGGAGGCTTTGCCTTTAGTATCGCTGCCTGTGTCCTTATCAGCCTATATATCTTGCATGAATTGAGTTATGACAAAACCTACCCTAATGCGGATCGCATTTATCGGATCGTAGGTGAGTTCAACGATCAAGGGAAAGTGATGCGCGGAACAGCATTTCAAGCGCCCTTAAGTAAAGCAATAGCGGCTGATTTCCCCGAAGTAGAGCACATCGGGCGATTATTGCCTAATGCGCTCTTTTATGGAGCAGGAAGTAACCAAATCACAACCGAAGATAATCCAGAGAGCGTTTACGAGCAAGGCTTTACCTATATGGATCAGGAGTTGTTAGACATGCTACAGCTTCCCATGGTTTATGGAGAACGGGCGACCGCACTTACCGACCCGAACACTTTGGTCTTGACGAAAAGTAAAGCGAAAAAGTACTTTGGACAAGGCAATCCCGTTGGAAAAACCATCTATTTAAACGGCGACAAAACCAGTCCCTATACCATCAAAGGAGTCGTAGACGACCTTCCTTCTACCTCCCATTTGAACGCTTTTCAATTCTTTCTTACCCTTAAAGGCGTGGAATTTTATCCCGGAGAGCAAGAAAACTGGGGCGCCACTAACTATCCCATGTACCTTAAACTCAAAAAGGGAACATCGGTAGAACAGTTCGAGAAAAAACTGACTAAAACCGCTCAAGACCATTATTGGGTTCCTAATCTGAAACAAACGGAAAACAAGAGAGCGATTGAAATCTGGAGTGCTATTACGCTGCACTTACAGCCCATAAGAAAAATACACCTTTATTCTTCAGACATTGAAGACTATAAGCAAATTCAGCAGGGAGACATCAAACTTATCTGGCTATTTGGCGGTATTGCAGCTTTCATCTTATTGATTGCCTGCATTAATTTCGTCAACCTTTCTACAGCAAAATCGGCTAATCGGGCAAAAGAAATTGGCCTCCGTAAAGTCGTGGGCTCTTATCGAAGTAGTTTGATCGCCCAATTACTTGCGGAATCGGTTTTATACAGCTTATTATCCTTTATGGTCGGTTTGCTGTTTGCTCGACTGTTACTCCCCCTGTTTAACAGTCTGTCTGGCAAAGCGCTCCTTTTTCCCTGGACCGACTGGCTATTTTTTCCGATCGTCCTTGGTGCCGCATTGATCATCGGATTGATTGCCGGAGTTTACCCTTCCTTTTATCTTTCTGGCTTTCGGCCTATTGCCGTATTAAAAGGCCAAATGAGTGAAGGGTCTAGGGCTCCCATCCTGCGGAATAGCCTCGTTGTCTTTCAATTTGTTGCCTCCATACTGCTCATTATCGGAACTTTAGTCATTAATCGCCAAATGAACTTTATCCTTCACAAAAAGGTCGGCTTTGATAAAAACCATGTGATGATATTACAGGGAACAAACACGCTGGGCGACCAGATCAAAACACTGCGGACTGAAATCGAAAAACTCCCCCAGGTAAAAGCGGCTTCTGTGAGCGATTATTTGCCCATCCGAATGGAGGGAATCAAACGAAACGGCAATGGCTTTTGGAAAGAAGGGAGAACGAAAGAAGATCCCGCTGTTAGCACTCAATTTTGGGAAATCGACGAAAATTATATCTCGACTTTGGGCATGAAACTAGTGGCCGGCCGAAATTTTTCAAAAGACCTGGCTACAGATTCCCAAGCGGTTATTATTAATCAAAAATTGGCAAGGGAGCTCGGATTGATAGATCCCGTCGGAGCCCGGATAACAAATGGAATGGCATTCACTGTCATCGGCGTTGTAGAAGACTTTAATTTTGAATCGCTCAAGGGCGATGTGGAGGGCGTCTGCATGAGCTTAAGCAACAGTCCGAGTATGCTTTCTATTAAGGTAAACGGCCAAGATATGCAAGCGGCCGTTCGGGAAATTTCCAGCCTTTGGAAGAAATTCGCACCTGCGCAGGCCATTCGTTATACTTTTCTGGACGAAGGGTACGCCGCAATGTATGCAGATGTCCAACGTACCGGCTATATCTTCACGGGTTTCGCCGTGTTAGCTATTTTTATTGCCTGTTTGGGCTTATTCGGATTAGCCGCTTTTATGACCGAGCAGCGCACAAAAGAAATCGGCATCCGGAAAGTTTTGGGTGCCAGCGTAGAAGGGATTATTGGATTACTTTCCAAAGATTTTATCAGGTTGGTGTTTGTCGCCATTGTCATCGCCTCACCATTAGCGTGGTGGGCGATGAACCAATGGTTGAGTGATTTTGAATACCGAGTAGAGGTAGAATGGTGGGTATTTGTATTAGCCGGAGCCTTAGCAACAACCATAGCGCTTTTAACCGTTAGTTCACAAGCCATCAAGGCAGCAGTAGCGAATCCGGTGAAAAGTTTGAGGAATGAATAAAGGTTATGAGTTACCAGTTGTGAACGAAAGCCATGGAACAAAAAAGCCTAAAGCGATGTAAAGTTATACGTAGTAAGTTGCACGTTTTAAAGTTGCGAAAGCAGAAATCGTTTGAGCGACGAAGCCGGTTCGCACAAAATAAATCGGTTCAAAATCGATTGAATAGTCTTTACTTAACGTTAAGCATGTACAAATCCAAAAAGTATTGCCACGATTAAGAAACCTGGATTGCCCAATATTAAAATTCTCTGTTGTAATGAACTCGTCATTAACCCAAGCAGGACACCTCTGAAAACCATTTCTTCATCTATTCCTCAAACTGAAATTTGGAAAGCCAATGTTTCATAATCAAATGTTGAGTTAAGGCAAACAACCGACAACTATACAGGCAAACGCCTCTCCCTAACTTACCACCAACAAGCTAAATATCTATTAGTTAAAATTGAGCTAATTGGGAACTTCATAGCATATTATTCGCTTTTATCCGAATGAGGTCCGAACAAGGTCCTTATAAGTTCCCTACTAGCTCCTAGTTATTTAGCCAGTTAGGGATACGTAGGTGCCTGCTTAGTGTCTTGTTAAGGCGGATAGAAACACCGGAATTATATGAATGTGGAGGAGGGCATTTGAGTTAATTTCCTAAACACACTGTCCGATTCCGAACATAAAGTGTTCAGAATCGGACAAAATACAAAAAAACTATAAACATAAACACCTAAAAAACAGTACGATAACTAGTAGGATTGTTTTTTGGGCAGGCAATGGAAGCGTGGGAGTTCAACCACTAAATCGAGATCATCAAGTTAAAACCATAAGCCAATCGGCGAATAGCTGAAACGCCTCTAGAAAAACAAATGATATGTTGCAAAACAGCTTGCTTACTGCGCTTCGATACTTCTGGAAGAATAAGATCACTACCCTTATCAATATTTTGGGGCTAGCCATTGGTATCAGCGCTTCATTGGTTATTTACATCATTATCCGCAATGAATACAGTTATGAAAAGGATGTTCCAAATAAAGAACATGTTTATAGGGTAGTAACCGATGGGGAATGGAAAAACTCCGGTATACGCGTTCCTCTGGCAAGGGCGATTAAAGAACAGGTTAGTGGAATCGAGGCGGTTTCCCAAATATATTTTGATGGCTTTGGGAATACGGTACGGGTGCCAATAAACAACGAAAAACAACCTAAACTTTTTAAGAAAGAAAAGAATATCGCTTTTATAGACACGGGGTTCTTCCATATCTTCCCTCACAGATGGGTAGTCGGAAATCCCGCCCAAGCGCTATCTTCTCCACATCAGGTCGTGCTGACAGAAAGTAAGATGCGCACTTTTTTCCCTGGGATTAATGCTCAGGAAGTTATTGGCAAAGTAATTATCTTTAAAGACTCTTTAGCTGCTTCGGTAAGCGGAATTGTCAAAGACCGGGAAATTAACAGCGATTTTCGTCCGGACATATTCATCTCATTAACGACCATCCCTCATGAACCCTCGTTAAAAGCACTTACCGCCTGGGACGAATGGAACAATACCAACAGTAGTTCTCAATGTGTGGTCATCTTGAATCCGAACACGTCTGTGAAAAAAGTAAACCAGCAAATCGAAACGATCTTCAAAAAAAACAATAAGGAGGAAGACGAGGATGGTGACTTCCACCGCCTTCAACCGATCCAGGACATCCATTTTAATCCCGCTTTTTCGGGACAGAATCCAACGATTGAAAAGTCGACCCTCCGCAACCTGTCAATTTTAGCAGTATTTTTAGTCCTGTTAGGTGCTATTAATTTTATTAACTTATCCACAGCCCAATCTGTCGAAAGAGCAAAAGAGATCGGTATCCGCAAAACTTTGGGTGGTGCAAGAACACAATTAGTTTCTCAGTTTCTCCTTGAAACCTTTTTAATTACGGCAGCAGCCGGTTTATTATCTGTTTTAATCTCTCCGCTGATTTTTCAAGCCTTTTCATCTTTTGTCCCTCGGTCATGGAGTTTCGCTGACCTGCTAGATGGACAGATCTTATCTTTCTTATTGGCCATTATCATAGTCGTTGCTTTTCTAGCAGGACTTTACCCATCATGGGTACTCACCTCCTTTAATCCAGTAACTGCCCTGAAAAACCAAGTGGCCTCCAATAGCAGTCAAACCCGTTCCGCATGGGTCAGGAAATCCTTAACTGTTTTTCAATTTGTGATTGCACAGGTATTCCTGATCTGTGTGTTGGTGGTCAGCAAACAGATCAACTTTTCAAAAAATAAAGACATGGGTTTCCGAAAAGACGCTGTCATCAATTTCTATATTCCCGACTTTTTGGATCAGAAAAGTAGAAAGAAATTTGTCTTGTTCAATGAACTGAAAAATATTCCTGAAATTGAAGCTGTAAGTTTAGGAAACCAGAGTCCGGCCTTCAGTGGATCCATGTCTATGGGGACCTCCTTTATGCGTGGAGATGAAAAAGTAGAAACCAACATAGATACCCGTACCGGCGACGATCATTTTCTGGAGGTTTATCGCATTCCATTGGTGGCAGGAAGAAACGTCGTTGCCACAGATTCAATCAAGGAGCTTTTAGTGAACGAATCCATGGTGAAATTTATGGGTTTAAAATCACCACAAGAAGCTTTAGGCAAAATATTAAACGATGAATGGACGATTGTAGGAATTATGAAAGATTTCAACATCGCCTCTGTCCGCTCCCCCATTAAACCGTTGACCTACCGCAATCAGCAAGATGGATTTGTGATGCATATTGCACTCCGTTCTGCTGACCCTTCTTCCTGGAAGGCAGCTTTATCCAAAATGGAAAAAGCCTGGCACCGTATTTATCCAGATAACGACTTTGACTATACTTTCCTGGATAAGACTATAGAAAATTTCTATAGAAACGACCTCCGCTTATCTCGTCTCTTAAACTGGGCCAGTGGACTGGCTATATTTATCGCTGGAATGGGGCTTTTTGGATTAGGCGTCTTTACCGCCAATCAACGGACAAAAGAAATCGGTATCCGGAAAGTACTGGGAGCTGAGATCGTACAGATTATGGTGTTATTGATAAAAAACCTAGCTGCTCTGGTTTTACTGGCATGCTTCATTGCCTTTCCTATTGCAGCTTATTTTATGCATAACTGGTTAAATGATTTTGCCTTTAAAACGGAATTAAGCTGGTGGATATTCGCACTATCCGGTACAGGAATGCTCCTCGTCGCCATCGCCGTTCTAGGAATAAAAGCCTATAGAGCCGCAATAGTCAATCCGGTAGAGAGTTTAAGAAGTGAATGATTTTAGTTGCGAGTTGTTAGTTGTCCGTTGTGAGACCGATGCTAACAGCCCTCATCTCAATAGTAAACAATCGTTAGTTAACGGATTTAAAAACCCGCAACTCACAACCCATAACGCATAACTCTTATGATTAGGAACTACATTAAAATCGCTTGGCGGAATATCAAAAGGAATAAGGCTTTCGCCTTGATCAATGTGTTTGGTCTTTCCCTGGGCATTGCCTGTGCCTTACTTATTTTTGCACTGGTGACTTATCACCTCAGCTTTGATAATTTTCATCGTAATCCTGATCGTATCTATCGTTTGGTCACGGAATGGCATGATGAGACCATTGACCGTTCGTCCGGTGTACCTAGTCCACTAGGAAACGCCTTCCGGGAAGATCTAAAACTAGATGAGTTCACGGCCAGAATCATCAATTACCGCAACGCCGTTGTTTCTTTTCCTGAATCAGGAGATAAGAAAAAATTTATGGAAGAAACAGGGATAGCTTATGCAGAACCTTCATTTTTCTCCATTTTTAACTACCCATTGCTTAAAGGAAACGCCAATACAGTTTTAAAGAATCCCAATGAAGCGCTGCTTACAGAGAAAATTGCCAAGAAATATTTCGGAAGCAAGGACCCTCTTGGGCAAACCATCCGCATAGACAATAAGATTAATTTCGTGGTAAAAGGTATTTTAAAAGATCTTCCGAACAATACCGACTTAAGACAAGAGATCTTTCTCTCCTACGACAACCTGAAAGACCAAAACCCATTCATTGCAAAAGCTGACAGTTGGGGAGGCGTTTACAGCGGCTCCGAAGTTTACACGCTGTTAAAACCGGGAGTTACACAGGCTGCTGCCGAACAAGCCCTTCGCAGTACTTCCAAAAAGTACTACAGTGAAAAAGAAGCCAAGTCCTGGTATTTTAAATTACAACCATTATCAGATATCCACTTCAATCCAGATCTCGGAGGGCTTGACAAAAAGTACCTTTGGGCTTTGCTTATTATCGGCGCTTTTCTTCTGGCTACGGCTTGTATTAATTTTATTAATCTTGCGACAGCACAAGCTTTAAATCGGTCCAAGGAAATCGGTATCCGGAAAGTACTGGGCAGCCAGCGGAAACAATTATTCTGGCAATTTATTACGGAAACGGCCATTATCACCTGCTTCGCCGGTGTTTTAGCTTATGGTATAGCCAAGATCTCCCTTCCTGGTATCAACCAACTCTTCCAATCTGAAATTGCCCTAAATCTCTTCTCTCAGCTCTCTTTAACAGTCTTCTTTATAAGTGTCCTGCTGTCGGTTATTTTCTTGTCAGGCTCTTATCCAGGACTGGTTTTATCCGGCTTTCGGCCTATACAGGCCCTACGAAGCAAAATCACCCAAAAAGAGGTAGGTGGGTTCTCCCTTCGTCGCACCCTGGTAATCGGTCAGTTCGCTATTTCCCAAATGCTAATCATCGGCATGATCATCATTTCCAATCAAATACGTTACGTCAGGAACAGCGATTTAGGATTTGACAAGGAAGCTATCGTGAATATTGATATACCACAATCTGAAAAAGGTAAACTCTTACGTGATCGGTTTGCTAACGTGAAAGGTGTAAAGAACATATCGCTTAACTATAAAGCGCCCGCATCCAACTCCAATAACACGACTTCCGTCCGCTACGATAACCGCGCCGAAGACGAACGTTGGAGCATCAACGAAAAGTTCGCCGATGATCAGTATTTGCCAACCTTTAATTTGAAACTGGTTGCTGGCCGAAACTTCTTTCCTGCTGACACCACCCGCGAGCTTTTGGTCAACGAGACTTTTGTTAAAAAGTTGAATTTAAAGTCGCCCGACGAAGTATTGGGCAAAAACCTGAATGTAGGAGGCGGCGCGGTCAAAGGAACCATTGTTGGTGTAGTGAAAGATTTTTACAATTACAGCTTCAGGATTGAAAAAGATGCCATTTGCATTATGCCGGACACTGGACAATACTTTAACTGCTCCATTAAATTGGACGGCCCCCAGATTCAATCGTCACTGGCCTCATTCGAAAAAATATGGAACGAAACTTTTCCTGACTATGTATATTCCCATCAGTTTTTAGACGACTCCATTGCCCGTTTTTATGAAATGGATACCATCATGTTGCGGCTGGTACAAGGTTTTGGTTTAGTTGCTATCTTAATCGGCTGTTTGGGGCTTTATGGATTGATTTCTTTCATGGCTTTTCATAAAACAAAAGAAATTGGGGTACGAAAAGTACTGGGAGCAAGCGTTTCCCATATTGTTTGGATTTTTGGCAAAGAGTTTACACGCCTATTATTGGTTGCTTTTGTCATAGCCGTACCGATCGCCTGGTGGAGCATGACTCATTATTTACGGGATTTTTCCTACCATATCAACATTGGATGGGAGATTTTTGCGTTGGCCGTCGGGGTAACCTTTATGATAGCGACGATAACCGTGGGTTATCGATCCGTCAAAGCAGCAACAGCCAATCCGGTGAAGAGCTTGAGGAGTGAATGAAATTTAGTTGTTGGTTCTTGGTTGATAGTTGTTCGTGAACACATCAAACTAAAGACTAAGAAATTGATTGTACACTAGTCAGGGCTAACAACGAATAACGATCAACAAACAACGAAAATGCTAAAGAACTACATTAAAATCGCTTGGCGGCATCTGAGCGGGACAAACAATTGTTGCAGCCAATTAAGTGGCCAAAAAGCGTTAAATATGCAACGTATCCAACAAGAGTCGTAGTACTATGCTATATATCAGCGGGAGATATTCGCTTATGGAAACAGGATTAAAACCTCACAAAGGCCTTAATAACTCCAGTAAAGCTTCTTTCGAAAATCCTTCCTCCATAAACGCATTTCCTTGACGGATCAGTTTATGAAACAATGCTTTTTTTGAAGACTGAAGCTTGATCATCTTCTCTTCCACGGTACCTGAACAGACCAGACGCACCGCAACGACCTTCTTATCTTGCCCCAAACGATGGACACGATCGATCGCCTGGTTCTCTACTGCCGGATTCCACCAAGGATCGATGAGGTACACATAGTCAGCCTGTGTTAAATTTAAGCCCGTACCTCCGGCCTTTAAGCTGATCAAAAATACGCGTTTGTCCGGATCCGATTGAAAGCTATCTACCACATCCTTCCGATTACGTATACCGCCGGTCAGGTAGCTGTATCCAATAAGCCGCTTATCCAGTTCTTTGCGGATTAGATCAAGCATGGATACGAACTGTGAAAAGACCAATATTTTATGATCCGGCACATTTTCCTCTATTTGAGCGACAAGCGTATCCAGCTTAATGGAGTCGTCCCCCGGCAAGCGACCTTCCCCGAGCAAAACGGGCGAGTCACAAATCTGCCGGAGCCTCGTTAATCCCCTCAATACATTCATAGAACTCTTTTTCAGTTCTTCCTGACTCGTTGCCGATATATACTCGCGGAACTCTTTTTCGTAGGCCAGGTAAATCTGCCTTTGTGTAGCGCCCATTTCGCAATACAATACCATCTCCGTTTTTTCAGGAAGCTCTTTGGCTACTTCCCGCTTGGTACGACGAAGGATAAAGGGTCGGACTTTCTGCTGCAACTGCCTCAACCTTGTCTGGTCATGAAACATGTCGATAGGCCTGAGGTAAACGTCCTTAAAATATTTGGCGTTACCCAGGAAACCCGGGCACGCAAAAGAAAGCTGCGCGTAAATATCAAACACATTATTTTCCAATGGGGTTCCGGTAATAGCTATTCGGTTACGGCCCTTGAGCAAACGGGCAGCCTTATAACGCTGTGATTCCGGATTTTTAATCTGTTGCGATTCATCCAGAAAAATGCCATTAAAGGTATATTTCTTTAAAACCGGAATATCCGATACCAAAACACCATAAGTCGTTAAAACCACGTCGTAATCCTGGAAGGTAGATTCATCTTTGTTTCTTCCTGTCGTATAGTACAACAGCACTTTCAAGTCTGGAGCATAGCCAGCCAATTCTTTTTGCCAATGAAAAAGTAAAGTGGTAGGCACCACTAATAAATGGCATACAGCCCCTTTCTTCCTTCGTTGTGCAAGCATAAAAGCAATGATCTGCACGGTTTTGCCCAAACCCATGTCGTCGGCCAAACATCCTCCTAAACCAAATTCGTCCAAAACATTTAACCAAGCCAGGCCTTCCTTTTGGTATTCCCTTAATTCCACCTTTAAACCGGCCGGGACAGGAATCCTTTCCATTGTCCTGTATTTCTTGAGTTTTTCTTCGTATTCCCTGATTTCTACTTTAACCGCATCATCCAGGACTTCTTCATCAAATAATTCCTGGATTAAAGAAAAGTTCGATTTTGAAATGCCTAGAGTATCCTCATCCAGAATTGCTCCGATATTGAAATAGGTATTGAACTTACTTATCCATTCTTCCGGCAGAGTCCCTAAAGTTCCATCGTCCAATCGTATATATTTACGTTTGTCCCTTAAGGTAGCATACAGCCTCCTAAGCGAAGCCTTCTTTTGCCCATAAGTGACACTTAATTTCATGTTAAACCAGTCCATCCCACTTAAAATATGGATACTGATTTTAGGTCGATACGGCTGCATCCTATTCCCTTCCAAATCATTGAACCCATACACCGTAATACCTTCTGTAAACCAAGAATCAAAGACATCCAGAAACCAGTTTTCATCCAAAAAATGCTTGCGGTGGAGATATAGGTATTCAAATTCACTGTCCTGCTGTTCTTCGAAAAAGGGATGTTGCCGAAGAAGGAGCGACATGAAATCGTTTTCTACCCGCTCGTTCCTTTTAACCAAAAAGACATTCCCTTGTCCGTCTTCCAAGTGGATTTGCCGTTTTGTACGTATCGGGACTTCCGCCTCGCCGTAACGCATAACCGGAGTGATTGTTACAAAGTTGCCAAATTCAGCCAGATAAATGAGTTTTTCCTCTTCTATGCCAAAAGCATTTAACTGCGACACAGCGGCTTGCTGTGCATAGACATATTGAACCTCCAGACCAGCTTCCAATTTGCTCAGTACCTGTTTCCGGAAAGCCGGGTATTTTTGTTCATGGATTAATAAATTAGCAGGCTTATCTCTTAAAAGACGAAGTAGTCCCAGCACCGGCGGATGATCAATTAGGTAAAGCGTATCTTCGATCCGCAAAAAATAGCCATAATATAACGTTAAACCGTTTAGGGGATAAACAACATCATCCACCAGTAGGCTTCCGCCCAATTCATAAAAAGGCGGTTTTCGGTTAATGGTTGCCTTAACCGTTTTCGGCAATAGTGCAAGCTGAATGGGTACTAAGGTAGCAGCATTAATTTTTTCTGAACGTTCTTCGTTATGGTAAAAGACAGGATAATGAAAAGGGTTTTGCACAATAGCCTTCAAGGCCTCCACATCCAGCTGTTGCTGTGGTTTCTCCGTTATCGTTGCTTGAAACCGCTGAATAGCCGAAAAAAAACGGCCATATTGCTGTCCTTCCAAAGTCCAAAGCTGCTCTAGAGGAGAAAGCTCTTTCAACGGGTTTTTAATTTTTCCGGTTTTTGTCGCGCTTGCCTGATACAGGCCGATCATTAAATGACGATAATATTTATGGCGCTTAAGCACTAAGATGATTTGTTGATCAGTTTGGGGATTAAGTGCCGGGTTTGTTACGGAAGGTTCCAGCCATTCCGACCATTCCTGTAAATCTTGCTCTCTCAACGGAACTAAAGCACTCAGCTTGGGAATGATACGAAGTCCTTCCTGATAATCCAGCTTGAAGAAACGATCTAAATCAGGTTCCTTTTCCAGACCATAATCGGCAGCCTTTTCTTTAAATAATCTTGCCCGGAGCTGTTCGTCGAAAAAGGCGCGAAAATCCGCTTTCTTTGCAATAGCCAATAGCGCCAATAGCTCTTCCCGGTTTAACCGGCCTTCTCGTCCGTCCAGATCGCTTCCGATTAACAATCCTTCGGTAGACTGTGTAACCTGTATTTTAGAAAAATCCGGTTTGTCCAAGGCATTAAAAAAAACGCCTTTACCCAAGGTTAGTTCTTCTGCTTGAATAAATTGATAGTCTGACGGACCAAGGGTTATGTTCTCTTCAGCCAGTTCCATTAAAAAGGCTTCAGATAAATGGACAAGATGGAGTCCTTCCAGCCATACTTCATGTCGATTAGCCATTGATCAAAGATAAAGGAAAAAGGTGGAAGGTGGCACGGAATCCCAAGTGATTACTCGGAAAATTACTTTGAATTTTTACATCCTTAATCTGCTGTTCAATTTGGAACAATAAGTGTCCGAAAACGAACAGTTTGCTTCTTTCCCATAAAGACAAACAACTATAAATCAGATACTTATTATTTTTGGCGCATTTGATGCGATACTATCAGAAAAGATATAAGACCGCAGTAGCAAGACACAGGACCTTTAAATAATATTGATACTTGATACTATAATGCTAAAAAGCTACATAAAAACAACCTTTCGTTATTTATGGCGGAATCGGCTATTTACCGGTCTCAATGTGCTGGGATTGGCGATCGGAATCAGCGCCTGTTGGTTGGTGTGCCGCATCGTTATACACGAGTTAAGTTACGACCGGGGAATCTCAGATGCGGAAACTATCCATCAGGTTATTTCAAGGGACAAAGGGGAAACGGAAGGAGGCTTTGCCGGCGTTCCTTTGGGGCTCGCCCCATTGTTAACAGCACATGCACCGGAAGATGTATTGGTGATACCCACCTATGATCAATCCTTTGAACGGTTACGAATACAGCAGGAAGACGGTAGAGAGCCTTTACATGTGGAAGACCCTGATAAAATTATCAGTACGCGAAGCGATTACTTTAAGATACTTCCCTATAAATGGCTAGCAGGAAACCAGCATACCGCCTTTGCTGATCCGCACAGTGTGGTGCTAACAGCAAAGCGGGCAAGGATGTATTTCCCATCTTTAGACCCGACAGACATTATAGGTAAGACCATCATGGCTGATACCACGCAGTTCATGGTGACCGGCATTGTCCAAGACCTCTCCTTTCCTAGTACCTTCCAAGGACAGGTATTTATGCCGATATCCACACAAGACTGGACAGACCTAAACTGGACAAGCTTATGGTCGGCGCGTACCTTATATATTAAAACCAAATCACAGGCTTCTCTACATCGATTGTTGGAAGTAGCTCAAGCGGAATACGATAAAACAGGAGCATTAGAACACGCTAAATACACGAACACCATTGTTTTTACTTCCTTTGCCATACCCAATAAACATTTTATGCGGCAATATGACACCAACGGGAGCTCTACCGACAAGAAAGTGCTCTATGGACTGATGGCTATTGGCGGGTTCCTTCTTCTCTTAGCTTGCATCAATTACATAAATTTAAGCACAGCATTAATTCCTCATCGCACCAAAGAAATAGGGATACGAAAAACCCTGGGTGCCAAACCGACCTACCTTACAGCTAACTTCCTGATCGAGACATTGACTGTCACTTTGTTTGCCCTCTTTATTTCGTGGCCACTTGTTAGCCTTTTCCAAAAAGGTTTTCCCACTCTCATGCCCGATAACCTTTCGGACTTCAACGCCTATGGTATACTTGCGTTATTTCTGGTGGGGCTATCGTTGCTGATTACCTTGGTTTCAGGATCCTATCCGGCGTACTTAATCAATCGGGTTCGCTCTATTGAAACCTTGAAAAAAGGGACAGCTGCAAAAAAGGGCGGCAACCGCCTGAGCTTACGCAAATCTTTAATTGTCTTCCAGTTTGTGATTGCCCAATTTTTTATTATCAGCGCCTTAATCATTGGACAACAACTGAACTTTACATTAAATACGGATTTAGGGTTTGCCCATGATGCTGTGATCAATATGCAGATGCCTTATAAATCGTATCAAAACAGCGACGTTAATCCCTTTCTATACAAACGTGCCTTGCTCAAACACCCTGAAATCGCTGGTGTCTCATTGGGACACGAACCGCTTAATAACAGCCATTGGGGCAGTATCTATTATTTTAACGGCGACACGGGCCGCGTTAAATTCACCACTCCTCGCAAATATATCGATGAAGATTACCTCGCGGTTTACCAAATCCCTTTATTAGCAGGCAGAAACATACATGCTACCGACACGATGCGGGAAGTGTTGATCAATGAAACAGCATTAAATGCTTTGGGTTTAACCTCTCCTGCCCAAGCAATAGACCAATCCCTTGTTGGCACCAATAATGAGATGTTAACTATTGTGGGTGTATTTAAAGACTTTAACCAAAAATCACTACGCACTAAAATTGAGCCCCTATTGCTCGGTTCTTCCAACAAAAGGGGCCATTTACAAACGTTCAATATTAAATTGCCGAACGACCGTAACCGCTGGAGCCGTTCCTTAGCGGTCATGAAGAAAGAATGGGCCACCATTTATCCCAACGCGCCCTTTGAATATAGCTTCAACGACGATAGGATCAAAAATTTGTACGAAACGGAATACCGTACCTCTAAATTGATTGGTTTGGCAACGAGTGTCACCATTCTCATCAGCTGCCTCGGCCTGTTCGGCTTGGTTACGTTGGCTGCTTTTCAGCGATCAAAAGAAATCGGTATCCGCAAAGTTTTAGGAGCAACAATCTCTAACATAGTCACCTTATTGTCCAAAGATTTTGTGAAGCTTGTTTTGATAGCCCTGCTCCTTGCCGCACCCATAGCCTGGTGGATGATGAATAAGTGGTTAGAAGACTTTGCTTATAGAATCGACATTAAATGGTGGATGTTTGCCATAGCTGGCTTGGGAACTGTAGTTATTGCTTTATTGACCGTCGGCTATCAGGCCGTCAAAGCGGCTTTGGCCAATCCAGTAGAGAGTTTGAGGAATGAATGATTGATTTGTTGGTTCTTGGGTTATTAGTCGTTCGTGACAATCATCGAACTAATGCCTAAAGAATTGATAGTACACTGGCTACAACGATTAACGAACAACGAAAATGATAAAAAACTATTTCAAAATCGCTTGGCGGAACTTAAGCCGTCATAAAATGTTTAGTGCAATCCATATCTTCGGCTTAGGATTGGCTTTTGCAGCTAGCCTGCTGCTGTTTCTTACGGCAACTTTTGAATTATCATTCGACAATTTTCATGCTCGAACGCAGGATCTTTACCAGACTTATTACGAAACCCATACCCAGGAAGGCAAGGAGGTAGATCCAGCCATGCCCGTACCTTTCGCTGAATTAGCCAAACAAGAGATTCCAGCTATCGAACATCTCACGCGTTATGGCATTCGACAAATGGCCTACCGCGTAGGCGAAAAAGAAGTCTCTTTATCTTCTCGTTTTATCGATCCTGATTTTTTTGAAATGTTCAATTTTAAACTTTTGTCAGGAAGTATAACCTCTTTTGAGCAACCCGGTCATATTGTCCTATCTCAACATACAGCAAAAACCCTTTTTGGCGAGGAAGATGTTATAGGGAAAACACTTGAAATTAACCGTGGGGATAATTGGGAGCAGGCTACGGTTTCCGCCATCATTGAAGATGCTCCACGCAACTCTACGTTGGATGTATCTGTTTTAATGCGTTTCCAAGATTTTCCCCAGTATCAAGAACTGAAAGACAATTGGAATGCCTTTAATCATTCCGCATTTGTACGTCTACATCCTGGTACATCTCCTAAAACTTTCGCCAGGCAGTCTAAACTTTTTAATGAAAAATACCTACGAGAAGATATCGACAACCTAAAACGAGATGGAGCCAAAGCAGACGAAAATGGAGCTTATCTCGCTTTAAATTTACTTTCCATAAAAGATATTCATTTCAGTGATAAAGGTCTAGGATCGGGAATCAACCCCTTTTATCCCTGGATGTTGTTTAGCGTTGCAGTACTCATTCTTTTTATTGCATCGTCTAATTTCGTTAACCTTTCTTTAGCATCTTCCTTTAATCGTGCACGGGAAATAGGAATGCGGAAAACCTTAGGCGCTTGGACCTATCAGCTCATGCTTCAATTATGGGGCGAAGCTGCTATCATCAGCTTAATCGCTCTAGGATTTGGTTTGTTACTCTCGCTCTTTCTTTTATCCCCTTATAATGCATTAATGGGTTATCATCTGGTAATGCGTGATCTATTCAGTTGGAGAAACGGCTTAACGCTTATGGGGTCTTTTTCCTTGGTAACCCTACTTGCCGGAGGTTATCCTGCTTGGACTATGGCTCGTATAAATACCCTCTCCATTTTAAAGGGAAAACTACAAACGAACACGGGCTATACTGTACGGAAAGCTTTTACCATAGGGCAATTCGGCATTGCTTTTCTATTGATCATCATTACGTTGATCGTTTCTAAGCAACTAAATTACTTACATCACAAACCCCTAGGCTTCAATCAAAGCGAAGTGATCAGCATCCCGATAGGTAATGCCATCGCTCCCGATTTAGCGATAAATCAACTACGTGCAGAACTCTCTTCTTTTCCGGAAGTCGAATCGATCAGCGCCTCTTATATCAATATGGGAAAAGGCAATGATGGAAGGGAATCTACTTCCACTTCCAACTTCGACTATGAAGGACGTCAGGTGTACACCCATAAACGCCGGGTCGACTTTGATTACCTAAAAACCTTGGGTTTGGCTTTATTGGAAGGCAGAGATTTTTCGAGAGGTTTTTCCACGGATTCCAATGCCGTTATCATTAACGAAAAAATGGCGACACAATTGGGCGGTAAAAATCTTATTGGCAAAAATATTTCCCTTTACGGTGATAATACGAAGATTATAGGCATTGTAAAAGATTTTAATTTCGAAAGCCTGCACGCCCGTATTGAACCGATGACATTGCATATGAACTCACAGCAGGGAAATTTCCGCTATATCTTCGTCCGCATCAATCCCGGCAATTTATCCTCATCCATGGCGCTCATTACTGACGTCTGGAAGAAAGTCAATCCAAAAGCCACCGATATGCCCTCATTTCTTCAAGAAAATACTGATAGAATTTATAAAAGAGAACAGCAATTTTCCCACATTCTGATCAGTGGATCTATACTTGCTATCACCATTGCTTGTTTAGGTTTATTTGCATTGGCACTCCTCATGACAAATCAACGCAGTAAAGAAATCACTGTACATAAGATATTAGGAGCCCGCCACATACAACTTATCTTTTTGCTTTCGAAAGACTTTCTCAAACTAATCGGGATTTCATTTATCATAGCTACCCCTTTAAGTTGGTGGATGATGAACAGATGGCTTCAAGACTTTGCATACCGCATCGATATACAAGCAAATGAATTTTTGTACGCGGGTATCTTAGTCCTATTTATTGCTGGATTGACAATAGCCACGCAATCTATCAAAGCCGCATTGGCCAATCCGGTGGATAGTTTGAGGAATGAATGATTTTAAGCGGAGCGCTTTAATGCGGAAGGCTAAAAGCAGACTTGAGATAGTCATATCAAGACACAAAAATTTTTTGTGCATGTCCAATCTCTAAATCATCTGCTACTACAAAAGCATGATCAATTTGTTGAATCTGTTTTGTGTTTTTAGTTCTCCCTCCTATTTCAAAAGTATAGTTTTTAAACATAAAATCTCCAGATTCCGTATATCGAAGAGGTCCAAGCCCACTCATCGACTCCGCGGGCACCGTTAATTCCTATTAGACGATTATTCCATTCGAATATGATCAAACAAATACCGTTGAAAACCAAGAGGGACTCTGTTAATCTTCTTATATGATTTTTCAAATAAAATATCCATTTTGCTCTATATAAAAAGCAAAAACACCAGTTTTTGATCTATAAATAAAACAATTTAAAGTAAAAATGCTCTTTATGCAGAGCATTTTGCTGGTTTAGCCGCAATCGTCATCGCCGTGCTCACTGTAAGTTATCAGTCGATCAGAGCAGCCATAGCGAATCCGGTGGATAGTTTGAGGAATGAATGATTTTAAGTAGAAGCTTTGGAGGAGACCAACGAAGCGCTTGACGATTTCAGGAAAGGGCGGATGTTCGGCTCGCCCGAAATAACTTTCGGATAGTCTCAGTTGTCAGATTTTCTTCAGGGAACGTGGAAAGTAGACGGAAAACAAATCTATGACCGTTGGGATAAATCTAACATTACGACCGTATTTGCGGATAAAATCTGGAAAGCTAATCCTAAACACATAGTCTTTTTATCTAAGCCGTAACCCGATATTGCTTTTCGATTAATACAATCGCGTTTAAAAGAAATCGATTTATCGGTGTTTCAATACCCAACGCTCCTCCTTGCCTCACAACCTCTCCGGCAAAGATCTCCACTTCCGTCTTCCGATGCGCTTCCACATCTTGCAACATCGAAGTCTTTCCAGCCGGATTTAAAGCTAAAATAATATCCATCATTTCTTGCATATCATCATCGCTAATCGCAATGCTTTTCCTTTGCGCAATAAGCCGCACTTCCCTGGCAGCCAAGAGCAGCATATTCCTCGCTTCTTCGTGCTCCCCGAATTGACCAAAAGGCATTTTCATCAAAGCCGAAACCTGGTTAACAGCCACATTGAGCATAAACTTAAACCACATGGCCTTAAGGATATCCGGAGGGACCTGAAAAGGTATTTCTGCCTGATGCAACAAATCTTTCACGGCTTCGACGCGTTCGGAGCTATGATTATTCTTTTCGCCGAAGACCAAATAACCCATGTTGGCAAAAGTCACATCCCTCCCTCGGCGTAAGACGTCCATCTGCACGCCAAAGCCGTATAAGAGGTGCTCTTCGCCGAAATGTCGGGCAATAATTTCTTCACTGGATATGCCGTTTAATAGCGAGAGGATGGCGGTATTTTTGCCGACAAAAGGAGCCATTAAAGGAAGAGCCTCGGGAAGGTGATGCTGTTTCAAGGCGACAATAATGAGATCTGCGGGTTCGGCATCGCTCCTTGGTGTAATAAATTCAAATTGAGAAAGATTACCATTAACAAAAATCTGTTCCTGTTCGTAGCGATCTTTTCGTTCCTCATCCACGATAACCTTAACCAAACTTTTTTTGAACCGCTGCAGCTTGGCGGCATACATCGTGCCCAATGCTCCAAGCCCTAAAAGATATACACGTTCTATGGTTGTTTCCGGCATAGAACAAACTTAGGAGAAATGTAGTTAATCTCCAAAAAGCGCTAAGCCGTTATGGACTGTTAATCTCTTTTTGCGAACTCCAAATATCCCCACTTATCTGGTCGATGCATATCGATCACCCCTTGAGGGCTCCAAACCCAGTTGTATTCCGGAATAAGCTTACCGGTCTTCGGATCTTTCTTGCGTTCGTATTTACCATTTTTGATGTCCGTCTGCCAATTTACCCGGGAAAAATTCAACCGCCACACCGTTCCGTCCTTTGGGTTTGGCGTGACGAAATCTCCATATTTCAGATCGTCAAAAGGAATAGCCATTTCGACCGTCCACGAACTGTCCCGATCGCTAGGATCATTTAATGTCCCTTTAATTTCTACGGCCGAAAGGAATCCGTTCATATCATAATCATGATCAGGCTTTCCTTTACTCCTATAAGGTTTTGGCAAGAACAAATCAAAGGTATTATTAATGGCATTCACCTCCATCTCAAAGTAATTGAGGTTATCTCCATCTGGATCGATAAATACTTCAAAATCGTTTTCATAAAAAACGATTTGATCTTTTACCGACTGATAAGCCCAAATATCTTTCTCTTCTAATACGGCAGCTATATAAAGATATTGATCGTCCCAAAGCATTTTTGCGCGCGTAGACATCGCTGGTTTCGGCTTCTTATCCCCTTCTATATCGATAAAAAGATCAGTCCATGCCGCTTCATTCCAAGCTGCCTCATCCAATTGACCATCAATCTTGGGTCCTTCCTTAACATGATAACAGGTGTAACGCTTGGGGACGGCAAGCGCCTGCGCCGAACTATGGCTAGCGAGCGCACTTAACAGAAAAAAGACCCCAACAATGTGTAATGTACGAACAGAAGTAGGAAATGCCATATATCTTGTTATTAGAAAAGCACGAAGATAGCTAAATTTTCACCACCCACTGGATAAAAAAGTCGATAGATAAAAGAAGATCTCTTCTAGGTTTTTAGAAGAATTGTTCGAAACTGAACAGGCTACTGTCCGTTTTCGAACAAGCTTATAACCCTAAACCACTCCTCAAAGGCTTTAATCCAGCAATCTCATTATGGCAATCTTATTGTGTGGACCAAATCGATTGTTGGCTCTCCGTTGCTGGTTGCTCTAATACCTCAGGCTAAGCATCAAAGCTTAGCGGTGAGCGGCAACCCTCAACACCAAATAAGATTAACAAACAACGGACATGTTAAAAAACTATATAAAAATTGCATGGAGGAGTTTATTGAGATATAAATTCACTTCTTTTATTAACCTGTTTGGTTTAAGTGTGGGCATTACCTGCTGTTTATTGATCATGCTCTATGTGTTGGACGAAGTGAGATACGATCGGTACAACAGTCACGCGGAACAGGTTTATCGGGTTGAGCGTACCTTCCTGAATCCGGAAGACAAAAGCATATCCTTGTCGTTGGGCGCTGTTGCACCTCCCATAGGGCCTTTATTACAAAATGATTTTAAGGAAATCCAAGCGTTGACTAGTATCCTGCCTATAGGAGGTATGACGCTCCAATACCAAGATAAGATCTTTAATGAAGAGCATGTATACTGCGCGGATGAAAATCTCTTTAAAGTCTTTGATTTTACCGTAACCAAAGGAGACCCAAAAACGGCCTTGAACGAACCTTACTCTGTTATGTTAACAGAAGAAATGGCGAAAAAGTACTTCGGTGAAGAAAACCCGGTGAATAAATTATTAACATTTAACCAGCAGCTTGTTGGCACGGTTACCGGTGTTTATAAAGCTTTGCCAGCGAACGCACACTGGCACCCCAATATTATGATATCGTTCTCTACGCTGAGAGATACGGCCATTTATGGCGAAGAACAACTGCGTACGAACTGGGGAAATAACGCCTTTTACAACTATATTCTACTCCCCAAAGATTACGATGCCAAAAAATTAGAAGCGCAATTTCCGGCATTTTTAAACCGCCATATCCCGAACTCCGACAATAAAGCGCAAGAATGGACTTCACTTTCCTTACGTAAGCTGACCGATATTCATCTACGTTCCCATAAAGATAGTGAGCTGGAAGAAAACGGCGATATTAAGCGTGTGTACATCTTTACCATTATCGGCTTATTCATTTTATTGATTGCTTGTATCAATTACATGAATCTTTCTACAGCACGCTCCGCCTTGCGCGCAAAAGAAATTGGCATCCGTAAGGTAGTTGGAGCCGAAAAAAGGGAGCTGGTTTATCAGTTCTTGAGTGAAAGCATCTTGCTTTGCTTTCTGGCGACGGCGATCTCTATCCTAATAACCGGATTAACCTTAGCCGGTTTAAACAGTGTATCAGGGAAACAGCTTCCCATTCAACAATTGATCCAGCCGCAAATACTTATTCCGATTGTGTTATTGCCGCTATTGATCGGTAGCTTATCGGGCCTTTATCCAGCCCTGTTTTTGTCGGAATTTAAACCCATTAAAGTATTGAAAGGCATCGTAAAAAGTGGAAAAAAAACGCTCTCCCTAAGGAAGGCTCTGGTGGTCTTCCAATTTACGGTATCTATAGCGCTTATTATCAGTACGATCATCGTGTTCCGACAACTGGATTATATACAGCATAAAAGCCTTGGTTTTAACAAAGAACAAATTGTTATATTAAATAATAACGAGGCATTAAAAAACAGTTTCCCAGCTTTTAAAACCGCTGTACTGGACAACCCGTCCATCAAATCAGTAGGCAGGTCAAGTCGCATTCCCTCGGGAAGACTCTTGGATGATCAAGTTGCGCAGATAAACTTAGGGAATAACCTTGCCCCGGCTAAAGCGGATATTAAGTATGTACGGGTAGACGAAGGGTTTATTCCCACTTATTCCATACCAATCAAAGCCGGTCGGAATTTCAACCGCACTGACGGAACGGACACCCTATCCTTCATTATTAACGAAGCAGCAGTCAAAGCCTTAGGATTGAAATCAAATGAAGAGGCCATAGGCAAGCAATTTCAGTACGGTCGCATTGGACAGATTGTCGGCGTGATGAACGACTTCAATTTTGAATCGCTGCACCAACGGATCATTCCTTTAGTTATGTTTAATTCGGCCGAACGAAACGATTATGGCCGGATATCGATCAAAATTACCGGCAGCATACCCCAAGCATTAAAACATATACAGTCTACCTGGGAAAAGTTCATGCCGGAAACGCCTTTTGATTATACCTTTTTAGACGACCGTTTTACCGATCTTTATAAAGCAGAACATAAACAGCAGATTATCTTCACCCTATTTTCAGGCATTGCTATTGCTATTGCCTGCTTAGGCTTGCTTGGCTTATCGGCCTTCACCATAACGCAACGTATTAAAGAAATCGGCATCCGGAAAGTACTTGGTGCGAGTATGACCTCTATCGTAAGCTTGCTGTCGAAAGACTTCCTACTATTGGTCGCTTTTGCAGCTATCATCGCTTTCCCTATTACCTGGTTTGCCATGAGCAATTGGTTAAACGACTTTGCTTACCGCATCGATCTCTCTTGGTGGGTGTTCGTACTTGCTACCGCCATCGCCCTGCTCATCGCATTCGTCACCATCAGCATACAAACCATTAAAGCTGCGCGGGCCAACCCAGTGAAATCGTTACGTAGTGAATAACCTTATAGGAGTGAGTTATAGGTTATAAGGGTGTTGGACACGCCGGTCAGGTAAATGATGAACCCTCTCTAACGACCATGTTGTGCGCATATTTAACATTTATACGTATTATTGTAATAATAATAGGGCAACTATGAAAGCGAAATTAAATTTGACCATTGACAAACAGCTCCTGACCGAGGTAAAGGCATATGCTGCGCAAAAACATAGTAGTGTTTCCGAACTGGTAGAAGGCTATTTTAAGATTTCAGCAGCGTAGTCTTCCTTCTCTCCCTGTAATTTCGCCAAAAGAATTTATCGCCTTTATACAAAAAGAATCCTTCTAGTAATTTTTATCGGTACTCGTCATACAGGTGTATCGCTGAACGCAGAAACCGAATGCCGACGATTAAATCAAAAAAGCCCGTATCTTTGCATCGATATGAAACTCGATATTAGCTCTCTACGCCAATACATTAAACCGTTCGATGTATTTAACCCCTATGAATTATATGCCCTCTTGAGGCTTAGAAGTGAAGTTTTCGTAGTAGAGCAAAACTGTGCTTTTTTGGATGCAGATAATAAGGATCAAGTGTGCCTTCATTTACTGATTTACCAAGATGAAGCGCTTGCTGCTTATGCGCGCTTGGTCCCTCCCGGGGTTTCCTATCGGGAGATGTCGATCGGACGTATTGTCACAAGCAAACAAACAAGAGGTACCGGTTTAGGGAAAGAGTTAATGAAACGAGCAATTCAAGCCTGCTACGACCACTTCGGCGAAGGCCCCATCCGCATTGGCGCTCAAGTGTATGCTATACCTTTTTACCAATCAGTGGGCTTCGTGGTCGACGGAGAAGTATACGATGAAGACGGGATCGACCACGTCGAAATGCTCAGGAAAACAGATGCCTTATAAATGGACAGTAACCCATAGCGGGATTACCACCACTGTCCGTTAACGAACACCCTATTGTCCGATACCGAACAGCCCCTGTTAAAAGAAAGCAATAAAAACGCTGTGAATCAACTGTTTACTATTATGGACTAACTTTGGTAAAGCTTATTCAAGCACCTTACTTCATTATTAGTTCACTTAGTCGATAGTATAGTAATGATCACAAACTATATCAAAATTGCTTGGAGAAATTTATTGAAACATAAATTTAATACCGCTATTAATGTTCTCGGCCTCGCTTGCGGCCTCTCATTCGCGCTACTTATTGGCGCTTTTGTTTGGCAGGAACTCCGCGTCAATCAAAACATTAAGCATATCGACCGGCAATATCTCTTACAAAGTAATCTAAACGAGTACTCCGCCATAGGCATGCTTTCAAAAGCGCTCAAAGATAATTATCCCCATTTAGTGAAGGAGTACTTTCGCTTCGACGGCATTACCGCTGTAATTTCTTACAAAGGCGAGCCTATACAAACGAATTCTATTGTTGCCGACTCAACCTTTTTCGACATGTTTGGCTTCCAGCTAGCTGCCGGGGAAACGCATTCGGCCCTGAAAGAGCCAAATCAAGTAGTGTTGTCTGCCCCTTTTGCGAAGCGGCTATTTGGCAAAGGCCAAGCAATCGGCGAACAGCTTATCGTACGGAATTTCAACAAGGAAGAGCAACTTTTTACCGTTAGCGGCGTATTGGAAGATACCGGAGAAAATGCAGTCCTAGACTTAACGGGTAGCCCTACGGATCTACTACTTTCAATCCAATCTTCTTCCTTTTTTAAGCGGCCCATTGATGATTGGCAAAACCTCTATGTCGCTTCATATTTGGAATTGCAACCAGGCGTTGAGCCCAAGTCCTTAGAAAAGCCCATAAACGCGCTTGTTCAAACTCACGCGCCCACAGCCATCGCAAAAGATTACAAAGCGTCCTTAGTACCATTAAAAACCTACCACTTAGAAAAAGGCGACGGCTCTATGAAGCATTTGCTCTATACCGTTTCTGTCGTGGCTTTTGCCATCTTATTGCTCGCCGTCATCAATTTTGTCAACATCAGTATTAACACTTCTGCGGGTCGATTGAAAGAAATCGGCATCAGAAAAGTGATAGGCGGCACTAAAAAGCAACTCCGGATTCAGTTCATCGCCGAGGCGCTATTAACGGTCAGCATTGCTATGATCCTTTCACTCGCACTTTTCCCTTTTTTGTCAAAGGTGCTGTCAACTGTTTTAGGAAAGTCTATTCCCTCGCTGTTCGACTTACCTCTTTCCTTCTGGCTGTCCGTTGTCATCGCCGACTTAACCATAGGCTTATTGGCCGGTGCCTATCCTGCATTGCGCCTATCTTCCCTTCCCACCGTTCAATCGGTACGCGGCAAAGTAGCGCGGACCGTAGACGGACTGTTTCTTCTGCGGGGATTGATTAGCCTGCAATTCGTCATTGCACTCATTGCCCTGATATCCTCGGTTATTATCGCCCAACAGGTGAGCTTATTCTTTAGTAAAAACTTGGGCTACGATAAAGATTATTTACTGACCGTACAAGTACCCCGCGACTGGACTCCCGAGGGTTTGCGACATACCGAAGTGGTTAGACAAGAATTTGCCAATTTACCAATGGTAAAAAACGTCTCCATCTCCTACGACATACCGGGTACCATGTCTTCTGGTAATATCCAAGTTTTGAAGACCGCCACAAGCGATACACCGGTTAGTACCCAATTGGTTTTCTCCGACCGGCATTTCGCCGACACCTATAAAATACCGCTACTATCCGGCAGTTTCTACAGCCCGGACGAAGCCTCCGAAAATACCGATCGCATTGTCATTAATGAAGCGCTATCCGAAGCGCTGGGTTACAAAAATCCTGCAGAAGCGATTAACCAAGTCGTGCATTTTCCGGGCAGCAGCGCCGCAGCCATTGCCGGCGTAACGAAGAACTTTTATGGCGGATCTATGCATTTTCCGGTAGGGCCCATGCTATGGTTTAATGTCAAAAACAGTAATGCCTATCGTTATTTCAGCATTCGGCTAAAACCCGGCAATATAGGTTCCTCTTTAGATCACTTAACGGCCCTTTGGAAAAAACTTTTACCAACGGCCCCATTTGATTACACTTTTATGGATGCGAAGTTGGCGCAACAGTATAAAACTGAAATGCAATTAAAACAGGCAGGAGCTGTTGCAACCGTATTAGCCATGATTATCGTACTCTTGGGTATATTGGGACTTGTGTCGCATAACTTACAAAAAAGGGTGAAAGAAATAGGGATAAGAAAAGTGCTGGGGGCCTCCGTAAAACAGATTGTTTATTTGTTTGTCCGGGATGTATACCCCCTGTTTTTATTATCAACACTCGTCGCAGTACCTACAAGCTATTGGCTAATGAAGAAGTGGTTAACGAATTATTATATACGAACCGAATTGGATACGAGTAATTTTCTTATGCCCATTTTGGTTCTGGGACTGGTCACCCTCTCCGTAATTGCGTTACAGACGATTAAAACGGCTATTAATAAACCCGTTGACGCATTGCGGAACGAATAAATTCAGTGCTTGCTTATTGCTTGTTCGCGAAGAGGCCGAAACCAAGAAGCTCATTATGAAGTGGGTTACGACTAATAACGATTAAAAAATAACGAATATGTTAAAAGGAATTAGCTAAAGTATTAAGCTTTTGTTCATTTCGAGCAAACCTCAATACTTCGGGGACGTCGACATCAGGTGGACGTTCTTAGCCCCTGAAACATCATCAAAAGACGAATGCAATGTTCCAAAACTACCTAAAAATCGCTTGGCGCAACATGCTAAAGCATAAGGCGCACACCCTGATCAATATTCTCGGCATGGCCATCGCTTTTGCGTGCAGCATTTTACTGCTTACAGCCGTTTATCACGAGTTTTCCTTCGATAATTTCCATGAGCATAAGGATCGCGTATTTAAGCTCTATAAATTTCATAATTTGGTGAAGGGTACTGAACTAAGTACGACCATGGGTTATCCGGTGGCTACCTATTTAAAGCAAGAAGACATCGCGATCGATAAAGTAACCCGCATTAAACGCAAAGGCCGAGAGATCCGTTACCAAGATAAAACACTTGATTTAGGAATCAGTTTAGTAGATGCCGACTTCTTTGATATTTTTTCATTCAAAATCGTGGCGGGGCAGCGCCGCTCGCCACTGGCAAACGTGGCAGATATTGTACTCAATGAAGAAATAGCAACGAGCTTATTTGGTGAGGAGAACCCCATCGGTAAACCCGTAGAAATCAAAATTTCGGGAGAATGGAAGCGACTGATCGTATCAGCAGTAATGGAAGATGCTCCCAAAAATTCCACTTTCAATTTTCCGATCTTGGCACGTACCGAATTAGATCCCGATTGGACCAGAACCCGGGAAGAATGGTACGAACAGCATCACGATGTATATGTTCGCCTCGCCCCCAATACCAGTCAAGCACAGGTCGAAAAGCAACTTCGCCTTTTTGTAGAAAAACACCTGCACCCAGATGGCGAATCGCTAAAAAAGGACGGCTTTAAGGCGGATACCAATGGGGATTATTTAGGAATGAGGCTCCTCCCTTTAAACGACCTCCATTTCAATACGGAGATCGGCTCGGGCGACACGGTCAGTAAAACCTATCTTTATATTCTCCTCTTGGTGAGTATGGTGATTCTATTTATAGCCTGCTTTAACTTTATCAACATTCAAATCAGCTTATCCTTTACGCGCAGTAAAGAACTAGGCGTGAGGAAATGTTTGGGGGCGGCCGCCCATCAGGTATGGGGTCAGTTGTTCTGGGAAAACTTTTTACAGATTAGCCTTTCCTTGGCGATAGGCTTACTCGGCACTTTTTTTCTGATCAAAACGCTTACGCTGCACAACTTCATTAAATTCGACAACAGCGTACTCTATGATCCAAAAATGTTGTTAAGCTTATTTTTGATACTGATACTTATTTCCTTCACATCGTCCGGATACCCCTTCTTTATCCTGAATAGGCTCAAAACCACTGAAATATTCAAAGGGAAATTTAGCATCATCAAGTCAGGACTTGGCCGGAATGTACTCATCGCTTTACAATTCATCACCGCGATTATACTCATTTGTGCCACCGCCATCTGCTACTTGCAATTTCAATACCTGCGCACGGCCGACCTGGGCTATAACACCTCCTCCATCATCAGTATACCTGTAAAAGATGCAACCCAGGGACGGAATATCAGTGCCAAGCTGCGTACACGCTTAGCGTCAGACCCGTCGATTATAAGCGTATCTGGTAGCGATATCAACTTGGGCATCGGGGCAGACGGCAGCAGCAGCCGATCAAGTGTTGGCTTTAGCCATGAGGGTAAAAATATACAAACATCCTATATCGCTGCCGACTACGATTTCCTAAAAACCTTGTCCATCAAACCGGTGGAGGGGCGAGACTTCTCAAACACTTTTGTATCCGACAGTGTAGATGCCGTTATCATTACAGAAAGCATGGCTCAACAGTTAGGCGGAAACCAGTTTATCGGACGAAAGATCAACACCGATTCGACTGGTCGCTATGGATGGCACATCATTGGCGTTATCCCCGATTTTCACTTATATTCGATGCATGAACCTACCAAACCGCTCACCATTGCACTGGATAATACGGCTCCCATTGAGTACATTTTGGTGAAGGTAAACACGCAGAATCCTCTTGCCACCATGGAGCAGTTAAAAAAGGTTTATGCCGGTCTTGAACCGGATGCAGAATTCAAGGGAAGTTATGTGGACGAAAATATCGACCGCTGGTACAAAAAAGAAAAACGCTTAGCTGCCCTATTTTCCGTTTCGGCAGGTATCGCCATTTTGCTCTCCTGTATGGGCCTGTTTGGTTTGACGCTCATCATCATCAATCAAAAAGTAAAGGAAATCGGTATCCGAAAAGTGTTAGGAGCCACCGTTTCTCATATTGCAAGCAAAGTAATCCAAGAGTTTGTAAAGCCCGTTGCCCTAGCCTTTTTAATTGCCGCTCCTATTGCGTGGTGGATTATGAACTTATGGCTGGCCGATTTCGTCTACCGTACGGATATTCCTCTTTGGGTGTTTCCTTTGGCGGGAATTGCTACACTCCTCATTGCCATATTAACCGTGGGCGTTCAATCGCTAAAAGCCGCAAAGGCTAATCCGGTAGACAGCCTGCGGAGTGAATGAGGTTAATTGATAAGTCAAAGAATACAGATTGATATGTTTCAAAACTATATTAAAATCGCTTGGCGAAATATTAAGAAATACAGAAAGTACTCCTTGCTTCACCTGTTAGGTTTAGGCTTAGGGATTACCACCTGTTTATTTTTATATTTATATATCGATTTCCATCGGAGTTTCGACCGCTTCCATACCGAAGGCGACCGCACATTTAGGCTTGTACACGAATTGCACCTGGAAACAACGGAATATAACAAGGGCGGATCTTATGCCATTTACCAGGCATTACTCACGGAAATACCCGAAGTAGAAAAAGCTGCTTTCGAACTGGGAAACCAAGAGTTTACGTTAAAGATCAACGATCAACTTTACAAAACCGATAAAAAAGTAGCCCTTACTACTTCCGCCTGGTTTGATATTTTCGATTTTGAATGGCTTGCGGGAACGCCAACAGAACTCAACGCGCCTAATACCGTCGCACTTACAAAGCGGGTGGCTAAAAAGTACTTTGGCAATACCGATCCGCTCGGTCAAACCATTCTTGTAGAAAGTAAACATCCGTTCAAGGTTGTGGGTGTTATTGACGATTCGCGCAGCAATACAAGCGTTAATGCAGACATGTACCTTTCTTTTGCCTCGATTAAAACCTTGCAGCCCGACCTAATGGATGACTTTTTCACCTATTGGGCTTATTTCAACTCAAGTAACAGCGTCTTCTTAACCCTAAGCGATGCCGCTCAGAAAAACGCGGTGGAAAAGAAACTTATGCAGTTAGCAAAAAAGAATCTTGACCCCAGTATAGCAAGCGCCTTTGTATATAAATTATTACCGCTGTATGATACTCACTTTGATAATCGATATGGCGGAACGGTTAGCCATACCCTATTAACGATTTTAACAATCATCGGAAGCTGCATCATGTTGATCGCAGGGATCAACTACGTTAATCTTAGCATTGCCCAGCAAGCACGCAGAAGCATGGAAATAGGTACACGCAAAGTTCTTGGCGGCAGTAAATGGCAGCTATTTATGCAATTCATGGCCGAGTCGGTCTTAATTTCCTTAATGGCATTGCTTATCGGACTGGCGGGTCTGAAAGTTCTACTGCCGCTGGCAAATGAATATTTATTGGGCAAAGAGCCGATTCAGGTCCTTTCCTGGAGCCGACTCTGGTTTTTTTCAGGAGGCCTTTGGCTGATCGTAACCTTAGGCGCGGGTTTATATCCCGCCTATGTTATGGGTCGACTTCAACTGCATGAGGCACTAAAGAATAGGCTTTCGTTAAAAAAAGGTGTGGGCAGGCAATCACTGGTGGTTCTCCAAAGTGTGATTGCACAGATAATGATCATGGTAACGGTTGTAATCGTATTCCAGGTCAATTACCTCCGCAATACCGATATAGGCTTTAATCGCGAATCGGTTATGGTCATCTCTCTTCCCAAGGAAGCCGGCAATAACATGAACGTTTTGAACAAGCTCCTTTCTGCTGATCCGAGAGTATTGCAACACAGTTTTTGCTTTCAAGGACCGGCAAATGATCAACGATGGGGCGGTACCGTCTTATTTGATAATCGAGCCGACTGGGAAACTTGGGCAGCTCGCTATGCTTATGCAGATACGGCTTATTGCAGCACTTTTGGCCTGCAGTTGGTTGCCGGACGCAACTTCCGAGCAAACACGGCCTCCCACGAATACTTAGTCAACGAACTAATGGTTTCCATGTTAGGTTACGATGATCCACAACAGGTATTGGGCAAGTCGCTATTAGCTGGGGGAATGCACGACGAAGCCGCCGGTGTCATCGTGGGCGTTGTTAAAAACTATAACACCAACTACCTTTCCGAACCCATTAACCCAACAGTAATAGGCAGTAAGCCTGCCATGTACTCTTCTTTGGCCGTGAAGTTTTCGCCGGAAAATATAACTGGATTAATCGCCGATTTACAAAAAGAATGGCGAGCCTTATTTCCAAATACCCTTTTTGATTTTACCTTTCTGGACGATCAGATTGACGCCTTGTATACAAAAGAAATACAGCAACAACGATTGGTATGGATCGCTTCTTCCATTGCAATAACCATCAGTTCGCTTGGATTGCTAGGTATGATCGCGCTGGTAATTTTACATCGCACCAAAGAAATTGGCGTACGTAAAGTATTCGGTGCCTCGGTACAAAGCATTGTATTTATACTTTCTTTTAACTTCGTCCGTATTGTAGGCATCGCCTTTGTTATCGCTGCCCCGATTGCTTGGTGGGCGATAAATAAATGGCTAGCGGATTTTGCTCACCGCATCGATCTTCAATGGTGGATGTTCGCCCTCGGCGGAGGCGCTGCTTTCATTATTGCAATAAGCACCGTAGCTGTTCAGGCGATAAAAGCCGCTCTAGCCAATCCGGTAGATTCGTTAAGGGATGAGTAAACGATGTTTTACGTTGTAAGTAATAGGTTGTAGGAAGAGGAGGCCCCGGTTTCAGAGGTCACCAAACAAGAGCGACATTGTATAACTTAAAGTTTTTGTCCTTCGAAATAATTTGTAGATTGTTTGTCAAAGATTGACAAATTATAATTCTGTCAAAAGGGTCGCGATGGTGGAACGGTAATGTGGAGATCTTTATTGTATCGTCAAGACTGATAGGTAAAAGTTGGAAACCATTTAAGGAGATGATATCTTCAATCCGCGCAAAAGGCTCACTTAATTCGAGCTTTTAAGGCTGATCTTGACGGCGATCTCCCATAAACTGGCGATGCTAACGTAGTTCACCGCTCCTTTCCTTTCGATATTCTTCTTTGCCTTCGCAGATAGTTGGCTATCACCACTTAAAAACCAAATAAAGGTATGCGTGTCAAGCAAATTATGCTGCATTACGTATATTCTTTGAAATCCTCTAGCGGTTCGTCAAAATCGTCACGCATTTTGAACATTCCCTTTGCACTACCAAATTTTGGAACTTTTTGTTGCTGAGGCCTCTCTCGGTTCTTTTGTGCTTTTGTCACCAAAAAATCGATAAAATCTGCCACCTCTGCCCTCATATGTTCTGGAAGAGATTCCAATTTACTATATAACAGACGATTATCCATAACATTCCTCCTAAGATATCAAAGATAGTAAAAATTATTCTACCAGTGCATGGGAAGATAATTTATAAAAGCCGCTCTAGCCGATCCGGTAGATTCGTTAAGGGACGAGTAAACGATGTTTTAAGTTGTAAGTAATAAGTCATCAGATCTTCAATTAACTTCGGTTACTTTCTTTCAACTCCAGATCACCATAAAGCTTCATTAACAACTCACAAGGATCAACGTCTATTGCTTTCGCAATCAATACCAATTCGTCTGCTCTTAATTTTGCCGTCGGATTGAGCGAAAGTTCACTAATACGCGGTTTACTTAAGCCGGTGCGCCTTGCTACCAACGATTTATTTACCGACTTTTTTGCTAAATATTCTCCTAATGGGGTCATACGATCAATTTTATAGTCGCTTGTACAGGCAAATATTCAATTTATACAGGTTTTCTTTACATTTTGTTTGAAAATTGAAATTAATTCTGTAAAATTGTAAAGATTTTCTTTACAAGAACGTTTTAAGCAACATTTGTAAGCACTTTTCGCTACAGCGTCCCTTATCTCTTTAATCGTGCATCAATAGCGATAGGTGTCATCATTAAATTCATCGAATATGAACAAAATTAAAACCATTCTGAAAACATTAGCGGAAAAGATACCGGTTGATTGTATCTATGAATTTCCTTACTCTTTTTTAGGAAATGAGAAATTTCATCTTCTTGTGGTTATTGATCCTAAATGCCAGGTTGCCACTAAAACGCTGGAACCGATGGCCGAGCTATGCTTGCCTGAAACACGCTTGCATAGTTATTCCTTGATTCCCTATGGCGAATTGAAAACAGCGATCAAAAATGGGACACTTCATTATTCCTTAGCCTGTCGTAAGCAACATTTAAAACTCAGCCTCGGGAAAAAACCGATTCCAGATCTTACCCGAACAGAGTTGGAAAGTATCCGTACGAAGGCACGGGAACACTATGAGAAAGCAACCACCAAACAGCGCGATTTCTTGGACGGTATGGAGTTTTACTGCAACAAAGAAAACTTTGAACAGGCGCTCTTTATGCTGCACCAAGCCGCTGAGTTAACTTTTCGGGGTATCGAACAGGCAATCTTTAAGCGTGATCGTCCAAGTCACAGCTTACAGGAGCACATCAAGTTAATAGCAAAATACATCCCTCCGTTTGTCGATCTAGTTGGCAAAGAAAATCCTTATCGTTACCGATTGCTGAAGCTAATCGATCAATCTTATACCGCAGTGCGTTATCAACGGCAATTCGATGTGGAGAAAGAGGAAATTGACCAGTTGATACTTACGCTAATCCCTGTTTTAGACTGGTGCAACGACTATTATCGTGCGTGCATCGCTGAGCTTGATGGGATGATACAACAATCCTCAAACCAACCGGAAGTAGGATCAACCATGGCTTTTACGCCAACGGCAGTTGCCTTATCTTTTCCCGACACCCTTATCAAGCAGCTGGGAGAAGCAGCTATAAAGACGCTGACCGCTATTTGCACCAATCTCATCAAAAGGGAATCCCTCCAACAACTCGTTCTTATTGGCCACGAAGCCGGTGAATCGAAAAAGGTCGCACTCTACCAGCCAGACGCCTTCGACGCTGTGCAAACACCACATTGTTTTCTGCTCGGCATCGGTTCCGGAAAGAGTACCTCTAAAAGTCATACCATCGTCCACACCGACATTCGAGTTACGGTCATCCTGTGCGCATGTCCGCGAGCAAGCCAAGCGTTAGAAAAGAAAAACCGCTTCTTTCTGCAAACGCTTAACCATGGCACAACGCTCTTTATCGATGCAGATAAAGGTCCCTTCACCATTCCAAAACCGGATTGGTCCATGACTTTGGAAAAAGCGAAAGCCGTTTGGAATTACCGAAAATATAAAGCCGATACCTTTCTTGCTTGCGCGGATCAAGCTCTTCGGGAAAGGCAAGACACCCAAATCACTATTTTCCTCCTGTCACAGAGTATGGAACAGCTCTGCGTCGGATTAATTTACGCCTGTCTCGGTTACCATGCGGATCAGAGCACCATTCCGTTTTTGCTTCAGGTAACCAAACTGATATCCCCGCAGCTAGCTGATTGCTTTGCCTTCGGTGGAGATACCACCAGACAGGCGCTCAAGTCGCTCGCCAACAGCCTACCGGCTATCCGTTACAAGAAAGAAGCTGCCCCTAGTGACATTGCGTTAGCAACCGCTATGGCCTGCTATGAACGTTTTTATGCTATTGCGAAGCTTTGCTGCACCACTAACTTTTCGCAATTAGAAAAACAGATCCAGCAAGCATGTGCTATAAATCAAGATTTGGTCGAAACGGCAGTTGACGCCCCTGCCGACGAACCGAGCAAGGTGTCATAGTCTCTTCTAAACCTGGCTATGCCCTTGCGTAAACATCTTATCTTCGACAATAAATTTTGCGGTGTAGGCCGCAAAATTTATATCCTCCGCTGAATCGGGTTATTGTCTACGCAGGTATTTAGTGAGGATCACGATCAGCTGCCCTTCTACCCTTCCCTCTATCTGTTCCGGATTATCCTCCACTAAACGGATATTTTTCACCACTGTGCCCAATTTCGCCGAGAGCGAACTTCCCTTTACATCCAATGTTTTAGTCAAAACCACTGAATCACCGTTTTGGAGCACATTGCCATTCGCATCTTTATGCACAGGTTTAGCGGCTTCCCCTTCTTCAAAGGAACCGGCTTGTGCCCACGCGAGCGTGTCTTCCTCCAGATAAAGAATATCCAGCGCATCCGCCGCCCAGCTTTCACCTTTCAAGCGATTGAGCACCCGCCAAGCCAATACCTGCACGGCTGGGATTGCGCTCCACATAACATCGGGCAAAAAACGCCAATCTTCGGCAGAAAAGCTGGCGGTTCCTTCCAGCTGAGCAGCCAGCTCTTTTGCGACTACGATTTCATTATCCGAATAACTGTCAGGAGTTACACTGTAAACCACTACTTCGCCTTCTTTGCCACTTAATTCGCACTTCCCTCCGCTTCTGGCCATAAGGGTATCATTTATTACCATGTTGCAATTTGTTGTTAGCTTGCAAAGATACGTTTTTAAGACCGCTTAAATACGGGCTTTCCTTTATCTCCTGCTAGACACCTAAGTTGTTAAACCCACCTGTACGGAAATGAACACCGATTTGTTCATTTCCGTACAGCGCTTCTATCAACCCCCTTATTGGAAGCCGCAATAAAGCCCTTTTTAATATGGCCGCTTAATTGTACAATAAAATAAAGCTTCCTGAATTTTAGAATACCAGAGCAAATAGGCCCATTGATTCGGAGAAGAATAGAAGCATCATTAAAACAGACAAAATGTGGACAAATTATTTAAAGATTGCCTGGCGCAATCTTCAAGCAGATAAGCCTTATTCCTCTATAAACATCTTGGGCCTGGCTCTGGGCATAGCTGCCACGATCCTCATCCTCTTCTATATATTAGATGAGCTAAGTTATGATAGCTATCATGAAAAAGCCGATCGCATTTATCGTTTAGAAGCAGACTTCCTTGTAAACGGTAACACCTTTCGCGAACGCACGGTCCCTGCACCCTTCGGTGCAGTATTGACTAAAGATTATCCGAAGATTGAAAACTACGCCCGCATATTAGGTCCGAGAAAGTCTTTAGTAAAGAACCCCGGGGATACACAAACTTTCGCAGAAGCCAATACGGTATTTGCTGACGCTTCCATATTCGACATCTTCACGCTACCTGTGCTCGCAGGGAATCCACGTGTCAGTCTGCGCGAACCAAACACGATGGTTATCTCCGAATCAGTTGCTAAAAAATACTTCCACAGCATTCAGGTAGTAGGAAAGACACTGCACATGGACAACACATCCGACTATAAAATTGTGGGTGTTATTAAAGACATGCCTACCCAGTCGCATATCCGCTTTGATATTATACAAGCGATGGCCGGCAATGCCGAAAGCAAAGAAGTAAACTGGATGAGCGATAATTTTGTGACCTATTTACTTACTAAACCAAATTTAGATATCAAGGAGTTAAACACTTACTTGATAGAAGCCACCCGAAAATACATGGATGGGCCTTTGAAAAAGATGACCGGCAGCAGCATTGCCGAGCTGGATGCTCACCAAGAATATTTCCGCTACAACAGCATGCCTATTACAGATATTCACTTGAAGTCGACCTTATCGGATGAGGCGGAGCCTTCAGGAAGTATACAGACGGTTCATCTATTCATGATAATTGCAGTGATGATCCTTTTGATAGCGTGCGCCAACTTTACCAACTTATCTACGGCTCGGGCTAGCAGAAGGTCAAAAGAGGTAGGCGTCCGTAAGGTATTGGGATCTACGCGATCTAAACTCATGGTACAGTTTTTAACAGAGTCTATATTGATGAGTTTCTTCGCCTCACTTTTTGCCCTTATTCTTGTTGCTTTACTATTACCTTCTTTGAACCAAATTAGTGGAAAAGCCATTTCCCTTTCATTTCTGAAAACTTATTGGCTATTGGGAGGACTACTCTTCTTTTCGCTCCTCGTCGGATCGGTATCAGGTATATATCCGGCTTTCTTTCTCTCTGCTTTTGAACCGGCTAAAACCTTAAAAAGCAAAACGGCCAGTGGTTTAAAAGACCGCGGACTACGAAGCGTATTAGTAATTTTTCAGTTCGCCGCAGCCATCATTCTTATTATTAGTACCTGCGTTATTTTAACGCAATTACATTTCATACAGAACGTACGGTTGGGCTATAACCGGGATCAAGTCCTGGTTATTAAAAATGGTTATTCACTGTGGAAACAGTTGCCAATCTTTAAAGAAGAACTAAAAAAGCTTCCGGGTGTGCAGTCGGTTAGCATTGCCCGTACGCTACCCACCGACCTGAACCGCAATGTCCATATTTTTTCTAAGGATCCGGCACGAAGCAGCGGCGAAGTAACAGGTATTGCCCAATGGGATATTGATCATGATTACTTTGCGACCCTTGATATCGAGCTGTTAAAAGGCCGTAATTTCCTTGCCCATAGTATAACGGATTCATCTGCTATTTTGATCAATGAAAGCGCCGCAAAGTTATTAGCTTATAAAGATCCGCTTCATCAGTCCCTATATGAAGGGAATATAAAACGTGAGATCATTGGCGTAGTGAAGGACTTTAACGCGGGCTCTTTACACAGCACCGTCCCTCCCCTTGTTTTTTCCCTTACTGACATGGCGGATAACATTATCGTTCGTGTAAACACCAGTAATATATCACATCTGCTTAATCAAATCGAAGAACAGTACCATGGTATGGAGAAAATGGACGGACAGCCTTTTAGTTACTCCTTTCTGAATGAAAACTTCAATCGACTCTATGATGCGGAACATCGGGCGGGAAAATTATTCTTCGTTGCTGCGGCTTTCGCCATATTCATTGCTTGTTTAGGTCTATTTGGCCTTATCAGTTACAGCTGCCAACAAAGAACCAAGGAAATCGGTATTCGAAAGGTGCTAGGTGCATCCGTTCCCTCGATTGCTCGAATGATTTCAATTGATTTTATCCGATTGGTTGGTTTGTCCATCTTGGTCGCTTCTCCTATTGCTTGGTGGGCGATGAACAATTGGCTGGAAAACTTTGCATATAAAATCGGCATACAGTGGTGGATGTTTTTGCTAGCTGGTGGCGTAGCTATAGCTATCGCTTTGCTTACCGTTAGTTTGCAAGCGATCAAAGCAGCTTTGGCTAATCCGGTAGACTCCTTAAGGAATGAGTAACTATGATTGTCGGTTATTCGTAGTCAGTTATTAGAAATTAAGTTAATCAACAAAACTAATGTAGGCAAAACACCAAAAGTAAGACGATACGGATAAAGCCGATATCGCTTAATATCCGACCGATTTGTAGGGCTCTGAGTTTAAAAAAAGATAAAACAATCAGTTTTAACCGTGCGATTTCCATAACATGTGCGCCTGTTTAATATGTGACGCCAATAGCCCAACAAGGTTACAGCAAGACGCGAATTCACCACCTGCTGTCTCTTCTTGTCTTTAAAGTCCTGTGAGAGCGACATAGGTGCTCGGGGAACCACGCGACTACCCTATATAGATGGATGAACTACCCGCCAATGTCAACAGCTATTTTACCTACAAAACCACCTTTCTGCTTCATCGAAAGGGCTTCGGTCAATTGACCGAGGTTAAACACTTTTTCGATGTGTAATTTTAAATCCCCACGCTCTATAATGTCTCTTAATGCGCGGAGGTCATTCGCCTTCGGCTTAACGAAAACAAATTTCATATTAGGCTCGAACACCACATCAACAGCAGTTTTCACTAATCCCTTTAGGGTGTTCATTTCTCCTCTTGTAGTAACAAAAAGGCCTTGCTCATTTAAATGATGCTTTAAATCGCTATACGTATACATACCGGCGGCATCAAATATGAGATCGAAGCGGGCACCAGAAGGGATTCGCTGATTCTGATAGTCGATCACTACATCGCAACCAATTGATTTGGCGTAGCTTCGATGCTGTTCGCTGCACAATCCACTAATATGACAGTCTATCGTGCTCGCGAGTTGAACCGCAGCAGATCCGACACCGCCTGTACAACCCGTAATCAACACATTTTCCTTTCCTTGCAGTCGGCCGACTTTAAACAAAGCCTGATACGCCGTCAACCCAACCAAGGGAATCACCGCGGCCTCTAAGTAAGATAGCTTTTGTGGCTTTAATGCCACCTGACTGGCGTCTACCGCCAACTCTTCGGCATAGGCGCCACCTTTCAGCGCAGCAAGCATCCCGTATACTTCGTCTCCCTCTTTAAAGAGTCGACTTCTGGATTGGATAACTTTTCCGCAGAAATCACTACCGATCACCTGATCAGAAAACCCGGCGCTCGACAGCAGCGATTTTCCGTTTTGCACCATCACGTCGATGGGATTTACCGATGACGCATAATTCCGGATTAAAACTTGTCCGTTTTTAATTGACGGACTTACGAGTTCCTTAATTTTAAATTTTGCGCTTGCGCCTTTCTTTTCTACTACTGCAGCTTTCATTATGTTGTCGACATCCTTCCCTATAACAACATGCAAATTAAGGAATTGTGCAAGGGTGATTGTTGCCTGTATCTCATTTTGTGATTGTTTTTGTTATCTTTTTGTAAAAGAACCCGCAATAAGTAGGTACAAAAATGTTTTTATGCTCAAAAGCCCACATGCCCGCATAACTTGAAATAAAGATTATAATCAAATTCGCAAAAAATATTTTTAAACCTTAAATAATTAAACCTGAAAAATCGATATGTTTGCGGTCTAAACTCAAAATTTTATATGAAAAAACTTTTATTATTTTTTATGGCTTTTTTAGCCACTGGGGCTTCCTATGCCCAAAATGTTGATACCGACTCCCTTTCATTAAAAGCAACCGCCGGCAGTTTTGCTACCGAATTAAACTTTAATCCTTTTAACGGAGAGATCAGTTTAAACAACTCGCTCAATCAAATCAAAGTCCGATACTTCGCTAAATCGGACCTTGCCTTACGCTTAGGCTTTAATGTCAGCACAGACAATGCTCTTACAGACAACCAGCAGCCCTATGGTACCGACAACTATCGTTTTAAAGACAAAAAAAACAGTACCACCATTGGCGTCAACGCAGGTGTAGAGAAACATTTCAAAGGAACGCGCAGGTTATCACCCTATGTAGGGTTTGACCTTACCTTCACTAACAAGTCGATGAGCCAAGAACTTATCGAAGGGGAGTCTATTTTGGACGTCAAAGGAGGCTGGTATCAAACTTCTTATAACAGCAACGGTTATCCCATCCGATCCGTTGCAGGATACGGCTTCAAACGCTATGGAGCAGCCCTTATATGCGGTTTTGATTTCTATATGGCTGCTAACTTTTTCTTCGGTTACGAGTTTAGCTTAGGTTTTGATCAAACGGATTTCGATGAAATTACCTTGACCCAACGCGGAAATCCAACGTCTACCCCGAATAATTACACGGAAAACTCCAGTAGTTCTTTTGGTCCAAGAGTAATGAATGGCGTTCGTCTCGGTTATATTTTAAGATAAACATACATGAAAAAATTAGTATCAACCAACACCTTTTGGCTGTTCATCTGTAGCCTAAGCTTTTGCTTAAATGCTTGTAAAAAAGATCTTGATAAACATCCGCAAATGCTAACGGAAGATCCGATAGCGATCAACTTAAACACGGTTGAATTCAAAGGAAAAATTGTTGAAAAAGGTGAATTCAATGTGATCGACTATGGATTTATCTATGCCGCTTACCCTAACATCGACGATCAAAATGGAATTAAAGTTTCTTTGGGAAACAAGGCTTCCGTCGGCGACTTCAGTACCCTTGTTTCTAATGTACTGGATAACATATACGGCAGTACCGTGTATGTCCGATCCTACCTGACGAATAGCAACGGTACGGCTTATGGCTCGGTGAAACAGGTGAGTTTGCCGATTCCGTCAACCTCCTCTGTAAGTCCGACAGCAGGAAAGGCCGGAGATCTTATCACCATCTCCGGTCAATTTCATACCACAGATACCGCTGCAATCGCCGTATTTTTTATGGATAAAAAGGCCACTATTAAGACCTTGCAACAGGACAAGATCGTAGCAGAAGTACCAACCGGTATTCAGGCCTCTCACAACAGCCAAATCGGCATAAGCTTACAGATCGGGCAGCAAATATATCAAGCCAGTTACGACTTTAGAATACAAGCACGCATTAAAGACTTTACCCCCAAAACAGGTGCTATTGGCGCGGCAGTTACCTTAATCGGAGAAAACCTTCCAAGTTATTACTACGGAGATCAAGGTATCAAAATGTACTTTGGAAATGTGGAGGCTAACTTTATGTATCTGGACGTTCCTACCTATGTAGTTCCGCCTACCATAGAAGAAACATCCAAAGTATATATTGAGATTAATGGAGAAAGGTCGGAACTTCCCGGCGAATTCAAGGTTTTGGCGCCAACAGTCTCTGCTGTTTCGATTAATGCCGGCCTACCGGGCGAAACCATCGTAATCACGGGCACCGATTTTAGTACAGACTGGGCAAATCTGCCGAAAGTGAAACTTGGGAGTTATGACTTAGACGTATATGATGTCCGTCAAAACAGTATAACAGCAGTAATTCCCGCCAGCATTCCTTCCGGCACTTATGCGTTAACCGTGACTTCGGGACCGCATACCGTCACCGCCAATAACGCGTTTAAAGTAGAAGGTTATTCGGCATCTAGCTTCAGTCCGAAAAAAGGAGCCATCAACAGCCTTGTAAAAATCAACGGTGTTTTTAATGCCAACAATTATTATGAAGTGAGTTTTGGCTCGACACGGGTGGGCGCCACCGCTACTTCCAAGAGTGTTTTGGAAGTAAGCGTTCCTTACGGGCTTCCTGCAGGCAAAGTAAAAATCACCGTTCACTTCCCAAATAAGGACATTAAACTTGCTGATGATTTCGAAGTCATAGGCCCATCCATCAGCTCTTTTTCTCCCTCTTCGGGCGTTCCCGGAACAGCCGTTACCATCACCGGCGAAGGGTTCGCAGCAGACACCTGGAATACAGTGGTGAAATTTGGAACGGTTGAAGCCACCATTACGTCGATCACAGACACGCAAATCAAGGTTTTGGTTCCGTCGAATGTCAACATGGGCGCAATGAAAATAAACGTCGTATCAAACGGCCAAACAGTGACTAGCAAGGATGATTTCACTGCTATCAACTAAATAACCGGGTGAGCATTTCGGTGCTCACCCTCTTTACCGCTACGCGATCTAAATCCCCATTTTAGCGCATATCCAAAACTTTCCCGACTTCTTGCTATTTCCCCTTTCGCCGTCTTTTTCTTAGGTCTTCACCCTGTTCATTTCCGAACGAAACCTGTTCGCTTTCGGACACTTTTCGGCACGACAAACACACAAACAGCTAATAATCAAGTTATTACTATTTTGGAAACGTTTTGGTATAGATTTTTAAGTCCTTTTACGTGCCGCTTTAGCAAATCCTGTGGATTCTTTGCGGAATGAATGATTTGGTTACTCGTTATTAGTTGTTAGTTATTCGCTATTCCTGAAGGACGAACAACTAATATATTGATACTTGAATAAAAAACTATCCGTCGATTGGCGGATAGCTGCACAGCTCTGAAAAACGAATTAGTATGATTCAAAATTACTTGAAAATCGCTTGGCGGAATCTTTGGAAAAACCGAGGGTATTCGGCACTTAACATCGGAGGTCTGGCTATCGGAATGATGGCCTCCATCGTGATAACATGCTGGATTCAAAGCGAAATGACCTTCGACCGCTTTTATAGTACAACAGATCGCCTTTACCAGGTTTATAGTGAGGCAACCTTCGAAGGAAAAAAACACGCTTGGGGTAATACCGCAGCCATTCTTGGACCAGTGTTGAAAGAAGAGCATGCTGAAGTTGAAGAGACCGTACGGATTTCTTCCCTGACTGACTTCAATGTCTTACGTGTAGGTGACAAGAAATTCATTCCCAAAGGCCTAGCAGCAGACTCTTCCTTTTTCCGCCTTTTTGATTTCAAGTTTCTCTCTGGAGACACGAGAAACCCCATAAAGTCAGTCAATGATATTGTTATTACAGCCTCTTTAGCGCAAAAATTTTTTGGAAAAGAGAACGCCGTAGGAAAGGTGATCGCTTTTGATACGCTAAGCAACATGCTTGTTAAAGCAGTAATTGAGGACATACCTGACAATTCGCGATTTAGAGGAACGGAATATTTTTGTTCATGGCCCCTTTTAGAGCGTTTAGGTTGGGTCAGTTATTCTTCTTGGGGCGCGAACAACCATCAAACCTTCGCTCTATTGAAACCACAGGCTGACATCGCCCATGTCAACAGGAAAATTAAAAACTTGATCCAAAAGCACTCTGCAAATCAAAATCAAACGTCTATCTTCTTGCATCCCGCAAGCAAATGGAATTTATATAACCGATCCGAAAACGGAGAAATGGTCGCAGGCAGATTAAACACCGTTCGTTTATTTATTGTCATTGCTATATTTATCTTGTTAATCGCCTGCATCAATTTCACCAACCTAAGTACCGCCCAAAGTGAAAAAAGAGCGAAAGAAGTCGGTGTGAGAAAGGTCGTCGGCGCGCGCAAAAACATGCTTATTAACCAATTTTTGACAGAATCAATTCTTTTGTCCTTTATCTCGGGAGTACTCGCTATTGTACTTACAATCGTCGTATTGCCCTTTTTTAACCAGATCGTCGGCAAACAGCTTCAGGTTCCGACTGCTGATCTATCGTTTTGGTTATTATTGGTCTCCTTTATTTTGTTAAGCGGTATACTCGCGGGTGTTTACCCTGCTTTTTTCCTCTCTTCCCTTAAACCCATAAAAACGCTAAAGGGAACTTTTGTCTCCGCAGGCTCGGTCTTTAATCCCCGCAAGGTATTGGTGGTTTTACAATTCACGTTTTCGATTACCCTTATTATCTGTACACTCATCGTCAGCAAGCAAATCCGGTATGCCCAAGAGCGAGACAGCGGCTACGATAAAAACCAGCTTATTTATACTTCATTGGCTGGCCAAACAGATAAACACTATGAAGTCATCAAACATGAGCTTTTGAACAAAGGCGCAGCAATTGCCGTCTCTAAATCATTGGGACCAATTACTAGATATAGCAGCAACGGATGGGGCTTTAGCTGGCCCGGCAGCAAACCAGAAGATTATGATGTAGTGTTCGATCGCTTGAGCGCAGATGCCGACTTTACGAAAACAATGCAGGTCAAGCTTTTGGCAGGACGAGACATCGATATTCAAAAATTCCCATCAGACTCAACTGCCATATTACTCAATCGCACCGCAGTGAAACGTATGGGCTTGAAAGATCCCTTAGGCGTGGAAATTGTTCAAGGTAAGGGAGAAAAGTTTGCGGAAACCTGGCATGTGGTGGGCGTTATTGAGGACTTTATCCTTACTTCTCCCTACGATCCGGTTGAGCCACTGATTGTTTGCGGTCCAAGCAGTTGGTTCAATTACATGCATATCCGCTTAAATCCAGCAAATTCGATCCGCAAAAACATGGAACTAAGCGAACAGGTTTTTAACCGGTACAATCCAAATTATCCATTTGAGTACACGTTCGCTGATGAGGCTTATGCAGAGAAGTTCAAAAATGAACAGTTTACTGCCAACTTAACGGCTATATTTTCCGCTTTAGCTATTTTAATCGCCTGTTTGGGACTTTTCGGTCTAGCAGCCTTCACTACGCAACAACGTTCAAAGGAAATTGGTATCCGTAAAGTATTAGGAGCTTCCGCAACAACCATCACCTTACTCATTTCAAAGGGCTTCGTACAATTGGTTATGATCGCTTTTTTGATCTCCATGCCTATCGCTTGGTGGACAATGAGCAAATGGTTGAATAGCTTTAGTTATCGAATCGAAATACAGGGACTGGTTTTCCTCATAACGGGAACGCTTTCTTTCGCAATTGTAATCTTGACCGTTGGTTATCAAGTTATACGTGCCGCTTTAGCAAATCCTGTAGATTCTTTGCGGAATGAATGATTTGGTTACTCGTTATTAGTTGTTAGTTATTCGCTATTCCTGCAAAGGGCGAACAACTAATATATTGATACTTGAATCAAAAACCATCCGTCGATTGGCGGATAGCTGCACAGCTCTGAAAAACGAATTAATATGATTCAAAATTACTTGAAAATCGCTTGGCGGAATCTGCGCCGAAACCCTGTACAAGCATCTGTTCATATTATCGGTCTTTCTATCGGCATTAGCGTCACTCTCTTCGTTGCCCTATGGGTGTGGGATGAGCTTTCATTTGACAAACAACACAAGCATTACGAACGCATTGCGAAGGTGGCCCTTACCACGCGACAGCATCACGAACTGCATACATCAACCTTGGTTGCTGCACCGCTGGCGGAAGGCTTACGAACGACCTTTAAGAATCAATTTGAATCAGTTGCTCTGGCACGTGTTACCGGTGAGCATGTACTCCGCTTTGACGAGCAGATCCTGAAGGCGACTGGTAAATTCATTGAAGCTGAAGGAACGGCTATCTTACCAATGGTAATGTTAGGAGGGATCCGAAACGGACTCCAAAAGCCAAATAACATCATGCTTTCGGAAAGCATGGCGAGGGCAATATTCGGGAACCTAGACCCTATCGGAAAAGTAATCAAGATCGATGATACCATGCTCGCATCCGTCAGCGGTGTTTATGAAGACTTTCCCCATAATTCCAGCTTTTACGGCGTAAAACACCTCCTTCCGTGGGCACTTCTGACGGCTTCCAACAAAGATTTCAAGCGCCTTGAAACAAGCTGGGAATTCAACTGGTTCGAAGTCCTGGTTGCTTTAAATCCGGCAACAACGATGGAAAAAGCCTCTGCTGAAATCAAAAACTTTCAACGTCACGTTTTAAAAGACCAACCGGAACGGTCTACCGAGCTGCCGACCTTAAGCCTGTACCCGATGGAACAATGGCACCTCTATAACGAGTGGGAAAATGGCAAACCGACAGCGGGCATGCTAAAATTTGTCCGCCTTTTTGCTTTGATCGGTCTTTTTGTTCTGCTCTTAGCCTGCGTTAACTTTATCAACCTAAGTACCGCCAACGCACAGAAACGTGCGAAGGAAGTCGGCGTGCGGAAAGCAATCGGTTCAGATCAGAAGCAGTTAATGCTTCAATTTCTCTGTGAATCCGTTTTCATCACCGGTCTTGCTTACGTGTTGGCCTTAGTTTTGGTGTCCTTCGGCCTGCCATACTTCAACACCTTTGCGGAGAAATCGCTTCATTTACCCGTTAACAAGCTCAATTTTCACTTTCTGGGGATGGCTTTTGTCCTATGTGTCGGTATACTGGCCGGAACATATCCGGCGCTTGTTCTGGCATCGTTTTCTCCAATCAGCAGCCTTAGAAATGTGAAAATTCCGCAAAGTGGATTCCAGCTGCGCCAAGTTTTAATTGTTTTTCAATTTACGGTTACCGCCGTGTTGATGATCGGAACGTATGTGATCCACCAACAAATTAATCATGCAAAAAACCGACCGGTAGGATATAACCGGAACGACTTGATCAGTTTTCATCTGAACAAATTTAACGGGACAAACGAAGCCTTACATCGTGATCTATTGGCGACAGGTGTCCTTACCTCGACTTGCCAAGCCACAAGTCCGGCAACAGACGTATGGTCGCATACATCCGGTTTTCATTGGGAAGGAAAAACGGCGGGTTTCAAAGACGATTTTTCTTTATTGGCAGTGTCCCCCAGTTACGGCAAAACCTTAGGCTGGGAAATAGTCGACGGACGGGATTTTTCCAAAGATTTTCTCAGTGACTCCCTTGGAATTATCGTTAACGAAAGCGCTGTAAAATATATGGGAATCAAAGACCCCATCGGGAAGACCGTGCAGTGGAAGGATGAGACCTTTAATAACGGCAGCTATACCATTATCGGTGTGATTAAAGACATGGTCATGCAATCACCCTATGAGCCCGTTCATCAAACGATTTATTTTATGCAGCCTGCAGCTAATTTTCTCATTGCGCGTTTAAAACCCGGCATTCCGGTTCAGGATGCCTTACAAAAAATCCGAACCGTATTCCGCCAGCATATACCAAATCAAGCGTTCGATGTTCGCTTTGTTCAGGAGGAATTTGACCGTAAATTCTCTTTTGAAGAAAAGGTTGGCGACCTAGCCTTCATTTCTACGTTACTCACTTTATTCATCAGCTGTTTGGGTATACACGGACTTATGACGCTGCTTAGCGTCCAGCGTGCGAAGGAGATCGGGATTCGCAAAGTATTGGGAGCTGCTCTTAGCGATGTATTGATTCTGCTGTCTAAAGACTTTGTCAGGCTAGTGCTGATTGCGGTGCTCATTGCATCGCCGATAGCCTGGTGGGCCATGAAAAAATGGTTGGAAGACTTTACCTATCGTGTAGAAATACAGTGGTGGGTCTTTATGCTTGCTGGAATATTCGCTTTGGTCATCTCTCTACTCACAGTTTGCATTCAAGCTATCAGAGCCGCTTTGGCTAATCCTGTAGATTCTTTGCGGAATGAATGATTTGATTGCTGGCTTTTCGCTATCGGTTAATCACGCCGTCTTTCCGTGAAGACATTGATCCAAAGACTGGAAGTATATATACGCTAGCCAGAACTAATCACGAATAACGATGAACCAACAACTATTTACTGTCCGTTTCCGAACACTTGCTGTGCAGTATCGAACAACAGAAAAAAAGGAGAACAATCCAAACGATTAATAATCAACATTTTGTATTTTTTGGTTTCATTTATGCCTGTTTTGGTACGATTGGTTATAAATGAGGGCTTTGGGTAGGCCATAGACCTACTCTTAGCTTTTTTAAGCTATTCGCTATAAGTACGAAGTTCTAAAAACCTTATAACGTAAAACGTACAACTTATGACAACAAAATATGAACACCAATAACCTAAAGATCGCATGGAGAGCAGCTTGGAAATCCAAGCTGTTTACTGCGCTTAATGTTTTTGGCCTGGCCATAGGATTTGCGGGTTTTATTTTGGCTTATGCGTATATCAACAGGGAAGGCAGTTACGACAGGTGGAATCCCAACTATGAAAACATCTATCTTATCGGTTTAATCGATAAAGAAAACGCTTCCGATTATACCCCCGCTGCACTTGCTCCGGCATTAAAGGCTGCGATACCTGAAATCGAAACCATCGGACGCGTTGCAAGAGCCCCTTTTGAAACTCCTTTTATTTCGGAAAACGATATGTTCTTTGTCAAGAACTGGTTGGGCGCCGACCGTACAATAGCGGACATTTTTGCTATAAATATAGACGATCTATCAATCGCTCGTTCGCCGGAGAAATCAATAGGATTGCTCTCCGCCGAAGTAGGTCAAACACTGTTCCCTGACGAAGATCAAGCAGGTTTTAATGTCCCCAAGAGGGTATCCTTGGTGAACGAGCAGAGCGGTGTTTTCGAAAATATCCACGGGATCAGCAAGCCCCGCCTCTTGTCGAATTTTGAATACGATTACATCGGTTTTAGAGAAGACATCGCAGAAGGAAAAGGGGATGGCGATAACAATGTTTATCAAACCTATATGCTCGTTAAACCTGAAACGAAGATTAAAGCGCTCACCCATAAAATAAATACCATCTATCAAAATAATATCGCTAAACAACGAGAAACTAAAAGCTCAACACGTTCCGAAGCCAGCATTTACCTAGATCCCTTGAAAAATCTCCACCTGCGTCCAAAGAATGGTTCCGATACAGGATACAAGATCGTTTGGACCTTGGGTGTTCTTTCTGCCGTCATCTTGCTATTGGCATGCATTAATTTTGCTAATTTGATGTTAGTACAGGCTCAAAAACGATTTAAAGAAATCGGCTTGAAAAAAGTGTTCGGTGTTTCCCGAAACCGCTTAGCTATTCAATTTCTGATTGAAGTATTCGTACAATGCCTTCTTGCAGCAGCTATTGCCTGCCTTTTGACCCGTACGAGCTGGGATGCAATGAGCACCTATTTCGGATATGACTTTACCTCCTTCGCTTTTAACCGCAGCGTGCTTTTTCAACTGGGTACTGCCGTCCTGATAGCCACATTGCTTTCAGGCGCGTACCCCGCCTATATCTTGTCGGGTTATCATCCCATTACCATTATTAAAGGTCAATTCCGGAATGGGACACGTTCCTTTACCTTAAGAAGCGCCTTGCTTGCATTTCAATTCATCATCGCTTTCGTTTTTATCAGCGCTATGCTCGTTATCAACAAGCAAATGAATTTTATGGAAAAAAGTGATAAGGGATTTAATGTAGACCATATAGTGCGCGTTAAAAACCTTGCGGTCTTCAACAGACCCTCTCAATTTACAGCAGTTAGAAATCGGATAAAAGCCATTCCCGGTATAGAGGGAGTTACTGTGACAACGAATTATCCGGGCGGGGTCGCACCAAGCAACGAAGAATTTACTTACATGGATAAAAAATACCCGATGGACCACATCGGTGTCGACTTCGATTATTTTGAAACCCTAAATATGGATCTGTTGATGGGTCGAACGTTCTCCGCATCCTTTCTGTCGGATACCACCCAATCCATTGTCATCAATGAATCGGCCGCTCAACGTTTAGGAATAAAGCAGCTGAACAAGGAAAAGATCAGTATCTGCGATCAGCCCTATACCATCATAGGCATTATAAAAGACAGTAAAATGCAAGGGTTCGAGCAACTGATAAAACCCACAGCCTATACACTACAAACGAAGTGCAGTTATCCAAACCACCCTTTTAAATCTGATATTTTAGTAAAAGTGAATGGAAACAGCATTCACTCGACCCTACAAAGGCTGGAAAAACAATGGTCATCTATCAATAAATTGGATGGAAAGTACTTTATTTACGACTTTCTTGATCAGCAATACGCCGCACTCTATGCCAAACAGGAACAATTGGGCCAAGCTTTTACCGCATTTTCCGCCTTGGTGATGATGGTGGCACTGCTGGGTCTATTCAGTATGTCCGCCTTCGCCATTAACCTGCGTGAAAAAGAAGTAAGTATACGGAAAATCTTAGGAGCCAATACCAGACAGCTCTTCCTTTTGCTGAATAAGCCCTTCATTCAGCTAATAGGTTTAGCTATTTTGGTTGCTACGCCTGTCGCTTGGTGGTGTGCAAATAAATGGTTAGAGGGTTTCGCCTATCGCATTCAGCTATCTTGGTGGATTTTTAGTGTGGGCGCGGCATTAACCTTATTGTTAGCCATTATTACGATCAGTTATCAAGCGATAAAAGCTTCTATTGTCAATCCTGCAGATACATTAAGAAATGAATGACATTGTGAAGCCTAAAGGAGTGGGATGCGGTTTCGGTATAAAGAAGTTTTTTACCTTTTTAATTTTAACTTTTAATCTTTAATTTTCAAAAAAAACGATGATTCAACTGAGCAATATTTTCAAATGGTATAACGTGGGCGGCAACCGTTCATTTGTGTTAAAAGATGTTAACCTCACGATCAATGAAGGAGAATTTGTATCCATTATGGGCCCTTCCGGGTCAGGGAAATCGACATTATTGCATGTTTTAGGATTACTCGACGAGCCGAACGAAGGCAGCTATCAATTCCTTGGTGAAGAAGTTTTGCGCCTAAAGGAAAAGCAACGTGCTGCGCTCTATAAAGAGCATATCGGTTTTGTATTCCAAGCCTACCATTTGATTGATGAGCTCACTGTTTACGAAAATATTGAAACCCCGTTGATTTACAAAAATCTAAAGGGTAGCGAGCGAAAAGCTATTGTAGCGGATTTAATAGACCGTTTCGGAATTGTGGGCAAAAAAGACCTTTTCCCTTCCCAGCTTTCCGGCGGTCAGCAACAACTCGTCGGCATCGCGCGCGCCTTGGCCACTACACCCAAATTATTGCTGGCAGATGAACCCACGGGTAATTTAAACTCGAAACAGGGAGAGGAAATTATGGCTCTATTTAAACAACTGAACGAAGAGGATGGCGTCACAATTATACAGGTTACCCATTCGGAGAAAAATGCCGAATATGGTAACCGGATTATCGAGCTGTTGGACGGACAAATTGTAAAATAAGCTCAATACCGCTCCAAAAGGTTTGCATAGGCCTTCAAGGCGTGATGTATAAATACGTTTTTTCCGGTATCGGGATATACCTTATAATACGCAGAGTCAGGCTGGAGAACAATAGGAACTCCAGCCCGCATATAATTCATACTTGAGGCGTAAATAGGCTCCTTCAGCTCAGGCAGGGTTTTATGCACCTCTTTAAAGAGCGTTGTACCGAGATACTTTTCAAAGTTTTTCCTCGACTTTTTCGTTGATTTGTCTAATTTGCCAAAGGCATGTTTCAGGTACCACCGAACATAGAATGGCTTCTGCTTTTTCAATAGCGGCTCAATATTCCCAAAAGGGTTCAAGTGATTAAAGTCTTTCATGGTTTGCAATGAAAAGGGCGTTTCAGGCACCCAATCTGCGGCATTAACCACTGTAAGTCCCCAGCCGCCACGTGTAAGATAGTCATAATCATAGGCGTAAAATAAATTCCCGGGTTTTGGCGCCGCACTGCAATAGGTCTTTATAAGCAAATCTGCAGGCAATGCCTCCTCTTCTATCTGATACTTTAAATAAGAGGTCAACAAAAAGGCCAAAGCGCCGCCCTGACTATGTCCCATCACCAGCAATTGTTTCGTCCCGGCTTTGTAATGTTCTTTAATTTGACGCACGATGTCTGGCGCCAAATGGGCTATTCCTATCGTCCATCCTGCATGAACCGTCGCTTTGGGATCTTTTGAGAAGGTATAAGTAAATGTGCTGCTATCGCTCAGATTTAACACACCCTTTGCCGGAAGGGATGCACAATAAAAATTTTCTAACCAGCTTACGGCTTCGCCGATGGTTCCGCGCAGGGAGACGACCATCCTTTGTTTATCACGACTGAGCCACAAGTCCCAGCGGTTTCTCAGCCCTACTACGTTCGACCGATAAACACGCTCGTAATCTATAGGGGGTTCCAGGTAATTGGGCCCCGGCTTAAGCGTATCAACCTGCGCGGAAATTCTTAATAAAGTTTCATATTCTTGTTTATCAAAACCCGGTTTTAAGCTCTGTGCAGAGACAACTTCGGTGTTTATGTGCAAAAAAAGGAAAATACCAACAATATACCTATACATAACGCTGTTCGGATGGATGAAACGTCTATAAAGCTATAAAGTTTTACTCCCTTTTTGTTTATATTGCCAAAAAAAATTAGCTATTCCTAAAAACACTAATAGCCATCAACCAACATGAAGAAATTGCTTAGGAGTTTATATTTTCAGGTAATCATCGCCATTATTATAGGTATTCTGATCGGTCACTTTTACCCGAAAATCGGCGAATCGCTCAAGCCTTTAGGTGACGGCTTTATCAAATTGGTGAAGATGATTATCGCTCCGCTCATCTTCTGTACCGTGGTATTGGGTATTGCGGGCATGCAAAATGTAAAAAAAGTAGGCAAAGTAGGTTTGACGTCAATTATCTATTTTGAGATAATGACTTCGATTGCACTTTTGTTGGGTATGTTTATCGTGAATGTACTCGAGCCCGGTACAGGGATGAATATTGACCCTGCATCGCTCGACACCACCTCTGTAGAGAGTTATATCAACCAAAGTAAAAACCAAGATAGCCTTAAGGACTTTTTGCTTCATATTATACCGGATAACGTCATCGGAGCCCTTGCTCAAGGTGATTTATTACAGGTATTATTCTTCGCCATCTTGCTCGGATTCGGTCTATCCAAAATTGGCAAAGCCGCTGAGCCGGTAATGAATGTCTTGCAATCCTTTCTGAATGGAATATTCGCCGTTATCAAAATCATTATGCGGGCAGCACCTATCGGAGCGCTGGGAGCAATGGGTTTCACGATCGGTAGATACGGATTAAGCTCACTCACCCAGCTGGCGATGTTGATGCTCTGCTTCTATATCACCTGCCTTATCTTTATTTTCCTGGTTATCGGAGCCGTGCTGTATTTTAACGGTTTTAGTATATGGAAGGTATTAAAATATATTAAAGAAGAATTATTGATTGTTTTGGGAACCTCTTCTTCCGAATCGGCCCTCCCGGGCATTATGCAAAAACTAGAGCGCGCTGGTTGCTCCAAGCCGGTGGTTGGTTTGGTCGTACCAACGGGCTACTCTTTTAACTTAGACGGCACCTCGATCTATTTAACCATGGCAGCGATCTTTATTGCACAGGCGCTTAATATGCATATGGACTTCCATCAGCAACTGACGCTCTTATTGGTACTTTTGCTCACCTCGAAAGGCGCAGCGGGGGTAACCGGTAGCGGATTCATCATTTTGGCGGCAACACTTCCCATGGTTGGCCACGTCCCCGTAGAATCCGTTGCCTTGATTTTTGGTATCGACCGCTTTATGAGCGAAGCGAGGGCGTTAACCAATATTATCGGCAATACCGCCGCTACCGTCGTGATCGCCAAATGGGAAAAGGAAATAGATATGGAACAAGCGATAGCCATTAGGCGGTAAGCTCCGCCATACTCACCGTTCGCAACGGAATATAGGCAATGGATTGTGCCGCTGAGCGTTTATATGGATAACCGACGGGCTACGGCCTATGGATTAGCGCCTAAAGCCCTTAACACACTGTCCGAAAACGGACACCTAATGCCCGTTTCCGAACGTACATCAACGTCCCTCTTTTAATAACCGCTTGTAAATAAAACAGATAAGATTTTGGCTTATCCTGTGTATTCCTTTGGCATAACAAAAGAATACATGAACACGTTCAAAACCACTATATCGTTTTTTCTTTTTATACTTCCCCTATTTATCTATGGCCAAGACTCCGTTAAAACACATTATAATCTGGAAGAATGCATTGCCTTGGCACTAAAGAGCAATGCAGAAGCACAGAAGAGCGCCAATAGCAGCGAAGCCGCGTTGTTAGACCTCCGACAGGCCAAAGCTTCTTTACTTCCTACCCTTAGTGGACAATTAGACCATAATATCAGTACGGGTTTCTCGACCGACCCCAACACGAACACCATTGTCTCGCAAAATATAACTTCTGGAAATCAGTATCTAAGCACCAACGTTGTGCTGTTCAACGGATTAAACTTGCTGAGAACCATTCGGCAACAAGCCTTTGCTTATAGAGCGACGCAGATGGACGAACAGCGGATAAAAGACGAGCTGACAATGGACGTGATACTGGCCTATCTACAGGTTATTACTGCTAAAGATGCGTTGAATCAGTATAAACAGCAACGGGATGTCACGCAGAAGCAACTCGAACGCTTAGCCATTCTTAATAAAGACGGAGCGGTGCCTCCGGGCGAGTACTACGATGTTAAAGGACAATTTTCGGGTGATCAGATCACCGTGTTAACGGCCGAAAACACCCTAAGGACGAACGTAATCACCCTCACCCGCCTGCTGAACATTCCGTATAGCAAGGTGTTGACCTTCGAGCCGATCAACCAGCTCCCCGATGTTACCAGCGCTTCTATGAGCCAGCAGCACTTATATGAAAAAGCCGCTTCTTCCCTTGGTACCTTAAAAGCGGCCCAATTTTGGAAAGAAAGCGCAGCATACCAGCTGAAAGCAACCCGTTCCTTATACTTTCCAACGCTATTCCTCGGAGGCAACTTGTCGAGTAGATATTCAAATGCCGATCAAAGCAGAGGAACCTATATGGATCAGATTCAAGATAACTTAGGAAAAGGAGTGGGCGTAACCTTGAGTATCCCTATTTTGGATGGCTTTAGAAGGCGGATTAACGTCTCAAGAGCAAAACTGGAACTGAGAAATGCCGAGATCGATCTGGAGACGACCGAAAACAACCTGCAACAGCAAACGGCGCAAGTGCTGATCAATTTGCAAACGGCCAAAGAAAAATACTTGGAGCTTCGCGAACAGGTAGAGGCGTATAAAGAGTCATTCCGCGTGGCGGAAGTCCGCTTTGAAGCGGGGGACATCAACTCCGTCGAATTCCTTCTTCAAAAAAACAAATACGACCAAGCAAATATCAGTTTGGTAGTCGCCCAATATGAATGGCAGTTACGGCAACGCATCGCTAATTATTACAATGGTCGACGTTAAACCATCATTGAGCTAAAATCCGTTCAGGCTATCTGGCTAAGCAAAAAAATTTATAACTTGCGGATGTTATGGGCAATTTTGATTTTAGCTTCTTCAATATCCGACTGCTGGATGTAATTGATATCTTTCTGGTAGCTATCATCATTTACTACATCTACAACCTGATCAGGGGCACCATTGCCGTCAATATTCTTATTGGGTTATTCATTATTTACTTGGCCTATTTAGTGGTTAAGCAGTCGCAAATGCGCTTGTTGACCGAAATATTCGGCGGCTTTATCAGCGTCGGCTCTATCGCGTTAATAGTCGTTTTCCAACAGGAGATCAGGCGGTTTTTAATTCATATCGGAAAAAATATCAGCCTTCGGCGAAACCGAAAACTTTGGTCGCTTTTCCTGGGAAGAAAAGAAATTGAGAAAGACAATACTGCCCGACTGAAGCCCATCATTGATGCCTGTAGAAGCATGTCCAAATCGCATACAGGCGCCTTAATTGTCTTTTCTAAATTCTTCGATGAAGAGTATTATCAAAACAGTGGCGAATTTATAGACGCCGAAATTTCAAAGCGCTTATTGGAGAGCATTTTTCAAAAAAACAGCCCACTACACGATGGAGCTCTCGTTATTGTAGACTTTAGGATCAAAACGGCTAGCTGTATCCTCCCTTTGTCGGATAGCGAGGACTTACCCTTACAGTTTGGACTTCGACATCGCGCCGGAATCGGGGTAACAGAAATGAGCGATGCCGTTGCTGTTATCGTCTCGGAAGAGACGGGAGAAATTTCTTACGCTAAGCACGGTAATGTGAATATGAACATTTCCCACGAAGAGCTGGAGCGACTCTTAAATGAAGACGTATAACATAGGCGGTCCCACGGGCGTAAAAAAAGGGCCCCCAAACCAGTTGAGGGCCCTAGCAAATAAGATATAGTCTTCGATTAGCAATATTCATTGAAAGCAGCAACCAGGTTATCTGCTATCATTTGCGCAGGCCTGCCTTCAATGTGATGTCTTTCAATCATGTGTACCAATTTACCGTCTTTAAACAACGCCATGGAAGGAGACGAAGGAGGGTAAGGTAACATGTAATTGCGGGCCTTATCAACCGCGTCTTTCTCCATACCGGCAAAAACAGTCACAATCTTGGCTGGTTTCTTTTCGTTCTGAATAGCTGCTTTCGCTGCCGGACGGGCGTTTGCTGCCGCACAACCGCAAACGGAGTTTACAACCACGAAGACCGTGCCTTCGCTGTTAATTGCTGTATCAACCTCTTCAGGCGTCTTCAGCTCTTCGAAACCTACTGCTGTTAACTCTTTGCGCATAGGCTCAACTAAATATTCTGGATACATATCGTTTTTAATTTTACGTTTTTAACAGAATACAAAGATAGCGGATGGCAATGGCATAGACAATACAGCTGTTTCAATACATTGTCATTATTGTGAGCGGTCGGACGAGACTGGACGGCCTAGCTGTTTGATGATCACATCAAGGCGTTCGCCGCGTCTTTTTAGTTCTTCTGCCTTCTTTTCCAAGGCCTCCTGTTTGGCTTTGAATTCCGGACTTTCTATCGTCTTAAAACTAAGAACGGCCATTTGTTGTGCTAATGCCGCTGCTTTGGCTTCCAAAGCTTTTTGTTTAGCCAACATCTCCGGGCTGTTCAATTTTAACTTCAGTTGTTCAGACAGCTGCTCCATCTTTTTGCTGCTTTCCTGCATTTCTTTTTCCTTCGCTTTCCATGCCGGTGAATCAAAATAGGCATGATCCTTTGCTGCCAAACGGCCTAACTCAGAGGCCTTTGCTGCCAGCTCCTCTACGCTCTCTTTCCATGCTGGCGAATCAAAAAACTCCTTCATAGCCTGGCTCTGTTTTACGATCTCCGCATTATTTTTTTTCAGATCTTCTTGATTTCCCTTCCATTCGCTTGAGTTGAAGAACTTGCCGATCGCTGCAGCATGCTGACGGGCCGAATCAGCATGTGAACGGAGCGCGCGTTGATAGTCCTGCCATTCCTTGGACGAAAAAAAGGCTTGCTTTTGCACTTCTTTTTTAACCGTATCGTCCTTTTTCGCTGGATCGGAAGGTGCCAAAGGAACGGGAGGTACCGGTACAGAAACCGAAGTATCCGGCGCAACCGGTACGGGCGGTTCTGGCAGGGTAGAGACCTGCGGTTCCGGCGCCTTTGGTGGCTTAGGGATGGAATCACTGCTTGGACTAATCCAGGCCAAGCCGACTAAGCCGGCCATCAACAAAGCGAAGGCCGCAACTTTATGTTTTACGTGTAATGTCGCTTTTTTCATCAGGGTAATTCTTTTAATTCGTTCAAGGAGATGTTCTTTATCGTTAAATGCCCCGAGCACTAAGGCAGACGAGCTCTTGGTGCGAATGCTTTCGAGCGACAGAAGTGCGTAAGCGTATACCATCGCGTCACCTCCCCGATTCAAGACTTCATCGTCACAGGTATGTTCCCTTTCTTTTTCCAGCATTCTGCATAAAACGCGTACAAATGGATTAAAGAACAAGATGGCTTCCATCAGGCATTTTAGTATATTCAATAGGTAATCGTTCCGCCGAATGTGCGTCAGCTCGTGAACAAGAATGGTTTCCACCTGCTTGATGTCCAACGCCGAAAGTGCGGCTACGGGAAAGAGTATAACCGGCTTGAAATAACCGATTACGGTGGGAATTTCCACTTTTTCAGAAAGGTAAAAGCCGATGGCCTTTCCTATGCCCATTTCGTCTTTTAGGCGACTAAAAATCGTGTCCCATGAATCGGGCACCGCCAGTCGAACAGCGCTTTTTAAGCGTGCGATGTTCTTATATCCTCCCATCAAGCGCACAAAATGAAAGCCAACGCCCAGGATATAAACCACCGCTAAATACGGGAAATACGGCTCCGGTCTGAAACCCTTTTCTACATTTACAAGAGCTAACAGGTCGACCCCTTCTTTCATTGGGAAATTGTCAGCGGCCGGGGTTTCGGTAAAGTCGGGCAAGTAACTTACATAGGTTCCAATAAACCCAACCAGCAATAAACATAAGAAAGAGAAGAGAAGGTCAACTTTCTCTTTTGCTGATAAATAAAAAACAGAAACCAGCACATAAGCCGTTCCCGCGAGTAAGGCGCCTTGCCACAACGAGTGAAGCAGGCTCCAACCAAGTGCATAAATAAAGGGTGCTAAATTCATCTCCGTTATTTTTTGTTTTCTAAATCATTCAATAATTGCTTTATTTTCTTTATTTCGGAATCGCTCGCACGGTGGTTACCTAAAGCCTGCATAACCAAACGAGCTGCCGAACCATCAAACATGTCTTTGATAAACTTGCTTACCATTTGCTGCTCCGCTGCCGTTCGACTTAATTCAGCTTTATAGATGTGTGTTTTATTGGTCTCATCCCGGCTTAATAGGCCCTTTGCGTGCATAATTTGCATCAGCTTGAGAACAGTTGTGTAACCGATCTCTTTTTCCGTGTTCGCCGACAACATCTCGTGCACCTGTCTGACCGTAGAATTCCCGTGGTCCCATAATACTTTAAGAATCTCTAATTCACTTTCTGTTGGCTTCATTTCTTTCATCCCTAATGGCTTCTTATACTGTCCTATCTTCTTATCCAAGCACTGCCTCATCTATCTACGAAAGATTTCGTAATCAAATATACGAAGAGTTTCGTATAAGCAAAATTTATTTTCATTTTTTAACAAGTGAATCGCTGCCCTTTCTATAACGCTCTTCTTAATTCCTTTTTATCAGGCACTTCCCTACCTATAATATTACGTGCCCCTAACAGAAATCCTGCTAAATTGTTAGTACCTTTGTTTTCTATTAACATGCATAAAATGCATACCCTTCGAACGAGGGGTTAAGATCGTTAACAAATTATATTAATAAACTATGTCATCAGTAGAGACAACGTATGTTCCTTATAAGGTGAAGGACATCAGCCTGGCCGAATGGGGTCGTAAAGAAATAGAATTAGCAGAAGCGGAAATGCCGGGTTTAATGGCGCTTCGCCAAGAATATGGAGCATCTAAACCCTTAGCGGGTGCCCGCATAGCGGGTTGTTTACATATGACGATACAAACAGCCGTTTTGATTGAAACACTGGTTGCTTTAGGTGCGGAAGTGAGCTGGTCATCTTGCAATATATTTTCAACACAAGATCATGCCGCTGCCGCCATCGCTGCTGCCGGTATCTCGGTGTACGCGTGGAAGGGTTTAACCGCCGAGGAGTTTGATTGGTGTATCGAACAAACTTTGTTTTTTGGCGAAGACAGAAAGCCGCTCAACATGATTTTGGACGACGGCGGTGATCTCACCAATATGGTCTTTGATAAATATCCCGAACTGATCAAGGGTATCCGCGGACTGTCGGAAGAAACGACTACCGGCGTTCATCGTTTGTACGAGCGCATGAAAAAAGGCACCTTGCATTTACCTGCCATCAATGTAAACGACTCAGTTACCAAGTCGAAATTCGACAATAAATACGGCTGTCGCGAATCGCTGGTAGATGCTATCCGCCGCGCAACGGACCTCATGTTGGCAGGTAAAGTTGCTGTAGTAGCTGGATATGGTGATGTCGGCAAAGGTTCTGCGGAGTCTTTAAGCAGCGCCGGCGTACGGGTAATCGTTACGGAAATTGATCCGATCTGCGCGCTACAGGCGGCAATGGAGGGATATGAAGTCAAGAAATTTGCTAACGCCGTAAAAGAGGCTGACATTATCGTCACCACAACGGGTAACAAGGACATTGTACGCGGTGAACATTTTCCGTTGATGAAGGATAAAGCCATCGTATGTAATATTGGCCATTTCGATAATGAAATCGACGTTGCTTGGTTAAACCAAAATTACGGCCATACAAAGATTGAAATTAAACCGCAGGTGGATAAGTACACGATTGACGGGAAAGATATCATCTTATTAGCAGAAGGGCGTCTGGTTAATTTAGGCTGTGCAACAGGGCATCCTTCTTTTGTAATGAGTAACTCCTTTACCAACCAAACGCTTGCGCAGATTGAGCTGTGGACGAACACTGCCCAGTACGAAAACAAGGTTTACACCCTTCCAAAGCATCTTGATGAAAAGGTGGCTCGCTTACATTTAGCGAAAATCGGGGTGGAGCTGGATGAACTTACAGAAGAACAAGCGGCTTATATAGGCGTATCGGTAGCGGGTCCGTTTAAGCCCGATCACTATAGATATTAATAGCGCTTATTTAAGGGGCTGTCTCCTATGTTTGTTGCAAGCAAATGTAGGAGACAGCCCCTTCTTTTTATTGAAGCGTCTATTTATTCCTTTCCTCTTAATATGTCATAGATTTTTGCCAAATATGCAGCTTCAGTTAGGACCTCCTTCATGTCTTCCCATTCATCTTCTGTGAATGCCAAACTTACTTCATCTGCCGCAGTATGCAGCATCAATCGAAGTTCGCCGTCGGGGAAACAGATCGCCCGCTGTTGAAAATGATATTTCTTAATATGCGTTAAAAACAGGTAGAACTCCTTGTACTTGAAATTCAACAAAATGTTATGATGCCAGATAAAGAACATACCACATGCTGTACACTGGCTGACCGTCGTTTTTGTCGTTTGACATAATATTCTGGTGTTACACATATCGCCGAATCCTTGTGCCTGCTTTAGCCATGCGATGTCGCATGGCTAAACAGGACTTTTGAAATGAATCATTGAGGTTTCCTTACCTATTGGCAAATATAACGTTATTTTTAATGATTCTAAATAGTATGCGGCTTCTGACATTTATATTACAAAGGTCGGCTAAACCGATCTGCATAAATTGCTTTTAAATTCAACATTATCTATGTTTGTTGAAAACGACGGACGCTATGACGAAATTATCAGTAAACATAAATAAAGTGGCCACCTTGCGAAATAGCCGTGGCGGCAATACTCCGAATGTACTACAAGTGGCACTCGACGCTGAAAAATTCGGCGCACAGGGGATTACCGTACACCCACGCCCGGACGAAAGACATATACGCTATCAAGATGTGTTTGATCTAAAGGCGGCAATCAGCACGGAATTTAATATCGAAGGGAACTGTAAAGAGAAAAAATTTGTCGATTTAGTACTGGCCAATAAACCAACCCAGGTTACACTAGTGCCTGATGAGCAGGGACAAATAACCTCTAATCACGGTTGGGATACGATCAAAAATCAATCCTACTTAAGGGAGATGTCGGCTCTTTTTCAAGAAGCCGGTATCCGTGTTTCCATTTTTGTAGACCCGGATCCGAAAATGGTAGAAGCTGCGGCTCAAACTGGCACCGATCGGATTGAACTTTACACAGAGGCTTACGCAACAAAATACCTTAACGATCCGGCATCGGCCATTCAGCCTTATAAAGAAGCCGCCCAATTAGCCAATGAACTTGGTCTCGGTTTAAATGCCGGTCACGATCTCGATCTAAACAACCTGCATTATTTTCACAAGAAAATTCCAAACCTGCTGGAAGTGAGTATTGGCCATGCTCTCATTGCGGATGCACTTTATCTTGGGCTCGAAGAAACGATTAAACGCTATCGGGCGCAATTGATATGAAGGCATAAGGCTTAGGGTATAGGCTATACCTTAGGCCTTAAACATTAAACCCTACGCCTTAAACCCCCAAACCTTAGACCTACCTGTCTCTAGTGTTGTTCCAGGGCAGAAAAGAAAAAGCTTCCTTCGATGGCCGCATTTTCGTCCGAATCAGATCCGTGAACTGCATTTGCCTCAATCGATTTCGCATATTTATTCCGAATCGTTCCTTCTTCTGCTTTGGAAGGATCTGTTGCACCAATTAACGCGCGGAAATCTTCCACTGCATTCTCTTTTTCCAAGATAGCCGCTACAATCGGACCAGAGCTCATAAAGCCGACCAAATCCTTGTAGAAAGGACGTTCTTTATGTACCGCATAAAAAGCACCGGCAGTTTCGCTGGTCAGCTGCGTATATTTCATAGCAACAATCTTAAAACCGGCCTGAATGATATCGTTCAAAATCGCCCCGATATAGCCATTGCCAACCGCATCGGGTTTAATCATCGTAAATGTTCTGTTAGTAGCCATCTATTTGAATGTATTTTTCTGCAAAAATAAGCTTTTATGCCCACTTTATTTTCTTATTTCAAATATTGTACATATATATGTACCTCTGAATTTTTTCTTTTTAATATCTAAGAAAAAAATTAATAGCTTTGCATTCTTTAAATCACTGCATGTTAACGATTACCACGCTGAAACAAATATTAGCCGAACCAACAAGAATAGTTATAACAACACATTATAAGCCTGACGGCGATGCCTTGGGTTCGTCATTAGCGATGTTGTTATGGCTGAAGGCGCGTGGACATGATGTAAAACTGATTGTTCCTTCCGACTACCCCTCTTTTTTGATGTGGATGCCGCACCAGGAAGAAGCAATTATCTACACAGAAAACAAAGACTTAGCGGATGGTTTTATTCAACAAGCTGATTTGATCTTCTGTTTAGACTTTAACGGCTTAGCCCGTACGCAAGATATGCAGGCCGTGTTAAGGAACAGTGAGGCGACTAAGATTATGATTGATCACCATTTGGAACCAGAGGGTTTTGATCAGTTCAGACATTGGAATCCGGAGTCGGCAGCCACCGCGTACCTGGTGTACGACTTTATTGTGAATCTTTTAGACGATCGCGCATCCATAACGCCGGAGATCGCAACCTGCTTATACACAGGTGTTATGACGGATACCGGTTCTTTTCGCTTTCAGTCTACCACCGCGGAAATACACTTGGTAATTGCCGACCTTATTTCTTTAGGCGCAAAAAATTCGGAAATTCATGAGCTGGTGTATAACAGTTCCTCCGAAAACAGATTGAAGTTTTTAGGCTTTTGTCTGCTCAACCGCCTAGTGGTTCTTCCCGAGTACAAAACCGCATACTTCGCAATAACAAAAGAAGACTTAGCACGTTTTAATATCATTACCGGAGATACGGAAGGCCTGGTCAACTATGCCCTCTCCATCAGCGGCATACGACTCGCGGCTCTTATCATTGATCGTACCTACCAGATCAAGTTGTCTTTACGTTCTGTTGGGACATTTCCGGCAAATGAAATTTGCGCCAACTATTTCAATGGTGGAGGCCATCGTAATGCCGCGGGCGGCCATGATGACCTTCCTTTAGAACAAGTGGTGGATAAATTCAGAGCCGTTCTTCCCCTTTACAAAGAGCAACTCCTTGGTAATTAATAAATATTGATAAATTTATAGGAAAATTAAAAACAGTAAATACACAAATAATGAAAAGAACATCCCTTATTTTAGGTTTGGCAGCTTTAACAGGATTGGGAGCTACGTCATGCCAGAGTTTTAAAGACGGTGCAGGAGGCATGCAATATAAGATTGTAAAAGAAGAGGGAAAACCCAAAATCAAAGAAGGCGATTTTGTTTCCTTAGGAGCAGTAATTTCCACCGAAAACGATTCGGTTCTGAATAGCAGTTATGAAATGGAGCAACCTTTTTACTTAGCCGCACAGAAATCAATGTACCCTGGAGACATTTTTACCGCATTGTCTATGTTGGGAGAAGGCGATAGTGCCGTTTTCAAATTGAATATTGACAGCATGGTGGCTAAAACAGGTCAACCTCGTCCTCCCTTTAAAGGCCAATATATTGTACATACCTTTAAGATCAACAAAGTGATCCCTAAAGGTACACTTACCGACAGCATTTTTAACCAAGAGGTAGAAAAGTATATTACGCAGGACCGCGAGAAGGCGAAGAATGCGGAAGAAGGAAAGATCGAAAATTATATTAAAAAAGAAGGACTGGAAGTAAAGACAACCAGCTCGGGTCTTAAATATTCCATTGAAAAAGAAGGTACCGGCAATAAACCGAACGTAGGAGACACCGTTGTTGTACATTATACCGGCAGGTTCTTAGGCGGAAAAATCTTCGATTCAAGTGTGAAAGAAGATGCTCAAAAAGGAAATGTATACAACCAAATGCGCGAGCCCTATGAGCCTATCCGCATTCCAATCGGCGTAGGTGCCGTTGTTCCAGGTTGGGATGAAGGGCTAGCGCTCTTGTCTAAAGGAGCAAAAGCGACCTTGGTTTTACCTTCTAAATTAGCTTATGGTGAGCATGGAAGTATGGGGATTCAACCTTACACGCCACTCGCTTTTACCGTAGAAATGGTGGACATCGTTCCGCAAAAAGGAAAGCCGGCAGCAACGCCAGACGCACCGACAACAGCAAACAAGTAATACGGAGCCCATCGCAATGCGATGGGCTTTTTGTTTTTGTTCGGGCTTAGGCGGACAATTTTTAAGTTTTTTTTATATGTTTGTTCATATGCAACTTACCGATACCCATACGCATATCTATTATCATGAAAGTAGCGCATTAGACGAACAAATAATACGTTGTAAGGAAAACAATATCACCCGACTATTCCTTCCGAACGTAGACAGTGAATCAATCGATAAGGTGTTCCACACGACAGATAGCTACCCGGAAATCTGTTATCCTATGTTAGGCCTACATCCCTGTAGTGTCAAAGAGAATTTCAAGGAAGAATTAACGATTATTGAAAAAGCGCTAAGGAAAAGATCGGTAGTAGCCATCGGCGAAATCGGGCTCGACCTCTATTGGGACAAGACGACTCTCCCATTGCAACAAGAAGCCTTTCGTATACAAGTGGCTTGGGCCAAGGAAAGAAATTTGCCAATTGTTATTCATTGCCGGGAGGCTTTTGATGAACAGTTTGCTTTATTGGAAGAATTGAAGGACGATAAGCTTTTCGGTATTTTTCATTGCTTTACAGGCACCGTAGAACAGGCAAAACGCGCGATAGACTTGGGCTTTTACCTCGGCATCGGTGGCGTCGTTACTTTCAAGAACGCAGGATTGGATAAAGTAGTTGAGCAGTTGGATTTAAAACATATTGTGCTGGAAACGGATGCGCCCTATCTTGCTCCAACCCCTTTCAGAGGAAAGCCGAACGAAAGTAGCTATTTGTTGTATGTGGCACAGAAAGTGGCCGACCTAAAGCAGCTGCCATTGGAAGAAGTGGCACAGATTACAACGCAAAATGCAACAAGGGTATTCGGGATTTGATTGCACCTCCCTTAGCAAACACACGCTTTATCGCCACAGGAGGCCGATCATCCTGACCCGTTCTCCCAACCAATGATATTGCATATGAAATCAGATTTATCTAAGTTTACAAAGCCTTTAAACCTGAGCGAAAAAAAGCGCTATTAAAGATGCAACGCTAATTTAAATGAACAATATACTGATACTATACACAGGGGGAACAATAGGAATGGTTACCGATGAGACATCGGGCAGCTTCGTTCCGTTTAATTTCGAATTGATACACAAAAATGTACCGGAATTAAGCCGCCTGAACTATAACTTGTCCATCCATTCTTTTGATCCGATCATCGATTCTTCCAATATGCAGCCAGCCATTTGGGTACAAATGGCTGAACTTATAAAAGACAACTATCATTTATACGATGGCTTTGTCATCTTACATGGCTCCGATACTATGGCTTTCTCGGCTTCTGCCTTAAGCTTTATGCTAGAGGGTTTGCAAAAGCCGGTCATCTTTTCCGGTTCCCAACTGCCCATCGGAGAAATTAGAACGGATGCCAGGGAAAATTTAATTACCGCTTTGGAGCTTGCCTCTGCAAAAAAGCATGGTCGATCGCTTATACAGGAAGTATGCATCTTTTTCGACAGTAAACTTTTTAGAGGAAATCGCGCTTTCAAGTATAACTCCGCTAAGTTTGAGGCCTTCCGCTCGCCGAATTACCCCGTGCTGGCCGAGGCGGGTGTGCATTTAAAATATAACCGGCCGGCACTAATGAATAATGCGGGGAAAGACTTCATTCTACACACAAAAATCGACAACTCTATTTCTGTTCTTAAATTGTACCCAGGTATCAGCAAAGAGGTCGTTAAAGCCGTGCTTGAATCAGATGCGCGCTCTGTAATAATGGAGACCTTTGGTTCCGGTAACACCACTACGGCCGCCTGGTTTCTGGATATGCTTAGAAGTGCCATTCGCGGCGGAAAGAACATTCTGAACATTTCACAATGTAAGGTAGGCTCTGTGGAACTGGGCCGATATGAAACCAGTCAGTGGCTCCAGGAAATGGGCGTATTGAGCGGCTTTGATATGACCTTCGAAGCCGCGGTCACCAAACTGATGTATCTCCAAGGCGAGTTTGAAAGCCAAAGCGAAGTAGCCCGTTGGGTAGAAGTAAACATCAGAGGCGAACTAACGGATTAGTCCGCCTCTTCCTTTACTCTACAATACCTTCCAGGGCGAAGAGAAAAGCATAGTTGAGCGCAATGTCTTTTAGATAGTCGAATCTTCCTGAAGCACCACCATGCCCGAAGTCCATATCCGTTTTTAGTAACAGGATGTTTTTATCTGTCTTGGTCGCCCGCAACTTCGCTACCCATTTCGCCGGCTCGAAATACTGTACCTGACTATCATGCAGCCCCGTTGTAACTAATACGTTGGGATAGGCTTTTGCTTCTATGTTTTCATATGGTGAATAGCTCTTCATATAGAAGTAGGCGTCCTTGTTCTTTGGATTACCCCATTCATCAAACTCATTGGTTGTAAGAGGAATCGTTTCATCCAGCATGGTATTTACCACATCGACAAAGGGAACCTGTGCAATAATACCCTTCCACAAGTCCGGCGCCATATTCATGACAGCGCCCATTAACAAGCCACCGGCACTTCCTCCCTGCGCATATAAATGCTCTTTGCTGGTATATTGCTTTTCTATAAGGTATTTACCGCAGGTAATAAAGTCGGTAAAGGTATTTTTCTTTTTCATCATTTTCCCGTCCTCATACCATTGCCTTCCCATCTCCTGTCCACCTCGTATATGAGCGATGGCAAAAACAAAACCTCTATTTAACAAACTTAAGCGGGTGTTACTGAACGTCGGATCCATCGATGCACCATAGGAGCCATATCCGTAAAGTAGTAAGGGCGCCTTACCGTTCTTTTCAAATCCCTTTTTATAAACCAATGAGATGGGAATCTGAACCCCGTCTTCCGCCGTCGCATAAAGTCGTTCCGTTACATAGTCTTTCGGTTCATAGCCTCCCAGTACTTCTTGCTGTTTCAATAAAGTCTTTTTCTTGTCGTCCATATGGTAGTCGAACGTAGAAGGCGGGGTAGTAAGCGAGGTATAGCCGTACCGAACAACGTCGGTATTATATTCCATATTCGCTTGGGTGTATGCGGTATAGGCGGCCTCCCCAAAATCGAGGTAATGGGCGTCGCCACTCTTCAGATTTCTGATATTTAACTGCGTTAAGCCGTTTTTTCGCTCGGAAACCACAAGAAAGTCCTTGAATTCATCCACGCCTTCCAGCAACACATCTTGGCGGTGCGGAATCACTTCTTTCCAATTCGCAATGTCCGTTCTATCCAGTGGGCATTCCATGAGCTTAAAATTCAACGCGTCTTTATTGGTCACGATCAGGAAACGATCTTCCAATGCCGTCACATCATACAAGACATCTTTCATCCGTGCTTGGAAAACCTTAAAAGCGTCCATCGGTCTATCCGCATCGATAAATCTTGTTTCTGAACTTGTTGTTGCGCCAGAGTAGATATAGATAAACTTACCTGATTTGGCCCTACCTACGCCTATGTAATTACTTTTATCAAGTTCTTCATAAACAACCTTATCTCCGGCTACATCCGTCCCTAATTCATGTCTCTTTATTTTTTCGGTGAGCAGTGTTACCGGATTCTTGGAAGTATAAAAGAATGTTTTGTTGTCGTTGGCCCATGCCACACCGCCGGTAGTCCCCTTTATCTCTTCTTCATATACGGCGCCTGTTTCCAGATTTTTAATATGGATGATATATTCCCGTCGCGAGACCGTATCGATTCCGAAAGCCAGCAGTTTGTTATCCGGACTAACGCTAAACCCTGTTGCACTGAAATAAGGATGCCCTTCCGCCATCTTATCGACATCCAGCAAAATCTCTTCTTCAGCCGTTAATGACCCTTTTTTTCTGCAATACTTATAATACTGTTTACCTTCCTCCGTTCTTGTGTAGTAATAATATCCATTTTTAAAATAAGGTACCGATTCGTCCTTCTCTTTTATACGCGCCTTCATCTCCTCGAATAACTTATCTTGAAAATCTTTTGTGCCGGCCATTACCGTATCAAGGTAAGCATTTTCGGCGTTTAGGTAATCGATTACTTTTGTGCTGTCGGGTCCTTTTTTAAAGTAATCAATCATCCAATAGTAGTTATCTACTACGGTGTCGCCATGAATAGTTCTTTCATGTGCTTTCTTTTCGGCAATAGGAGCGTCGGCGGCTCCCCACTGATAGGGAGATTTGTTTTTTTCATCACCCGAACAAGCGGTCAATATGGTCATTACTATCATAGAAATGTGGCTCTTTTGCATTTTGCTCTATTTTTCGTCGGTTTAGGAATCGATCTACCAAGATAAGAATTAGTTTTCCTTTTTTTCATTTTATATTTATTTTCAAAGGCATTTAGACAACTTCAAAAGAAGCGTGTTTATTTGTTTTTTACAATATATATGCGATATTGAGTGCTTAAAAAATCTCATTAGTAAATGAAACTTAAATCTTTTCTATCTATCGGTCTTGGTTTATTATTGTCAAACGCCCTATCAGCGCAAGAAAAACTGTATGGTGAAGCGCAAGGTAAATATGTGCTAACGGCTCCCGGAGCCTCCCATTTGGCAAAGTTGCCACTTAAGTGTATGCAGCAAGAATTCCCTTATAAAACGAGCGTTACTTTTTCCGATACCACCTTAATAACCAAACCCAAAAATTACCATCCTGCCTTTTACGGTTGTTTCGACTGGCATAGTAGCGTACATGGCCATTGGATGCTTGTGCGGTTGCTAAAGCTCTTTCCTCACCTTCCGGAAGCTGCAGAAATCCGGACGAAGCTGCGCAGCAATTTAAGTGCGGCAAACATTTTGACGGAAGTGGAAATCTTTAAGCAAGATGCGCATCGGGGCTTTGAGCGAACCTACGGGTGGGCTTGGCTCTTACAATTGCAAAAAGAACTTTTATCGTGGAATGACCCTTTAGGAAAAGAATTAGGTGAGAATCTCAAACCCTTAGCGGAACAATTAGTTCACTTGTACATAAATTATCTGCCCAAAATGAACTATGCCGTTCGGGTAGGTGAGCATAGTAACCTCGCCTTCGGATTGACTTTGGCGTACGACTATGGAGTAGAAACAAAAAACGATTCCTTGCTGCACATCATTAGAGAAACCGCGCTTCGTTTCTATAAAAATGACGTCGGATGCCCAATTACATGGGAGCCAGGCGGTTCAGACTTTTTGAGCCCTTGTTTGGAAGAAGCCGATTTAATGTGGCGGATACTTCCTCCGGCAGACTATGCTTCTTGGGTTGAAAAGTTTCTACCAAGCCTGTTTTCCGGCCAGTTAAGTCTGGCCCCCGGTACCGTTACCGACCGATCGGACGGTAAACTCGTTCATCTAGACGGACTCAATTTAAGTCGCGCTTGGTGTTTATACGGTATTGCCCACCACAGTCCGAAAAACAAAAAGGCACTGATTAGCTTAGCGAATGAGCACCTCGCTGCCGCCTTACCACATGTTGCCAGTGGCGATTATATGGGAGAACACTGGCTGGCTTCTTTCGCAGTATATGCGTTGACCATGCAGTAAGGAGGTAAAAGGTTTAGGGTTTAAGGCGTAAGACAATCCGACCTTACGCCTTGTCATGTCCTAAAAAAAGTAGACACTTTTATTGTTGTTGATTAAGATGTTGGAATGTGGGAAACTCCAGAGGAGTTT
>NZ_SBJH01000048.1 GCF_004368405.1 Olivibacter sp. XZL3
TTCCTATATATATGTCTTTATGGAGGCCCGGGGTTAAGGGTATCAGGGTCAAGGCCGCAGGGCCGGCTGACCGTACCGCTTAATCCATCGGAGCTTATGGCCATAAAAAGGTATTCAGGTGCCTATATCGGCGGTGTCCACCTCTTCCCATCCCGAACAGAGAAGTTAAGCCCGCCAGAGCCGATGGTACTGCAGTAACATGTGGGAGAGTAGGTCGGTGCCGATCTTTATTTGATAAGGCCGCTGTGCAGATGCACGGCGGCCTTTTTTTTGTTATATTAATTCAAAAGTCAAAAGTCAAAAGTCAAAACCCCGAAGGGTTCATTGATGCCTTGAAAAACCAGATAGGATNTGTTATATTAATTCAAAAGTCAAAAGTCAAAAGTCAAAACCCCGAAGGGTTCATTGATGCCTTGAAAAACCAGATAGGATATCAATAATTAAAAGCCTGCCGGGCGTCCCAACTGTTGTCGGCTATAGCCTAATGCCTAAAGCATAGAGCCTACCGCCTATAGCCCCATTGCCTACTTCCTACTAATTCTCCTTTGTAATAAGATTTTTATGTCAATAGGTGGTGGTCTGAATAAATAATATTATTTTTATTGCATAGATTAATTATCATCCATGAATACCCATAGCCTGCGCTTTTTCTTATTCCTATCCATTTTATTTTTTTCATTCAACACCTATTCGCAGCTCAAAAAGCCGAAAGAGAACTGGCAGAATTTAGACCTGCAGATTGACGGTGTGCCCGGTATAAGCACGGAGAGGGCTTATCAAGAGCTCCTAAATGGAAAGGAGCCTGTGCCGGTTACAGTAGCGGTAATCGATGGCGGTGTCGAAGTTGAACACGAAGATTTAAAAGGTAAGATTTGGCTAAATCAGGAGGAAGTCGGCGGTAACGGTCAGGATGACGACGCTAACGGATATACAGATGATCTGCATGGCTGGAATTTTATCGGAAACAGCAATGGCGATAACGTGCAGTACGATAATCTTGAGGTCGTTAGATTAGTGCGCGAGCTACATCCCGAGTATGTTTCCGTGTTGCCTACTACGCCGTTAAGCGAAGAAGAGCGGCGTAAGTTTTTAGCCTATCAGAAAATGACAACGGATTATATGGGCAGGCTACATAGGGCGCAGCTAACGGAGAGAGCGATAAAGGCTTTTAAACAGCAGGTAGATACAATCGTGGCCGATATAGGGGAAGAGCATCCGGATATGGATGATTTCAATGCTTATAAACCGAAAACTAAGATTGCGCGGAAGACCTTATCAATGATCGAGAAAGGAATTCGGGAAGTGGGAAGTTTTGAGAAGTTTTATGCAGATCTGGGTGACGGTGTTCAGCATTACGAAGCGCAGGTGAATTATCACTTGAATATGGATTATGATCCGCGAGCTATTGTGGGCGATAATTACGAGGATAGCGGGGAGCGCGGTTATGGCAACAACGACGTAAAAGGGCCGGACGCCCTACATGGAACGCATGTAGCAGGCATCATTGCCGCAAACAGGGATAATAAGGTGGGTATTAAAGGGGTAGCCGATGAGGCATTCATTATGGTGCTCCGCGTGGTGCCCGACGGAGATGAACGCGATAAAGACGTAGCCAATGCGATCTTTTACGCTGTTGACAAGGGAGCGAAGATCATTAATATGAGCTTTGGCAAGGCCTACGTTAAAGACAAGCAGATTGTAGACAGTGCGGTGCGATACGCAATGGAACGGGATGTATTGATTGTACATGCAGCCGGAAACGAAGGGCAAGACAACGATGAGCAAGCAAATTACCCTAATCGGAACTATGTTGACAGTCTTGGTTTCAATAAGGGAGCCGCCGCGAACTGGATTGAGGTGGGTGCTACCGGTTGGCAATACGACGAGCGTTTGCTGGCGGAGTTTTCAAATTATGGTAAACGCACGGTTGATGTGTTTGCTCCTGGCGTAGATATTAATTCAACGGTGCCGGAATCGGCCTATAAGGAGGAGCAGGGCACGAGTATGGCTGCACCGGTAGTAAGTGGTTTGGCGGCGCTTATAAGGTCTTATTATCCGCAGTTTACAGCTTCACAAGTAAAGAAAATTATACTTGATTCGGTGGTGAAACCATCCCATCGTGTGAAAATTATGCAAGGTAAAAGTAAAAAGAAGGTATTGCTTTCCGATGTCAGTGTAACGGGCGGTATTGTTAACGCTTACAATGCACTGAAACTTGCTGAGGAGCTCGCAAAAAAATAGTAGTTATAGGAAACGACTACACAATATGTGCACAAATCGTACGTTAATAATTATATCTTTAAAACTTGAAAACATAATTTATGGTAGAAACTTTTACATCCAGAATGTTAGAAGACCTTGCAAATGACACGACATCGTATAGCGAAGAGTCATTGAATGCAGAGGACGAGGTGTTTTATGCGACGCTTCAACAACCACTGAATAACCTTTTACTAGAACCATCTCAGGAGAGCATCGACGCTATTTTGAAATTTTCGGCACAAAATAGGTCTTTAATTCGTTAATTTCAATGCTTTTGGAGAGCGGCAACTGCCTACAAGGGTGTGTGCTGTGGCCTTTTAAGCGCAACGCTAATTAGTGGGATGACCTGTTATGCGATCATACCTTGAGTAAACCTTTCAGGTAGAAATTACTGAAACAGATTGGTTAAATGGGGATTTTGTTATAGGTTTGTTTTATGCTTAAGAAAGATCGCTTCAGAGAATTTGTCGCCTATTTTTCATCACATAATCCTGACGCCAAAACCGAACTTCATTATAGCAACGCCTTCGAGCTATTGGTGGCCGTGATTTTATCTGCACAATGTACAGACAAGCGGATTAATCAAATAACGCCTAAGTTATTTGAACGTTTTCCGGATCCCGAAACATTGGCCGCTTCTTCGGTTGAAGAAGTCTTTACGTATATTCGCAGCGTAAGTTATCCCAATAATAAGGCGAAGCATTTGGTAGGAATGGCGAAAATGTTGCTGGAAAAGTTTGATGGGGTTATTCCTTCCGATATTAATGACCTGCAAAAGCTGCCCGGCGTTGGCAGAAAAACAGCAAATGTAATCGCCTCAGTGGTATATGATGCGCCGGCGATTGCTGTAGATACTCATGTTTTTCGTGTTGCGAATCGCATCGGCCTGACCAATAATGCTAAAACCCCATTGGCGGTTGAAAAACAACTGGTTCAATATTTACCCAAAAACACGCTTGCTGTCGCTCACCACTGGTTGATTTTGCATGGACGCTATATATGCGTGGCGCGGCGACCGAAATGCGAGGAGTGTCCGATTACCTATCTTTGTAAATACTATGAGAAAGTATATCTGAAGGGCGAAAAACGGATAAGTGAATAAAATAGCGGATAAATACTAACTTATTTAGCATTCTAGAAATAATATGCATATATTTGATTAAAATTTTGGAGATGAGTAATCAAGATAAACTAAAAGCTTTACAGCTGACGCTGGATAAATTAGAGAAATCATACGGTAAAGGTACTATCATGAAATTGGGTGATTCGGCTGTAGAGCCGATTGATTCGATTTCAACAGGTTCCTTGGGTCTAGACATAGCCTTGGGAATCGGTGGAGTGCCTAAAGGAAGAGTTATTGAAATATACGGGCCAGAGTCATCCGGAAAGACAACTTTAGCCACGCATATTATTGCAGAAGCCCAAAAGAAAGGCGGTATTGCTGCTATTATCGACGCCGAGCATGCGTTTGATAAATATTATGCCCGTAAATTGGGCGTCGATATTGAGAATCTATTAATATCTCAGCCAGATAACGGCGAGCAGGCCTTGGAAATTGCTGATAACCTGATCCGCTCGGGTGCCATTGACGTAATTGTTATTGACTCGGTGGCGGCGTTGGTACCCAAAGGGGAGATCGAGGGAGAAATGGGCGATTCAAAGATGGGTTTGCAAGCTCGACTCATGTCTCAAGCACTTCGTAAGTTGACCGGAACCATTTCTAAAACAAACTGCTGCTGTGTCTTTATCAACCAGTTACGCGAGAAGATCGGTGTAATGTTTGGAAATCCGGAAACGACTACAGGTGGTAATGCATTGAAGTTTTATGCGTCCGTTCGTCTGGATATCCGTAGAACATCGCAAATTAAAGATGCCGATGAAGTTGCTGGAAACAGAGTAAAGGTGAAAATCGTCAAGAACAAAGTGGCTCCTCCTTTTAGAGTGGCCGAATTTGATATTATGTTCGGAGAAGGTATTTCCAAAGTGGGAGAGATTATCGATTTAGGGGTTGATTTTAATGTGATAAAGAAATCTGGATCCTGGTTCAGTTATGGTGATACGAAGTTAGGCCAAGGGCGCGATGCTGTGAAAAATTTGTTGCTGGATAACCCGGATCTAATGGAGGAACTCGAATTGAAGATTAAAGAAATGATATCGCCTGAAAAGCTAGAGGAACATAACGCTAATTAACTTTATAAGTTTTTTGAGGGGGGACTCCCCCCTCAAACGTCAATTAGTACAAATAGCAGATTTCTCCACTTCTCCCGAAGCCTTGGGGTCCGGTCGAAATGAACATAGGAGACACCCCTTTTTTATGGAATCAATGATCGAATGTCCGCTAACCAGCTAGTTTAGTTATCTAATTCCTCATACTTTTGTCTATCCAATTCACTCTTACTTGCCTTCAAAGAAGCTGCAATAGCGAAGATGACAAGTATTACTAAGATAATTATACCAAAGATTCCTTTCTTTTTGTCTTTACGCATAAGCCATATTAAGAAGGCGATAAGCGGAATAGCAAAAATTCCGAAAAAAAATAAACTTGGAGCTCCCATTGTGATTTAATATTATAGAGAAATAACCTAATAGTTTACGCTCCAGCGAGCGAGTGGGGTGATTTCCTGTGAAACAAATTCTTGATTAAGAAATTTATAGTATCCAGCTACCGCAATCATTGCCGCATTGTCTGTGCAATATTCGAATTTTGGGATGAAGACTTTCCAATGTTCTTTTTCGGCTAGGGCGGTTAATGCATGCCGAAGGCCGGAATTGGCCGACACACCACCCGCTATGGCTACGTCTGTTATTTGAAGTTGATGTGCTGCCAATTTCAGCTTCTTTAACAGAATGCTAATGATACGATCTTGTACGGAAGCACAAATATCGTTCATGTTTTCCTTTAAGAAATTAGGGTTAAGCGTTGTGTTTTTTTGGACAAAATATAAAATGGATGTTTTTAAGCCGCTGAAGCTAAAGTCAAAATCCTTTATTTGAGGCTCCGGGAAATCGAAACGCGGAGTGCCGTCTTTTGCAAGCTTATCTATCAGCGGTCCGCCCGGATATGGAAGACCTAAAATCTTTGCCGTTTTATCAAAAGCCTCGCCCGCTGCGTCATCGATCGTTTGCCCAACCAGCTCCATTTCAAAATAATCTTTGACGAGGACGATCTGAGTGTGTCCTCCCGAAACGGTTAAACACAAAAACGGAAACTTTGGCTTAGGGTCTTCGATAAAATGCGCTAATATATGCCCTTGCATATGATTCACTTCTATGAGTGGTATATTACGAGCAAGAGCGAAGGCTTTAGCAAAAGAAGTACCGACCAAGAGTGACCCTAATAAACCGGGACCTCTTGTAAAAGCTATGGCTTCTATATCATTTTTCTGTATTTTTGCCACGCGTATCGCTTCGCTGACAGTTGGTATTATGTTTTGTTGGTGAGCTCTCGAAGCTAATTCCGGGACAACGCCACCAAATTTTTCATGCACAGTTTGATTTGCAATAATATTTGACTGTATTTCTCCGTCTATACAAATAGAAGCAGAAGTTTCGTCGCAGGAGGATTCGATGCCGAGAATGATTGCCAAAGCGCAGATTGTTTAATGATTTAAATGCAAATTTATTAAAAAGGCAGCAAAAATAGTACTATATATTTTTACCAGTGTGTTTTTTCTGCTGGTAATCATGCTGTTCGCTTTGCAATTTAGAGCAGTGCAAACCTATGTCGCGCAGCGTGCGGCTTCTTACTTATCAAGTCAGCTCCACACAAAAATCGAAATCGATGAAGTGTACCTGAAGCCCTTCTCTTCCCTATCGCTCAAGAATATTTATATCGAAGATTTGTCGCACGACACCTTATTGTTCGCGCAGGAACTCGTTGCGGGATTCGACCTGGAAAGAATACGAAACAAAGAGATTACGATTAAGAATTTAAGCTTATCAAATAGTCGGCTTTACTTAAAAAAGAACAAAGACTCGGTTACAAACCTTGCGTTTATAATAGACTATTTTGCTCAGCCGAAAAAGGAAAGGAAAGAAAGTTCGTTACTCGTTAACCTCCATGGTTTAACGCTCAATAATATTCATTTTAGCTATAGAAACGAATTAGCCGACCCGCAGCAGGAGGGACTCGATTTTAATGACTTGGATGTTTATGGTCTGTATGGGGACTTTTCGGCGATCGATACCAAGGATTTTTTATTTAAAGCAGCTGTTGAGCAGTTAAGGTTCAAGGAAAAGAGTGGCTTTGAGTTGAAAAGATTAGACGCTTCTTTTGCAATGGACAGCACTTCCATGGACTTTCAAAACCTTTTTGTGCAAACAAATAGAAGCACCTTGGGTAAGCATCTTCAGTTTAGGTATGCGGATATAGCCGACTTCTCCGATTTTATCCAAAAGGTGGAGGTTTCTGCTACCTTAGCGGATGCCCGCATTGATTCGCGAGATATTGCCTTTTTTGCGCCAGACGTGAATCAGGTGATGTTCAGTGTTGGCGTGAGTGGAAGCCTGTCCGGAACGGTGGCGCGCTTTAAGGGGGAAAATGTCTTACTGAAGACCGGAAAAGCTACTTATCTTCGAGGGGATATTTCGGTTGTCGGACTGCCGGTAATCGAAAAAACTACTTTCGATTTAACTTTAGAGCAGTTTGCGACGATTAAGACCGATTTGGAACCAACCATAGCCGGTTTCAGCGGGCAGCGAGATTTTAAGCTGCCTGAACTCTTATCCGCCTTCGGACATGTGAATTATGTAGGTAAAGCCACCGGATTTTATGATGATTTTGAGCTTGCCGGGATTATGAAGACATCGTTAGGCCAGGTGGATGTCGATGCGGCAATAAAATTAAAAGAGCAAAATACATATGAAGGGATTTTGAGAACCGATAATTTCAACCTAGGTGACTTGCTCGACAATAAACAGCTTGGAATGGTTGCTTTAGAAGCTGAAGTGGAGGGCGCTGGTTTTGCAATGGATGAACTGGGGGCGGCCTTAAAGGGACATATTAAATCGATCACTTACGCCGGCAAGCATTATCGCAATATTGATTTAACCGGAAATGTAAGTGAACGTGTTCTGCGTGGTAGTTTGCGCGTCAATGATCGTAACTTAAAATTGAACGCTGAGGGTGCGATCGATTTCCATGAGGCGGAAAGCTCCTATAACTTTAGCTCGGTTATCGAGCGGGCAGACCTATTGGAAATGGGGGTGCTGAAAGACTCCCTACGGTTCGAAGGCCAAATTCATGGCAGGCTTCGGGGAAGTGATCTGAACAATATAATAGGAAATGCCAGTTTAGAGCGCGTAGTACTTCGAGGGCCTTCTTCTTCTATGTCTATTGATTCGCTTGTCTTACTGGCAGAGGGGACACACGCAAACAGGAGAATTACCATACGTTCTGATGTATTAGACGCGACCATGAACGGGGAAATAGAATTGACTTCTTTTCCTTCGTATTTCAAATCGGTTGCTAAGCGGTACCTCCCCTCCTGGGATGTCGACCTTAGGCCGGGTACACAAGTGTTTGATTTTGGGCTCAAGCTGAAAAGATCGGAACCCGTGTTGTTGTTTTTTGCACCGGATATCACGATACCTGACACGCTCATTATAAATGGAAGATTTTCATCGGTTGACAGCATCGCGAGTTTAAATGCTTATATCCCTCAAATGAAAGTGGGTAAAGTCAATGTGAGGGATGTGATTTTAGACGGCGTAGCGATGAACGAGTCGCTGAACTTAACCGTTACAGCCGACCAGTTGAATGTGACCGACAGTCTTTATGTAAAGAACATTAATATAGCGAATATTTTAAGTAACGACAGCTTGTTGTTTAACGTGAAGTTATCGGATGTGGACGCGAAGAATCAGCTCGACTTGAATGGCTTAGTTGCATTTAACGAGAATGAGGCTGCAACGTTAAGTTTAATGCCGTCAAATGTTGTCATTAACCGTGAGGACTGGAAGCTGGAAGATAAGGTCAATTTTGATTTCCATGAAGGGCATGTGCAAGTGAAAGGCTTTGAGCTTGCCAATGGGGAACAGCACGTAAAAGTTGACGGACTTATTTCCAAAAGCGACGAAGATCTTTTGAACGTATCCTTTGAAAACTTTAATTTGGTAACACTTGCCGGAATCACGCATCCACTTGGTATCGAGTTAGAAGGTAAACTGGACGGCAATTTCCAACTGTTTTCATTATTGAAAAACCCCTATGTATCCGCGGATATCAGCTCGTCTGACATTTATTATAACGGGAGGGAAATCGGTGACATGACACTCACCGCTAAAATGGATCCGGTAAGTGATTTGGTTGGAATGAACATGGAAATTAACCGGCAAGGAACAAAAACTTTGCGTATTGCCGGTGCTTACGATGCCCAAGCGACCGAAAATAGCCTCGATTTAACAGCTAATCTGGAAGATAGTGAGATTGTTCTCTTCGAGCCATTTTTGCGGAAATTAGTGTCCGATCTGGAAGGTACCGTGTCCGCACAGATCCATATTAAAGGCACGCCTTGGAATCCGGTTATCAGTGGGGATTGTGACTTTCAAAATGCAAGTTTCACGGTCAATTATTTAAAGACGCGTTATACCATTAATGATCGGGTGGGAGTGAGCAACAGTACCATTGAATTGAACGACCTGCATATCAACGATAAAAGCGATCATACCGCTATAGCGAACGGAATAGTTGATATGAGCAATCCGCTAGATCCGTTAATCGATGTAAGGGTTCATGCCCAAAACTTTATGGTACTTAACACCACGGCAAAAGACAATCCGCTTTATTACGGTATCGGTATCGGCAGCGGTGACTTCGTTTTCAAAGGGCCTACCAGTAATATGGATATTGATATCAAAGCTGCTACAGAAGAGGGAACGACCTTTAATATTCCGTTGAATGCTTCGGGTACGGTAAGTGAAAACGATTTTATCACCTTTGTTTCGAGAGATTCAAGCTTCAGTGAGACGCGAAGTTCCTATTTTGACGGCTTGACGCTTCACATTGATTTAGATATTAGTCGGAATGCACAGGCCAATATCATTACAGACCTAGGCAAGTTATCTGGCGTAGGAAACGGCAATATCACGATGAATATCACCAGCTTGGGTGATTTTGAAATGTTTGGTGATTATGTGATTTTGCAAGGGAAATTTACTTTTACTGCTCAAGATTTTATCAATAAAATTTTTGAGATCAATCGAGGGGGAACCATTCGTTGGACGGGAAATCCTGCCGAGGCGCTTATCAATTTGACAGCTATGTACGAAGTCAGAACCAGTGTTCGGCCACTTTATATTGCAGCGGGAAGGCAAGCGACCGATCAGCGTGTTGTTGCACAGGCAGAAATGATTCTTGCTGGAAACCTCCTTCGGCCGGAAATCAGTTTTGCTATTGACTTTCCAGTAGATTCCTATGTTAAAGATGAACTGCAGAGCTATTTGAGCGATGCAAACAATGTGAATCAGCAGGCCTTAAGTTTGATCGTTCGGAGGAGTTTTGCTCCTGGAACCGGAACAGACCTCACCACCGAACTTAACAGCACCTTTCTGAGTGCGGGAACGGAATTGGCTTTTAATCAATTAAATAATATCATTTCCCAGTCGCTAAACCTGAATTTTGTCGATTTTAATATTCGTTCGCTCAACGAGGCAAGCGCTTCGATTCGGCTTTTGAATAACCGACTGATTTTAACCGGCGGCGTTACGGATCGTCGCACGCAGCTAAACGACTTCAACTTATTTGGTAACCAGGTAGCGAGTGATGTGGAAGCGCTCTATTTGATCAGAAAAAATGGCAACCTGCTTTTTAGAGCTTCCAATCGGTTAAATAACCGAAATTTTTTAAATCCCACCGACGAATACGTCAGTGCATTTGGACTGGTGTATCGACAAGAGTTTGACACTTTGGGTGAATTCTTCCGACAAATGTTTATGTTGAATAGGAAGAAGAAAGAGGAGGAAGAAGGAAATTAGGGATGCAGTTGGAAGTAAGGGATGATGAGAACGGAAAACTAGAACCTAGCCTATTGCTGTGTGCTAGTTTTCCGAGTGAATCTATTTAATTTAAGTGTTTTTCATGATTGTATGCCCCATCCGGTCTCTTTTAGTGCGGAGATAGAGTTCGTTATGCTTATTGGACTGTATTTCTAAAGGAACATTTTCGACCACCTCAAGGCCGTAGCCCACTAGGCCGGCGCGTTTCGTCGGATTATTTGACATGAGGCGCATCTTGGTCACGCCTAGGTTGCGTAATATTTGAGCGCCGATTCCGTAGTCCCGTAAATCTGGGCTAAAGCCTAGTTTAATATTCGCATCTACTGTGTCTAGTCCATTTTCCTGTAGGTTATAGGCATGCAGTTTGTTTATAAGACCGATTCCACGACCCTCTTGGTTCATATATACAATGACGCCCTTACCCTCTTGTTCGATCATTTCCATGGCCCGGTGTAATTGTGGGCCACAATCGCAGCGGCATGAACCGAAGATATCGCCGGTAAGACAAGAGCTATGAACCCTAACGAGAATAGGTTCGTCAGGCTCCCAGGAACCTTTCACCAAGGCTAAATGCTGTTCGCCCGTATTTTTTTGTTTATAGGCAACCAAATCAAAGTCGCCCCATTCAGTGGGAAGTTTGACGGCTACTTCTTTGTTGATCAGGGAGTCTTTGTTTAAGCGGTATTCTATTAAATCTTCGATCGATATGATCTTTAAATTAAACTTCTTGGCAACTTCGATTAAGTCGGGAAGTCGAGCCATCTCTCCGTCTTCCTTGAGGATTTCAACTAAGACGCCCGCGGGTTCCAGGCCCGCTAGGCGCGCGAGGTCAACAGCCGCTTCGGTATGTCCCGTTCTTCTTAACACGCCGCCGTCTTTTGCTATAAGGGGAAAGATATGTCCGGGCCGACCTAACTCCTCGGGCTTAATAGCCGGATTAATTAAAGCTTGAATGGTTTTAGAGCGATCGGACGCCGAGATACCCGTTGTGCATCCGTAACCTTGAAGGTCTACCGACACGGTAAAATTTGTTTCGTATACCGCTGTATTTTGGCCCACCATGGGGTCGAGTTCAAGTTCTCGGCAGCGCTGTTCTGTTAAAGGCGCGCAAACCAAGCCTCTTCCATGAGTAATCATGAAGTTAACGACTTCCGGCGTTGCTTTGCTTGCCGCTGCTATAAAGTCCCCTTCGTTTTCGCGGTCCTCATCATCCACAACAATGATAACCTTACCCGCTTTAATATCTTCGATCGCTTCCTCGATCGTGTTTAGATGAAAATCCATTCGTGTATTGTAATATTAACGTAGTGCAAAGATAAACGTGTTTAAGCAGACCTCCATAATTGTAGCGTCATGTATTTCAGGAAAGCTGTTTCTTTCCGAATCTTTTTCTGATTAAGTCGAGCATACGCCCAAAAAATTTGCTAACAGCTGTTTTGTAACTTTCAACATCAAAGATCGAGGAATCGGTTGCCGCCTTATAAGTTAAGAATATTCCGAGCGGAGTCAATACGATAATAGCGGTCCAGGTTCCTAATATCGGATCTATGTTTCCTTCTTTGGCTGACTTTTCGGCAACGGTCGAAATAATATGGTAAATCAAAAAGAAAATAATAGCCATTACGACCGGAAGGCCTAAGCCGCCTTTTCTAATAATTGCACCCAGTGGCGCTCCGATAGAGAAAAGCAGTAAGCAAGACACGGCTAAAGTGAATTTTTTATGGTATTCCAGGATATATCGTACAATAGAAAGGTCAAAGTCCTTATCCGACTTCGACTTCATTTCCAGCACTTCCTTGATATATCGGATATCGGTAAGGGAATTATTAACGGCAACAATCCGTTTATCGTCCGGGATAATTTCTTCGAACGATTTATTATAGGTTTTCAATGGTCCGCCCGCTTCCACAGGTTTATTTTGGGCTGCTTGGTAGCTGTTAAATATTTTATAGTTGGACTTGATTTCCCTGAAAATGGTCCCTCGGATGCTGTCCAGCATCTTGGTGGTGGAATCCGTGTAATACCTGAGTTGCTTTAGGTTAAGCATCATGGAGTGACTTTTGAAAAGATCTTCGTCCGTCCGTTTCATCTGGAAGGTCGACATGTCGAACTTTTGCTCTGTCTGCTCGAAATAGTATCGGGTAAACTGCTGTCTTGGATTATAAGATCGATCGCCAGCAGTACTTTCTTCATAACGAACACCGTCTTTCAGCTTCAGGATCATATAATTATTGTCGCGCGAATTGTACATGACCCCTTCTTTGGCTAACAGCACATTTGTACCTGTGGATATGTTGCCGTGTTGGTAGATAATCAAGTTGTATAAGACGGTACCGTCTTTGCTCTTATTCTGCGCCCGGATGGAATAGCCCGGGATGCTGTTGTTGAATATCCCGTCTTTAATAAGGAAGTCGGCTTTCTTATTTCTCACATCGTATAACAGCGAACCCATCTTTAAATTGGTGATGGGAAGGATGTAGTCGCTAAAGAAGAAGGAGCCAACGCTGATCAGTCCTACCAGGATAATAAGTGGCATCATGGCCTTACGTAAAGAGATACCGGCAGCCTTTATGGCGACCAGTTCATAGCTTTCGCCGAGGTTACCGAAAGTCATGATGGACGACAGGAGCATGGCTAAAGGCATAGCCATCGAAATCTGAGCGGCGGAGGCATACCATAACAATTCCAATATCACATACCACTCGAATCCTTTTCCGATCAGGTCGTCGATGTATTTAAATAGGAATAACATCAACAACACAAACATGACAATGAAAAATGTGACGATGAAAGGTTTAAAAAAGGCCTTTAATACCAGTACGTGAACTTTCTTCATTGAATAAAACAATTTGCTGACTTAATCAACCTGTTGCAACCGGGTTTCTTAATAGGATGCCCGACGATCAGGTAATCAATTAATAATCCATTCTCCATCTATACTTGCCCTTATTTTCAGACTGCAAAATAGTGTTATACAAAGGTACGAAAATTAAGCGCCGAGTACACTCAAAAGATATTTAATCTGATTGTTCCAAATTAGTTTTCTTTCCGCTTCGTTCCCTTCGGCGGCGAAATCGGTAATGGCGAGCGCCACATCGTTTGTCAGCTCGTCTTGCAAAATTTCCAATTCGAGGTAATAAGGCGTGTCGTCTAACCATGCGAATTTTACACTTTTGTTCTCTCGGGCGGACATTAATTTGGCAGGGTGGGTTTCATCGTCCCATACAAAATGATATTTGTTATCCCGATAGACAACGTCGTCGGCAAACCATTGTGCTAATCCATTTGGCTCACTTATAAATGAGTACAATATTTTAGGAGAAGATCTTATTTCGTACTCTAACTGCATTTTCCTTTTTTCTGCCATAATGGTTTAGGGTAAATCGTGTTCTAAAATACTTTTTTAACTTTTTTTCTAAAGAAAAGGAAAATAAACTATATTTGCAAACCCAAACGAGAAAGGGTAAAAGGCGGGGTAGCTCAGATGGTTAGAGCGCAGGATTCATAACCCTGAGGTCGGCAGTTCGATCCTGCTCCCCGCTACTTAAGGAGACACGATTCACCGATTGTCTCCTTTTTTATGCCAATAAAAATCTGTGACCCAAACTGTTAGTGTCGGGTCATTTATAGTTCGATATTGGCCAAGATTTTAGCCTGTTGTGCAGTATTGTCTGAAAAACCTACTCCTTGATGTTGTTATGACCTTTTTCCCAAAGTTCGATTTCTCCTTAGGAATTCGGCCTCTTGATCCTCTTCTGGTTTGTTGTAGCTCTATAGAAATTAAACATAATCTTTGACTATAGGGAGCTATAGTCAAAACAAATCAATTTTCGTTGACTAAAGTTATTTTTAGTAAATTTGATGTCAGCTATGACAATAAAAGATTATAAAGCTGGAAGTTTTAATAAGCAATATGGATATCGGAGCTTTAATCCAAACCCTATAGATAGGGAATGGAGCATTACGAGCCCCGAGCTCTTGGAAGTGTATAGATAATTTCTCCCGACCTGAACTCACTTTGCCCACGCTGAATTACCGTTAGTGTATGAGCGGGTCGTATTCCTCCGGATGTATTTTTGATTTGTCGGAAAATGGCAATTATACTTTCCAGATTGATCCCGTCTTTTTCTTTAATCCGTCTGTATCCTTCCCAAAGTGCTTCGCGATACCGTAGTACTTCCTTGGTAGCAGGATTGGCATTGTAATAAAAGAAAATGGACATATCCAATATATATGTTCATTATTTCCTTAAAAATGAACATATATATTGGATATGTCCACATTGATCTGATCTTTAAGGCTTAATATCGCCTCATAATCTTCTAACAGGTTCGACTTTCTGCGCCTCGCCCTACTTAATGAGACACCATATATTGGTTTTCTCCTTTTTTTATGCCAATAAAAATCTGTGACCCAAACTGTTAGTGTCGGGTCATTTATAGTTCGATATTTGTGGCCAAGATTTTTAGCCTGTTTTGTAGTATTGTCTGAAAAACCTACTCCGTGATGTTGTTATGGCCTTTTTTCAAAGTTCGATTTCTCTTTAGGGATTCGGCTTCTTGACCTTCTTTAGGTTTGTTATAGTTCTTTGCGACAAGACAGAGAAAATCCAGTATAACATTAGCCTCTTCACTCACTTGGATGCCGTTTTTTGCTAATATTGCGATTGCTCTGCCGGACACGGATTTGATAAAATGGAAGAAGGCTGGAAACATTATACCGGCGCCGCTCCAGTTTTTGAACAAGGTACTAATTTTACAAAAGTGGAATTTTGGTTGTCTGCAAAAGAGATTCAAGGTGGTCAGAAAGGTGGTCAAACAGAGCCATTAACAAATAGGCAAGAAGAGGTCTTTTCGCTGCTTAAAAATCGCAACACTATTGGAAGGAAAGAGATTGCAGAACGACTTCATATCAATGAATCGGCTGTACAGAAGCTTTTAGATGCTCTTAAAGATAAGGGGTATATCCAACGGGAAGGAATGAAGGGTGGTTATTGGAAGATATTGAAGAAATAAAAGGTCCTATCGTCGATCTCAAATTTCTATATGCCAATGAACCAAAACCTATTTATCTGATGCAGTTTAAATTTAGTTGCCTTTACCGTGACGGAGCTAATTTCAATGAACTAAATGTCATGAACGATCAGCCCGTTACATGCCCCTTATGCGGTGCCCGTACACACTTTCTTGAAATTTAAGATAGTCTTAATGTATCTCAACAGCACGTTTGTCTAAACACTGATTGTCTTCAGGAATTTGTGATTATAAAAGAAGACCCGCCAGCTGTTCAATTGGGAAGCTAGACGGGTACCATAAGACAAGTATGTACTTGTAAGATATATATAACATCAATATGGCATTTATTACAATCACCTTTGGATGTTTATAGAAAATCAAGGATGATTTAATGTGGAATTACAACAAAAAAATGGAGACATTTTTCGGTATTTAGGTTGGGTTGTTTTGCCCTAACACCTACCCATTGAGATACAGCCATCCCTGCCGGGTTGCGATGTAGGTCATGTCACTTACCCATTTCCGTTGCGCTAAAATCGCTGTCAAGGTGATGCTTGCATATACGTAATCATGTGATGAATCTGTTGTGCATACCCGGTATTTTTCTGGTGATACTTTTTAATCCTATCTTTTTCGACGTGAAAGCCATACCTGTATGTCTATAGGGCTCCGGTAGTCACGGTGGATTAGGCTGTTTAACGGGAATGGTTACCGGCGATCTAACATACCGGATAGCGGAACTTAACGTAATTGCTCTCCTTTCCTAAGACTATACCGGTAAAAAGCCAGTGTCCATTTACGCTTGAAGCCTAAGCACGGTAAACTTGTCTAAGTCATATATCGTATTTCAGTTCCAATATTTTTCATCCTTCATATTTTTTTGTTCTGATACAATGTGTTTAAAGTCCCGTTTTGCAGGGGCCTACCCTGATCATCACGCCGGTAATTTGCACGTGCAGCATGGTCATTATTCGTTAGATGACTTCCATTTCCAGAAGTCCTTTAAGTTTAATTTAAAATTTGGAACCTGTCAAGCTCTTTCCGATGAAAGGGTCTTTGACCTTGATAAACGGCAAGTCGACCCCGACTTCTTGGCTTTAGTGTAACTATTTAAAAATCAGTGTAATAAATATCTTTCAAGACGTAAAATAGGAGTAAAACTGCTGTTTATGTGGGTCAGAATTCATTTGGACGAAAAAATTTTCAGGCGTATCCCGATTTGTTCACATTAGCAAAAACAATCGAACACACAAGTTAACAATATGATTATGGAAAAGTTTACAGCAGAACAAATTGAACAGTTTTTAAAGGTTGACAGGGTAGTGACCGGAAGTGCGGACCATCATGCAGTTGCTAACGGCGGCGGGTTCTTGGATGAGGATGGGGACACCGTAAGTGGCATAACAATTACCACTTCGTTTGTAGCCGGGGGAATCTAAATCGTACAGGTATTACGGCAATAAGAATGACCAATGACAAAGGAACCAGAAAAATTTACTTGCCTAGTCGTCGAAGACGAAGCCCTGGCGATCGAAATGATGGAAGATTATATCGGCCGCAGGGACGATCTGGTGTTGCTTGGCGTAGCAATTGAAGTTGCTGATGTAAGGATTTTTCTGGAAATGCATGCCCCCTGTATTATTTTCCTCGACTTGGTGATTCCGCCGGGAGAGTCTTTGGGATTTCATTGGGGGATGCTCCCTTCGTCGTCGGCTATTGTCGTAGTCTCAGGAATTCCGCTGAGTGAATATCGAGGGCCTTTGCCCAACGGTGAGCTTTTCGAACTGCGGAAGCCGTTTTCATTTGAAAGTTTTGACAGATGCGTCGATAGGGTACTGAACAGGCGAAAACTGGAAAAAGATGCGGTCGATGATTAAAGCTTTCGATTTCTACCTTTTACGTATACCGAGGCTACCATCCCAAGTTATTGACCGCCTCAACGAATGTAAGGACGAAAAAGAAGCGTGGGAGTATATGGCGGAATTACTGCGCAATCCTGAGCTTTTAGAAGCTATTTACCTTTCCAGCGAAGATTTCTTTGAATCCCTCAAGGAGCAGCTTGCGTCGGGATGCGGTAGAGGCAAACTTCTCACGACGCTCTATAAATATATAAGCAGAATGGCCGGACGGGCAACACCTTACGGTAAGTTTTCGGGAGTATCCTTTGGAAAGGTGTCCGGATTATCCACGGCGATGATCGTTTCAGGGAGATATTCATCGTCTTATCGGTTGGATATGGGATTCGTCGCGCAGCTCTCAAAGCTTGCCGTGGAAAACCCGATAAGCCGGAGCGGGCTTGTTTATTTTACGAACACCACGGTTCATGAGTCAGCAGACCATTTTACATACATAGAATTTAAAGAAAAGAATAACAAACGTTTTTATCATTGGTCTAAGATTGTTAAGAACCCGCTTTTAAAAGGCGTCTTATTTTATGCGAGGGAAGGAAAGTCATATTGCGAACTGGTCAGCTTTTTAAGTGGCCGTGGAGTTGCAGAAGAACTGGCTAAAAGGTATCTCGATCAATTGATCGAAATCAGGCTAATGATATCCGAATTGGAACCTACGGTGACAGGCGCGGGAGCGACCCAGATCTTAACCCGTGTGAAAAGTTTAGGTGCTGGAAGCCTACCCGTTCCGGCATTGTTGGATCTGGACAAGCGTTTACAAACCATTAACAAAGGAAACGCGGTTGCGACTTCGTTCAAAGACTGGAATAAATTCAATGGCTTAGCAGGCGGAAAAGCTAAGAGCTTATTACAGGCCGATATGTTGGTTGAGATGTCTTCAAACAGAATCGATAGGAAGACAGTTGATGCACTGACGGAAGAGCTTGGTGAACTTGTGGGCATCAACAAGGTTAAGACACCGATTGATTTAAAAGCCTTCCGTCGCAAGTTTTCGGAAAGATACGGCGATATGGAAGTGCCACTGATAGAAGTTCTTGACCCGGATATGGGGATAGGTTACGGGGCTGGTTGGTCCGGCGCACAAAATAGCCCATTGCTACAGGGATTGGGCACCCGTCGGAAAAAGTCTAATCTGGATGACAATCTATATGCGCATATCGAGTCAATCATGGAACGATATGGGCAGGATAGCATATCGGTTATGCCGCCGATCACGTTGGACGACAACGATATCGAGGCCATGACCCTGCGGAATAACGATCCTGAAAGGAGCATTCCCGTCGGATGTTATGCATTGGGGAATCTCATGTATTCCCGAGAAAGCGGGGGTGATAGTACGGCGTTCCGACTTAATTTACTGGCGGCTGGGGGAGTTTCGGCAGTCCCCCTTTTGACAAGGTTTTGCCATCTGGATAAGGGGCTGGAGAAAGGCTTACAGGAATGCGTCCACTGGGAGGAGGGGCAGGCCGAAGATATTATCTTTGCCGAAGTCGTCTATCTGCCGGAAAGCAGGGTCGGTAATATCCTCACCAGGCCCGGACTTTTTAAGTATGAAATCCCGATAATCGGACAAGCAGCCGCGGACGCTGAATTTACCATTAATCTGGATGATTTATGGGTATCCATAAGGGGAGGGAAGATTGTGCTTCGTTCCGAACGCCTGAACAAGCAGATCATTCCCCGGTTGAGCAGTGCTCATAACTTTCACTATGGTATGGTTGCATACAGGTTTTTATGTGACCTTCAGTTTCAACATGGGAGCCTCGATCTTTCCTTCGACTGGGGGAAACTAGCCAAACGTCCGTTCCTACCCCGTGTCGAGTACAAACATATTATCCTCTCAAGGGCAAGATGGAATATCGTCAAAAACCAGCCGAAGCTCTCAAGAAAGTCCGACTGGCGGTCTAAGATATCGCTGCTACAAGAACAATATGAGCTTCCGGATCGAGTGCTGATAGCAGAGGGCGACAATGAGCTGCCTGTAGATTTGCGCAATCCGTTGGGAGCTGGGATTATTCTTAAACAGCTGGAAAAAAAGGATATTGTTCTCTATGAAAACCTTTGGGATGAATTTACAAGCCCGGTTTGCGGTACGATGGGGGAGCAATACCATAACGAAGTCGTTCTTCCGCTAAAAGTAGAACGCGTCGTGAAGTATCCACCCTATGGTCCACGTCTATGAATAGTGTTATGTTGTTTCTAGCTTTGCTGTATGAGCAAAGAAGAAAAAAGA
>NZ_SBJH01000062.1 GCF_004368405.1 Olivibacter sp. XZL3
AAAAATTAATAAATTTATAACTCGAAAGTCTCCTTAAGGTTTCATCCTAATGTGTCTAATTTAGTTTGAAGACGTACAATCGATTTTATAGAAAACAAATAAAAGATAGTAAGTTAACAATGCAGGACATATTCCATACATACCAATAAAAAGTATCCGATTATTTAATTTTAACAAATTTACATGAAGTATAATCTCCAAAAAAAAAGCAAAAATTATCACCGTTAATGAAACGCTCAGGCAAACTTGCAAAAAAGCGTGCAACCAGTGATCTGAAAAATCACTGGCATATTTCGACCGCTTATGCCCCTGAAACCATACATAATAATATTTTAGCAATAAAGTCTTAAACATATCATCCGTTCTTCTTCGAATAGAAAAATTGACCTTACGGGACTACAACATTAAAAATCTACCGCCCCGCCGTCTTTTCTAATACTATATTGATTTTCTACTATTAGTGCACTTGTTTCGAATCGATCTACTTCCTCAAGCATTACTCATTTCATAAAAAACTGTAAAACGAGCAGGAAAACAACGAAAGCACCGACATATACAATCCAGGCAATGATCTTGGTCCTCTTCGTAATGCGAATACCGAACGCGCTAGGGTCGTCATTATTCATGTCCACACCATAATAATGGAACAGTAAATAGTATAATAGAAGGGACGGTACTATCAAAAATAATATTGAGAATTCCGACTTGCTAAATGTTCCAACAAAACTCACCCCAAATGTTCTTTCTATGACGATTGACAGCGTGGATAATACAAACAACAAAGTTATTGACACTTGAAGAAAACCATGGGCCCAATGATGTGAAAACTGGTGTGCATATTTCGACCGCTTATGACCCTGAAACCATACATAATAATATTTCAGCAATAAAGTCTTAAACATGTTCTCATTTTCTTGGAATAGGTAAATCAATCTAACGGAACAACAACATTAAAAAACCCGTTCATCCGTCTTTTCTAATCTTATGTTAATCCACCAATACTATTCAATTGGTACTTCAAATAGACCACTTAATATCCGTTCAGTACGGAGGCAGTCCAAAAAGAGAATTACTTGTTGTCAAGCGATCTTCCTCAGCAAGCATGACTCATTTCATAAAAAACTGTAAAACAAGCAGGAAAAGGACGAAAGCACCGACATATACAATCCAGGCGATGATCTTGGTTCTCTTCGTGATGCGAATACCGAATGCGCTAGGGTCGTCGTTATTCTTGTCCACACCATAATAGTTGAACAATAAATAGTATAATAGAAGAGACGGTATTATAATAAATAATATTACAAGCTCCCATTTGCTAAGTCCGGCAGACAAACGTACACCCAACGTTCTTTCTACTATAATGAGAAAAGTAAATACAAAAAATATAAGAGTTGCCACCACTTGAAGAAACCCCGACAACCAATAATGTGAAAACTGGTGCGCATATTTCGAACGCTTATGACCCTGGAACCATACATAATAATATTTTAGCAACAAAGTCTTAAACATATTGTTCCCCCTGCATTAACTCATAAAGTTCCCATCCGAAGAGAACGGCGCCGCCCCCCAATGTAATCACTCCGTTTAAACCCGGGATTAATAAAACCCCACCCAAAGCCGCTTGCCCAGTGTCTTGCCAATTCCACTCGCCGGCTTCAAACATCTCCAATACATTTTGTCCCACTCCCAATATCCCAAACGCTCTACTCGCCAAATTAAAGCCTCTTGTTGCCTCTACCTTCGCGATAGCAGCAGCAACCGCGGCATGGTCTGCAGCCAATCCCAGAGAGGAAAGCATCAGACCAAGGGCGTCCTGCGCCGTGTATTCGGCACGTACTGTGATAACGACCTCCTCAAGCTCTCCTTGATCAACCGTCCAAACAAATTCTCCATTGACCCAGCTCCAATATCCTGCTTTCGAAAGAACCTCTCGGGCAATACTCCAATCAACGTGATTTCCGGCACCGCCAGATCCTGACCCACTTCCGCCGCCGGAGCCACCTGTACCTCCACCCCCTCCTCCAACAGGGCCTCCTCCCCCTACTGTACCACCATCCGATCCACCTCCCGGCCAGGTCGCATCAATCACAACTTCATCAAGCCATCCCCCATCAACCGGAGGTTCCGGCATGGGTACACTATTATCGCCACCATTACCTCCAGCAATTTTTGAAGTACGTTGATAATCCATTAGTTCAATCTCTGATAGAACCTCATCAATAGTTAATCTTCCGTTCTTTTTCATTTCTTTTGGTATTATTGTTCAACCATAGTAAAATTATCTATATTCTCAAATATACAAAATCATACAAAAACATTAGAAATATTTCTCACTTTTTCTCATAATCACAGCAATCTACTAATAAATCAACCTTTCCTAAAACGAGAACCGAAATTGAATTAGACAAGGAACTTGTTTTACTTTCAAATAACCATCCCCGCATGCTGTACTAAAAAAAAATCTGATTTTATTCTTAAATTGTTGTCTTGTCTTCGCTTTCACGATCAAAATCCTAAAAATTCGCAATTTCTTTGAAGCAAGATAACACCAACTTGGATTTTTCTAGGCACTTTCTTTGGGGTGAGTCGAGGTTTATGCGGTCAAAACCCGGACTCATCCTAGACTCAATTTAAAGAGAATTTGTAGTAACCGGAAGAAAGTACCTGAAAGGTACTGACATGGTGTAGAGATGGATTTTGATTATGAAGAAGAAATACTAGGCGTCGTCAATATGGCCGCGTCTGCGTATAAAATATTTGCTATGTGAGAACATGATCCAAGGCGAATCAGATCAAGACGACCGCAGCCAAGCACGCCACCTCTTTGCATTGAAATAATTACGTATCGGCAAATCATAAAAAATCATGGCTAGATAAGCGAGCCCCAGCGAAAAAACGGTTCCCGACAGCATAATAAGGATCAGTTCTGACCGGGTCACCTGGTGCGTACTATAGTAATTCCCAAATATCCATATCATGGGAATATGTGTCATGTATAAAGGATAGGATATTTTACCCAAAAAAACACAGCACTTTCGAATGCCTTCGGAAAGCCTGGTCCCTATGCCTAAAACTATCAACAGGGGAAAGTAAAAAATGATAATCAGTGCTTCCACTAACCAGTTCCATTCGAAGTAGGGCATTAAAAAGGCTAGCAACAGTAGTATGGAAAGGCCGAGGAAACTCAGTTTATTTTTGATAACCCAAGCTGAACGGTACACTAAAAGACCGGCTAAAAAAGAGTAAGCAATACGAGCAGCCCCGTCCCACGCGCTTTTGCCATCCCAACCGCCAATCAAGGTACCTGCCTGAAAGCTCACCCAGCCAAGCCAAAGTGCCGCCAATGCCCACCATATAATTAACATGCGGCGACTTATTTTATAAAGCCAGAACGCATAGACAATATTGGCCAGATATTCGAAAAACAAGGACCAAGACGGCGTATTCAACCCAAACAACCCAAAACCGCGGTCGGGCATAACCGGATAAGGAATCAATAAAATGGAGCAAACGAAGATGAGTGAAAGTTGTCCAACACCATAAGTAATATCCGAAAAGGGATCCATCCAAACACCTATGAGTCCGAGAATAGACCCTAACAGTACCAGAGGGTGTAACCGGATCAGCCTCGCCTTAAAAAACTGCCACAGGCCAAGCTGCTTTATCCGTTCATCGTATGCATAACCAATCACGAATCCAGATAAACAAAAGAAAAAATCAACCGCCAAAAAACCATGACCCAAAAAATTCTTACTGTAATCGGGATATACAAATTCGAGGAAATGAAAAACCACAACGCTTATTGCCGCTACACCCCGCAGGCCATCCAGTAAGTCGTAATGCGGTTTACTTTGTAGCGAATTGACGTTGGAACTTTGTACCATATTGCCGCAGTTTGGTTAAGGCTACATAATTAACCTATTCAGAGCAAAAGCTATTCAAATATTTTGGCATATGATTCAGTTAAATTGCTTTCATGAAACAAAGCGCAGTTACAAAAAAACCCTCCATCGCGGAGGGATTTTTGTGGAATATTACAATATCACTTAATTTCCAGATCTACCATTACCGGAAAGTGGTCGGAAGGATATCGCCCCAAAGAGCTGTTCGTCAAAATTCCATATCGCTCCGCTACAAAATCTTTGCTTATAAAGATATGATCAATGCGCGAGTCCCGATCTATTAAAGTCGGACGGAAACCATTGAAAGTGGCGTTATCACTCAACTTAATTTTAGCTAGCTGATAAGAATCACCTAATATCCCTGATTCAGCTATTACCTGATAACTTTCATTATGTTGATCCACGTTTAGGTCGCCCGTCAATACCGCAGGTAGGTTCCCGGCTATCGTTTTTATTTTCCTTAGGACTAATTTGGCACTTTCCTTTCTTGCCTCTTTCCCTCTGTGATCAAAATGAGTATTAAAGTGATAAAAAACCAGATGTGTTTGCTTATCTTCAAATTTGGCCCAAGTACATATACGAGGTAAAGCAGCATCCCAACCTACATTTGGATTATCCTGATCCGTTGCTGACAACCAGAACATGCCATCATCTAAGAGTTTAAAACGATCTTTTTTATAAAAGATAGCAGAAAACTCCCCTTTCTTATCACCGTCATCCCTCCCCTTCCCAACATAAGCGAATGCAGGCAAAGCAGCAGACAAATCATTCATCTGGTTCACCAAAGCCTCCTGAACACCGAAAAGGTCAAAATCATAAAAGCGGACCAAATTGAACAACTGATCCTTTCGGTGTTTCCAATTATCCAGAGAATCGCCCGGATTGTCATATCGGATATTATAGGTTGCCAAACGGATTTGTTGAGCTCTTGATTGAAAACCGATCAGCACAAAAGCGATTTGTAGTAATAAAATATTTAACAGCTTCATTGAATATAAATTAATAGTTTTTAGTTTTTAGTGATCGGAAATCAGACATCGGCTTTAACCCTTGCCATTAGCTGATTACTGATCTCCTATTACTGATAATTTTACCATCCGGGATTCTGACTCAAATTTTCATTTTTGACAATCGCCGTTGCCGGAATCGGGTATAAATATTGACGACCGTCTTCATACCAGGTTCTCGGCTGTGTCTTAAACCATTCCAAATGATTATTTGTTGTTAAAGTTTGATAATTTGTACTCGAGCCACCGATAGCCACCCGTGCGCAACCTGGGGGTACCGTTACGGTAGGCCCACCGGTATTACCATCATAGAAAACCACATCATAAGTGCCGTTATGATCTAAATCCATCAGCACATTCAACGCCGGCACATAGATGCCCGACCATTCCAAATTGGCCATTAACTCGCCACGCTTCCACCGTTTCAGGTCATTAAAGCGAAAGCCCTCTAAGGCCAATTCCACTTGACGCTCGCGACGGATCTCCAAAATAATGGGGTTGTTAATGTCGGGAAAAAAGGTTTGCTGCAAATAGCGATCGACAGCAGTGGGCAAGATATTCAGACCACCGGTAACGCCTGCTCTTGCACGCAAAGCACCGATCGTCTGCGCCCAATCTGCATCCGTTATCGTGCCAAGCTCTGCCTTTGCTTCCGCTAAGTTCAATAAAACCTCTGCATAACGCATTAGCGGAATGGCATTGATATTGTAGGCGCCATTATCATAATAAGGATCATCCAAGGTATACTTAATCGGCTGATAACCGGTATAGGTATGACTACTGAAGTTAGGTGGTGCGGCTACACCCGCCCGCTGATAACCGGGAGTCCTTATCAATTGCGCTAGGCGATAATCGCGGTTCTGACATTCGTCGAAGAACGCTTCTTGCTGAAAGCCTGCCCTATCCGTATAAGGTGTACCATCTAAATTCAAAATCGTGTTGATAAATGGACGCACCAAACTATAACGCGGGCCATAGGTCGCTGATGTCCACCACCAGTTCGCACTGCTCATTACGGCGAGGTTACTGCTCATACCCACGGCTAACATCACTTCCTGGGTAACGGGGGCATCGCTAATAAACAAGGTCCGCTGTGAAGCCTCTACCCCTGCACCCGTATATAAAGAATGAGGTCCCTGCTCCATTAATTCCGTAGCTGCATCAACTACATGTTGATAGAAGTTATTGGCGCTTTCCTGCAAACCTAACTCGGGGTGATATTTGCGAAACGAAGCCTCAAATAAAGCGGCGCGTGTCTTTAAGCCCAAAGCCGTCCATTTGGTAATGAGTGTACCATCCGAGCTGGTAGACGAAATATTTTGAAAGGCAAAATCCAAGTCTTCCATTACATGGTTCATAACCACGGTACGTGAATCGCGTGCACCATATAAAATAGCATCCTCATCGATATCCAAGGCATGATCCACCCAAGGCACATCCCCAAAACGGATAACCTTATCTAAGTAAAAATATGCGCGGAAAAAGCGTGCAATCCCGAGGTAATTATTTCGAACCGCTTCACTCACATTAGGGTCGTTACAATGCTCAATAAAGTAGTTGATGTTACGTAAATTGCCCCAGCTCCATCCATCGCTCGTTTCTGCTGAATAACCGCCCTCACGGATAAAACTATTCAGATTATTGACGGCCCCATAATCGGCCATTGCATCCATATTATAAGCACTGCCTGCATCTGGCAGCATTTCATAGAAAGAATAACTATAGGTGGCCAAACCACTCTCGGTGCCAAAGATGTCTTCTTCAGTCGCGGTAGCTTTGGGCGTTTCATTCAATTCGCAGGATGAAAACACTATTGCTGCCATTGCCAATAAAATCCATTTTTTCTTCATTTTTTTACATATAAATTTGCTTCTCCCGGTATCAGCTCTAAATAGCGACCAGCTTTTCCGTTTTTCGCTAGCAATTTCTTTACACATGATTATTTATATCTTAAAAATTAATTAACAGGTTAAAACTCACGCTACGCATACTTGGGTAATTAAAGCCATCGCCTGAATTGGAATCACTCACATCCTCATCGGACTCACCGATATTCGCTACGTCGATATCTTTGGTGTGCTTGTAAAGCGGCGACCAAGTGAAGAGGTTTTCGCCGGAAAGACCTACGCGTACAGCCTGTAGACCGGCCTTTTCTATGAAGGCCTTCGGCAAGTTGTAACCAATCTGTAAATTTCTTAAGCGTAGATAAGCGACATTCTGAAGGTAACGTGTTTGTGCCGTACTCTGTACAGAAGTATTATACCCTGCATACCGTGGCAAGTACGCACCCCTGTTATCTTCTGTCCAATAGTTATTCAGATGCCATGTCGGCAAATCGTTGTACGGCCGATTGAACTGCCCCCAGAAAATTGATTCATTACTTGGATACCAATGTTGCCTGCCCACGCCTTGGAAAAAGGCAGAGAAATAAAAATTACTGTAATTCAAGTTCAAATTGAAGTTGTAAATGTAACGGGGCTCGGTATTACCGATAATCGTTTTATCGCCATGATCGCCAAGCGTGTTCGAGCCATAATCAATGACGCCGTTACCGTCTAAGTCAGCAAAGCGCACATCCCCGGGATACACAAGCCCTGAATTTGATGATTTGATGAGCGTCTGTGACGGTGCCGCGTCTATTTCTTCCTGCGACTGGAAAAGCCCTTGCGTTACATAACCCCAGATATCTCCTACACGCTGCCCTGCGTAATAGTCATCGATGACCCCTGTACTGTTGTTGTAACGGTCAATCGTCGAGCGGTAATCTGCCAAACCTGCTTTCACACTGAAATGGAACGGCTTGCTGGCTATATTAAACTGATCGCTATAGCCGATAGCTATTTCATAGCCATTGGTCGTCAGATCGGCATAGTTGCCTTTTGGTGAGGCTGCGCCAAAAACGTCTGGCAACGTCGGCCCAACCGTGTACATATCTAGCGTTTTGCGGGTATAGATATCTCCGGTGAATGTCAGCTTATTATTCAGAGCCGAAAGGTCCAAACCAAAGTTAGCCGTACGCGCCGTTTCCCAAGTTAAATTGTCTGGCAATACCGTAGGCACTCTTGTAACTGGGTTCTTGGCACCATTCAGGACTAAGCCCTGCGTATTAATATTATAGGTGTTCAAGAAGGTATAAGGATCGATATTTCCATTTCCTAACGATCCATAAGAAGCGCGCACTTTCACATCGGAAATTGCCCTTGGGTTGACGTTCCAGAAAGACTCTTGAGAGAGGCGCCAACCCACCGACGCAGAAGGGAAGAAGGCCCATTGTTCATCAGTTGGAAATTTCGACGAGCCGTCGTAACGTCCATTCACTTCGAACAGGTATTTGTCCTTATAAATATAATTTGCTCTAAAAAACACGCCCGCAATCCGGTATTTATTGTAGGCCGCCGTAGCGGTTACCGATTCGCCCAAAGCGAGATTGATATTCTCTGTATTTTCTGTAAGCAAGCCATTTTTCGTAATATAGGTAGCGTCGTACGTTCGTTGCTCATAATTATAACCTACCAGACCTTTAAAATAATGGTCGCCCCACGTTTTCTCATAATCCGCGTATAGATTGGTAAACATGTAGCGGTCCTTTTCCGAAATCTGATAGATATTATCATTGAACGAAGTCTGTAAGAGCAACGTTTCTCCTTCTTTTACGCTATAAGGCACCGGTACCCTTATCCGGGTTGAGCTGTAATCGCGGTTACGGAATGTGAAATCACCACGGACGTGGAAACTGTTATCGAAAAATTTCGTTTCAAAAGAGGTTGTATTTCGCAAATTATCATTTTGCGTATCCACCCCATTTTTGCCGTAAATAAAATCGCCTACCGTATAAGCCGCTGAGTAAGAAAGCGTGCCATCTGGGTTGAAAATCGGCGATGTCGGATGCCCTTCATCATCAATATTGCGCCAGATATTACCCCCTTCGCCAGCTGTTTGTGGATCATGGTACTTTGACAAGTTATAATCCATATTATTGCTGATCCGCAACCAGTCGGTTACCTGCAAGCCACCCTTTGCACGCAGGTTATAACTGTTATAATTGTCGGTATTATAGCGATAAATACCGTTATAATCATATAGCCGTCCAGAGAGATAAAAGTCGGCCTTTTCAGTTGTACCAGAGACCGATATATTGTGGTCGTGGGCCCATGTTTTGTCTTTTAACAGGGTGCCATAATAATCTTCATTGCCATAGTATACATACTCGCCATTTTCATTAACCGTCACCTCTTCCGTAATCCCCTGCTCTTTACGTCGCCTGAACTCTTCCAGCCAATCAAGGGTAAAGATTTGGGTTTTGTTCAACTTACTAGGTACTGATGAGTAGTTATTCCAAGCATTATAAGCCTCAAAGAAATGCGAAGCATAGGTATAGCCATCTGTGACAAAATCCGGCCGTGTTGTCAAATCTTGTAAAGAGGTGTTACCACTATAAGTGAATGAGGTCTTTCCCAAAGCTGCTTTTTTAGTGGTGATCAGCACGACTCCGAAAGTACCTCGCGACCCATATACCGCAGCTGAAGAAGCGTCTTTCAGTACGGACACCGATTCGATATCGTTGGGATTCAAAGTAGAAGGATCGCCCTCTACACCATCAATCAAGATTAATGCACTTCCTCCCTGTCCGATGGAGGTGGTCCCGCGCACATTATAGCTGGGCGAACGGGTGGGCTTTCCGTCCTGCAAGTTGATGTTTAGGTTAGGTATCGCCCCCGCTAACATTTGGGTGGCGTTGGCTGCTACCCGGCCTTCAAACACTTCGCTTCCTACCTGATCGACCGCACCTGTCAAGTTCACTTTCTTTTGAGTACCGTATCCCACGACCACCACTTCATTCAGTTCTCCGCCCTTGGCTTTCAGTTGAAAATCTGCAACAGTAGGTTTTCCTTCTCCCACTACTACACCATCACGTATCAGCGTTTCAAAGGAAACGTAAGACACTTCCAGGGTATAGGTGCCTGCCGGTATAGATATTAAATAATTTCCCTCCTCGTTTGCAACAGTGCTTCTATTTAGTTCGCGGATACGGACACTCGCTCCGGGCAAGGCCATGCCCTGCTCGTCCACGATTTTTCCCGAGAGTGGCATCATTTGTCTTGGCGGGTTATAGGTAACCACCAAATTGTTCCCTTGTTGCTCATAACGGGTATGTGTCTGTGCCGATATTTTTTTCAACGCTTCTGCCAAGGTTCCCTCCACTTCTAGAGAAAGGGGTTGATTTTTAGGAATAGCACCATCGCTATATACAAAACGGAAATCACTTTCCTGTTCGAGCTGTTGCAACACTTCTTTAAGTGATTTGTTACGGACATGTAGTTTGACGTTTGTCTTTGACAGCTCTTGCGCTTTCGCTGTATTGGCACAAACAAGACCATAGCTCCACAGCACAACCAACATAGCAAAGCAGCAGGCGCCAATCGCTTTCAGCATAAAAATTAGATAGTTAGGTACGCTCTTTTTCATTGAAATAATTATTAATGTATCGTTCGTTTTTAGGCATTACTTATAAATGTGTTATTCTCAATTGTATGCATTAAAGCTATTGTCTTCCACGATTCACTTAATGTAAACCTGGTCGTTTTCGATGTTATAAGTAAATGGACTACTTTTGCTCAGCATATCCAGCACTTTATTGATGGCTAAGCCCTTAAACTCGCCCGTAAAGCGGCGCTTTAACAAGGCTTTGTTGTGAATGTGAATATGTACGCCATACCATTTTTCCAACAAAGCGGCTACCTCTTCAAAACGCTGCTCATTAAAAGCCAACACTTCTTTACGCCAAAGCCCCCAATAATCCTTTTCCTGGATTGCCGAAACTTCGCTTGTCGCTGTCCTTTTATTGTAATTGATTTTTTCTCCCGGTTTCAAAAGCGACGAAGAGGATCCGTCGTCAATGCGCACTGAACCCGTTATTAAGGCTACAAAAAGATTTTCATCTTCTTCAAAGGCTCGCACATTGAATGAAGTGCCCAATACGTACGTTTTCAACTGCTGACTGCGGACGATAAAGGGCCTTAACTCGTCGGGCGCTACCTCAAAAAACGCTTCCCCGATCAATTCGATTTCCCGTTTATCCTTGTTATACGTATTATCGTAGCGCAAGACGCTCCCTGCGTTCAAGTGAATCTGCGTGCCGTCCGGCAACGTGGCTTTCTTCTTTTCGCCGTAGTTCGTTTTAATCTCAGCAATATGGGATGCTTCCGCCGGCGCAAACTTCACCTGTTGGGACGAGCGGTAAAACAAAGCCAACCCAATTAACACCACAATGCTTGCTGCTGCGGCCCAGAAAGGAGCAACCCTCCGCTTTGTCGGCCTTTCAGGTATCACGACTTTGCCCATTACTGAAGCAATCCGCCTTTTTCCCGCGGGTGTTAATGGCGCATACTCAAAACACTCTGTTTCAGCCCATAGTTCGCGCAATAGTGCTTCCACGTGATCCTTATACTCAGGGTCCTGTAGCAGGCTAAAAAACAGCGCCTCCTCCTGACTATTTAAGGATTGATTTCTATACTTCCTAAACAGTTCTTGTAATAAAGTTTCATTCATCTATTAAGATGACAGAGCGCCCCCTTAAAAGAGCTACGCTCAACAATTAAGCTTTATTTAAATATTTGTTAAGAGAATGTAAAGAGGCGCAAACTAGCCGAAAGCATAGACCAGGATAATAGATTTATTTGTTAGTCCAAAAGGAATAAAGAACAAGAAAAAGCGTTTGCTCAGCGAGGGACTTGCGTAGAATTGAATAGGATTTCTTCAATTGATTCTTTACCGTATGGATGGAAAGGTTATAACGGTTGGCGATTTCCTCATTACTCAAGCCCTCGTCGCGCTTCGAAATAAATATTTGTTGGCATTTTTCAGGCATTTGTGCTACCGCTTCGTCCACCCAGCGATAAAGTTCGATACTATCGCTTGTCTCAGCTTCTATTAACCAGTCCCTTTCACGCGCATAGTGGGCTTCGCGCGCGGCCCTTGCATTTAATTCCTTCAATAAATTGATGGCTTTGTTTCTTCCCAAGGTATACATCCAAGCGGCTATCGAATCAATTTCTCCCAGACTATCCCTCCCTTCCCAAATCTTAACAAAAACATCCTGCGTGATCTCTTCTGCCAGCTCCGTAACATTTACCAAGCGAAGGATAAATTGGAACACTCTTTCTCCATAGCGCATCATTAAGCTTTCTAATGCATATACATTGCCCTGCTTAATCTCCGACATTAGTTGTTTTTCTTGCTGCCGAGATATGACTGGTTGATTCATAAGACACCCTTTTTCAGATTATGGGGCAAAAGTAAGCATGCAATATTATCTTAATGTTATGTTGGGGAATTGTATAGAAAGGAAGGTATAATTTGTCGCTTAATGGCAGCGACACCGCCAACTACTTTTTTCATCCAAGGAAAAGAACATATATTAAAAGTAACAAAAAAACCTTCCGTTTGGACACCGCTACAGCAAATAAACAAACCATAACATCAACATAACAACCCCTTAACAAGAAATTAAAGCGCGGTCTCTAGCTTTGCACCCGAACACGTCTAGCCTTATGTTTGGTTCCACCTTAGAAGAACTTTTCCAACGCACCAAAGCCGGCGATTCCGTCGCGTTTACGGCATTGTACAGACATACCTGGCAAAAGCTCTATCAGTTAGCCTTGCGTAAAACTCAATCTGACGAAGAGGCAAAAGATATTGTGCAAGAGATCTACATACAGTTATGGCAGAAAAAGGAAAGCATTGATATCCGCGGTTCGGTAGAGGCTTACCTCTACAGCATGACGAAATATGAAATTGTAAAAAGAATACAAAGCTCCCTAAAGGACGAAGCCCGTCGATTTGACTACCGTCAGCTTATTGACGATTTTTCCCTTCCAAGTGACCAGCACGTGTTTGCCAACGAGCTCGAAAAACAGCTTAACAAGGAGGTGGACGCTCTACCCACCAAGCAACAACACATTTACCGCCTGCATCAAGAGGATAACCGCAGTACCCAAGAGATCGCACGGGAGCTGGGACTTGCCGAACAAACCGTCAAAAATCAACTGGTACACGCCAAACGTAAAATACGCTTAGCACTCAAAGAATATATGCTGTCGGCCATACTCTTTTTTTAACCCCCCCCTTCACACAAAACACATAATCTCTTAACAATTTAATAACCCCACCTCATTGGTACCGCACCTCGCATTTATACTCATAGAGATAAACGCGCGCATACATGGATCAAGAGAAGATACACAGTTTATTAGAAAAATACTTAAACGGCACTTGTAGCCAACAAGAAAAAGAATCGATCGACGCTTGGTTTGAATCCGACCGCCATCGTGATCGTGTCTTAACGAAGGGGAAAGCCATGGAACTCGAAGAGGAGATTCTCACCCATGTTAAAAATCGCCTTTCCTTGCCGACCGGCCAACGAAACAGACGGCGATCCCTGTGGTTTAGTACTGGCATCGCTGCCTCCATCCTATTACTCCTAGGCGGATTGATTTTCTTTACCATGCACCATCGCAATAGGGAACAGGACAAACAGCCGACAGCCAAGCTGTTCACTTTTCATACCGAACCTGGACAAAAGGCCAAGCTCCGGTTACCCGACAGCAGTATTGTGTGGCTAAACGGCAATACGGCTATCCGCTATGATCAAAAATTCACCGGAGCTACGCGGGCCATCTACCTCGATAGTGGCGAGGCATTTTTTGAGGTACACCCTCATCCACGGAAACCTTTTATTGTCCATACGGCCGAGCTACAAACACAGGTGCTAGGCACCTCTTTTAATATCCAGGTAAAGGATCACCGAAATCAGTACATTTTAAGTATCAATACTGGAAAAGTAAATCTCATCCACAGCCAGCACAAACTTCCGAACACCTTGCTTTCAGCCGGTCAGGAATTCAGCTATCATTATAACAAGGATACCTATAAAATTCAGCCAATTCAACCTGGCAACGAACATGCTTGGATCTATAATGAACTCGTATTCCAAAACGCCTCCTGGAAAAAGGTCGTTGCACAACTGGAAACCTGGTACGGCATCCGCATTCATTTAAACCTACAAAAAGGGCGACATGAAACATTTACCGCACGCTTTGAAGATCCGACACTGGAGTCGGTGTTGAAAGCGCTTCAGAAAATTAATCGATTCCGCTACACCATCAACAAAAAGGAGGTTCATATTTCAAACTAACGCCGAACAAAAAACCGAAACTGTTGACAGCAGTTTCGGTCAATCCATTTTCAATCGTTCTTCCAAAAACAAATCAAAAACAAATAAAGATATGCCAAAAACACGAATACTGGTCATTTATTTCATTTCATTTATGAAGTTATCATGCATTACTCTCCTTACCTTGCTATCAATGGCTGGCACCCTGTTAGCACATAAAAGCGAGGCGCAACAAACGAGCAGCACAATTATCCATTTTAAATCAAAAAAACTTTCCTTAGAGGAAGTGCTGCAAACGATCCAGGCGCAATCGGATTTCAATCTTATATACAGTCCCACCCAAATCAACGGTCGAGCTCTCGTTAGTCTCCCTAATCAGCGTACTTCCTTGGATGAACTGTTAGCACATTTAGCCGAAAATGCCGCCGTGGTACCTGAAGTAAACAAGGGTAATATCTATATCAACCGAAAGCAACAGCCTGGCAGGCTTGTTGGTGTCGTTAAAGATACCGAAGGTAACCCCCTTATCGGCGCAAGCGTGAGCTTAGTGGGTACTAACGCCGGAACCATGACCAAAGAAGACGGCAGCTTTACGCTGCAAGCCAGTCCCGGCACCTACACCTTGCGCGTGAGTTACATTGGCTATGAACCTTATGAGCAAAGAGGCGTAAACATCTTAGAGAACAAGGAAACGCAATTACAGGTAAGCCTTCGAGGTACGGGCCAGTTGCAAGAGGTGGTAGTTAGTTACGGTACGCAGCGCCGGCGCGAAATTACAGGAGCTTTGCAAGAGCTCAGCACCGAGAACCTGCAAGACATGCCCGTCAATCAATTTGCACAGCAACTACAGGGAAAATTAGCCGGCGTTCAGATTTACCAAACTTCGGGACAGCCGGGCCGCGGAATGTCGTGGCGTATTCGCAACGCAGCTTCTTTATCTTCGGGTAATTCGCCCCTTTTCGTTATAGACGGCATGCCCATCACCGGAAGTATCAACAACATCAATCCCGCAGAAATTGAATCCTTTACCGTTTTGAAAGATGCCTCGGCTACCGCTTTATACGGATCAAGAGCTTCCAATGGTGTCATTCTCATCACTACCAAACACGCAAAACCGGGCGACCAAACGAAGGTGGAGCTTAACAGTAATTACGGTATACAAACCATTCCGAGCCGTGGCGTACCGGTTATGATGAATGCCCGCCAATATGCAACTTTCATGAACGAGCGGTATCAGGATATGATTCGCTATGAAGGCTATACAGGTGAAATTCCGGAGGTTTATCAAAATCCGGAACAGTATGGCGAAGGCACCGATTGGTTTGACCTGCTTACGCGTACGGCGCCTATACAACAGTACGATGTGAGTTTCACCAGCGCAGGGAAGCATTCGACCTCCTCTGTTATTGCAGGTTACCAAAACCAACAAGGGGTGGTCATCAATAGCGGAACCCAACTTTATTCGATTCGCATCAACCAAGACTATAACCTCTTTGACGATAAGTTGAAAGTCGGATTTAATCTAGCTCCCAGCTACCGATTAGACCATAATAATCGTTTGGAAGATGGTATCCAGGGGATTGTACAGAAGACCTCTGAAGCCAGCCCGCTGATCAGCCCCTATGATGAAAACGGCAATCTTGTTAAACACGCCCATTCGCCCGGTATGGTAAGCTATATCAACCCTTTGGCCCGCTATTCTGAAGTGATAGACGACTACACTACCACACGCATTTTGGGTAATGCACACCTTAACTATCAGATCTGGGATGGGCTCAGCTTAAAAGGTTTGTTAGGTGTAGATAAAGGCGACGAAATGCGGCAGTTCTTTTCGCCTGCACTGATTAATGGAGACGACATCTCTACCGGCACCAGCAGTTCAGTAACGAACTACAGCTATACGGCCGAAGCCAACCTCAATTACAATAAGCGTTGGAAAGCACATTCAATCGACGTATTGGCCGGCTATTCATATCAATCATTCGAACAAAAAAGCAATACGGTTACGGGAAGAAATTTTGCAAGCGACGAGGTGCCTTACCTGAACGTTGCGGCCAACATTACCGGAGGCTCCAGTAACGCAACCGACTACGGTTTGGTTTCCTATTTAGGTCGCGTCAATTACAGCTTCAAAAATCGCTATCTATTAAGTGCGTCTATGCGCCGCGACGGTTCGAGCCGTTTCGGTCGCGATCAAAAATATGGGTCCTTCCCTTCTTTTTCCCTTGGTTGGATCTTGAGCGATGAAACCTTTATGCAAGCTTGGAGCGGAACGCTTAGCCTGCTCAAGCTGCGCAGTAGCTACGGTATTACAGGTAATAATAACATTGGAAATTATACTCACATTGCCCAGTTAGGTACTTCCAACTATGTGGTTAACGGAGGACTTGCACCGGGCACCACCATCACCACCTTAGGCAATACCAATCTTGCTTGGGAACGCAGCAAGCAATTCGATCTCGGCGTGGATGCCTCTTTCTTTGATGATAAGCTTTTCTTTACTTACGATTACTATCACAAGTTGTCGGACGGTCTCATTCAAGCGCGCCCAATACCGCAAGGTTCGGGCTACAGCAACATCACTTCCAATGTCGGCGAGATTAAATTCTGGGGCCACGAAGTGACCTTAGGTGGTCAGTTGGATTTTGGAAAGCTCAGCTGGAACACCGCCTTCAATATATCCTTTAACCGAAACCGTATCGAATCACTTGTAAGTCCGGGTTATTTCCGCAGAAATAACACAACAAGTGCCGACTATTATCGCAACCAGGAAGGGTACCCACTTGGCATGTTCTACGGTTACATCTTCGAAGGCCTTTATAAAGACGCCGAAGACCTTGCTAATTCAGCCAAAGAAGCGAACTCCGATGTAGGCACTATTAAAATGCGCGACATGAATGATGATGGCATCATCAATGAAAACGATCGCACTTTTATCGGTGATCCCAATCCCAACTTCCTCTTTGGATTCACCAACAACTTCACCTACAAACAATTCGATCTAGGCATTTCAATGGCCGGTGCAGTGGGAGGCGATATTATTCTCCCGGCCAAGTGGGCCTACCTTACCAATATGGATGGCGCGCGTAACCTATTGGCAGAAGCAGCCGATCGTTGGCGTTCGCCTGAAGATCCAGGATCGGGCAAATTTCCGCGTACCAAGACGGGTTCGACAGGTATCGGTCGACAAGTCAATTCACAATGGGTGGAAGATGGTTCATATCTAGCCATGAAGAATATCACGCTCGGCTACCGATATCCTGTTAAGCGCCTTGGTCCTATTAAACAAATAAGGGTTTATACGTCCATACAGAACGTATTTTTCATAACAAACTATTCCGGTATGAATCCCGAAATCAGCTTGAACGGACTGGATGGTGCCAGCATTGGCATTGACGAGAACGCCTATCCCGTTCCTCGTACTGTCTCCTTCGGCTTAAATGTCTTATTCCAATAAACGCAACATAAAAACAGAAAATATGAAAAGATATATTCCGATCCTATTCATCCTGCTTACTTTTCTCCTGCAAGGATGTAAGAATGCCTTGGAACTTTCGCCAAAAGACCAAGTCTCTGAGGCCAACTTCTTTAAAACGGAGGCCGACTTTACACAGGCTATCAACGCCGCTTACAATCCGCTTCGTACCGTGGGCGCCGATTATTATACTGGCGAAATGCGGTCTGATAACACGCATTACGAGCATAACCCGGCTATTCAGGGCACGGCGGTTACCATGCGCGCCGATATTGCCAATTTCACCAACGATGCCTCCAATAACTACTCCAGCCACATTTACTATGATAGCTATAAAGGCATCTCGCGAGTGAATATTGTGCTGGCCCGGATTGACGAGGCAGATCTCAGCGACGAGACGAAGAACAACTTCAAGGGGCAGGCTTTATTCCTCCGCGCTTTTTATTACTTTAAGCTTGTGCGCTATTTCGGCGGGGTACCCCTATACCTTACCGAGGTAAGAAATGAAACCGATGCTTTTCTACCACGCGCCTCGGCCGAAGAGGTGTATGCCCAGGTCATTGCCGATGCCACGGAGGCCATTTCGCTCTTACCTGTGCCCAATAACTTTCCTCAATCAGGCTATGCCAGCAAAGGAGCAGCCACCATGCTACTGGCCGACGTGTATGCAACACGAAAAGAATACGCACAAGCAGAGCGCCTCTTGCTAAGCTTAGAAACGATGGGCTACGCCTTACTGCCCAATTATGCAGACGTCTTTTCTACTGCGAATAAAAACAGCCGGGAATCTATCTTTGAAGTTCAATTTATGCAAGGTCTGGAAACAGGCATGCAGAGTAACTTCATCTACATTTTTCTACCCAAATGCTACAACACTGCGCTCATTACGTATGGGGTGGCTACGCAAAACACAGCCACAGACGGCGGCGGAGGTTGGAACATCCCAACACAAGATATCATCCAAGCTTATGAACCTGGAGATGCCCGTTTAGAGGCTTCTATTGGCATTGCCGAAGGAACGTATGATGGAAGCTACTATTTCACCCTAACAGCGCAAAAGAGCGTGGTAAACTACCAAGCTCCGGAAGGAAAAACCGGCGTTCCCTTTATCAAAAAATACCTCAATCCTCATAACGACAAAAACAATACCGATGATAATTGGCCTGTGTACCGCTTTGCGGATGCTCTTTTGCTGTTGGCCGAAGCACAGAATGAACAAGGCAAAACACAAGAGGCCATGGTACATCTCAACCGTGTGCGAAGCCGAGCACTGCAACAGGCTGCGCCCTTGACCGCTAGTTCACAGCAAGAAGCGCGTGACCTGATTCTCCACGAACGCCGTGTAGAACTGGCCTTTGAAAACCATCGCTGGTTCGACCTACTCCGTGCCGGTAAAGCGCTTGAAACAATGAATGCCTATGGTGCCGGATTGAAGAAAACACATAACTACTTAGTGCCTTCGGCTTATCAAGTGGATGAGAATAAGTTGCTGTATCCACTGCCTTTTGCCGAGGTGGGGGTCAATCCCGAATTAATTCAAAATCCTGGTTATTAACATTAAATAACATGTATAATAAACTCTTAAAAGTCACTTGTTTTATTGCGCTTCTATTTCCTTTCGGCGCACAAGCACAAAAAAGAAACGACAAAGCGAAGAAGACATTCTCCATTGCCGTTATCCCCGATACACAGTACAACACGGAAGAAAGCCAAGGCGGCAATAACGAGCTGTTTACGGCGATGATCGACTGGATACAAGCTAATCGGGAAGAGGAGAACATTGTATATGTTGCCCATTTAGGTGACATTACCGACAAAGGCGACCGCAAACCCGAACAATGGGCTAATGCGGCGAAAGCGATCTATCCGCTAGAAAAGCCGTTGCCGGGCTTACCTCATGGCATACCTTACGGACTGGCCGTAGGCAATCACGACCAACTCCCTAGCCAGTTCGCCGTTAGCGGTGCTACCCAGTACTATAACCAATATTTCGGTATTGACCATTTTAAAGGACGAGCATATTATGGCGGACATTTTGGCCAAGATAACGACAGCCACTATGATTTGATTTCGGCAGGTGGATTGGATTTGATTGTTATCTACCTTGAATTTGATGCGTTTGACGAACAGCAAGATGCGATGAACGACTGGGCCGTCGGCTTACTTCAGCAATATAAAGACCGGAAAGCCATCATCGTAAGTCATTACATTCTAGGTTATAATCCGGTAGCGGGAAGTAATGTAGCAGGTCAAGCATCCTTTGGAAAGCAAGGACAACGTTTGTACGATCGCATTAAAACACAGCCGAATGTATTCCTGATGCTTTGTGGTCACGTAGGTGATAATGGCGAGGGATATCGACAAGATAGCTACGCCGGGCATACCATCAAGACCATGCTTTCTGATTACCAGAGTAGGCCTATGGGCGGCAACGGCATCATGCGTTTGCTTAGCTTTGATTTAGAAAAGGATCAATTGCGTGTGCGCACGTTATCGCCTTACCATCGATTGGAAGAAAAAGACGAAGATAGCTTTTTTACGCTACCCCTCTTCCGCGAAGCATCAGCTAGCAGAATCTTCGACTTCGACTTAGATGGCAAGACAGACCTCTACCGTTTTAAGGACGGTAACTGGTATGACCTGAAAGACATCAAGGCATCGCTCGGCAATAAGGGAGACATCCCCGTGCCAGCGCCCTATACCAGCTACGGAAAAAGCAGTCCTGCCGTTTACAGACCGTCCAAAGCTTCCTTTTATATAGCCGACTGGCGCGCCGTTCCGCTGGGCGAGGTGGGCGACACTCCGGTACCGGCCGACTACGATGGCGACGGCATTACCGATTTAGCTGTTTGGAATCCGGAAACCGCCGAATGGCGGATGGTGGGAAAAGAGCCCATTAAACATGGCTGGGCGGCTTCCGTGCCTGTGCCTGCCGATTATGACGGCGACGGTGCGGCTGAAATTGCAGTTTGGCGATTGTCTAACAAAACTTGGTACATCGCTACACTCGGAAATGTGCCTTTCGGCGAAAAGGGTGATGTACCCGTTCCGGCCGACTACAATGGTGATGGCAAGGTGGACATCGCTGTATGGCGCCCCAGCAGCGGTGAGTGGTTAGTATACGGAGCCGAAGAGGTTATTAAACTAGGTAAAAAAGGGGATCTGCCCATTCCGGGGGATTACGACGGATCCGGCAAAGCGCAAGCGGCCGTGTTTGATCCGACAGCCAAAGTCATACGCTTCGCCGATGGCCACAGTATCCCTTTTGAAGCTGACTTGGCTGAGATTGTCAACTTGCCTTTTGCTATTAAACAATATTATATTGATCTATTAAAAGCTTCATGATCGAAGGCATTATTAGCAGAGCTAAAAGCACCTTGGTGAATAAACAAGTACGCGATACCAAGTAGATCAACATTAAAACAACGAAGGGGTGTATCCTATGTTTGTTGCAAGCAAATGTAGGATACACTCCCTTTATTCTTGTCCTGAATATGGGCTATCTTCAAACAAAAATGTCAACGTCCAGTCCACAAACACACCATCGCTTTTAATAATTTATTCTTTTTAGTTTCGCTTTTAGTAAATATACAATGCTATACTTTGCTGGCATGAAGACAGCAAAGCAAGGGAGTATACAAATCGATGCACTTACTTCTGACGAACAACTTTTTGAGCAGTTACATGAAACGTTCTGGCCGATGCTGTTCCGCCTCGCCTGTAAGAAATTGGGTGATCGAGATGAGGCTTATGATCTGCTGCAGGAGTTGTTTTTGGAGCTCTGGAATAAACGGGATGTCTTTCCTTTACACCAATTATCGTTCCCTTGGCTTAAAAAGAGGTTGTGGTATAAATTGATCACCTATTTCCGAACACAGGGATTTCGCCAACGCCATTTGGAAAATTTCAGCATATTGATGGCCTGCGAACAACCCGTGATCCAACAAAATGAATCAATAGATCAGCTTGTTGAGAGCCAGTTTGAAACCATCATGGACGCCATTGCCCTTACCGTTGCGCAAATGCCGGATAGGATGCAGGAAGTTTTCCGGCTTAACCGCGAACAGCATTTTACCATCAACGAAATAGCCGATCGCCTGAGCCTTTCTCCCAATACGGTGCGCAACCACCTCCATGCTGCTACAAAACGCCTTCGAAAATCCCTCGAAGCGCAAAACCTTTCCACACCGAGCATAGCCCTACTTTGGTGGATCATATCGGGTTAGTGTTAACAAATCATTAATCATTATTCATATAAACTTATTACCCAAACACTAGTATGTTTTGGCTTTTGGTGCTTTACTATAATAGTTTCAGGGACCTAGCGCATAATCACAATAAAGTGAACAGCGCCTGGAGTAGCTGGTAGCTACCTTGGCGAGCGAAGGAAATAAGTAATGAAAGACGATAACAAACTAAGGGAATTATATCAAAAGGTGATGGAAGGAACGGCATCACCCGACGAAGAGGCATTGGTGGCACGGTGGCTTGACCAGTTAAAGATAGATGATGAAATGGATGAACAGACCGTTGACGAATGGCAAGGACGCTCCATGGCTGACCTCCGAAAGGCAATCACACCTCCGGTAGCTGCTCGGTCCCGAACAAGCAGATTGATCTGGACGTCAAGTGCGGCAGCGGTACTGCTGTGCTTCCTTACATGGTGGTTGGCTTCGCCCCATAAACCTGGCGAACCAGCGGTGGCACCGGAAGTGATTTACGCCACGCATAGCACAATCGGCGGACAACGTAAGCTATTGACATTGGCAGACGGTTCGCGCGTATGGCTCGGCAATGCCAGTAGCATTCGGTATCCAAAAGATTTTCAGCATGGAAAACGCGAATTATTTCTTGAAGGACAAGCTTTTTTTGAGGTAAAGCCCGATAAAAACAAACCGTTTTGGGTACACGCAAATGGGTTGGACATCAAAGTATTAGGAACCTCGTTCAATGTGAAAAGTTACGGCGATGAAACGATGCAAACAGTCACCGTCGCCACAGGTAAGGTATCAGTAAACCCCGCACAAGATGGGCAGGAATGGATGCTCGAAAAAGGCGAGCAAGTGATTTATCATTCAGCAGATAAGACAGGCATCAAGCAAATGGCCGATTTATCGGTAGCCTTGAGCTGGAAAAACGGGGTGCTTATTTTCAGGAATGAGCCCTTGGAGGAGATAGCCGAACAACTCGAGAGGTGGTATGGAGTAAGCATTGAAATAACATCCCCCTCCATTGCTAATAAGCAATTGTCGCTATCAATAAAGGATGAACCCCTGCAACGAGTGCTTAAGATGCTTTCGCTTGCAGGAGACTTCCGGGTAGAAATACGCGGCAGCCGCGTGACGATTTGCAAATAAGCCCGTTTGCGACCATTACTATTTTTTAAAGAAAGGAGGTATATGATGCAATTGTAGAAGTACATAAAAACTATTTACATCTATTTCACATGAGAATAAAATAGGGCGGAAGCTTCGTTTTACGGAATGAATAATTAAAACAATGAACAATTCTATAAATAAAAATGCAATAAAAATAATTTGTGCTATGTCGCGATTACTGTTTCTGCTTGTGGTTATATCCTGTACAGCCACGGGCGTCATTTTGGCATCGGATGCGATGTCGCAGGATCTCCGCAAGATCAACGTGATGCTGGCGCTCGATGATAGCGACAACCTTGGTCACCTCTTTCAGAAACTGGAACAACAGTCAGGTTTTCGTTTCTATTATGACAAAGCCGTTGGGGAAATACCTGCCGATGGATTCTCAGATGCGGAAAAGGCCAGCCTATATGAGTTGCTGGTAACTATCTCCAACAGCTTTAACTTGAAAGTCACGCAAAACAAAAATATTATCGCCGTGACTAAGGCACGTACGCAGCAACCGAGCCGTATCAGCGGACGGGTTACCGATGCAGATGGCATTCCGCTTCCCGGTGTCAGCGTACGTATCGTGGAAATCGACCGCATGGTCAGTACAGACGGCAACGGTAATTTCTCCATCAATGTACAGCCGGCTAGCTATACGGTAGAAGTCAGCTACCTCTCCTATCTTAGTCAACAGACAGAAAATGTTCATGTAGAAGCGGGTAAAACCACATCCTTGTATTTCGAACTGGTAGAGGAAGCGAAAGCATTGGACGAAGTAGTCGTTGTTGGATACGGCAGCGCCTCCAGCAAAGAAATCTCGGGTTCCATTGCCTCGCTCTCAGCAGATAAGATCAATAAAGGGCCTGTAACCTCGATCGGCCAGCTATTGCAAGGCCGCGCGGCAGGCGTCGTAATAACGAGGGACGGTAACCCCAGCGGGTCACCATCCATTACCATCCGTGGTACATCAACGCTTCGTACCGGAGGTATGGATGTACTGTATGTGGTGGATGGTGTTCCAATGCAACAGGGAGCCATATTGCCTGCGCCTAATGACATTCTCACTATCGATATCCTGAAAGATGCGTCGGCCGCAGCCATTTATGGCTCAAAGGCGGCAAACGGGGTAATACTCATAACAACTCGTCAAGGGACAAAAAGTGAAGGTAAATACGTCAATGTGGACAGTTGGGTGAACATAGAGACGGTGGCCAAACGCTATGAGATGATGAATGCGAATGAGTACCGCAGGTATATGCAAGACGCCGGTGCCGAGATCGTTGATGGTTGGGATCAGGGTGTGAATACCGACTGGCAGAAAGAAGTAATGCAAACAGCGCTTTCGCATAACCAATACCTCAATTTGGGAGGTAACTCGGGCAGCACGAAGTACGATGCCAGTTTGAACTACCTCTCGCAGAAAGGATTGATCAAGACTAGTGGTATGGAGCGAATCAATGGCCGCGTCAGTGTTGATCAGTCGATCTTGAAAGAGCGCGTCTCTTTGGGATTTACGCTGAGCGGCTCCATAGCCGATAGCGACCCTATATATAATCAGGGGGCCTTTCTGAAGAGTATGCTCACTTTTGTCCCTACGGTAAATGCCACCGATGAGAACGGGGTGTATATGCAAGACCCCTCTCGCCGTGATTTTAATCCCATGGCCATGATAGATCAGGTCAATATCGACAGCAGAGATGAAAAGCTATTTGGAAATCTTCGTGCAAAGGCTTCTATTATCAAAGGACTGGACTATAATCTATATCTGAGCTATCAGACTTCACGTAACAATTATGGTTCCTACGCGATGAAGGATTATTTGCCGGAGTACACTCGGAACGGAGAGGCTACGCGTAACACCTCTACTATGAATAGCCTGGTGTTTGAGAACTACTTTTCGTACAATACGCAGATCAATCGCCACGGTATCGGTGCAATGGCGGGTTATTCTTGGCAAGAGGATAATACGGGTGATGGTTTTCAGACTACCAACGTAAACTTTGTGAGCGACGCGACGGGATATTACAATATGAATCTTGGTGCTCCCCCCGCCGGCTACTTAGTCGACTATGGCAACTATGCCATCAAGACGCTTCGAATGATCTCGTTCTATGGTCGGGCGAATTATAATTTCGACCAGCGTTACATTTTGCAGGCTTCACTCCGGCGTGATGGTTCATCGGCCTTTGGTACCGACAATCAATGGGGTTTCTTCCCTTCTGCTTCGGGTGCCTGGCGCATTATCTCGGAGCCTTTTATGAAAGACCAATCGGTTTTCGACGATCTCAAGCTGAAGGTGGGTTGGGGTATCAGTGGTAATAGTTTGGGCTTCGACCCAATGATTTCGCGTCTGCGCTACGGCGCTTCCGGAAAGTACTTCGATGCGGGCAGCTTTCAGACGGGCATTGTCCCCGTTCAAAATGAGAATCCCGACCTGAAATGGGAAAAGACTTCGATGGTTAATGTGGGATTGGACATGGCCTTTTTCAATTCGCGGCTAACCGTCGGCATGGAGTATTACAATAAACTTACCAGCGACCTGATTTGGGACTATTCCGTTCCACTTACCGAGTATCTATACAGCAGCATGACGGCCAATGTGGGCAAAATCCGAAACGACGGAGTGGAGTTGTCGCTCAATGCAACACCGGTGTCAATAAAGAATTTCCAATGGAGCACGAGCCTCAATCTATCCCATAACCGCAATAAGGTAGTGTCGCTGTCAAATGATAAGTTTGCGCTGGATAATGACATTCGCCGTGGCCCGGCAGGCGCCGGTCAGTCCGGTGGTTCCTCGCTGATCATTCGGGAAGGTTATGCTTTGGGTACGCTCTTCACCCATCGGTTTGCAGGTTTCGAGTACGAAGAAGGGAGTACTGCCATAGGTCATTCCCTCTTTTATGATAAAGACGGTAATATCACGGCTACTCCTACGGACGTTACCGATTATCATTTTTTGGGCAATACACAACCCAAACTGACTTTCGGCTGGAATCATACCTTAAACTATAAAAACTGGTCGCTCGATTTAATGTTTACCGGTGTATTAGGACGCAAGGTGCTCAATGCGACCTTGGCCGAGCTTACCTACGTATCGCGTGCTACCCACTTCAATCAACCCAAATATGTTCTTGAGTCTGGACAACCGTTTGGCGATACCCGCTCGCAATTTATGTCAGATCGTTATATTGAGAAAGCGGATCACCTCAGATTGCAAAACGCTTCGCTGGCTTATACATTCAGATTTAAGCCGGAGGCCAGTGTGAAGAACATTTCGGTCTATGCAAACGTCAATAACGCTTTTGTGATTACTAAATACCGCGGTATCGATCCTGAGGTGAATATGGGAGGCATCGATCCGGGGGTCGATAACAACAATTTTTACCCCTTACCGAGGGCTTTCCAGTTTGGAGCGAAGTTTGGTTTCTAATGTGTTATAAAAAGTTAAACAATTAAAAGATTTGATTCATGATAAAAAGATTGTTTTCATCTATAGCGCTCGTCGGCATGCTGATGATAGGCTGTAGCGATTTGGACGTAGATGTGCTGTCGGATATCACGCCCGACAATTTCCCGAAAACCGAAGAGCAGCTTAAGGCCGCTTCGGGCGCAATTTATACCGCTTTTGCATCCAACTATGGTGGTTCATGGTGGTTAACGAGTGAAATTTCAAGTGATGCAGCTATACTGCCGGCCAACGGCGGAAACTGGTATGATGGTGGTATGTATATGCAATGCGCACTCCACTCATGGACTCCGCTCACAGGAGGTCGACCCGGTGGTCAATGGGCGTGGCTTTACAACACAATTAATACCTGCAACAGTGTGTACGAGTTGTTGGCAGTAGCGGACGAATCAGAGGGGAAAGAGACCTCTATAGCAGAGCTGCGCGTGATGCGCGCCTTGTGTTATTTCTATCTAATGGACATTTACGGCGGCGCGCCCCTTGTTACGAAGTTCGGTGACGCAATAAAAATCCGCAATAGTCGCCAAGAACTGTTCGACTTTGTAGAGCGTGAAGTATTGGAATGCGCACCCTTATTAAATGCCGGAAATGATATTAACACCTATGGCCGTCCTAATCAGGCGACCGCTTATACCTTACTGGCCAAGTTATATCTCAATGCCCAAGTGTACACGGGTACACCGAGGTGGAACGAGGCACTACAGATGTGCGATAAGGTGATGGCCTTCGAAGCGGATAATACCGTGGCGCTGCACGGAGATTATTTGAGTATGTTCCACTACGACAACGGACCAGCAATCAAGGAGTTTATCTTTGCGGTTCCATACGATGAAAATAACCTCACAGGCTTTACCCCTTCGCGTTTTTTTCTAGGTCGTTATACCCTTCAGGCTTTGGGAGGCTATCAATTCGGAGCAAGCAGTTGCTTGCGAGTTAATCCGGCCTATTACGACCTGTTTACCGAAGATCCGAATGATGTGCGCGAGCAGACCTTTATGAAGGAACAGTTGTATAGAGAGGATGGCGTTACGCCATTGCAATTTCAAGGTAATTTGTTGTACCACCCCAAGGAGATTACTTTTGTCAACGAAGCAACCTTCGATGTGGGCGACACCGATGCGGATTTCTATAAAGGTTATCGTAGCAACAAGTTCACGGTTAGCAAATCCCAGCCCACCACCAGCCATAGTAACGACTTGCCTGTGTTCCGCTATGCAGATGTGTTATTAATGAAAGCCGAAGCGATCCTACGTGGTGCAGGGCCAACAAATGGCGATACACCGGTTAGCCTTGTCAATCGTGTTCGCGAAAGAGCGGGCTGTACCCCTTGGGCATCGGTCGACCTGAATAGCCTGCTCGATGAACGCGGTCGGGAGCTTTGCTACGAAGCTTGGCGGCGCAACGACCTGATCCGTTTCGGCAAGTACGAAGATGAATTCATGAGCTTCAGTACGCTCAGAAAAAACACTGATCCAGCTTATCGCCTCTTCCCTATTCCACAAACGGAAATTGACAAGAACGCCGAATTAGTACAAAATCCAGGTTATTAGGCGACAAGACAAACAATATGGAAAAGAGCATCAAACATAATCAAATGAAGATAAAATTCGGTAGCATCGTCAGCGCGGCAATAGTGCTTTGCTGCTGGACTGCAGCCTTAGGACAGTCATCAAAGCACAGTAATCCCTGGGAGCCTGCCGAAATCAGTGTGATTCCTCCGATTGCTTCGCTCGATAGTGGCGTATGGTTAAAAGGTGATTTACATGTGCATTCCCGGCACAGCAAGGAATCCAGCAATAATCCCATAGCAAAGATCCTCCATTTTTCTAAGACTGTAGGTATCGACTACCTGGCCATTACCGACCACGACAACCACGTGCTGGGCGACGTGGCAAACAATACATGGGTAGATCCGGAATTTAAATCGGACTCCGTCATATTGCTCTATGGCGCAGAATGGACAACCGTTCGTGGGCATGGCAATTCAATTTCGGCAATTCCATATGACCATCAACGATTATACGATGTCCGTGATCAGCGCGATGTAGTGATAGGAGCTGTAAAGAAAGGACTTGGTATTCACCTGTCGGCCAATCATCCCGCCGGACCAAAGGATCATTTCGGGTACTCCTATGATATCGTCGAATCCATGGAAGTTTGGAATTCTGTAGTATGGCCGAAAAACGCCAATTCAATCCTGATTTGGGACGACATGCTTTCTTCTGGTCGCAAGCTGACCGGTAGGGGCGGTAGCGATACCCATCATGGCGTGCCTACAGGAACGGAGCAGGAAACGCCGAACAGTAAACAAGCCCAATATAATTATGTCGGAACGCCCACGACCTGGGTATATGCGAAGTCGAGAACACCCCAAGCTGTTGTTGATGCCCTTACCGATGGGCGGGTCTCAGTCAGTCAAAACCCTTATGCTCCACGTGTTGAGTTTTATGCCGATCTCGACAGAGATGGTACGATGGACATGATGATGGGGGACAATATCCGATCGACCGGAGAAGTAGTCGCGTTTCGTGTCCAGCTGACGGGCAAGACAGTGCCGACGGAACCCTATACCGTCAAAGTGATCAAGAACGGAAGCGAATTCCAAACTTTCAAAATGAAAGGTGATAACCCAATGGTGGAATTTACAGATATGCCCGCTACAAGTGGTAGGACCTATTATCGTGTAACCGTGGAAGGTCCGTCTACCCCTTACCCGGAGGTACCCAAATCAACGGAAATGAGTGGTAACATGGTTGGGCTCTCCAATCCGATTTACTTTAACTTCGATCCGAACTTTTAACTATAAAACAATTATCTAATGAAGGCGTTCGTTTGTTTTGCCATAATATTAGCCACGTTGAGTGGACGCAGGGAAATCCCAGACAGCTTGCCGATTAACAAAATACAGGTCATCGGTTCGCACAACAGCTATAAAAGAGCCATTGATCCCGCACTGTTTAAAGTATTAGAACAACATGGCGCTGATCGGATGAAAGGGCTGGATTACAGCCACATTCCCATCATAGACCAGCTGGAAATGGGCTTAGGCAATCTCGAAATCGATGTCTATCGGGATGAAAAAGGAGGAAGATACGCACATCCCAAAGGATTGGACTTGGCGCCAAATCAAGAACCTTACGATCCGGATGGTGAGATGCTCAGATCTGGCTACAAAGTGCTGCATGTACCGGATTACGATTTCCGTACCGATTCGTATACTTTAGAAAGCTTACTAAAAAAGTTAAGAGTGTGGTCAGAAGAACATCCCGACCATTATCCCGTATTTATCACCTTGGAAGCAAAAGGCGGTGATTCAAGCGGGCCCGGAATGGCGGCTACTGAAGCGTTGACGGTGCAGGCCTTCGATGAACTGGACCGATGTATTGAAGAGTATCTGGGAAGGGAGCACCTGATTACTCCGGATGACGTCCGTGGTCATTATTCAACTTTGGAAGAAGCGGTGTTGGCCGGTAACTGGCCCAAGGTACAAGAAGCCAAGGGAAAATATCTCTTTGTTTTAGATGATAAGGATCGCAAGCGGGCTACGTACATGGAAGGTCGCCCTTCTCTGAAAGGCCGCATACTGTTTGTCAATGCTGATCCGGGAACACCGGAAGCTGCCATACTCATAAGGAATAACGCCAAGCTGCCGGAAATCAAAACCCTTGTACAGCAGGGCTATATCATCCGCACGCGGGCAGATTCCGACACGAAGGAAGCACGTGCAAACGACCGGTCCAATTTCGAAGCCGCATGTAATGCGGGTGCGCAGATCATTACCACCGACTACTACCTAAAAAGTACACACTTCGATTCGGACTACCGCGTGCATTTTGAGGGCGAGAAATACATTAGGGTGAATCCGGTATTCGTAGCAGATAAATAGTTTGATCGCTTAATCGATTCTCTAACATGTTTTTTCAAAGAAAAGAGGTCGTTTTATTTATAAAATGGCCTCTTTTCAATAGTTGTCCTGAAAGCTTGTTGTCCATCTTTCACGTATCGTTTCCTAACAACCGCCTGCAATAGCCGGCAACACCATCGACGCGTGAGTTCCTTAATCTTTCTTTAACAACTTTTCAAAAGCCATACGGGCAGCACCCCGAAGGTATACCTCTCCGCAATATTGATAGCCTAATTTCTCTAGAACCCGAAGCATCGCTTTGTTATCAAAGTTGGTATCTACCTTAATGCTAAAAACATCCCGGGCCAATGCGAGTGCTTCCAATTCCTTCATCAGCAGCGTAGCTGTCCCTTTTGTTTTAATATCCTGCGCCACGGCTACACGATGTACAACAACATAATCCTGATTGCTAAGCCATTGCCCCTCGAGGGCATTATAGGCAGGCTCACCATCAAAAATAACCGCCATATAAGCCACTATATACCCATCTGAAACGAACACGTATCCATATCCCTCGTCAATATCCTTTTGGATCACTGACGGATTCGGATAGCCGTCTTGCCATTGTTGGCTTCCGTCCTGCTTCCTTAATGCAATAGCCTGTTGAAGTATTTCCCAGATTCTATCCTTATCTTCGTTCGTAGCTTTTCGTAAAGTAAATTCCCGTGTCATATTTTTGAAAGCGTAAAAATACTGTTTTTCACGGCATATAATACGCCATTTTCAAAACGGGCCTCATAAAGCGGACACAAGCTCAGAAGAAACGCCTTAGCCCCGCTGTAGGTTCAGTTGGATCGGAATCGAATACGACACCCTAACCGGAATTCCCCGCATCCTTCCCGGCACCCAGGCCCCACTATTTTGCAACACCCGCACTCCTTCCTGCCCAGTTCCCATACCTAAGTCCTTCATCACCTTTATTTCTCCCACTTTGCCCTGTGCATCTATCACAAAGGAGAGGATAACGGCTCCGGCAAGGCCCCGCTGATAGGCTTGTCGCGGATATTTATAGTTGGTTGCGATGAATCTGTACAAAGCCTGCAACCCACCGGGATATGTCGGCATCTCTTCCACTTTTGTGTATTGCACTTCACTCCCGGTTGAATCGACACTCGTACCTTCTAACAACTTACCCTGATCATAATGTTCCGTATAGCTGTATCTTCTCTTTAGGAAAGTCCCGGTCCAACGACCGTCTTTGTAACCATCTTTATAATCCCCTTCTTCTGTATCTCCCTCTTCGTCAACCTCCGCCACATGCCCGTTTCCGTCCTTTACCAGTTGGATGCCAAGCGAATCATAAAATGCCACCAATTTCTTCGGTGAGAGTTCCATTGTTGAGTTTTCCTTTCCTTCGCCCGTTCGTCCAGGGGCAATGATTTCCTTCTTCAGATTTCCGTTATTATAGTAATATCGACATATGCCCTCTTGCACACCTTCTTTGTAGTGCTCTTCACTTACCTTTTTACCGTCTTTCTGAAAAGTTGTTATCAGGCCTATCAAACTAATCCGGTCACCGTTGAAAAACGCTTCTCCGGTACAGTACACCTCGCCGGTTTTATATAGTTCTACAAATTTATAGGGCGCTTCTGACGTTTCGCCCGGTGTCAAAATGCGTATATATTCCGCACTATCTTTTTCGGCAACAGGATATCTTTTCTTATTGAGATAGACAAATGTTTGATTTTGGCCGAAAGCAGGCAAATAAAAAAGGGTAATAAAAGACAATACGGTTGCAAATGCAATGCTACGATAGAAAAAAGTAATCATATAGTTATATTAAGGTTAAGAAACAGTTTAACATAAGAAGCTATCCCAAACACCTTGCTACTAATAGGTTGTCCGCCCACCTACTGCGGTAAAATGACGACCTCTAGAAGGCGTCTTTTTCTAATATCCGATAAATATAATAATTAAAATAAATTTCTAACATATAAGTTTTACATTTTCTCATTTTGATGCTATCCGAGAGCCTGCCTTGCTGAAAACGCGCAGGAACCGTCTTAGCGAACCTTACCTATAGCCATCAAACATATAATCAAACTAGCCATTACAAGGATCAACTAGTAGATTTATTTTTTAATTTCCTATCGATTCCGTTCAAGAATCCGGTTTTGGCTCATTAAGCAAAACGTAAGAAGCGTTTCCGACATAATTACTCCTCACACTCGGATCAGATCGTGGGAGCATGGGTGTATCAAGATATTTTCTTTTTAATATAATATAAAATCGTCGATTTTTTAACATTCCGCGACTAGTTTGGCCGAAGCATTTAAGATAGTATTTATGAGAAAAACATTACTTCTTGCCATCACTTTGCTTTGCATGGCACATCCTTATCTCTCTTTCGCACAAACGACGCAAGCTTCTATTTCCGGAAAAATCATCGATGAAAAACAAAAAGGCATTCCGGGAGCGACAGTGCAAATCCGTAACGAATCAACAGGATTCAGCACGCGTACTTCTACCAACACCAACGGCGACTACACTTTTAAAGAACTTCCCTTGGGCGGGCCTTACACCGTGAAAGCGCTCTATATGGGCTATGGTGAACAAATCCGTACCGGCTACAACCTCAACCAAGGGGATGTGGTGCGGGTAGATATTCCGATGGCTGAATCCGCGCAGGACCTCGAGGTAGTAGAGGTGGTTGGCGACGGCCTAAAAAACAAGCTCGAGAATATCGGTGCGGCCACCGCTATTACTGCGAAGGATGTTACCAAGCTTCCCGTAAACGGCCGTAACTTCACCAACCTCATGGAGCTTTCGCCTTTAAGTAACGGCACCGGCTTATCGGGACAACTTAGCTCGGGAACCAACTTTACAATCGACGGGATGACGGCCAAAAACCCAACTTCCGCCGGTTCTACGACTAGTCGAAGCGGTGCTCCTTACTCGATCTCCATCGAAGCCGTTCGGGAATTCAAAGTGGTAACCAACCAGTATGATGTCACTTATGGACGAAGCGGCGGGGGTACGGTCAGCGCCGTAACGAAGGCAGGTACCAACACGGTAAACGGCAGCGCTTGGACCTATGCACGGGCCGACTGGCTGTCCAGTCCATACGACATCCGTGGAAACAAGCGCGATAACGAGTTTTCCACCTATCAATATGGCTTTACACTTGGCGGACCGATAATCAAGGACAAGCTCCATTTTTTTGTAGCATGGGATCACCAGCGCGATGCCCGACCGCTTATCATTGCCGACATCCAATCGCCGACCGACGAAAGCCGTTTCAATGTGACCCAGTCAACACTAGATCAGTTCGTTAACATAGGCCGCACCCGATATGGATTAGGAAATGGCGCTCAATATGGCTCCTTCGACAAAACCAGAGGTTCAGATGCCGCCTTCGCCCGGATCGATTGGCAGATTAATGAAAAAAACCTGCTAACAATCCGCGACAATTACACCAACGACCGGAATGCACTTGGCCTCGCGGATAATACGTCCATCAACCTGTACGAATCATATGGTGACGACAAAAATATCGATAACAGCTTCTTGGCTACCTTGCGGACTTCTATCTCACCTCAACTTACCAACGAGCTAAAGGTACAGCACCTTTATACTTACCAGAACAGTAGTCCAGGCAGCGAATTACCTGTCGCCAATATTCCCCGCGCAATCGTCGAAAATGTGGCATCAACCATCGATGGTACTACACGGACTACCAACATCCAATTGGGCGGGCATCGCTTTGCGCAAGAACGCTTTAAGAACCACGTCTTACAATTGGTAAATAACATCTATCTTAACACCGATAAAATAAATTACACTTTCGGCACCGATGTGATGTATACCCACGCTAGTTCGCTCTATGGAAGTGAGGTAAACGGCCGGTACTTTTTCTGTTCGTCGTTCCGAGTTGCTTGTCTTTCATTTAATTGAATTTTAAGCGCGTTGCAGCATTCATACCCTAATCATCAATTAGGACTCTCCTCTCTCCGTACGACTGTTTACGAAAAAGAAATAAACAAGAAAACCAACCGCTATAAAAGCCCCCTCCACACCATAAGGCAATGGCGACTCATAATCATACTGTACAAACTCCAATACGATCAGTCCGATCCCGGCGAAGAGCAGAATAAGCCCCCATTTGAGCGAACTGTATTTGTTATCTACCTTGCTGGTAAAAAGTCCTTTGATGAGCTTTTCATCCGTCAAGCCGGATGATACAATACGCGAGCGAAGACGGTACTTCAAAATAGTCTCAATGACGTAGGCGATCGTGAAGAAAACGGTTCCGACTACCAATACAGGTTCCAAATGATTCATATCTAATTTTATTAATGTCAATTTGTCCATCTGACGGTTTGACAAAACAAAAAGTTGCAAAAAAACTATTTTATTTTTTCTGAAACCTAAATGGCAGCGCCATCGTCTAACGGGGGAAATATGTATCCAGATCATGAATTGATAGCCAAGATTAACGCGGGAAACCTCCACGCTTTCCGACTATTGGTAAGTATGCATGAAAGACTGGTACAAGGGATGGTAAGGCAAATAGTAAAAGATGAAGATGATCAAAAAGATGTATGTCAGGACGTATTCATTAAGGTATACAAAAATCTGAAATATTTTAAGCAGGAATCAAAACTTTCCACATGGATTGCGCAGATCGCATATACCACAAGTTTGGATTTCTTAAAGAAGACAAAGAAACAACAGGATTTGACGGATGAAACACGACTCAATGAACATTGCTTAGTAGCAGAGGGAGGGCCCGAGCAAGAATTAAACAGTAAAGAAATGCGTACCTTTGTGCTCAAGACGATTGATATGCTCCCTCCGGCTTACAAGTTGGTGGTTAACCTTTTTCATATAGAAGAATACAGCTACCAGGAAATAGGACAGATTACCGGGCTGTCGGAAGGCACGATCAAAAGTCACCTTTTCAGAGCGCGGAAACTATTGAAAGATAAGTTGATGGCATTGCGGCCACAAAATCGAGGAACCAAGATATGAAAGACGAGCGATACAGCAAACTGCTATTGGAACAAATCCGTCAAGAGAAAGAACATCTTAACGAACAGGAAATAACGGCCTACCAGACTTTGTTTGATTTGCTCGAGGCAGAAAAAGCGCATAGCCGACAGATTGCAGAACAGCAAAGTATTGTGGAAGAGACAATGGCCCATATTGTCTTCTTGGAAGAGCAAAAGGATAAGCGTAGAGACGCCATTAATGTCGGCTTAGGCCTGTTTATAGGTGTTTTAGCCATTGCCATATCCTATTTTTTCATTGACCGTCCGCTATTACAGGCTTTACTAAATTGGATAACGGTACATGCATCCATTTTGTTGTTCTCATTGGCTACCGTCGTATTGATACAATGGGCAGATAAAAGGCTTGTTCGCAGACAAAATAACCATCACACATCAACACGCTAAAGCATTTAACATAAATCCGGCCCCGAAGATAAAGGAATACTCGAAGAAGGATCAACACCGCGCAAATGGGTACGCAGTGTTGATTCCACCTTCTTTTCTATTTGATGTTGGTTAAGCCATTGCAGGTGTCCTGCCGAGTCGCTGTGCTTGTTGTGCTAGGACGCTATTGTATTCTTCAAGCAGCGTAATATATTTGTCTTTCCAATAAGACGTCTCTTCCACATACTGAATAGCAGCAGAAAAGTTTTGCTTATTCTTTTCGATTTCACGCTGAAAATCCTCCGAAGTAAACAACTCGGGAAACTCTTTAGAAAAGTCATAGCGAATAGCAACACCAATTTTGAAGATAATCTCTGGTTTAAACCGCGCTTGTGCAAACCAGTTATAGATTGATCTTCTGTTCACTTTCAGCATCCGACTCAATTCACTGATGCTGTATCCGTTTCTTCGAATGGTCATTTCGATAATTTCACCATAGTGCTTGTCCATAGGTCTTATTTGTTTTTCTTTTGCGATGCAAAGTTTGTGAAAATTGGAGAAAGGATTTGCGGGAGTTATACTGAAAGTGAGACAGGAAAAATCCTGTTTTTAGAAAAAACGCAACGCATTTATGCAAATATGTACAAATCCGCAACGTTAGGCCTCGATATACCCTAATAATGGCAGGTAAAACTGTAAACACCAATGAGAACGGCATAAAAAAGAAGCCCATGCCAAAAACGCCGGGCTCCTTTTAAGTACATATTATATTTATTTATATATTAACGATTCGACATACAAATTGGTATATCGGCAGCAAAAAAGCGGTGATTTTCTATTTCCCCTGCATATCGTCAGAAGTCTTATACTTTTCCAGGCCTACTTTAGTTCCATCAGGCGATGATATATCGATCTCGTTATCAATACTGGGCAAAAGAGCCTCAATAAAGGCATTTTTCAACACCTCCCATACTGCCTGCCATACGCCTACGGACGATTCGCCAAAGCTTCCCTGAACCGGAATCTTAGTGGCGATCTGATCCTTTTTGGGATTTTCTAAAATATCCCCAACCACGTCAATAACCGTTTCTTTTACCTTTTGAAAGAAACCGTCCTTCTTGTCTTCCGCTCCTTTTACTTCAAGTTCTTTCACAATAGGCTTTACATATCCCTTAAATCGTCCTTGATCTGCCGCAAATTCTGAATACAGACTAAAGGTGCCGCGACTGATATCAAACTTAGCATACGCGATAAAGAAATCATTTAGCTTAACGAGATTGGCCTGCTTGATTTCGGCGGTCAAATCAAAAGTAGGCTGCTTAGCCAAGGCATCTAATTTCATATCTAATGTAAAAGTTCCTCCATAAGCCTTGGCACTCGCCACAACCGATGAAGGCAGCTTTACATTAGATTTAGAAGTATTCTTTAGATTATTTGCCAGGATATAAGTATCCGTTAAAGAAATATCGACTTTAGGCGCCGCCGTACTATCGAGATAGCGAATACGCCCATCCTGGACTTCGAAACGGTTTACTTGCAGCGGCATGAAATCACGGAGTACCTGTCTGAAATCATTGGTATCCTTCGCCACTTGCCCCGGTTCGGCTTGCCCCTTGGTGAAGCGCAGTTCAGGCGAAAGCAATCCTAGCTCACCCACAATCCTCCCTTTGAACAGCGAAGGCCATTCGACAGAAAGGTCGATTTTCTTCGCGCTGAAAAAAGGTGTTTGCTTGCCTGTCGTCGAATCGACTTTGCGTATATAGATACTATCTATCTGATAAGCCCCTCGATATAAAGAGATATCGATATCTTTGACATGCCCTGTATAACCGTTCATGTCTTGTAACGTACGGTTCGCATATCGCAACACAATATAAGGCAATAATAATCGGAGGATGATCAGTAAGACCACAACACTTCCAACAATGATCAGCGTTTTCCTTTTTTTGAATGAGGCCATCTTTTCTAAACAACTTATACTAACACCTAAAAAGCAATACCCGTCTGTGGTGCCAATTATTTTTAACTATAACAAATCCCGATCTAGTATGTTTCTGTCGCTATCAGACAAAGGCCAGCCATTGTCTGCATACCAGGCGAGCGGGCGGCTTTATTCATGCGGTATATTAGGCGAATTGTTTTCGCAAGACCGGACATACCACACCTACAACCTACTACCCGATTAAAAGCGCGAAAAAATGAGCAAAATAGTTTTGCCGATAGGGTTTTTAAGTATAAATTTGAGACAAGGATCCTATGTGATCACTAAACCACCTGTTCTTTTAGATTGATCGTTAAAATAGTAGTAAGGAGCGGCAAAAACACGCTGTGTCTCGATCCTATACAAAGCAGCGAGCTTCAGATTGACTGATAATGGCTATTGCTCGGCCACTAACCTTGCGATATCTTTGCTGTTTACGAGTCAACGATTACAATAGAATTTTTATAAAATAAGATTAAACTTATATTAATTATCCAAAGCTCCATAAGATGATGGTGAACTTTCTAAACCTCGGCATGCCCGAAATATCTATTTTGATTTCCCTGTCCCTTTGGATGGTGCTATTCGCCGTTTCGTTTGTCAGATGTGTAACCAACAACTTTTTTACACCTACAGAAAAAGCCGTATGGGTTTTGGCAATTTGTTTAGCGCCATTTTTTGGTGCATTAGCCTATTTAGTTGCTTACGGGAAAGGACGAAAAGCGGTTAAAATTCGCCCCGAACACCGGAAGGAACGACTGTTCGGGCCTAACTGAGAATCAGAGCAACGTCACTATAGAAAAAATAAATAAGAAAATCACATTCCTATAAATACAACCAATAAGCAACTTTCCCGTCAGATTCCTCTTTGAAAATACCTGCGAGCCCAGCGGCTCTGTGCTTCGTTTTCGTTAAATTGTGTTAAATAACTGATTATAAGTATCTTTATTCTTAATTTCAGATTATGAAACCTTACGTGCTTGTTTTCATAAACGCAATTTTCTTTTCTGCGGCTAACAATTTACGTGCGCAGTCGGAAAAATCGGTGGTAGGCACCGTAGTGCTCAACCAAATCGACACACAGCAACGATGGAAGGTCAGTGATGTGCGGGTAGAAAATTTAACGGCACATAGGACTACAAAGCCAGACAATCTTGGCAATTTTTCTATAAGGGTACAAATAGGCGACTCATTAGCCTTCTATGTGGAAGGCCTGCCAAAGAAATGCAGCATCGTTAAAGGTTACGAACATCTGACGGTGTATTTGGACAGTACCATTCTTTTAGATGAGGTTAACGTAAGTGCGCAGCTTGATAAAACCGTCGATCTTATAGAAGTTGCGGAGAAATATAGTAAGCAAAACAGCATCTATTTCAATGGGAAACCACCGATAACTTTGTTGTCGCCTTTCGACGGAAGCCCGATTACCTTTCTGCGCGAATTGATCAGCAAAGACGGAAAGCGGGTAAGAAAATTCAACCGTATTATCCACCAACAATTAGAAATCAATGAAGTGGAGGCCAAATTTAACACAGAGGCCATAAGGCAAGTGATTCCCACTATAAGCGATGAGGAAGCAGACCGTTTTAAACTAGCCTATAAACCGGAATTAGAAAAGCTGAGAAACTGGTCGAGCTACGAACTACTCGAGTATATCAAACAATCGTATGAGCTATTTAAAAAAGAAAAATAAGGTAGAGAGTGTCTCCTATGTTTGTTGCAAGCAAATGTAGGAGACACCCCCAAGGAAAATAATTACTTAACCGACATTAACGCGGAGATGCGTTTTCCAATATCACTATTTTGCATAAAGCCCGTAAAGTTGGAGGCGCCTGCTCCGTAACTGTACACCGGAATTGGGGCACCTGTATGATCATTGGTGATAAACTCACCAAGCACAAAACCTTTCTTATAGTCGCCATCAACCAAAACGAGTCCACCCGTTTCATGATCGGAAGTCACGATTACCAGCGTACCTTCATGCTCATCTGCATATTGCAGGGCCCGACCCAACAAGGTATCAAAACTTAAATATTCTTCGATACATTGTGCAATTCTGTTGCTATGTCCACCGCCATCAATCTTAGCTCCTTCTACCATCATAAAGAAGCGATCATCTTGCTTCTCCATCCGGCGTAGAGCTAGGTCGAACGCTTCTTCCAACATATGGTAGTTCGTTGCAGGATCATCCTGTGCGAAGCAGATAAGCGATTTATCCAGCGGAACACGCTCAATTTCGCGTAGGTCGGAACGAATGATTACCCCCTTTGCTGTCAACTGCTGTTTTAATTTTGCGCTATCCGCGGCGAGGCTCGGGTGGCTTCCTCCGATAAAAAGTTTTACTGGACTTTTTAGCATGTCGTAAGCGATCGCCGCTGAGTGGTCCCGTTCGCTTTGATGTGCAAAGAACGCAGAAGGCGTAGCCCCAGTAAGCCGATCGTTAGTAAGAATAGCGCTTGGTATGCCGAACGCGCTTAGCTTTTCAGGCAAATTCGGCAGGGCATTGCCTGTACTATCGTTGCCAATATAACGATTCCGTGTTTTCTCGCCAGTTGCGAAAGCCGTCGCTCCGGCCGCCGAATCTGTGTTGTAATCGTCACTTGGCGCCGTATTCTGAAAACCGATATGCCTAAACTGCGTCATGTTGAGCTGTCCACCGTTTGTCGTAGCTGCTGCCCATTGCTGACTGAACCCCGCCCCATCACTAATAAGCAGAATCACTTTCTTCACGGGGCCTTCAGCACCGTCATGCTTATAGCTTGGCTGATACACCTCGTGTTCGTTTTTACGGGTATAACTATTCACCTCATATTTGTTTAAAAAAGAAGCCAAAGCATTGGGCGAATCGGTATTGAGGTAATCGACACCGAGCTTTATAAAAGCTTGCCAAGCAGTTTTGGTATCAGGGCAAGCCCAGAAGCGAACTGGCTTACCAAGGGCATGTATCGAATCGATAAAGTGCTTTACCTTCTTTCTCTCCGGCTCCACCATTCGGCCCAATCCATTCCATACGCTAAAAGCCTGAAAAGGCGCACTATAGCACGCTATTCTTTTAAGTTCATCATCACTATACTTCGTTTGAGCGCGTCCGTCGAAAAAAAATATAGGGTCGAAATGGCGAAAACGATCGGGTGCGGGCATATTACCACTAATTACCAAACGTACGGCATCTGGACGCTGACTCCCATCGAAATACTTTCTTATCGGTGCAAGCTGTTGCTCCAAAGCTTTCAGAGTAGGTTCCCCTTCGGTTTTCAGATCGATCAGAAACTGCAATCCACCGCCATCAGGGTATACCTTGTCGTTTTGCAGGGCCATTTGCTGTAACAACGGTTTTAAATAGAGGTTTTGAATGGTGTGTCCCGGCTTGATCTCCTTTTCTTCGTGCGCTACATAAAGTGAGTCGTTTTTTAAAAACACGTCGATCTCGATAGAGGCAAACCGATTAGCGTAGGCAGTATAAAAGGGCTGCACCTGCAGGTAGTCGTTATGAGCATGCGCATGCTTATTCACCGAATACTGTTGCGCTTGCGCGAGCAGCCCAGAACCTACCAAGCTGCACAGGCATATCCATTTTTGTATCTTCATCTTTTTTATGGTTGAAACCAAACTTTTGTATTATGGGTCGGCATGTTGCCTTCCATTGTTTCATTTACCCATTTAATCAAATTAGGGTTATTCTGTTCATTATCCGAATACACATACCGAACCGGGATAGGAGCAAGCACCGACGGCCCGGGCTTTAACTGCGGAAAACCGGTACGCCGCCAAGAGGCCCAAGCTTCATAACCATTCAAAAAGGCGTCGACCCACTGTTGTTCGGCTATCTGTTGTAAGGCCGTTTCTTCGCGAAGTGCGATATCGGTACGAGCCAAGAAGTTACTTGCTTCCACTTGGCTAATATAGGGCGTTTCTTCATCAGATGCCTGCCCTACCTGTGGCCACTTTGCCAGCGAAGCAGCAAGTGCTTCCTGATAAACCGCAGCAGCGTCTCCCTGTACGCCGAAATTACGGACAATAGCTTCAGCCTTCAGCAACAATAGCTCACTATAGGTGAAAAGAAAAGCCCTATTTTCCTTTCGGATTCGTTTTCCAAGAACACAAAAGTCGTCCTTATTTAACCCGGTTTGCTGATATAGGGCGTTTTGTTCCAACACGCTCAAACCCACTTGCTGCCCTCGGTACACATATGGCTGGGCGGGGTTGGCACGGTGTGCGTTATACGAATTTTTGGTAGGAGCTACATAGATCTTTAGCCGCGGATCTTCCACGCGTTGCAGCATGTCCACCATGGTTTCGCTCACGCGATCATTGCCGTCAAAATTGACACCGCTGCCATCTGCCGGCGGATTCAGAATAAACCAACGGTACAAATCAGCATTATTATTATATACCAGGGTTGCCTGATCTTCCACACGCTCAAACACGGGATATTCGGCAGGATTATTAAAAATAGCGCTTACCGCAGCGGAAACGTCCACTTTTTGCGACTCACGCATCAATATCCGAAGCTTTAAAGCATTTGCAAATTTTCGCCACGCCCGTAGATCACCGTTGTACAGAATATCGCGACTGATTGAGAGCGAAGGGTTGGCATTCTTTAAAAGTTGATTGGCCTGTTCGAGATCCGCAAGCATTAACGCGTAAACTTCTTGCTGTGCCTGATAATGGGGAAACTCCATTCCTGCTACATCACCTTTTCCTGCCTCATTATACGGAATATCTCCGTAGGCATCGCTCATGACCGACAGGATATAGACCTTGCAAATTAAGGCAACTGCTTCGTAATGAACTTGTTGATTTTCCTGAGCGAGCAGACGCAATTGGTTAACGTCTTTTATCAGCCTCATGGCGCCATTCCACTCTTCACGAAAGGAAGCGCCGGTTAGATTGTAGCGCCCGTCTTCCTCACTTGTGCCGCCCAAATAGGCTATATGCTGGACAAACTGCCCGGCCCTACTTCCGCCGCTAGCGGTCATGGTGTTCACGGCCCCGCTGATGATTGGCGGCAGCAGCATTTCCGGTGGTACGACATCGGGATTATTGGGATTGATATTTATTTCTTCAAAGTCTTTACACGATCCGAGTGTAAGCAAGAGGACCGCAAAGGAAAAGTAGATAAACGTCTTCATAACAGTAGCTTTTTCTCTAAAAGTTAATATTTAACGCAGCGCCAAAGCTACGCAATGAGGGAAGCGAAAAGGCTTCTAATCCCTGAAACTGCCCGTCATACCCAGATACTTCAGGGTCGATATGGGGTACGTCCGACCATAAGAGCAGGTTACGGCCAACAAGCGAGAAACTGGCTTGCCTTACAGGCGTCCGCTTCAACAATTTTTCGGGTAGGCGATACGTGATTTTTACTTCCCTTAACTTTAGATAAGAAGCATCAAAAGTGGCAATCCGATCGTTATTGTAATAGGCTCGCCAATAATCCCGCACCGTCACCTCGGTGGTATTGGGTTCACCGGTATCCAGGTCGATTCCTTCTCCAACCATCGTTCCGCCACCATTTTCATCCCTATTCGCCAGCGATTCGACCAAAGAACCACTGTTTATACCTTCAATATAGGTTCGTGAATGCACCACTCCGCCTTTCTGAAAGCCGAACAGAAAACTGAAATCAATGTTACGATAGGAGAACTGGTTGGTGATACCGCCGGTATAATCGGGGTTTATATTTCCCAAATAGCCCCAGTCGCCATTCTCTTCCTGCGGCAGGCCATTGCGATGCGTGAGGCTGCCATTCTGATAAATCAGGTAATCGCCGTACAGCGAACCAAAAGAGCCATCGCCTTTGGTATTTTCTGTGCGCATCTCTAAAGACGCCCAACGTTCAAGCTGTCGAATGCGTGAAATACCCAGATCTTCGGCTAAATAGAGCACACGGTTTCTGTTCAATCCAAAATTCACATTAACATTCCAGCTAAATTGATTTGCTTTTATGGGCGTTACATCGACCATCAATTCGATCCCCTCGTTTTTCATTTTTCCTACGTTCATCAGCTTGGTATCGTAGCCAGCAGAAGGGTTCAACGTAACGGGGATAATTAGGTCGGTAGTGGTACTCCTGTAATAGGTAAAGTCGATCCCTACCCGATTGTTGAAGAAGCGCGAATCAAAACCAAATTCATAAGAACTGACCTTCTCGGGCTTAATGTCCGGATTGGGATAGTTGTTATTATGCACAGCTACTGTTTCCCCATTCCATCCTTGTGTAACCTGGAAGTTGGGAAGCGTTTGATAAGGCTCTAAATCGCGGCGTACCGAAGAGATACTGCTTCGTAATTTTAGGTAACTCAACGCGTCGCTTCGCCAGCCGAAAAGTTCCGTAGCTACCATACTGAGCGAGGCCGACGGATAGAAATAGGACCTGTTTTTTTTCGGCAGGGCACTTGACCAATCGTTCCGGCCGGTGAGGTCTAAAAAGAGAGCGTCCTTGTAGCCAATTTGGGCAGTTCCGTACACCGAGTTGATCTTTTTCTGCTGACGGATGTTACCGGCAACAATAGGTGATGCGTTATTCGTTAGATTGTACACATTGGGTATGGAAAGGCGATCTACAATGGCTCCCAGCCTTTTAGACTCTTGGTTCATTAAATTCCCTCCCAAGGAAGCGTTTACGCTAAAGTCGTCATTGATTTTCGTATTGTAAGAAAGCAGGGCGTCGTGATTCGTTTCCAGAAAATAAACATCGTCTTCCTGATAATAGCCATTAACATACTGCGCCGAAGACACCGCATGGCGCATGGTGCGCTTATCGTTATAAAAATCGCGACCAGACCGTAGCATAAGACTTAAATTCGGCAAGAAATTATAGCTAAACTTCACATTTCCATACACCCGATCGCGGTTATTACCATTTAGATTTTCATAAGCAACGAAATAAGGATTGTTTAGCCGACTGCTGTTCAGTCCCCAAATGGGCGAAAGTTGCCGGGTACGAAGCGGGCCATCAGACCAATAGTCACGCAAACTGTTTACATCAACATTCCGGGGCATAAACAGAAATATTTTCATGATCGCATCGTCGTTTTTGGCGCCATAACTAGCCCTGTTATCACTGCCCGAGTTTACATAATTCATATTCACATCTACCTTCAACTTCGGCGTAATGGCGTAACCGGCATTCAAACCAATGGCATTGCGCGTCAAATCAGTATTTGGCACGATTCCGCGTTGCGATGTATTGGTATAAGAAAAGCGGAAATTCAGCTGTTCATTGCTTCCGGCAATGGCGAGGTTGTTTGTAAAAGTTTTTCCGGTCTCAAAAAAGTCCTTCAGCTGGTTAGGATAAGCAACAAACGGTGTGGCGATACGTTCACCCGTATTCGGGTCAATCGGCGAATCGAATTGGGGTATTAACTGGCCCCCAAGTCGTGGGCCCCAATTCTCCATCACGTTATCATTCAATCCTCCCCCCATCCCATCGAGATAACTGTATTGCCCATCGCGCCCCTGCCCATATTCATATTGATAGTCGGGCAGCTTAAGCGGCGATTCGGCGCTGGCCTGCGAATTGAAGCTAACACCAACACCTTTGGTTCCCTTGCCCGACTTTGTAGTAATTAAGACTACGCCGTTTGCCGCGCGCGAACCATACAAAGCCGCTGCATTCGGCCCTTTCAATACGGTTATACTTTCGATATCGTTCGGGTCAAGTTCCCCGGCAGCATTTCCATAATCGACTTCCCCTTCGCCCGCTGTGAAATTCGGATTGTTAAAGTCTTGTCGTCCGGTATAAGCCCGTGTAGATTGCTCATTGTTGTTACTAATAGGCACACCGTCTACCACAAACAAAGGCGAGTTGTTATAATTATAACCGCTCACGAAGTTTTGACCACGGATTTGTATATTGGCCGATGAACCGATGCCACCGTTGGAATTGGTAATCCGAACCCCCGCCACGCGGCCATTTAAGGTATTAAGCAGATTCGTTTCATGCGACTCCTGAATAGTTTGACCTTCTACTTTTTGTTGCGAAAAGCCGATGGACTTCGCGTCCCTCGATATACCTAAAGCGGTAACGACTACCTCATTTAGTGGGTTATTATCCTCTTGCAGCGTGATATCGATTTGTGTTTGGCCCGCTATCGTAGCCTCATGGGGACGATAACCGATGTAGCTAAAAACCAATACACTTTGCGGCCCCGGCACGGTTATTTGATAATGTCCGTTATGATCTGTTACCGTCCGCTGTGCCGTCCCCTTGACCAGCACATTTGCCCCCGCTATGGGCGTGTTTGTGGGTGCGTCGCGTACTTGCCCCCTTACGGTTAGCGTTTGATTGGCACGATGAAGGGATATGGTCCCCCCTTCTTCTTCAAAGGCAATCTGTGCTGGTTTAAATAAATCCGTTAGAATATCCGAAAGTTTGCTGTTTTGGTAATGTACGTTCTGTAAAACCAAGTTTTCCAATCGTATATCTTCGGTAAATGCAAAATCTACCGCCGCTTTCCGTTCTATTTCCTTCAATAAGGTAGATGCATTTACTTTGTTAAAAGAGAGCTGAATCCGTTTCTCCAACCCTTGTCCCGGTGTTTCTGCGAACGTAGCGGTAGATGCCGCACATAGATTAACCAGCAGAACAAGCGATTGAACACATCGCTGCTTAAAGCGCCAACGTTTTAATTTCATTTGCGTTAATGGTTGAGATTATTAAAAAATTGTTTGTTTTCTTTTTCAGGTTAGATAATAGACCTACACATTTAGAAGATGCTCAAGTCACCATTGGCCTCCTTTCTATACTGTTTGTTCAACATATGACAGATGATTCTTATTGTTTGCGAAGCATTGCGATTGTATTTTAGCTTCAAGGTGTAGTGATTGTTACGTACTATTGAATCGTTGCTTTGTAACGATACGCCATAGACATCACGAAAAGCAAGCGCAAGCTCTGAAAAAGAGACTTGCTCTAAAGCCACGGTTCCCTCGCGCCAAGCAGCATTCGAATTACCTACTAGCTTTGTAAACTGCTTACTTGGCAGATCGTAACTGTAACCCTCGTCTTTACGCAGCAAAAACGTTTGCCCTTTCGCTTTGTCGCTGATTTGGACTTTTCCCGTGCTAACAGCGACCTCCACCTTCTGTCGGTGATTATAGGCTTTTACGTTAAACGACGTGCCCAGAACCTGTACCAACAGATCGTCTGTTCGTACGAAAAAGGGACTCTGTGTTTGCGGCTTAACATCGAAGAAGGCTTCTCCCTGCAAAAAAACCGTTCGCTGTTCACGGCCATATTCCTTCCTTACATCCAACGCGGAGTTAGCGTTTAAGGTCACGGTCGAGCCGTCCGGCAACTTACAGCTCCGTTGCTCTCCTGGCCCGGTAGTGAAGCGTGTGGAGACGCTCCATACAACGTTAGCGGCATGAACCGTTCCCTTCTCCGCCGGCCTGTCTAGTAACCACCAAGCGCCACCGAGCAGTAAAACAATAGCGGCGGCCACCTCCAACCAAGGGCGGAAGCGTCGCGACCAATCCTTTTTCAGGGTGGGCCTTTCCGAACAAGAACCTGTTAAATGCTCGCTCAATCGAGCCTTAACGCGCCTTTTTCCCTCCTCGGTAGGTAGGGCTTCTTCCTCAGGTACCGTATTTTCGAACGAGTCGTACCAAACCTCCACCAGCCGCTTTTCGACATCAGAACCTTCACCTGCGTGATACCTTTTTAGTAAACTTTTATAGACGCTAAATTTCACACCTTTTGCTTTTGTACCCTTATAGTGTGCAAAACGGCCAGTCTATACTTCAAGAAAAGATGGTTAAATTGTTAACTTTTTGTAAACAGGACAGCGAGTAAAGCATAGAGAGGCAGATCGGGATAGGTCTCGGTAAGCTTGCCTTTTAAACGCCGTAAAGCTTCTGTATGATTGTTACGCACGGTTTGATCGGCCAATTGTAAGGCCTCCGCTATTTCAGCAACACTGTAATCTTGCATGCGCAACAAAAAAATCTTGCGCATGTTTTCGGGGAAGGCGCTGACTACTTCTGCAATCGTTTGTTGCAGGGCTGTCACTTCCATTACACCCAAAATAGTATCTTCCACTTTCTCCATCTGGTGAAATAGATGTATTTGTAGTTCCTCTTCCCTCGCCTGTTGACTTGCCCAGTAAATGATTTTATATTTGAGCATAGCGCCCAGGTAATTGGCAAGGTCATGCTGAACGTGCAGTCCACGCCGCTGCGTCCATAGGTCGGCAAACACATCTTGAACCATATCTTCCGCTAACTCGCGGTTTCGAAGGCGGTAATAAGCGCGTTTATAAAGCTCCTCCCAATGGAATTCAAAGAGCTGTTCAAAAGCCGCGGCATTGTCATTCCGCATGCTTTCTATTAAGGTCTTCTCACCTATTTTGGAGATAGCTTGCATTTTGTATTAGTCTTACAGCAAAGATAGATAGGCTATATTATGGCAACGTTAAATCTTTTTTATAAGCCCATAAATAAAAAATCGCCTGTCAGGTCGATTACCCAACAGACGTAAAAGTACCTGAGAACGAGTGAATGTGAATCAAGGCAGACTATTGCCTTTTCTGATAGACCCTTACATAATCCACTTCAAAACGATTGGGAAATTCGGTATCACCTAATTCACCCCCATTAATTCCGCCCATCGCGAGGTTTAAAAGGATATAGTGCGGCTGTTTAAAAGGATTAAAACCCGTGCCGTCTCGGTTAACCAATTCTTCCAGCGCAACCTTATTTAACAACATGTCGTCTACATATAAAGCAATGGCTTCCTCATCCCAATCCATTCGCCAGGTATGAAAATCGGCCGCCCACTGCTCACCGCCCAGCTCTTTTACCGGCTTGGTTTTGCTGTACCATTTGGCCTGGTAGGGTTTCTCTGTCCCACAAGCTATATTGGCGAGAATATTGCCTTTGTAATATTCCATAATATCTATTTCACCGTTTGAAGGCCATTGTTTAGCAATCCCCAAAGTCCAGAATGCCGGCCAAAGTCCGGCGCTGATATTGATGCGTCCCCGCATTTCAAATCTACCATATTGCCAGCTATGCAAGTCGCGGGTATTGATGGAAGAAGACGTATGGGTAATGGTCGGTCTATTTTCATTCCACTTTTCGCTTCCCTCCACGTAATTTGGATTAGGCTTGTCCTCTTTGCGAGCTTCGATAATAAGCAAGCCGCCTTCACACCAGGCATTCTCTTTCTGATACCATTGCTCTTCCTTATTGCGAACAAAGCCTTCTTCAAATTTCCAATTGGCTGCTTTAGGTGATCCAATATCATTAAACTCATCTGCCCACACTAAATGATAACCTTCATTTTCATATTTCGTTGCTGCAAAACGGTCTTTGTCTTGGGAAAAAGCGGTTAAAAAGTGAGATGTAAAAAGCAAAATCAACGGTACAATAAAGGTATTCATCAGTATTAAGTTTATGAGTTAGTTTTTAAAGGTAATATAATGAAATAAAAAAATGATCAGCCATCAAAAACGTATTTTTAATAACCAATTGCGGGACTCCCTCCTGTGGTAGGCCATCCAGGATTTTGATATATAATGGACGATGCAGGACTTCCATCCGCAGTGGTAATAAGAAGATGCTGTACGGCTATTGGGCTCAGATAGTGCGCCATTGCCCATCTCAACCCTTCATAAGACAAGGTATTACTTCTGATTTCCAAGGGCAAAAGATACTCACTCCTTTGCGGATCAGATACAATCGCATTGTTGTTAGCGGCGCCATAGACAAGCTGGTTAGCATTATACCACGACTGCATCGGCCCCCATAATTTAAAGCCTTCCGCATGGTAAGGATTGTTGATTAGCTGATCCATCGCGCGCCAGCGTTTCAGATCCATAAAGCGTAATCCTTCGGCCATGAGCTCATTCTTGCGTTCCCTCCGAATATTGTATAAGGTAGCGTCAACTAGTTGACCCGCAGAATACGCTCCCCAGTCTCTCGTCTCCATGGCAACGCTGGTCGCTGCAATTGTTTTATCGATATCCGCATCGACGCCCGCCCTTTCGCGGATTTGCTGCCAATAAGTCCGGGCATTCCCATCTAAACTTCCTGTACGCTCATAACACGCTTCTATGTAATTCAAGTAAGCTTCCACTGCCCTGAATGTAATGCTTCCTGTATACCCTTGTCCGTTATTGCAGTAAATCGCATCGTAATTTAGACCTTTCCTGATAGTATAACCAGTGGTATATTTTTGTTCCCAGCCAGACTCCCATATGCGCGGGATAGGTTCAATTTCGGTAGCATGCGTACCCATAGACAAATTGGCCAAAACATTTCGTTGACCGGGCTCTTTCAGAAAAAGGTGTAGTCTTCCATCCCTATTGGCGCGAACATCGGCAAGGTAGTCGTCCCCGGCATAACCACTCCCTGCGGCATAAATAGGTAAGCCATTGGCCATCAAGAAGCTCTCCACCATTCCGCGGGTTAAACCCACGGCGTAGTTGCCAGCCTGCGCCATTACCGGAACATTATGCGTTACCAGGGAACGATTATACTCGCGCCAAAGCAACACCTCGCTGTAACCCGACATATCCTGTGCACTGAACATACTGAAATACGGATTCTCATTATTCAATGACTCGATAATTCTCGTATTCTCCACGAGTTGAACACTGCTCGCAACTTCCCGCGCAGCATCCATTGCCTGCCCTAGAAGGTAGTCGATCTCTTCATCGATGCTTCCCGCCGGAAACTGGTAATTAGCATTATCCGCTTGTGAAGCACCGGGCCATTCCGGCCCTCCGGGAACAAATGCTGTACCCTTAAAATATTTGAGCCATGTCCCTTCAAACAATGCTACGCGCGACTTCATTAATTGAGCCACCGGTTTAGAAATTCTGTTTTTCCTCCCGTCGGGCGCGGTAACCTTTAATAACGTGATCGCGGAATCCAGATCCGACAATATGAAGCGTGCGACTTCTGTGCGTGGCATTCGTTTACTGGCCTCGACAAGGACTTCACTATTATCCGGAAATGTAGTCTTTACGATTGGAAAATCACCCAGTTCCTGCAATTTGTTAAAATATTCAAATGCCCTTAAAAAGTATATTTCGCCGATAAAATGATTGATGTTCTCGGCAGTTCCGGTTATGGTTCCGGCTTGCCACCTTGGAATTACCGTTTCCAGAAAGTAGTTCATCTGATAAATATTTGAAAAATCCCAAGCACCACCGGTAGCATCCACTCGCCATTGCCCCGGAATATATTTATTGTCCAGACTTGGGGTAATCATATTATCGGTGTTTCCATCCGTACCGAAAGTCCCGAAAGAATAATTGCCATGCGATGGCAGAATGCCATAACGGTCAATTGCATAGGCGCCCAATTGTGATTCTTCCCATAGATAGTTCTCCGGTGTAATATCAGACAGTGGTTCCTGATCCAGAAATTTTTTACAGGAAAAAAGACTGCCGATTGTAAGCAACAGACATAGGCTGAGCGCTAAATTCTTTTTATTTACGTTAATCATCTTCTTTATTGATTAAAAAGTAACACTTAAACCAAAAGAGATTACCCTTTGTAAGGGGTAAAGACTCCCGTTATCCCCTCCATCGATCGTTTCCGGATCAAACATACCGGCGACCTTCGATTTGGTAAACAGATTTTCTCCGGAGGCATATACGCGAAGCGACTGACAAGCAAAGCGACTTACCCAGCTTTGTGGAAAGGTATAGCCAAGCTGGAGATTCTTCAAACGAATATAGGAAGCGTCTTGTAAGTACGCCGTTTGGGTCTCACGGTTTCGCGATGAACCAAAGGTCGGCCGCGGATAATAAGCATCGAGGTTCGCTCCGAGCGGATGGCTTTCATCGTCCCGGAAATAGTCGACATGGTCTACAAAGCCGGTTGACCACCAGATATCGTTCGTTGCACCCCAGAAAAAATAGCTATCCTGAAAATAATCTCTTTTCAAAACTCCTTGGAAAAAGGCGCGAAGATCGAAGCCTTTATAATCCAGATTTAAATCGAATCCCACACTATAACGTGGCGTACTATTTCCAATCAATTTACGATCCCCCGGATCACCTTCCGTCCAGCTACCCCAATTGATTACCCCATCCCCGTTCAGATCTCTATACATGATATCTCCTGCACCCCATTGGGCCCCCAGCGCATCTTGTCCTCCGTTAGGCAAGCTTGCCAAATGTGCATCCATTTCTGCTTGTGTTTTGGCTATGCCAATGGTCTCATAACCCCAAATTTCATTAAGTTTCTGCCCCTGTCGATTGTAGTCGAACGACCCTGTAGCATTCGCATACTTTAAAATCGTACTTTGGTTGTCGGAAAGTAAGAAACGAGCGCTATAACCCAAGCCATTCTTTAAACGATCTGCCCAGGTAATCTCGAATTCAAATCCAACCGTCTTCATATCTGTATTATTGGTTGGGGGCACGCCTGTCCCCAAAACAGCTGGCAGTTCGACCCCGGGCTGCACAACACCTATTGTTTTTCTTGTATACCAATCAAAAGATCCCGTCAATCGATTATTGAAGGCACCCCAGTCGACTCCAACATTCACACTATTCACCGATTCCCAGGTAAGTGTTGAGCTGACCAATCCCGGTGCACCTGCCGTATTAGGTTGGGCATTATTGATTAGCCAGCTCCCATTGGCCGAGCCGACGGGCATGGTAACGTAAGTGGGATACCAAACTTTTGTATCCTGATTACCGAGTTCGCCATAAGAGCCTCTAAGCTTAAAATTGTTGATCACGCCAAGATTATCTTCCCAGAAGCCTTCTCGTGCAACATTCCATCCGGCAGAAACCGACGGAAACCAACCCCATCGCGTATCGGAACGGAAGCGCGATGAGCCATCGTACCTCAGATTCGCCTCCACTAGATACTTGCCATCAAAATCGTAATTTAAACGTCCAAAAAAGCCTGCAGTAGCCCAGTTTTGATATTGCCCCGAAACAGCCGGAGCTACGACATTTCCTTCTGTATCAATACCTGAAGTCGTATTAATCGTCGGCAGCGAAGGAACAATGATTCCGTTCCGTTGCACACTTAAATCTCTGTATTTCGTTTGCTCAGCCTGAAATCCAAGCATCATTTTCATATGATGCTTTTCAGCAAAGCTTCTAGCATATTCAGAGTAAATGTTGGTATTCAGGTAGTTTTCTTTAAAGCCATATTCATAAACATTCGATGTATATTTATAGAGGTAGGGAGCCCCATTAACATCATGGTTATAGGCCTGTTGCGAATCCCAGTGCCGAAAGTCGTTCCGAATTCTATAATTAAATTCACCAAATGTGCGCCAGCCTTTGATGGGTTCCAGCACAATCTGAAGTTGCTGGTACAAATAGTCTTTCACAGTTTCGTCAATACCCCCGTCTTGCATTAGCAAGGCCGGAGAAGGAGAGCTAAAAAGATATCCATTCGGATCGTACAAGGGTAATGTCGGCCAACCCTGTCGGCCCAGGTCATTATAGAACCCATCGGTTAAACTTGCTGGGCGCTGATATTCATCGCGTAAAAAGCGCCCGCTATAGTTGACCGAAACCTGATCGGAAATTTTTGAATTTATCTTCGCCGTAAGCGTATAACGATTATAGAAATCCTGATTGAACCGCATCAAGCCGTTCTGGTCCATGAAGTTTCCCGACAGATAATAGGTCGTCTTTTCGTTACCCCCATTTAAACTGAGGTTATGTTCATGGGAAAAGCTATAGTCTCTGTACATGGCTTGGTACCAATCGATATTGTCATTCCCGTAAGCATATCCCTCACCCCAATACTGTGGATTGTTTGGGTTCGGAATGGTAGATGCTGTAATAACACCTGCTTGGTAATCACGAATACGCTGCAGATGCTCTTCACTAAAATGTGGCGTGCTGTTACCATTGATCCCCGCATCATTAAAATAGAGTGCAAAGGTATAGGAGTCCATCATTTTAGGTAATAATACCGGACTGCTATACCGGAAATTATTATTGTAGTTGATCTGCGTCTTACCTGCTTTCCCTTTCTTTGTGGTGATGAGGATGACGCCAAAGGCCGCTCTTGAACCATAAATTGAAGAAGCAGATGCGTCTTTAAGGATCGAGACATTTTCAATATCTTGCGGGTTCAACAGGTTTATAGACCCTTCCATTCCATCGATGAGTACCAGCGGACTTGCGTTTGAGTTGGAGGAGCCCAAGGTACCCGCACCGCGTATATTGATGCTGGGATTACTTTCCAGCGACCCATTGCTTTGTGAAATATTTAATCCGGCCACAAGTCCCTGAAGCGCTTGTGACACGTTCCTTACCGGTCTGTTGGCCAAGGCTTTCGAGTCGACCGTCCCTACCGCTCCCGTTAAATTCAATTTCTTCTGCGTACCAAAGCCTACTACAACAACCTCTTCCAGGTTATTTCCTTCTCCTTGGCCGAGGATTACATTCAACAAATAATTCCCTTGCTCATCGGCTTGTTCTGCGGAAAGGTCTACCTCTTTTGTGGTGTATCCAATGTAGGAAAACACCAAAACAGTTCCAGGTTCAGCATCCAATTTAAACACGCCCTGATCAGTAGTTTGGGCAAGCGATTGATTCGTTCCTTTTGCACGGATCGAAACGCCGGGTAGTGGCCCTTGCGCGTCTTTTACGATACCACTAACGCGTATACTTTGTGCTGCTGCGAGCGTTACATTTAAAAGTAATAAAGCCATTAACAACAGTTTCCTGTTTCGAAGGCAGAACGCCTTTGGCTTTCGCTTCGTTTCATAAAAACATCTCATAATATTCTTGGTTGGTTTCTTTTATGGCCGAACGGTGATAGGTTTATACCTTTCAGGCTATTACACCGCAATTTTGAAGGTTTTTTTAAAAACAGCAGGGGGGATAATTAGGTAATTTTAGGGGGGATAATCGTATTTCTATATTTTCCCTTTTTCGTTCACTTTGTTCATTTTGCTCTCTGGTTCTTACGACGAATGCCAGATACATACCTTTACCCTAATCTAAACGCGATATACGGTGAGCAACTTTCAACCTAAGCCGGAAAAATATATAGACCCATTGAATGACTGGGGATTCCGTTATTATTTTGGTGAACCGAACAAAGAAATTTTGATGGCCTTTCTGAACGATCTTTTTGAGGGAGAAAAACGAATTATCTCCCTTGAATTTGGTCCTACAGAGCATGACGGAGATGAAGGTGAAATCTTATACTGCCTGATTTACTATTCTTATATGATTTGGCAAGCAATTGACCCGCAGCAAATAGACCTTAACTTCCTATTTAATCAGCTTAACTGATACTTCTTTTGAAATGCGTTTCTATATTTACGAACGTACTCAGAGGGTTTCATGCCAAATTCCTTTTGGAACTGCTCACGAAAATACTTCAGATCGTTAAAGCCCGCAATAATGGTCACTTCGCTGATATTGACATCCTCCTTTAAAAGCGTTTGTGCCGCCTTCCGCAGTTTAACGAAACGCATAAATTCATTAGCTGTACGTCCCGACAGCCTCTTTATTTTTTTATAAAGTGCCGAATGGCTCATGCCGATTTCCGTTGCAAACTCCTTAATAGTAAACTCCTGATGTAGGTGATCCAGAATAATGTTTTCGCAGCGTTGCAGAAAGGCCACCTCTTCTTCTGATATACTTTCCTGCTTCGACAGAGTAATCTCTTCAAAGAAGTTCTCCTCCATCGTCTGCCGCTGTCTTAGAAGAGCCTGTACCCGCGCCTGCAGGTGATCCTCATTAAAGGGCTTGCTAATATAGTCGTCAGCACCCAGTTCTATGCCTTTAAGCTTGTTTTCCTCTGAGGTGCTGGCGGTCAGCAAAATTATTGGAATTTGCCGCCATCGTTTACTGGCCTTCATTTTCTCAACAAAGTCGAGTCCACCCGTTCGGGGCATCATCACATCGCATAACACCATATCCGGAATTTTATTCGCTAAGCTAAGAAGTGCTTCTTCTGCATCGCAAAAAGCAATGATTGAAAAGTCCATTTCAAAGAAAAGATAAAGGTAATTGATAACTTCCTTATTGTCATCAATGATCATCATTAGGGGTTTCGTATTGACGAGAGCGGCCGGTTCCACTGTGTTGCGCTCGTCATAAATCGATTCGTCTGAATACAGAGACATTATGGGCTCTTCGAGGAGTTCCTCAAGAAAAGTCGATTTATGCCCGATATCTTCGTAAATAAGATGGTCTGCGATATGACTCCGTCCTCTAGGCAACGATAGTACAAACGTAGCCCCTTTGTGCTGCATATCCAAATACTGCAAACTGCCTTGATGGTCTTCGGCAAACTTCTTAGACAAATATAAACCGATTCCAAATCCACTCTGCTGCGTCTGTGCGTGCCTTGCAAATTTTTGGAAGAGATCTTTCTGCTGCTCTTTTGCAATCCCACAGCCACTGTCTTCTACTCTTACCTGGACTTCCTGCGCGGAATAACGTAGCTGTAATCTTACGAAGCCTCCTTTGGGAGTAAACTTGAAAGCATTGGTCAGCAGATTAAATAGGATGATTTCTATTTTTTCGCGATCGGCATATATAGGTTCGGCCGATTCGGGCAATTCCAAATAAAAATCGATCTGCTCTAGCAAGGCCTGCTGCTCATAACATTGATAGATTTCCTGACAAAGCTCGCCGAGGTTTAGCGAAACAGGCTTTAAGCGATCCAATTCACTCTCCGCTTTTTTAAACAGCAGCAATTGATCCACCATGCTCAACAAACGCTTGCTATTTCGGTATATTCCCTGCAACGTCGACTGATCCGCTGGATTATTTCTCAGTAGGGCTCTGAGCGGATTAATAATGAGCGTTAGAGGCGTGCGGATCTCATGCGAAACATGGGTAAAAAAGGCCATTTTCTTTTCGTTCAGCTCGTGTTCCTTTTCTTTTTCCAATTTGGCCCGAGCCACCTCGTACCGCAATTGTAAACTGTTTCTTCGGTAACAGCGATAGGAAAAAAGCAACGCGCCCACTGTAAGGACATACAGCCCGTAAGCCCATCTAGTGGCCCACCACGGGGGCAATACGCGCACATACAGTAGCCTTTCCGCCTTAGTCCACTCACCATCAGCATCGGAAGCCTTAATATGCAGAACATATTTACCGGGCGGTAATTTTCCATAATTAGCGCTACGGCTGTGCCCTACATAATTCCAATTCTCTTCCCAGCCTTCGAGATAAAAGGCATAGTTTATCTTATCCTGAAAGCTGTAATCGAGGGCGGCAAAATCCACCGATAAAACAGCACGATCGTGCGGCAGCTCCAGTTCGAGAATCTCACTTAACTCCTTCGCATTGACATTTAAGTCAAGAGTCTGTATCGGCTTGTTATTTATTCGGATAGCTGTAATATGTAACGGCGTATTGCAGGAGACCGATTTAATGTTTTCCGGACGAAAGATATTGAATCCTTCAATACCCCCAAAAAGCAGCTCACCCGTTGACAACTTCAAGGCCGCATTATAGTTGAACTGGTTGCTTTGCAAACCATCGGCAGCGAAAAAATTCCGAAAACTTTTACTTTCCGGCGAAAATTCCGACAAGCCGTTGAAGGTACTTAACCACAGGTGGTGTCGTTTGTCTATCACTATATTCAGCACTGAGTTTTCCGGCAAACCATCCAGATCCGCATAGGTTTTAAAGTCTCCCTTTGCTTTATCAAAAAGTTTGAGGCCCTGGCCCTCAGTTGCCACCCATAGCTTCCCATCGCCACCTGGCTTAATATCACGTACCGCGCTGCCCATGCCAAACCATTCGTGCTGCTTACCCACCCGATCGATCTTTATTAAACTATTGAAATTACCCCCCCATAACTGCCCTTCTTCATCTTCAGCGAGCGTCAGTATATTGGTAAGCTGGTGATCTACCAGTTCGAATATATCCTCTTTGCGGTTAAAACGATAGAGGCCGCCGTCCGAAAGGGCGCTGGCCCAAATACTTCCCTCGCGGTCTTTATAAAGAGACCATGTGTTTACTTCTTCATAATTATATTCGCTGTTAAAGCAGGTATATCGTTTAAACTGGTTTGAAGAACGATCAAGCTTGTTAATCCCCCCTCCATAAGTAGCCGCCCAGAGATTTCCTTCTTCATCCATCACCATATTTACGACATAATTGTCACTTAGGCTCTGCCGATTTTCCGGGTCATGACGATAATTGGTGAAGGCATTTGCCCTTCTATCCCACAAACTTATTCCTGCACCATCAGTCCCGATCCAAATGTTATTGCTATCTTGTTCACAGAATGAGAGGATAAAATTGCTGCTAAGTGCTTTCGCACTATGGCTATTTCGGCGCACGGACGAGAAGCGGTTGGCTGTTTTATCTAAAATATTGAGGCCGCCTCTTAAGGTACCGATCCATTTGCGGTTCAAATTATCGGTATAAATTGCATAAACGGCAGCGCTGGATAATTGGTTTGGGCTTTCTCCTGCCGAAAAATGCAGGAGTTCTTTGGTTTTTGGATCGATACTGAACACTCCAGAGCCATCTGACCCCGCCCATACAATTCCTGACAAATCTAAACTGATACTCGTAATAGGCCGATGACCGACCGCAGCGTTGTATTTATAGGTAAAGGAATCATTTCCCGTTTTTTCAAATTGGTGCAACCCGTTGTTATTACCTATCCAGATTGCGCCCTCATGATCAAGCATCATACAGTTGGCCTGCCAAACAGCCCCATTGTACAGCTCCAGCGCGCCGCGTTCCACATTGTAACGGCATAAACCGACATTTTGCACAAATATCCATAGCCTATGATTTCCGTCTACCGCCGCTGCTTGTGCATGAAAAGCGTATATCATTCGGCCTTCCCGTTGAAGGGGGATTTGATGTGCCTCCTTTGCCCCCGCTTCATAGCGGAATAGCCCTTCTCCCGCTGTACAGACTAATAGGCTGCCATCCTGCAACTTCAACAGCGCATTAATCGGATGAGTGATTTTTTTTTGGATAAGCTGCGAATTGTTCTGCGGACTATAATATAAGGGAAAAAAGGACAATTTCGATTTGTCTAGGCGATAAATGCCCTGCTTTGTTCCCACCCACAGGTTCCCGTTTCCATCTTCGTCAATAGCGGAGATTCGATTGTTTGGCAAGGACAGCGAATCACGCAGGTTGTTTTTGAATACCTTAAATTCGTATCCGTCGTAACGGTTAAGGCCGTCGAAAGTTCCTAGCCACATAAATCCGTAGCGGTCTTGATAGATCGTTGTAATGGAATTGTTTGATAAGCCTTCCCGCAGCCCTATTCGTTTAAACTGCGCATTAACCGTCAAACAAACGTTTATTAACAGCGCTGCGACGAAGGCTATCTTGCAATATGGCGGGTTTAAGTAAGACATGGCTGTAGGCTTTTTGTGCTAGTTCATTCAAACATAAGCATTACCCAGCTAAAATCAAATAGCAATCCGCTTAATAGTCTGACTTCACAGCTTTCCGCCGCTAGCCTTCCCTTAGCTTAAACCCAGATTACGCGTTAGGAATTAAAACGAAAGGGAATGATCCAAAACAGGCATGAAATAGGGAACGAGACATACTGCGGTATGGCGAATGAGCTATTGAAATGGATGTAAAGGAGCATTTCATTGCAGTTCATGAGCTAATGCGTATTCTGGGTTAAACTCATTCCTGATATAATTTATACGCGCTAGTTGTAGGCCGTTCCAGATGTAGGCGGTTGCTCTTTTCCTCCTGCCTTTTCGCTTTTTTCCATTTTGACCACCCACTGTATAATAAATTTTCGTTGATGGCCGGCTTGGGGAAGAATAAGCTGCAAATATAACCTACTACAACAACCAGCACATGACTATATACTCCAAGCATCAGTTTATGGTGTGTAAAGTTGAAGGCACCCAAATCTAACAACTTGCGTTTTTCGGCACCAACGCCAATTTCCGTAGAGGTTAAAAGTGCATAGGCAGTAAAAAATATGCACGTTATAATCGCTATATTCACTCCTTTTTCATTTGCTCTACTCGAAAACAATCCCAATAGGAACACCCCCACAATACCCCCCGAAAAAATAGCATACAAAGTAAAGATAACCCCTAAAATGCCTTCACTTCCTAAAAAAGCATACACAAATCCGATTGATATGGTAATCAATCCCGAAAACAGGACCATCCACCTGCTACTTGCCAAATAGGCGCGATCTGTCTTTCCTGGACGCATTTTCTTATAGTAATCCTCTACACCTACCGCTGCCAGTGAATTAAGGTCGGCACTTAAACTACAGATAGCGGCCGAAATCATCGCGGCTAACACAAAGCCAACTACGCCTGTCGGCAGCTCGGTCATAATAAAATAAGGGAATACGCTGTTCGCGTTCACATGAGCGGGCAGTGGTTGCTGCGTATAGTAGACGAAAAGCGCGGTGCCTATCAACATAAACAAAGCCCAAACAGGCACAGTAAGCAGGATACCAAGCAAGGAGGCACCGATGGCCCCTTTATCTGTCTTAGCTGTTAAATAACGTTGCACAACCGTTTGATCCGTACCATATTTCTGTATACCATAGAAAAGCCCGTTAATGGCTACCACCACAAAGGTCAGGTGTTTAAAATCGAAATCGTAAGGGCCAAAACCGGTGCGATGATTTAGCTGCGCAACATGCCAGACTTCCTGCACGCCACCGTCTACCGCAAAAAAGATCAACAATAAACAGATGATACCACTTACAAAAAGCATAAAGCCCTGAAATACATCCAGCCAAATTACCGCCTCAAGTCCGCCAAGCAAATTAATCGTGATGATAATCGCCCCCGTACCTGCAATCACCCAAAAGGTGTTCGCGCCCGTCATACTGCTTAGAGCAACCGCCAGCAGGTATAGCACCGTGCCCATGCCCGAGAATTGGCGTAGCACAAAGGCGATGGAGCTGTAATAGCGGGCAAACAGACCAAAACGCTTTTCAAAGTACTCGTAAGTGCTTAATCCAATTACTCTTCTGTACATCGGTACAATAAACCATATACTCACCAGCAAGACAACGGGCACCATCAATCCCTGCACCAACAATATCCAATTGGAGGTGAAGCCTTCGCTGGGATAACCTAAAAAAGTGACACTACTTATCAGTGTCGCTAAAAGCGAAATTCCAATGGCCCAGGAAGGAATGCGGCCTCTTGCCGAAAAAAACGAGTGGGTAGACGTTTGATTTTTTGCATAACGCATGCCCATATACAGCGTTATCATAATCACGATCACGATGATACCGTAATCAACCGCCCCTAATGCAGTTTTATTCATAATTTGGTTGTTTTTATTATCAGTTAGTATATTGGTATATTACAGTATAAACCAAGAATAACTACCCGGCTTTAAAGTTATCCATATTTCTGGATCTTTATGCATATTGCAGCGAATTACCCCTGGACCTAATTCTTCTAAGGGCTTTAATTGAGTAATGTGCCGCTGTGCTAAGATAGCGTCCGCGGTTGCGCCGCCTTCTATCACAAGCTCGCGAACGAAAACTTCGTTCAATAAATTGTGAACCGCCTGGGCCATTTGCTCTCTTAAGAAACAGGGAGTTAAGCTTAGGCCCCTCAGTCCCTCGTTATCAAAGGCGACTATTGCTTTTTGGTGACAAGCGATCGCAGCCTTTACACGTTCTATCCAGTTATTCAGCAATTGCCCGTTCATTTTTTCTCCGGGTTGAACAATAGGAAGATAACATACCGGTTCATTAGCCATTCGCCAAGCCTGTACACGCTGTACGCTCTTCTCATAATTGCTACCACAAACGTATAAACAAGGCCGATTAAACCCAGAAAAGGTATCGCTCGCATCCTCTTTTTGGAAACCTTGTCCCGCTATCTTCTGTGTTAAAAAAGCAATGAAGGCCGAAGATCCGCCCGCAAGCAACACATCATCCGGCACAAGCTGTATCCATTTCTCTACGTCCTCTTCGGTGAGCACTTCTCCCACAACAATGCCTTCTTCCGGAAAAATATCACGCCATGCCATTACCTGTACCTCTTCCCCTGCCCCCAACATGTGCAACACATCTGCGTTCTTTATCGGAAATTCAGGATCTTTTGAGAAGTGTGTTTCATGTATTTCCTGGCCTTGTACATAGTATTTCCCATTTTTGATTATTCGTCCTAAACGCGGATTTGCAGGAAGCAATAAAGCTCGTTTCATGTGCGTGTTAACAAGCTGCATATTTATTTCTGCCGTTACGTGTCCTCTCAATACGGAATCGACCTTTTTAAATAAAAACGAGTAAGGCAGCTGTTCTATCCATTTTAATGCACGACTGAGCTGTTCCATAGCCGCTTCTATCATAGAGCGGGTGTTGATATTGATTACCAGCAGATCGGTCTCCGTGGAAAAAGCGACGCCTATTTGATTCGCAATTTCTACTCGCAGGTTATAACGTAAGCCGATACCTCCTAGTTCGGCAGCTCCGGTCAGATCGTCTGCAATTACAATAATCATATGCCGTAAATCTTGTTTAGTGCTAACTGCGTGGCAGCTTCAATGGCCAGTAACATGGCATCGTGACTGGCAACTCCTTTTCCCGCTATTTCGAAGGCCGTTCCATGGTCAACCGACGTACGAATAATCGGCAAACCCATCGTTATATTCACCCCTTTTACGCTGTCCATTTGCTGCTTTTCAGCATTCCATTTGAAACCGGTCAGTTTGAAAGGGATATGTCCTTGATCGTGATACATCGCCACAATCCCCCCGTAGTAGCCCGTGGCTGCTTTAGAGAAGAGGGTATCGGCCGGAACAGGTCCTTCTACATCGTAGCCTAATTGACAGGCAGCTGCTACGGCAGGCGCTATTTCCAATGCGTCTTCCGTACCAAACAGGCCTGAATCGCCTGCATGGGGATTTAGGCCCGCTACGCCAATCTTTAAATTCTTTACGCCCAAGCTCCTTAGACCTCCCTGTAACAACTCGATAACTTCTAAGATCCTTTCTTTCTTTACTAAATCACAAGCTTCTCGCAATGAAACATGGGTTGAAACATGAATAACCCGCATTTTTTCTTCCACCAGCAACATTGCATATTTTTTTGTATTGGTGTAATGGGCATAAATTTCAGTATGTCCGGGATACGGATGCCCCGCTTCGCTGATCGATTTTTTATTAATGGGCCCGGTAACCGTTGCATCAATCGCGCCCTCCATTGCCAAGTCAATCGCCTTTTTTACCGACTGGAAGGCTGCATCTCCCGCCGCAATCGATATTTGTCCGAAATGAATGGCATCTAAATCCGCCGGGCCCAGATCGTAGACATCGAGTTGCCCAACGACAAATTGAGCTTCTTCTATTCGCTTTATAGGGTTTACGGAAGCAGGGAGCGCCAAGGCTTCTATGATATGCTGAAATACATTTGCATTTCCAATCAGTATCGGCCGACATATATCATAAAGCGGTTTCGAAAGCATGGCCTTCACAGCGATTTCCGGCCCAATACTAGCCGGGTCGCCCATAGTAATTCCGATGATTGGCTTTTTAGGCATGATTGTAAATATTCAGTTTTATTCCTTCGTCTTTCACAAGTTGCTGAAATGACTCCTTCAAGACATGCACCTCTTCTGAAGAGGCACCCTGCAGCGGAGGCATTACATGTGGCTCACATAAACCAACAGACTGCATTAATACTTTCAAAGCCCAGAGCGATTCGCCTAATGTTCTCCCTGTTTGGTAAAGGTTACCCAATAAATCCGATTGACGCTGATAATAATACGCTTTTCCTTCTGATCCCTCTGCAACAGCCTGCGATAAACCGTCATAGATAGAAGGTGCCAAATTACCGGTGCTAGGTACCAAACCATCGCTGCCATGCAAAAGGCCATAAGCCGATTTCGCTGCCCAGCCGAGTAGATGGCTGAAGTCGGACCGATCGGCCCAACGTGCCAAGGATTCCTGAAGGCGTTCTTCTGAACGCTCTGAATCTTTCGTCGCCACAATATTTTCATGTAAACTCAATTCGTCCAATAAAGGAAGCGGAATAGACATATGTGTTGTAGCCGGTATATTATAAATAACCATGGGGCCAGCAATATGATCCGCTAATTGAAGAAAATACTTTTTAATCTCGTGTTCAGACAGTTTATAATAAAAAGGCAAGGTAGCCACTACCGCGTCCGCTCCAAACTCAAAGCACCGTTTTGAAAACTCGATCGTTTCCTTCATTGAATTGGACGATATGCCTACGTAGAGTTTATGTTCGGTAGATCGAATGCTGGCAACAGTCTCCAGATACTCTTGCTTTAATTGACTGGTGAGCAATGCAGACTCGCCTGTCGTACCCAAAATAAAAGGAGATGCGTTAAATTGTCTTAAATTTTCTAAAATCCGGGCAACCGCTTCTCGGTCCAGTTGATAATTGGTATTAATCGGCGTAACTAAGGGAACAATGGTACCATGATATTTCTTTTTTGTTTTCATCTGTGAATCATTTGTTTTGTTTACGTCTATCCTCGACTTCCCACATCTTGATAGACAAGCTTTTTGCACTAAAATGCCTCTTGATAAATAGAAATGGCATCTTGTATGGTAATTTCCCTTGGATTGTTAACTAATAATCTGGTTATTTTCATAGCATCCTCCGCCATTTGCGGAATCGAATCGGCTGGAATAGCTAGATCCCTCAATCTAGTCGGAAGCTTACAAACTTCTATTAGCTGCTTAATCTTTTCAACACCTGCAAAGGCTGTCTTTACATCGTCAGTGGATTTTTCACAGCCCAATGCCAAAGCTATATCTCGATACCGCGCAGGCGCGGCCGGAATGTTAAACGCCATGACATGAGGCAAAAGCAGGGCATTGGACAGACCATGTGCAACATGAAAGGTCGTCCCCAACGGATAGGCCAATGCATGCACGCCGGCAGTATTCACCGGCCCAAGGCAAAAGCCTCCAAACAGGCTGCCTAGAGCCACCTGTGCGCGTGCAAAGGCATCATCCCCTTTCTCCACAGCCGGCCTAAGGTTCGCGGCAATGAGTTTCACCCCCTGAAGAGCATAGGTATCGATAAATGGATGCGCGAATTTGTTGGTATAGGCTTCCAAACAATGGGTCAATGCATCAAGGCCGGTCGCAGCGGTTATAGCCGGAGGTACACTGCTCGTCAAACTGGGATCAACGCACACTAAATCAGGCATCAAAAAAGGGCTAATAATCCCTTTTTTTTGGTGATCTACCGGATCGATGAGTATAGCGTTGGGGGAAGCTTCACTGCCGGTACCGGAAGTAGTGGGGACACAAATAAGTTTAATATTGCGCCCTCGAATGAGGTCTTTCCCAACAATTTCTTCCAACTTTTGATCACTCGCCAATTGTACGGCCGCCAGTTTGGCGACATCGAGCACGCTACCGCCGCCAACGCCTATCACACCATCTACCCCTTTGTTGGCGTAGGCTTGTATAAGTTGATCCATATCAAGAAAGGTCGGCTCTTGGTCAATCGACGTATTCAGTAAAACTCCGGTACCGGCTTGTTCCAATTTATTGATTAAGGTCTGAAGCCTGCCGAACAAAGGTTTTATCGTGACAACCAACACCTTCTTTAAACCTAAAGATCCGACTTCAGCTATCATTTTATCCATGCTGCCACTTCCAAAATGGATCTTACTTGGAAGATCGATACTTATATCTCGTATTACTGTCATCATTAAACCACCATTGTCAGTCTTTCTATACGCCGATACGGAGCCGATCGCTCGACCCTAAATGGCGTTAGCCACTGTTTTGTTTTTATTTAGTGAGGTATGCTCGCTATAATTGAGACTCAAAGATAGCGCTCGTTAAAACCACTTTGTTGTACAATTTTCCCCTCATCCTGTACAATATTTGCATAGAAATTTTAAACCTATTACTTTTGAGGAAATCATGCTATAAGAAGCATGCGAACTAACCAAATTTCGGTAGAGCCTTTAAAGCAACGATTCCTTAACGTAAGCTAAACGGTTAAAGACTTCGTTTTGAGCAGTGGCTTTCCGCTTAAACATATAACTATGAAACCTCGTTTAAAAAAAGTTCCTATCAAATCGGAGAGCTCCTTTAGCATCAACCATGATATTATGCCCAATTTTGGTAATGTTTGGCATTACCATCCTGAATTGGAACTGCACTATAATATCAAGGGGGAAGGTGTACGATTCATAGGCGACCATATTGACAATTTTTCATCCGGAGAAATCATTTTATTGGGGGAGAACTTGCCGCATGCCTGGCGCTGTCGCGAAGAGTATTTTCAGCAAGACCCGGACTTGAACATCGAAGCTATTGTTATGCAATTTTTGCCCGATTGTTTAGGAAAAGATTGGATTAATATTCCGGAGGCTTATTTGATTCCTAGATTATATGAAAAAGCCAAAAGCGGAATGATTTTTTATGGCGAAACCCAAAAAAAGGTCGCACAACTCATGTATGAATGCACGTATGCCGAAAACCTCGAACGCATAATTTTGTTGTTGGCGATTCTAAAAACCCTAGCAGAAAGCGATGAATACAGATTGATAACCAATAAATACCATGCCTTTACCTCTCCCAATGAAGCAGACACAATTCGCTTAAATAAAGTGTATACCTATACCTTCAGTAATTATAAATCGGAAATCACATTAAAAGAGATAGCAGCCATCAGCAATCTCAGCGTTACCTCCTTTTGCCGCTACTTTAAGATGATGACCAGAAAAAGTTATTATGATTTTTTAATTGAGATCCGCGTTAGCCATGCCTGCCGTTTATTGATTGAAAACATCTTACCGACTGAAGTAATTTGCTTTGAATGTGGATTCAATAATGTTTCCAATTTTTATCGGCATTTTAAGAAACAAAAAGGGGTAACTCCATTAGAATATAAGCGTGTTCATCTTTCGCGATAAAGCGGTAGTCAGTAGGCGATAAGCCTACCTATCGCAGGCAGGTAAAATTTAAAATATAAACTTTATAAGGTAAAACCTGATACTTACAAACACTATTTTTGCGGCGCAATCGTTAGTATAGGTATGAAATCAACTAGTAAGAAATGGACAATCGCTCCAATTTTGTTGGGCTTAATATGCTTGTTTTGCTCCTCATATACGGTAGATAAAGAGGCCGACCGTATCCAGAAAGCAGCAAGGGTATTCGAAGACTTCAAAAAGATGAAGGAAAGTATCCCGGCCTCTATACTGCAAGATGCCGAGGGCATGGTGATTATTCCGAAGATGATCAATGCCGGTTTTGGTATTGGCGGAAAACGAGGAAGGGGCGTGGCGATGGTAAAACTGGCTTCCGGAACATGGAGCGACCCGGTATTCGTAACGATTACGGGAGGCAGTATCGGCTTCCAGGCAGGCGTCCAGGCAGTCGATTTGGTGCTTTTATTCAAGCATAAAGAAGCGTTAACCGACGCTAAAAATGGTGATTTCACGATCGGTGGCGATCTGTCGGCCGCGGCAGGCCCTGTTGGTCGCAGTACCAGTGCAAACACCGATTATAAATTGGACGCAGAAGTCTATTCCTATTCGAGAAGCAAGGGGCTTTTTGCAGGTATCAGTATCAATGGCTCTAATATCGCATTCGATAAAACATCCAACAGTAATTACTATGGTGCCGATGCCGATACACAAAAGCTATTTAGCAGTGCAAGTGATAACAGTAGCGCGGTAAAAACGCTAAGAAGTGCCTTATCAAGCAAATAAAATTTAAAAAGCTTATTGCTTTTTGATAAAAAAACGTAGTTTAGCAACATCATTAACTTAATTTTATAAACCCATAAAAATTTATAAGTATTATGGAAAAATTCTCTGAACTAAAAGAACTAATCGCTACGGCGGAAAAAGATGCACAGGCATTCTACGAAAAAGGAAACAAGGCCGCTGGTACTAGACTAAGAGGCGCCTTACAAAAAACGAAAGCATTAGCCCAAGATATCCGTAACGAAGTAACGGAAAAGAAAAATGCTAAATAAATCGCTCGAAACGAAAAAAAAGCCTGTAATTTTATAAACAGGCTTTTTTTATGATTGATATATAATAAACTTAAATGCAGGTTATGGACGGACGTGCATCCTGCCAAAAAACCGAAGTTAAGCAAAGCGCTCGGGCGAGAACAAGGATACATCTGCTGAAGTTTGCTGTTCCTTTGCCAATTCGCTCACTACCTTGCCATAAGCCGGCCCCAAGCTAAGCCCCATCATGCCACCACCACCCGCAACAATCAGGTTTTTCAGTTGTTTGCTATACCCCAGGTAGGGCAAGCCGTCAGGCGAGCAAGGCCGAAAACCGAACCACACGTCTTTCTTGGCAGGCATATCCACGTTCAGCTCAGGATAGTAATGCGGAATGGCGTCCACTATACCTTGCACCCGATTCATGTTGACTTTATTGTTTAAGGCCGCCAGCTCCATGGTTCCACCAAAACGAATATACCCATTCATGGGGGTTACCGCAACCCTTGCCTCCACTAATAACGAGGGGTGCTCCAATCGGTGCTCGGATGGCTTGTACATAAAAGAATAGCCTTTCCCGGGCATAAGCGGAATACGAAGTCCCGCCTTTTTCGCAATATCGGGCAACCAGGCTCCGCCGGTCATCACGAATTTATCGGCACTAAACTTTTTACTACCTGCAATAACGGCCTCTAATTTACCTTGCTTGGCCTCAAATCCGGTTACCGCCGTATGCTCGTGAATGATTGCCCCTTTTTGTTTTATATAAGCAATCAGTTGCGCCATCAATGCCTGCGGATAGAGATGACCATCACAACGGTAATGCACTGCGCCCAGCACATCTAGCTTGGCATGAGGCTCTAATTGCTGTACTTGGTTTCTGGACAAGGCTTCTACGTCCAGCCCCAACGATTTTGCCGTTTCAGCCAAATGAACCTCTTCTTCTGCCATCTTCTCGGTTTTGTATAGCATAAGAATTCCTTTATGTTGTAATTCGAATGCAAAATCGTCCGCCTTGGCGATCTCATCATACAGATTGCTACTCAACAGATTCAGATCACGGATACTCGGCGCCGACCGCTCGACATGCGTGGCATTGGCGTGTTTAATAAATTTGAGGCCCCAAGAGATCAGATTGGCACTTAAGCTTGGCTTTACATAAAACGGACTCTTACTATTGAACATCCATTTTATGCCCTGTGCCACAATACCTGGTGCTGCGAGCGGTGTAAAGTGACTTGGCACCAACATCCCCGCATTTCCATAAGAACAATTGTCTTTCAAGTCGCCACTGTCTAAGAGCGTTACTTTCCAGCCGTCTTTTAGTAAGTAATAGGCCGAACATAGTCCTGCAATACCGCCGCCTATAATCAGTACACTCCCTTTATTTTCTTGATTCATGTGTTATTGTCGTTTTTTCAGTTGCCGGTTGCCGGTGCCCAGTTGCCGGCCGCTTTCGACTTTTGAATTTTTACTTTTGAATTTTACAATCCCTACGGGAGACAGACTTTTTGACTTTTGAATTTTTACTTTTTACTTTTTTATATCACCTGAAAACCGAAGGCATAAGGATCTTCATCGTCAATGATAATATGATTATATCCTGTAATTAACGCCCACCCTTCCACTCCGGGTATGATGGCAGGTTTTCCGTTTACCGTTGTTTCTTCCTCAATCGTTCCGAGAAACTTGGATCCTATATAGCTTTCATGTATAAATTGATCGCCCTTCTTTAATTTTCCTTTGGCATACCACTGAGCCATCCGCGCAGATGTACCGGTGCCGCAGGGCGATCTATCCAACGCATTCTCTCCTACAAGCACCGCATTTCTGCCGCTTGATGCGGCGTCTAAAACGCTCCCCGTCCACTGTATATGGCTTAAGCCGAAAATATTACTGTTTTCGGGATGCACAAATTCATAGCGATCGTTTAATAATTTTCGAATTATTTTGCCATAGTGAATCAGTTGACCAGCAGAAAACTCCTTGATATCCTTAAAGTTCTCCTGTGGATCAATAATGCCATAGAAATTCCCTCCAAAGGATACGTCCACGCGGATAAGCCCTAAGTCGGGGCATTCCACTTCTAAGTCCTCGGCATACAAAAAGGATTTTACATTGGTGAATTTAACGGATTTCACTCTCTTACCTTCTTGTTTATAGTCAATCAACACCAAGCCTGCCGGTGTCTCTAAGCGCAATACTCCGGGTGTTTTCGGCTCGATCAAGCCTTCCTCAATCGCAATGGTAACCGTACCGATTGTGCCGTGCCCGCACATAGGCAAACAGCCACTCGTTTCAATATAGAGTACACCGATATCGTTCGACGGATCGCAGGGCGGGTAAAGAATACTTCCGCTCATCATATCATGGCCCCGAGGCTCAAACATGAGTCCCTTCCGAATCCAATCGTATTCTCGCATAAAATGTAGACGCCTCTCCATCATGGAGTTGCCGTCAAGCAAAGGCCCACCTCCGGCCACCAGCCGTACCGGACAACCACAGGTATGGGCGTCTATACAAAAAAAGGTTTTTCTCATATAACAGCTTTGAGTCCTCAGCTAGCTAATAGCTTTCAGCTCCTATAAATCTTTTTTATTTAATTCTCCTCGACTGATTGCGGCAGCCTAAAGCTTACTGCTTATAGCTTACCGCCTACAGCCTCCTTCGTTAGCTGATTATTTACTGTACGATAAATCCCTAACGGATTTGCATTTTTTAAAGCGTCCGGAAGTAAATTGTCGGGCCAGTTCTGGAAAGATAAAGGACGCAAAAACCGCTGAACGGCATCCGGTCCTACTGAAGTAAACCGACTATCTGTTGTCGACGGGAAAGGTCCACCATGTTGCATCGCTAAACTAACTTCTACACCGGTCGGCATGCCGTTATACAAGAGACGTCCACACTTATCCTGTAACACATTGATTAGGTCTGCATATTCCACGGCATCTGCCTCCGTAGCCGCTACCGTAATCGTTAACTGACCTTTTAATTGCTCAGCCACCGCAAGCATTTCCTCTTTATCGGTACAGGTAACTATTAGACCGAAAGGGCCGAAAACCTCTTCCAATAGCTGTTCGTTCGCTAACAAAGCTTTGGCATTCGTTTCAGCAAGTAATGCCGCACCTTGCCCTTCCGCCGCTGACTGCGCGGCTTTTCCTAATACCGCAACAGCCGATTGCGTCAGCATTTTTTCGCTGTTGCTTTGATAGGCTTTCGCAATTCCCTCATGAAGCATGGGAGCGGGTTGACAAGCTGATACAGCTTCGCTTAAAGCCGACTTAAAAGCTTCTAAATCTTTACCGTTCAATGCCACGACAACGCCTGGATTGGTACAAAATTGGCCCACGCCCAGTGTAAGCGAAGCTAAATATTGCCCGGCAAATTCCTGCGGGTTCACTGCAAGTTTCGCTGGAAGTACAAAAACAGGATTTACACTTCCCATCTCGGCAAATACCGGTATAGGCTCTAACCTGCTATTGGCCAAATCGAACAAGGCTTTACCTCCTTTGAAGGATCCGGTAAAAGCTACCGACTTAGTCAAGGGATGTTGCACGAGGTAAGCCCCAGCCTCATTGGAATTACCATACACATGTGAAAATACGCCTTCGGGCCAACCGGCTTCCTGTATAGCGCTTGTAATTGCCTCCGCCATCAACGTAGAGGTTTTTAAATGCCCGGGATGGGCTTTTAAGATTACGGGGCAGCCTGCGGCGATGGCACTAGCGGTATCGCCTCCTCCGGTTGAAAATGCAAAAGGGAAATTACTTGCTCCAAAAACAACCACAGGACCTACGCCAACTTTGATCTTTCTCAGATCTGGTTTAGCGGGCGTTCTATCCGCAATCGCTGTATCAATCCGCGCTTCAAAACAGGCTCCCTCTTTGATGTGATCGGCGTAGCTCCGCCACTGAAAAATCGTACGGGCCTTTTCTCCCACTAGACGGGCCTCAGGAAGACGGCTCTCTTCCATGGCTGCTGCAATAAGCTCATCGCCCAGTCCTTCAATCTTGTCGGCAATGGCATACATTAACGCCGCCCTATCAGCGGTACTCCGCTGTTTTAAATATTGAAACGCTGCTGCTGCTTTATACAATAATTCCTCTACTTGTTCCTGTGATGTTTCTGTATACATATAATTCCTCTTAACAAAATAAAACCCTCGTGATCGCCACAATCACAATAGGCATGAAAGTGCTTGCTCAATTACGCATTTACTTCCAAATTCGGTCTGTTAACTTTACTGTCGGCAATGATCTTCAAAACACGTTCGCGTTCTTCACCTACCAAAGGCAAACGAGGCGCTCTGACGGTCTCATTACTAATGCCTTCGCTAACGGCCGCTAACTTAATATACTGTACTAGTTTTGCATGAATATCTAATTCCAAAAGCGGCAAGAACCAGCGGAATATTTCCAAAGCCTTTTGGATCTCTCCTGCCTTTACATACTCGTAAATTGCCACCGTTTCCTTAGGGTAAGCGTCAACCAATCCGGCAACAATACCATCCGCACCCATCAATAAAGCTTCTGTTGTAATGGTATCAACCCCACCAAGAATTTTAAAGCGGTCGCCAAAACGATTAATCATCCGTGTAATGTTCGTCAGATCGCGCGTAGACTCTTTAACCGCTTGAATATTCGGTACGTCAGCAAGTTGTTCGAACATATCAAGGGTAACCAAGTTGCCATAGTCGACTGGATTGTTGTATACCATCATAGGAAGGCTCGTGCTGTTGGCAATCGTTGTAAAATAAACAACGGTTTCTCTGTCGTCCGCCTTATAACGCATAGGAGGCAACACCATAAGTCCGTCCGCGCCTAACTCTTCTGCTTTCTTGGCAATCTTTATCGCCTCCGAGGTAGCCTGCTCGGCAATACCCAAAATAACAGGAACAGCTTTATCTGCAACAAAGTTAACGGTATATGTCAATAAATCGTATTTCTCTTGTGTTGATAAAGTACTCGCTTCACCAAGTGATCCCGCTAAAATCAAACCATGTACACCGCCTTCAAGTTGCGCCGTCAGGTTTTTGCCAAACATATCAAAATCGATTTCCCCGTTCTCCTTAAATGGAGTTAATAATGCAGGATAAATTCCTTTCCAAAGTTCTTTAGTCATTATAATTCTTTTTTCTTCAAAAGTAAGTCGAACAGTTAAAGATATCCTTCCATGTATTAATCAATCATACGCGTATTTTAACTTTTTTATTAACGCCTTTTGTCTTGACTTCTTCACTCACTCTTTTCCTGTTCATACAAATTTTTCTTATCGCTCCTCTCATGAGGTCGATTTCTGCACAAAAGCCTTCACCTGTATAGATAGACAAAGAAAAGCATAAGTATAAGGCTGCCAAGCTCTTTGGCTTGGCATCGCTTCAGACAGCTAAAGCAGTTAATATATCGCTACTGAATGTTTCTTTGGAAATTCGTCATAAATTCTTTGGGAGAATTACCAATTACACTTTTAAATACCCTATTGAAATTAGTGATACTATTAAATCCACAATTATACGCTACGCCGGATATACTTTCACATTTATGGTGTGTTAATTTTTTACAGGCTTCATGCACACGCATTTCGTTTAGAAAAGCAACAAAGGTATTACCCGTATGCTTCTTAAAATAGCGACAAAAAGCTTGGGGCGTTAAATTAGCCTGATCGGCAACTTCCTCCAAGGTAATTGGTTTGGTGAAATTTTGGGCTATATAATTGTAAATCGAACCGATACGGATTCCTTCATTTTCCGAAATAGACGAGTTTTTACCGCCGGCAAGCGAAGTTGCTTGCTTAGATACCTGGCATAAGGTGCGCAATAAATAAAAGAAATGCATGAGCTGGTCCATTTGACTGGCATCTTTCAACCTTAAAACACGTCGGGACACTTCTTTAAAATACGAAGTTGGCACCTTAAAGCCTCTTTCGTGATCCTTAACAAAACTCTGAAGCATATAAAGTTCGGGCAAATTAAACAGGGAGGCTAAATTGCCATTTGGATCAAAAAACACCGAAATCGATCTCACCTGCTTCGGATTGTGGTCATCAAAATAATCGGCATTGCTTTTGAAAACATGGGACTGATTAGCTCCCAAAAGAAAAATGTCATTCTCCTGAAAAGGATGCATACTATTGTCTGCAATTAAGGTTCCTTTTCCTTCCAATACCCACATGAGCTGCGCCTCGTGATGACGATGTAGATGCGGGTAGAAATGCGGCATGCAATCCTCCTGAACAATGACTGTTCGGTTGTGCGCTACCGGAATGGTGAACTGTAGTGTCTTCATCGCTGGTTTGGTGTATTAGGTAATGTGAATTTGCTAATATTAACTCATAAATACAAGACTTTAGGTAAAATAGGTTAAAATACGGTCATTATTCGTTAAATGATTGCCAATAACGCCTGCATTTGGTTAAAATACGAATAGCATCTGAGAAAAAAGGGGGAGCATCGCTTGGAATTATTTATGATTTTTACATTCCCCCTTAAACTTCATATTAGCGGGATTATTTTTTATTTAACTCAAAAGATACCACCTTTGCTAAACAGCAGCAATGAATTAAGACATGTTTGAAAAATCGATTTATATTGAGCGGAGAAAAAGGCTAAAAAATGAATTTTCAAGTGGTTTGCTTCTATTCCTTGGGAATGATGAGCAGCCGATGAACTACACGGATAATACCTTTCCATTTAGACAAGACAGCTCGTTTCTATATTACTTTGGCATTCAGGAGCCGAAACTTGCGGCCATCATTGATTTGGACGAAGACAAGGAAATACTATTCGGAGATGAGCTCACTATTGATGAAATCGTTTGGACAGGCCAACAGGAAACATTAATGGAAAAGAGTGGAAAAAGCGGGATCTCGACGCTTCTTCCGAGCGCTAGCCTGTACGACTATTTACAGCGGACGCAAGAACAGAAACGGCTTGTTCATTATCTTCCACCCTATCAACCGAACAATAAAATTAAGCTCTTTAATTTGTTAGGTATACACCCGATCGAACAGGAAAAAAAAGCTTCGATCCCTTTTATCAAAGCGGTCGTAGCGCAACGTTCGATTAAAAGTGCAGAGGAAATTAGCCAGATCGACATGGCGGTGAATACTTCGGTAGAGATGCACCTACATGCCATGAAAATGGCAAAAGAAGGACTAACGGAACTACAGATTGCGAACGCTATACAGGAGATCGCCCAAAATGGAGGAGGAAAACTTGCCTATCCGACTATTCTATCCATCCACGGTGAAATCCTTCATAATCATAAGCATTCTAATACCTTAAGAAAGGGGCAGCTCGTACTGAATGATTCGGGGGCCGAAACGGCAATGGGTTATGCAGGGGATCTAACGCGCACTTTCCCGGTAGACGGGCAGTTTAGCAATAAACAAAAAGAAATCTATACCGTAGTATTACAAGCTTTTGAGCAAGCCTCGGCTATGCTGGCTCCCGGCGTGCGTTATCTAGATGTGCACCTTAAAGCGTGCACCGTGCTGTTTGACGGTTTGAAAGAACTAGGCCTTGTAAAAGGCGATACGGCCGAAGCGGTCGCAAAAGGAGCGCATACCCTGTTCTTTCAATGTGGAACCGGGCATATGATGGGATTAGACGTACATGATATGGAGGATCTGGGCGAACAGTATGTGGGCTATACCGAAAGCCTAAAGAAAGACACCACCACCTTTGGACTGAAGTCTTTACGGTTGGGAAAAGAATTGGAAGCAGGCTACGTGCTGACGGTTGAACCCGGCATTTATTTTATTCCCGAATTATTTGCTCGTTGGAAAGCAGAAAACAAGTTGGCCGACTTTATTAACTATTCCGCGGTAGCGAATTACATGGGTTTCGGCGGCGTTCGGATTGAAGACAATTACTTGGTGACGCACGCGGGGAACCGCCGCTTAGGCAACTACCTGGCCAAAACCGTTGAAGAGGTGGAAGCGCTAAGAAATAGCTAAAGAGGCTACCTGACTATTTAAAAAATCAATTGCTATATAACACATGAGACACATAAACCGACTACTTTGGATTTGCTTCCTAATAAGCAGCGCATTTCCTATTAATTTTCTCTTTGCACAGCCGGGCGTTAAGACACAATGGACGCAAGATGGCAACGGCTACTATAAAGCCGAAGAGGGCAAAATACTAGAAGTGAACCTCCTAGACCCAAATCACCCTACCGTTTTTCTGGATGAGGCTACACTTACACCGGCCGACAGCAGTACACCTTTGAGCATCAGACAATTTATTATTTCTCCGGATCGCAAAAAGGTACTATTATTCACCAATACGAAACGTGTCTGGCGTTATCATACGCGCGGCGATTATTGGATATACGACTTCAACAAAAAACAGTTGAGCCAATTAGGGAAAGGACTGCCTGCCTCCTCCTTAATGTTTGCTAAATTATCGCCGGATGGCACGAGCGTAGCCTATGTAAGCAAGCACAATCTATACATGGAGGATCTGACATCACACCAGATTACGCAGCTGACAGCGGATGGAAATGACCGAATGATCAATGGGACCTTCGATTGGGCTTATGAGGAAGAGTTTGGCTGTAGGGACGGTTTCCGCTGGTCGAGCGATAGTAAACACATCGCTTATTGGAAGATTGATGCCCGTAGCATACGCAATTACCTGATGTTGAACACCACCGATTCGACCTACTCCTTCACCATTCCGGTAGAATATCCGAAGGCAGGCCAAAATCCAAGCGCTTGCTATATCTATGTGGTCGATACAAAGACGAAGGAAAATAAAAAAATGGATATCCCCGGCGACCCCATACAACACTATATTCCCCGTATGGAATGGACGCCCAATGGCCAATCGCTTATTATTCAACAACTGGACCGCCGACAACAGGAAAGCCATATTATGCTGTGCGAAATTAAAACAGGCACCACAAAAAATATCTACTCGGAAACGGATAATGCGTGGATTGATATTAAATCGCGTTGGAATGATGACGACCCTAGCGGTTGGGAGTGGATCGATAATGGAAAGGCCTTTCTATGGGTAAGCGAAAAAGACGGTTGGCGACATGTCTACAAAGTCGATATAAACGGCAAGGAAACCTTAATTACAAAAGGAAACTATGATATTATCGGTATAGATTTAATCGATGAGGATAATCAAAAGCTCTACTTCAGCGCCTCCCCCGACAATGCTACACAAAAATACCTGTATCAGGTTAGTTTAAAAGGAGGCAAAGCGTCCAGCGTATCTCCATTGAGCCAAGCAGGTACGCACAGTTACCGCATTTCACCTAACGGAAAGTTGGCAGAACATACATTCAGCAGCAGCACGGCCTATTTCGCGGGTGAAGTAGTGGTTTTGCCCGGGCATGAACAGAAATTGGCGGCGGCCATCCAACGTGATCTCCCAGCAGGAACTCCAAAACCTGAATTCTTTAAAATCACTACAGCAGATGGCGTAGAGATGGATGGGTGGATGGTTAAACCTACCGCATTTGATAGCACCAAAAGATACCCTATTGTTTTTCAGGTATACGGTGAACCCGCTGGCCAAACAGTTACAGACACCTACGGTACAGGGTTTAATCGTTTATACGAAGGCAGTATGGCGGCTGACGGTTATCTCTATGTTTCGGTTGAAAACCGCGGAGCGCCGGCTCCTAAGGGCAGAGTCTGGCGGAAAGCGATTTACCGCAACATTGGCACCATTAACATTCGAGATCAAGCCATGGCAGCCAAAGAAATCTTAAAATGGAACTTTGTCGACTCCTCACGCGTTGCTGTATGGGGGTGGAGCGGAGGTGGCTCTTCTACGCTGAACTTACTGTTCCAATACCCTGAAATTTATAAAACCGGTATCGCCGTTGCAGCTGTAGGCAACCAGCTCATGTACGACAACATCTACCAAGAACGCTATATGGGTGTTCCTCCCGAAAGTCAGGCCGACTACGTAAAAGGCTCGCCCATTACACACGCGAAGAACTTACAGGGCAACCTGCTATACATCCATGGTACGGCAGATGATAATGTGCATTACCAGAACGCGGAAATGCTAATTAATGAGCTGATTAAATACAATAAGCAGTTTCAGCTGATGTCGTACCCAAACCGGAGCCATTCCATATCGGAGGGCGAGGGCACCTCGGCTCACCTAGCGCGCTTGTACACGAACTATTTAAAGCAATATTGTCCACCGGGAGGAAGGTAGAGTTGTAAGTTTTAGGTTATGGGTTTTTAAGTTTTAATAGTAAAATTAGATTGTAAGCTAGAAGACGGACAAAAAATACGTATTGCTAATGGCTTATTAATATTCATCAACATGCATAAATTAAATTATAAAAAAATACTCTTTGCCCTATCGACGGCGGCCATGCCCTTGATCGGATCTGCCCAATTGCAGGTAAAACAAGAAACATTCAACAGGGCCGATACGCTTAGAGGTACATTAACGCCGTTGCGTACTTGTTATGACATTAAATACTATCATCTCGATGTGAAGGTAGACATCGATCAGCAATTTATCAGTGGCAGTAACCTTTTTAAATTTGAGGCGATCGAAGATTTCCGCAAGCTGCAATTTGACCTTTTTGCCAATCTGAAAGTCGAAAAAGTAATCTATCACGGCCGAGAAGTACCCTTTACGCGCGAATTCAATGCCGTGTTTGTCGAATTTCCAACCGCTATTAAAAGTGGATCCATAGATTCAATGCAGGTATTTTACTCGGGACATCCTCAAGTTGCTAAGCGCGCACCATGGGACGGCGGTTTTGTTTTCGCTAAAGACAGCAAAGGCAAGCCTTGGGTGGCCACCGCCTGTCAGGGACTCGGCGCCAGCGTTTGGTGGCCAAACAAAGATCACCAGGCAGACGAGGTTGATAGCATGCTCATTAGTATAAGCGTACCCAAAGGGCTATCTGACGTATCTAATGGTCGACTTATTAAAAAAACCGACCGAAAAGACGGCTACACGCAATTCGACTGGTTTGTACGTAATCCCATCAACAACTACAGCGTATCTGTTAATATAGGCGACTATGTTAATTTCACAGATACCTACAAAGGAGAAAAAGGTGCGCTCGATCTCAGCTATTGGGTGCTCAGAGAAAATGAGGCCAAAGCTAAAAAATTCTTCCCTATCAATGTAATTCCGATGCTGAAAGCCTTTGAGCACTGGTTCGGGCCGTATCCCTTTTATGAAGACAGCTATAAGTTGGTGGATGTACCTTACACCGGCATGGAGCATCAGAGTGCGGTGACCTACGGAAACGGCTATGCGAATGGCTATCGCGGCCGTGACGCCTCGGATACCGGATGGGGCATGAAATGGGATTTTATTATTGTACACGAAAGCGGACACGAATGGTTTGGCAACAACATTACCTCTAAAGACCTTGCAGACATGTGGATACACGAAAGTTTTACCAACTACTCGGAAGCACTGTTTGTCGACTATAATTATGGGAAAGAGGCAGGGCAAGCCTATGTACATGGCATTCGAAGCGGTATACAGAACGACAGTCCCGTACAAGGACCTTATGGCGTAAACCAGGAAGGATCCGGTGATATGTATCCAAAAGGCGGAGTTTTGCTAAACATGGTTCGTACCATCATTAACAACGATGAGAAATGGCGACAAATATTAAGAGGACTGAACAAAACTTTCTATCATCAAACGGTTAATTATGAAGACGTAGTCGACTATATAAGTCAACACGCCGGGCGCAATCTCAATCCGGTATTTGCTCAGTATATCAAGCACAGCAATATCCCAACCTTGGAATTCCGGTTTAAAGATGGTAAAACCTACGCCCGTTGGATTGCCGATGTGGCCGATTTTAATATGCCGGTAAAAGTGCGGACGAAAGGCAACAGCTATCAATTTATCGAACCAGGCAGAAGCTGGAAAGAATTTGACCTGACGGGAGCGAGCCGAGACAACATTGAAGTAGATACTTACAATTATTATATAGGCGTCTTAATAGAATAAAAACCGATGAAATATACGATCTTCAAAAAATATTTTCCCTATTTGTTAACTGCTTGCGTCGCTTGTTCGTCCGGGCAGTCCAAACGGCCCTCCAACGAAGAAGACAAAGCTTTCTCAGCCTATACTGATCACTTTGTGACGGCTCTTTGGAAACAGTACCCTTCTTGGGCGACCCGAGCAGGTTACCATGCTTATGACACGGTGCTCACGTTGCCGACTCCTGAAAACGCAGTGAAGAACAAAAGTTTTCTACAAGCGCAGCTCGATTCCTTGTCCGCCTACCCCTTGGACCGCCTGTCTGCCAGTCAGCAAATTGATTATCATCTCATTGAAAACCGATTAAAATCCATGATTTGGTCGGAAGACACCTTAAAATCTTTCGAATGGGACCCCTCTTCTTATAACGAGGCGGGCACCTTCGCTCAAATCCTGACAGGCCGTTATGCGCCCCTAAAGGAACGCCTACGGGCCTTCGGAAAAAGATTGCAGGGAATTCCGGCTTATTATGAAGCAGCCAAAAAGCAAATCAAAGATCCCGTGCCAGAACTTCAAGCACTCGCGATTAAACAACTCAAGGGAGGAATTCCGATTCTCAGCACTAATTTTGCCGATAGCATCGAAAAGGCGGACCTGTCCGCGGAAGAGCGGAAAGCCATGCTGATGGCTTCTGAAAACGCTGTGAAGGCAATTAATAACTTTACCGACTGGCTTAGCGGCCTCCGCTCCACGCATCCCAAAAGCTTTAGGCTGGGACGGGATCTTTATGAGCAAAAATTTGCCTATCAGGTCCAGGCCAACCAATCGGCGGAAGGCCTGTATCACAGTGCCATCCAACGGAAAAACTATGTCCATGGTGAAATGATGAAGTTGAGTAAGGAGCTATGGCCAAAGTATTTTGGAAACATACCTATGCCCACCGACACCTTGGTACTCATTAAGAAGGTGGTCGACACGCTATCGGTCAATCATGCAAGCGCAGCGGGCTTCTTAGATACGGTCCGCAATCAGATTCCGCGACTGATCGACTTTATCAACCAAAAGGATCTCCTTTATATCGATCCCAGCAAACCATTGACGGTTCGGGAAACACCGGCTTATATGGGCGGTGTTGCCGTTGCCTCAGTGAGCGCGCCAGGGCCTTATGACAAAGGGGGGATGACTTATTTCAACGTCATTCCGTTAGCTGGCTGGTCGGCAGCAAAAACAGAAAGTTTCTTAAGGGAATACAATCATTACATCCTTCAAACGCTCTGTATCCATGAAGCGATCCCTGGTCATTACACGCAGCTTGTCTATGCGAACCAATCGCCCAGCCTAATCAAATCATTATTTGGAAACGGCGCTATGATTGAAGGATGGGCCGTTTATACCGAGCAGATGATGCTTGAGAACGGCTATGGCGGCAATACGCCCGAAATGTGGTTAATGTGGTATAAATGGCATTTACGAGCGGTAGCAAATGCCATACTCGATTACGAAGTACATGTGAACGGTATGAGCCGGGCACAGGCTCTTGATTTCCTCATCAATGGCGCCTTTCAGGAGCAGGCAGAAGCCGAAGGTAAATGGGATCGGGTTACCCTGAGCAGCGTACAACTGACTAATTATTTCTCCGGTTACCACGAAATCTATCAGTTGCGGGAAGATCTGAAAAAGAAAGACAAGGATGCATTTAACCTGAAGAAATTCCATGAACAATTTCTAAGCTACGGGAATGCCCCGGTTAAATATATTCGGGAGCTGATGCTCAACTAGTCACATCGAAACGATACACACAATTGGTGAGATAAGCGCAACATTATAACCTTTTGAACTGTATAAATAAAGGGGGCGTTTCCTACATTTGCTTGCAACAAACATAGGAGACACCCCCTTAACAATCCTACCTCATCTAATTCGGTTTATCGTAAAATCTCCAATTTGTTTGATAATTCTTATCCAGCTTCTTTTCCAACAAGATCGCTCGAATCATTTCTACCGGCATGGCATTCAGCTTTAAAACGGTATCATGAAAATCCTTTAACGTGTACTTCCCCGATTTCAACACCTCCTGTTGTAAGGTATAAAACTGCAAGCCGCCGATATAATAAGACACTTGATAAAGCGGAAAAGCTTGACTATCGCGGGATAAAGGCCAGTTCAGCTCGCTCTCTACGTTTGCCCTTTCGTGTCCTACCTCATCAACTAGAAAATCGGCACATTCTTCGGCGGACCATTTCCCTAAATGAAAATTAAGCTGAAAGATAATGCGCGCGCAGCGATACTTGCGCCAAAATAGCAGGCCTATCTTTTCCTCAGGCGTCCGCGCAAAGCCTTTATCCCATAACAGCATTTCCCAATACAGGGCCCAGCCTTCCATCCAGAATGGTGTATCGAAGTTTCTATAGGTCCGATGGCGCGCATTCATATAAAACTCCAGATTATGCCCCGCGATCAGCTCATGGTGAACGGTGGCGCGCGAGAAATAAGGATTGTTGCCGAGCATACGCATGTTAGCCAAATCAAAATCCATGGTATTGGTCGGATACGTGACACTGATTTCCCATCCACCGGTAAAAAAAGCGTTGGATCGCTGCCTTTCGGGCGACATCATAATCATACCCCAGGTCTCTTCCGCGAGCGGAGGAATAGTAATCAAATCGTGCTGCTTGAGAAATCCGACAGACTCTTCATACAGCTTGCGAATAGCTTCGGGCTGTTTACCTACCGGAACGGCACTTGTTTTAACCTGCTCTAAAGCCGCTTTCCAATCCTTACCAAAACCAAGCTCGCTCGAGGCCTTTAGCATCTCCTGATGACACCACTCCATTTCCTTATGGGCAATCGCTAATAGGTCTTCCGGACTGTAATTGACTACATTGAGTTTCAATAGACGCACAAGCTCCTCCCGGCCAACCGGGGTACGCGTATAGATTCCCATCGTATTGGGCTGTTGTTTCTTTAAAAAAGCCTTTCCGAACTGTTCGAGCATACTGTCGGCACGGTGATAAGCTTCGGGAACCCACCAGGTGAAGGCAGGATCATAGCCATTATAAAACTGAAAAACGCTGGCTGCCGTTTTACGCAAAAGCGAGAGCTCTTCTTGGGCCGTTCTGATTTCTTCAGGCTCAAAGGAGGTGCCCGCTAGCTTGGCTATAAGGGACGGTATCGCCTGCGCTAGCTGCGAAAAAGTGGCGGCAACTTTCGGTGCGTCCAAGGAATATCCCCGTCGGCGTAAACGCTCCAGCGAAAAAATGCTATCAGCAAAGGGAAACCAGCCGCCCATCATACGGATTTGCTCGTCCTGTTTTTCTACCTCATGTAAATTTTCCCTGAGGTCCCTAGAAAAAAGCAAATAATCCACTTTACATTCCTGTGGCAGCTGTTCGAAATTTACTTGCTCAAGCAGGCCCAGATATTTTTCATTTAAAAGGCGTAGCCGTTTCTGCCGGTCAGGCGAGCCTAAGCCTTCCGAAAAACGGTAACGGGGTGCGTTTTCGGAAGGAGAATAAAATCGATAAACAGCAGCTTCATCTGCCTCGAACTGTTTCATCAAATGCGGAATCTCCTGGCAGGGGACATATAGATTGTCAGACACTTGACCAAACACAGGCCGAATGAGCCCAACAAGGGAAAATGCCACCATAAGCGAAAAAAGCGTTTTCTGCATCGCTAATCAATAAAAAGATGTTTTATAAAAATCTCAACTTCATTTCGTTACGTTACCGAGGCTGCCGTAGACACGCCTGCCAGCGGTTGCTGGGGAGAAATCGGTACGGATTAAAACATACGGATGTCTCGACTCCCTTCGGCAGACCAAGTGCACGGCGCTCGACATGAATCTATTCAGTATCCCACCAAACCCGGTTGGTAAGCGCATCACCATTATGTTGCGGCTGCGGATTATTCGTTAACTCGTTCAATGGATAGAGCATCTTTCTCGGAATATCCGACAGAGCATTCGAAACCCTGCCCAGGGCAGGATAGCCGGTTCTACGCCAGTCGTTAAAAATTTCGGGCGATAGAAAATTCACCACGGCCTTTTCTTCCATGATATAAGACAAAGCATTTTCTTCGTTAATATTGCCTCTACTGGCCATATAAGCAGCTGTTTCAGCGCTGGATGAGACGCCCGTATGTGCCATATCAGCCTCAATAGCCTGTCGGTAAAAAGGGGCTGCAGCATCGGCTCCCGACAAAAGAAGCGTTGCTTCGGCCTTCAATAAAAGCGCTTCCCGGTAATTGATTAAATAAAGTGGCGAATTGGCACTTGCATAGAACGGTCCCCCTAAAGAATAAGCCTCTAAAGCTCCGATACCATCCGATCCGATTGCCCGACCATTATAGTCATTATTTAACTTCGAACGTGAAACTAACTTATCTAAACGCGGATCAGCCCGGCTGACTAAGGAATCGACGGTTTTGGACGACAAGACAATGGTTTCTATCGGCAAAAAGTTTCTATACCACCGATTCTCCCTATTTGAGCTTCCGTCATATACTAAGCGTAAATCGTCCTCATTACTTTGCATGCCATGCTCCAAGGCTTCCAAAGCCAACTGTGCCTGCTGAGCGGCGCTGTGATTGGGGGCTTTCGTCAAATGCATGTAGTATCTGGCTTTTAAGGTATAAGCGGCCTTGATCCATTGCCCGCTATCCCCGTTATAAAAGAAGTCGCGACCACCTGGGGCACTTCCTCCCCCAGCGGTTAATTTAGCAATGCCTTCATCCAGCAAGGATTGAACACTGATGTACACCGCCTCCTGACTGTCGTACGCCGGCTGGAAGGTCTCCGCTGCATTCAGCCCCTGCGAATAGGGAACATCGCCCCACATGTCCGTAGCGTAGGCCAACGTATAGGCGGTCAATATACGCGCTATCCCGGCGTACACGTCGTTGCCGTTTTCGTCCGCTTGTTCCATCATCAATTTTAAATTTTGAAGACAATCCGTATAGGTGTAGCGCCAAGGGTCATTTAAATCTACAGGGAATAAACGGTACGTTCCGACGTTGGGCGACGCTTGGTTCAGCGCAATCAGCTGCATAAAATGAGCAGCATTGATAGAGGCCCAGCCAGCTGTTACATGGTGAACGAGGTTGTATTCGACTGCCGGCAGTATCAACGATTCCTGAACAGTGGAAGGCCGATTCGGATTTTCATTAACATCCAAAAACTTTTCGCAGCCCGATAAGGTCAGGGCTGCAAAAGTAGCAATATATGCGATATAGGATTTCATTGTTCAAAAATTAGAAGGTTAAGGATAGAGTAAAATTATAAGACCTTGAAGTAGGGACGGAATTACCATATAAGCCCAGAGCGTCATTACCCGTTCCATAGCTATTAACTTCGGGATCTGAGCCGGTAAAATGCGGCGCATGAATCCACAGATTTCGTCCAGTCGCCGTAAAAGATGCCTGTTTGAACGGTGTTTTCTGAATAAACTTTTTCGGAAAATTATAGGTTAAACTAACATTCCGTAGCTTAATATAGGTTCCGTCCTGAACGGCAGATTCGTAAATATCGCTTATGCGTTGGTAGTAACTTTGTGCGGAAACGTTCACCGTATTAGGCGCCCCGGTATTAATATTAACACCTTCTACAACGCGGTCTTCCCTATTTTCGGTGGCTTTACTGGTGCCATAAAAGAATCCATAACGGTCATCTGAGTTCATTAAATCACCCCCTTTCCGCATATCAAAGAAAAAGCTCAGGTTTAGGTTTTTATAGGTAAAGCTATTATTTACGCCAGCCAACCAGTCGGGCTGAATATTTCCGATAGGCTTGGAAGCGCTGATTACGGGCAAACCGTTATCATCAACCAGCAAGTCTCCTGCTTCATTGTAGCTATAGCCGGAAGCAAAAAAGGTTCCGTAAGGCTGTCCTACGAAGGCGTAGGTCTGACCGATCTGAACGCTTTCGGCGTTACCATATAAGGAAGTCACTCTATTCTTAATTTTGGTAAAATTGAAGGTAAGATCCCAAGAAAAATTCTCTTTTTTTACAGGAGCTAGGTTGAGTAAGGCTTCAATCCCCCGGTTGTACATACTTCCTGCATTGATATAGGAATTCCGGTAACCTGTTGAATTAGCCAAGGTAACATAAGACAATAAATCTTTATGATCTCTGTCAAAATAACTGACTTCCAAACCGATCCGGTTATTTAAAAATTGTGCTTCTAAACCTATTTCAAGCTCGGTTGTTGTTTCATTTTTTAGGTTTGGATTCCCTAGATCGCCGCTGATCAAGAAACCGGGCACACCGTTAAAGGGGAAGTTAGTGGCGGTATTATAGATGGTAGAGGTAGCGTAAGCACCGACATTATCGTTTCCGACTTTCGAATAGGAGGCACGGATTTTACCAAAATTCAACCAAGGAGCCTTCTCCTTCAAAAGTTCGGAAAACATGAATCCACCGGAGGCCGACCCGTAGAAATACGTGCGATTCGCTTTGTCAAATACGGAACTTTGCTCCATGCGGCCCGTGAAGGACAGCGTTAGCAATCTTTTATAATCAACGGTAGGCTGTGCATAAAAAGAGACCCTTCTAAAACGCCTGTAATCTTCGGTGCTTACCTGAGTTTCGGTATTGCTGATATTGTTGAAATCCTGGACGGTAAAACCGCCTGTTCCGGTCAGTTCATAGCGCTGATCGTAAGTCGAAAATACGTTATTACCGAGCAACATGCTCACTTCAAAGTCGGCTCCCAGCTGTTTTCTGGCCTCCGCTATTAAGTCGTGATTAAACTGACGGAAATTATCATTACGATCGCGCAAAACACCTGGCGTGGCTAACACATCGCTGGGCGCTTCGTGATACTTCGATTGCTCTGAATAAATATCTGCACCTAACCGTTCAGTAATCGTTAACCAATCGGCCGGCGTATAGGTGAAAGTGGCAATTGGAATGAAACGGTTACCGCGGACGTCTGTGTAGATGTTATCCAGCGCCCAGAATGGATTGTTCCTTGAATAACGAAAAACGCGTTGCGAGCCGTCTTCGTTTACCGCAGGCAAGGGATCCCAAGAAAACGGTGCCGTATAAATAGTCCAAAGCGGACTTTCCAAACCGTAACCTTCCGAGGTGCGATGCGCTGTCGTAGCAACATAGTTAAATTGGAAATTGGCCGTTAACTTATCAAAAATTTTATTAGAGAATTTGGCGAATGCCGCGTGTCGTTTATAATCAGTTTGCGGGATGGTTCCCTCCTGATCTAAATAGGAATAAGACATAAAATAGTTGGATTTGTCCGTTCCTCCCTGTACGCTTACCGTGTTCGTATAGGTCTTGCCGCTTTGAAAGAACACATCCATGGGATTTACATTACGCACCGCTTGGCCACCTACCATTAAGGTATCCAAACGGGGGCCCCAAACCAAGCTCGTTTTTTGATCGTCGTCCACACCATTCCAATAAACACCTCGGTCTCCTTGCGCATAGATGCTTTGGACTTGCGGATAAATTGCCTTATCGAGAGCAAATTGAGAGGTAAAATTGATGCTTGGTTTTTGCTCAGTTGCACCGTTTTTAGTAGTCACAATCACAACACCCCGCGCTGCGCTTGAGCCGTAAAGAGCAGAAGCCGCCGAGCCCTTCAGCACGTTGATACTTTCAATAATGGCGGGATCGATATCAGAAAACCGACTGATGCCATTCCCGCTGCCATTGTCGCCCGTCTGTGAATTGTTGATAGGCACCCCGTCCACAACAATCAAGGCCTCGTTATTTCCGCTCAGCGAACTCGTTCCTCTGATCACAATGCGTGATGAACTTCCGGGTTGACCGGAGGAAGAGGTTATCTGTACGCCTGACACCTTTCCCGTGAGCGCATTTAGTACATTTGGCTCTTTCGTTTTAGTGATCTCTGTGCCGCTTACTTCCTGCGTGCTATAGGTAAGCTGCCTTTTTTCGCGTTTGATACCCAGTGCCGTCACCACCACCTCGTTCAGCGCCTGATTATCCTCTTCCAGTGTGATGGTCAACTGGGCTTGGCTTGTTAAATGAATTTCCTGCGGTTGATAGCCCAAAGCGGACACTTGCAGCGATGCCCCTTCGACATAATTGAGCGTAAAAGCTCCATTCGCATCGGTAGACGTTCCTTGGCTTGTGCCGAGCAACTTAATCGAAGCTCCGGGGATGGGACTCTTGGATTGGTCTACCACTACTCCTTTTAGCGTCTTGGTTTGTGCCTGTACATCGATAAAAGCCCATAGACTTACGATAAAGGCGATTAAATAATTGATTCTCATGATTACGTTGTGTTGGTTTTATTTGCAGCTAGCGCTAAATACGCCAACCATAACAAAACTATTACATAAGCACAAGGCGTTATTATCAAAAATTAACTATAAAGCACCGTATATTAACAAGTTTACAATAAAACACGACCGTAGTTGTTATTTTTAAATAAAAAAACCGACTATAACGCTATAAAACAGAAAATAACTTAAGAATCGACTCAAAATAGCATCATACCATACACCAAAAATTACAATTTTCACCCTGCCTTGCGCAGTAAAGCAAAATTTTTTGACACGCTACCTAATTAAACACCTGTTTTTGTCGGTCATCTTTAAAAAATAAGCTTCTTTTATTTACCCAAGCTCAATTATTTTTATATTGCAGACAAAAGCAACTTTAACCCAGAAAGAAAGACCTGAACTTGGAAATGATGGCTATCTATATGCGAATAAGCAAACAAATGAATAAATGGACAAAGACTGCTCAAAAGGCATGTACTTATCTGCTGATCGGCACCCTGATTGGTGCAGCACCCTTGAAAAAGGTACGGGCTATGCAAAGCGAAAATGACAGTCCCTTCGCACTAGTTTCGGAGCCCGGGATTTCTCCGGATGGCAAAGAAATAGCTTTTGTTTCCGGTGGAGATATCTGGACTGTTCCCGCTTCAGGGGGAGAGGCGAGGCTTTTGATAGCCCACCCTGCACCGGACTCGCGCCCGCTGTATTCACCGGACGGCAGCAAATTAGCTTTTGTATCCGGCCGTACCGGAAATGGCGACATTTATGTATTCTCTCTGTCGGACGGGAAACTACGCCGACTTACCTATGATGAAGGAACTGAAGAGCTCTCAGGCTGGTCGGCCGATGGCAAATACCTTCTGTTCCATTCAAACACCGGAGATATCGCCAGTATGTATGATATCTGGAAGATCCCAGTAGCTGGAGGAACGCCCATGCCTGTCAGCGCCGATCGCTATGCCACGGAATACTATGGAACAGCCTCTCCCGACAACCAACACATCGCCTTTGCTGCCCGAGGAATGGCTGGAGCGCAATGGTGGCGACGCGGGAGTAGCCATTTAGATCACGCTGAAATCTGGATCCGCCCATTTAATGCCGCAAAGATGACCGACACCGGTTACCGAAGAATTACACCGGACGGCGCTAGATCGGTTTGGCCCATGTGGGATAGCAATGGAAAAAGCCTTTTCTTCGTGTCCGACCGGTCTGGAAACCAAAACCTTTGGAAAACAGACCTCGAGGGAAAATCAATGATGCTGACCCGGTTTACCGATAGCCGGGTCTTGTGGCCTTCTATAACGAAAGACGCGAGCACCATTGTGTTTGAGCGCGATTGGAAAATCTGGAGATATGATGTAGCCAGTCAAAAAGCGAATGCGCTGGAAATTCGTCTTCGTGGAAATGCGAATCATCAGTTGCCGCAGTACAAGGACCTGAGCAATGAATTCCAAGAGTTGGCTGTATCTCCAGATGGCAAAAAATTGGTGTTTTCGGCTCACGGGGACTTGTTTGCTTCATCTGCAACTGCGGAAGGAGAAGCGGTACGGCTCACCAACACACCCGAAATAGAGGGGAATGCCGTATGGGCAAGCGATAGCAAAAGTGTTTTCTTCTCCACCCATAGTACCGAGCATCCCAAATTGTTCCGCTGCGAGGTTCCTACACAGACCGTCACTGCGCTTCCCTTACGCGAAGGAGATTACTCCTCCTTGGTGCTGTCGCCCGATGGCAGTCACCTGGCCTATATCAGAAACACAAAAGAGTTGGCAGTTTTTGATTTGGAAGCTAAGAAAGAACAGATTCTTTACCAAGGCTCCTTAGGCAGAATGTCTTTTGCTTCCAACATATCAATAGCTTGGTCGCCGGATGGCCAATATTTAGCCTTTGCCAATTACGATTCAAATGCAATCCGTAACATCTGGGTAGTCGCCAGTAAAGGGGGAGATGCCAGACCGATCAGTTTCTTATCGAACACCTTTGGTAGTTCGGTAGATTGGTCTGCAGATGGGAAATATATTTACTTTACCACGTCTCAACGTACCGAAAATGCGCGTATCGCACGTGTTGAGCTCTTTCCTCATATAAAGCCTTTTAAGGAAGACCGCTTTTATCAATTGTTTAAAGAAAAACCTTCCTCCGCGAAAAAGGACAGCATGGTCAGTACGCGGGTAGATTTCAAGGACATTAAGGGCCGCTTAAGCTTCTTGCCTTTTGATGCAAGCGTCAATAACTATGCAGTCAGCAAAGACGGAAAAACCCTGCTATTCACTGTAACGAATCTGGGGCAACAAAGCCTGTATAGCTATTCGTTGGATGAACTGGCCACAGATCCCAATCCAAAACTGATCTATAATAGCCGAGGGCGCATGGGAGACATACAGTTCAGCAACGACGACAAACAGGTTTATTTTTTACAGGGAGGAAAGGTCTTTATCATGGCGCTCGCCAATCCAACGCCAAAGCCGTTAGCCATAACAGCCCATATGGATATTGATTTTAACCAGGAAAAAAATATTATGCTTTATCAGGCCTGGGAAGTGTTGAACAAAGGATTTTACGACCCGAAATTCCACGGAGTAGATTGGACCGCTATGTTAACGCGGTACCGAAGACTTGCTGCTGCTTCAAGTACACCGGAAGAATTGCGCCGTGTGCTGAATTTGATGGTCGGCGAACTGAATGCTTCTCATATGGGCGCCAGTGGAAGTTCCACAGAAGCGCCTGCACCTATTGGCCGTTTAGGCCTGCAGTTCGATGCAGCAACTTATGAGCAAAATGGTCGCTTTGTAATTTCTGAAGTCCTAACGGACGGTCCTGCAGCTAATTCGGGAAAAATACAGACAGGAGACCAACTCGTGGCGGTGGACGGGAAGCCGTTGACAAAGAGCGATAACCTTCAAGCGCTTTTATCCAATAAGACCGGAAAAAAAGTAACACTAAAAATCCTATCGGCAGGAGGTAAAGAAGATGAAGTTGCACTCAGTCCGATTAATATGACGGTGGAGAAAAGACTGCGTTACCGCCAGTGGGTAGAACAGCAGCGTAGCTATGTCGATAAAATCAGTCATGGCCGTCTGGGTTATGTCCATATGTTGGATATGAGCGAAGCCTCACTGCACCAACTTTACCTAGACCTGGACGCGCAAACGTTAAGTAGAGAAGGGGTCGTTATCGACATCCGGAACAATAACGGAGGTTTTGTAAACGCCTATGCATTGGATGTTTTCAGTCGGAAACCTTACCTAACCATGACGGGAAGAGATATGCCGGCATCGCCTGCCCGGATCCAGTTAGGGCAACGCGCCTTACAAAAGCCGACCATATTAGTGACTAATCAACATTCGCTTTCGGACGCTGAAGATTTCACCGAAGGCTACCGGACCATGAAACTTGGAAAAGTGGTTGGCGAACCTACCGCCGGCTGGATCATCTTCACTTCGGCCGCCCGTTTAATTGACGGCTCGAGTATCCGCCTTCCCTTCTCCCGTATTACAGACCACGAAGGAAAAGATATGGAACTACATCCCAGACCAGTGGATGTACCCGCGAGTCGGCCGATAGGCGAAAGCTATGGCTCTAAAAACATTCAGCTGGACACCGCCGTTAACGAGTTGCTGAAAGAACTGAACCCATCATCCACCACACGTTAAGGGAAATTAACAAAATAGCCGCGCTTTTTTAAAGAGCGCGGCTATTTTGTTAAGGATACTGATACAACCGAATCTCAGCAAACACACCATAACCTTTTTTATCTCCATAACTGGCCTGATAAGGCCCCACCTGTAGCGTTTCTCCCTCCCATTCTGGCTTAAAATACGGACTTCCCGGAAATTCCACCCATTTTTTCCCATCCTTACTCCCTCTCACAAAAATAAATGTGCCCTCACGCTGAATTTGGAGATAGGAATAAAAATCGAACCCAGTATTATTATGCTGCTGTCGCCGACCATCCTGTAAGTCGGTCACCATGTTTCCGATGCCCCAACCCAGCATGACACCGTTTTGCAGCAGCTCTTCCCTTTCCTCATGCTTTGCACGCCGCACCATGAGACCGACTTCGTTTGCCCCCAAGGGCTTTTTCTGTTCCAATCCGGACAAATCACTCACCCTTAACTGCATCAGAAAATTCCCGACAACCTCTTTATACAAAAACGGGCCTTTTTTTTCACTTCCATCCCAAGCGCTTTTTGCGGAGGCGAGCCTAAGAAATCCATCTTGGCTACCTAAATGCACACTGTCGGCCGTAATTCCTTCCACTCCGTCCCAATCCTGCTGCGACGAAAAATGCGTTGCGTAGTCTACATGCTTCTTGAAGTCGCTAAACAGATTTCGCGGAGCTCTTGCTAAAGAAACTTCCTCCGAGCCAAAAACATTTCCAAAGCGGTCGCGCACATAAAAGCGAAAAGCAGCTTGCTCATCCGGACTCAGGTCTTGCGCTAGGTAATCGGTGGCCGACTGCCAGGGCGAGCTTGCCCCTGCGGCACCGATCCTTTTAAAACTAAAATGAAACCCTTGATCACTCAAAAGGGTATCAGCTTGCATAAAGGCCAGATCCTTCGTCACCCATTTTGGCTTGACATGATAGACGGGATGTATAGTATCCGTCATTTTCGTATTCAGCAATGCACTCGTTAACCGTTCCAAGCGGTTTTCTTCCCACGCTTCATCTAAGAGATAACATGCATGGAGATAAAATTCGCCACTTGGCAACAGAAGGTCCATTTCTTTTTCTACAGGCAGCGCTTTCTCCAATTTACCCGCTTTATAGCGATAAGTCTGATTTCCCTTTTTTATTAAAGCCGACAAATTCGAGTCGCTTTGCACCTTTCCGCTACGGTCGGCATAGACAAATAACAAGGAAAAAGTTGCCATACTATCCAAGCTTTGCCTAAAGAAATTTAGCAACTGCTTTTTTCCCTCCTTCAGTCTTACGCCCATCCGATTATCCCGGGTAACAACTTCCGCTTGGCCGTCCTCGAAAGATATACCCGAAATGCCATAGCCCTTATTCTTCCATTGTTTTACCGGTCCAATGCTTAAGTCCTTCGCTTCAAAAGAGACGAAGTAAGGACTCTTCTTTTCCGCCCTTTGGAGACTACGGATATCTTCATTCGTCAAAGCACGATCGTACATCTTCAATGATGCCAGCGCACCACTAAAATAGTGTTGTAGCCGCCTATCCGTTCCGATCGATATACTTCCGGCCTGTTCGAGGAACAGCATCCGATTTCCTTCATTCTCCAGTATGCCGTCGATATATAAACGCTCCTCCGTGCCATCGAACACGAGAACGATGTGATGCCATTGATCAGGAGAAGGAGGGTTCTTAAAAGGAATATTGGCCCACCCGCCGTGCACAACACCTCCTAACGATTTATCGGCACCAAAACCTAGGGAGGCATGCATCAAATCACGTCCGCCGGTGCTCCATTGGATTAAAGGCTCCTCCTTAGCAATGCTTGGGTTATTGACCCAAGCACTGATGGTAAAGCTACTATTGCCGCTCAATGTCGGCGGCAAGTGCATGCGTGATTGCCAATAAGTTTGTCCGTCAAAAATAAAAGCTTTCTTTCCTTGGACGAGATCGACTTGATAAGCGCCCTTTTTCACGACAAATTCACCTCCTAAAACCCCTTGGTTAGATACCGACGTGTCTGAAGCCCGCAGTTCATACCGATCGGCGTCCAGATCTACTAACAGACCACGAGTCTCCTGTCGTTCAACAGCCTTTTGTGGAAGGGATAATTTTCCTTCATTGCGTCCAATACCAGCTTCAGCGAATACTTTCACATTCCATATGGCCTTGTTTAAGCCCGCTACCTGGCTGTTTTTGATGGTGATGCGAAGATAGCGCGCCTTGACGTCACCGTAGTCTTTCATAGGGCTTCCCCATTGCGTATTTTTACTTCGATCGGCGAATACGTTCCATTGTTTGCCGTCCGTTGAGTATTCGATCAGGTATTGATAATACCAGGTAGCGTATTCAAACTGGGTCAACACACTGCGGACAGATGTTAATTCTCCTATATCCACTTGCCACCAAGCCTCCCGCATATTGTCGGCCGCTTTCCACAGCGTCCCATTGTTATCATCCGCAGCATACTCGGCTTTAAACGCCTGGCTATATACGGAAGATGCGCTTGTTTTTTTGCCAAGAGCCAGGTTTTTTGCAGACACAGATTTTTTGGCCAAAGCGCCAACACCCTTATGCGTGGGGACTACCTTTTTTATATTGCCTGCGGCGTCGAACTCCAACCTGTCCGCCGCAATTTGGCGATGGAAACCGCCTCCGCTATGTGGATTATTGTGCCGGTGGTAAACAATAAAAAAGTCATCACCTTCCTGCAATACGCTGTTGTGTCCAGGCCCATGAACGGTTCCATCCTCGTTGGTAACTAAAATCGGACTGTTCTCGCCATAGGTAAAAGGTCCCATCGGACCGGCCTTGCTCATCACATAATGCACTTTGTAACTGTCGTCCTCACAATGTTCAGCGCTGTACATCAAGTAGTAAATCCCCTTTCTTTTAAACATAAAAGGCGCCTCGAAAAAGTCCTTCGCAATGGTGTTCGGAATCATGTCCGTTTTGGCAAAGGACTTCATATCCGCATTTAATAATCCCACACCGCAACCGCTGTTCGGATAGATGCCCCAAGTTCCCCAGAACATATACATTTTCCCATCGTCATCTTGAAAAGTCTGCCCATCCAACGTGATTACATTAGGCACGAAATAATTCGGGACCACCGCTTCCGTTCCGGGAAGCAAGGGAGTCCAAGGGCCCCTGGGTGAAGTGGATGATGCCCCATAAAGTTCACAGGGCTGGCTATAATACATGTAATATTTTCCGTCACTCGCCCTATTCACATCCGGTGCCCAATAGATGGGCGTATTGGGCCAGTCCATCGGCTCCATATACCAATTAACGAAGTCTTTGGACGTCCAAACCTGCGAAGGCCCTAACCCAAAGCCATTTCCATCGGTTGTAGCATAGAGATAATACGTGTCTCCCCATTTTTTCACCGTCGGATCGGCAAAATAGCCTGGTATAATGGGATTTCCCGTACCTAGCGAATTGTGCTTCACTTCTTGTGCGAAGACACAGACGGAGAAAAGAAGTAGAAAGAGAACAACTATCTTTTTTATATTTTTCATATTCCTGTTAAAAGGCTATGCTTCAAAATTAATGGTTTGGAGGAGCCCTGTTTAGAAGGATATTAGCCAACTGTCACCCCATTTTAACCGCCGTTGAACATCATCACACAAGTGAATTAAACCTATACCATCTTACTAGACACTGCCTTCATGATAAAACGAAGCTATTTTGCTAAGAGCGGAGGTGTTGGCGGCTAATGGCAGGGGTTCTAGCATTTGTAATGACTATTTGCTGTTTCCATCAAAAATTCGTCCCATAAAAAGGCGGTTTCGTCCCACTTTGTTGCAAAGCGAATCGAGACTATCTACTATTGTCGAAACTTAAAGGATAACTAAAAACTACTAAAAAGACAAGAATGAAATTGAAACGCATCGAATATTTGATAGCTACAGGTGTCTGGATCTTCTGCTTGATTGTGCTATATAGCCAAAAAAGTCGGAATGTTGAACTTGAGGTAATTAGTGCTAAAATGGGCTATGCAAGCGTGATCTACGCTGGATTTATGGCGTTTAATGGATGGGTATGTTATCATTATTTTAGACAGAAAAAGACAGAAGCGGGCATAGGATTGTCTTTACTGTTATTTTTCGTTATGTGGATGGGCTTAACTACCTGCGGATGGTTAATGCAGAGGCCGGATGAAACTAGGTTATGGTCGTCTTTTATATTAGAAGGGCTAACCTTAGGGGTGAGTTTAACTAGCTTCGCATGTTTTATATTGTATGAGGCCATCAAGGCAGGGGTGACATATGTTTGGCATCAACAAGGAACGATAGCTTCGCGCATCGCGAAAGAATTTTTAATAGTATTGGTTGTTGGAATACCTGTTTTCCTTCTGTTGATGCTTGTTTCTCCAGATGGCGCTTTTCTTTGGATACTGTCTACCCCTTATGCGTATCTGGTGTTTGCGCTAAACACCTATTGGCTTCTGCCTAAGTCTGATAGCGTACATCAACAGAAATTATTATATGGCTTACTCGGCATTGCAGGTTCATTCCTATTATTCGTGCCTTTTGGCGTTCTTTTTTTGCATTTCACATCTTCCGCAGGATTTATATATTTCTCCACTTGGTTTTGCATCAACTTAATCGTCGTCCCGCTAGCCTATTATGTCCATTCCGGTCAACAGGCTACAATAGCACAATTGATTAATTTGAAATCTGCATTAGGGAAGAGTACGGCTGATGTCCGCTTTCTGCGATCACAAATCAACCCACATTTTTTGTTCAATATTCTTAATACTTTGTATGGGATTGCCCTGCAGGAAGATGCAGAACGTACCGCCACCAGCATTCAGAAACTGGGGGATATGATGCGCTTCATGTTACATGAAAACCATGAAGACAAGATTCTGTTGGCCAGGGAGATTGCGTACCTCCGAAACTATATTGATTTGCAAATGCTCCGGACACTCACGTCTCCTGATATTCAAATAAACTGTGACATCCGTGATAGTATGGATGGAGTTTATATAAGCCCTATGTTGCTCATCCCTTTTGTAGAGAACGCCTTTAAACATGGTATTAGCTTTCAGGAAAAATCGTGGATTCAAATCAGTCTCCGAGATGAACACGGCAGACTTTTCTTTGACGTACATAACAGTTTACATACCAAGTTGGGGTCAGATCCAGAACGCGATCATAAAGGAATCGGTCTCGATAATGTGAAGCAACGACTGGAGTGGATGTACCCCAACCGTCATGAATTAGTCATCCGTCAAACAGCAACTGAGTTTTTTATTCATTTAACCGTGACCTTATAAAAGATGCGTACATTATTTTTTTTTACAGTCTTTTGCTTTTCTATTGCAAGTAAAGCACAATCTAATAAAGAGTTCTCTTATCAACTACTGCAACATCCTGCAGTACACTTAAAGACGTTAGACCAAGAAACCTTGTTGGTTAATCGTCTACTGTTGAATCAATATAATCGTTATAGCAAGGACTCTTTGATGAAGGTGGTTTTGCCATGGGTATGGAGAGAACGAGATTCAATACTACAAGGTATTCAGAGCGATCTTGAGAAAACGGAAATTGTTTACTATTATGCAAATGCGCTCATGGACTTAGTAGATGGAATGCAATTCAAATTGGCAAGGGGAGAAACTTGGAAAGTCCTTGCGGATACCATTGTGTTTAGCACAGGAATGCCCACTGAAGATATGTTAAAGCATAGTTATTCGGCTAATCGATACCTCCAATATTTTATGAAAGATGCCTGCCGCAATTTATGGATAAGAGTGACAGAAGAAGGTGAAAAAATTGTAGAGCAAGCCGTGGGAATAGCTGTTGATACTATTAAGCGGAAAGCAAGGGATTATGGAGAAACATTTTTGGCCCTCTTATATGCAAGAAACTGTTTGCCGACCTATGCTTATGAAAGGTATTTAGTTAATGAGGCTATAAACTTTCTTGGAGCTAAAAACTTGATTGTAGCTATTGCTGCAATAAACGAAGTGGAAAGAGCTTTCCCTAAAAGTGAGTATCTGTCTACTTTAACTGAACGGAAAGAAGAGTTGATAACACTTTTACATGAGAAGAAGCAGGACAAAAATATTGTGTTTATCGATAACCCCGCCTTGATTACTTCACCGGAAGATTTATTTGCGCGTTTTAAAGGGAAGGTCATTTACCTGGATATTTGGGGTACCTGGTGCGGGCCTTGCGTGGTGGAAATGAGCCAGTATACCCAAGCGTTGAAAACGCATTTTGCTGGACGTAACGATATCGTGTTTTTATACCTTGCCATGGAAAGTGAAAAAGACGTAGAGAAATGGAGGCAATTTATCAGCCTTCAAGATATTAAAGGTTTTCATATCTGGAAAACATCTTCCGAAATGGAACCTTTTTGGAAAGATCTGTTACATACCTCTAATGTGCCCCGCTTTTATCCCACATATATGATTGTAGACAGAAGTGGTACTGTACTAAATACAAATGCAAGACGACCAAGTGATGGAGAACGTTTATATTTACAATTGGAGGAAATACTAAATAAACCATGATAAAGGCCATAGCAATAGACGATGAACCCATAGCCTTGGATGTAGTGCAAAGCCATGCAGTGAAGGTGCCCTTTTTGGAGTTAACGGATACATTTACGAATGCCCTGCTGGCAATGGATTACCTTCGTAAACATTCGGTGGATCTGCTCTTTCTGGATATTAAAATGCCGGATATTTCAGGAATCGAATTTATTCATAGTTTGTCGAATAAACCGATAGTTATATTCACTACAGCGTATGCGGAACACGCCTTGGAGAGTTTTGAACTCGATGTGCTTGATTATCTATTAAAACCGTTTTCTTTTCCCCGCTTTTTGAAGGCCTGTAATAAAGCGCAAGAGATATTGGCATTGCGACAACAGATAGCTGACGCCAAGAGTTATGTGTTTATTAAAACGGGTTATGAGCAAATACGGATTTTATTGGATGAGCTTTGTTTTGTGGAAGCTTCGGGTAATTACTTGAATTTTGTGTTACTTGATGGACGTAGCTATTTGAGTAGAATGACTATTTCAGAAGGAGAAATGCTGTTGCCAAAAGATAAATTCGTTAGAGTACACCGTTCGTTTTTGGTGGCGATAAATAAGGTGTCGCGAATTGAACGGCATCAGCTGCATATAGAAGAACACGTGCTGCCAATTGGGGAGAAATATGTAGACCCTTCGGTTTTCCTTCTTCGGAAGGGATATTAAAAATTTGTTCCTATATCAACGAATGCTAGCGCCCGGAAACATAGCCGTTTTCATCGGCCAATATCCGGGCAACGCTGCACCTAGAGATGGATATATGATTAAGCAAGCTTTCGTATTGGAGTAAAGATGACAGGTACTTTGTTAACAGGAAGTAATTTTGTATTTTTGCTACAGTATGAAAAAGCAAGATGTAAAAAAGGAAATGGTGGTAAAGTCAATAGCTAAAATGATAGCTGACAAAGAGCTTGTACGTTCGTACATCAAGGGAAAAACCTCCCTGCAAACAATAACAAAAAAGGGAATAAAGCTTGCTAAACCATTATAACTACGTTTTCGACAACCTAACCAACACCTACAATTTCGTAACAAAAAACAACATTCTGTATCGGGTTGCCTTCGTTGTAGATTACACGTTTTCGATCATTTCAGGAGAAGATATCCAAAATATATTTCAATTGGTTATCGAAAAAGCAAGTGACGACCTTGAACCTTTTGACGCTAAAGTCTCAAAAACAATAGAAGATATCATTAAACGTTTTTTTCAAAACACCGAAAATTCATTAGTTTACATATGTTCTGATGAGGATAACAAGGCTGGAATACGGCACAAAATTTTCGACAGATGGTATAAGAATTCTGAATACCGTAAAACCATTATAAAGATTAACAATATCTTACCCGTTAAGGTCACGGGAATAGGCGTTCAACGGATTTATACTTCCTTTATGTTTCATACCAGAAACAAGAACGTCGAAAAGTTAATCAAAACCTACCAACAGATCGAAAAAGCACTGAATGAAAGCAAGTAAAGTGCTAAAACGAAGGTAAAAATCAAGAAAAATCAGTCAAAATAATAGAAGTAATTCCGTTATAGAAGCATGTATATTTATATACGAACAAATATTTCCTGAACATGAAATTTTTCTATTTAAGTCCTTTTGTCGGACTTTTGTTCTTCTGTGGTAAAATCGATCCTCCTAAAAAGAAAGAACTGCATATTCCTGCTAAAATTTGGCGCGTACCCGACCACAACAACTACCACAGCGATACCAGTGAGTACAGCTATCATCGGATGGTAGAATCCGAAAACATCGCCGTTTTCTGGGCTAAAGAATTTGGAAAGGATCCAATGACCAATCCTGACACGAATAAGCGTTTTGATATACAAGAAGCCATAAAAGAATGTGAGCGGTTTTATAGCTATTACGTCAATGAGCTGAAATTTGTAGAAAAAGGAAATTCACTGACAGATCGCTACAAGATGCTATTTTTTGTGATCGGCGGGAAGGAAGGAACCGCCTTTGGCGGTGGAACGGATAATAAAATCGGCACTTTGTGGACGCCTGCTGTACGGATGAACAAAGCGCCCTATGGCGCGCTGGCCCATGAGTTGGGTCATTCTTTCCAATACATGGTGCATGCCGACGGTGCCTGGGGCTTTACTTCGGCACCTAAAGGGAGCAGGGGACAAGCGATTTTCGAAATGACTTCCCAATTTATGCTGTGGCAGGTTTATCCCGAATGGATGACTTTTGAGAACTACCACCTGAAAGACTTCCTAAAAAACACGCATTACGCTTTTCTTCATGAGATGAATCAATACCACTCTCCCTATGTACTGGAGTATTGGGCCAGCCTACATGGTAAAGACTTTATTGGCAAACTGTGGAGAAAAGCGAAAGAAGGAGAAGATCCGGTAAGGACTTATAAACGCCTCACTTCCATTGATCAAAAACAGTTTAACGACGAAATCTTCGACGCCGCGCGCCGATTTATCACTTGGGACATCAAGCGCATTGAAAAGGTAGCCAAACCCTATGCAAACCAACACCACACTAAGCTAAATGCAAAGGGCGACGGATGGCAGCAGATTGCGCCGGAAAACTGCCCTCAAAACTATGGATACAATGGTATAGAATTGGAGGTTCCTGCCTCGGGCAGCAAAATCAATTTACAGTTCAGAGGAACTCCTACAGCCAAAGGCTTCCGAAGCATAAATCCCGACAAAGCCGGATGGCGTTACGGATTCCTGGCCGTTCTTAAAAATGGAAAGCGGAAATATGGAACCGTCTATTCGGCCGCCGAAGGCAATGCCTCCTTTGTCGTTCCAAAAAACACCGTGCATCTATGGTTAGTCGTAAGTGGCGCTCCCACAGAACACTGGGAGCATGTAACCGATGGCAAAGAAGAAAACGATGAACAATGGCCTTATCAGATTAAACTTAGTGGTACAAGGTTAAAGGCCTCGGTATTAGATTAGGAAGGTTTTAATGAAGTGACATCGGTAAGCAGTTTAGCTTATCTTATCCCCTTTTTTCATCATCCGTTTCATCACCGGATTAATCGACATTAAAACAACTCCGATTCCTACCGCATAAATAGCCAATTGTTTGTAACCTGCTGTATAAGCCATCAATTTATCACCTAATGATGCGTTTTGATCGGCAATTGACATGTCTGCGCCCAGTAAACCGGCTACGTACTGCCCGTAGGCGCTGCCTAAAAACCAAAGTCCCATCATCATACCCGTCAACTTGTGCGGCGATAGCCGGGTAATCACTGACATCCCGATCGGACCGATACACAGTTCACTTAAGGTGATGAAAAACCATCCCAAGGTAAAGATGTTTAAGGAAGTTTTACCTTGTTCATCTGCATAAAAGCGGGTAAAGAAAAACAGATAAAAGCCTATAGCAAGCAACAGAAAGCCGATACCGAACTTGGTCAAGGTGCTCGGCTCAATTTTCTTCTTGGCCATCCAGATCCACAACATTCCCAACGGAGAACTACAGAGCACAATAAACAAAGCCCCCGACGAATTATTAACCATATTGGGATCAACGCTAAAGAACAACAAGTCGTGTTTGAGATTATTGGCAGCAAAAAGACTTAAGGAGCCTCCCATTTGCTCAAAGAAGGAAATAAAAAAGATATAAGCAACAATGAAAATCAAAGCCGCCAATAAGGGATAACGATACTGCTTATCCGACAGCCTAAACCATTCGTAAAAGAAATAGATCAAGGCAAGTGGACCCACGGTATACATAAAGAAGTCCGTATACTGCGTATTCTGGATCATAACCAAAATAAAAGGTATCGCTACGAGTGCAAAAACGTAAACCAAGAACTCGTTACGCTTTCGTTTACCCTTCGGCAGATCCGTTTGTGGCGATAGTCCAATAGGGCCTAACTGCTTTTTGGAGAAATAAAAAGTGATGAGTCCGATTACCATAACCCCGCCGGCAGCTGCAAAAGCTGCGCTCCAACTAACATACTTGCCTAAATAAACACAAAGGATGCCACCTAAAAAGGAGCCTATGTTAATTCCCGCATAAAATAAGCTGAATCCTGCATCCCTTCGCGTATCGATAGGCTTGTAAAGCTGTCCCACCATTGAAGAGATATTCGGCTTAAAAAAGCCGGTGCCTATAATGGATAAGGAAATCCCCACGTAGAAGAAATCGTTCGGTGAAATGGCTATGAGCGCATTACCTGCAATCATCACCACCGCGCCAAACACCAATGATTTATTAAAACCCAAGACTTTGTCGGCCACAATACCGCCCAAAAAGGTAAACGCATAAACGAAGGCTTGTATAGCTCCGTATTTAAGATTGGCCTCCCGATCATTCAAAGCCAGCTGATCGACCATAAACAAAGCCAATATTCCCCGCATACCATAGAAGCAAAAGCGTTCCCACATCTCTACGGTAAAGAGATACCACAATTGTTTTGGATACTTTCCTTCGAAATTTCGGATTTCGTCTAAGCTTATTTGGGGCATAATGAAATGTAGTTGATTAAAAACTGAAAGCGAAGGTAATAAATATCCTTATCTAAGCAAGCGGCCGGAGACCTTTTATAAAACCAACCGGGCTACCTAAAAAGCCTGCACTGCCAGATTTCTCCGCTCCATTGCATTCCGGTCGAAATGACGGCTTTTTAGATCCCTGTTAATCTAGTTATTTTCTTTGCAAGCTGAAACTGTCTATATTATTGAAATGCTAAAGCTAAAGAAGGCCTTAACGGCAATCTCTAGCTTAGTATAACTCATTTATTTTTTAATTAAGGTTGAAAAATACCATCATAGGGGTTCTGATCCGCTGGCGTTAAACTGGTATTGCTATTAAATTCGTTAGTTGGAATTTGCAAGATAAACTGCCATGAACGTGCCGGTATCTCGGGCTTCAGTGGATGATCACCCTCTCGGTGCACAGGTCTTTGATTACGGATTAGGTCGAACCATGCGAAGCCTTCACCATATAGCTCCTTTCTTCTTTCCACCAAAATATCGTCGATTAGGGCTGAGCCGCTAGCAGTTGACCGAGCAGCATGCCGCTGATCTTGCAATTGCCACAAAACCTCTTTAGCCTCGTTTTCGCGTCCTTGTCTGCCCAACGCTTCTGCCTCGATTAAAAACATCTCCGAAGCGCGCATCAAGATGATATCTCCATAGAAGTCTGCAGCATCTCTAAATTTGTCAGAAGTCCAAAAGCCATGATCCTCTCTAAACCAAAACTGATTGCGAACGTCTTCAGCAGAAAACAAATCTTTAAAGCGATCGTTTACATACATAAAATCAAAGGTCCAACGATCACCCCTACTTTGATTGGCCCATAGTGTAAACGGCGAGCCGTTACCTAGATTTTGTTCTGGCGTCTGATGAACGCCCCACATCCATTCATCGAGATCCCAATCGTTAAATCCAGATTGATATTCCTCTTCCGTCATTAAAGGATAAGAGGCCTTCGCAACGCTTGCCATCGCAGCTGCATTTGTCCAATCTTCCATTGTTAAATACACCTCTGCTAAAATGCCCTGTGCCACCGTTTGGTTAATCTGACTTTTATAGGTCCTATTATAAGAAGCCAACAGATCAATAGCCGCCATTAAATCGTCAACAATGCGGTCGTATATAAAGGAAACGCTTTCCCGCGGCTTTCCTTCTATCGTTCCGCCCTGATCATAATAAGGCACTCCTGGACGGTCCTTTGCCAGCACATACGTTTGTTGATAAAAACGAATAAGGTAAAAATAAGCCCATCCTCTAACGGCTAAGGCCTGCCCTTTAATGGCCGTTTTTTGTGTCTCATTCCCCACAGCACCGTCTATATTATTAATAATAACATTGACGTTGTTGATAATGGTATAAAAGTAGCTCCATACTTCACGCGTTAAAGTGGCGTCTGCACGGGTTTCAGCTGTATTATGTGCATAGTAAACCTGCATTTGCCCCATAGAATTGCGGACAATTAAGTCGTTAGACGCCGCGTCAAAACCATTATTGAACTGGATGACTGTTCCATATTCAATATCTGTGTTTCTTAAACGCATGTAATTATACACGCCATTCATAGCAGTCTGTGCACCGTCAACGGTATTAAACATCAATTCATCGGAGATCGCCGTAGACGGACCTGTCTCAAAAACATCTTTACATCCTGACAACCATGTCGTTAAAAAAAGGATAAAAGCGTAAATTAAGCTCTTTCTGTGTTTCATTACTGTAATTTTTTTATCGTGTTCAGGAAGCAATTCATCCCATACCCACTGTGCTTCCTTATTTTCTTTTACTATTCACAAATTGGACTAAAACGAAGCTTGCAAACCGAATGACCAACTTTTCCTTATCGTACCATTCCCCGTACCATCCGGCCCGTTAGCTACTACACCGTTTAGTCTTGTTTCGGGATCGGTTCCTCGTTTAGCCGCGTTGCCCCATGTTAATAAATTGGTACCTTGGGCAAAAACTTTCAGCCGGTTTATTCCAATTTTCTCTGTCAACTGATTGGGTAATACATAACCCAAAGAAATATTACGTAGACGTAAAAAACTGTTGTCAAACAAATATTGAGAAGAATACACGGTAATATTATTTTGCGTGTATTCAGACAGCCTCGGAATATCGGTATTGGTGTTTTCGGGAGTCCAACGATCAAGAATATCTGTGCTCATATTAAAGCCCCTTCTCCATCGAACTCCTTCTGCATAATCGCCATCGTACATTTTCCCGCCTATACTATAGTAAAGCATGAAAGAGAACTCCACACCTTTATAAGCAAAATTGTTGGTGATGGCGCCGAATAAATCCGGAATAGAGGATCCCAAAAAGCGCTTTTGCTCGTTATTGTTCACCAAGGTATAATCCTCCGTTTGCACCGGACCGTTATCGGTATACAACCACCAAGTATTGTTACCGTTTTCAGGGTTTACCCCTGCCCACACGGGTCCGAAATATTCATATCGCGATTTTCTTTCGACCATCTTAAAACGCCCATCGATAATTTCATTTTGAGGTAAACGCGTGATCTCGTTTTTATAACGTGAGGCATTTACATCTATATTCCAGGAGAAGGCATGCCCCCGGAAAATATCGGCACCCAATTCCACTTCAATACCCGTATTTTTGATATCACCGACATTCTCAAAGATGCTGCTTAGTCCGACCGACGGTGATAAGGGCCGTGCAAAAATTAAGTTCTTTGATTTTCTGTTAAACCAATCAATCGACCCATGAAGCCGGCCGAAGAGGTCGAAATCTACCCCGACATCTGTTTGCTCGTTACTTTCCCACACCAAATCCGGCGTCGGCAACCTAGAGAGAATGGCTCCCGGATCGTTATAATCGTTATATCCGGCGGCATACAATCCTTGATAAGCATAATACCCCACCACATCCTGCACCTGATCATTGCCTACGGTACCATGACTGGCCCTGGCCTTTAAGTTATCGATCCAAGAAGTGTTTTTTAAGAAATCTTCAGCAGATAAAATCCAAGCGCCCCCTATCGACCAGAAATTGCCCCACCTGTTTTCCGGAGAAAAGCGAGATGAACCATCTGCACGGTAACTGGCGGAAAAATAATATTTACTGTTATAGTTATATTCTATACGAGACAGATAACTTAATAAACGATAATTATCTTCTGACGATCCGCCGCCTCTGGGACCCGCTGCGGCATCGGTTTCATATAACCCACCCAAAGGAAAGCCTTCTCTTGACGTAGATACATAATTCCACTTTGCTTTGTAGATTTCTTGCCCTGCCAGCACATTGAAATGATGTGAACCGACACTATAATCGTACGTCAGTAAATTGTTCAGCGTATACGTAAATCTTCTGTTTGCAGTACGACTTGCCCATCCGCCATATCCAGCGGAATTGGTAAGGGTTGCTGATTGATAAGAATGGTTATAGTCTAATTGATAATCAGTACTCAAACCCGTCTTCAATTTTAAGCCCGGTATAAAGGTAATTTCCGTAAAGTTTCGGGTCGATAAATTATCCCTTTGCGCTCCATTAAAATTCCAGTCATACTCATTCTTATAATCTCCCGTAAACCCTGGATTCCATCCTCTCCATTCGGTTCGGGTATTATTTCCGTAATCGGGCATTAAGTTTCCGTAAGGATCCCGCAAATAGGTATTGTTATCATAATCCCATTCGTAAACCGGATAGACTGTAGGCATTACGCGGGTAAAGCGGGCTTCCACAGCAGGATTTTGCCGAAAAGAATGACTATAAGAGACGTTCGAACCGACATTCAACCATTTTTTCACCTGAGAATTGATGTTGGCCCGACCCGAGAAACGCTCGAAGCCTTGCACTCTGAAATAGCCTTTGTCATTGAGATAGGAACCGGAAATAAAGTATTGGGTACGATTGTCCTGCCCCGCAGCGCCGCTGAAATCGACATTATGTTCCTGCCTCAAACGCGGACTGAATAATTCGTTTAGCCAATCACCGTAAAATAATTGTTGAGCGTCCGGCTTTAATTTACCGTCCAATCCAATGGGAGTAGAGGTGTTAAACACATTTCTGTCGGCATTTTGAAAATACTGGAGTACCACATTATCTGTTGCATACTGCGCAGCTTCCGCATCAGAAACACCACGATCAGTCTGTCCGTTCTTCAAAGCCTCCCAAGCTAATTCAAAAACCTGTTGCGGATTAAGTTTGTCCGGATAAGGTACTGCGATATCAGAAAAGCCAAAGTTGCTTTTAGCATTGATAACGGGACTTGCAGCCGTTCCTTTTTTAGTGGTAATCACAATCACACCGTTCGCTGCCCGCGAACCGTATAAGGTTGTTGCTGCAGCGTCCTTTAACACCGTCAGGCTTTCGATATCACTCGGATTGATAGAGCTTAGATCACCATTATAAGGCATACCGTCCAGGATATACAAGGGATCTGTACCTGCGCCGACCGAACTGATCCCTCTAACGGTAATGCTCCCATTGCTGCCCGGCGAACCGTCCGTATTCAGTACCTGTACACCTGGACTCGCGCCCTGTAAAGCTTGGGTCAAATTAGTTGGCTGCGTAGCCAAAAGCTTGTCACTGCTCACCACCGTGGCCGACCCGGTAAAACTTTTTTTATCAGAACTACCATAAGCACCATTGATGACTACTTCTTCCAAGGACATATCATCGCTCTCTAAATGGATCTCCAAGAAATCCTTATTAGCAATGGGAACTTCCTGTTTGATGTAACCGACGCCGGAAACGACTAAGGTAGCCGTTCCTGAAACATTCAAGGTAAATGTCCCTTCCGCAGAAGTAGTTGTTCCTGTTCGGGTACCTTTAACGAGAATTGAAACCCCAGGAATAGGCTCATTCTCATTGTTCACAACTTTCCCTCGCAGGCTTTCCTGCGAGAAAGCCGCCTTATATAAAAAACATATAATAACGGCAATAGTAAAATTTAACTTCATATATCTTTGGTTTTGGGTAAATTTTTATACTGAATGTATGATTGCTTATATCACTCAGCACTTAATCTTCCTTTCCCAAAGTCTTCATACAGGTTTATAATGGATCTACGTCGACGACAGACCAAAGTTATCAGAGCAATAGCTGATTAAATACACAGATATTAACAAACAACGATTGTATTTTAGCAAGCACCTGGTTTTTCAATACCGCGCACTCCCTTGATGTAAAAAAGGAATACCTGGCAAAGAAAATGCAGCTGAATATAGAATCAATCTTCAACAGTCCTAAGGCTGCGCCGGCTTTAGGTTTTTGCCATAATAGATGTCTACAGGAATATGATGCCCGGCGTAGACTTGACTTAAAAGGCGGTATAAAGTTGGATCATAAGCAGCAAGGTCGTTTGGACTCTGGATCCGTTGGCCTGCATCGTAAAACTCGATATTGGACCAAAACCACCATTGTGTGCCCTCGGCCCAGTATTCCTCTTTTGTATTAATAGCATATTGTCCTTTATACATGCCCTTTTTCTTGGCCTCTTCATAGGCTTTTTCAATCGCTGCATATAAGGTCGGATCCACCGTTCGGATACCATCCATGATATTATGACTGAATTCATGTACCAGAATATGCTCCCCATAGTACCGCGTCCCCGGATACCCCAACAAGTTTTCCTCGGCACAAGACGTTAGTGTCCCCCCCATTCCCCTCGCCCGATTGTTCCAATACTCCTTGTCTGTCATGCTGGCGATACCGCCCGGCTTATCGTAGTTTTCACGTTCTCCCGGGGTCAATCTCCGATCGTCTTTAGCTGGTTTTTTCCAATGCCTGCGTTCAGGCAAATCCATTTCCCCTTCAACAGCCGCGATAATCAAGACCCGTGCACCTTTCTTTATTAACCCGTCCCGGATATCCTGACGAGCCATCAGCATATAATTAACGATATCCCTCGCAACTAATAATGCGTCATCCGGCGTTCTCTCAGAAGATAGAATCGGAATCCCAAAAGCATCACTGTATTTTCGATAAAAAGAGTCGGTCTTTAACGAATCCGGAGGAGTCGTTACCATTAACTTTCTGTAATCCGAAACGATTGCCTCTTTCGGCGCCCTTATCTGGCTATAGCCAACAAGATGCACGCTAAGCAAGAAAAAAAAATAAATCGTTTTTATTTTCATATTTACAAGGTTAGAAGCCAAAACTAGTCTTCCCGCGCCTTTTGGCTTGCTCCGATTTTAGTAAGCTCGAAGCTTGTTTTGATCAGTTAGTCACCTCTACAGACTTTCCGCGACGGAAGCAAATGAAGCCGTCTAAAAAGCACCATTTGTCGCCATCAACCATAGCGCCTGCGGTAAGCGGCGAAACGCGACCGCTTTTTAGACGGCTTGTGTCCTTATTATTTCTCAATACTAGGGAACAAACACCGGAACTTGACTTGGATTCGGATTCTGTTCCAACAAACTATTATTTATCACCTCTCTTTCAGGAATCATTAAGATTAGGCGGTTGGAATTTTGCGGGACGCTCACGTTCTGAAAATGTCCTTGAGCGGTAGTTCGCTCCACCGGTAGTTGCAAGCGAAGGATGTCAAACCATTCCAGACCTTCACCCCACATTTCTTTACGCCTTTCTAATAAAATGGCGTCGATTAAATCCTGCTGACCTGTAGCACTGGTCACCGTAGCTCCTCTTTCGCGTTGCAAGGTATTGAGCACTTGCAGCGCCGTTTGTACATCATTTTGACGTGCTGCTGCTTCAGCTTCCACCAAATACATTTCCGCTGCACGGAAGTCATACAAATGACCGTAAGGCGGTTCATCGCGCAGTTCTAAGAACTTTGTAGCGGCATAGCGACCTGGATACAACGGATTCTCGATAAAGAGTGCCCGCGGATCATCGGCCATGACATCCTCTACAAAAGAGTTGGCCGGTAGGATCTGCTCGGCCTGCCAGGGCGCATTATTCTGTCCAAAATCAAACCAACAGGCCGGCGAGTCGTACCACCAATAATCCTGTGCGCCTTGCTCATAACCTAATACCCATTCCCTATTCGGGCTCGAAAATCCCGCCGCATATTCGCCAATGGTCATCAATGAATAGGCCACGCGAACCTTATTCGCATATTGCTGCGCCTTTGCCCAATCTTCCATCGTAAGATACACCTCCGCCAAAAGGAAGTGAACCACATCTTGGTTATAATAGTTGATACTGGGCCGGGCATAATCCACCAATAAGGTTTCAGCGCTCGTCAGATCCCCTACAATCTGATTATACACTTCGGCAACGCTTGCTCTCGCTTTGGCTTCCAAATCGGACGTCAACTGCAAAGGCACACCCGGCTTATCTTTGGCAATACCATAAGTATGTTGATACATACGAACCAGGTTAAAATAACAGCGGGCGCGCAAAGCTAGCGCCTGTCCTTTGATCGCGTTGATTGCCGACTGCTCCCCTTCTATGTTATCGACATTTTCTAAGATAAGATTGGTATTGTTAATCACCCGATACATGGTAGTCCACATTGCCGATGTGATGCCACTGGTTGCGTCATAACGTTGGTTGCTATACGTATAAAAATACCAGTTATTTCCTACTTGTTCCTGATTGACCATCATATCGAATCCCGACACGGACGAAAGCAACCGGATACCGGAAGGACTGGATATGGCAGGATTATCGGCGCTTCCATTGTTTCCATCACGCATCATACGATACGTCCCTTGCAACAACAAATTCAAACCCGTCACATCATTGAGCACTAACTCATTTGTTAAATCGGATGTTGGTTCTTCGGTCAAAAACTTCTCGCAACTAGTTGTCAGCAATAATACAGAGGCCAATACAGCCAAGAATGCTTTATTTATATGTTTCATTTTCTTCTGTTTTTATGCGCCTAAAAAGACACGTTTAAGCCTAAAGAATAGCTCCTTAAGATCGGTACGCCCGAGCTTGCGTCGGTTACTCCAATAAAACCGTTTCCAAAATTCTCCGGATCGGTGCCCCTGTTTTTGGCACTGCCGAAGGTCAGTAAATTATCCCCACGGAAGTAAACGCGTAAAGCCGATAGACCCCATTTCGACACCAGTGTTTGTGGTAAGGTATATCCTAACATCACATTCTTCAGCCGCACAAAATCATTGTTGAAAATGTATTGATCGCTGTATCGGGCATTGGAAAAAGCGTCGAAGGTGTGATAAGTGTAGATCTTGGCAACATCTGTTACATCACCGGGTTGCTGCCAACGGCGATCAAGGTTATCATAGGCAGCAAAATTCTCGCGCAGCACATTGCTTTCGGAGTAATTATAATCATATAGTTTACCGCCAAAACTATAGTAAAGCATAAAGGATAAATCCAGTCCTTTATACCGGAAGCTATTGGTTAAAGCCCCGTAAACATCTGGAAGTACAGAGCCTTTATTAACCCGTTGCGCGTCCACGTTCACCTCGTCATAATTTTCGGTCTTCTCTTGACCGACGACGTTTCCGTTGTCATCAAATTCGTATCGCCACCACTGGTTGTGTCCATTATCTGGATTAACACCGGCAAAACTAGGCGCATAAATATCATAACGCGATCCGCCCTCTCGCCATTTAAAGACGGCCACTCCTTGGTTAAATTGCTCTTCCCTACTCGGCAAGCTAGTAATCGTATTCTTATATCCAGTGGCATTGAAGGATATATTCCAGTCGAAGTCTTTTTTCCGAATAGCGGAGTAATTTAGATCTAGTTCCCAGCCCTTGTTCTGTACATCGCCGATATTTCGCAAGATCGCATCCATCCCCAATGACGGAGCCAAAGGGGTTTCTAACAACAGATCTTTGGACTTGCGAGTGAAGTATTCAATACTTCCCGAAAGCTTGTTAAACAATGCGAATTCCAAGCCAATATTCGTCTGGATATTGGTTTCCCATTTAATGTCTTCGTTTTCCAACTGATTAAGCCGTACGCCGACTTGCCCAACATAGCTGGTTGGTCCGAATAAAGCCTGATAGGCATAATAGTTATTCACCCGATCGTTTCCTACTTCACCATAACTCGCTTTAAGTTTTAAATTTTGCAACCAATCCTTGGTATTCTCCATAAAGGATTCTTCAGAAACACGCCAGGAAGCTCCTATCGAATAGAACTGTCCCCAACGATTGTCGGGATGAAAACGGGAAGAGCCGTCGGTACGTATACTTCCTGAAAAGTAATAACGGTTATTGTAATCGTATTCCGCCTTACCAAAGAAACTGGCTAGTCCGTAACGGGAGAAGCTCGACCAAGCTGTAGGGTCGTTAGAGGCTAACGAGATTTCCCTGAAATAAGGCAAAGCCAAACCATAACGGGTTGCACCTGAACCCGAAGTGGTGTAAGAATAAATCTCCTGCCCGGCCAATACATTGATATGATGCAGATCGTTAAAGGTTTTGTCGTAGGTTAATACATTATTGACAGTATGTGAATAGCTTCTATAACTATCCCTTTGCACATAGCCCTCGGAAGGAAGTAACTGGTTCTCGCGTTCCGGACTTTTCCACATGCTATAGAAGTTATCGATTAACTGGAAAGAATAGGTTGTTTTTAAGCTTAATCCCTCCATTAGGCGGAAGCTTAGCACAGATACCGTTTGCAGATTATCGGTCTGGCTGTTTTTGGCTTCCGTTAAAGCGCCATAGGCGCTCCAGCGTGGCCACCAAGCCCGACCGTTTCCGACCCCTTCATCCAACTGCGGCTTTCCGGTATAAGGACTGATCGCATAGGAATTGGTTTCATAATCCCACAGATACGCTGAATATTCGGTCGGCATGACACGAAATACCCGTGCATCAAAGCCGCCATTTATATCGGTGCTATTCATAAACATAATCGAGTTGCTCATGCTGAACCAATCGTTTATTTTTGAGTTTAACGCAACCCTTCCGGTATAACGCTTAAAGCCGTCACTGATGTGAACACCCTTATCGTTGAGGTAAGAAAAGGAGGCATAATAGGTATTATTTTCACCCATAGCGCCACTAAAATCTACGCCATAGTCTTGCTTTAGCCGATAGTTGAAGGCCTCTTCAAACAAGTCAAAATCCCATAAGCGTTGCGCCTCCGGTTTGATTTTCCCATCCAAACCAACCGGATAATCCATATTCCAACCGGAGCGATAGTTTCTCAATACATTCCCGTTCTCATCCAATATGGGCGTAGTATTCCAGAAAACAGAAGGAACTCGATTACTTGCATACTCCCTAGCTGCTTCATCAGACAACTCATCGAAATCTCGTGCATCGTTGTACAAACCTTCCCAAGCCAATTCCCATTGTTTAGCAGGTGACACCCGCTCGGGGAATTTCACGGCAAAATCACTGGTTGTCCAAGCTGCACGTGCGTTAACTCTCGCTTTACCGCTGGCGCCACGCTTAGTCGTAATCATAATCACACCATTGGCAGCGCGCGATCCGTAAAGTGAAGTAGCAGCGGCATCTTTCATCACCGTGATGGATTCAATGTCTGATGGAGAGTACGCGCTTAGATTTACATCGGAAGGCACCCCATCCACCACGTAGAGCGGAGACATTTCAGCTGTCAGCGATCCGATACCGCGGATGGTAATTGTTGGATTCGCTCCCGGGCGCCCCGAGGTATTAGTTACTTGAACGCCGGCCGACAATCCCTGTAAGCTTTGCGCAACATTGGAAGTATTCACATTTTCAAGCTGTTTTGCATCGATTACGGTGGCCGAACCAGTGAAGGACGACTTTTTGCTCGTGCCGTAAGCGGTAACCATCACCTCGTCTAAGCCGGCTACATCGTCTTCCATTACCACTTCAATACTATTTGAAGTGGTAATGATGGTATCGTAATTTTTATACCCGATGGAGCGGAAGATAAGTTTAACACCCAGCTTTGGTAAGCTGAGCACAAATTTGCCCGATTCATCGGTTTTGGTGCCGATACTTTCGCCTTCTTGCACAATACTTACGCCAGGAAGAGGAAGGCCCCTGGAATCTTTAACAGTCCCTGTTATCTGTTCCTGCGCTTCGACGCGCATTACGGAAAGTAACAGCATAAACAAAAATGCCCAACTAAGGCGCTTTTTATCCGTTTGGTAATTTGTTCGCATATAAATTTACATTATAGGTATACACCTGTGGATTACACAAAAATCAAATGTCGTACTGGTTCCCTCGGCTCTGATAAATAAATAATGATTAGCTCGGTCTATAAATGTCTATGAAACACTTAAAGATTCAAATGTAAAATGAAAAGGAAAAGCCAACTTCCCGCATTTTAGCCAAAAGGCTTCGATATTTAACCATTTTGGCCAAGAGTGTAGGGTCAAGGCTCTTTTTGTTATTGGGAGCGGCTTTACTTCAGGGAGAAAAGCGAAAAAGCTTATACCCTATAGCTTATCCCTTGGGGTCTTCCGTGGCAAAAAAAAAGACCACCCGCCTCACGGCGGACGGTCAAACACACATGAAACAAAATTTTTAACACCGCAGTTGCCCTCCTTTCAAGGGGGCAAACTTTAATCTTATAGGGATATCCTGTTTTGTCCCTCTTCGCCTTATATGGCGGTATCTTAGTCTCAGAGAAAACGGTCGTCTAACTGGTTCGCTTTAACGTTGCGCTGCAGCGTACCCTACAAAAATACGTAAGACCTTCGCTTCCCATTACGCAGATTTTAACAATCTATCAACAAATTTGAACGACAAAAGGAAGCCGCATCTCTCGACGCGGCCCCAACCATAGACAATCCGTATCGCCTTTTTAATGTGGCTTCAGTAATAATGTAGTTTCTTGTTCCGCTAAAGGGATTACCTGAGCGCCCCGCTCTATCTTCGGTTCCGTTTCAACGGCATAGCCTCTTGCTCCTTCTGCTTCCAAACGCAGGAATGCCTGCGATGTAAATGCATCCTTAGGCGCTAGCTTAATGCGAATAGCTTTTGTTCCCGGATTATATGCCACCTCCCTAAATTGGCCTGCATCCAAGCTCAGCAGCAGTTTAGCAGGTGCAATAAATATTTTTGATTTCGCCGCCGTGGTAGGCCTTAACACGACCCAATCTTTTTCTTCGCGGACATTACCGCCGAAGCCTAACCATCCGAAAGTTTCGCTCTGCACTAAATAACTTGATGTATTAACGGCATAGCCAAAGAAACCACTGCCATAATCTCCCGACAAGGCATCATTTGCCAATGTAGAAGGATACGAATGGAATGCCGAAGGACCGAAACCGTCTTCGGTTACATTGGCTATCGCACCCATTAAACCGCCATAACCGACCCGCAACAAATGCAGGTTTTCGGGTTGATCATGGAACGCTTTTAACACAGGAATAGCATTCAATGCCGACCCATAATGATGAATCTGCCGTTCTACCCGCGCTATTTTACCTCCATAAAGAAAATCCCAATATCTCCGCGCACTCCCGTTATAGGCCCAATGCGGAATGGTAGGCATATAAGCCATAATGGCGCTGAGTGTAACCGCCGCTTTATCTGTGTAGCCAAAATAGTCGGACCACATATACACCTCTTCCTGCCCCGTTGAATCCCAAGGCATTTCACTGCCGAAGGGATAATTCAATGTACGCCAATGGTCGGCACGCGCTTTCATTGCCGCTTCCAAAGCCGCTGCCTCGGTCAATTTCTGCTCTGCTTTTAAGTCCTGTAATATCAGTAAAAAGACGGTTCCTTCCATCTGCCCAAACTGCGCATAGTAAGGAGCCTGTTTGACCATCGCCATACTGGTCTGGAAAGCCTTATCCAGGTACCACTGCCAACTTTCTTGATCCACTAAGCCCTTATGAAATCGGGATAAGCGATACAATACCCAATGAGCGGCTGCCACGTGTGGATAATTATAGGATCGGCCAACATCATCCGCTCCCTTCTTATTCCAGGCCGACCAAACTTTGTAATTAATCTGTGGATCATAGGTACCTGGTGGCATGGAGTCGGGCTCATAATAAAAAACGCTTTTCTTAACACCGTACTTTTGTGGCCCTTCTTTATGTTGGATATTACCCCACAGCGTTTGATGCATAAAGGCTTGCAGCTTCTTTAATTCCTCCTTATTAGGCTGCACTAATTGCTTCATGATGGCTTCCAACCAACTTCCTGCGCCTCCCTCATCGCTTAAACCAGCTACCCAAGCACGACGATCCTGCGTTACTTGCTTTTGCTCCTCATAATCGTAGGAAATAACAGACGGGCTTCTTCCGAAGGGGTCATTTGGCTGATCGAACCATTGCTTGGTGGTTAAAAAACGCCCAATAGAGTCCATAACCTCTGCTTCGGGTCGAATTACTTTATAATGGATCGCTTGCGTATTACCATCGGCATATTGCACTTTGATGGTGGCCCTTCCCCATTGGTTGCCTTTTATGCGATAGGATTGCATGCCGCCCTTAGTTCCTTTTTCCTTAATCAAAGACAAAGCCCCTGCCGGGAAAACATCGATCGATCGGATTTTCGACGGATAATCGATGAATAGTTTACCGTCTACGTCTTGTGGTAACACATAACCTGGTATACCAACTGCCACCGGCCGCTTCCGACTCTTCAGCGCTTTCTCGACCTCGGTAATATGGTCTGCTAACACGAACTGCAGACCATAACTGATTTGTTGCTTGGATTTCAGCACCACCATGCTGGGCTCATTCCATTGGGTTATGCCCTTCCATTCTTTATCCGCATAGGCCCTACTGTGCACCATCCATTCATGAAATCCTTCAAAAGTAATTCCTCTTGGTGTCGGGTCATCTAACAAGGGCCTATAAGCCTCGAACGGCGTATTGCCATATGGAAGCACCAAAAGTGCTTCTTCTTTGCCGCTCAGACGGGCTACTTGCAAATAACCGGCATCCATGCCAATATATGGATCAAAAAATACATTTTTTGCATGGGCCTCATCCAGTGAACGCTCGTGCAAAATATTATTAAAGATCATGGGAATGCCAAGTGCGCCTATTTCAAGGTCTTTTGTACCCTCGTTTAACAGCGAAAAACGAAGGACCAATGTTCCGTCCACCTGCTCCCAATAGCGCTCAATTTTTAAAGGACTATCATTAGCGAGTGTACTACTTAAATCTGCCGCTGCCAGCACGTTCCCCCCATGAGGCAAAGCCTGTACTGCAGTACGATGTTTTGCCGAAGAGAGTTCTTGCCACTCCGAGGCGCCGAGCTCCCGCACGCGTAAATTAATATCTCCGAGTTGATACAAACCGTCGCCCTTACGGATATCCAGTCGATCGCCCGGCGTAAAATCAAATGCTACATCACTTAATGGATGCAAACCGGCAACGGTCTGTGATTGTTTAACAAGCACGAGGTCAAACGACTGCGTACGATAATGCTCCTTTCCCCCGCTGAGCCCCAATGTTTCCGGTCTTTTTGCAAGTGCCTCCCACGGGTTCTGCGCATAACAAACAGGTATAGACAACACATAAAGCAGTATAAGCACCAAACGCATTCCGCCCTTCTTAGCGACGCCAGCTGTCGGTATATGTATTTCTTTATTCATATATATATTATTAGAAATTGTCTTCAATACAAATGTAAACAAGACACTTATTCAATTGAAGCCAAATATTGACCTAAAATAGGCTTATTTTAACGTGCAGGATAATCCGAACTTCACATAGATTATCCTACCAAGCCGGTGGCTCTACTCCCAGGAGGTGCTTTACAAAATAGTCTCTCCTTTTATGTTCGCCAAAATCGCCTCCCGAAGAATGCCCCATACCGGGCACCATCAAAAAGTCGAAATCTTTATTTGCCTTAATCAAAGCGTCCACTACCTGCAATGTCGAAGAAGGATCCACGTTATCATCCAGCTCGCCCACGATAAGCATAAGCTTTCCCTGAAGACGGTACGCATTTTCCACGTTCGACGACTCGGCATAATGCGGACCTATGGGGTAACCCATCCACTGTTCGTTCCACCACATTTTATCCATTCGATTGTCATGACAGCCGCAGGAGGATACACCCACTTTGTAGAAATCAGGGTGGAAGAGCAAAGCGCCTGCGGAACTTTGACCGCCTGCTGAGGTTCCGTAGATGCCGACACGGCTTAAGTCCATATAGGGATATTTCTTAGCGGCGGCCCGCATCCAGGCAATCCGATCCGGAAAGCCCGCGTCCTTTAAGTTCTTCCAACAAACATCGTGGAAGGCTTTTGACCGATTGGAGGTCCCCATCCCATCCATTTGCACCACTATAAAACCCAATTCGGCAAGTTCGTGCGCGCCATAAGGCACCATGGTTTGAAAACTTTTAGGCACAAAAGAACTGTGAGGGCCCGCGTAAATATATTCGATAACAGGATATTGCTTCTTTGGGTCGAAATTCGTTGGCCGTACGATAATTCCCCAGATATCCGTTTGTCCATCGCGCCCTTTTGCTTGGAACACCTCGGGCATTTTCCAACCCGTGCTTACTAACGGATCGATATTCGCCTTCTCCAAGTCCATCAATATTTTACCGCTAAGCGCATCCCTAACAACGGTAACTGGTGGTAAATCGACCCGTGAATATTGATCGACAAACACGCTGTGATCAGGAGAAAAAGTAGCGTCATGATTGGCATTTTCGGTCGTTAAGGCTTTCAAGCCTGTCCCATCGAAGTTGATCCGGTAATATTGGATAAGATAGGGGTCATATCCTTTTTCACGACCGCTCGCTGCGAAAATAATCTGTCGCTTTTTTTCGTCTACTTGCACCACTTTGCGAACCACCCATTCCCCTTTGGTAATTTGATTTTTAACTTTCCCCGATAGTCCGTCATACAAGTAGAGATGATTCCAGCCATCCCGCTCGGAGGCCCAAATGATTTCCTTTCCATCCGCCACGTCGTACCGGTACTTCTTACCGCTATAGTCGATAAATGTTTTACTCAACTCATCTACCAAAACCCGCGTTGTACCCGTTTGTCCGTCCATTTCAAGAACCTGATAGCGCTGGTGTCCTCTTTGGTTGTATTCAACCGTAAAGGAACGGCTATCCTTATGCCATACCGGAAACGAAAGGTCGTATTGATTTCCAATAAAATTGGCAGGCATGGCCACTGCTTTCTGTTCATCAATTAAAAATAAAGTCGGGATACGCTGCGGTAAGGCGTCTCCAGGCTTCAGGTAGTCGCGCGTTTGCAGTTTGGGCTGCAGTTGATCTTTAGGTGATGACTCGATCAAATAAAGCGTATGATCTTCATGCTTTCTAACCTTAGCACCCACAAGCTTTTTGCTGTCTGGCGACCAAGCCATGCGGGCATCATAATACTCGCCGGGAGAGCCATCGAAGCTTAACTGGATCTCTTTAGCACCATCTTCCGGCCTTTGGATAAACACATTATAGTTTTTGATATAGGCCACCCACTGGCTATCGGGAGAAAAGGTTTTCCGGTCTTGTGCATCGCTAAATCGGTTTCCCCAATACCCTCTTCCTCGCTTTAAGCGTGCTGTGATTTCTTTATTTTCCTCGAGCCGACCAGTGCCCAAGTCCAAATCCCATCCCTTTTCATAAGCGGCGAAGCTTAACCGTTTGCGCTCCATTGCGTAGTCGAGCTGCGCTAAAGGCAGATCCGCGGCATTTGTAGTCACGCCTGTTAGTTTCGAAAGCTGTTCGGCCACATGCTGATGATCAAAAGCCGTCTTTTTTGTATGCGTCTTATAATCCGCTACCATAAAGCGCTTCCCGGAATCGACCGTTACACTGTAAAACACTTGGGCGGCAGAATCAAGCCACAAAGAATTTGCGGTTAGACCCTGCGCCTTGCCTTTTAGCAGCTGTCGCAAATTATTTGCGCGCGCATAATCTTCTTTCGTCCCTTGTCCGCAAACAGATTTTATACCAAAAAGAGCAATCAGCAAAAGGGCTAAACCTAGTTTATTTTTCATTCAAATAAATTTGTTTATTCATTACTTGTACGGTTTTAATGGCAATGAAGCTTGCCTAAATTATTCATTGTCTTTTAGCAATCACGTAATATACGGGGATTCCTGCGAGGGTAATAATCAGTCCGGGCCAAGTGTATTGCGGTTTGTAAACGATCAATAATAGGCAAAAACTTAAGCCCATCAGGATGTAAATAATGGGCAGAACCGGATACCCTAATGCCTTATACGGTCGTGGCTGTTCCGGACGCTTTTTCCTGAGAATAAAAATACCCGCAATTGTGAGCATATAAAATAAGACCACCACAAAGGAAATCATGTCCAACAGGTCCCCGTATCGGCCGCTTAAACACCAGAGCGAAGCAATAACGGCTTGCAGCCAAAGCGCCACTTCAGGCACGGCCCGTCCGTTCAATGTACCAACTTTTTTAAAAAAGACACCTTCCTTCGCCATTGAATAATAGACACGGGCACCAGCCATAATGAGCCCGTTGTTACATCCAAAAGTCGATACCATAATCATTAAGGCAATAATCATGGTCCCTGCGTTGCCAAAGATAACATGCGATGCCGTTACTGCGACCCGGTCTTTTTCGGAAGCCGCCATCTCGGGCAATGTTAAAACGCCTGTATACATCAAATTAGTAAGCATATACAACAAGGTGACCAATATGGTACCCAATGCCAGGCTTAGGCCGACGTTGCGTTGTGGATTTTTTACCTCGCCAGCAATAAAGGCTACACTGTGCCAAGAATCACTACTGAAGATCGATCCGACCATGGCCGCCGCTATCGCTCCCAAAGCGGCAATGCTTGTATAAGTTTCTATTGAACCGTCGATGTTTAGCCGTTGCAAATTCCACGTTGAACCACTTAGCCAATTGGCCTGCCATACATCCGATTTCATCGCGAAGAGCCCAAAAATGATGAGCAGTGCAAGCGAGAGTATTTTGGCTAATGTAATGATTGTTTGTACCCATTTCGCGTTACTGACGCCACGCGTATTAATATATGTAAGCAAGAAGATAACCACAATACTGAGTAACTGGGCCGGTGAAATTTGCACCAAGCCGAAATCAATTGCTACCAAATCTTCGCTGAACTGGGGAAGAAGGTAAGCTGTGAATTTGGCAAAAGCTACACCGACTGCAGCAATAGTGGCCGTTTGAATGACCGTAAAAAAGCTCCAGCCGTATAAAAAGCTGATCAGCGGATTGTAAGCCTCTTTCAAATAGATATACTGCCCTCCTGCTTTCGGGAACATGGCACTGAGCTCTCCATAACTCAAGGCGGCGGTCAGCGTCATAAAACCCGTAATGAACCAGACGAACATCAGCCAGCCGGCACTGCCGGTTTGACGCACAATGTCAGCGCTGACAATAAAAATGCCTGAACCGATCATACTTCCGGCCACTAACATCGTGGCATCGATGAGTCGCAAAGAAGGTTTAAAACCAGTTTGGTTGACTTCTTTGTCAGCTCTTAGCGTAGGATCAACTACCAACTCCTCGTTATTTGAAATCATAGAATCGCCAATTTGTTTTGAAATTTTTGGATAGTTTTTGATTGGTGAGAACGGCACGCATCAGTTCGATAGGCATCTGATTCTCCTTCATAAAGGCATCATGAAACTCTTTTAAGGACATCTTACCGCTATCCACCAGCTCGTGTTTCAAGCCCATGATCTGAATGCCTCCCAGCAGATACGCCGCTTGATATAAAGGCGGGTAATTACCCTGAAAGGAGCGCCTCACTTCGCCCTCTGCATTTGCCCGTTCGAAGCCTACACGATCTACTAAAAAATCAATACATTCTTGTGGCGACCACTTGCCCAGATGGTAATTCAAGGAAAAGATAATACGCGCACAGCGGTGCATACGCCAAAACAACATGCCGATGCGCTCTTCCGGACTTTTAGCAAATCCATTTTCATAAAGCAGTAATTCCCAGTATAAAGCCCAGCCTTCTGTATAAAAAGGCGTTCTGAATTCCCTTCTGTAAGGTTTATAGCGACTGTTCATAAAGTATTGCAAGTGATGTCCAGGAATTAGTTCATGCTGTACGGTACCTCTTGAAAAGTAAGGGTTGTTTCCACGCATACTCATCATCTTGTCTTCATAAGACATCTCCGGTGTTGGATAAGAAATACTGATCTCTCTGCCGCCAGTGAAAAAGGGATTCACCAGTTGCCGTTCGGGCGTCATCATAATCATACCCCAGGTTTCATCAGCGAGCTCAGGCCAAGTAATCCAATCCCGTTGTGTGATGAACGATTTAGCATCGTTATACAGTTTAATGATAAGTTCTGGCTGCTTCCCTACCGGGACATAACTGTTTTTGACCTGCTCTTGGGCCTTTTTCCAATCGTTACCAAAGCCCATCTCTTGCGAGGCCTTCAACAATTCTTTATCGCACCAAGCGAATTCCTCATTGGCGATATCAATAAGCTCTTGTGGGCTATAAGGTATATATTCACGAGCGAGCAATCTGTTTAACGTCGCCTCGCCAACCGGATTTCCTTTGATTCCACTATTATCCGCTTTCTGCGTTGTTCGCACTTCGCCTTGCGCCACCAAAGCTTCCGCATACTTGCCGAGTAATGAATCGAGGCCTTCGTAGGTCTTCGGCACCCACCAGGTAAACATGGGCTCGTAACCATTGTAAAATTTAAAGACGTTTCGCAATCTAGCCTGCAGCCCATAAACCGCATTTTTAGCGAACTCGGCTTGTCGCATGTCGACTTTAGCTTGTTTTGGCAATGCTTCCAAATGGATCTTTATATCTTTTGTTATCCTGTTGAGCTCTTTTGCGACTTGCTCCCCGTCTACCGAGCCGCCACGAAGTCGTGTCTTCTCCAGGCTATAAATCGAATCTGCAAAAGGGATAAAGGAGCTGATGGCCCGATAGTTGGTTTCTTCCTCTTGGAGTTCACTTGCATAGCCCTCGATTTGATTCTTTAATAACAGATAATCAACCTGCCCATTGACTTGCAATTTATCGAACTGAAAAGTAGCCAGCTCCTTCAAATATTGAAGGTTCAGCTCGTTCAACCGCTTTCGCTGCTGCGGTGAGTTTAAAATAGGCTGATAAGAAAATCCGTTGGTCGCCCGCGGCGAATAAAAATCGAGCAGGGTGCGTACATCCTGGTTGTAGCGAATAATAGTAGGCGCTATTTCACTGGTTTGGCTATAGAAATCGGGCGACTGCGCACCCGCTTTTCCACTCGTCACCAGCGTTAAAAAAATAAATGCCGTTTTTAAAAGCTTTTTTAGTGCTTTCGAGTTAAAATTGATCATTCCTTTTGCTATTTGTAAATTATAAACTCGTGTATTGTTCAGCGGAACATACCACTGAACACGCAAATACTATCGCCCTGAGTTAAATGGGGTTTATTATTGTTAATTGTTAGCAAAAGCAAATATAATTTTCTGGTGAAGCAATAAACAGCAAAATATTAACCATTTATCACCTTATTTTACAAGGGAATGTAATATAGCAGTTAGATTTAGCGAATTAGGCTATTCGCCCCCTCTTTTCGATCGTCTTGGCCAAGACTGTAGGAAGTCGGGAGAATATAATGAGTTGAAACATCAGGTAGCGCTTAAGCATTTAGCAATAATTTATGTCTAAAATTTCATTAGGAAGCCCCCACTGGCCTTCATAGACACCGCAACCTCGTTCGTTGCAGTAATCGTTTGCTGTGAAATGCCCGTTCCGTCCTGCTCATCTGCAAATAGCTCTCCTTGCTTTCCTTCAACAAATGAGAGCCTGAGTTTGAGCTCCTTGGCCTGCTCCTCTCCGTTGATGCCTGCTACATACCAGCTTTCACCCGATTTACGTGCGACAACCACGTATTTGCCCGGATAGCCCTCAATAAACTTGATATCATCCCAACTATCGGGCAATGTTCGCAGCAAATCCTGAACACCTTCAGCTATATGTGCCATTCCACTTGGGGACTCCGCATAATGCTGTATTCCGGAAAGAAATAACACACTGGTAGCCAACTCAAAAGCACTGGTTGTTTTGCGTTGCACATGGCTTTGTATCTTATAGAGATTCATCGGTGTAAAATCCATGGGATCAAAGGCGTTCCGGGTAAATGGAAGCATAGCGGCATGCGTCGCTTCCTTATCCGCATCTTCCTGTCCGAAGGTAACCATCTCAAAGCCACGAACGGCTTCGGCGGTCATCAAGTGCGGGTAGGTTCTGGCCCATCCCCGCGGCAGGGTCGCGCCGTGAAAGTTCACCAATAATTGGTAATCCGCCGCATCGTCCAGGATATCCTGATAATATTTGATCACGGACTGACCATCACCGCCGAAAAAGTCGACTTTGATGCCTTTAACACCCATTTGCTTTAGACGGTCAAACTCCCTGATTCGATCGCTATGCGTCAATAACTTGCCTTTCGGCGTATACTTCACTGTATTCCAATCCCCCGCCGAGTTATACCACAAAATCAGTCCGACCCCCTTTTGATCAGCATACCGTGCCAGTTCCGCAATTTTATCATAGCCTATCTTGTCGTCCCAATTCACATCGATCAAGCAATACTGCCATTTCATTTGTGCGGCAAAGTCGATATACCGCTTTTGTTCATCATAGGTAATAAAATCATCTTTCGAATTGATCCAGCTCCAAGCCGCCTTACCGGGTTTAACGAAAGCAGGGATTTCGCCTTTTGCTGGAGAGGCCACATCGGTGCCTAAGGTGGATTCTACTAAGGTTGATAAACCGCCGACTGTCACGACTCTCCAAGGAGAATAAAAAGGCTTATCGGAATGCGGAAGCACCCCATCTTTTGTAATCTCTTCTTTCGAATCGGGAAATGCTACTCGATAAATCCCGCCGGGCGACTGCGCTGCCAATCGCGTAGCACAATACGAACTGTCTAAGGCAGCTTCTGTGATTAACAGCCAACTGTTCCCGCTTTTAAACAGGGAAGGATATACCCAACCCGTGCCGGTTTTCTCTGGCGTTCCTACCGGAATATCCTGCTCATAGTGCTCTTCGTAGGAAGGATTTGTCTGTTCCCAGCCGGACTTAGCTATTGCCACGGGTTGTAACCAAGCCTTCGACCCAGCGGGTAAATGATAACTCGTCAGCTCTTTTTCCACCTTTGTTGATCTTCCTATATCGGCAAAAAAATAACGGAAAGCCAAGCCATCGTTCGCTAATTGAAAGATGATATCACAGCGTCGCCCTGCTTCATTCTGCAACTTCAAAACCAAGCCATTGGCTCTATAGTGATTTTGTTTTCTCTTTGCGTTGAGCATCACATAGTCATCGCTAATTCCTTCGTATAAAGAGTCGGATGTCAGCTTTAGTTTTTCACTAAAATCTGCCTCACTAAGCACCGCCCCAAGTTGTGAAGAATCCAATACGATTGTATCATTTCTACTAAGCTGGTACCATAGCTGCCCCTTATCGTCTAATTGATATGTCAGGGAAAGGCTTCCATCGGGACTTTTCAATACAGCATTTGAACTGGAAGTACAAGCCCAGTGAAGCAGGGAGCTGACAAAAAGTATACCTAGCTTTACCCACTTAGACTTTGGTTTGCGCTGCGCCATCGTCATTATCTAACTGAAAATTTATAGATCGTTTTGGTTTGATAAGTATCCCCCGGCTTTAATACAGTAGAAGGAAAAGCAGGCTGATTTGGCGAGTCGGGAAAGTGCTGCGTCTCTAAACAGAAGGCTGAACGGTATCCATAATCTTTGCCTCCTTTGCCAAGGTGCTGTCCGCCTTCCATAAAATTACCGCTATAAAACTGTATTCCGGGCTCTTCCGTCAGCACCTCCATCTGAATGCCCGTTTTTGGGCTGTAGACTATGGCAGCCGATTCCAAACCCGCCTTTTTGTTCAACACGAAATTATGATCATAACCCTTTCCGCGCTTCATTTGCTCATCATTGGCGTTAATACGCTCGCCGATCAGCGTAGCCTTTCTGAAATCGAATGGCGTGCCGGTAACCTCCATGAATTTGCCGGTTGGAATCAGCGTTTCATCTACCGGCGTAATTTTGTCGGCATTAATGGTTAATTCGTGATCTAAAATAGTGGAATCACCTTCGCCGTTTAAATTAAAATAAGCATGGTTTGTCAAATTCAAAACGGTTGTCATATCGGTCGTTGCGTTATAATCGATCGCTAAACCAGTATCGTCATTCAAGGTATAAACAACCGTCATATCAACGTTACCGGGATAGCCGGCTTCGCCATCTGCAGCGTGATAAGTCAGTTTCAGTGTTTTTTCATCCACCTGTTCGGCATTCCATACTTTATCATATACCCCATTATTTCCACCGTGCAGTGAATTCTCGCCATCGTTTTTCTCCAATTGATAGGTTTTACCGTCTAATGTAAACTGTCCTTTTGCGATGCGATTACCGTAACGCCCAACAATGGCACCATAGAAAGTCCCTTTATTTGCTTTATAGGTTTCCGCCTTGTCGTATCCCAACACCACATCCGTTTCACCGCCCTCTTTATTAGGGACCGATAGGCTGACAAGACGCGCGCCGTAATTGGTAACAGTTGCTTTTGCTTTGCCGTTTGTAAGGGTATACAGCTTCGCCTCCTGCCCATCGATCTGCGCACTAAAACCCGAAGCTGAATCGGTTTGAACTGTATCTGCCTTCTCAGCACTTTGTTGAGAACTTTGATTGCAAGCAGTATTTAAAAGTGCCGCCGCTAAGGTAGCCATGTAAATTATTTTGTTCGTCATATGTTTTAATTGATTGGTGTTCATTAAATGCCTCCATTAATATAAAAATTTCACCGCATCTTGATTTTGAAGATATGAAAAGAATACGGTGATAAATCGGTCTGTATGGATTTGCCTTTTAGTATCAGTTGTTCTGTGCTTGGACGGACCTTATTCGGTTCTTGGATAGAATTCTCTTCTTCAAGTCCGGCTGCTAACAAGATATGTTCCACTTCTTTTGTTAGTCGGCCTTTTGTCTGTATGCTGAAATTACCCTCAACAGGGTGACTATTATGATTGACCACCTTAACAATTACTTCGTTTGCTTTGTCATCCAATACGGCCGACGCATATATCCCATCCTGCCCGCTAGGCACTTCATCTCCCATATGGATGGGAATTACCTTTGTGCCTTTATTAGTCGAGTACAGCTTCTGCACTTGATAATTCGGCGTACCATAAGCCTGTAAATTGTCTACCCAAATGAGATCCGGCGTCCACTGCCAACCATCTACATGTGCAAATAAAGGCGCATAAGATGCCATTTTTACCACCTCAGCATTTCGCTCCAGGCCGGTGAGAAAGGCTGCTTCTGCGATCGCTGCTTTCCAGCTGTTTTTGTTACCGGTGCCCGCCGTTCGGTCGGTATGTGCCGCATATTCGCCTGCGAAAATTTTTGGCCCTTTGCGATCGTAATCATCGTAGCGGTTAGCATGGCTGAGGAACCACTCCGGACTGCGATAATAATGTTCGTCAATAAAATCGACTTTCAATCGCCGAAGCTCTTTATCGAGAAAGTCGAAACGCTCGCCTTCAGGATCCGTACCGGAGCTAGCGACGATCTTAATATCCGGGTGCTTCTCATTTAAAGCTTTTTTGAACACTTCCAATCGTTCGATGTACTGTGGCCCCCAATTTTCGTTTCCCACGCCCAACATCTTTAAATTAAAGGGTGCTGGATGCCCCATCTCCGCACGCAACTTACCCCATTTTGTGTGTAGATCGCCATTTGCAAACGCTATTAAGTCCAATGCATCTTGTACATATTCATCCAAGTCCTCTAAAGGGACTAACTCGGCCGTATTATATTGACAGGCCATGCCACAATTTAATATCGGCAGCGGTTCAGCGCCTATGTCTTCGGCCAGCTGAAAATATTCAAAAAAGCCCAAACCGAAAGTTTGATAGTAGTCGGGCGTTGAGCGATGTTTAAATTCAGTATTCCACCGGTTAACGATCAATTGACGATCTTCGATCGGCCCGACCGTTTTTTTCCACTGAAAGCGCGTGGCTAATTCGCGCCCCTCCACGATACATCCTCCCGGAAAACGTATAAAACCAGGCTTCATATCCGCTAGCAATTGCACCATATCGGCCCGCAGGCCTCCGGGCCTTTTCTTCCAGGTGTCTTCTGGAAAGAGAGAGATCATATCCACGTCCAACGTACCCTTGCCTTCGAACCAGATGACCAATTTTGCCTTCGGTTCCGTTTTAGTGGCACGAAAACGGACCTGTTGTTTCTGCCATGCTGTTCCCGTTTGTGATGGTTTGAGTGTACTTTCGCCGATTACCACACCAGCGGTATCCACCAGCTGCATATGCAGTGTAATTCCGGGCGCATCTTGCCTGTAAAGTATACTGAAATCATAGTGCAGCCCTTGCTTCACCCCCATCCCTCGAAAGCCTTCATTCTGTAAGCCCACTTTATCAGGCACCGAACTGCTGCTGACCCTTAAAAAGCGGGGATTGTTGGGTTTATCTTTCCGGCTTAACACCAAGAATGTTCCTTCACTAATATTTTTGCCCAGTCTTTTCCAGCCCATAAAAGGATCGGCAAACTCGAAGGACCTGTTTTTTACAAGTTCGGCATAGATGCCGCCATCAGCTCCCAAATTAATGTCTTCAAAAAATACCCCCCACATATTTGGAGAAACCTCAGCTACCGGTTGAGAAACATCGACGATAAAAGATTTTTTTTCTTGGCCGCTTAAGCTGAGCGCACAACTCAAAATAAGGGCTCCTAGTAATTTGCTGCGAATAAACATATGGTATCGTTTAACCTTATATCTCTTTAATTCAACTCTAATACGGCCACGGAAAAGGGCGGCAGTGTCACTGAGATTTCGTTATTTTTAAGTTCCGCTCCTTTAAAGGCTTCCGGTTTAATAAAATCTGGCTTATCGAAAGAATTAAAATCCCTTAGCTTAGCCGAAGTAAGCAATCGACCACTTAAATTTTTGTATTTTTTATCGCTTAAGTTCACCGTAATTTCTTGCTGATTTTTTGGATCGATGTTTACCAGTGAAATATGTGTTTTTCCATCTTTTGCAGTAGAGGCTGAAGCAGAAACTGCGGGAATGGATTCTCCGCTAAATGAAAGGCTCTGACTGCTAACTTCAAGCGGGATCAAGGTAGCATCTTGGTGCACCTTGTACATTTCCATCACGTGATAGGTCGGCGTCACCAACATTTTATCTCCCTCGGTCAAAATAACAGCCTGTAAGACATTGACGGTTTGTGCCAAATTAGCCATTCTTACCCGTTCAGCATGGTTATTAAATATATTAAGCGTCATACCAGCTATCATGGCATCACGCATGGTATTTTGCTGATAGAGAAAGCCGGGGTTGGTTCCGGGCTCTACCTCGTACCAACCACCCCATTCGTCCACCACCAATGCAATTTCTTTTTTCGGATCATATTTATCCATGATGGAGCTATGCTTTTCAACGAGCTCATTCATAAACCACGCCGACTTCATCGTTTTAAAATATTGTTCATCGGAATACATCGTAGCAGAGCCTTTTTTGCTCCAATCAATAACGGCGTAATGATGCAAGGCTATTCCTTTCACTAAACTCTTTGGAATTCGCTTCATTAAGGTTTCCGTCCAATTATAGTCGGCACTATTAGCCCCCGAAGCAATACGGAACAGTCCACCGCTATTGGTCCAATCAGACATGAAGGTTGCATATTTACGGTAGATATCCGCATAATAATCTGGGGTCATGTTGCCCCCGCAACCCCATGCCTCATTCCCCACTCCCCAAAATCTGACCTTCCAAGGTTTATCTCTGCCATTTTCTCTGCGTAGATCAGACATAGGGCTCTTACCATCAAAATTGACATACTGTACCCAGTCGGCCAGCTCCTGTACTTCACCACTTCCTACATTACCTGCCAAGTAGGGTTCGGTTTCCAATAATTCGCACATGTTCAGGAAATCATGCGTACCAAAACTGTTATTTTCCGTCACACCACCCCACCAAGTATTCACTATGCTCGGGCGCTTCCCTTTCGGTCCAATGCCATCTTTCCAATGGTACGTATCTGCAAAGCATCCGCCAGGCCAACGAAGGTTCGGTATATGGAGCTTTTTCAACGCTTCGATTACATCGTTGCGAACCCCATTGGTATGCGGTATCGTTCCATTGTCTTCTCCTACATAAATACCGTCGTAAATGCAGCGGCCGAGATGTTCTGCAAAATGACCATAAATGTGCCTGCTAATGGTAATGGTGTCTGGCCCTGGAACAAGTTTTATTACATTCTGTGCCCAAGTTCCAATAAAAGAGCCTGCCAACAGGAAGGTTACGATGATTGATTTTCTGTACATACGTTTAAAACGGGTTGTTGTATTCAATAATTGGCGTCAATAATGTGCTAAAGATATTAAATAAACAATAAATGTAAAAATAACATTTAAGTATTTCTGTCTTTCTTTGATCCGATATAACAGCATACGAACCCAGTTATAAAAAACCAGCCCCCTTTTCCAGACAAAACTACTACTAGAATACAGATAAAAAATGTAATGAATTGGGTTTCCTCCCGAATTTTATCGTTTCTTTATCGTAAATTTACCGTTTTTTAACCGTAAAAAATACGGTAGATTTACGTAAAAATTACGGTTTATTATCGATAAAATTGAAGTTTTATATCAGTTCATTCCAGTTTTATTTGATTTTGCAACACTTATTATCCTAGAAGACTGTACGAACTTTCCTGGCAGTCAAGCTTAACAAAATAAGCCACCCGACAATGCAAGCCGCCATGAGGAGCTCCCGCTGAACCAAAACGCTCTCCAATACCAATTAGAAAAGTGTCACAAAAACATTTTTTTATATCTTTGAGCCGTTCAAACGGCTGTCGATAATGTAACATTGTAGCTGAGAACATGTGATAAAGCACAAAGAATTTGTCTATATTTATAGCGATAGTCTTTGCTGATACACAAAAGACATATTTGCCCAATAAAGGATTGACTTTTTGCAGACAAAAATCGACGATATAACTGTTTTACACAAAGGACAGATGCCGAGCTAATTACCTTTGAATTATGACGAAGTACTCAAAACAAACCCGTTTACTAGTGGCCGTAGACTGTATTATTTTCGGCTTTGACGGCGAAAGCCTTAAACTGCTCCTTATCCAACGAGGTTTCGAACCGGAAAAAAACAAATGGAGTTTAATGGGCGGATTCGTAGAACCCAATGAAGCACCGGAAGAGGCTGCGGCGCGCGTTCTGAAGCAATTAACGGGCTTAGAAAACGTATATATGGAACAGATGGAGGTTTTCGGCAAACCAGATCGCGATCCGACTGAAAGGACGATCAGCATTACCTATTATGCGCTGATCGATATTAGAAAATATAAAGATCAATTAAGCAAGGAATACCGAGCGGAATGGATGCCGCTAGAGGGAATACCTAAACTGATTTTTGATCACAACAGCATGGTAGAACACGCCAAGCAAAAGCTTCGTTATAAGGCTGCCCTGCATCCGATACTTTTTGAACTGCTGCCCGAAAAATTCACGATCCCACAAATACTGACTCTCTATGAAGGTGTTTACGATATTGTGCTAGATAAGCGCAACTTCAACAGAAAACTTCTGTCTACAGGCCTGCTGGTTCGCCAAAAGGATAAAGACAAAGAGAATTCGAAAAAGGGGGCATTTTACTACAAACTCAATAAGGAGACCTATAAAGACAAGATAAGCTCTTTTTTAAACTTTATACCAAACCCTTAGTTTCAGTCCACATTTTTTCGATAATATTTTTTTATCTAAAAAAATAAATGTTAATTTGACACGAAACACAAAGGAGATTGACAGACTGACCAATTAATAGTAAAAAACTTACAGCACTGCAATTCTCGGAATAACAAATTGAACGCTTTAGTATATGGACAATGCATATGTTATAGGGGTAGATTACGGAACCGATTCTGTTCGCTCCGTACTAGTCGACGCCCATAATGGACAAGAGATCGCTTCGTCGATCTATTACTACCCCCGGTGGAAAAAGGGTTTATACTGCAATCCTTCCGTTAACCAATTCAGACAACACCCATTAGACTATATAGAAGGCCTCGAGGCGACTATTAAAGACTGCCTGCAACAGAGCGGGCAGGAGGTGGCATCAAAAGTGAAAGCTATTTCTGTAGATACAACCGGTTCTACGCCTGTCGCGGTTGATAAAACGGGCACACCTTTGGCGCTGCTTCCGACTTTCCAGGAGAATCCAAATGCCATGTTTGTACTTTGGAAAGACCATACCGCCGTTCGTGAAGCAGAAGAGATTAATAACACGGCCAAGAAATTTGACATAAATTATTTGCAATATGTGGGTGGCATCTACTCTTCGGAATGGTTTTGGGCAAAATTACTCCACATCCTGCGAACAGACAAAGAAGTCGCCAAGCACCTCTTCACTTGGGTGGAGCATTGCGACTGGATCCCTTTTCTATTAACAGGCGGTAGGGATGCCTTAACGCTAAAACGCGGCGTCTGTTCCGCAGGTCACAAATCGCTTTGGAATGCGTCTTTCGGTGGATATCCCCCGAACGATTTCTTTACTGCCATTGATCCACTCTTAGACGGCTTTACCGGCAACATTTCGTCGGAAACTTATACCGCTGATAAAAAGGCCGGTCTTTTATGTGAAAAGTGGGCAGAAAGACTGGGACTAAACACATCGGTTGTCATCGGTATAGGCGCTTTTGATGCACATATGGGTGCGGTGGGCGGACAGATCGAACCATACTATTTGAGCAAAGTGATGGGTACCTCCACTTGCGACATGCTGGTTGCGCCGACGAATGAGGTCAAGGACACCTTGGTGGGCGGTATTTGCGGTCAGGTAGACGGCTCGGTTATCCCCGGCATGCTGGGTATGGAAGCGGGGCAGTCTGCCTTTGGCGATGCATACGCTTGGTTTAAAAATCTCTTAATGTGGCCTTTAAAGAATCTTCTTCCCACAACGGACGACCCCGCGTTTACCAACTTGGAACAGCAAATTGAGCAACAGATCATACCTCAGTTAAGCCGCCTTGCCGAGAAGATCGAACCCACAGTACAGCAAGAGCTGGCGATCGATTGGTTAAACGGCAGAAGAACCCCTGATGCCAATCAGGCACTTAAGGGCGCCTTCTTTGGCTTAAACTTAGGTACCGATGCTGTACAGCTTTTCAGGGCTTTGGTTGAAGCAACTTGTTTCGGCGCTAAGAAGATTGTCGATCGATTTAACGAGCAGGGCATCCCCGTTAAAGGGCTGATCGGTATGGGTGGAGTAGCCAAAAAGGCGCCTTTCATTATGCAGATGATGGCGGATGTAATGGATATGCCAATAAAAATCCATCGATCGGAACAGACCTGCGCCATTGGTGCAGCCATGTTTGCAGCTACCGCGGCGGGTATTTATGCCAACGTAGAAGAGGCAATGACCGCTATGGGGCAAGGCTTTGATACAGAGTATCATCCCAATCCGCAAAGGGTTGGCATCTACAAACAGCGTTATGAGCACTATACGAAAATGGGGGCCTTCCTTGAAGAACATCTAACCCAGAAAGAAAACACATAAACTTATACTGCTTAACAGATTATGACTAACTATCAAGATATAAGGGAAGCGGCATACGAGGGCAACATGGCACTTCCCAAGCTAGGTCTCGTATTGTTTACTTTTGGCAATGTCAGCGTTGTCGACCGCTCCAAAGGCGTTTTTGCCATTAAGCCCAGCGGTGTCCCCTATGAAGAGCTAAGTCCAGCCAACATGGTCATTGTAGACTTGGAAGGAAACCCGGTTGAAGGCGATTTAAGACCCTCTTCGGATACAAAAACACACGCCGTACTCTACAAACATTGGGAAGGTATCGGAGGAATCGTACACACCCATTCGACCTATGCCACCGCTTGGGCACAAAGCCAACGCGACATCCCTATATACGGCACGACGCATGCCGATCACCTCACCACGGATATCCCTTGTGCTCCACCCATGGAAGATCACATGATCAAAGGAAATTATGAATACGAAACCGGCTTTCAGATTCTGAACCATTTTAAGGAGAAAGGATTGGATTACAAAGAGGTTGAAATGATATTGGTAGGAAATCATGCACCCTTTACTTGGGGAAAAACGGCCGAAAAGGCGGTATATAACAGTGCTGTGCTGGAAACTGTAGCGCAAATGGCCCTATTCACCGAACAAATTAATCCCAATGCGCCACGCTTGAAAGATTCTTTGATTAATAAGCATTTTGAAAGAAAGCACGGGCCGAATTCCTATTACGGACAACAATAAGGGGATAAGGGGATAAGCTGTAAGGCTTAAGGTTAAAAGGTAGGGTGTAGGGAGCCTAATGCCTACATAAGATGTAAGGCTTAGGAACACTGGCAACGGGCAGCCAACAACGGACAACGAATAACAAATAACGAACAACGAATATGCTAAATTTAAAAACCTTTGATGTCTGGTTTATTACCGGCAGTCAAGATTTATACGGACCAGAAACACTTGCACAGGCGGCTGATCATGCGAAGAAGATCGCTGAATATTTAAACAATCATCACCGGATTCCTGTCAACATCGTCTATAAGCCACTTGTTAAAAATACAGAAGAAATTTATAATACGATTGCTGAGGCCAATAAGAATAGCAACTGCATCGGAATTATTACTTGGATGCACACTTTCTCACCTGCAAAAATGTGGATCCGAGGATTGAATGCGCTAAAAAAACCACTGCTGCACCTACATACCCAATTTAATCGGGATATCCCGTGGGATCAAATAGACATGGACTTCATGAACCTTAACCAAAGTGCTCATGGCGACCGTGAATTTGGTTTTATCGTATCGCGGATGCGCATCAACCGGAAAGTTGTGACCGGCTTCTGGCAAGATGAGGAAGTGGCCGATAAGATCAACATTTGGGCAAGAGCGGCTGCCGCCTGGCACGATTGGCAGGGAGCAAAATTCGTACGGTTTGGCGACAACATGCGGTACGTGGCAGTAACCGACGGGGACAAGGTCGAAGCCGAAATCAAATTTGGCTTCTCTGTTAACACCTATGCTATCGGAGATCTGGTTGCGGAAATAGATAAAGTGAGCGACGAGGAGATCACAGCGCTGGTGAAGGAATATGAAACGGAATACATCTTGGCAGAGAACGCGCAGGAAGGCGGTGCCCAACGGCAACATGTGTTAGACGCGGCGAAAATTGAGATCGGCCTAAAAAATTTCCTTGAAGCCGGCGGCTATAAAGGCTTTACCGACAGTTTTGAAGATTTACATGGCATGGTGCAGCTCCCGGGCATCGCAGTTCAACGCCTTATGCAACAAGGCTATGGTTTTGCAGGAGAAGGCGACTGGAAGACGCCGGCATTGGTACGCGCATGCAAAGTGATGGCTGCAGGCTTACCTGGCGCAAATGCATTTATGGAAGACTATACCTATCATTTTGACCCCGATAATTCGATGGTATTGGGATCGCACATGCTTGAAGTAGATGCCTCCTTAGCAAAAGATAAACCCCGTTTAGAGGTTCATCCCTTGGGCATTGGAGGCAAGGCCGATCCTGCACGGCTTGTATTTAATGCGGCAGGAGGCAGCGCGCTCAATGCGTCTCTGGTAGATATGGGTAATAGGTTCCGCCTCATCGCCAATACGGTAGAAGGCGTTGATGTCCAAAATGAGCTACCGAAACTGCCCGTTGCACGGGTTCTGTGGAAACCGCTGCCGGATATGAAAACAGCCTGTACCGCTTGGATTTATGCAGGTGGCGCGCACCATACCGTCTATAGCCAAAACCTCAGCAGCGAATACCTCGAAGATTTTGCACGCATTGCGGGTATTGAGTTTGTTAAGATCGACGAAACGACGAAACTAGATCAATTCGAAAACCAATTAAAGTGGAGCGAAGTGTTTTACCAAATTCAACAATAAAAGCGGGGCTTAATTTTTTATTCCAATATGGAAAAATTTGCACAGATTGACTACATCATATTCCTTGTTTACTTTGTGGTAGTAGCGGGATATGGATACTGGATTTATCGCAAAAAAAGTAATGTGAGTGCCAGTAGCAAAGATTACTTCTTAGCCGAAGGGTCTTTAACATGGTGGGCTATTGGAGCCTCCCTCATTGCGTCCAATATATCGGCAGAACAGTTTATCGGTATGAGCGGCAATGGCTTTACGGTTGGTATTGCCGTAGCGGCTTATGAGTGGATTGCCGCCTTAGCGCTCATTATTGTGGCTGTATGGTTCATCCCGGTGTATCTGAAAAACAAGATATTCACCATGCCGCAATTCCTGAACAATCGGTATAATGAGACGACCAGTCTCATTATGGCGGTATTCTGGCTGTTTCTATACATCTTTGTGAATCTCACTTCCATTCTCTTTTTGGGCGCCTTGGCCATTAACAATTTAGCGGGCGGAGGAAGCTTTCATGCTATTGTATTGGCCCTTTCGGTCTTTGCGATCATAATCACGTTAGGCGGCATGCGCGTCATCGGCTTTACCGATGTTATTCAGGTATTGGTGCTTATTATCGGTGGCGTAGCCACCACCTATGTAGCGCTTACGCTTGTAAGCGAGCATTTTGGTTTAGGCAAGGACGTACTAGCAGGCTTTTCCCAACTTATGAAAGATTCACCGGAGCACTTTAAAATGATTATCGAAAAGCCGACGGCCTCCTCGTCGCAGGAGGAAATCAATAAGTACTTAATGTTGCCCGGTTTAGGTATGTATTTGGCCGGTATATGGATCGTCAATTTAAACTACTGGGGCTGCAATCAGTACATCACGCAACGCGCGCTGGGAGCCGATTTAAAAACGGCACGTACAGGCATTCTCTTTGCCGGCTTTCTAAAGCTTTTTATGCCCGTGATTGTAATGCTTCCGGGTATCGCCGCTTATGTCCTTTACAAAAATGGCGCTTTGCAGCAAGAGATGGCGCCCGGAGGACATTTCAACCCGGATAATGCATATTCCGCTATCTTAGGCTTTCTGCCCGATGGCATGAAGGGCTTATCTTTAGCGGCCTTAACAGCAGCCATCGTAGCCTCGCTAGCCGGAAAAGCAAATAGTATAGCTACCATCTTCACTATGGACATCTATAAAAAATACATAAAGAAAGATGCCTCCGAAAGAAATCTGGTCAATGTGGGAAAAACTACGGTAATCGTCGCTATTGCCGCTTCCATTCTGTTTACATGGGATGACATGCTTGGCATAGGTGGGGAAGGTGGCTTCACTTTCATCCAGAAGTATACCGGCTTTATCAGTCCCGGCGTACTGGCCATGTTCCTGTTAGGCATGTTTTGGAAACGAACAACAGGGGCTGCCGCCATTATCGGACTTATTATGGGCTTCGCTTTGTCGGTGGTTTTCAATAATTACGCACCCGCCTGGTTTGGAAACGACACTTTACTCTACACCGCCTATCCAAATGGCCGCGGCGGTTATGAAATACCTTTTCAAATCTGTATGGGACTATCGTTCTTTTTTACGGTTATTGCCATGATTGCTGTCAGCTTGGCTGGACCAAAAATTAACCCTAAAGCATTTGTTCTGGACACTAAAATGTTTAAAGTAGAGCCTTCGGTAATGGTTATGATTGTGCTGACCTTGTTATTGGTTAGTGCATTATACGTACGTTTCTGGTAGCCCTGAAAGCAGTTAGACCGATTTCTGTCAGGAAATTCATTTCATCGTATCACTTGGCTCGTTCATAGGGCATCAAAATCTTGTTTTCGTTACATCCTGTCAAAAAGAGGAACCTGGAGACGAAGGGCCAAGTGATACGTTGTTCGTGAGTGCGATACTTACCATAATGCAAAACTTCAAGACATTTAATAAAATATTACTAATTTTAAACAATATTTGTTGCATAAACCCATATTTATTTTCTACATTTGCAAGCATTAATTAAAACAAGGAAGATTCTTTAGCAAGATGAACATCGCTGATTTGCATAGCAGTTTTACCAAGCCTTCCATTCCCGGAAGCGCCCTGGTAGCCCCATGCATGAAAGCCATCAGCAATAAACTTGTTTTGAGAGTCCGACGACCCATTATGCCCCGGGCTTGATTTCGAGGGCATACCCACTCCACAAAAAATACGATAGCGGGTCCGGTTATCGTATCCATCAAAAACAATTAACAAAAACGTAATTAAAATCAAACGGTAGAGCAAAACATGTGTTTTATTGTTTTGTTCACTTGGGGAATGCTCATTCAATGAATACTTCAAATTTTGTTGTTATTCCTGCAAACGAATCGCATATCGGATATGCGGAACAGATTTGCGACGAAATGGCAGAGTCTGCCAAAGCTCGTGGTACCGGTATTGCGCGTCGAAAACCGGCGTACATTGCCAATAAGATGCTGGAAGGGAAAGCGGTTATAGCGCTTCACAAAGACGGTACCTGGGCTGGCTTTTGCTATATCGAGACTTGGAGCCATGGAGAATATGTAGCGAATTCGGGACTTATTGTTAATCCGACTTTCAGAAAAGAGGGTTTAGCAAAGGCTATTAAAAAACGGATTTTTGAGCTCTCTCGCGAAAAGTATCCAAAAGCAAAAATATTTGGCTTAACGACCGGCTTTGCGGTCATGAAAATAAACTCGGACCTCGGCTATGAGCCTGTTCCCTATTCGGAACTCACACAAGATGAAGAATTTTGGAAAGGTTGCCAAAGTTGTGTAAATTACGATATTTTAATGAGCAAAGATCGTAAAAACTGTATGTGCACCGCGATGCTATGGGATCCCGTTGAAAAAGAAAAAGAACTCCGACAAAAAATCGAACAAAAAAACAAAGCGAAGGAACGCTTAAAACAAATGCAAAAAAAGCACTCCTTATTAAAACGCATTGAACTTAGTTTGAGAAGAAGAAGCAAGATGATTGCGACTTTGTTTCTCGCCTATGACTAATTAATAATCGTTAGTTTGAAACTTTAAAAATGAATACAAGGAAAAGCATCATGTTAAGAAGTGTTACTTTGGCATAAATAGCTCCAT
>NZ_SBJH01000079.1 GCF_004368405.1 Olivibacter sp. XZL3
CGAATCATCAAATTTTCTATGCATCTCTACAAATTTAAAATTACTCCTTAAATCTGTCTCGCTTTAAAGGTAGCAACTCCACTCAAGATCCGGTGTCAGGGTTCGAATACTTCCTCAATCTTTTCTCCTGTTTCTGTTAATATGCACATAAAAACACTATCTTTATGCACATCAAGGCCACAAAATCTTTCCATATTTCTTTGTTTTTTAGTCCATTATAAAGATAATAAGGTTGGACGATGTGGCCGCCATTTTTATTGAACGCGATTATAAATCCTCATTTTTATGTAAGTTTGAACNTCTTTCCATATTTCTTTGTTTTTTAGTCCATTATAAAGATAATAAGGTTGGACGATGTGGCCGCCATTTTTATTGAACGCGATTATAAATCCTCATTTTTATGTAAGTTTGAACAAGCTATAAAGCATCTCTCCCACCGATATTCTTTTTATTTTCTTAATGTTACTTATTTTTTATTAAATTAGTAGTTATTTAACTAAAATAAACAATGGCGACATTTTCAGAGATCATCAAAGGGCAGACTCCTGTATTAGTTGATTTTTACGCAGAATGGTGCGGGCCCTGTAAAATAATGGCTCCTATATTGGATCAAGTCAAATCCCGATTAGGAGACGATGTCATCATTTTAAAAGTGGATGTCGATAAGAATCCGCAAGCGGCGAATAGCTTTCAGGTTCGAGGCGTTCCTACCCTTATTCTCTTTAAAAATGGGGAAATAAAATGGCGACAAAGTGGCGTTGTACAGCAAAATCAATTGGAACAGGTCATAAACAGTTTCTCATAGGGTTCAATTTATGAAATTACACTAAATTTGCCCCCGCTATCAAAATTTGTAAACAGCAATAAAACCGATGCAGAATAAGATACTGATTCTCGATGACGATGAAGACATTCTCTACTTTTGTTCAGTAGTATTTGAAGGCCTCAATTTCGAGGTTATATCGTCTCCTCATAGTAAGGACATTATTGAACAGGTAGAGCAATGCCAACCGAATATCATTTTAATAGATAATTGGATACCGGGGCTAGGCGGTGTAAAAGCGACTCAAACGTTGAAGAGCAACCCCGCTTTAAACGACATTCCCGTGATCCTGTTTTCCGCCAACAGCAACCTGCCCGCTTTAGCGGAAGAAGCCGGAGCCGACAGTTACCTGAAGAAGCCATTTGATCTGGATGAATTAGAAAGCTTGGCCCTGTCTTTATTACAAAAAAAGGCCTGATCTCCTCGCCTACCCTACTATTGTAACTATAATTATTGGAAAACCCATCCTAACCGGATGGGTTTCACTAATTGAATTGGACAAGTTTGGGGAACTTGTTTCTGAAGTTGCCATAAAAGTACAGAAGCCATATTATAATGGTATTAAAAGCGCTCCTTTTTTTTAAAACATGCCGGTGCCTTCAGAAAATTTAATGTGATATCCCGACCGGTCTCTTCGCTGATTATATAAAGAAATGCTAATACCAACTTAACAAAGCAGCTGTATATTTGCCCGTCTTCCAAGGGCAATAGTATCCAACCAGGTCACTTCTTCGGAAGTGACTTTTTAAGTCGACAACGACAGCAGCTTGTCTCAAAACGAACAGTAGGTGTCCGTTTCCGTACAGGGCATTAAAGCAAAATAGGCCGCGTAAGCCACCTTATCGCTCATTTATGTAAATGGCTTTCTATTTGTTTCCAAATTATCATCTTATTCTTTGTGCTATGTTCACACATTATTTTCGGATCGCACTACGCGCGATGGCGCGTTATAAATCTTACGCAGCAATTAATATTTTTGGCTTGGCGCTTGGGCTTGCCTCCTGTATATTAATCTTACTCATTGTTCGGAATGAGCTTAGTTACGACCAATATCATAGGCATTCACACCGGACTTATCGGATAACATCCTTCGGTTTAGATTATAATCCGAGCGTGTCTTTTGCCGTTGCCCCTGCTCTTAGGAATGATTTTCCGGAACTGGAGCATGTTTCACAATATTACTATTGGCGGGAGAGCATGATCGAAATCAATCGTGAGCGTCATATCTTAAAAGACGTTGGCGCTGCCGATAACGAATTTGCAAAGATATTCGACTTAACATGGTTGGCCGGCGATCCCAACTCGGCGCTGGAAGCGCCGAACACCTTAGTACTTACAGAGACGACTGCCAAACAGTATTTCGGAGATCAAAATCCTATCGGCCAGACCATCCGTATGGACAACAATTGGGAGCTAAAAGTAACCGGAGTGATCAAAGACCTTCCCAGTAATACCCATTTGACATTTAAATCGCTTGTATCATGGGCAACCTTCCATGACGAGACGCGCAATTTTTGGTCTATACAAGGAGGATACCTATACGTTACCCTTCCCGAAACGCTATCTGCCGGCAACATCGAGCGAAGGCTTCCGGCATTTGTTAATAAGAATTGGGGGGACGATATTAAAACGGGAGGAGAAGGCAAACTCTTATTACAACCACTAACGGATATACACTATGACCAACGATACCTTAATCAAACCAGTATGCCGCGTTCTAAAAAGAGTATATACGGTTTAGCTGCCGTCGGCATATTTATTTTGGTAATAGCCTGCATCAACTTTGTTAATATGGCGACCGCATTTGCGGTAAAGCGTTCGAAAGATGTGGGTATCCGAAAAATAATCGGAGCCAAACCAATGCAGATCATTAAAGGTGCCCTTTCAGAAATCTTCATTCAAGTGATCATTGCGTTGACCTTAGCATTAGGCAGTCTGTTGTTATTTATCCCTTATACGGAAAGATTCTTTGGCACTCGGATTAGCGCTACGCAGCTTTTACAGCCAGATGTCGTTATTGGCCTTTTGGTCATATCAATCTTTGCGGTTTTGATCGCTGGGCTATATCCTGCCCTGATCCAGTCGCGTTTTAACCAATTGCATATGTTAAAGTCGTCCTTTTCAACAGCTGTAAAAGGGACTACCACTTTAAAAAGGGGGTTGATCGGTGTGCAGTTTTTGGTAACGCAGTTGCTTATTATAAGTACCTTTATTGTTGCCAAACAGATGGATTTCTTTCTTAATAAAGACATCGGTTTTGACAAAGAGTCGATCATCACTTTTGATATAGGAAAAAATCCCGAAGGATTGCGCCAGCTACTTTCGAGGCAACCCGGTGTTAAAGACTTCAGTTTTGCTTCCGTTGCCCCGGCTTACAACATCAACTATATGCCTTTCTCTGCCCCCCACTTAGGGATGAACGAAGTAGATGTAACCGAAGTGAAAGTGGTAGATGAAAATTACCTTCCGATGTTTAACTTAAAGATGTTGGCCGGTCTCCCTATTGCTAAGAGCGCAACACAAGACAGCGTCCCAAAAATTGTCGTTAACGAAACGTTTATAGCACGATTGGGTATAGATCATCCGGAAAACGCCGTAGGAGAACAGGTGACGGTGGGCGAACGCCGCGCAACAATTCAGGGGGTTGTTGCCGATTTCCAAAGTGAATCCAAACATAAAAAAATCAGAGCCTGTTATCTCTACTACAATCCCGAAAGCTTTTACCAAGCTAGTGTAAAACTTCAGCCAAACAATATAAAGCAAACGATCGCAGCGATCGACAAAGAGTGGTCGGCACTCAATCCCGAATCGTTGTTTAACTATGAGTTTATTGATAATAAAATTGCCCGACTGTACCAGCAAGAGCAAACACTTTATAATACCTTTAAGGTTTTCACTTTCATCGCCATTCTTATCAGTTGCGTAGGCTTATTGGGGCTCGTATCATTGATGGCTGTACAGCGCGTAAAAGAGATTGGTGTGCGCAAAGTACTGGGCGCATCTGTAAAAAACATTGTAATTCTCTTTTTAAAAGATTTTGTCGCATTAATAGTAATTGCCTTTGTTGTGGCAGTGCCCATTGCTTGGTACGCCATGCACAGCTGGTTGCAGGAGTTTGCCTATCAGATTAACATAACACCTGTCCACTTTATTGTCGGATTGCTGGCCACCCTCCTGGTGGCGGGGACTACCGTTTTTATCCGCAGCTTTATCGCGGCTACGGGTAATCCGATTAAGGCGATAAAGGAGGAATAAGAGAGCAGCCGCGCTATTTCTCCATAATCACCACCATCTTCATCGGGTCGCCTATGGTTGTATTTACCAGTTTGGCACCTGGATTTTCCTCCAACGCTATGGAAACAAAAAATTCTTCCGGCAAAGGAACCTTGTCGGGATTTTCTTTAGATAATTGCTCAATCTCTCGGTCTTCAAAAACTCTATTAATTATTTTTCCCATTCTTTTTTATCATTTATTCGATCAGCAAAGACTTATTTAGCAGCTTCGGACTCCTCTAGGCGCTTCAACGCGGCTTTCATCTGCGCAATCTCGCGCCGTTGCGACTGAATGATGCTGTCGGCCAATTTCCGCACTTCCGGGTCTTTTATATTGGCATGGCGACTGGTCATAATGGCAGACGAATGATGCGGAATCATTGCTTTCATATACTGGCGGTCGCTAACAAATGTCTGGTTTCTTAAAAAAACCAAAGCAAATATGAAGACCAATACCGCTGCGAGTATAATAAGCTTATTCATCATTTCATCAGCATACATCTTCCACATAAACAGCATCATAGAAATCGCCATGGGCGCCACCATTAGCAGCGCCATATAAAAGCGCGTTAAACTTAGATAGATATGCTGGGTACGATCAACATTCAAAAACATGACCGCATACATCACCACGAAAGATACGAGCATCATCATTCCAAACTTGCCGTAACTGCTTTGTCCATTCATATTGCAAGCTTATTAGGTTATTGTCACCTTCCTATTTTATATTACAGTTTAGGTTCTGAATCGTTTTTAAAAACTTCAAAACAGCAGATCGGTCCACTTATCTCCTTACAGGTGGCAGCTCTTCGCTAGGCCAAGCCTATAACAAACTTTTTAATACCCATTCAAACAGCTATAAATTTGATATTTTTGTTAAAAAGAGCAGCGTCTTAAAAGAGAATAAAAACACAATGAGGATAATCGCAACCATTTTAGTTATATTGATATCAACATGCACCATGCAGGCGCAAAATCTAGATGAGATTCTTAAAGAGGTAAACAAGGGAGAACGGTTGGATACACTTATTTCGTTTGATAAGAACAACGACCTGGGCTATATGCCACTGAGCATTATCAAAGGAAAAAATCCGGGCACGGTGTTCACCATTGTAGCCGGCGTACATGGCTATGAATACCCTCCGATCATGGCTGTACAGAAATTGCAGGTGAAACGCTGTTCTGTATCGGTTACTGATTTTGTTGGTTGCTGACAGACCCATTTGTCGGAAAAAAGCTCATTTCTGATGTGGTAGATCAAACAAACAACAGCGTTACCGTTTTGAGCGGCTGAAGCACGCTACAATATTTTTTTGCACACAACCACTAACTTTCCTTGGTGAAAAATCAGCAAGTTACCCTCTTTGTCTACTTCGTACGCATCTTCGGGGCTCTCCAGGCTGACATAGTGATCTCCATTTTTTCTGATCTCGGTAGCATAAGGACTAACCACCGGCTGATCGCTTACCTGCAGCTTTTTCCCTTTAAAAGCTACGGGTTGGATAAAAACACGTTGCTGCTGAGCAATTACCTGATAAGCAACGTTCGCCCCTTCCGGCGATTTAATCGTTTCGTCAAACCAGACGCCCAGCAAATGAGCAGAATCCGCTGGCATAGGCACCACTTGATCTGCTGTATCCGGTTGATTAGGTACAGCTATCGTTTCATCTTCCACATCGGAAGCTTTTGGGGGCTGCTTTTGTGTGCAAGAAAACATCCCTAAGCCAACCGTTAGCCATAATAACATATTAAATACCCGTGTACATTTCATCAGTTCTGTCAAGTTAAGCTCTGTATATTTTTTGAAGAGCAAGAGAGCCGTAAAGTTACAATAATTAATTGGTTACATTACAGCATCCCCCTTTAGCTGTATAAGATCGACTCCTTTATCCAAGCGACCTCCCACCCTTTGGCTACTTTGGTACTTCAAGCAGCTTATATAAAGTCGCAATCCCCCTCCTGATTTGACGTTTACACCCTAATATTTTCTGCTGTTTTTCTATAGTTTTGTTCTTCATAAAGAGATACTGAACAAAAATGAACTTATGAACCGTCCATGTTAACGATTTCATTTTCAATACACAGGGGAATGTAAATTTAATACATGGTAAGCTCCATCTGACCGAGGGATAAAAAACCGCTTTGCGATTCATGAGTGCCTTTGAAAAAAAGATGTCATGTCCTAAAAAAAGTAGACACTTTTATTGTTGTTGATTAAGATGTTGGAATGTGGGAAACTCCAGAGGAGTTTTC
>NZ_SBJH01000065.1 GCF_004368405.1 Olivibacter sp. XZL3
AAGAACTTTAAACGCCTCCGCTCCCGCTTCGGCCTCCGCTGCATCCTTCGGGCCGCCCCTCCGGTACATCGCTGTTTTTTTTCACCCTCCCGGGCATCGCGCCCGTTCCGTTCCCCCTCCGGGGCCTCTCTGCCTCCGATTGGGAGTGCAAAGGTAACAGCTTTTTTCTTTTCTCCAAAATATTTTTTAAAATATTTTTTACCTCCCTTTTCCGCTGTCCGCACCCCGCTGCCTTCCCTCTTTCTCTCACTCTCCGCAGCCCTCAAAAAACAACCCCATCTTCCGTCTGCGGAATGCACGCCTCCCTGATGGGACGGCAAAGGTACGCATTATTACCGTACCTGCAAATATCCCGCAGCTGTTTTCCGCAGGACGACTGCAACAGGCTAACAGTCAGCCCGTTTTTTTTTAAGTCCGGCCGTAGCTCCCCTATAACAAAACAGCAGTCCATATGTTTGGTAATTAATACAAGAAATATAACTACATGCTCCGTTACTCTTATACCATCGTTTTTCGTCTTATATCCCAAGATATATTCAGCCGGTTTTTTTATACGCTTATGTTCTAAATCTCACAATTTCATCTTAGGTTTGTAGATACTATGAGTAATTTTTTACCGTCTAAACTTGTCAGCGCTTTAAAAAGAGATTTTCACATCGATGAAGAAGAATTCCTTCGCACACACGAACAACATGAGCAAATAACGTCCGTTCGAATAAATCCAGCGAAAAAAACAGACCTTTTTAACGGCAAACAAGCGGTTCCTTGGTGTCCAACCGGTTATTACCTGGAAGAGCGCCCCATCTTTACGCTCGACCCGCTGTTTCATGCAGGGACTTATTATGTGCAAGAGGCTTCCTCTATGTTTATCGACCACATCCTCCGCACCCTCGGCCTTCATGACAACGCATTACTAGCGCTTGATCTCTGTGCTGCACCCGGCGGCAAAAGCACCTTATTAAACAGTGCCTTACATCCGGAAAGTTTACTTGTATCCAATGAAATTATAAAAAGCCGCGTCACTACCCTCGTGGATAACCTAACAAAATGGGGGAACCTGAATGTAGTTGTTACAAACAACGACCCTGCGGCGTTCAACAGACTTCCAGGCTTTTTCGATCTCATGCTCGTAGACGCCCCCTGTTCGGGCTCGGGCATGTTCCGGAAAGACGAGCAGACCATCAACGAATGGTCAGAGGAGATGGTAACCTTGTGTAGCCAAAGACAGCAACGCATTTTATCCGACAGCTTATCGACCTTGAAAGAAGACGGCATACTGATTTATTCCACGTGCTCCTATTCCATAGAGGAAAACGAACAGATTGTAGATTGGCTGGTAACACACCACGGAATGGAGCCGCTCGCCATCCCGTTCGACAGCTCTTGGGGCATAACGGAAACCATATCGCCCAAGCACCATGGCGAGGGCTATCGCTTCTATCCTAATAAAGTGAAAGGTGAAGGCTTCTACGTCGCCTGTTTCAGAAAAAAAGAAAGTCAACAGACTTTTAATAAAAAAAAGATCAAAGCCGAGAAAGCGTTATTTGATAAAGCAATTTTAAAAGACTGGCTAAGCCCGCACACAGAAATCACAACCCTGCCTTTCAAAGACGACACCCTAATTATTCCAGCTTCGCAGGAGCTTAATATAAAAGCTTTACAAAACGTGCTCTATTTGAAAAAAGCGGGAACCAACATGGGAAAACTCACAAAAAAAGAGCTCATTCCTCATCATGAACTCGCTTTGAGCAATGTAATAAGCGACCAGGTAGACCGTATAGAGCTGCCACTCGACATGGCGCGCCAATACTTGCGGAAAGCAGAAATTCAGCCGTCGGCTTCGGTAAAGGGCTGGGCATTGGCCCAGTATAACGGATATGCATTGGGATGGATCAAAATGCTTCCAAACCGGACCAACAATTACTATCCAAAAGAATGGCGCATTGTTAACCTGTAACTCTACCATTAAATAGCGAGATATGGCGAACCAAAATATGACCTTACGCGATATAGCCAAAGCCTTAAATCTGTCTACCTCAACGGTATCCAAAGCCCTGCGCGACAGCTATGAGATCGGAGAAGAAACAAAAAAAAGAGTGATCGATTATGCGAAAGCGGTAGGCTATCAACCCAACACCTTGGCTAAAAGTCTTAAAGAAGGAAAAAGTCGGACGATCGGTGTTGTAATATGTGCAATCGATAACAGCTTTGTTTCGCAGATGCTCAACGGAATAGACCGAGCATGTAACGAAAGAGGCTACAGCCTTATGATCATGCAAAGCAAAGAATCACACTTGCAGGAAATCAAATGCACAGAAGTTCTGTATGGCCGCTCCATTGACGGTTTGCTTATCTCCCCAGCTTGTGAAACGCCCGATGTCAACCACCTTAAAAAGTTTCAGCGACTCGGTCTTCCCATTGTTTTATTCGACAGGTGCAGTGATGAACTGGATGTCCCAAAAGTGAGCATTAATAACATAGACGCGGCTTACCGGGCCACCCAACACCTTATAAGAAACGGGTATAAGCGCATCGCCGTATTGCACAGCAACACCAGCTTGAACATAAATATCCAACGGTTGGAAGGCTATAAAAAAGCTTTAGAAGAGCATCATATACCTTTGGTTGAGGCATATATACGGCCGTGTAATTTACAAACAACCGCACTTTTGGAAGCGAGCATTCATCAGGCTGTTCAAGAATTGTCCACTTTACCTGATCCGCCTACCGCTATGCTCGCCTTGAGCGATCAAATCAGCACTTCGGCCATTTCCATTCTTAAAGATATGGGTTATCATATTCCTGAAGACATCGCATTGATCGGCTTTACGAACACCAGCCTTGCCGCTTCTCTATCTCCACCGCTAAGCACCATCTATCAACCAGCAACAGCCATTGGCGAAGTAGCGGCTAATACATTGATCAATATTATTGAAGGAGCCGATGAAGATTCAGATCAAACGGTTTATCTGGACGCGATACTACAGGAACGTACCTCTAGCCAGCCCTTAAGAAGTCTATGACCCCATACAGGGGGTCGATTATGGCATCTTTAATTTTTTAATCACAGTTGGAAATAACTTTTTGCATTATAGTAACAGATGTCCTTTATTATCTTGCCCATCCATTCAATATCATTCGGCAGCAAGCCGTTATTCATATCGCTTGCAAAAAGATTACACAGCAGTCGCCTAAAATACTCATGCCGTGAATAAGACAAAAAACTTCTCGAGTCGGTCAGCATACCAATAAAACAAGCGATTAAACCGATATTCGACAAGCTATTCATCTGATCGGTCATCCCTTGCAGTTGATCCAGAAACCACCAGCCCGCCCCAAACTGGACTTTTCCTATAATGCCTTCCGATTGGAAGTTCCCGGTCATAGCTGCAAAAACTTCGTTATCCGACGGATTTAGGTTGTACAGAATGGTCTTTGTTAAACAGGATTCTTTCTCAAGCAGATTCAAGAACCGGGCAAGATTAAGCGCTTGCGGATAGTCTCCTATCGAATCATAGCCTGTATCAGGTCCCAAGGTCTGAAGTTGCCGCGTGTTATTGTTTCTTAAAGCGCCCAGGTGAAACTGCTGCACCCAGCCATGCCGGTAATACATCTTGCACAACTCATATAGCACATAGCCCGTAAAAGCGTCCTGGCTCGCCAGTGCAGACTGATCCTTTCCCTGCAAGACGTCCTTAAAGACGCTATTTAATTGGCCTCTGTCAAAATCGGAGGTCGGCATGTGCGACAGTCCATGGTCGGCAATACGACAAGCATTTACATGAAAATAGTCTACCCGCTGCTGTAGCGCTTGCAGCAATGAATCCAAGTCCTTTATTTCTATGCCGGAGACTTCATTTAACGAGCGGATATAATCCCTAAACGTTTCACCTCCAGCCAAATTGAACGCTTTGTCAGGCCGAAAAGAAGGTTGTACACGAGTAGTGAAATCAGATGCCCTAATTTGCTTATGATCCGCTAAATCAGAAAGCGGATCATCGGTGGTCCCCACCATTTCGACCTTAAAATGTGTTAGTAACCCCTGTGGCGTAAAAGCCGCATTTTGCAACTTAGCTCCGGTTTGCTCATAAATCTTTTCCGCATTTTCCGCATTTAGCATTTCGCGAATGCCGAACGGATTTTTAAGTTCCATATGCGTCCAGTGATAAAGCGGATTTCGCACCGTATACGGCACACAGGCGGCCCATTTCTTAAATTTCTCGAAGTCTGAAGCGTCACCTGTTATATACTTTTCTTCCACGCCCAATACTCGCTGAGCCCGCCATTTATAGTGATCGCCCGCCAGCCATATCCGCGTTATATTGGCAAAATTCAGATTCGCAGCGATGGCATCCGGAGGTAAATGCGAATGATAATCGACAATGGGCAAATCGCTTGCGTATTCATGATACAACCGTGCGGCCAGATCGGATTGCAGCAGAAAATCTTCTTCCAGGAATTTACTCATAATCCCTTCCTTAAGTTGATAAATAAATTAGTGAATAAACACGTTGATCCCTTTAATACAATATCAGCTGCCCAGTATTCCCAACTCGAGTCCACGCAACTCCGCCAAACCGCGCAATCTTCCGATAGCCGAATAACCGGGATTCGAAGTTTTATGTAAATCGTCCAGCATTTGATGCCCGTGGTCGGGCCTAAAAGGAATAGGCTCCTGACGCTGCTGGTTCTCTTCAGCAAGAATTTTCATCACAGCATACATATCCACATCCCCGTCTAAGTGATCGGCTTCATAAAAATTCCCTTCTTCGTCCTTCTTAACATTTCGAAGATGCGCAAAATGCACGCGATGTTTAACAGAACGGAGTATATCCGGAATATTATTCGACATGCTTGCCCCCAATGAACCGGTACAAAAGCAAAGGCCGTTAAAGTCCCTCGGTTCTTCATTTATTATAAACAGCAAATCTTCCTTATTGCTTACCACCCTCGGAAGACCTAAAATGGGATAAGGGGGATCGTCGGGATGAATGGTCATATGTATACCCTGCGTTTCGCAAACTGGCGCAATGGCGGCAAGAAACTTCAGTAAATTTCTTCGCAGGCCGTCGATACCAATGCCCTTGTAGATCTCGATACTTTGCTGCAATTCCGACAAGCTAATCGGTTCCTCCGATGGAATTCCCATTAAAACCACTTCCCTTAATTCAGCAAGTGTTTCCTTCTCGGCAGCGTCAAACCGCTCTTTCGCTTTTTCAATAATATTTGCCGGATAATCAGCTTCTGCGCCTTCCCTTTTTAGGATAAACAAATCGAATATGGCTAAATCTGTCCAATCGAAATACAGCGCTTTCGATCCATCTTGCATTGTCAGATCTAATTTGGTGCGTGTCCAATCTAATACCGGCATAAAATTATAGCACACCGTTTTTATATTACAGGCTGCTAGGTTTTCTAAAGTCTGTATATAATTCCGGAGATAGCCGTCCGCATCCTGCCGATTGGTTTTAATAGCTTCGTGCACAGGCACACTTTCAACAACGCCCCAGGTAAGTCCGGCTTCTGCAATAATGCGCTGGCGCTCCTTAATTTCCTCAAGCGGCCATACCTCCCCGTGCGGTATGTGATGAAGCGCAGTAACGATAACACTGGCACCTGCCTGCTTAACATCTTGTAAGGATACCGGATCGTTTGGTCCATACCAACGCCAGCTCTGCAATAACTTTTTATTTGCCATATATAATTGTCAGTTAATTCTTCGGTGAAAACGATCAGACCCCGCAATAAGTGTTAAAACCGCCATCCACTAAAATACTCGTGCCATTAACAAAGGCAGAAGCATCGCTTAATAGATATACTAAAGTTCCTTTCAACTCTTCGGGATTTCCCAAGCGCCCGAAAGGAGTTCCATTTACAAAGCGATTGGCTCGGTCGGTATAAGAACCGTCGGGATTGGTTAATAAGGTTCTGTTCTGCTCGGTAAGAAAAACGCCCGGTGATATAGCGTTTACGCGCACGCCGTCACCATAGCGCTGCGCCAGCTCCACCGACATCCATTTCGTAAACCCTTCGATGGCTGTCTTGGCCATGGTATAGCCCAATACGCGGGTGATAGGCCTATGTGCTGAAAGAGAAGATATATTCACAATAGAGCCTTTACCCTTTTCGGCAATTATCCTGCCGAATACAAAGGTAGGAATCACCGTGCCGAACAGGTTTAAATCGACCGCCTTTTTGGTGTCCTCAATCTTGGTATCAAAAAGGTTCTGATCGGGCGATATAGTAGCTCCCGGGATATTCCCGCCTGCTGCATTGACGAGACCATCGATTGTCCCGTAATGATCCAGTATCCTTTCTTTCGCAAGCAGCACCTGCTCTTCTTCCATGGCGTCGGCTAAAACGGCAATGGCCTCACCTCCTATCCGCTCAATATCGCTGACCACAGCATCTGCACGCTCTTTATTTCTGCCCATAACAACGACTTTCCCTCCCGCTTCTGCCACTGCGAGAGAAAAATGTTTACCTAATACACCGGTTGCACCAGTGATAACAATAACTTTATTTTCTAAAGAAAAAGGTGACGTTTTATTCATTGCTTAGCTTTTTACCTCGTTAAAAAAAGATTACATTGCAAAAGAATTTCAAAGCGACAAGAGGCCTAGTCGTCTCCGGCAAGAATCGATATCGATTATTAAAACCCAATTTTAGCAAATTAAAAATCTATTTTGATTATTTTACCTTAAAGAATTTACGATATCGATTGCGTAGTTTTAAGCAAAGCGTATATTTTTATACACGGGAATAATAGCTATTTTCGACAAAAAAACTAGCCACTATTGACAAGACGCAAGCAAACGCGCTTTTCTGCTTTGCCAGCGATGATTCATATGGACAGGCAGGTCTTAAAAATTTAGTACATGAATTTAAATGAAGGTAACCGGATAGCCGTTTTCGGCGAATTTCTCCTCAGGGTCAGCACACAAACCGGCCACTTTATCAATGCAAGCGAAGGAATTTCCATCTATGCCGGCGGGTCGGAAGCTAATGTCGCTTCTTCTTTGGCCTGCATGAAAACACCGGTCTCTTATATCAGCTGCGTTCCTGATAACCAATTGGCCAATCAGGCCCTTGGCAGCTTGCAAGAACGGGGAGTAGATATTAGCCACTGCCTTTTGAAGGGCGATCGACTGGGACTGTATTTCTTGCTTTCAGCCAACGGCTTGAGCAAAGGAGAAGTGGTGTACGACAGAAAATACTCTTCTTTCAGCATGCTTAAACCGGGAGAGATTGATTGGGACACCGTATTGGAAGGCCATAGTTGGCTGCATTGGACCGCCCTAACGCCGGCGTTGAACGAGGATATGGTTCCCGTTTGTGAAGAGGCGCTGCAAGCGGCCGAAAGGAAAGGGCTTACCATATCGGTCGACCTTAATTATCGAAACAGGTTATGGAATTACGGAAAGCTGCCCTTAGAGATTATGCCGCCATTAGTGGCCTATTGCGATGTAATTATGGGGAATATTTGGGCTGCCAACACCATGCTCGGAACCTTTGTAGATCCAGGCCTTCACCGCGACACACCAAAGGAACGATATATCGAACATGCCAACCAATCGGCTTTGGAAGTGTTCAAGCAGTTCGACAAGTGCAAACATCTGGCTTATACATTCCGGTTTATGGACAATCCCTCTCATAACCTTTTCTATGGCACTTATCACAACCAAAGCGGTAATTATGTCTCGCAAACGCAGGAAACAACCGAAGTGGTGGATAGAATCGGCAGTGGCGATGCTTTCATGGGCGGACTCATTCATGCACTTACGACAGGCAAAACGGATCAGGAGGTGATTGATTTAGCGACTTCCGCCGGCTTTAAAAAGCTGTTTGTCAAAGGAGATTTAGGGGATGGGAGTTGTTAGTTGTTGGTTGTTGGTTGTTGGTTGTTAGTTGTTAGTTGTTAGTTGTTAGTTGTTAGGTAAAATTTACTTTTTTAATTTTTACTTTTTAATTTTGAATTTGCAAAAATGAAAACAATTGAGGAAAGTATCATACAAATAAAGAAATACCCTGTGCTACCCGTGTATTATCACGATGATCTACAAACTTGTCTTGATATTATCAACGCGTGTTATGCAGGAGGTATCCGCGTATTCGAATTTGTTAATCGAGGCAGTCAAGCGCTCGCAAATTTCAAAGAATTAAAGGCTTTTCGTGATGCCTCGCTACCCGAATTATATTTGGGCATTGGTACCATTAAATCAGCGAAACAAGCCGAAGATTATCTTGCATTAGGTGCCGATTTCATTGTCAGCCCCATTGTGAAACCGGAAATAGCGGCCATCACCTTGGATGTCGATGTCCTTTGGATCCCGGGTTGCATGACGCCTACAGAGATCAATACGGCAGAAGTCTTGGGAGCACCTTTAGTGAAGTTATTCCCGGGAAGCAGTTTGGGGCCCGACTTTCTAAAAGCGGTCAAGCCTCTCTTCCCTGAAATGTTATTTATGCCAACCGGAGGTGTCAATCCCGATCAAGCCAGCATTTCCAAATGGTTCGCCGCAGGCGTGAGCGCCGTCGGCATGGGCTCTAAACTATTTGAAAAACCTGCCGATTCATCCGACTTTCAGTGGCTAAGCGACAAGTGCCGAGAAGTAATCAACTTTGCCTCTGCTTAATACCAAGCGGATCCCAATGGACAATCCGCTTTTCATTATAACTGATATTAGCCGCTAGGGCAGGACCTGCAGTTCGCATCGCGAACTCGGGACCTTCAATGGTTTCGCCATTGGTACGTATGGCGTGGAACCAGTCTTCAAAATGATCGACGCGCATATCATAGTCCTTCGGAGCTTGGAAAACATTTTCGCCAACCGATAAGACCTGCGGTTTTACGTCCTTGTATTTTTCGTTGTATTGCGCCACGAATGCTTCCTGCACCTTTTCCGGAAAAGTACCAAAAGTGTCCCAGCCGCCATAGCCGGGTGCCTGGGCCAACTTTCTGTTCCGGATACTCACACTGTTACCGTTTAAAACCATTTCGCCTTCATTTCCTACCAACCGCATGCTGTCGCCACCACCGGAGCCGTCCACAAAATTCACCCGCAAGGAAAGGTTGAAGGCCGGATGCTGCTGCGTCTCCGGATAATCAAACAAACCTAACATGAGATCCGCCACATCACGCCCGTCCTTCCAATAATTCAGCCCACCGGTCGCATAAATTCGTTCCGGCCCTAATGACCCGGTAATGGTATGTAAGCGCGTAAACAAGTGGACGAATAAATCCCCCGCCATACCCGTACCATATGCTTGGTAGTTTCTCCACCGAAAAAAACGAACCGGATCAAAAGGAAGGCTTGTTGCTCCCTCTTGAAAGGTCTTCCAATCGCAGGTCGCCTCCGATGCATCCGGCGGGATGGAGTATTGCCAAGCACCTTTGGCATCGAATCGATCGGTATACACCTCCACGAAGTTCAGCTTACCAATAGCCCCTTGTTGATACAACTCCTTTGCCTTGTGAATAACGATCGAGCTTGCCCATTGGCTTCCCACCTGAAAAGCCACCTTCGCCGCTCGATGTCCTTTAATCAAGGCCTCGCCTTCTTCCACTTTATGTACCAAGGGTTTTTCGCAGTATACGGCCTTGCCTTTTTTCATGGCGGCAAGCGCTTGCCTTGCATGCCAATGATCAGGCGTCGAGATAATTACTGCATCAACAGCAGGGTCATCCAAAATCTCTTCATAGTGCCGGGTCGTCTTAATTTGAGCACCATATAGTTCATTTAACTTTTGCAGGTGACCATCATAACAGTCGGCACCGCTTATCAATTCTATACCCTCCCCGCTTAATGCCGCTTTCAAATTTCCGAAGCCCATGATACCAAGACCAACGGCCGCGATGTTGATCCGATCATTTGCGGATACTGTTCCCCTTCTTTTTAAGATTTGAACACCTTTATCCGCAAGGCTCGTCGTCGCGTTCAGTAAATTTGGACTCGCCGCAGCCAATACGGTAGCACTACTTAATCGCTTCAGAAACTTCCTGCGGGATTGGTTATTATCGCCTTTATTCATCGTTTAGCTTTGCTTACAAAATACGTTTACCAAAACGTAAGTCCAATACACTATAAAATCTAAAACTAAAACAAATATTTAAGTCGAACAAAAGTTTCCAGCTATTTGCAACATCAATTTTACCATGCGCTCCTTCATTGCGCGCCAAAGCGTTCTTCTTGCACGCGCCCTTTCACCATCCATATTTCCGATTTACCCTGGCCGAAGGCATTTGTTGCACTCACCGCCACGATCGTGTCATCCAAGCTAACCATTAAACTATTCCATAACGCAGACTTTTTAGCAGGAACGGGAAATGGCTTCGTGCCGTGCATAAAATTGCTTGCCAAGCTATCCCCAACAAACACGTTCATGTCAGCATATTTCAGTTGATTTTCCCTTCCTTCGGTTCCCTGATACGAAAGCAATGTATGCCCACTTTTTAATTTAACGAGGTAAGGAGCCCCGGCATACACTGAATCTGCCAGCTTATGCTTCAACGCATACACGCGGTTTGGTCCCTCAGCCAGCACCGGATAACCAGTGTCATCCGACACCGCTCCATAAATGATAAAAGGCTTAAACTGCTCAACACCGTTGTCTTCGATAACCATGGCCAACCGATCGTCGCCGATCAATAGCGGTACCGGCATACCATCCCGAAAGCCAGGCCGAAAGCTGATAACCGTAGGCTCCTGTTCCCAGCTTAAACCATTGTCAGTGGATTTTAACCGCGAAATATTTTGCTCATCGCTTGTTAGAAATACGCCTTCATTTGCAAAAAACAATTGAATTTCCCCACCGGGCAGCTGTATGGCGGCAGGTTCCCAACAGCCGTTTTTAAACTCGTTTCCCGCTTGATAAAGCAGCCGTTCGTCACGCCAGGTTATCCCCTTATCGTAACTTTTTTTCGTCTTGATTGCGAAGTGATGCTCCGTTCCATCTTTGGTAGGCCTTGGGTTATACATGGCTAAAAGTGAACCGTCCTGCAACTGAATCACACTCGGAACGCACATATTCACGCCGGGTTGGCGTTCGGCTACGGTGGCAATCTTCTTCCATGAATCGCCTTGATCAACACTTTTAGCACATACCACCTGCCCGTCAGCTTCGTAAATACAGAGCCAAGATCGGTCGCGCAATTCAATCATCCTCGGATAACTGGCATAGCGCTCCGCAGGCAATGAAATCTGCCTCATGCTTGCGCTTTCCCACGCAATTCCTTGCGCATGGGACCATACAAAAGCAGCACACAAAAAGATCCCCAACAGAAAAAGGCTCCTTAGGCCGCTCCCATTAATAACCGGCATTCTGCTTTAAATTAGGGTTGTTTAACACTTCTATCTGCGGAATTGGCAAACGAATATGTTTACCAACCACAAAGTTCTTAAAATCCGGATCGCGCTCGGCAATACGAGCCACTCTATCTTGCGCATCCAAATCACCCCAGCGCTTTAAGTCGGCCCACCGGACACTCTCTCCACACAGCTCCAACTCCCGCTCCATTTTCAGTCGCTCCCTGAAGGCATCGGCATCTTGAATTGCTGCCGGATGGTTAACAGACAAGTTGGGCAATCCAACACGGCTTCGTACCTGATCAACATAGGCTACCGCTTCACTCGTGTTGCCCAGTTCGTTCAACACCTCGGCATAAAGCAGTAAAATATCCGCATAACGCACTAAACGGAAGTTATTCTGTGCATAATAGTCTTCATTATTTCTATAATAATCCCTTGCATATTTGCGGAACCAAGCTTCATTGGCATCCCACTCCCAACTTCTGCCATAAATCTTATCGCCGAAGTCGGCTTCCAGACTTGGATAGAACAAGGTATATCGCAATCTTGGGTCAATCCCTCCCGCCACCGTCTTCTCTTTCTTAAATTCTTCAACCATCCAATACCGGGCCTGACCATCCGACCAGCCGATGCTTCGAGGGGCAAAAAATTGTGCCCGTTGACTACTCATCATTTGCCCGGGACCATCGGCATCCTCCGGCGTTTTATTGACATCCGAAAATTGAATCTCAAATACCGACTCGCTGTTGTTTTCGTTGGTGTGCGTGAAATTATCTTGGTAATTGGCTACCAAGCTATATTGCCCACTACCCTCTCCCGTAAAGAAATAATCCAAGGCCTGTTTTGCTTCCGCCCATTTGTGCTGTTGCATGTAAGCCCTCGCCAAATAGGCACTGGCGGCACCCTTTGTGGGCCGACCTAAGTTGGTTTCATCCCAGGCAACGGGAAGCACTGCCAAGGCCTCAGTTAAGTCCTTCTCAACCTGTGCCCATACCTCCGGCAATGTGCTTTGCATGGGCAAATCATCCGGCTGTGAAGATTGAAGAACCAACGGAACGTTTTCCCATAGCAAGGCGGCATAATAATAATGCAAGGCCCGTAAAAACTTCGCTTGTCCTATAATCCGCTCCTGATCTACCGGATTGGCGAAGGTGATATTCGGCACATTATCAAGCACCTGATTGCACCTGAATATAGCTTTGTATGTATCCTTCCAGGTAAAAGCATTGCCCTCACCAAAGTTGTAATTCACATACTGAAACCGTGTCCAATCGCCCAATTCCACCCAAGGACTTTTACTAAATCCCTCGTCAGACGTCAGGTCGAGTCGGAAATAAATCCATCTCGACCATAAGGCCGGTTTATAAAACATGGCATAAATGGAGTTCACGCCCCTGAGTGCGTCATCCTCCGTTTTCCAAAACACGTCCGTCGTCGGCGTGTTGGGATTCTCTATATTCAATAGATCCTTTTCACAGCTTGCAAACAGCGTTAAAAAGGAAACCGACAGCAAAATATATAAGCTTTTCATAATGTCCTAATTAGATTTAAAACCCAAATTGCAAGCCCAAGGAATAAGTCTTTAGGTTTGGATAACTAAAATTGTCAAAACCGCGTTCATATATGCTCGCGTTGTTAAATTCGGGATCAAGCCCCTGATATTTCGTAAAAGTCAACAGATTCTGACCAGACAAGATGATTTGTCCGCTTTGAAAGCCAATCCGCTTTAACCAGGAATCTGGAAGAGCATACGACAAGCTGATGTATTTCAACCGCATAAAGTTGCCGCTTTCAAGCCAGCGATCTGTATCCCCTCGCGAATTAAGGGTAGAACCGTAATACATCCTTGGGATGTCCGTGTTTGGATTTTCAGGTGTCCAAGGCTGAATACCGGCCCGGTAATTGGAGTTATCGTCAAAGCGATCAACCAAACTATGGTAACCATTATAAACGGTTGCCCCGAATGCTCCGAACCAATTCATGGTCAGTGAAAAGTTCTTATACGAAGCTCCTAAATTAATTCCCAGCTCTACGTCCGACCAAGGAGATCCGACCACCACCTTATCGTCGTTTGTAATTTGTCCGTCGCCGTTATTATCCTTATATCGAATATCACCCGGTTTGGCGGCAGGCTGTATAACCTGTCCGGCTGCATTCGTATAATTTGCTACTTCCTCTTCCGATTGGAAAAGACCGTCCGTTTCCAGCACGAACCACATACCGGCAGGCTGGCCAATTTGCGTTACCGTATTGCCTACAAAAATATTATTTCGTCCATAGCCCAAATTCGTCACCTTGTTTTTAAGTGTCGTCACATTGGTGTTGATATAATATTTAAATTCTTTCGAACTTTCATTATAACCTAAAGACAATTCAAAACCGGTATTTTTCAAACTCGCCGCATTTGCGATTGGCGGATCGCCGTCGTGGCCGGTGGTCAGGGCGATCGGCATAGCCGTTAATACATCCTTCGTATCAGCAATAAAATATTCTGCCGTTAATGAGATCTTATTATCCAAGAGGGTCGCATCGACACCAAAATTCTTCTGTGTTAAGGTTTCCCAACGAAGATTGGGATTAACGAGCGCTACCTGAATTGCCCCTGGAGAAATCAACTGATCGCGTCCCATGGCAATGGTCGAAAAGGTATTGATCACCGCCAGATAGTCCCAATAACCGATATTGCTGTTCCCTAACTGTCCATAACTGGCTCTGAGCTTAAGATCGTTGACCCAGTCTTTCTGAAAGAACTTCTCATTACTGATGCGCCAGGCGCCGGAAATAGATGGGAAGTTTCCCCATTGGTTTGATCGCCCTAAACGGGAACTACCATCCCGTCGAATCACTCCGTTCAGTAAATAGCGATTATCGTAATTGTATTCCACGCGCGCCAAATAGGACAAGATGATAGCTTCCTCCCGGTAACCGCCGGCCTGCGGTTCATTACCTTGGTCGAGCTCACTATAGTAGCCGCCTTTTCCATCGGGCACCAGATTTCTTTTCATCCCAGATATGCGCGCATACTGGTCTTTCTGATAGGTTTGCCCTACAACCGCATTTACTATGTGTTTTCCGAAGTCTTTATTGAATGTCAGCGTATTTTCAACTAACATCGATTGAAACCTTGCTCGATTTTCATCCGCTATAGAAGGTTGATACTCTTGATTTAAAGACCAATTCCCCTCTTTTCTCAGGTGCGCATAATGATCACTACTGGTTTCGTAGCCTAAATTAAATCGATATTTTAAAAATTCGACCGGCTTTAGTTCCGACCAGACATTTCCCCGAATACGCAGGTTTTCGTTGTATCGATCGTCCAAATCAGCCAATGCCAGGGGATTGCTGCCGAAAGTTCGCGCACGCCGCTCGTCGCCGTAACCGTATCCGCCGGGGTTATTTGGATTATAAATCGGAATGGTGGGCAATAGCCTTACGACATCGGCATAGGGGTTGCCCGACATCTCATCGGTCTTTGCATTGCTGATTGCTAAATTTTCACCAATGCTAAAGATTCCTTTAGTGCCTTGTGTATTCACCCGAAAGCTAATGCGATCAAAATCGGTGCTTATTACGGTACCTTCATTTCCAAAATAATTACCGGAGACCAAGTAGCTACCGCTTTCTCCACCTCCCGAAAAAGTTAAGTTAAGGTCCTGCATATTTCCCGTGCGAAACGCAGCCTCTTGCCAATCGGTGTTTTGGCTCAGATCCAGGTCCTGCCGCGCCAGCCCCTCATTATCAACCATCGCATTATCATAGGCCATGTAGTTAAGCCGTGCAAACTCCTCGGTCTGCGCTAATTTGTAACGGGGAGTAGTCTGCATACTGGTTGTCCCCGAAAATTCCACCTTCATCGGGCCTTTCGCTCCCTTCTTCGTTGTAATGATAATCACACCGTTAGCCGCCCGTGAGCCGTAAATAGCGGCCGCAGAAGCATCTTTTAAAATCTGCACAGACTCGATATCGTTCGGGTTAAAATCCCGGTTGGCCGTTGTGATCATTCCATCAATCACATACAGCGGATTGGTACCGCTCAGATTCTTCAATCCGCGGATTTCTACTTTCGCCTCCGAGCCGGGGCCGCCGCCTCCACGCACCTTTACTCCGGAAGCTAATCCCTGCAAGGCCTCACCCATGGTGGTCACCCTTCGTTTCGTTAGCTCCGAGGTCTTTACAACAGAAACCGCTCCGGTTAAGTCGCGCTTCTGTTGGGTTCCGTAGCCCACCACAACCACCTCGTCTAGCGCATTTTCTTCCGGCAACAGCGTCACATTGATTTCATTTTTCCCCTGCACCGCAATCTCCTGTGTCGTATAGCTTACAAAGGAAAAGACAAGAACTGCCTGTTGACCCGGCACTTCAACCTGATAACGCCCTTCTTCGTTGGTGGATACGCCTGTATTGGCATTCTTGACCTTTACACTGACACCAGGCAAAGGAGCGCCTGATTCATCTCGAACCAATCCGGTAATGGTAACTTGTGCCCATAGGCAAACTGAAGAGCAGAGCAGGCAGATTACGGAAACCGCAAACTTTACCATACCTCTCTTTCCATTTAACAGCTGAATAGTATGCATACATTATTAATTGGTTAGTAAATAAGGGCAGCGAAGAACTGCCGAATCATAACCAAAGGTAAGGCTGTTCATGTTGGAGCGCTAAACGAAGTGTATCAATATTTCTGCATATTGTTTCAATTTATAGCGTCGCTATTTATTACACAAGCATTAAAAAAAGCGACAATAGGCATTCCCGCTCGCGAAAAATGCCAATATCCGAGCTAAGGAGAAAAAGGACTTTCGGGCAGCTAAAGCGGTAGCCCTAACGATCAATTCCGATGTTTTAGCTGTTCTACGTACTCCGACGGGGAAACGCCAAACTGCTTATGAAAATTCCTGCCAAAATGGGTCTGCGAGCTGTAGCCAACCCTCTCGGCTATCTCATAAATTTTCAGCCCGCCCTCTGCGAGCAGCTCCGCTGCCTTTTTGAGGCGGGCAACATTGATCAATTCGTTGGGCGTTAAATTCGAAATGGCTTTTATCTTTCGATATAAGGTAGGTCTACTCATGCACATGGAATCAGCCAAATGCTCCACATCCAGCCCCGGGTTTTCCAGTTTCTGCTGGATTAAATCGTTCAACTTTTCTAAGAAAAGTTCATCCGATTTGGAATGAGCCATCGTTTTAATATGCACCAAAGGAGAAGAAGCAAAGTATTCACGGAGCTTATTTCGATTCGCCAGCAGATTAGCGATCTGCACTTGCAGGTATTCCGGCGAAAAAGGCTTCTCGACATAAGCATCCGCGCCAAATTCCAATCCTTGGATCTTGGATTGCAAGGTGTTTTTCGCGGTAAGCAGGATAATAGGAATATGGCAATATTCGACGGTCGACTTTACCGTTTCACATAGTGCATAGCCGTCCATCACCGGCATCATGATGTCGCTAATGATCAGCTGAACGCTTTCATCGGCCAGACAAGCGAGTGCCTCCCGACCATCGGTCGCCGTAAACACCTGATAATGGTCCTGTAAATCGTCTGCTAAAAAATCTAATATCTCTCGGTGATCATCCACAAGAAGTAAATTAGGTTTGCCTGTAGCTGTTGGTATAGTATTTAACATAAATCAGATTCCTTGAGGTTAAGTGGTAGCGATAATACAAATGTATTAAAGTTTTCGTTAAGCTGGTTATCCAAAATCAAACAGCCGCCATGCATTTCGGCTAATGATCTGGCCAAGGCCAAGCCCAAACCGCTGCCAATAGGCTTCGTATGCCCCTTCACACGATAAAATGGCTCGAAGATTTTTTCATGTAAATGTGTAGGAATACGTTCCCCATCGCTGGCAATGACGACCCGAAAAAACGCCTTCTCCGTATACAAGCGAATGAGAATTTTACCGGCAGCATATTTTAGCGCGTTGTTCAGCAGATTGCTCAGCATTTTATCGAAGGCTTCGGTGTCAACGTAAACCCATAGGCCTGTCTTTGGTAAGTCTAATTTTATTTTTATACGTTGTTCCAATGCTGTTGGGCCTAAGCGCTCCACTTGTTCTTTTAAGAACTGCACAACCTCCAGTCGCTGATACATCAATACAAAAGCCCGTTCTTCGGTCTTTCTGAAGTCAAGTAGCTGCCCGGAAAGCGCTAATAAACGGTTTGTGTTCTTTTCCATGATGAGCAGGTTTTTACGAATAACCGGCACTTCGTCTACCTGCTTAATTATTTTCTCCATCGGCCCTTTTATCAGCGTGAGCGGCGTCCGTATTTCATGCGCCACCTGTGTAAAAAACTCAATTTTCGCCCGATACATTTCTTCCTCCTTTTTATGGGCCAGTTGCTCCAGTTTCAACTTATTCTTCTCCCGTACGCGCTGATGATACATATGTACCAAATAATACACCAATAGTATGGCCAAAACGGCGTAACACAGGTAAGCCCAGGTGCTTGCCCAAAACGGAGGGGCTATATGGATCGCTAAGACAGCTTCCTTACCAATACGGGCGCCTAAGCTATTTACCGTACTCACCCGAAACGTATATTTGCCCGGCGGAAGTTCCGTAAAATAGGCCTTCCGGTTAGCTTGTAAATAGGTCCAATCGGGATCCAATCCGTCCATTTTATAAACATATTCCGTCATTTCGGGCGAGGTGTAACTAAGTGCCGCAAAGTCAATACTGAAGGTCGACTGGTTGTGCTTCAACACAATCGTATCGGTAAAAGTAATGGATCTTTCCAACGGAGAGCCTTTTTTGTCGACCGCCAAATCTTTATTATAAACTTGAAATCCGGTGAAATACACGGGCGGCACAAAGGATTTCTCTCGAAACCGCCGTGGATTAAAGCGGATCAAGCCTTTTACCGTTCCAAAATAAAGCAAGCCATCTGCTGCTTTAAAGGCTGCATTGTAATTGAACTGATCACTCAACAGTCCGTTTGCAACCCCGAACGAACGACTTGTTTCCGTGTCGGGATTGAACCGGATTAGGCCTTTCGAGGTACTGATCCAAAGATTCTGTTGATCATCCTCCAGCACGGTACATACCAGCAAGCTCTGCATCGGTTTTGGGAAGCCGAATCGCTTAAATATACCGGTAGATTTCTCCAGTCGACAAAGCCCTTCTTCGGTAGCGATCCATAGTTCGCCCTTTTTCGTTTCCGTAATATAGGTCACCCGATTGCTCGATAACGTGGAACTATCCTGCTGTTGATGAGCGAATTTACCTCTTTTACCTGTTTTTGTATTATAGAAATATAAGCCATCCCGCCATGAACCGGCCCAAATGGTACCGTCCTTATCCTCAAAAAGCGAGGTATAAAAAATATGGGAAGGGAAATGAGGCATCAACTGGAAGCCATCTTTCCCGAACAAATACTGATAAATACCCCTGTCCGTTGCCAACAAAACCTCTCCGGAACGAAGCCGCAGCATGGTGTATATAAAGTTACTCCCTAGCTGTAAAGGCTCCTTAGAGGCGTAATAATGTTTGAATACCTGTCCGGTCGAAATGCGCATCAAATTCAGGCCTTGATGAAAAGTCCCGACCCATAGGGTATCCCCCGTCACCAATAAGCCATGAATGTTAGGAGACGACAATTCCTTTTCCCCTCCCTGTGCCGGAAAATGTTCAAATTTCCCCTGCTTTAACGACAACTTGTTCAGCCCTCCATTTTCTGTACCGATCCACAGGTTCCCATAGTCATCCGCTTTTATTTCGCGAACAGCGCTTCCTATTAAGCTATTCTCGCCTTTCCGTGGAAAGAACTTCTCAAAAAAGGTGTGTTGCTTATGATAATAGCTGAGGCCTCCAAACCAAGAGCCGACCCAAATGCCTCCTTCAATATCACGGCAGATGGTGTAAACCGCATTATCGCTTATCGACCATTGGTTACTATCCTCCTTTTTTAGATGTACAAATCGTTTATATTGGTCTTCGTAAATAAACACGCCCACCTCAGTAGCCGCCATATATTGCCCTTGATCGGTTTTCTTGATATCATGGACATAGATCGGCTGCCTATTTTCACTTTTCTCCAACAAATCCTGATAAGTTCCTGCATGCGGATACAGTACTTTTATACCTTGTTTCGCCGTGCCAATCCAAAGTCTGCTGCCTTCCTCGTCCCATAAAAGGCAAGTAATCGGCCTTGAACCGTTTGGAGCATGTTTTCCAAAAACTTCAAAGCGCTCAGTTTTTCCCGACTTAGGTTCAAGCAATTTAATCTCCCCATTACTCGAGCCAACCCAAGTGCCGGCATCGCTCACCGAAACGGCATCCACCGAGCTCATTCCCAGTTTTCCAAAGTTTTTCAGCTCGCCGGTTTCTACCTTATACCGTACCAGTGAAGAGAAGGCCGTATACCAAATGTTCCCCGCTCCATCTGCCTGAATATTGGCTATGGCTGCATCCCGGTGGTGTACAAAGTGATTAAATTGTTCCGTTAGCGGATTATAGATATAAATCCCAAGATCGGTTCCAACCCAAATATTCCCACGTCTATCCTCAAACAAGCTATGTACAAAATTATTTCCCAAGCTGAGTGAATCTTGTGGATTATGACTAAAGACTTTAAAGGTATACCCATCAAATCGGTTGAGGCCATCGCGTGTACCAAACCACATAAATCCTTTGCTGTCTTGCAAACTGCAAATCACAGCATTATTCGAAAGCCCGTTTTCAACCTGGTAGTGCTTGAAATAATAAGGTTGACAATAAAGTTGCTTGATACACAAACAGAGTAGGAATATGCTGATTAGTTTTCTTATCATGGTTAGTTCAAACTTAATATTTCTTTTTATTTAGAACAAGATCGTGTTCGATTTTAAGCCCACATAAGTAGCTACCAACTTATCTATTTAATAGGAGCTTCGTTGGATTTTATTCGGACATTATTCGGACCTCGTTCGGATACATCCGGGTAAAGTCATACTAAAATAATAGTAATGTCTTTAGTAATTCATTTTTATTATGCCAGTTGGTAGGACGATGGACCTAACTTGCCCACCGTACACTGTCGCTGTATGGATTGAAAGTGCTGGATTGGAAAGAGGATTTGGCGAAAACTTGATACAATAATATGAGTAGATTTTCCCGTGGTTTTACGTAATTTGAAAGACAATAGCCAATTATTACATGAAACGTTTTATCTTTTCGCTCCTAATGAGCTCATTGATCTATTATACTTCTTCTGGGCAAAGCATACAGAATCCAGTAATCAACCAGAATTTTCCTGATCCGACAATCATTTATGCAGATGGATTTTATTATGCCTACGCAACAAATAGCAAAGTTGGAGATCAAGTAACTCATATCCAAGTGGCTCGTTCTGAGGATTTGCAACGCTGGACTATTTTGGGCGATGCGCTCCCTGAGAAACCGGATTGGGCCGATCGTGATTTTTGGGCCCCGCATGTGCTGTTTGATAGCACACTCCACCAATATGTGCTTTTTTACTCGGGCGAGTCCGGGAAGGGGAAATGCCTTGGTGTGGCCTATGCGAAGCAACCTGCTGGACCGTTTAAAGATTCGGGCAAACCTCTGTTATGCGGAAAAGGATTTGAGAACATTGACCCCATGGCTTTCGTTGACCCTAAGACGCACCAAAAACTACTTTATTGGGGCTCCGGACACCAAACGATCAAGGTGCAGGAGATGGCCGACGACTGGTCGACATTCAGTCCCAACTCGAAGCCTATCGATGTTATGCGCCCGGGACAAGAAGCGCAATACGACAAGTTAATTGAGGGTGCATGGGTCGACTACCATCAGGGCTACTACTACCTCTATTATTCAGGCGATAATTGTTGCGGTCCACAAGCTAATTATGCGATTATGATCGCCCGGTCCAAAAATCCTTTTGGCCCATTCCAACGACTGGGCTCCTTTAATCATACCAATAGCAGCGTCTTGTTGGAAAAGGACAGCCTATGGTTGGCTCCCGGACACAATTCCATCTTTCGAGATCCAAACGGTACTACCTTTATCGCCTACCATGCCATCCCCATCAATCAAGAAACAGGAAAAGCCGATAACGAGCATCGTGTAGCGCTTATTAAACAGATCGACTACCAAGACGGATGGCCTAAAGTAAAGGAAATGAAAATGGATAACGAACCCATTACGCTTGCCGATCCCACCATCTTTTATGATGACGGAATGTACTACTTATACGGCACCGGTGCGCCAGATGGCTTTCCGGTATACCGTTCAAGCGACTTAGCGAATTGGGAAGGACCTATTGGGCGGGCAGCGAACGGCCATGCCCTGCATAAAGACGATGCTTTCGGTACTCAAGGCTTTTGGGCCCCTCAGGTTTTTAAACACAAAAACCGATTCTATATGGCTTATACGGCAAACGAACAAATAGCCATTGCAAGCAGCGACAGCCCGCTCGGCCCTTTTAAACAAGACACCAAACAAGCGTTGAATGGACCTACCAAGCAGATTGATCCTTTTGTGTTTTTTGAGAACAACAAAATATACATTTATTTCGTGCGCCTGCAGGAAGGAAATCGCATTTATGGTGGGGAGCTCGCTACCGACTTGAGCCATATCAAAGAGGAAAGCGTGAAAGCCTGTCTTCATGCCAGCGACTCCTGGGAAAACACGGCTCAAGCAAGTTGGCCAGTTACAGAAGGGCCTACTGTTATCAAACATCAAGGGCTGTATTACCTGCTTTATTCCGCCAATGACTTCCGTAATCCGGATTACGCCGTTGGCTACGCGACTGCCACGAATCCACTCGGCCCGTGGAAAAAACACAAAGGAAACCCGATCATAAGCAGGGAGTTAATAGGCCAGGAAGGAACCGGACATGGCGACTTGATTAAGGATAAAGAAGGCAAATGGCATTACGTGTTTCATACGCATTTCGACAAGGGTCAGGTTGCACCGAGAAAAACGGCCTTGATCGATCTTCAGTTTGAGGATTCAAAAAATTCCCCGACCATTCAAGTGGATCCGAAGACCTTTAGGTTTTTAGGTAGTCAAGCAAAATAAACACGTTGTTTCGACGAAAAGCAGTAACCTGGTGGCTTGTCTCGAGGTTCGCTCGAAACGACAAAAACTTAATACTTTTTAGACAGCTTTGCGTCTTATTTAGCGTTAAAAACCGGCGCCTCTTGCGAGGCAGCAGAGGCTCCCTGTCCCTTTATTTCAGGCCAACCATCCTTCCAATACAAGCGATCCATCAGTAAGACCCTGCGATTGGTACCATTGGTTAACTTTCCCTTGCGGGCATCGAAGCCATGATACAAAAACCAATCCTGCCCTTTATCGTCTGTAATAATGGGCGCGTTATGCCCCGTTCCTACAAATTGCTCATTCCCTTGAATTAATAGGGTACCGCGTCCTCTTTCGGTGATGGGTTGTCCCTCTTTATCCAAATAAGGGCCAAGCAGTTGCGTCGATCGTCCAACCAGCACGTGATACTTGCTGTTTAATCCTTCGCAACAAGACCCTTTTGATCCAAAGAAATAATAATATTCGCCTCTTTTGTGAATCATAACCGCCTCCCAATCGCCCGCGGCGATCTTCGTTTTTTTGTCGATATCGACAACCATCCTACCATCTTCACTAAGCTCAATGGCATAGGTTCCTTGTGTTGGCAGGTCACTGAAGCTTCCCCAGAAAAGGTATTTTTTTCCGTTATCTTCAAAAAAACAAGGATCGATTGAATTGGGGACATCCACTTCTACACTCGAAAAGACCTTCCCTTGGTCTATGAAATCGCCATTCAAGGAATCGGCAATTGCCAGCCCAATTCCCGGATCCGGATCTCCCCAAGTAGAAAAGGCATAATACATATAATATTTACCATTTACGCGATTCACATCCGGCGCCCAAATCCCGCCCTTTCCTTTCCATTGTGGTTTCTGCTTCAACGCATCCTTCACATAATGCCAATGAGTTAAATCCGCCGATTGTAACATCGGCACCAAGCGTTGACCGGCACCATCACCCCAATCGTCGGCCGTCCCAAACGCATAAAACAAGCCGGTTTTCGAATCCCGTATTATGGAGGGGTCCGCTAATACAGGTTCGAAAACCGGATTGCTATAAGGAAGACTTAGGCCCTTGCTCCTCAAATGATCCGGCTGCTGTGCAGCACATTCAAAAGCGAGACAAAGTAAAGAAAGCTTGAGAAATGTCCGCATAGCTATTTATTTTACGACCGAAAAGACGTATTCCGAGCTCGTTTTGTACACCTTACCCGGATCCAAGATAATAGATGGAAAATTAGGCTGATTCACCGCATCCGGAAAATGCTGCGTCTCCAAAGCAATGGAGGTGCGGTAATCATCCTTAACACCACTTTTTAAGCTGTTCTGCCCTTTCATAAAATTACCTCCATAAAATTGCAGTCCGGGCTGATCGGTGAAGATCTGCATCACGATACCGCTCTTATCTCCGGTCACCGTCGCGGCCAGTCCGTATTTACGCCCTTTGTTCAACACAAAATTATGGTCATAGCCACCACCGAATTGCAATTGCTCATCGTTTTGATCCACCCTGCTGCCAATGGTTTGTGCTGTTGTGAAATCGAACGGCGTGTTCTTCACAGCGGCCTGCTTGCCCAAAGGAATCAGCGTGCTGTCTACGGGCGTAAATTGATCGGCATTTATTTGTAAGAGATGATTATTAATGGTGCCAGCACCTTCACCATTTAAGTTAAAGAACGCATGATTGGTTAGGTTGACAGGCGTCCGCTTGTCGGTTGTTGCCTCATAATCGAATCGCAAGCCGTTATTGGCGGTTGCGGTATAAGTCACTTTAATATCCAGGTTTCCGGGAAAGTTCTCTTCTCCGTCCGGCGAATGGTAGCGCAACACGAGGGAGGAATCGCTCGATTGTTCCGCCTCCCATACAACATCCTGAAATCCTTTTTTACCTCCATGTAAGGTATTCTGTCCATTATTCGTAAAGATGCTATATGATTTGCCGTCCAGCTCAAACTTTCCCTTCGCGATCCGATTCCCAACGCGCCCGATGGTCGCACCATAATACGGTTCAGTCGAAGCCCGATATTGCGCCGCCGAAGCAAAGCCCAAAACCACATCTACCGGCTTACCGTTTTTATCCGGCACGGTTAAACTGACTACCCTTCCGCCGTAATTGGTGATGGTCGCCGTCAACCCTTTTCCATTACTAAGCGTATACAGTTTCACTGCTTTTCCATCCATCTCCCCGCCGAATTCCGTTGTATCCCTAGAATCCGTTGCGCCGCTTTGGTTTTCTTTAGGGCTGTTATTACATGCGAAAGCTACACAGCTTAGCATGATGCACACATATCGTTTTATTTTCATATCCATCTTTTAAATAGAGGAAGCTAAAAACCCATCATGAAAAGATAGCACCTTTTAGCTTCCCCGTCATGCTATCCTTATTGGATAGACTGCTGATATAAGGTTTGATGCACCTGATTCAATTGTGTTTCAGGAATTTTAATCACTTTCCGATCGTAGGTCATCATGCCATTAGTCTCTACCTCTACATCGGTCGTTTGCGTGTACACACCAGCCGATAGTCCTAGCGGGATCAAGCGTTTTAAGTCTTCAATCAGTTTGGTATAACGCTTCAGCAATTCATCCTTGTTCTTGAAGCTTTGGTATCCCCAGTTGTTCTTCTCCTGCCAGGTATGCCCTTCAATTGGTAGGCCTAGACCGCCGAACTCGCCGAGCACCAGCACTTGCTTTTCTCCAAATAACCTCGGATCGGGCATCGATGGATCGGGGTAATGGTGAATATCCAATATGTGACCGGTATTCAAGAAATTACCTCCACTGGCACTGTTAACCAAGCGCGACGGATCATATTGCATCGTCCATTCGGTAATTTCCTTCGTTTTAAACTGTCCCCATGCCTCGTTAAATGGAACCCATACAACGATACTCGGGAAATTGTGCAAGGCATCCATAATAGCCTTCCATTCTTTACGATGATAAGCTTCCGATTCAGCAGAACGCTCTTTATCTAAGTTATATCCGGAGAGCTGCCCCGGATGATTATCCCAACGGTTTCCTCCTAAATCACCACTCGGCATATCTTGCCATACCAGTAAACCTACGCTATCACAGTAACGGTACCAACGGGCGGGCTCCACTTTGATGTGTTTACGAATCATATTGAAGCCCATTTCCTTTGTTTTCACGATATCGAACAACAAGGCCTCATCGGTTGGAGCGGTATACAGACCATCTGGCCACCATCCCTGATCTAAAGGCCCATACTGAAAGACAAACTCGTTGTTTAACAGCAAGCGTTGAACTCCTTTACTGTCTTTTTCCATCGAGATCTTACGCATAGCAAAATAGCTCTCCACCTCATCGACTACCTTGCCTTTTCGAAGTAGCGAAACCTGTAAGTTGTAGAGTTTGGGGCTGGTTGGCGACCATGCCTGCGCATTTGGTATAGATAGACTTGCTTCTGTTCCCACAGTTACAGTCTGCTCAGCCAGCACCTTACCGCCATCGAGCGCCACCACCTTTACTTGATCGCCACTTTTGCTGCCTTCTACCTGTGCAGCAACCTTCAACGATTTGCTATCTAAATCTGGTGTCTGTTTGGTATGCGCAACATAGGTTTTCGGAACATTTTCCAACCAAACAGTTTGCCATATACCGGTAACCGGCGTATACCAAATGCCCTCCGGATTAACAACCTGCTTACCGCGAGGCTGCGGCCCTTCGTCCGTTGGGTCCCAAACCCGAATGGCTATTTCTTGCGTTTTTCCCTTCTTGAGGTGTTTGCTGATATTAAAATAAAAGGGATCAAAGCCTCCTTGGTGACTGCCCACTTTTTGGCCGTTCACATAGACATCACATTCCCAATCTACCGCTCCAAAATGCAGCAATACATCCTCTTTTGTGTTCACCTGATCGAGCTTGATTGTGTTTTTATACCATAAGGCCTGATCCTTTCCAACGGTCTTACCTACACCCGACAAGGCCGATTCAACGGCAAAAGGCACTAGAATTTCCCCCTGGAAATTGGAGGGAATGTTCTGTTCTGCTTTTGGGGTAATGGCATATTGCCAAAGACCGTTCAAGTTTTGCCAACCTTTGCGCACCAGCTGTGGCCGTGGATATTCCTTTAGCGTTTCTTTCGGATTTACTTTTTCCGCCCAGGGGGACATAATTTTATCGCCAACAGGCTTCCATGATACATCTTGCGCCACAGCAAGCTGCGAACTAATGAAAAGTAAGGATCCAAAAATCAGTTTACGTGTCATACCTTCGTTTATATGTAAATAAATTATTAATTCGTTGTTCGGGTAAGCGATTGATAAATACGACTTCCTTTCCTCGATCAGGACCATTGCCAGCTGGACAACAGCTCATCAGCCAGCCCTTGGATAGAACGAATGAAATGCTTGATAACGTTAATAGCTTCATATCGATTTGGAAATTGGTTTATCAGCGCTGAGGGAACATCCCCTCACCAAAGGAAACGATTATGGAACGATAAACCAACAAAGGCCGTGTCAATTTTTCTTTATATTGTCTCAAAATGGCTTTAAGCGCTAGGCCATAAGCTTTATGCTTTACCGTTTAATGCCAATTGGCTAATAAACTACTACCCACTAATTAATCACTACCGGGCCATTTCCTCTTCCAGCATTTTTATAAAATAGCCACCAACAACCGAGCGTGCGCGGAAGCCAACGGATTTCCCATCGCTTGTTTCATGCCAGTCACTCAACGGAATACGATCTGGCGTTTCATTGGCAAATTTCCACACCGGGTTTACGAAGGTTTCAAAATCAGCATCATCAGCGAGGGTAGCGGTCCATAAGATCCAATCAGACTTGGTATAAGTCTTTCTACTGTCCAAAGGCAAGCCGTAGGTCTGCTGTTTCGTTTTATAGTAAGCGATCTCCTTTTCTACCACTTCCGCCGGAAAAATGTCCAACTTCAATAATTTGTCCCAAATGAGGTTGTACTTTTGGCTCCACGTATCCTTTTGGCCGAAAGCCAGCGTATAATGATTCCCATTATCAGCCAATTTCATCCATTCCCTCGCCATTTCTCTGGCCAGTTCGAAATGTTCCTTCGCCACCTCATCCTTTTTCAACATCTCCGCCAACTTAGCATAAGAGGCAATCCCCATAATCGCTTTCACCGACAAATTTGCATTACGCGCGAGGTGTCCGGCAAAGTCATCCGTACAAAGCTGATTCGCCGGATCGAGCCCTTCTTTTTTCAAGAAATCGGTCCAGGTCGTTAAGGTCTCCCAATGCTTTTCCGCAAAACCGGCATCGTCCTCCCGTAACGCAATCGCTGCAGTTAATGTAATCATGTTTCCAGCCTCTTCCACAGGCATATCTTCTCCGTAGGTCTGGCCATTCGCCAAAGGATAGGTCCCGACATCATGTGCCGGAAAAGGCTTTTTCCATCGACCACTTTCCGAATATTCAAAAATGAACCGAAGCAAGCCTTTCGCTAATTCGGTGTTGTACAGCACAAAAAGCGGTGCAGAAGGGTAAGTCACATCCACCGTTCCGATGGAACCGTTCGAAAAGTTCTCTTTGGAGAAGAAGAGCAATTCGCCATTCGTATTTGCAACCACCTTGTGCGCAGCAATCGCTTGCCGATAGGCCAAGTTACATAGATCAGCATATTGCGCTCCACCGGCCTTTTTGGCGTCAGCCGATAATTTTGCATCAAAGGATTGACAAGCCTGCATCAGGCGATCGTAATCGTTCGCCGCCGCTTGAATCATATCCAGCGCATGGGTCTTATTATCCCGGCGCCACCACGGACGCAGGTTCTTTCCAAAATATTGCACCGAATATTCGTCATCATAAGCTATCACCACCTGTTCAGAAACAGCGTCCGACACTTCCCCCAAGGCCATCTCCACGCCAATCAGCATGTCGGCAGCAGAACCGATTTTCGTCTCTGTAGCCGTACCTTTTTGCGCAACAGCGGCCACCAGGCCTTGCAAGGTATTCGGCGTTGATCGAATCGATGCCTTTTTCGCTGCGGCAATATAAGCTTTGCCCCAATCAATCCGCACGTTATCGCCTTTCTTGCCCAACAGCTCCTGGCTCGTCGTTCCGACGGATTGTACTAACAGTTGAGCATGATCTTCAACGTCAACTTTCACTTCCTGATTAGCTTTGTCGCTGCTTACTTTTCCGGAGAGTGCAAACCAGATTTTTACATCATGCTTTTTACCGTCATTTGGTGCCGACTTAAAGGTAAGGTAAGATGCAGGACGCGCCAGCACTTCCAATTGATCCATCAATAAAGGAGAAGTAAATGTCAGGTCAATCGTCATTCCGCCGGCATCGAAGGAATACGCGGTTTGTGTTGCCGTTAGATGAACCGCCGTCTGCTTAGCAGGCTCTGCATCGAGCAGCTTCTTCTCCTGTACCAAACCAACATCGATAAAGGCGCCTCCCCGATCGTTTCGGCAATGAACCGCGAGTGTGTTTTTGCCTTTCTTCAGTGCTTTTAACGCTTCAACACGGATATCCCTTTGCCCGTAATCGAGAATAAAATTTGGATCCTCATAGGCCAAGACACCATTGATAAAGACCTGAACGGCGTCGTCGTGACTAATAAGCAATTTGGGATTGCCAGGCATTTCTTCCAGCGTAAAATCCCTTCTATACCAGATTTCCTGATCGTAACGTGAAGCTGCTTTCATGGGATTATCGACCGAGTTATCGCCAAAGGGTGCCGTTCCTGTCTTCCATGAAGCCCCGTCAAAATCCGGTGTTTCCCAGCCAGTCCCCGGCTCGTCATAGGTATAACGAACCTCATAGGGTCTCTTTTGTGCCGTTGGCAGCACTTCATCTAACAATGAAATGGCATTACTTGCCAATTGATAGACTTTACCATCCACCTTGGCGAGGACTATTAAGGGTTGCTCTTCCCCTGTCCAATGTTTAGTAGCTTGCGCATTCAACGTATCTCCAAAAGACCAGATGCTGAAATAAGGATCGTGGGTAATCAACGGATAGGCCGGTGCCCTTAATTGTTGTTTCTTTCCTTCCGATACCTGCTTATCTGTCCCGCCTCTACAACTCGATAGGAAAGCGAAGCAGATGATCAGCGCACTAAGCATGGTGTTTGTTTTCATTGTAATAACGTGTTTTTAAAAGGCCTTTCTATTATTTATTGTTTGTTTTAGTCATTATTTACAGCTGTAAGCTCAGGGCCTTAGGCTATAAGCCCATTTCGACTTTGGCAGCTGACAACCGGCAACTCGCAACCGGCAACTCGCAACCGGCAACTGACAACTGATAGTTGACAATTCCCAATGCTACTCTATAACCGGAAAGGCACTGATTCGTAGCCTTGCTGCGCCCATCGGTATCAATTCCAACTCTTCCTCTTCAGTTGATACCTTTACCGGACTTAGCGGTAAGACATCTGTTAGACCATACTGGTCTATTTTCCACGAAGGAGTCTGCTTACCTTTAACTTTTAATCCAATTGGTGCATTTTCAGGTGTAAAAGGGAAATTATCCTTCGGCCATTCTTTGTGAATCACTTCGATCCATTCCTCCGGCTGCCGATCAGCATTCAATAAGCCATAATTCCATGCCGACGCAGGTAAAATCTCAAAGGAAGGCCACTTTTCCGGGTCTGCACTCTCCTGCCACTTCGAGTCGCCAATGGCCGAAGCCTTGCTATCTTTCTTTAAATATTGCTCTTGAATTTTTAATGAATAAGTCAGTGGCCCTCGATTGATGCTGACACTATTTTTATTATCCTCCCATTTTTTAACCCGCAGTTCCATCGGCAACGTGAGGGTGATCTCATCCCCCTCTTTCCATGTCCTGTCTATTTTAACATAAGATCCCGGTTTAAAGCTTTGCTTCACCGGTTTACCATTAACCAATACGCCCGCCTGATCGCACCAATTTGGAATCCGGATATAATAAGGGAAGTGTACCGGGCCCGTTGTATGTACCGTAAAAGAGACCTGCTCGTCAAAGGGATAATGGCCGACCGACTCGATCCTAACTTCTTGTCCATCCGCCACTTTGGCTGTCACCTCCGCCTCGGCAAAGAGCAGAGCAGCCAAGCCATTATCGGGTGTGGCCATAAACACATGTTCTGCATAATAAGGCCATCCTTGCGCGTGGTTATGTTGACAGCACCTCGAGCTAAACGGATTCATCATCAAAAAGGGGCCCTTATTGTCGATCCCCGGGTGATGATTTTTGCTATCGCTGATAGACATATTCGGACTTGTAATATAGCGCAAGGCCTTAAAATCAGGCATCACTGCAGCGGGATAAGTATTAAAAGCCACCTCCTCGGCATGATCAGCCCAAAAAGGATCGCCGGTAATGCCCATTAGCAATTCATCCGAAGCCATTTGCTCCACCATGCCACAGGTTTCCACCCCTTGACGGGGATCCGTATAGCCTTCCCGTGCATTTTCATCCGCACCAAACATCCCTCCCGGCACGTTTCCAAAGCGTTCGCGTATCAAGTGGAAATTGCGGTAAGTTGCTTCCAAATCAGTAGGGTCACCTGTTTGCAGATAATATGTAGCCGGTTCCCGAAAGCATTGAGCGATATTGACGTTATGCCAATTTGGGAGGTTATTCTGTTGTTTCCAATCGGCCGTATTACGGTGAATTTTCTTGGCCAACTCCAATAGCCATTCCTTACCTTCAGTCCGATTATATAGCCAATAGATGCTATATAGGTTATCTCCTCCGCGACTGTTTTCCCAATAGTCCTTTAGCAGCTGATCTTCCGGAAGCTGATTCTGCCAGGCGAAATACCGCTCCATAAAGGGCAGCACGCGTTCGTCCTTGCTGTATTCATAATACGACTGTAAGCACCACAGCATAATCATATTGCCCCACAGATCCGGTTTGCCTTCTTTCAAGATCAGCGGGCCGAAGTATCCGTCGTCCCGCTGACTTTCCAAGGCTGCGTTAAGCCAGGTTTTCGCTTCCTGGATAATCTGTTCGTCCTTTAAAATATAACCGAGATTTGCATAACCCTTTAACCAATAAGGCACTTCCTCCCAACCATGGTCGCCACTTCCATCTTTACTTAGCCAAGCATTGTTTTTCTTGGCCAGCCAAGCGCTAATTTCGCCTAAATGTCCGGTTAGCCCGTCGCGTTGGAGGTCTAAGTATTTCCGCAGCCATCCCTTCGGCTGTATGGAACCGACAGGTAGTTTTACGAAGTAGGTAGACCGCAAAGGTTTGCGATTGGAGACATAATGCTTATTGGATACGCTTGTATCGGGGCGGTTCACGTTGTCGATCCGCTCCGATTTCTGAGCAAGACTAGTGCTGAAAACCGAAAAGAGAAAAAATACAATAATGACCGCTTTAGCTACTGAATTCATGCCTTGCTATTTTATCTGTACGGTATTCGGATCGTATATTCCTTCCGTAATACCATTAATCTTTAAGCCTACTCGAGCAAACAGGGCTTTAGATGTTTGAAGTTGACTTCCAACATTCAGTTCGAGAACTATATGATTTCCATCGACATCCCGATTCTCAATTCGACCCGTTTGTTGGCCAAAGTCGACAAACTTTGTGTCATTAACCATTAATGAAACGTACTCAACGCCCCTCGATTCCTCTACCCCGATTATATCGAACGAGGCACGCAACACATCATTATCCAATTGATACTGAATGTTTTGAAGAACATAATATGGAGTCACCGGATAATCCATGCTTGTATTTCCGCTTATTTGTACAATAATCGTATCCTGTTTACTAACCCACGGCCCGTTACCATTAGTACTTACCAATTTATACGTTCCATCGAATAACTGTGCTGCGAAACTTCCATCTTGCGTTAAATAAACGTTAATGGGCGTCTTTAATGGGTAACCATCTTGCCAAAGTTGTAAGTAAACAGACTGATTTGAACCTCTCACACCGATGGGTTGACCGTTATAAGTCGCATATCCACGCAATTGAGAGGCCGGCGCGTCATAGTTGTCTTTTCCACAAGATACCAATACAAGTAATATGGAAAGAATTTGTATAGTTGTTATTAGCTTTTTCATAGGAATTTACTGATATGGATTTCTTACCATTTTAGGGTTGCTGTTGATCCATCCTTGGTCGATAAAGGAATAATAATTTTGATACCTAAAGTTTCTAGGATAAAGCGAATGGCTCGCTCGCTGTTTATCAAAGACCCACTTACCATGATTAGGATTTCCCGGAGCATAGATCCGATAAGGAAAAAGTGCATAATGAGTTGCGGCATAGTTGTTGGCATCACCATTCCATATTTCATGCGCTACCCGCAATCGCTTTAAATCCCACCAGCGATGGTCCTCAAAAGCGAATTCTACCCTCCTTTCCTGTATGATATCCTGTAAGCTTATTTGTGTCAGCTCTTGAATACCTGCTCTGCCTCTGATTTGATTAATATATCCTGCGACTTCACTTTGTGGCCTACCTAATTCTAGCGCTGCCTCAGCTGCTATCATTAAAACTTCTGCGTAACGCATCCTTACAAACCACATATCACTTCCTCTACCGCGGGTTGAAGCATCACGATTCTCGTCGATGAACTTCCGCACATTAAATCCGGTTTTATTTACATATTGATCGCTGTTCGTCGTAGGGCCATCGATACTTGTTATAACGCCACCATAAGCCGCATTGGAAGCACCGGGAGAAGCAGTAATAGTTTCCCATCGACCATTTTCCAAGTATTTAACGCCTGCCTGATAGGTGATCGTCATTCCTCTAAAATCAGCACCTGAGTAGATTACCGTCCCGTACAATCTCGGATCTTTATCTTTGAAAAGGTCCTCAGGATTATCATAATAGATGTATTCTCCGGATGCATTCGTTGTTTTGAGCGTACCATTACGATCGTTAACGTATTCAAAGGCCTCAACTAAGTTAAGTATTGGCGTCATGATATTGGCATCGATATCACCGCGCACCGATGAGGCAATATTGTTATTGGTAAAGCCATGAGTCTGGCCCGGGTAAATATAATCCTTTGCCCAAATTACTTCGGGACTTCCTTTCTCGCATATAGCTTCATAGAAGTTTCTTCCTTTATCAGCATTTGCGTCATGCAGTCTATACCTGCCCCCAACGATGATTTCCTGTGCGGCATCATAAGCGATTTGGTAATATTCCGATGCGCGCTCCGCTGGAATTCCCACCTCATTGCCGGCAGTCCTAACGTCCGGTGTTTTATAATTATACTTTGCAATAGATGCGGCGTATAAAGCTGCACGGGCTTTCAATGTAAGCGCTGCCCATTTATTAGCCCGTGCAGCGTTTGTGTTTGTTCCCGGATCATCTGGCAACATTGTAGCAATCTGAGTACATTCTTCAATGATATAATCGTAAAGGCCAGCTTCCGTTGACCGCGGAAATTGCATCGTCGTCACGTCTGTACCAGACTGATATTCGAACACCTCATCCCCTACTATGGGCATACCGCCCAGACTACGACACATATTGAAGTAAGTCCAAGCCCTTATGAAGCGTGCTTCTCCCTCAAGTGTATTACGCGTGTTAGGATCGAAGGATGCGGCCTGTTCCGAACGAATACCCGCGAGAAATTGGTTGAGATTCCGAATAAGCGTGTAATCATACACTCGCCATTGAGCATCATCGTAATTTTGGAGGTTATTTGGACCACCACTCGACACACCCGCCTCGTCTAAAAGTGTGTAAGAATAACTATCCGTGATATTCTGACCCCACATAATTCGTCCGTAGAAGTTAGCGAGAAGAGAGTTGACCATATTTAGGTCCGAATATATTTGATCGTCGGTCAGAATGGCCTGTGACTCACGGTCAAGAAATTTTGAGCAACTTGTACCGAAAAAGAGAAGTGCACAAATAAGGGTTTTATGTAATCTTTTCATCAGAATAATTTTTAAGTCGAAATGATGCTTTCATGATCAATATTATTCATATGTTTTCTGAACATCAGCTCGTGCAAGTTTCCTTAATTTAAAATACTAGATTAACACCTAGGTTAAAAACGCGATTAGTTGGATACTGTAAATTAGAATCGCTTGTAATCTCTGGATCTATCTTCATATCTCCTAAGTTGTCAATACTAAACAAGTTCTGCATCATCGAATATACCCGGATGTTTTGCAATCCTATTTTATTGACCCAACTTTTAGGAAAGCTATAACCAATCTCTAAATTTCGAAGCTTTATATAATTGACGTTCACCATCCAAAAATCACTGTACCAATAATTACTGTGAGATTGATTTCCCCTAATTAAAGTAGGATATTTACCTGGAATTAATTCGCTATTTGGGTCGGTAATATCAGAAAGCCGCCATTGATTCCCCATATAATACTGCGGATTATTTCCTCCATCATGGAACGGCGACAACGCTTCAAAGCCTGGCATAAAGGATGCATAACCTGCACCGGTAAAATCGACTGCAAAGTCGAATCCCTTATATTGTAATCCGAGGTTAAGGGCAAAATTCAAGTAAGGTAAGCCGCCCCTCCTATATCCAATAGGTCTTTGATCTAAATCATTAATAACCCCATCGCCATTGGTATCCTCATACTTAATGTCCCCTGGCCTTAATGTTGTGTTTCCCTGTCTGTCGTTATCAATTGGGTAATTGGCAATTTCTTCCCAGCTTTCAAACTGACCTATCGCATGTAGCCCCCAATTTAAAAAGGCATAGCGTTCTGTAATAGAATTTCGGTACTCATCCCAAGCGTTCCCAAATCGTGGTTTATATTGCTGCCAATCTAACTGGCGGGCGAAAGTAAAATTTCCTCCAACAGAGTAGTTTAATTGATTGACGTTGCTTCGCCAAACGATCGACCCATCTACGCCTGTATGAACATCTGAGTTTAGATTTTCATAGGGAAGCGAGAACCCGGCCTCCCCGGGAATAAGTACATCATATCTTGAGGCAGGCAATCCCGTTCGCTTTCGACGAAAGTAGTCTACTGAACCACTAAGCTTACCATCAAATAAGGCAAAATCCAAGCCTACATCAAACATATGTGCCCTAATCCATGAAAGGGTTGTCACCGCTAAACCTCTCGGATTCGTTCCAGTAATATATTGGCCATCCAATGCTGACCCTCCATTATTATATGTATAGCCGCTTAAATAGTCGAAAGGATAATACCCCCAATCGTCTTCCAAGGCATCATCGCCTAATAAGCCATAAGAAGCCCTTAATTTAAGATCTGAAAACACTTTACCTATTCGCGAATCCTTCCAAAAGTTTTCACTACTAATACGCCATCCTCCAGATACGGAAGGGAACAGCCCCCACCGATGATTAGGAGGAAATTTCCACGAGCCGTCATATCTTGCCGCCACTTCGAGCAAGTATTTTTGGTCGTAATCATAATTGACCCGTCCAGCGAACCCCGCACGTGCTTCGGTATTAATACCCGTATCATTATAGGTGTCAAGTGTCGGAAAATAAATCAAACTCAACGCATTAGAAGCAGGGCGATCGTGTACATAAACGTCAGGATTGTCTCGTTTTATTGTTTCCGCAGCTCCTAAGACATTTAATCCATGTTTTCCAAAGCGCTTGTTATACGTAAGAGTAAACTGTGTAGTAATCTCTTCCACTCTTTCGATTGAGCGTTCCCGCCATGGATTATCCATACTAAACGCCACAGGATAAGTATCTGTAGCTTCATCGTATCCATATAGCTTATAAGTATACTCCTGGTTGTCCATCCATTTATTCGCTAAATAATATCCGACAATCCCACGGGCTTTCAAATTTGGAGTAAATTCATATTCAGCGTTAAAATTGAGCTGCATTACACGCCATACCTCTTGATATTCACCAGACAAATCATAATTCAGCATGGCAAAGTTGGTCTCCGTGTTCGATGAGGTCCGAGCCGGATAGAGCGGATTGTCGTTAGCGAAAGGTCGCGCCGTCGGCAGATTTCTGTACGTAGCAAATAGTGCTTGCCATGTATCGTCCGCGCCAGGGACTCCTGGCTGGCGCCTTTTTTCGATTCGACCGTTTAAATTCCCGCCTATTTTCAACTTTTCAGACACACTCGCCTCCAAGTTCATTTGTACATTGGTGCGGTAAAAGCCACCGTAGTTTTGAATGACCGACTCTTGACTTAAATGACTCAACCCTAGATAGTAGTTTATCTTCTCCGATCCTCCGCTCGCATTCCCCGAGATATATGCCTGTGGTGATGTTTTTAAAATATAATCATACCAATCGAATGGTCGATATCCTTTTTCTGTCCCTTGTTCCCACTTAGCGAGATCATCTTTCGTATAAAGCGGATCAGCGACCCCTGTAATCGCATCCGACTGAATGTAACTGCTTATATAAGTTGAAATGTCCGCGGGCTTCGGATACCGAAACATATTCTGTAAACCATAATAAGAGTTAACATTGAAAGAATTGTTGTCGCCTCTCTTTCCTTTTTTAGTCGTTACAACGATGACACCATTAGCCGCCCTTACGCCATAAATAGCCGCAGAAGCGTCCTTTAAAACCGAAATCGACTCAATATCATTAAAATCTAAATTGTTAAATTGGCCAGCATCCTTCTGAACACCGTCGATCACATAGAGTGGATTTCCCATATTGCGAATACTGATATTCGTAGCTGCTCCCGGACGGCCATCAGGCATACGACTATTTACTCCGGCGATTTTTCCAACGAGTGCACCTGAGGTTGTTGTAGCCACGGATCGAGATAAGTCGTTCGAAGATACTGTCGATATAGCTCCGGTGACTGATTCCTTCTTTTGGGTACCATACCCTACAATGACCACTTCACTCAACTTTGACTCATCTGGCTGTAAGGTGATACTAATAGCGCTTTTTGGAGGGTTTGCCAACTCGCGCACTTGATAACCGACGTATCGGAACACTAATGTGACGTTTACTTCGCTTGTCGGTAAGCGAAATTGACCTCTTTCATCCGTAGTCGTCCCAATCTTCGGATTTCCTTTGACATAGACTGAAACCCCTTGTAACGGCAAATCGGAAGTATCCTTTACCGTTCCAAAAAATGTACTCTCTTGTTTGAGCGACTCTTCTGGATGTTTAAGCTTTTCTGCATGAATCTCTCCGGTTACTGCCATACAGCAAATAAAAAAAAGAGCACCCAACAGACACAATTGAAATTTAGGCTTTATTGACATATCCTCATCATTTAAGTATTTGGTTAATTTACTATTGGCTTGCTAAAAGGTTTTCTTAACAAAGAAAGCAATGATTCCGCTGAAACGTATACTTAATTTGTCTCAGAATATCGCCAATTTTTATCAGGCTTTCTAAGGGATAATAGAGAGGCGTTGATCTAGAAAATGCTAATAGGAAAATTACATCCCTTATTTACTGACCGATCTGAAAATATCCGTTGGATATAAAATAAGAAAAACGGAAACTCAGGAACCCGAGGATCTAAAACAAAAAAAGCGACGCTCGGTCGCTTTTCTTTTATTGACTTATTCCAATATAAGCTCAATAACCGGGATTTCTACATTTGGCTTCACAACGGGAAGATCAACAATTAAGTCTTCCGCCCCGGCGGTAATCGTCATATGGGAACCGGGCTCTGTGCGGCTGGTATATTTAACTTCCGAGCCATCATGCAAAAACTGGGCATATTTTACTTTGCCCTTATAACCAGGTAGATATAAAGTTTTAAACGGCCACTGCAACAGGTGTACATACAAACGTTTCGTGTCCGGATTATAGGTAAGGAAACAGTTATCCGGCTTTTTAAATTCTTCCGGAGCAGCGGTACATCCATAAATGGAGCGGCTATTGTATTTCATCCATTTGCCGATGCGCTCCAAACGTTCGGTGGCACGATCGTCAAAATACCCTCTGGCAGTTGGCCCTACATTTAACAATAGATTTCCGCCTTTACTTACGACTTCGATCAACATAGCGATCAGTTGGTTCGTGCTTTTCCAAGTATTTTCATCGCGATGGTAGCCCCAAGAACCGGAGAAGGTCTGACAGGTCTCCCAAGGTACCCGTTTACCGTTCACCTCTGGCCATTTGCTCGGCATAAACTGCTCGGGTGTCTTGTAGTCCCAGCCCCACTCCGTATGGTTCAGGTCCAGGCGATCATTTACAATGATATCAGGCTGCAATTTTCTGGTCAACTTCAAAATACCTTCACTGTCCCAATCATCATGTCCCTTGCCGTCGGGACCGGGATAGGAGAAATCGTAGAACAGCAGATCGATTTTACCGTAATCGGTGAGTAATTCGGTCAGCTGATCTTTCATAAACTGCCGATATTTACTCATATCGCGCTTATCGTTACCGGCCCTCGCCTCTTTGTTATTCCGTAAAGCGTGGGTGCCATCGATCGTAAAGTCTGGATGATGCCAGTCGATCAACGAATAGTAAAAGCCTACTTTCAAGCCGGCCTCCCTACAAGCTTCAACAAAAGGCTTCAACAGATCCTTTTTAGCAGGCGTATTGGGCGCTTTGTAATCACTCAACTTCGTATTCCATAAGCTAAAACCTTCATGATGCCGAGCCGTCAGTACAACGTATTTCATTCCGGCCTCCTTGGCATAGGCCGCCCATTCTTTTGGGTTATATAAATCCGGATCGAATACATTGAAATACTTTTCCTTATACGCTTCGGCACTCGTTTGTTCCCTTTGCTGCACCCATTCATGCCGGGCCGGTACGGCGTACAAGCCCCAGTGGATAAACATCCCGAAGCGATCGTGCCTCCACCAGGCCATACGTTGTTCCTTTTGCGTTTGACTTTCCTGTGCCCACTGCGGTGTTTCCGTCGCGGATTGCGCACGGGTGGACGAGACAAAATATCCAATAAGTAATAGCACTAACATACAGGTTCTCATAATAAATTCGGTTTATGCATAGATACACATACGGGACCGAAATCAATCCAACTATATTAGCATAGTATTGAGCTATTTTAACCGACAACCGCCAATTCAATGTAGCTACTCCACAAATGAACCTAGCCGACTGTCAATTGACTTCCAACTCATTCTTAGTCGGCAGTTTTGGAAAACGGGCATGCGGTTCGCGCTGATACCAAAAAGCCACGGTAATGATATCCGATTGCTGCGGCAAATACCGCCCTTCGGAGCGCCAACCCAAGTCTTGGATCGTAACTTTCAGATCGCTATCAAAACGAATCGGATCCATGATATGCCAGCGATACATGCCAAAACGCTGTTGCGCATTATATACGCCGTCGGGCCGAATAACTTGGTGCAGGCCAGCAAAAGGAGTACAATATTCCTGATACTGATGGGTCTTTTTGTTTTCAAAATTATAAGAACCGCAAAAGTAATCCTCCGTCCCTGTGCCTACAATAGTGGCGAAATCCTTATCGCCATCCATAAAGAATTTAATCTCGCCCTCGCCCCACCAACCGTTGTTATTCACGCCAACGGCCATATAGGTGCCTACATAATGTCCTTTTCCTTTGATCCCATCTAAGATGGTATGAAGGGAAGTGGAATTGGGGTTCGAACGGCGATATTGTGCATGCAGATACGCTTCCTCATCACCTACCTCGGTTAAGGTATAATCTACCTGATAATATAGATTCATCGGTTCGCTGTTGATATTTTCGACCGTAATCCTACATTTTTTTCGAAAGGGCATTTTCCAGTAGCAATTGAATGCACTACCGGGGTTCACCGTAATGGCCATGGAACTCAAGGGAGCAAACTCGTTCCACGCCATTCCGAAAAAAGCACCCACAGGAGCTTCAATCGAGGGTTCGGTTTCATCATCCCAATAGAAACGGATAATCGAATAACTCCAATTGCCGGTGGGCGTCATCCAAATATGCTGAACCGCACCCGGCCCTTCCATCTCTGCAATGGTAAAGGTCTCGCCCCCATTGATTGTAATATAAGGATTCACTTTCCAGCCAATACCTAATTCCCGCGCCTGGGAAGCTGAATTGGCTATGTTGCGCTGACCGGCCTGCCTCACCGGGTCGGCCATACCCCCTTTGCCTTTCGCACCAGAAAAGTTCTCTGGACTGATGGAGCGGGTTTTTGCATCGGATAATTTAGAAAGTGTACCCAAGTTCATGTCAAGGCCATTGAAAGCTCCTTGTTGTTGCGCATGCGTAAATAAAAAAATGAAAAGACTGATTAACGTTGTGAGATTTTTTTTCATCATATTTATATTAAGGTTCATAATAAGCATTCATTTACCAATCGGAAACCGATGGCCGGCCATGGCATTTGCTTTTTACAATAGTAATCGTAACGGTTTAAACAAGCAAATAAAAGGTGTTATTTTTCAGGTATACAGGGGAGGAAGGGAGTAAGGTATAGGGACTAGGGAGCTTTGTCTTGTCCTGATATAGGTTGACAGTTTATTATTTACAAACTGACAAGCATGATGGCGAAATTACAGAGAATGACCG
>NZ_SBJH01000005.1 GCF_004368405.1 Olivibacter sp. XZL3
AAGCGGTACGGTCAGCCGGCCCTGCGGCCTTGACCCTGATACCCTTAACCCCGGGCCTCCATAAAGACATATATATAGGAAGAAAAAAAACATAGAGGACAACAGGTCCTTCAGCTGGAAAGCTTCGGGCTATTAGTACCGCTCGGCTATGGTATCTCTACCTTTACACCTGCGGCCTATCGACGTGGTAGTCTCCCACGGCCCTGTAAGGAAGTCTCATCTTGTGGCTAGTTTCGCACTTAGATGCTTTCAGCGCTTATCTATTCCCAGCATAGCTACCCTGCCGTACACCTGGCGGCATAACAGGTTCACCAGAGGCTGGTCCAACCCGGTCCTCTCGTACTAAGGTCAGCCCCACGCAGACTTCCTGCGCCCACAACAGATAGGGACCGAACTGTCTCGCGACGTTCTGAACCCAGCTCGCGTGCCACTTTAATCGGCGAACAGCCGAACCCTTGGGACCTTCTCCAGCCCCAGGATGTGACGAGCCGACATCGAGGTGCCAAACCTCCCCGTCGATATGAGCTCTTGGGGGAGATCAGCCTGTTATCCCCAGAGTACCTTTTATCCTTTGAGCGATGGCCCTTCCATGCAGAACCACCGGATCACTATGTCCGTCTTTCGACCCTGTTCGACCTGTTCGTCTCACAGTCAAGCAAGCTTTTGCCATTGCACTCCGCGTACGGTTACCAAGCGTACTGAGCTTACCTTTGAAAGCCTCCGTTACCTTTTTGGAGGCGACCACCCCAGTCAAACTACCCACCAAACAATGTCCCCCGCTTATGCGGCGTTAGGAACCGGATACAGAAAGGGCGGTATTTCAAGGTCGATTCCGCGCATCCTGGCGAACGCGCTTCAATATCTCCCGCCTATCCTACACATCCTGCACCCAGTCCCAATGTTAAGCTATAGTGAAGGTTCATGGGGTCTTTCCGTCCCGTTGCGGGTAACCGGCGTCTTCACCGATACCACAATTTCACCGAGCTCATGGCCGAGACAGCGCCCAGATCGTTACACCATTCGTGCAGGTCGGAACTTACCCGACAAGGAATTTCGCTACCTTAGGACCGTTATAGTTACGGCCGCCGTTTACTGGGGCTTCGATTCAATGCTTCACCTTGCGGTTGACATCCCCTCTTAACCTTCCAGCACCGGGCAGGTGTCAGGCCTTATACTTCATCTTTCGATTTGGCAAAGCCATATGTTTTTGTTAAACAGTCGCCTGGGCCTTTTCACTGCGGCTTCTCCATCGCTGGAGGAAGCGCCCCTTCTCCCGAAGTTACAGGGCCATTTTGCCGAGTTCCTTAGCCATGATTCACTCGAGCACCTTAGGATTCTCTCCTCGACCACCTGTGTCGGTTTGCGGTACGGGTCTTTATGGCCTGGAGCTTAGCGGTTTTTCTCGGGAGTATGGTTACCCGCGCTATCGGCGCCCCCGAAGGTTTGCCGTACTATCGGCCTTCGGCACATTATCCGGATTTGCCTGGACAACGTTTACCTACGGCCTTCAACGCACTATTCCGTCAGTGCGCGGCGGTGTCACTCCTCCGTCCCCGCATCGCAGCCACAAAGAGTACGGGAATCTTTACCCGTTGGCCATCCACTGCCCCTTTCGGGTTCGCGTTAGGTCCCGACTTACCCTGATCCGATTAGCGTTGATCAGGAAACCTTGGTCTTTCGGTGGGCGGGTTTCTCGCCCGCCTTATCGTTACTTATGCCTACATTTGCTTTTCCAGAAAGTCCACACGGACTCGCGTCCGCGCTTCGCCCCCGCTGGAATGCTCCCCTACCAATGACACGTATGTCAGTCCACGGCTTCGGTGGTACACTTCATGCCCGTTTATTATCCACGCCCGGCCGCTCGACTAGTGAGCTGTTACGCACTCTTTAAATGAATGGCTGCTTCCAAGCCAACATCCTAGCTGTCTGGGCAACCGGACCTCGTTAGTTCAACTTAGCGTACACTTGGGGACCTTAGCCGGTGGTCTGGGTTCTTTCCCTCTCGGCCCCGGACCTTAGCACCCGGAGCCTCACTGCGGACCATATCTCCCGGTATTCGGAGTTCGTCTGGATTTGGTAGGATGTGACTCCCCCGCACCCAATCGGTAGCTCTACCTCCGGAAGACTCTATGTCCACGCTGTTCCTAAAAACATTTCGGGGAGTACGAGCTATTTCCCAGTTTGATTGGCCTTTCACCCCTACCCACAGGTCATCCGGAAACTTTTCAACGTTTATCGGTTCGGTCCTCCAGTACGTGTTACCGCACCTTCAACCTGCCCATGGGTAGATCACAAGGTTTCGCGTCTACCTCCACTGACTCTGCGCCCTGTTCAGACTCGCTTTCGCTTCGGATCCGCGCCTTAGGCGCTTAACCTTGCCAGTGAAGTGTAACTCGTAGGCTCATTATGCAAAAGGCACGCCGTCACACCTTATAGATGCTCCGACCGCTTGTAAGCACACGGTTTCAGGTTCTTTTTCACTCCCCTGTTCGGGGTTCTTTTCACCTTTCCCTCACGGTACTGGTTCACTATCGGTCTCTCGGTAGTATTTAGCCTTGGCGGATGGTGCCGCCGGATTCCCACAGGGCGTCTCCGACCCCGCGGTACTCAGGATCCCGCTAGGTTATCCTCAATTACGTGTACGCAGCTCTCATGCTCTACGGCCCGACTTCCCAGACGGTTCCACTTCTTTAAGATATACCACGCCGCGGTCCTACAACCCCGCATATGCCGTAACATATCCGGTTTGGGCTCTTCCCCTTTCGCTCGCCACTACTCAGGGAATCATTCTTATTTTCTCTTCCTACGCCTACTTAGATGTTTCAGTTCAGCGCGTTCGCGTATTTTACAACATGTCTTCAACATGTTAGGTTTCCCCATTCGGAAATCACCGGATCAACTCTCATTTGCAGATCCCCGGCGCTTATCGCAGCTTATCACGTCCTTCTTCGCCTCCGAGAGCCTAGGCATCCCCCGTGTGCCCTTTCTTACTTTCTTCCCGTCTGCGGCCTTTTGCGCCCGCAGCGGTGCTTCTTTATCTCCGTCCGGAAAGCATTGCTGCATCCGGACAGCTCTGTTGTCCTCTCTTGTGTTTTTTTCTTCCAATATGTCAAAGAACTTTTTTAAGGTGAACGGTATAGGGTATAAGCGCTAAGGTCCTGCCTTACGCCTTTATCCTTTACCCTTCGGCCCCAAGCGTGGAGAATAACGGATTCGAACCGTTGNATAGGGTATAAGCGCTAAGGTCCTGCCTTACGCCTTTATCCTTTACCCTTCGGCCCCAAGCGTGGAGAATAACGGATTCGAACCGTTGGCCCCTGCGCCATGCGCCGTAGGCCTTCCGTGCCTATCCCCCCATCGTTCAGGTAGTCCCGAGCAGATTTGAACTGCTGACCCCTACATTATCAGTGTAGTGCTCTGACCAACTGAGCTACGGGACTGCTTCGCTTCCGCTCCGGTTACCCTTTTTCCAAGGGCTGCGGGCTTCTCTTCTTCTTCTTTATCTTTTTTTCAAGAAATCTTCATGGCGTAACGGGCACGGTCCAANACCCCCTGCGTGCAAGGCAGGTGCTCTAGCCAGCTGAGCTAATTCCCCTTTTCCGGGTTTAAGTTCCGGGCTTTCCGTTTTAAGTGCCACGGCACACGGCCCCTCACCTACAACTTTTAACCTGCTCCTTATAACCCCTCTGGGTAGTCCCGAGCAGATTTGAACTGCTGACCCCTACATTATCAGTGTAGTGCTCTGACCAACTGAGCTACGGGACTGCTTCGCTTCCGCTCCGGTTACCCTTTTTCCAAGGGCTGCGGGCTTCTCTTCTTCTTCTTTATCTTTTTTTCAAGAAATCTTCATGGCGTAACGGGCACGGTCCAAAGGCCCTCTAGAAAGGAGGTATTCCAGCCGCACCTTCCGGTACGGCTACCTTGTTACGACTTAGCCCCAATTACCGGTTTTACCCTAACACGCTCCTTGCGGTTACATGCTTTAGGTACCCCCAGCTTTCATGGCTTGACGGGCGGTGTGTACAAGGCCCGGGAACGTATTCACCGCGTCATTGCTGATACGCGATTACTAGCGAATCCAACTTCACGGGGTCGAGTTGCAGACCCCGATCCGAACTGTGAGGGGCTTTCTGAGATTGGCGCAACCTTGCGGTCTGGCGGCCCTCTGTACCCCCCATTGTAGCACGTGTGTAGCCCCGGACGTAAGGGCCATGATGACTTGACGTCGTCCCCGCCTTCCTCTCTGTTTGCACAGGCAGTCTGTTTAGAGTCCCCACCTTTACGTGCTGGCAACTAAACATAGGGGTTGCGCTCGTTGCGGGACTTAACCCAACACCTCACGGCACGAGCTGACGACAGCCATGCAGCACCTAGTTTCCTGTCCCGAAGGACTTATCCATCTCTGGATAATTCAGTAACTTTCAAGCCCGGGTAAGGTTCCTCGCGTATCATCGAATTAAACCACATGCTCCTCCGCTTGTGCGGGCCCCCGTCAATTCCTTTGAGTTTCACCCTTGCGGGCGTACTCCCCAGGTGGAACACTTAACGCTTTCGCTTGGACGCCGACTGTCTATCGCCGACATCGAGTGTTCATCGTTTAGGGCGTGGACTACCAGGGTATCTAATCCTGTTCGATCCCCACGCTTTCGTGCCTCAGCGTCAATCATACCTTGGTAAGCTGCCTTCGCAATCGGTGTTCTGTGGCATATCTATGCATTTCACCGCTACTTGCCACATTCCGCCTACCTCAAGTACATTCAAGCATGCCAGTATCAAAGGCACTGCGATGGTTGAGCCACCGTCTTTCACCCCTGACTTAGCACGCCGCCTACGCACCCTTTAAACCCAATAATTCCGGATAACGCTCGGATCCTCCGTATTACCGCGGCTGCTGGCACGGAGTTAGCCGATCCTTATTCTTACGGTACATTCAGCTCCATACACGTATGGAGGGTTATTCCCGTACAAAAGCAGTTTACAACCCGTAGGGCCGTCTTCCTGCACGCGGCATGGCTGGTTCAGGGTTGCCCCCATTGACCAATATTCCTTACTGCTGCCTCCCGTAGGAGTCTGGTCCGTGTCTCAGTACCAGTGTGGGGGTTTCTCCTCTCAGAGCCCCTAGACATCGTCGCCTTGGTGAGCCGTTACCTCTCCAACAAGCTAATGTCACGCGAGCCCATCCATCCCCTATGAATATTTCATCACTGCCCCATGCGGGACCGTGATCATATGCGGTGTTAATCCGGATTTCTCCGGGCTATCCCCCTGGGATGGGCAGGTTGCTCACGCGTTACGCACCCGTGCGCCACTCTCATGGGGACCGAAGTCCCCAATCCCGTTCGACTTGCATGTATTAGGCCTGCCGCTAGCGTTCATCCTGAGCCAGGATCAAACTCTCCATTGTATAATGTTAAGTTTTCGATCTCGGCCGTTGCACTCTCTCAAGTGCCGCCTTCCGATCTTTTCTGTATCTTCCGGCCTTTGGACACATCCTGTCCTTCCGGTTTGCACCGGATAACAGCCTGTCCGTTACGCTACATGAATCTGATTTCTTAAAGAACTTTAAACGCCTCCGCTCCCGCTTCGGCCTCCGCTGCATCCTTCGGGCCGCCCCTCCGGTACATCGCTGTTTTTTT
>NZ_SBJH01000058.1 GCF_004368405.1 Olivibacter sp. XZL3
TACGCATGGATTTGCCCCCAACATCGGATACATAATTGCTTATTCTGATATTGCAGCGCTGTAGAATAAGATCTATATTCTGGTCTGCCCTTTGCAGGTTTCTGTTGAGATAACTTATCCTTCGATTGTACTGGCGTAGCTCCTGAACAGCGTTCTCAGGCACAAAGCTGCCCTTGATAAGCCCTTTCTGAAGGACTGTGGCTATCCACTGTGCATCCTTTACATCGGTTTTCCTACCGGGAAGCTGCCTGATAAAATACGGATTGACCAGTTTTACATCAAAATCAGTGTCCAATATACGCCAGATAGGTATCCAGTAAATACTCGTGCTCTCCATAGCTACCTGACCAACATGATGTTCTACCAACCTATCCCGGAGAAGCTCAAGATCCGGTGTCAGGGTTCCGAATACTTCCTCAATCTTTTCTCCTGTTTCTGTTAATATGCACATAAAAACACTATCTTTATGCACATCAAGGCCACAAAATCTTTCNTATATGACAAAGAAATTTGGTATTCGCTATATCTTATTGACAGTTGGCCTGCCATTGGCTTTCTCCCGGTGTCAACAAAACACCACTATGCGCGGAGAAGAGCCAGAGAGCCTTCGGGCCAAACAAGTCGAGTCGATCATGGAAACAGATACGGCATTGATTGCCGTGTTAGAAACAGACAGCGTCATTCATCTATCAGATAGCCTGCCCATGGTGTTCAAAGTATACAATCCCACAAACGACACCCTGCGATTCACGCAATATCATACGCCATTCGAAGGTTTTATTAGCGACTTTCTAACAATTACCGATTCGGAAGGGGGCGAAGTACCGTACCAGGGAGCGATGGCCAAAAGGGTAATGCCTCCTCCTGCCGAAACCTATTGTACCGTAGCTCCTTCCCAAGCTGACAGCGTACGTTTTTCGATTATGAAGGGTTATAGCCTTTCAAAGCCCGGCACCTATACTATTAGGTATAATGGCGGCAATATAAGTAATATAGCCAATGGTAAACCCGTTATTGTACGCGTGGTTGAATAGCGGAGACTCCTGCAGTTCGGCCGATAGCCAAACTACAGGAGAAAAGCATGGGATCAATATCCCGGGTTCTGTATTAAATTCGGGTTATTAGCGATTTGCGTAGAAGGAATCGGATAAATTTCCTTATGAGGATCGAGCGTAGGCTGGTGATCCCACCAAGTGCCATGAATGAAATGCCCAAAACGGATGATATCCGTTCTCCTCCTTCCTTCGAAGATAAACTCTCTTCCCTTTTCGGCCAGGAATTCATCGAGCGTCAGCGTCGCCGTCGTATACCGCGCTTCGGGCCAGTCGGCCTCCGTAAATGCGCGTTGTCGACTCGCATTTACCAGATCTACGGCCTCCTGCGTAGCCATACCTCCGTTTTTACGCATCAGCGCTTCCGCTTTGTTGAAATAAATTTCCGTTAAGCGGTAGATCATGAAGTGGTTTTCCCGGTAGTTCGGATCACTTAGTCTGCCGGTCTTATACTTATGGAAACGGGCACCACTGTTCTCTTCGCCCTCTGTCATACTTCCATCGCTTGTGAGGTCTCCTTCACTTTCCCTACGGATGCTGTTGACATAAACCAACGGTCTGTTCAGGTATTCTTCGGTTCCCAATATCGGTTCGTTAGTGCCATATACATACTGCGGCCCAAACAGGAACCAAGTCGACTTACGCAGATCGTTCTCACTGTATGTATCAAAAAATGTCGGTACTACGACATAACCATTATTCCCCGCATAGCCAACATCCAGTGCGGCGCTCATATTACTAAAACCCATTAAAGGAATCCAATCCCAAACAAAGCCTCCTTGGTTGCTGTAGGCATATTGGAACAAAGCCTCCGGAGCGGCCCTGTTGGTATTCGCAAACGTTTCCAGTAAGTCTGGTGCAAGGCGGGGCGCTCCCCCCAGGCCGCCGGCTTCGCCACTTAAAATTTTGTCGCAGGCTGCAATGCACTCATCCCACATAGCGGTACCAGTCCACTTTTCGGCATTTAGATATAATTCGGCCAACATGGCATACCCACCTGTTTGCGCTACCCGCCCTACGAGCTCCTCTCTATAGGGATCAAGTTGCGGAACGTAAGTCTCCAATTCACTCCGAATAAAAGCAAACACTTCACTACGGGGTCTCGTCTCCGGATTTGCCGGCTGGCCAACCGCTGTCACTACCGGAATATTCCCCCAGAGGTCCATCAGCTTCATATAATGGAACGCCCGCAGTACATGTAATTCGGCAAGTACCGTGTTAATTTCAGCTTGCTCCATTCCAATAGCGGCATAATCCAGTTGTTCAATATCTTCGATAGCCGCATTACAATAGCCGACACCGGTCCACATGCCCGACCAAGCATTACGCATCCTGCCTTCAGTATCTGTCCAAGTATGATAATGCTGCCTGATATGATCCCCATTATCGTAGGCGTGACGGCCTTTTTGCGGCCATGCTACCTGGTCGGCGCACATTTCTGCATGATAATAATAACCATCTCCCCTGATTGGACATATCCATGACTGCATATGGGTCATCGGGCGTAACGCCGCCTGCAGAACCTCCGTCCGGTTGCTATAGAAATTATCTTTATATAAGTTGCTGTATACGGTTTCATCAAGCTTAGTACAGGCGCTCATGCCTACCAGAGCCACCGATAAGCTGGTTCCAACTATTATTTTATCAATGATTTTCATCAGACTAAATTGTTTATTCATACTTGTTTGCTTTTAAGGCATTCATGCTGCCTTCGGCGGTTTTAATGGCGATGAAGCTTGCATAAATTACTCATATCATCCTGTTTATGGCAATGTATGCAGGTTTCATTCGAATAATTGTTTTTTAAAGACTTTGCTTAAAATCCCACATTGATTCCTGCGGTAAATGAACGTGTTCTTGGATAGAACCCGCGTGAATCGACCCCAGTTTCAAATCCGGTATCCTGTAACTCGGGGTCCAAACCGCTGTAACTGGTAAAGGTGAGTAAGTTCCGCCCTGTAACAAAAAGACGCAGATTGCGTATCTTAGCTGTTTTCAGCAGAAAATTATAGCCCAGTGTAACATTGTCCAGCTTCACGAAGTCCCCTTTCTCGATGTAGTAATCGGAATACATTGGAGCTGCAGTGAGTTCCCCATGGCGGGTAAAGGCACTATTGAAGATGTTTCGTGGCAAATAATTACGGTTGCCAAAGAAAATTTCCTGCAGGTTTAGGATGTCGAAACCAAATTTACCACGAAGCAGCATGGTTAAATCCCAGTTTTTATACCGAAATGTTTGATTCAAGCCCAGGTTATATTTCGGCACGCCATTCCCGATAATGGCCCAATCGTTTTCTGTTATTTCCGTTGCCGGAGCTGCGCTGCCGTCGGCTTTATAGAACAACCAATTGCCGTCATCCGTAAAACCGGCAAATCGCTTTCCATAAAAATTACCGATCACCCCTCCTTCATACAGGCGGATTGCAGGGCCCATTGCTCCCGGGTTGGGAATGTCTGCAAAGGTCAGGAAGGTTGCGTTAAATTGCTCGTTGGAGAGTTTTGTTAGTCTGTTAAATTGCGAACTGGCAGTTAAATCGATATTCCATTGAAAATCCTTCTTTGCAATCGCTACCGCGCTGATCAAAAGCTCCACACCCCTGTTACGAATCGTTCCTACATTCGTATACAACGAGCTATGAATAAAAGAGGGCTGTTGGGCTGCATAGTTATATAACAAGTCACTGGTATTACGATTATAAACATCGATGGCCCCGCTCAAACGATGGTTGAACACTTCGTAATCCAATCCAAAATTCCATTCGGCCTTTTTTTCCCATTTCAAATCTGGATTTGGATTACGGGAAGGGCCATAGGTTTGGTAGTAAATACCATTTTGCGGATACACGCCACCCGTACCCAACGTAATCAGCGATTGATAATTCGGGATTCCTTGGTTACCAGTTACACCATAGCCGACTCGTAACTTCAGATTGTCCACAAAAGGAAGCCCTTGCATAAAGGCCTCTTCGCTCAAGGTCCAGCCCGCCGATACCGCCGGGAAGTTTCCCCATTTATGATTGGCTCCAAAGCGTGATGAGCCTTCCCTGCGAAGAATAAACTGAGCGAAGTACTTATCTTGATAGGCATAGTTTACACGGCCGAAAAAGGCGATCAAAGTGTTATCATCCTTAAAACTGCCCATTCCGGGACGCGGTAAGGCCGTGTTGTTTATGGCGCTGCCTGCCCCTAGGTTCCAGTCGTAAAAGCCATCGGTTGTAAAGCCGTTATTGTTCACATTGAATGATTCGGATGTACTATACTGATAACTATAACCGGCAACGGCCGACAGGTTATGTAGGTTCCAGCTGTGTTCGTAATTAACAGTAGGCTCAATGGTTTTCGACCAGTTCAACTGATTTGCTTTACGTGCGTAACCCATACCCTGCCACTGCGTGCCTACGCGCTGCTCAAAATCGCTCGTTGAGCGATATTGTCTGTCGTTGTAATTATCCCGCAGGTAAGATCCGAATATACTGACCTTTAGATCCGGAATAAGCTGATAACTCAAACGTGCATCTCCTGAAAAGGTTTGTTGATCGCGTTCGTTGATGCGATTGGAAAACCTGGCGATTGGATTGTAATTTTCCTGAATCTCGTAAAAGGCTCCGTCTGCATTTCGAATCGGTGCCGTTGGGTTCCACGATACAGCCTGCTCGAAATCGCCAATACCCCCACCCAGTAAATTAGCCTTATTGAAATTGGCCACCATATTAATCTGTAAATCGAGCTTATCATCTAGGCCCCGTTGATTGATGTTGAGCCGGCCGCCAAATTGTTCGCGACTATTCTCTTTGGCAATTCCTTCAAAATCATTATAGTAAAGGGAAGCACGATAGTTTGTATTGGCCGAACCGCCGGAAGCAGAGAAGTTGTGATATTGACTCAAATTCGAGCGGTTAATCAGTTCATCATACATATCTGTGGAGGCACCTAAATCATTGGATTCGGCGATGGCGCCCTCGACGATCTTTTGGCGAAACTGGTCGGCCGAGAGGAAATCCGGCTTTTTATCCACATAATCACGCTGGAAATAATTATTATATTCAAACCGCGGCGCACCGGCACTTCCCTTTTTAGTGGTAATTAAAATAACGCCGGCATTACCACGCGTACCATAAATGGCCGCGGCCGATCCGTCTTTTAACACGTCGAAAGATTCAATGTCGTCTTGTTGAATCAGATCGAGGTTGCCGCCCGGTATACCATCAATTACGATTAAAGGGGTAGTAGTTCCACTTAACGAGGTGACACCGCGCAGTTGAATAGAAGTCCCTTCGTTCGGGTTATTTCCTCTTGTTTTGGTGATGTTTAAACCGGCCACTTTTCCTTGAATCAGCTCAAGTGGCGCCCGCGCTGAGCCTTGGTTAAAATTTTCGGACTTCACCGTTGCCACGGCGGAAGTCACCTCTTTCCGCCGCTGCGTACCGTAACCCACAACCACGATTTCATCTAAGGTACTGACCTCTGCGGTCATCTGTATCTGCAAGGTTATTGTTTTCCCCTCCTCCACCTGCAAGGCCGAGCGCACTTCGGGTTTATAGGCCAAGAAATTTACCTGCAAGGAATAAAGTCCCGGCTGAACGCTAAGCGAAAACCGACCTTCTGCATCGGAGCTTGTCTGCCTGTTTACTTCCACAAGCTTAACACTTGCGCCGGGCAGCGGGTCTCCGTTCTCATCGAGGACCTGACCTCTGACCGTTCCCGGCGCTTGTCGCCTGTAGAGGGTAACAATGCCATTCTTTTCTGAAAAATCAATTGGATGTCCAGCTAAAATGGTTTGTAGTACTTGCTTTAGTGTTTTGTCTTTCAAATGCACGCCGGCAAGCGTTAAATTTTCGAGTTGAAGCTGATCGGTAAAAGCAAAATCTATTGCCTCCTTTGCCTGAATCAACTGAATCGCACTGAAGACGTCGATATGTTCGAAATCAACATTCAGCTTTTTGTTCAATATTTGTCCCTGGGAAGGTTCTGCGAACAATAAAGTGGTGGCAGTAAGGACAACCAAATTTACTATTAATATGATGCGCATACACTTAATTAATAATGGTATGACTTGTTTCATTCTATTCTTTCATTAACCCAAAGCCCTGCCGGGCAAGAGCGCATCCGCTCTTGCCCCTGTCAAAAGTATTCGTTAGCTTTGAGTGGATTATTGACTATATTCATTATCCGTCCAGTGTGTAATACCTGTAGCGACCAAACTCGATATTACCCACCTTCAATCAGGAGCTGCATGGCAGTTCCTTTTTTATTATAGGCTATATAATGTCTACATGATTACCCTCCTTTTTATATCTTTTGTTTAAAATGCTAGAAATTACCTGCATGACGGAATCCAAGTTCTGGTCCGAACGGATTACCAAGTTGTATCGGAAAGCGCTTACCGCTTTGCTTTCGGAACGTATGTTTACCCCGTAGACGTTTTTAATGGCTCTTGACAATTCCGAGAAGTCAGCTCGATCCAAGTATATCTTCCCTTCCCTCCAACTGTCTCGCGGCCTTTTAAACGGGAGAACCTGTACCGTTCCGCTAGACTTTGTATATCGCATCTCCTGATTAGCTTGCAATAGGCCGAGCGTTCCATAGCCTGCGTTCACTTGTACCTTACCCGACTGCACACTTACCGAAAGATTTTGCAGATCAGGATAAGCCTGTATATTGAAGGAGGTTCCCAGGACACTGACCTGGAGATCGTCAACCGCTACGATAAAAGGTTGGTCGGGATTCTTCTTTATCTCAAAAAAAGCTTCTCCCTTTAACTTCACCAACCGCGTCCCCTTGCCGTAATCGGGCAATACCTCCAACTCAGATTCGGCGTGCATCCAGACAATCGAACTATCAGAAAGCTGTATTTTTTTCAGCTGCCTAACACCTGTCGAAATGACATTGGCCTCCACGATTTGTTCCGTCGCATTGCCCTCATTATTTAAGGATGTGTTCAGGTATAAGGAAAGCGCCAAACCGGAAATCAGCAGTAAGCAGGCCGCCAGCTGCCAAATAGGCCTTTGGTACCAGCGTACCACCTTATTAATAGGCATCACACGGCCGAGCATACGAAGACGGAGGGCTTCTTCCTTTTCTCCGCCGTCTATATTTTCGATAGTAGTATGATCATGCTGAAAGGAGTGATACCAATTGTCGACGATAAAACGCTCGACAGGCGACGCCTTCCCCTCAGCATATTTTTTTAGAATGGTTTTAAGTTTTGATGCGTTCACTATATTGCCTTTTACACCAACATAGTCAAACAAGAAGGGCTTAAGTACTTTAAGAAACTTTTATCTATATGTTAATTTTTCATTAACAGCAATAAAACAGCGAAGAAGGATTGATGTACATCCGGATGCTTTTCAGCTAATACCTTTTTCAATCGGACTAAGGCCTCCGTTGAATTATTTTTTACGGTCTGTTCGGCCAGTCCCAAAGCCTCGGCGATCTCCCGAATTGTGTAATTTTCGCTACGAAGCGCAAAAATACGTTGCATATTTTCCGGAAATTGAGCAACTGCTTCTTCCAACGTAATCTTGATATCATTGGCCGTTAGGGTATCTAAGATCGTAGCTTCCATTTCTCCCATCCGGTCCACCAGGTGTTTAAGTGCCTCTTGATGTAAATTGGTGCGGGCAAGCCAATTAATGATTCGATACTTTAAGGCACCCGACAGATAAGCGTAAAGAGAGCCTTCGACGACCAGCAAAGCGCGACGATCCCAAATATCGGCAAAAACGTCCTGGACCATATCTTGGGCAAAGGTTTCATCACGCAACCTTGCATACGCTTTAACGTAAAGGCTTTTCCAATATCGATTGAAAAGTTCTTCGAAAGCCGCAGTTTGGTGATTTTTCAGCGCTTCCAATAACGCTTTGTCGCTCTTTTCTGTCGCTACTTTCATTTCAGCTAGGTCGCATCAAAGATAAACAAATGTCTCAGGGAATGCGTATTACCAAATTGTTAAGTTATGGCGACGCTTCTTATTTTCAGGTCTTACTCTTTTATCTCCACAGTTATTCCTTCCGTGCGGGCACTCATCTCCGGTGCATACATACTTTGCAAGGTGGCAACCCCATTGGCAAAGACGCCCGCGTTATTGGCGCGCAGATCATATTCAAAAACGTAGGTACCTTTCCGCAATTTATCGATAAAGAAATTGGTAGCCGCGTCCTTCGTACTTTCATAATAGCCCAATCCCCCTTGCCATTTATAGTTAGACAGCACATTTACCGGCTCAAAACCGCTGGCCCTCATATCTTTCAAATGGATAAAGGATATATCGCGATCCGCCCGTATAATCAGTCGAACCCTCACCAAATCACCAACTTTAATCGGTTCTTCTTGATTGATCGCTGTTAAAACCACGCCCTCTTTTGCGTTTCGTTTAAGGTATAATCTCTTCTCTATCTGAACACCCGTAATAGCCGCTTTTATAGCCCTTAGGCTTTCAAAGTACTGCCAATATAGTGCCCCCCAAATTGGACCTTCACTTTTCTTTTCGATTACGATTTGTGCCATCTCCGGTTTGATTTCCGAACGACTCCAAGCAGTCTTTACGTAGCCTGCACCGTTACTTGTGGGTGAAAGATTCAACGATTGCTTGCCAACCTTTACCTGAACTTGCTGCTCTACCGACAGGTTATTCTCTCCGGCAGATAGGAGCGCGTAGATAGCTTCCGTAGTAGCCTTGGTACTGCCCCAATGATTCGTCTGTTTGTTTCCGATTAGCCATAATTTCATTTGTTCAACACTTTCCATATCCGCCATTTCGCTAGCGGCCTCAATTAAGAGCACTTGAGTTTCGATCGGGTTTTGCCACCCATCCCAACCACGTTGATTTTCTTTCCAGTACATTCCTTTTTCATCGTTGGTTACCGCATAATCCTTAAGGGAAGTCCATATTTTCTTTGCCTTCTCCTCTTCGCCAAAGCGGCTATATACGAGCGTCAACAGCGCCCTCTCTTGTAAATTGGTATTAAGATTTTTTTCCAAGTTTGCACTTAAACGCTTAAATACCTCCCCTTGTACCCATTCCTTGATCGGATGACTAGTTAAGAAAAAGCTCCGCGCATATAAATACCGACTTAGGTTATAACGACTTACCGAAAGGGAGGATTCCGGCTTATCCAACCCCTTTTCAATCGCTCGATCTAAATATACCACAAGTCGTTGTACCACTTGAAGATAGGTACTGTCACCCACACTAGCAAAGTCGGCACCTAATTTACGAAGATGCCCGAAACCGGCTAAAATATGCGTAGTAATCAGCTCATTTGCCGGTCCTCCTTCGAACCAAGGGAATGCACCCGAAGGCAGCTGACGGGCAACAAATTGCTGATAGACGCTTTGCCATTGATTTCGGAGGTTGTTTACATCGAAAAGGAGCGCCAATCGCTTCATGCGGACCTCTTCATCTGCTGCTTCACTTACCCAAGGAGTTTCTTCTAATAAGAGGGATTTCAACTCCTGGCGTGTTTCCAGCTTCGACTGTACTCGCCCTTTTCTATTCCATTCATCAAAAAGATGTTTGATTTTTGGTGAGGTGTCTATTAACTTCTTAGCAACCAAGGTGGCATATAACTTAGCAAACAGTTGTTCCGAACACGCATAAGGATACTCTTGCAAATAAGGTAGCGACTGAATGGCGTACCACATCGGATCGGTGGTCAGCTCTAAGCTCAAGCGCTCATGTTGTGTGTGTGCATTGGCTACCGCTAGCGGCCGAAGTTCAACATGTTTGACTTGCCCCTCTTTCGCATAAATCGGCAAGGTTTCTGTCAGTAGCATCCGATTGGGTAAAATAGGCAAGGCAGCCTCTTCGCCGTCACTGAAATCACCAGCCCTTGCTACAATGCGATAAACGATCGCTTCCAGCGAAGAAGGCACCTTCAATCGCCAAAAGAGCGACCTGTTTTCGCCTTTTTCTACCATAAAGGGTAATGTACTATCTACGAGTTCAAATAGCGTATCAACTGATTGCATGGTATATGCGTCGAAAAGCATCAGTTTAGCCGAGCCTTTCAAATCCGCCTCTGACATATTCACAATTTTAGCACTTAATGCGATTTCGTCTCCCTCTCGCAGAAAGCGTGGCGCATTCGGTACTGCCATGAGCCCTTTGCTTGTCTTCAAGGGCTTTTCCATATAGCCGGTCGCTAAAGACGGCGTATGCGCGAAGGCCATAAACTTCCATTCGGTTAAACTTTCGGGCGAGGTAAAGCGCAGCTTGATATTTCCCGCAGTATCGGTATGCAAATCGGGGTAGAAGAATGCCGTCTCTTTTAAATTTTTACGGGCTTTTACCTGCTGCAAGGCGGCTTTGTTGGCGGCAGACTTGGTGTTAATTACTACTACGCCGCGAGCAGCTTGCGCGCCATAAAGAGCTATTGCTTCACCTCCCGTTAATTTCTGCATCCGGTCGATATCATCCGGATCGATCGCGTCTATTTGCTCCACTATTTCACCATCTACTACATACAGCGGAGCCTCCTCCAAAGTGGCAGCCCCTCTGACCTGAACACCTGTTACCGCACCGCTCAGTGCTTTCTTGTTCGATATCCCGTAACCCACCACAACCACCTCATCCAGATTCTGTTTTGTATCAAAGGGTTCACCTACAGCGTTGAAATCCATCACCCGGTTGCTTTGTACGCCCATCTTATACCTTTCGGAAAGCTTATTAACATAAGCGACTTGCTGCCAAGCGTGATTTAAGAAAGAGAAACCGAAGCGATTTAAATTCTCATAAACAGGGATGAGTATATGCGTGTATAAATAGCGCCGTGCAATCTGTTGTGCACCAACCTGACCAAAAGCTCCTGATAGATTCCATTGAGGCAACTTAGATGGATGATATTGAATGGGCCCGGGAAAATAAAAGCTGTTTTCAGCAAATTGATTAAGCGAAGCATCATACATGGCAGCCAACAGTTCGGCCGCAACACCGTCGTTGTTTGCATTTCGTATAGTTAATTCCCAGGTTTCCTCTTCGCCTGGCTGCAATTTATCGCGAAACGTATTCGTGGTGATTTTTAAATCTGTTCCTTTCTGTACAATGGGTAAAGTAAGCGTACCTTGCTCTGCCGCGTTATAGCGCCCAAGATAATAATGCACGTACAAGTTATTTTCCTTTATATCCTTATCGATCGGAACTGCCACCTTTTTCACCTCTTTGCTAAGACGTATCTGTTCTTGTTTAATAATATCCCCGTTCCGCTCTACGGAAATAAAAACCCGTGCATCCGGGATAGCTGAAGAAAAGATGATCACCGCCTCCTCGCCAGGTTCATAGAAACCTTTGTCGGCATTCACCTGCAAAAATTCGCCCGGCAAGGGCTTCTTTGCTTCTTTATGATATAACTCCACCTCCTGAGACGTTCTAAGGGTATCCGAGCCATCCAATACATAAGCTTCGAGCAAATAGGTCCCTGCTTCCAGCGAATCCCCACCTATATCGATATGCCTGCTTTCTGCTGAGTTAAAATCGTGGTCTGACACAAGCGCTTCTTTCGGCCAATTTTCCTTTTTCTGCTCATTTTTATAAGGGAAGTGTGGAAAAAGCTTAATGAAGGCTAGACTATCTAACAGCATATAATCCACATCGCCCAAAGCGCTGTTCTGCAACACCCTTGTTGGCCTTTTTAACCTTGACAGCTTTATGTTCCCTTTAGCAGTAACCGCTTGGTAGTTAAGGTTGGTGGTTTCAAAAGGGATGCTATCGAGCTCTTCTATACTTATTTTAGCCGGGAGCGGGATACGCAAAAGGATCGATTTGTCTCCAACTGCAATAGCTTGACTGTTTTCGTGTGCTTCCCCGTTGACATCAATAACACTGATTTCTACTGTATACCGATAAAAGCGAAATTCATCTTCCAACTGCTTTCCTGCGGGCTCCGTTAAAAAGCTAATTGCAAATGTTCCGTCGCTAGTGGTTCGTGTTTCCCCCGCTTTGACCTGTTCACTGTCCGCATAGTTATGATCATAACGATACCAATTCGGATAAGGATTAAAGCTACGGCGAAGCACGCGATAACTTACCTTTCCCTGTACAATAGGCGCACCGGAATAAGTCGTAGCTTTTCCTGTTGTTTTAACCGTATCGCCCAACTTGTAGGTCGCCCTCAAGGTGTCCATGCTTATTTCAAAACTAGGCTTCTTATACTCCTCTACCCGAAAGTCGCGCTGACCACCGGCCCCCAGTCCCTCCAGACGAAACTGACCATTTAATTTCCCTGTCGGCAATACAAAGCTTCCAAAAACAGACCCATACATATTGGTACTAAGTTTGATCTCGTCAAGCGCCGCCTGATTCGCGTCAAAAAGCCGCACCGTGGTCTGGTAACCGCTTAATGCCCTTCTCGCTCCATCAGGCTTCTCCTCATAGACAATGCCCTTAAAATAGACCGTTTGCCCCGGACGGTAAATGGCCCGATCGGTAAAAAACTGGATATTGGTTTGTGGCCGCTCCGTCGTATCTACATACCGCGGAGGGTTGTAGTAAGTATGACTTGCGAAAAAAACGGGATCTCCTTCGACTCGATACCACGTATTGTACCAGTGAAAGGCCGTCTCTTTCCTGTGCTTTCCTATAAAAGCTTGTCCGTTTGCATTGGTTTTCACTTCTTCCAAAACCGCTAAGTCCTTTTCATTACTGGCTTGCGTAAAAAGTTTGATGACTTTATCTCGAACAGGCTTCCCGGAATCGCGATCGGTCAACAAAAGTTCCTCTCCCCGCGAAGCAATCGCATAGCGACTGACCTGAAGATGCTGTCCCAGAACCACTGCTGTGCTATCTAGTTTAAAAGCAGGATTGGTGGCTACCAACATAAAATACTGGCCTGCGGGCAACGGATTAAAGCGTACGATAGTCGCATGTCTCTGGTAGTCGTCGAACGACTTCAAATCAATTGCATACTCCTGCATCAAATCAATTGCCCGAAGGATGGAATCTATATCCCGTTGGTTTTTCATATCTCGCCACAGCTCGATTTGATTATTGAAAAAACCGTTGGCAGCTAAGTCACACTTTAGGATCTTTACATAAAGTTTATGCGCGTTCTTATGTGATATATGGACAGGAAAAGCTTGTTCGGGCAGCAGCACCCGATCCATTTCGATGCTCACCTCTGGTTGCAATAGCTCAGCCTTCATTAATTGCAATTGTTTGGCGCCATATGTATTTGGATATAATGCCATTGCCTGATCGCATAAATAAAGCAGACTATCAGCATATCGCTTCATCTTTTCGAAATCCTTTACCGCTGTTGCTTTGTTTCGCCAAAAAATGGGGCTTTGCCCTGTGAGTGAGACTTGATAATCCTTAGCCAACTGATACATGAGTTCTGCGTTATACCATGCCTTTGGAAATTTACCGATTAGCTGTTGAAGTTTCGCTATCCGGCCGGGCACTTCTTCTGTCCTGGACAAGTATTGCAGGCAGTTATATAAATAGGCATTCTTAACCGTATCTTGCTTATGACTCGATAATAACGTCTGCAACAAGAAGTCGACTCTTTTCTGCTCATTTTCCTGCATGCTGAAATAGTCGATAGCGCGGTGTGCCAATAGATCATACAGAGTTGGTCGCAGTTCCCGATACTGAAGAGCCGTATCTAAGAGAAACTCCCAGTCGGAAACCGGTGTCTCCTGTAAGATTTTACGATCCTCCACAGAAGCATCATATAAGTCGGTAATTTCCTTCTTAAAGTCGTCTTCGGTCCAGGTAAGAAAATCAGCCGTTTTCTCCCTCCCTTCAATAGTGGTGCGTCGATTAATAGGATAGCGATTACTTTGGTAATATTCATGCAAGAACTCCCCCGTTAAAGATTGGAGGATACTCCTTTCGATCAAGCTAGCTTCTTTGATCTCCCGTTTAAATTGATCAAGAAGAGCTCCCTCCTGCCTTAAACTGTCGGCTGTCAGCATTTCAATTTTAGCTTGATAGAGCAAGGCCTTCATTTTTTGCTGCGAATTCTTATCCCGCTTAGCTTGCGCATAGAGCTCATTCACTTCGCCTTGCATACTTTTGAGCAGTCCTTCTACCTCCTTTTTTTCTATGGCTTCCCATTTTTGTTGATAAGGATAGGTTTGGGCAACGCTTAGACGATAGGTAAATAGTAGCAAACTGAGTAGCGAAGTATAGCGGATTATTAAAGGCAAGTAAGGTCTATAATGCATATGAAGGTTTCCTTAGAAGTTGTACAACATTTCAATAAGGATGAAACTAATCATAAAAATCCATAAAAAGTAAAGGCTTTTTAGGTTTTAAGCCTTAATACTGCACAAACCAATAACGAATAACTGACAATCAATAACGAACAACGTATAACCAAATCCTCCCTTTTTTCTACCGGTTACCGATGTTTAATCGTGGTACGATCGTGCTTTGATCGGGAAAATACCGATAAAAAGCCGATCGGCCCAGGGTGCCGACTCAGATAATGGCAAAAGTTGGTCAGGAGTTGGTTGCTTATTGTATAGGAAACGGGACGCCCTATTTGTAAAGGTTAAACGATACCAGCCAGTACTGCTGCTTTGCTAGCCCCCTCAACGGATCAGAACCGTAGTTGAAGGAAGCACCTAAGCTTACTCTAACCGGTTTATCAACCAAGAACCACTCAAGCCCACTCTGCAACAACTGCGTATACCCTTCGCTCATATCGGTTGAGTTAACCAAATCGGTACGCCCGGTATAGTCTACTGAGACACGCAGCAAGGGATCCGGTGTAAGCGTTTTTTTTCGCACGATATCAAAGTAAGCGGAAAGCGTAAATAGAGGGCGCAAAAGCAAGCCTTCGCCAGCCTCGTTATAGGCTTGCATGGCTTGCTGCACCTGAAACCCTAGAAAAGGAGCTATATAAAAGCGACTGCTTGTATCGGATGCAAATGCATAGGTGTTGATTGGGCCCCGTTCGCCCATAAAAGTAAAGAGGAAGTTCCCGGCTAATGAATGACTACGGCTTATTTCATCATAAGTGTAACCGGCGTTTCCATTTAAGAACCAAGCGATTTTCGCTCCTCGTTTAATGAGGCCAGAAAAGCCATAAGCTGCTTGTACATTATGCTGTTCAACTGCTGTGAGCGTGTTTCTGTGATATTCGGCAATCAGCGAAGAAATCCACCGCGAACTCGTACTGCTTAAATTCATGGAAACGCCCACATTAACGAGCCAGGAACTGCTGTCGCCTTTCGGAACAGTTAACTGAAATTGTGCAGGCATTTCCTTAAATTCGGCCGTTTCCATCGACTGCCGAATTTTAATATGGCGATTGAACCACGACGCCTGATCCACGCTCTGCGAAAAGGCACTACCACTCCCAAGTAATAAGAGGTAATATAGGATCGTCTTTTTCATCGAAAAACAGTTAAACACGCATCCCATACACCAAATCAATACAGTCCTTTACAACTACACAGGCGAGCACGTCCGCGACAGCGATTTTTCTTGGTGCTGCGGCGTACCTAGCTGCGATCTCATTAAAGGTTGAAGTAAGCATCAAATACTGGTTGGTGCTAAATTCAAAGTCGACCATCTCCTTTGTATCCGCTAAACTGGAAGCGTCGGGATCGGCATATCCATAGCGCGCTAAAATCGCCCGCTTCACTTCATCGGCAATCTGATTGAAATCGGCAGCTTCTTTTGCAATACGCGGTACCGCTCGACGCAGTCCACTTACCCGAAGATCGATATGGTCTACGAGTTCCGGAAAATCGACAAAAGGGTTTCGATTTCCCTGCAACAGAAAAATTTCCCGGTTACGATGCTTCTCGTAATGGGTAACCGCTTGCTCGTTGGCCCAACGTTGTAACAAAGTAATATCCTCGTCTTGGTAAACATCAATGGCACGCGGATATCGCAAAAGGAAGTATAACGTGGCGCGCGCCACAATACCTTTGTTATTTTCGGGCTCAAACTGACTATCTTCCATAAAGCCGCAGGAGGCCATTTCTTTTTCAACCAAGGCCGTTGGCGTCGGCTTATACTCTTCGAAATCGTAATAAGGATAATTATTCCGAAAACTATTGCATCGCACTTCGCAGGCAAAAAGATGATGTAAATCTCCACGCATCGGCTCACGGGCGTCGAACCAAGATTGGCAAACAACATGTTCGCAGTTATATGGCAAAGCCGCTTCAATAGCCTTCAGTTCTTGCTGATAATCTTGACGACTCATGCTTTTTGCAGTCTGGCTCCAGTCTATAAATCGAAGCTTCCGGTCTATATCGATGCGTTCATCGGCCAATTGTAACTCTTCCACGGTAAATGTTTTGCCGGAATAGATACTCCTTAGCAGTCCATCGGGATGCAGATCGACCTTCGGGTACACATATTTAGATGGCTGATAAGGCAAGGGCTTGCTGTGACTGCTTTCCAACAGTTGCTGTAAGTCGGTATAACTTGCTTGCGTTATATTTGAAATGCTTTCATAATAATTCTTTTTGTCTTCCTCATCAGCCGCTTCAGGATAATAAAGCTCATCGGCCAATGCAATCGGCGCTCGTCCGTTTTCCTGTTCTATAATCGCTGGAGTGATGGCAAAGAACTCCGACAAAAAGGGAAATTGCCCGGAGGCCTTGGCTGCAATATCGTACACGATACTACTGATGCGCACGCCTTCATTCTCTTGCCAATCGATCTGCAACTCTCCCTCGGCACTGTCCCAAATGCCGCCAGCGAGGTTCAGCATCTGTCCGGCAGCGTTATACCGTGGTATCCCCGCATGGTGAAGCGCTACCACCTCCCATTCGTCGTTAAATACAGGCGCACCCGAAGAGCCGCTTTTTGTGTCGGTAGCATAGCGAACGAATTGCGGCAGCGATAAATCCGTTATTCTGTTTTCACGCAAGGCCACCTGCTTTGGAGCACCGTCGGCATGTTGAATAATGGAAACATATTGGTCTTCTTTGATTTCTTTTGCGGGTGTGTGTAAAGGCAAAAAACCGAATTGCTGCACAGGAGCTGTCCCACTGACCGGAACGTCGTTTACCCATACGAGAGTAAAATCCAATTCTTCATTGGTATAGAATAGTTTGTCGACATTAAAACGGTAAAGACTACTCATGGAAAGTGAACCGTCTTCTACCCTTTCATAATTAAACTCAGCACGGGATTGCCGCGCCGAGTCGGACGTTGGTAACACATGGTTATTGGTTATTAATATTTGCGGCGCGATTAAAAATCCGGTTCCAAACCCTACCTCAACCGCATCCGAAATAAGGTGAATCCGACAAACCGATTGAGCCGCCTTTGCGCCCTTCTGCAAGTACTGAATATCCAACAAATCGTTTCCGCCAATAATCCGCTCCTGAAAATCCCGATCGCGAATAAACTCCTCAATGGGTAGATGATGCTGCCTTAAATACGTGCTCAGCTGTGCTGGGTTCACGACTGTTGTTGAATCTGCCTTTCCCGGGGCTGTCCCCTTCTCGGAAGTAGGTGTCGTTGGATTGTCTTTTCGATTCCGCGTACGGCGGATCTGGTCTAGGAACAAGGGAAGCGTTTTCATAAAAGGGACGGCTTGGTGGCCTTTACAAAATTTAAACCTATTGATGAAACCAAAACAGAAAAAAAAAGTTTTATAAAAAAAGACCTAAGATGGAACAACATCAGAAAAGACGACACTGTGCCACGATGGAAGTTTTTCATCGGCAAGCCGATAGCTATCCGGAATATATGCGCGCGCAGGCGACTATTGAAAGCGACATTGATAAGATGTTGGCAGGACGGAGAACCTTGCGTCTTACAACACCGGCCAAGATTCAAGTGGTGGTACATGTGGTTTATCATGCAACCGAGGAAAACATCTCGGATGAACAGATACAAAGCCAAATCGATGTGTTGAATGCCGATTTCCGACGAAATAACACCGACCGGGGAAAAGTTCCTTCCGTGTGGGAAGAATTAGCGGCCGACTGCTTTATTGATTTCGAACTTGCTCCCGACGGCATCACCCGAACACAAACGGACGTGGAATCCTTTGGTACCGACAATGCAGTAAAAAGCACAGGCATGGGCGGTATTGACCCATGGCCTACCGACAGATACCTAAACATTTGGGTCTGCAATCTGCAAGAAGGTCTATTGGGTTATGCGCAATTTCCCGGCGGACCGAGCGATACCGATGGCGTAGTTGTTAATTTTCGTGCTTTTGGCACCTTAGGCACGGCCGAAGCGCCCTTCAACTTCGGACGGACCACCACGCATGAGGTGGGGCATTATCTTAATCTCTCTCACATCTTTGGGGATGGTAGAAGCAATACCTGTGCCGACACGGATTATGTGGAAGACACGCCGAATCAATTAGGACCAAATTACGGAAAACCGACTTTTCCTAAAACCTCCTGCAACAATGCCCCCAATGGAGATATGTTCATGAACTATATGGATTACGTAGATGACGATAGTATGTTCATGTTCACTAAAGGGCAAGCCTCCCGCATGAAGGCGACGCTGCTCGGCCCGCGCGCCTCTTTGCTCGCTGCTAAACCTGCTATTGAAGAAAATGAATAAGGAATTTTTAAAAAGGAAATGGGTCCATTCCTTTGAGGAGGACAAGGGCGATGAAATCGTTTATCGCCCGGAGGGCTTTTCGCTGCCTCTTTCCAGAGGCCGGGATAAGATCAACCTGGAAGATGACGGAACACTGGTTAATGCACATCCGGGCCGCGATGATCGCCCCCAGCTACATAACGGCTCCTGGGAAACCGAGCATGACAAGCTCATATTATGTTTTGATCCCGAAAACAAAGAGCAATATACCATCTGTGAAATCAGTACAGAAAAACTGGTATTGAAACGGGACAACTAAATTTCAGGGTTATGAAAAAAAATACATTCAGTTTTTTATTGGCGTTTCCCGTCTTTATTTTCATCTATGCCGTTTTGACCGACGATAAGCACACTGAAGGCCAAACCTACGCTTACTTTGTGCTGGCCTCCGTATTTACGTTATTGATCGCCTTATTACCTCGTTTGAAGGAACTATCTGTAAACGAAAAAGGACTTTCCGTGAAACTGCTCGATGAGATCTCCAAAAAAGTGGCGGAAGTAGAAGCTTTGACAAATCCGGTTCATAAAGCAAGCTTGGCGCGCGATAAAGATTTCGATCAAGAACTGAATGAAAAAATCCGGGCACTCAAAGAACGCATCGACGCCTATAAGATCGTAATAACCCGAGATTAATCAATATTTCGTATATTACTAAAAATCAAGGACTAAATACGTATACTTCTTCACTTTTATAGACGCATATTTATCGCGAATATCTTGCTTGCCTTTGCTTTTTCGACTTTTGCATGGTACGATCCGTACATGATGTTACACATTTTTGTCATCTCCTTACCCACCTTTTCCCTTGCACTTACCTTATTCTTTTTTAGCCAACGATATAGCCATCAATATTATCTTTATCATAACCTAGGGTTCTCAAAACGACGTTTATTTGGTTTTGCATGGATAACTAGCTCGCTCTTGGCCCTTCTGATATACCTTGTTTTTTTAATAATTATATGAAGAATAAACTCGAAGTTGATTCAGTTCTCCTTAGCTATCGCGACAACAAGCATATTTTAAGTGACTGTTATTTAGCTTGCGCAGGCGGTAACATCATAGGCATACTAGGCAGAAATGGCGCCGGAAAGTCATCGCTCTTTGAAGTGATCTTCGGCACATTGACACCACAAAATAAATTTATACGAATCAACGGCACTCCTTACAAAAAACCTTTCATAAAGCAATTGGTAGGTTATCTACCCCAAAAAAGTATGTTTCCAAAACAACAAAGCGTCAAAGACTTACTTCGTTTCATGCTGGCAGAACAAAGGGTCGATCGAGCGTCAATAAGCAATGAGCGAATACGGAAATTGTGGAATCAACATATCGGCGAGTTATCTGGCGGCGAACGTAAGTATTTTGAAGTGTATACAATGCTGCATATGAAGCACCCCTTTTTGCTATTGGATGAGCCTTTCTCAGGAATTGAACCAATATACGCTCACGAGATCGAAAACTTAATTAAACAAAACCCAAGATCAAAGGGCATATTAATAAGCGACCACCATTACGAACAGGTCATTGGTGTGAGCGACAAACTATTCCTACTTCACGACGGGGCTTTAAAAGCAGTTCACAGCCGCCACCAACTGGAGGAATTAGGGTATATTCCTGCCGGGACGTTTTAACGTCTCATTTCATGAGCCTATCTGTTTCCAAGCCTGTTTCTCACAATAATTTTGTATCATCGTACTTTCATTAACCAAGTCGAAGAATCTGGAAGTCCAAGGTAAAGTCGACTGGTGGCTCCAGTAAGAAATAGACACTGTAAATATATCCGTGCTGCACGAAAACAAAATTGTTCCTTCCATGTTAAAAAAGCGAATACCCGGAATTAGCAAATTATTGATCCAGATAACGATAAACCTCTAAATGTATACATCATGAACACGTACAGTAAATCGAAATGGTTATTTGCAATGCTTTTGCCGATCGCCTTGCTAGCTTCTTGCAATAATACGCCTAAAAACGAGCGTGCGGGCGAAACCGAAACCGAAACCGCTAAACTTTTTCCTATTGCCAGTAGTCCAGACAATCCATCGGATATTTATCTTAGCTTGACGGACAAAAAAGAAGGCGATACGTTGATTTCTTATGTCGCTAAAGGATTATATCAAAACGACACCGTTGGTTTCTTAGTTGAAATAAGCAAAAATATTCCTGCGGGGATCAACAAAGACGGTTCCGTGAATGAAAACGAAGGCTTTAAAAAAGGGAGTATCACCTTTAAAAGCCTTGGCCCGCAAAGCGATGCCTTTTTATCGGCCTTAGCTACGCTTTGGAAAGTAGACGGCGTTCATAAAATGAAGTCGACAGCCATTCAACCCTTGGCTTTTTCTTCCAATAAAAGAGCTTTTGATCCCAATAAAGCATCGACCAATAGTTTTAAGCTTTTCTTTGACGATGGATCAGCAGATCCGGGAGAAATTTTCTTCACATTCGATACCTATAAGCGCAGTATACAATTTCAGGAGAAGGATGCTGAACAACGGGAAGCCGTTGTGCACGCCCTTGGAGAATAAGTGTGAGGTGTTGCGAACGTGACAGGAAAACGTTAGTTCCTTTTATAACGACGAAAGGCATTATTCACTAGCGCGATTTCACTTTTTATATTACTTAGTTATTTTCCTTTAGCGACTTTCCCTATTTTAGTCAGCGATTAGAACAGGCCTTGGAAGCTTGTGCTACTTGTATGCAAAAATTCAAAACATTACCGATACAAACACTTATACAGCAACATTATCTAAAAGTGGAGCGTTTACAGAAAGATTATCAAAATCTTTCTGCAAGTCTGCATCGACACGATCATTACGAGCTTATTTGGGCTTTCGGAGGTGAAGGCCAACATTTCATTAATTTTAAACCCTACCCACTTCAGCAAAACCGGGTATATTTTCTTCAGATCGGACAGGTGCACCAATTCCCAGAGTTTGAACGCTCCGGATGGATCTTCTTAATCAGCGAAGAATTAATGCATTCATTCTTTAGTTTGCATCCGCAGGAAGAAGGCAAAGGCCTTTTCGACACCTTTGGAGCCCAGCCGTTTGTAGACATGGATACTGATGCCTTGCATTTTATTAACCATATCAAAGAGCTCCTCTTACAGGAACTGAATCAACAAGCACCTAATAAAAATATTCTCTTTCATTTAACCGTGAGCCTATTATTACGATTAAATGCGAAACAAGCTTCCGAAAAAGAAGCCATCACCCTATTGAATCCCGAACGCAGGGTATTGTTTGACTTAAGAAAACTGATTCAGCAACATTACCGGGAAGCCCACAACGTAATTTTTTACCTAAACAAACTCGGTGTGCCCGCTAAAACACTCAATAGAATCTGTCGGAAAACAACGGGTAAGACGGTTCATGAACTTTTGGAAGACAAGCTGCTAACGGAGGCAAAAATGGCCCTGCTAAGTACTACATGTAGCGTGAAAGAGATTGCTTTTGACTTGGGTTTTAATGACTCCGCCTATTTTGGGCGCTTTTTCAGACGTGCCACCAGCTTAACGCCATTGAAATACCGCGAACTGCACAGTGCTTAAAAATACCAGACATCGATACTAAATCACTATATAAGTCTTTGTATCTCCCGTATTTTTGCTCTCCTATGAAGGCACAAAAGAACACCATCTTAGCAATTATCTTGGGCATTATATCGGCGCTATTTCTTTCGTCGACGTTTACTATCAACAGTTTGTTAGCACACAGTGGCGGACATTGGGCCTGGACAGCCTGCCTGAGGAGTCTGTTTATGATCCCTGTTATGCTTATTCCTTTATTGGCTACCAAAAGGTTTAAAGCTTTTTGGTGTGCCCTGAAAAGTTATCCGATTTTGTTTTTCAAATGGGGTACCATTGGTTTTGGTGGGCTGTATACCTGTATGGCCCTAGCCTCCTTGCTAATCCCGGGGTGGCTGGTAGCTGCTACCTTTCAACTGAATATTTTGGCCGGTATTTTATTGGCTCCCTTTCTCTATGAGGATCATCGGAAGAAGATTCCGATAAAGGCACTGGGCTTATCCCTATTTATTGTATCGGGCGTCCTGATTATGCAGCTCGATAAATTGAGTCAACTGCACGATGTACGGTCCTTAGCCATCAGTTTCTTTTTAGTACTGATAGGAGCTATCGTCTGGCCTCTTGCTAATCGGAAATTATTATTGGAGCTCGACAACCAAAAGGTTCCGCTGAATGCCATGCAAAGAGTACTGGGCTTAACCGCTGGCTCGCTGCCCTTATGGCTGCTATTGGCCGGCTATGCTTTCACTCAAGTGGGTATGGCTCCTGACACACAGTTGCAGGCGTCCTTTTATTCGGCGGTATTTTCCGGCTTTTTGGGTGGAGTAGGCTTCTATAAAGCTACCCAAATGGTTAAACAGGATTCTCTTGCGCTGGCTACTGTAGAAGCTACACAGGTCTTCGAAATATTTTTTACACTGATCGGTGAAATGTGGCTAATTAATGCTCCCCTACCGAAATTTTACGGGTTTGCCGGTATGCTTATGATTATATCGGGTATGCTCGTACAAATCACCTTATCTGTTCAATATGCCAAAAGGAGTAATCTGCAAAGTACTTGAGGGTTTCAACAGTACACAAATAGCTCTTATATCGTAGCTTTCGCAAGCTCTTGCCATTCGGAAACATGTATACTTAGTAAAACAATTGCTCCAAGGCAACTCAGTCCTCGTCAATCTTAATTATCTTTGTTTTTTGCAAACCGCGGGATATGACAAAAAACATTAAAAGCACCTCATTGGACGATTTTTACGCAGAGGCAGCAGCATTTACCGGCAAAGAAATACAAGCCCTGTTGCCTCCGGGCATAAATAAGGAAATAGGCCATTTTAACGTGTTCGATATTGCCGAAACGATCCGACAGGTAAAACACAAACAGGCGATGCCTTACAACCGCAGGGCTTACTATAAAATTAGCTGTATTAGAGGAAAGAATAGAGCAGAATATGCCGATAAGACGATTAACGTAGAAAAAAATGCCCTCTTATTTGCGACGCCCAAAGTGCCTTACCACTGGCTTCCGTTAGACGAAAATCAATCAGGCTGTTTTTGCGTCTTTACCGCTGAATTTCTGATAAAAAACAAAACGGGGGTAGCCCTTGATGAACTACCTATTTTCCAGTCGGGCGGTTATCCAATTTTTGAAATTTCGGACGACGAAGCGGAAGAGATTGCATCGATATTTCGAAAAATGCAAAAGGAAATTGCCTCAAACTATGAGTACAAATACGATTTAATTCGCAATTATATACTGGAGCTGATTCATTATGGTCAAAAATTGCAACCTGCCAGCACGCTGCATGTAAACCAAAACGCCGCTGCACGTATTATGTCTCTGTTTATAGAACTGCTGGAACGCCAGTTCCCTATTGATTCCACCCACCAACGATTAGCCTTAAGAACCGCAAAAGAGTACGCAGAAAGGCTTGCTATTCATGTGAATCATTTGAATAAAGTAATAAAGGAGCACACAGGGAAAACAACGACTTATATTATCAGCAACCGGATCGCGCAAGAAGCAAAGATTCTCTTAAAACAAACAGATTGGAACATCTCAGAAATTGCCTATAGCTTGGGATTTGAAGAAGTAGCACATTTTTCCAACTTCTTTAAAAAGCAGACTTCTTTAACGCCTATAGCATTCCGATCATAACTTAATATTTGAATTTTGCAAACAAACGATTGATATTCACAAACGCTTGCTCACTTTTTAGTGGATTTTTGTGTTATTAAACTTAGACAAATTCATTTTATATGCAATTTAATCGCGCATGCATATAAATGAATTTGTTCTAATTCTCTTCAGCCATCAAGCGCTGTTTTTTATAGAAGAAATAAAAGATAAAAATGACAACAACGAAAAGTAAAATTGCTCTGGTAACCGGCGGTAGCCGCGGTTTGGGCAGAAATATGGCTATCAGTCTTGCTAAAAAAGGAATTGATGTGCTGCTTACTTATAACAGCAACCAAACGGAAGCAGATAAAGTGATCGCAGAAATTCAGTCACTCGGTCAAAACGCAGCAGCTTTTCAATTGGATGCCAGTAACACAAAATCCTTTGACGGATTTTTCAAGCAAGTTACAGACCATTTAAAAGAACAGAGGGGCGACACCAACTTTGATTTTCTCATCAATAATGCCGGAACAGCACTCTATGCGCCCTTTGCGGAAACAACGGAAGAACAATTTGATGAGGTACTGAACCTTCACTATAAAGGCGTTTTCTTTTTAACACAGAAAGCATTGCCGTTTATAAATGACGGAGGCCGTATTATTAATATTTCATCCGGCCTCGCACGTTTTGCTTTCCCGGGCTCTTCGGCTTACGGTGCAACAAAAGGAGCCATCGAAGTGCTGACGCGATATCTGGCAAAAGAATTAGGTGCCCGCGGCATTGCTGCCAACGTGGTGGCACCGGGTGCTATCGCTACAGACTTTGGCGGTGGCCGCGTAAGGGATAATGAAGAAGTAAACGACCAAATTGCAAGCGTCACCGCCTTAGGTCGTGTGGGACTGCCCGATGACATCGGAGGCGTCGTGGCTTTTCTATGTACCGAAGAAGCTAAATGGATCAACGGCCAGCGCATTGAGGTATCTGGCGGAATGATGTTATAAGTCACCCTAACAGAACACTTCGCGATCGCTATCGCCGTTTCGGAGTTGGCAGGAGTAAATTATTCCCTTTACTCCTGCCGGCCTGATTTTTTATCAAATTGTAATTTCGTACGATCCATAGCACTTTAAATCAGATCTGATTGACCTGCCTGTTTATAACAAAAGTTTTGTATCTTTAAAGGGCTCCTACTGATTTACGATGCAAGACTATACCATTAAACAGGCAACGCCAAACGAGCTGGAAGACTGCGCATACTTATTTAACGAATATCGCATTTTTTATAAGGCCGAATCAGCTATTCAAAAGGCCAAAGAATTTATTGGAGACCGGTTAGAGGCGAAAGACTCCATTATATTCCTCCTCTATAGAAATAAGGCTGCCCTCGGCTTTGCTCAATTGTATCCTACTTACTCATCTTTTAAAATGGCCAAAGTTGCTGTACTCAATGATTTGTTCGTCATCGAGCATGAACGCGGACAAGGGTACGGCCGTGCTTTAATTCGTACGGTTTCAGTTTACGCTAAAGAAAATGGCTTCATCCGTATATCGCTGAGCACTGCACGCGATAATCCTGCACAATTCTTATACGAATCGATAGGCTTTAAAGAAAGTCATTTCAAATTCTATAATCTGGATATACTTTAAATCGCACAGATTAGTGATGTATTGTTAACCGTTTTATTCAAATAGCAGCATATGAACCAACACTTACTTTTCGAAGGCCCCGCTTTGTGGATTCATGATTTTGAAATTCAACAGATGGACAACCATGAACGCTTTACGGGGAGGCATTTTTCTTTTGCTCCACCTGTAATCTCCCCTTAAAACAGCTACGAATATTAATGTAGTTTTATAATTTAGGGACAATGAAAAAAAGCAAGTTCAGCGA
>NZ_SBJH01000109.1 GCF_004368405.1 Olivibacter sp. XZL3
GTCTTGATCCAAGAGAAAGAAATTTAACCGGCTCCGAAAAAAAGTAGCCCAAAAACTTGTAATTAATTAGAGTATATGAAACCATCATGATTGGTCATCAAACAATGGAAGTAATAAAACGAGCCCGCGAGTTCTTGAACAACTACTCAGTAAACAATCGTAAAAAATCATGATACCAACCTGTGTAGGCAGGCGTCATTATCTTTAAAAAGAACGAAAATATACACCAATGAAAAAGAAAGTAGTATTAGCATTTAGCGGAGGATTAGACACCTCATTCTGTGCCATTTACCTGTCGCAAGACATGGGCTTGGAAGTTCATTCAGTTATCGTAAATACGGGAGGATTTTCGGAAGAAGAACTAAAACAGATCGAAGCACGCGCATACGAGCTTGGTGTTGCTTCACATGCTACTATAGATGAAACGCAAAATTACTATAACGACAGTATTAAATACCTTATTTATGGTAACGTACTGAAAAATGCGACCTATCCCTTATCGGTAAGTGCGGAGCGTGTATGCCAAGCCACAGCTATTGCCAATTATGTAAAAAAAATCGATGCAAACTTTGTGGCACACGGAAGCACCGGGGCAGGTAACGATCAAGTGCGATTCGATATGATTTTCAATATCCTGATCCCAGAGGTCGAAATCATCACCCCCATTAGAGATTTGAAATTAAGTCGACAATCGGAAATAGACTACCTTCACAATCACGGGGTAACTTATAGCGCAGAAAAGGCAAAATACTCGATCAATAAAGGTATTTGGGGCACCTCGGTAGGAGGTCAGGAAACCCTCACCTCCCACGAGACTTTACCGGAGGAAGCTTGGCCCACGCAAGTGACGGCCAGTGGAAGCAGAAGAATTACGATTGAATTTGAAAAGGGCGAGCCCGTTGCACTTGATGGCGAGCGATTAGGACCGGTTAAAGTGATACAACGCCTGCAAGCCATTGCCCAGCCCTACGGAATAGGAAGAGATATCCACGTAGGTGATACGATTATCGGCATTAAAGGAAGAGTAGGCTTCGAGGCGGCTGCACCGGTTATTGTTATCAAAGCGCACCACACGCTCGAGAAACATACACTCACGAAATGGCAATTAAGCTGGAAAGACCAGTTAGCCTCTTTCTACGGGAACTGGATGCATGAAGGTCAGTTTCACGATCCGGTGATGCGTGATATCGAGGCGTTCCTGCAGCGTTCGCAAGAGACCGTTAGCGGCAAAGTTTTTGTCGAATTGAACCCCTATCGATTCAATGTAATTGGTGTAGAATCTGCGCACGACTTAATGTCTAGCAAATTTGGAAGCTACGGCGAAATGAATAATGCATGGACAGGTGAAGATGTGAAGGGTTTCTCGAAGATCTTCGGCAATCAGGTAATGATCTGGCATAAAGTTAATCAGAAATAGTGATCAAGTTATGAGTTGTGCGTTACGAGTTGCCAGCTTGGTTCCACTCGCAACCCGCAACTGACAACTGGTAACTCATAAAAAATGAACAAAATAAAAGTAGGAATTGTAGGTGGGGCTGGTTACACAGGCGGTGAGCTTTTGCGGATTCTCATCAATCATCCCCATGCCGACATTGTTTTTGTAAACAGCAATAGTAACGCCGGAAATCCCGTCTATTCTGTACATACCGATTTATTTGGAGAGACGGAACTGCAATTTACCGATAAACTATCCCGGCATATAGACGTATTATTCCTTTGTGTTGGCCACGGAGCGGCGCGTAAATTTTTAGAGGCGAACGATATTGATGAATCTATTCATATCATTGATTTAAGCCAGGATTATCGACTGAAGGCCAAAGCGGGGGATTTTGTATATGGTTTACCGGAACTTCAACGGGATAGGATAAAGAAAGCAAAACACATTGCAAACCCGGGTTGTTTTGCTACAGCAATTCAATTGGCGTTATTGCCCCTTGCCGCTCAAGGCTTACTTCATTCAGAAATACACATAAACGCCACCACCGGTTCAACGGGCGCCGGCCAGAGCTTGTCGCCGACATCCCATTTTAGCTGGAGAAATAACAATCTCTCGATTTATAAGGCCTTTGAACATCAACACTTACACGAAATCGGAGAAAGCCTTTTACAGTTGCAGCCCACATTCGATCAACCCATCAATTTTGTGCCGCAACGCGGTGCATTTACGCGGGGTATTTTGGCTTCGGCCTATATCGAATCGGCCTTATCTTTAGAGGAGGCGTATGATTTATACAATACTTATTATAAAGGCCATCCTTTTACACATGTAAGTCCACCGAATATTGATTTAAAACAGGTGGTGAATACCAATAAAGCACTGATTCATTTGGAAAAGCATGGCAATAAGCTGATGATCATCTCGATGATCGATAACCTGCTGAAAGGCGCCAGTGGACAGGCGGTACAAAACATGAATCTTTTGTTTGGGCTGGATGAAACCGCAGGCCTGCGGCTGAAGGCAACCGGATTTTGAGTTTTAAGTTAGAAGTAATACGTTATACGTTTAAATGCAGAATTATAAAGAATTGAATGTCTGGGCAAAGTCGCATCAAACCACCTTGAATATCTATAAAATAAGTGCGTCTTTTCCTAAAGAAGAACAATACGGCTTGACCAGTCAATTGCGTAGATCTACAGCGTCCATACCAGCAAATATTGCAGAAGGCTGTGGACGACCGTCTCAAAAAGATTTCGTTCACTTTCTGAGCATTTCTTTAGGATCGGCAAATGAAACAGAATATTTTTTATTGTTAGCAAATGACTTAGGCTATGTATCACAAAAGACTTATGAATTGCTGAAAGATGAAATTAATCAGATTAAAGCCATGCTGATTTCGCTTATAACAAAAATACGGAGTACGATAACTCCTTAAAACGTAAAACTTAACACTCATAACTTAAATGAAACTCTTCGACGTATATCCCATAAACCCAATTGAGATCGTAAAAGGAAAAGGTTCGTATGTTTATGACGCCAATGGACAGGAATATCTGGACTTGTATGGTGGTCATGCTGTGATTTCCATAGGTCATAGCCACCCGCATTATATCCATCGGATTACTGACCAGTTGAATAAATTGGGCTTTTACTCCAACTCCATCGAGATTCCTTTGCAATCGCAATTAGCTGAATTATTAGGGAAGATTTCTGATAAAAAGGATTATCAGCTCTTTTTATGCAACTCAGGAGCGGAGGCCAATGAGAACGCACTTAAACTGGCGTCCTTTTATAACGGACGCAAGAAAGTAATTGCATTCAAGGGTGCTTTTCACGGGCGGACTTCGCTGGCTGTCTCGGCAACGGACAACCCTAAGATCATTGCGCCGGTAAATGAAACGGACAACGTCATTTTCCTCCCTTTTAACGATGAAGAAGCGCTCGAAAAGACCTTTGCCGAACAAGGCGAATTGATTTCATCTGTTATTATTGAGGGCGTTCAAGGCGTTGGCGGCATTCGCGTAGCCACCCAAAGCTTTCTGCAAAAAATAAGGGAGCTAAGTACGCAGTACAATGCCATTTTTATTGCCGATTCGGTGCAGTGTGGCTACGGACGATCCGGAAAATTCTACTCACACGATTATGCCGAGGTAGATGCTGATATATATAGTATGGCCAAAGGTATGGGCAATGGCTTCCCGATCGGTGCCATTTCTATCTCCCCGAAAATAAAGCCTTGGTTTGGTGAATTGGGCACCACCTTCGGCGGCAATCACCTCGCTTGTGTGGCTGCTTTAGCTGTTTTAGAGACCATGGAAAAAGAACAGTTGATACAAAATGCCGCTGAGATTGGCGATTATTTAAAAACAGAACTTCAACGCTTTGATGAGATCAAAGAAGTGAGAGGAAATGGGCTCATGATCGGCATCGAACTTCCTGAGGAATTCAATCAGGTGAAAAAAGACCTGCTGTTTAAAAATCATATCTTTACAGGCGAAGCCAAACCGAATGTCATCCGGTTGCTCCCTGCTCTGAACATCGGACGAAAGGAAGCAGATAGGTTCTTGGAAGCATTATCGGAGAGGATAAGAAGTTATAAAGTTAAGTTGTAAGTGATGAGTGACGAGTTATACGTCGTAAGCTTAAAACGTATAACGTACAACTTAAAAACGTACAACTAAAAAACATATTCAATGAAGAAATTTTTTTCAGTAGCAGACGTAAACGATTTATCAAGTGTTGTCAAAGAGGCCTTGGCCCTTAAAGCCTCGCCGAACACCTACCGTAGCTTGGGACAAAACAAAATGCTGGGCCTTGTTTTTCTTAACCCGAGTTTGCGCACCAGGTTGAGTACGCAAAAAGCGGCTATAAACTTAGGAATGGATGTGATGGTGATGAATATGGATAAAGACGGCTGGGCATTGGAAACCCGCGATGGCGTTGTAATGGACGGTACGACCGTTGAACATATTAGAGAAGCAGCGGCCGTTATGGGCGAATATTGCGATATATTAGGCTTGCGGTCGTTCCCCGGACTAAAAGACCGCGAAGAAGATTACAGCGAAAATCTGTTTAACAAGTTTGCGGCCTATTGCAAGAAACCCGTGGTGAGCTTAGAGAGTGCTACACGCCACCCGCTTCAGAGCTTAACCGATTTGATCACCATCATAGAAAACTCCGAAGTTACTGCCAAACCGAAAGTGGTACTTACTTGGGCGCCCCACGTCAAAGCACTCCCTCAAGCAGTGCCGAACTCTTTCGCCGAATGGATGTGCAAAGCCCAAGAACAAGGCTTACTCGATTTTACGATTACGCATCCTGAGGGATACGAACTGGATGAAAGCTTTACAAGAGGCGCTACTATCATAACGAAGCAGGAGGAAGCGCTAAATGGAGCCGATTTCGTATATGTAAAGAACTGGTCGAGTTACCAAGAATATGGCAAAATACTGGTCACGGGAAGAGAGTGGATGCCTACGCCAGAGAAACTGAAAGTAACGAACCGAGCAAAAGTGATGCATTGCTTACCTGTCAGAAGGGATTTAGAGCTGGCTTCAGCGCTGCTGGACGGACCGGAATCCTTGGTTATCCAAGAAGCAGGTAATCGCGTATGGGCTGCGCAGGTAGTTTTGAAACGGATACTTGAAAATCTATAAAAGTAGATCGGCGGTAATGAGCACGGAAAAACTGAGTATCGTAAAAATAGGCGGCAATATCGTAGAGAATGAGACGGCCCTATCTGAATTCACAAAGGCCTTTGCTGAATTGGAAGGACGAAAAATTTTAGTACATGGGGGCGGTAAAATTGCCAGCAAACTGGCGGGTGACCTGGGTATTGAAGCGAAAATGATTAACGGAAGGCGGATCACCGACCTCGAAACGCTGAAGATCGTGACGATGGTTTACGCGGGATTAGCAAATAAGAGCATTGTCGCACTACTGCAAGCGAACGGCTGTGACGCTATCGGACTAAGTGGCGCCGATGCTAATACCATTCGTACGGTGAAGCGGCCGGTTAAGGAAATCGATTATGGCTTTGCAGGTGATATAACCGCCGGTTCGGTTCACGCCGACCGCATCCAAAGTTTACTTGAAATAGGCTTGTGTCCGGTTTTCTCGGCAATAACCCACAATGGCGAAGGCCAGTTATTAAACACGAATGCCGATACCATCGCCTCCGCATTGGCTGTCGGACTCGCCTCCAACTACGACATCTCACTTATTTATTGCTTTGAAAAGAAGGGTGTGCTAAGCGATATTAAGGATGAGCACTCCGTTATCGCAAAAATCGACTACCCTAAGTACGCCACGTTGAAGGTGCAGGGAATTATTGCGGATGGTATGATTCCGAAACTTGACAATGCCTTCGACGCAATTTCAAAGGGCGTAAAAAAAGTAATCATCAAACAGGCGGACGACTTGATTGATGAGCAAGCGGGAACAACAATTTTTTAACTCTCATAGCATACCGATATGCCAAAAATTACGATTATAGGAAGCGGGAACATTGGTCTCTCATTAGCAAAAGGCTTACTTGCCAAAACATACTGTGCAGCCGACGACATAACGCTCACTAGACGCAATATCAAAAATATGGCCCACGAGGCCAACCTTGGTTTTAAACTTTCCGATAAAAACGAGGAAGCGGTTGTCGACGCTAACATCATCGTTTTGGCGGTATTGCCGCAACAGTTAAATCAGGTGTTAGAACAGATCAATGGGATTATTGTACCGAATAAACAGCTTGTTGTTTCGGTAGTTTCAGGCGTCAGCTGTAAGGATATTCGCAATAAACTGGGCGACGATGTGCAAGTGATCCGTGCTATGCCGAACACGGCTATCGCTATCGGGCAATCCATGACCTGCATCGCCTCCGATCATGCACAGGAGCAGCACATGGACGAGGTAACGCGTTTATTTGAGACAGTAGGTGCCGTCGTTACTATCAATGAAGATTTGATGACCTCTGCAACGGCGCTTTGCGCCTGTGGGATAGCCTTCTTTTTAAGAAGCATCCGCGCTGCATCGCAGGGAGGGGTCGAAATAGGATTTCATGCACACGATGCCCTTAAAATGGCCGTTCAGACGGCGAAGGGCGCCGCAGATCTGTTACTGCAAATGCAAAGCCATCCGGAAAGTGAAATAGATAAAGTCACTTCCCCAAAAGGTTGCACCATTGCGGGCCTGAACGAGATGGAACATAACGGCTTCAGCTCGGCTTTTATTAAAGGAATCAAACTGTCTGCCTTGCGAGCCGGCGGTCTATATGAGGAATAACGACGCCTATCATGAAAGATTTAGTAACGGAGAGTATTGACTTGTTAAAAGAACTGATTCAGATTCCGTCTTTTAGTAAAGAGGAAGCAGGAACGGCGGATCTGATTGAAGGCTTTCTACAAAAGCGAAATATACACTGTTATAGAAAGGCGAACAATGTATGGGCTTTCAATAAACATTTCGACCAGAGGAAACCGACTATCTTATTAAATTCTCATCACGATACGGTAAAGCCTAATACGGGCTACACGCGAGACCCCTTTAAAGCAGATGTTGTCGACGGTAAGTTATACGGATTGGGAAGTAACGATGCGGGAGGGCCGCTGGTATCACTGTTAGCCACCTTTCTGCATTTTTATCAGGCAGAAGACCTAAGTTATAATTTATGTTTAGCGGCCACTGCCGAAGAGGAAATATCGGGCAAAAACGGCATTGAACTAATACTGCCCCTGTTGGGTCCTTTGGATTTTGCGATCGTAGGCGAGCCAACCGAAATGCACCTCGCCATCGCGGAGAAAGGCTTGATGGTACTCGATTGCACCGCCTACGGTTTATCGGGCCATGCTGCAAGGGAAGAAGGCGACAATGCTATTTATAAAGCCCTGCAAGATATTGAATGGTTCCGGACATTTAAATTTCCGAAAGAGTCCGCTGTTTTCGGACCTATTAAAATGAGCGTTACCGTCATTAATGCAGGTTCGCAACACAACGTTGTACCCGCTACCTGCATGTATGTAGTGGACGTAAGGACAACCGACGCCTACTCCAATGAAGAAGTATTGAGCATCATTCGTCAACACGTAACGAGCGATGTAGTCCCTCGATCTACCCGACTAAACCCATCTTCTATAGCAAAAGACCATCCTTTCGTGAAAGCGGGAATAGCCCGAGGCAGAAAGACCTATGGCTCGCCTACCATGAGCGATCAAGCGCTGATTCCGGTGCCGTCATTAAAAATGGGTCCCGGTGATTCCGCTCGTTCACACAGTGCGGATGAATTTATTTATCTTCGCGAAATCGAAGAGGGAATAGAACTTTATGTAGCTTTGCTAAGCAAGGTCTTAGTTATTAGCGATTAGCTTTCGGTTAACAGCAATCGGCGATGGGCTCTCGGCTAATGGCTTTTTTACTTTTTAATTTTGAATTTTTAATTTCTTATGAAACTTTGGCAAAAAGAAACAGTAGTAGAGCAATCTGTTGAGAAATTTACCGTAGGCAACGACAGAGATCTCGATATCTTTCTAGCTCCCTTCGATGTATTGGGATCACTGGCGCATACGCAAATGCTCGAAAGCATCGGTCTTTTAACAAAGAAAGAGCTGAGCATTATTCAAACGGAGCTAAAACAAATATACCGGGAAATTGAGGAAGGCAGTTTTGCCATTGAAGAACATGTAGAAGATATACATTCCCAGATCGAGCTGTTACTCACGCAGCGCATCGGTGAAGCTGGAAAAAAGATACACAGCGGCCGTTCGAGAAATGACCAGGTATTGGTTGACCTCAAGCTTTATTTTAGAAATGAAATAAAGCAAATAGTACACAATACGCAGCGATTGTTTGATCTGCTTATTCATTTAAGCAATGAATACAAAGATGTGTTAATGCCCGGCTATACCCACTTGCAAATAGCGATGCCTTCCTCATTTGGCTTATGGTTCGGTGCCTATGCGGAAAGTTTAGTGGACGACCTGGAGCTGATGCTTGCTGCCTGGAAAATCTGCAATAAAAACCCCTTGGGATCTGCCGCGGGCTATGGCTCGTCCTTTCCCTTAAACAGAACATTGACTACCGAGCTACTTGGTTTCGAAACGCTGAACTACAATGTGGTTTATGCGCAAATGGGACGAGGGAAAACGGAACGTATACTGGCACAGGGAATGAGTGCCATTGCTGCGTCCCTGGCTAAAATGTCGATGGATGCCTGTCTGTATATGAACCAGAATTTTGGGTTCATCAGCTTTCCCGATGAGCTTACAACAGGCTCGAGCATTATGCCTCATAAAAAAAACCCGGATGTTTTTGAGCTTATCCGATCGCGGTGTAATAAAATTCAGGCGCTGCCTAATGAAATTGCATTGATGACCACCAATTTACCGGTAGGGTATCATCGTGACTTACAGCTGCTCAAAGAAAATCTATTCCCAGCATTTCAGTCTATGAATGAGTGTTTGCAGATGATGCATTTAATGCTAAAAAACATCAAAATAAATACCCATATCCTGGACGATCCGAAGTATAACTATCTATTCAGTGTGGAAGTGGTGAACCAAGAAGTATTACAAGGCGTACCCTTTAGAGAAGCCTATAAGAATATCGGTTTATCAATAGAACAGGGCACTTTTAAACCCATTAAGGAGGTTAAGCATACACACGAAGGAAGTATAGGAAACCTTCAGAATAACGAAATCAAAAATATGTTCGAAAAGGTGATTGCTGAGTTCGGCTTCAACAAAGTAGACAAGGCGCTGAAAGAACTACTGCGGTAGAAGGTAGGGAGGTATAAGGTGTAGGGTATAGGTTGGCCCTTTAAAACCTTATACCTTACACCCATACACCTTTAAACCTTAGGCCTTATACCTTTAAATCTAGTCCTTTACCAAGGTGCCAATGGCCTCTCCTTTCGCCAGACGAACCAAATTACCGTTCTTATTCATGTCGAACACGATAATTGGCAGCTTATTCTCTTGGCATAAAGTGAAGGCTGTCATATCCATCACGTTCAATCCTTGATTATATACGTCTTGGAAGGTTATTTGGTCGAATTTAGTGGCATTCGGGTCTTTTTCGGGATCTGCCGTATAAATGCCATCCACGCGCGTACCTTTAAGAACTACATCGGCATTGATTTCTATCGCTCTTAATGAGGCCGCCGTGTCGGTAGTAAAATAAGGATTTCCAGTTCCTGCACCAAAGATAACGATGCGTCCTTTTTCAAGGTGCCTTACCGCTCTTCTACGGATAAAAGGTTCACAAATCTGTTCCATTTTTATCGCGGTCAAAAGACGTGTTTTCATACCGGCCTTTTCCAATGCATCTTGCAAAGCCATGCTATTGATAACCGTAGCCAACATGCCCATGTAGTCGGCCTGCACACGATCCATACCTGCCTTTTCTGCACTTAATCCCCTATAAATGTTTCCTCCTCCTATAACAATTGCAATTTCTACGCCCTCATCATAAACCGTTTTGATGTCCTGCGCGTATTGGGCTACGCGGTCTATATCGATACCATATTGCTTATTACCCATTAAAGCTTCACCGCTAAGTTTAAGTAGGATACGTTTGTATTTCATATGTAAATAATTATTGTTGAGTATTCGCGTTATTTTGCCTTAGCAAGCATCCGTTTTGCCATCGTGTATATTGAAGCCATAAAACTTTAAGGGGTATATCTGTCAGGGATAATTTACACGGGTTAAATAGGATATCTATCAAATTTATATTTGCTATGAATTGATGGACATTCATCCGAATCTTATTTAATTTTTAAAAAGATGTATAACATCTCCCTTCCACTAGCAACTTCACGCACGCTTTTTAGGGTATCAATGTTCATTTTTTGGATCTTACGTCACTTCAGAATGCACGCCTGACCGTAGTTTCAGACAGTTATCTGTAAATAATTCAATATACATTCATAGAGATGCCCTTATTAGTATCCATCAGGATCGTTGGGTTATCATTGACGATTGAAAAATAAGAACTGCCCGCCAAAGATATTAAAAAATCGCAATAATCCATTTACCTAAACAGGCCTTCTCAATAACAATTTCCAACACAAAAAACCACAGTCCCTTTTGGCCTTTGCATAAAGGCACATTCGTTCAAAGAGGTATAATGAGGGGTTAAGCAACGTCAGAGAGCATATCCCGGCCGGGAACAAGAAGCCCACACCGAACGTAGCACCTGTAGGACTCGATTTAGGGGCGCAGCAGCCGGCAGGCCGATCAACGCAAAGTAAGTTAGGTACGATTGTTGTGTATATAGAAAAAACTTTATCACTAACCTTACAACACGATATGGTTACCTATTTAAATCAGATTTTACGATATACGAAATTAGCATCGTCTGTTACTTTTATATTTTTGGGTGTGTCCCTCACCTTGGCATCTTGTACCTCAAAGAAAGCGATTACGGAACGACTGGATGTGCCTTATGTGGCGACAAAACCGGCAGTTGTCGAGGCGATGTTGCAAGTTGCACAAGTGAATAAAAACGATACGATATACGACCTAGGCTGCGGCGATGGACGGATTGTTATTACAGCCGCTAAAGAATATGGAGCTACCGGTGTCGGAGTCGACATCGACCCGAACAGAATCAAGGAGGCGAACAAAAACGCGCAGAAAGAAGGCGTCAGCGATAAAGTCCAATTTATCCAGCAAGATCTTTTTGAAGTGGATTTTAGTAAGGCAACCGTTGTTACCTTGTATCTATTGCCTTATGTGAACCTAAAGTTAAAACCGAAATTGCTCGCACAGTTAAAACCAGGCACACGTATCGTATCTAACGAATTCGATATGGGCGATTGGAAACCCGAAAAGGAGGTTAAAGTAGGCGGATCTACGATTTATTTTTGGACCATACCCGAACAGTCTAATCCATAAAGATGAGTTAGCCATGAGAAATAAATTGACACAATAGCCTTAACTTTGCCAGCATGGCTGGCATTTATTTTCATATTCCCTTTTGTAAACAGGCATGTCATTACTGTGACTTCCATTTCAGCACTTCGATTAAATATAAGGGAGAGCTATTGGAGGCCATGGCGAAAGAACTGCGATTACAATCGGCCTTTCTTAGCACGCGGGAGATCAACACCATCTATTTCGGAGGCGGCACGCCGTCGGTCTTAGAAGCCCACGAAATAAGCTACTTATTAGACGAAGCGAGTCGTTATTTCGATATCGAACAGGCAACAGAAATCACCTTGGAAGCGAATCCGGACGATTTGGACCAGAAAAAGGTGGAGGCTCTCCGGGAAACTCCTGTAAACAGGTTTAGCATTGGCATTCAGTCTTTTTTTGATGAAGACCTAAAGTGGATGAACCGGGCTCATACGGCACAGGAAGCCGACAGCGCAATAAAGCGCGTTCAGGATGCGGGATTCGAAGACGTGACAGCCGATTTAATTTACGGCTACCCTTTATTGAGCGACGAGAAATGGCTAAGCAACATACTGAAACTTACCGGTCTGCGCGTTCCACATATTTCGGCCTACAGTATGACGGTTGAGTCGAAGACGGCCTTAGCTCATTTTATTAAAGTAGGCGCACAGAAAAATATGGATGAAGAACAGGCGGCCGCACAGTTTCTTCAACTCATCGAAACCTTAAGTAGCTTTTCTTACGAGCATTATGAAATTTCGAATTTTGCTTTCCCAAACCGATATGCCAAACACAATACCAATTACTGGAAATCTGAGCCCTATTTAGGGATCGGGCCTTCGGCCCACTCTTATAATGGTTCCCAACGGCAATGGAATATCAGTAATAATATGCGCTATATGGACGAAATCGGCAAAAACAATGTTCCGGCAGAAATTGAATTGCTATCGCCTGTCGATCAGATCAACGAATACATCATGACCTCCTTGCGGACAATGTGGGGCTTGGATCTGAATCGCATTCAACAACTTTACGGAGCTGCTTGGTATGACCTTATTGTAAACAGCGCAAAACGCTTTGAAGAAGAAAATAAGTTGTTTCGAGAACACGAGCATCTAAAGCTCACAACCGCGGGCAAATTAATGGCAGATTTTATAGCTTCCGAGCTTTTTATTGAAGACGAAGATGAGTACAAAAAAGACTAATAAAAACATATTCCCCATTCATCATCAAGTCATATGGATTATCGGAGCTTCTTCCGGTATTGGAGAGGCCTTGGTAAAGTACTATGCGACGATGGGAGCAAAATTGATCATTTCGGCTCGTTCGAAAGACAAATTATATCAAGTCAAGTCGTCCTGCAAAGGAAATCCCATGAATGTGCATGTATTACCCTTAGACTTAGAGAACCCCCATACGCTTGCCGGGAAAGTACAGGAAGCGCTCCGCATCTTTGGACGTGTTGATACCTTGATTCATTCGGCCGGTGTAACCCAAAGAGCTTTGGCATTGGAAACGAATTTAGCGGTAGCACAAAAAATAATGAACATCAACTATTGGGGGCCAGTGGCCATTACACAAGAAGTAATACCAGCCATGCAACGCATGGGAAGGGGACACATCGTGGTGATGAGCAGCTTAATGGGAAAGATCGGAACCCGTTTCAGATCCTCCTATGCTGCTTCCAAGCACGCTTTGCATGGTTATTTTGAATCACTACGTCCTGAGATATATGACGACAACATACGCATCAGTATGGTCTGTCCAGGCTTTGTCGACACTTCGCTGGGAGAAAAAGCATTAAAAGGTGATGGAGAAAAGTACCTGAAGAAGGATGAAGTACACGCCAAAGCGATGACAGTAGACCAGTTTGTAAAGCGCTTGGTTCCCTATTTGGCTAAACAAAAAGAAGAAATCTTTATCGCAGGAAGTGAAATCAAAGTGATTTGGGCAAGCAAGTATTTGCCCGGCAAGCTTTTCAGGAAAAAAATCCGCGAAGCAAAGGTGCTTTAAATGATACGTTCTACGTTATAAGCTTTAGGTCATTGGCGGAGTGGCTTTTGGCTCATTCACCGATGCTCAAGGCTTTAATGACTGATGCGACAGGTAATCCAATATTTTATCTGTCGCGCCGGCCTGCTGCTGGACGTAGGCAAAAGCCCTCTTCCCTGCTTCTTGTCGTACTTCAACTTCTTGCAAGCGTTCAAACACTGCTACGAAGTCCTGTAAATTGTGCACACTGAAAGCCGCTTTGGTTGCAACTAGATCTTTTGCTTCCTGAAACTTATGATAGTGCGGACCAAAAATTACCGGCACGCCATAAGTTGCAGCTTCCAATATATTATGTATACCCACGCCGAACCCTCCTCCCACATAAGCGATGTCTGCATAGCTATATAAATAGGAAAGCATCCCTATATTGTCGATAATCAACACAAAAGCATCTGTGTCATTCGGTGGCCTCACACTGCTGTTTAATGTAGAATAACGGACACTATTTTTAAATCGGCTATCGATTTCGTCAAGGTGTGGCGCATCAATCATGTGGGGGGCAATAATGATTTTCCATTCCGGATAGATCTGCCGTAATGACATAATTAATTCTTCATCCGGCAACCAAGTGCTACCTGCTACCAGTACCTTGTGGCCGCCAACAAAACGTGAAACAACGTCGATCGTTCGTTTATGCCTTGATAGATGCGCTACGCGGTCGAAGCGAGTGTCACCCGTTAAGGAAACGTTTTCTAAGCCAATACGGTGCAGCAGGGAGACGGTTTCCTGATTTTGCGCAAAATAAAAAGTCACATAACGCAGGGTTGATCTAAAAAAGCGGCCATACCAGGTGAAATAGAATTGGTTCTTTCTAAATATGACAGACACTAAGTAAAGAGGAATCCCACGGCGGTGAAGCTGTTGAAAATAGTTATGCCAGAATTCATATTTTACAAAAAATGCCTCTTCGGGATTAATAAGGTCGATAAACTTACGGGCATTCCCTGGTGTATCGGCAGGAAGATAGAACACATAGTCGGCTTTGGCATAGTTGGCCCTTACTTCATAACCTGAAGGAGAGAAGAAAGTCACCACTACCGACTTCATCGGAAAGCGTTCCCTATAGGCCTCTAATACCGTACGTCCCTGCTCAAATTCGCCTAAAGAAGCGAAGTGAAACCAGGTATGTTTTTTGGATGGGTCGACTTTTGTGGCTATTAACTGGAATAATCCCTCCCTTCCCTTTTTCCATTTTCGTATTCTAGCATTAAATGGCGCGGCGATCAACACAAAGAGCTGCCCCAAAAAGATACCCAAATTATACAGAATCGACATGCTACCGGAAGATTATGATGCTACTGATATAGGACAAACGCCCCAGATAGTTCTCTTAAGAAACGGCAATTATATTCAATTTGTTTATCTTCGCCAAAGAATATTCTAAACATTTATAAAAGGATGGCAAGAAGACGTATACTCATCACAGGAGCGGCCGGTTTTCTCGGCTCACATCTCTGTGATAGATTTATTAGGGAAGACTTTCATGTGATTGGCATGGACAATCTCATCACAGGAGACCTACGAAATATACAGCATTTATTTAAGCTAGAAAATTTTGAGTTTTATAACCACGATGTTTCCAAATTTGTATACGTCCCTGGCCACTTAGATTATATCTTACATTTTGCATCGCCTGCCAGTCCTATTGATTACCTTAAGATACCGATACAGACTTTAAAAGTCGGCTCGCTGGGCACACACAATTTATTGGGCCTGGCGCGCGCTAAGCGTTCGCGTATTCTGGTTGCGTCTACATCTGAGATCTATGGCGACCCGACGGTAAGTCCGCAGTCGGAGGAATATTGGGGCAATGTGAACCCGGTGGGGCCACGCGGCGTTTACGACGAAGCAAAGCGCTTTCAGGAAGCGATTACCATGGCCTATCACACCTTTCATGGTTTAGACACCCGTATTGTTCGGATATTCAATACTTATGGCCCCCGCATGCGGCTGAACGATGGTCGGGTTTTACCTGCTTTTATCGGGCAAGCACTAAGGGGCGATGATTTAACCGTATTTGGCGACGGTTCGCAAACCCGCTCTTTCTGTTATGTAGACGATCAGGTGGAAGGTATTTATCGTCTGTTGATGAGCGATTACACCCAACCGCTAAACATTGGAAATCCGGATGAAATAACCATTAAGCAGTTTGGTGAGGAAATAATAAAATTGACCGGGACCAAGCAGAAGCTAGTATATCATGATCTACCTGTTGATGACCCTAAGCAACGCCGCCCTGATATAACAAAGGCAAAAGAAATCTTGGGATGGGAGCCAAGCGTTTCCAGAGCAGAGGGACTGCAAAGGACCTACGAATATTTTAAATCGCTTCCCGAAAAGGAAATAAAACATAAAGATTTTACGTATTATAACAAGCATTAATTAAAAGACCCTAATATATGAGCAAAATTTTGGTTACCGGCGGTACCGGATATATAGGATCCCATACCGTTGTAGAATTACAGGATGCTGGTTACACTCCTATTATTGTTGATAATTTATCAAATTCCAATAAAGGAGTCCTGAAACAGATCGCCGCTATTACAGGCAAGGTCCCAGCTTTCCATGAGTTTGATCTCTGCGACGAACCGAAGGTAATTGAATTTGTAAATAACAATCCGGATATTACCGGTGTCATTCATTTCGCTGCCAGCAAGGCAGTAGGAGAATCGGTACAGGAGCCTATTAAATACTATCGAAACAATTTCTTTTCCTTAGTTAACTTACTCAGTGCTTTCAAAGACCGGGACATTAACTTTGTATTTTCGTCAAGTTGCACCGTTTACGGCCAGCCGAAAGAACTACCGGTTACAGAAAATGCTCCGGTGCAGCAAGCCGAGTCGCCTTATGGTAACACCAAACAGGTGGCAGAAGAAATTTTAAGCGATACGGCTAAAGCATTCGCAAACTATCATATTATTGCGCTACGTTATTTCAACCCCGTGGGGGCACATGCCAGCGCTTTAATCGGCGAACTGCCCTTAGGCGTTCCTCAGAATCTGGTTCCTTTTATTACACAGACCGCGATTGGAAAAAGAGAGAAGATCACCGTTTTCGGAGACGACTATAACACACCCGATGGATCGGCTATCAGGGATTATATACACGTGGTGGACTTAGCAAAGGCGCATGTAGCGGCTATAAAACGATTGGAAGAGAAAAAAGCCACGGCCGACTATGAGGTATTCAATATCGGTACCGGCAAAGGTTTATCAGTTCTCGAGATTATCAAGGCTTTTGAATCCTCAACAGGTGTCAAGCTGAATTATGAAATCGGAGCCCGAAGAGCCGGAGATATCGAAAAAGTTTGGGGAGACGTGTCTAAATCTTCGGCCGAATTGGGATGGAAAGCCGAATTGGGCGTAGAAGAGATGATGCGCTCTGCTTGGGCCTGGGAAGTTTATTTAAAAGAAAAGAACCCCTTTGGAAGCGAATTAAAATAGCGTTATCAACATATTTAACAGAAAACAATGAATATCATCATAACGGGAGGTGCCGGGTTTATTGGATCACACGTGGTCAGACGATTTGTCAACAATTACCCACAATATAACATCATCAATCTTGATAAATTGACTTATGCCGGTAATTTAGCCAATCTAAAAGACATAGAGCACCATGCCAATTACCAGTTTGTTAAAGGAGACATCACCGACGCTGCTTTTATCGACAGCTTATTCGAGCGAACGAAACCCGACGCAGTGATCCACCTCGCTGCCGAATCACATGTGGATCGCTCCATTAGCAATCCGCTGGACTTCGTACTGACCAATGTCGTTGGCACCGTCAACCTCCTGAATGCAGCACGAAAATATTGGAAAGACGATGTAAGTAAGCGCTTTTATCATGTCAGCACCGACGAGGTATACGGGGCGTTGGGAGAAAGCGGTATGTTTACCGAAGAAACGAAATACGACCCACATTCACCTTATTCTGCCTCTAAAGCCGGTTCCGATCACTTTGTTAGGGCCTATCATGACACCTATGGGTTGAACACCGTTATTTCAAACTGTTCAAACAATTACGGCTCCCACCATTTTCCGGAAAAGTTGATTCCACTGGCCATCCACAACATAAAAAACAATAAACCAGTGCCTGTATACGGAAAAGGGGAAAATGTTCGCGATTGGCTCTGGGTTGAAGATCATGCCCGTGCTATTGACGTAATTTTCCATCAGGCCAAAGCTGGAGACACTTATAACATTGGTGGACACAATGAGTGGAAGAACATTGATCTCATTAAGCTGCTATGTGCCATTATGGACAAGAAACTAGGCCGTCCAGCAGGCGAATCCGAGAAATTGATCACTTTCGTAAAAGACCGGGCGGGACATGACCTAAGGTATGCCATCGATTCCACCAAGCTCCAGAAAGAACTAGGCTGGGTGCCCAGTCTCCAGTTTGAAGAGGGCCTTGAAAAAACCGTTGATTGGTATCTATCGAATGAAGAATGGCTAGCGAACGTAACATCCGGCGCGTATCAGGAGTATTATAGTAAACAGTATGAAAGGGAATAAGGCAGTAGGGTGTAAGGGTATAGTTAATAGAACCTGAGGGCTTCGAAACAGCTCTCTTGTAAATTAAAGAACATTGACGCATATTTCTTCACATAAAGACTTAAAAGTTTACCAGAAATCACTTGACTTTGTAGAGAAGATTTACCGGATCACCTATAATTTTCCTGAAAGCGAAAAATTCGGTTTGATTGCTCAATTACGAAGCGCGGCCATATCTGTTCCTTCCAATATAGCGGAAGGAGCAGCCCGATAATTCATAAAGGAATATATACATTTTTTGCATATAAGTCTCGGCCCAATGGCAGAAATCGAAACACAATTGGAAATTGCCAAACGATTAACTTTTTATACAGAAGACGTAGAGATAGATGAAGATATAATACATATAAAGCGTATGCTGATAAAGCTTATACAGGTATTGAAAACAAAATGATTAATAGTATCAATAATTAAAACACCTATTAACTATTTACAAACTCCCTATTCACTCTTTAACAATGTTATACAATCCCTTTCAGAAATTTACCTTCGATAATAAAACTTGCTTTTTAAGCGGGCAATCATTGACCTCTCCCGAGGAGCAAATACAAGTGTTCCCCTCTTGGTTGATGCAGCACTATCATCTAGAGGACAAGCCCTTTAAGCTACTTGATGAAAGTATCACTACCTACAAAAAGCTCAAAGTTCCTTGTTCTGTTGATACTTCCAATAAACTGGAAGCCTTTGAAGAGGAAATAAGGGCTGCATTTTTGGAGGGCTATCGGGCGGTTGCCAAGCTAGATAAGCAATTGTTGTTTCAATGGATTGGTAAGTTGCTTTATGGTATCGTCTTTAACGAGATACAGATAGGTATCAGCCAGCAGTTCATGAGCGGCGAGGCGATGAATTTTTCGCAGGTCCTGGCTAAGAAGTTCACGAATCTACATGTTATGTTGCAGTCGTTGATCAGGCCTATGGAATTCGAAAACAGTTTGCCCTTTAGTATCAATGTCTTTGAAATCGATACGCCCGAAGACACCTTCAATTATCGGGACGAAATTAACACCCTGGTTTTCTCTTTGCGCATGAAAGATTTCGGCATTGTAGCTTGCCTTCAAGATAATGGGGCCAATAACCGCTACCACGATGCTAAACTTCAGTTAGTAGCTGGAAAAAAATTACATCCTATACAATTTGAAGAAATCTGCGGCCTGTTCTTTTATTCTGCTTATCTATTCAATCGATTACCAGAATATGCTATAATGCCCACAGAAGAAGCCATCTATATAGACCCCATGCCACTGGCAGGTACAGATACCCGCCCCATTTTTGACACTTTCCAGGTAAAGACGTTCGGTCAGGTTCTTGAAAATTTTTGGAAGCCATGGGGCTATACCCTGTTTGAAATCATTAAGGATCCGGAACACCCGATGACATTTCTGACAGACCAAGACGGGAATTTCCGCCAAAGCGATACCATTGATTTGCCGAACAAATACGAAAATTAGCTGACGAGCTGCCCTACAGCGCTAAAGAAATGACCAATCACCTGCGGATACAATAGAACGGTCACGACGACACCGACAACCGCGCCATAAAAATGGGCATCGTGGTTAATGCTATCGCGGCTCGCCCGGGCTGCCCAAACACAGTAAATAAGGAATAAAGGGCCAAAGATTACTGCGGGAATTGGAATAAAAAATACACCTATGTAAGAGGTAGGCTGGAAAAGTATTGCACTGAAGAGGACGCCACATATAGCACCAGAGGCTCCAAGGCTATAGTAATGATAATTGTCTTTCTGCTTTAGAATGGTCGTTACATCACTGATAATCAAACTCAATAGATAAATCAATGCGAACTGTATGTGCCCCCAACTACTGATTGATGCCAATATTCTTTCTAGCTGAAAACCGAAAAAAGAAAAGGTGAACATATTAAAAAACAAGTGCATCCAATCTCGATGGATCATACCGCTTGTAAGTAAGGTGTATATCCGTCCTCCCCTACTTATACTATAAGGATGTAGCATAAACCGCTCAAGAACACCCTGATTTGAAAAAGCGTAGATACTAGTAATAAGCGTAAAAATAAAAATGAGACTGGCTACGGGCGTCTCGACAATATAACTCTCCATACGTTGAATAATAGGGTTGAAAGTACTAAAAAAAGCGCTATTAAGCTAGAATAATCCCAATTGTTTTCCTTTTGCCGGGACAAAAAGGTCTGTGCGTAATTCCGTTAATTTATTTTCGCCCATAAAGCGCAGTGCAGCGAGCTTAAATAATTGATGTAAGCTGTCGGCCAGCCGCCCCTCTCCTTTAATCCGTCGGCCGAATTGGCTGTCATTTAAATTGCCCCCATGGCAAGCGGCGATACCGTGCAGGATTTTCTCCGCCCTATCAGGATAAGCTTTATAAACCCAATCTTTAAACAGCTCAGCGATAGCTCCATTAAGTCTTACAATAGTGAAAGAAGCAGCTTTTGCGCCATGCTTTGCCGCCTGCTCGATGAGTGCAGGCATTTCATCGCTATTCAATCCCGGCACAATGGGCGCACACATTAACATCACCGGTATCCCAGCCTCACTCAGCTGCCTGATCACCTTTAACCTGCCAACAGCGGTAACGGTTCGAGGTTCCATCTTCTGTCTTAACTCTTCGTTCAAAGAGTTAATGGTGACGGCAACATGAACGAGCTGCAACTTTGCCAATTCACGCAAAATATCTAAATCTCTAAGTATTAAGTTGTTTTTGCTGATGATAGACACCGGATGCTTATACTTGAGAAAGACCTGAAGGAGCGATCGCGTGAGTTTAAGCTTCCGCTCGAGCGGCTGATAACAGTCGGTATTGCCCGAAAGCATAATTGTTGAAGGGACGTATCCCTTCTTATTAAATTCCTCTTCCAAAAGAACGGCACAATTCCGTTTAACAATAATTTTTCTTTCAAAATCCAGGCCCGCACTATATCCCCAATACTCGTGTGCATTCCGGGCATAACAGTAAATGCAGCCATGCTCGCATCCCTGATAGGGATTTATAGACCGCATAAAGCGCAAGTCAGGACTATCGCTCTCGCTAATAATTCGCTTAGGGCTCGATTCGATCACTTGCGTAGCCGTGTTCTCCAAAAAAGGTTCATCGAGACCTTCAATATGCTCACACACGTATTTGTTCTTGAAGAACTTATTATGTGTGTTAATCTGAGCCCCCCTACCCTTGAAATACTCCTCGTTTTGCATCGTATCCATAAAACAAATATAACTAATTTTATTAGTAATAATACTAATAAAATTAGTTGTACAGCATTCCTTTCTGAATAAATTGATGTCTATTATTGGAAACTGCTTCGCAGCGAAATGTTAGGCTCCGAGCGTATCGTCCAAGAGCAGCAGATATAGCTGCTTAGGTCCATGCGCACCTAACACCAAGGTCTTCTCGATGTCTGCGGTTCTGCTAGGGCCTGTAATGGTACTGATCATGGTTGGCAGCTCCTGGCCATACCTGCCCTTGATTACTTCAAATCCGTCTTTTAAATCCATTACCAATTGCGATGTATAGGCGATTACAACATGCACATGCGGATAAATACTAAGCCTTCGTCCAGCAAAGCTGGCGTTACTCACCATAATACTGCCCGACCGCGCAATGAGCGCTTCGCATTTGGTTATACCCATCTCGGCTTTTTGAAATTCGGCATCGCCCCTAAAGTAGGGAAACTCGTAACGATCCAGCATGGTCTGAATTTCATCTTCCCAAGCGTAAATCCGCTTTACATCCTCCGTTTCAGTAATAGCAAGTAAGCTTTCTATCAATTGAAGTTCATCTTCACAAAAAATAAAGTTCCCTGCGATTGCCGTAAAATTCTGTGCAAATACTATCTCGATCGGCTCGCTTGCTTCTTTATAAAGAGGCACCTCTTCTAAATTGGGATAGGGATTATCGCGCTTCAACAGCAATGCTTTCCGTATTTTCTTCAATAATCTTTCCTTCGCAGTAGCTTCTTGCATAATCGTTCTATTTACTGTGCAATTTATAAGTTTTTTATTAAAAGGCACTGTTCGAGTAAGCTTACCCTGGTTAAGCAAAGCTTAAAAAAAGAGGCGCTACCTTTACAAGCTGCGCCTCTGTTTATTTTCTTAAAAAACCTATTGGAAATTACTCAGCAGCATCAGCTGCACTTTTATCATCGGACGACTTACTTTTTTCAAAAGTTCCGGAATTGTCTCCCACGCCTTCATGCATAAGCCCTTCCGCAGCCTTCCTTTGATCTGAAGAACCCTCATCGCCGTTTACGAATTCATCATAAGTAGTACGATGGTCAAAAGGTCTCTTACCTAAAATTTCCTCCAAATCCGATTGGAACAAGATTTCCTTTTCCAGTAGCTTTTCAGCTAAAGCCTTCAAGCCCTCTGCTTTTTCGCTAAGCAATTGTCTTGTTTTTTCGTAGACGTCACTGATCAATTTGCGAACTTCTTCATCAATAAGTTCGGCAGTTTTTTCCGAGTAAGGCTTTTGAAACTGCGACTCCTGGCTATCGTTGAAAGATATGTTACCGACCTTACCGTTCATACCATATACGGCAACCATTGCATAAGCCAATTTGGTGATCCGCTCCAAGTCATTCTGTGCTCCTGTCGAAATTTTTCCGAAAGTGAGGTCTTCAGCCACCCGACCACCCATGGTCATACACATGCCGTCGATTAACTGTTCGGTGGTGTATAAGAATTGCTCTTTTGGTAAATATTGCGCGTAACCCAGCGCTGCCACACCTCTTGGAACAATGGACACCTTCACCAACGGATCCGCGTGTTCTAAAAACCAGCCAGCAATGGCATGCCCGGCCTCATGATAGGCAACAATGCGTTTTTCCTCCGGAGAGATGATTTTGTTCTTCTTCTCCAAGCCACCGATCACGCGGTCGATTGCGTCTTGGAAATCCTGCATATCAACCGACTCCTTATTCTTGCGGGCGGCTATAAGCGCGGCCTCATTACAGACATTGGCGATTTCAGCACCGGCAAATCCCGGAGTTTGGGCGGACAGCTTTTTGGCTTCGACATCCGCAGCCAACTTAATCGGCTTCAAATGCACCTTAAATATCTGTTCCCGTCCTACCAAGTCCGGCTTGTCTATCGAAATCTGTCTATCAAAACGTCCAGGCCTTAAGAGCGCCGAGTCCAACACATCCGGGCGGTTGGTAGCAGCCAATATAATGATACCTGAATCGGTTCCAAAGCCGTCCATCTCTACCAATAATTGGTTCAGCGTGTTTTCTCTTTCATCGTTTCCACCGACAATGTTGTTTTTTCCACGGGCCCGCCCGATAGCGTCAATTTCATCAATGAAGATAATACAAGGCGCTTTGTCTTTAGCCTGCTTAAATAAGTCACGCACCCGGGAAGCCCCAACCCCTACAAACATTTCAACAAAATCAGAACCGGATAAAGAGAAAAAAGGCACTTGCGCTTCTCCGGCTACCGCTTTTGCCAATAAGGTCTTACCTGTACCGGGAGAACCTACGAGCAAGGCACCTTTCGGTATCTTTCCGCCAAGGTTCGTATATTTCTTTGGATTTCTCAAGAAGTCTACAATTTCCATGACCTCTTGCTTCGCCTCTTCGAGCCCAGCGACATCATTAAAGGTAATATTCACTTGCGATTCTTTATCAAAGAGTTGCGCTTTCGACTTACCAATATTAAAAATCTGTCCACCAGCTCCGCCAGCACCACCGCCCATCCGGCGCATGATAAATACCCAGAACAAAATAACAAGTCCTAAAGGCAGAATAATGGAAAGCAACCAACCGGTCCACGGACTATTTCGCTCTTCCAGCGTAACACTTACGCGTTCGTTTTCAGGAACGCCCTGCTGTGCCGCATTTAACTTGCGCTCCAAGGCGTCAAAGGATCCATCTTGAAAAAAGTATTGAGGGCCAGCATTACCGGTAGAAAGGTTAAGGCCATTATTTTTGGCCCTTACATCTTTATACTTTTCCTCACTGAGCCTATCCTTCTTTATATAGACCTCAACGCCAATCAATTCATTTCGTTTATACGCTACCAGTTTTTCTACATCACCTTCCTTTAACATAGTTGATTCAAAGCGCTGATAGGTAATTTCTTTTGCACTCTCTCCTGTAAATACGTATTGGAGCGCAATAAAACCCAATATCATGGCGATCCATAGCCACATAATATTGAATTTCGGAGGTTTAGGGCTGATTTTCTTCCCCGGAACTTTCTTTATTTTCCCAGGTTGATTTGACATATTATCTTTCATAAATTGTTTATCCTCTTTGTTTATTTAGCGTGCGACACCTATGCACTTTGAAAATACTTAAGCTCTGCATCACCCCATAGGTCTTCAATCGCGTAAAATTGCCTTTTATCCGTCTTGAAGATATGTACAACTACATCTATATAATCTAACAAAATCCACTCAGCATGATCTATCCCTTCTTTTCGCCAAGGATCCTGCTTAATCGATTTATACACTTCCTCTTCCACACTCTTCGCTATTGCCCGCACTTGGGTCGTCGATTCGGCATGACATATTACAAAATAATCAGAAACAGAGCTATAAACATTCTGGAGGTCTAATCTAACTATTTCATTACCCTTCTTCTCTTGGATACCGTGTATTATAACTTCCGAGAGATGAGTGGATTCTTTAACCTTTTTACTTTTTACCATTAAAAAATTTTAGTTTTGAACAGTTTTTCATTTAATGCCACAAAGACTTTGCAAAGTAACACTTTTTTGGGACTTATTGTTGGAGAAAATATTATTACTCTACAACGGGTAAGTTCGACTAATGATTATCTTAAATCTAACCTGTCAAATTCTACGCCATATAGTGAAGGAACTGTAATAATGGCAGTAGAGCAATACGCCGGAAAAGGGCAGGCCGGCAATGTTTGGCGCAGCGAACCGGGAAAAAACTTAACTTGCAGCATCCTATTGAACCCTGGTTTTCTTTCACCAAAAGATCAATTCAACCTGAACATTGCAGTCAGCTTGGCGATAATTGATACGCTCAGACCGATACTTGGAGGAGACCTTCGTATAAAATGGCCTAACGACATTTACTTCCTGGACAAAAAAATCGGTGGGATCCTAATAGAAAACATACTCCGCGGAATGACTTGGAAACATGCCATTATCGGCTTAGCAATAAATGTCAACCAGACCGATTTTGATAATCACCACGCAAAGGCTTCCTCTCTTAAACAACTTTTAGGTCGGGACTTCGACATTAACGAACTGCTATCCTCCTTATGTCTGCAGCTAAGCATTGAGTACGAACTCCTTAAACATGGAAACGCGGAGCAAAGGCCTCGGTATAAACGCGATCTATATCGCTTAGGACAACGTGCCAACTTTATGGTAGGGGATCAATGTAAGAACGGCACCGTTCTTGACATCAGTAGAGAAGGGAAATTAGTAGTGGATTTTGACGGACAGCTGACAGAGTTCGGCATTAAGGAAATCGCCTTCCTTTGAACGTTCCTGACAACTATGCAGAAGAATGTATTAAAAGCTGACGGAGATGCCAAGGGATTTGATGCACTTCGCGTTGCATAATCCTTTCCTTTTCTATATGTTTGCAAGATTCTTAGCCAAATGACGACGACGCTGTTCACTATAGATTAAACCTTTTTGACAGTTGGCGTCTAAATAGTCAAATTAGTATTAGAATGAAAAAATTCACTGCATTTTTAGCAATCTTGATTTTCAGCACCTTGGCGGCATCCGCACAAATTAAGACCCCAGTAAAATGGGCTTACGCTGCGAAGAAAATAAACAATAACGAGGCGGTACTTCTTATAAAAGCGACCATCGACAAAGGATGGCACATTTACTCGCAGAACCTAAAGCCGGGAGGGCCCGTACCTACCAGTTTCACTTTTTCCAAATCTTCGGATTATACTCCGGTCGGTAAAACCGCTGAACCGAAAGGCATAAGCCATTTTGAGAAAGTGTTCGATATGGACGTTATATATTTCGAAAATGAGGTTGTTTTTCAACAGAAAATCAAGTTAAATAAAGCAACTACTTCTGTAAAAGGAACGGTAGAATTTATGGTTTGCAACGACAAGGAATGCTTGCCTCCTGACGAAGTGGACTTCACTATTCCGATAAAATAATAAGGAGCAACGCCCCGCGCTTTATTACAATAAGGAGACCCGGAAATTGACGGCGTGTCAAGAATAATTACTAATTTCACGCCTTCAAACTAAAACTGATGTATAGAAAATTCGTAATAATTCCATTAATAAGTATTTTCTTCAGCTTTTTTGCGAATAGTGCTTCTTCACGTACGCTACAGGTCGATACTATTTCCTTTGACGATATCGAATTTACTGACATTACCGAAGACACCAGCACAGCTACCGACACCGCTCAGCTCACCACTTCGATAAAGGCGCCATCCACCGCCGCTTCGACGATAGAAAGCGACGAAGCCACTGTGTCGCTTTGGCAAATATTCATTAACGGTCTGCTCTTTGGTTTCGCAGCTATTTTAATGCCCTGTATTTTTCCGATGCTCCCTTTAACGGTCAGCTTTTTCACCAAGCGGGCAGGCTCACGGGCGAAGGCGATTGGGCAAGCGATCGTATATGGTTTGTCTATTATCGTCATTTACGTCGGTTTAGGCATGTTGGTTACGATCTTTTTTGGTTCCGACGCATTAAATGCGCTTTCTACCAACGGTATTTTCAATTTCTTGTTTTTCCTCTTGCTAGTGGTGTTTGCCGCCTCCTTTTTAGGCGCATTCGAGATTACGCTTCCGAGTTCGTTTGTCAATAAAGTAGACGCCAAATCCGATCAGGGAGGCCTTATCGGAATTTTCTTTATGGCTTTTAGCTTAGCTTTGGTTTCGTTTTCCTGTACAGGCCCGCTAATTGGCACGCTGTTGGTTGATGCGGCATCCAAGGGCGAGCGTTTAGGACCGGCGATCGGTATGTTCGGATTTTCATTGGCTTTAGCGATTCCTTTTGCCCTATTTGCGCTGTTTCCGTCCTTATTGAAATCACTGCCAAAGTCGGGCGGCTGGTTAAACAGCGTCAAAGTAGTGCTGGGCTTTCTTGAACTGGCTTTTGCCTTAAAGTTCTTGTCGAATGTAGATTTGGCCTATCATTGGAATTGGCTGGATCGGGAAGTGTTTTTAGCCCTTTGGATCGTCATATTTGCTTTAATGGGCTTATATTTATTGGGAAAAATAAAATTCGCTCACGACAGCGAAGTGCAGCATTTGTCGGTGTTACGTACCTTTTTTGCTATCGCCGTGCTATCTTTTGTTGTGTATCTTATTCCCGGCATGTGGGGTGCACCCTTAAAATCAGTGAGTGCATTCTTGCCTCCTAGCGCCACACAAGATTTTGATTTAAGCGCCGGTGTAACGGTTTCTTCCAGCAATAGCGCGAGCAGTTCAGGCCCAAAGAAATATGCTGAAATCTTTCATGAACGCGGCACCCCAAAAGGCTTTGACCCCTATTACGATTACGAGCAGGCCTTACAAGTTTCTAAACAGCTAAACAAGCCCGTGTTAATTGACTTTACCGGATGGAACTGTGTTAACTGCCGGAAAATGGAGGCCAATGTCTGGACCGATCCGAAAGTAAAAAGCCTACTGAATAATGAATTCGTGATGGCAGAATTATTTGTGGACGATAAAACGGCTTTGTCGGAAAGTGAACAATATACTTCTGCTTACAGCAAGAAGAAAATCAATACGATTGGAAAAAAATGGAGTGATTTTCAAGCGTCAAAATTTAATAGCAACTCTCAGCCATTATACGTTATTGTGGATGGTGACGAAAATGTACTGGTTCCTCCACAGGGAGCCAATTATGATGTTCAAAATTATATCGAATTTTTGGAGTCTGGTATGAAAGCATACAAAGAGCGCCCATAGTTCCTAATAATGAATTAAGCTATACATTTACAATATGAGTACAATAAAAAATATTGCAGTATTTACTTCTGGTGGAGACTCGCCGGGCATGAACGCCGCCATACGGGCTGTTGTGCGGACGGGCCTACACTATAACCTAAATGTGTTTGGTATTCAGCGAGGGTATGACGGAATGGTAAACGGAGATATATTTCCAATGGATGCCAAATCTGTAGCCAACATCATCCAACGGGGTGGCACTATTTTAAAAACCGCACGAAGCAAAGAGTTTAGGGAAGTTGAGGGAAGGCAAAAAGCATATGAGCAGATCCGTAAGTTTCAAATCGATGGACTGGTTGCGATCGGAGGCGATGGAACCTTTACGGGCGCCGCGAAATTTATCGAAGAACACGATATCCCGGTGATGGGGCTCCCCGGCACGATAGACAATGATTTAGCGGGAACTGATTTTACCATTGGCTACGATACAGCCATCAATACGGTGATCAATGCGGTTGACAAAATAAGAGATACCGCAGAATCTCATGATCGCTTGTTTATTATTGAAGTGATGGGCCGCGACTCTGGGCTTATAGCCTTGCGCAGCGGAATAGGAACCGGAGCGGAAGCTATTCTTATCCCCGAAAGCGCGACAGACTCAAAAGCTTTATTGGAAAAGCTGGCTCATGGCAGAAAAGACAAATCCTCTAAAATTGTGCTGGTTGCTGAAGGCGATGAAGAAGGAGGTGCTTTTGTAATAGCCGAACTGGTAAAAAAACATTTCCCAAATTACGACACACGGGTTTCCATTCTGGGGCATATACAGCGTGGGGGCAGTCCGACTTGTATGGACCGCGTCTTGGCTAGTCGCTTAGGTGTGGCAGCCGTGGAAGCCTTATTAGCAGGGCGCCGTGGCGAAATGGCAGGCGTAATTAATGGGGACATCAGTTTTACACCTTTTGATAAGGCTATAAAACATATAGATTCGCTCACGCCAAGCTTACTTAAAATTGTAGATATCTTATCTTAAGTATTTCCTGAAATTGGAGGTGTCTGAAAAGGTTCGCTCGAATGACAAAAATCTAACCGTTTTTAGACATCTCCTATCAATTCGTCCCTGCTTTTTACCATTCAGCGGCATCACCACAGCCGGGCTAGCGCTATACCATATCCACTACTTATTTTTTAACTTCTTCTTGAACACTTTTTCGAATTTTTCTAACTTCGGTGCTATCACGAACTGGCAATAGCCCTCGCTCCGATTCAAATTGAAGTAGTTCTGATGGTAGTCTTCCGCCACATAAAAAGCGCCGTAAGGCTTTACCTCGGTTACGATCGGTTTCGCATAAGCTTTTTCAGCATCTAATCTCTTTATATAGTAGTTCGCTTTTTGCTGTTGCTGCAAATTATGGTAAAAGATCGCCGACCTGTATTGCGTACCTACATCATTCCCTTGTCGGTTTTTTTGCGTTGGATCATGCGCTATAAAAAAAGCCTCCACTAATTCATCGAAGCTTATTGTATCGGGGTCGAAGATAATATTTACCGCTTCAGCGTGTCCGGTATTACCGGTGCACACCTCTTTGTAGGTCGGGTTCTTTACATGTCCGCCGGTATAACCCGAAATCACCGTATCAACGCCATGAAGCTGTTGAAACTGAGCTTCCACGCACCAGAAGCAGCCCGCGGCAAAGGTGGCTGTATCCAGGTGCCCTGCACCTGCAGTTGGCTCAAACGCATTCTTTTCCTGCTCATGTTGCTTTTCATGCGCTCCTGCACAGCAGATAAACACACTTATAACCAAGGCCTGTACAATCAATCCTATTCTTTTCATCTGTCTGTTTAAATCAATCAACCCTTAGCACCAATTTACCAAATTGCTCTGAACGGTCCATCTTTCTTACGGCTTCTTCCGCATGGGCCAGCGGAAAAATCGAATCAATCACCGGCTTCACGCGATGTTCATTAACAAAAGAAAGCATGTTACTAAAATCGCTAGGCGAGCCCATGGTACTTCCTAAAATGCTCAATTGTTTCCAAAAAATCTTCCTTGCATTGAGTTCGGGCAAATTGCCAGATGCTGTAGCTCCGAAAAATACGATTCTTCCGCCCGGTTTGGCCAGTTCTATATAGTTGGCAAATCCGTCTCCGATCGCACTGTCGATGATCACATCAAAGCCCCCTTCTGGTTGGATCTTTTCCATCCAATTTTTGTCCGTATACAGTACCCCTGCTTTCGCTCCCATTTCCAAGGCCTTCCTGATCTTTTCTCTTTTGCCCGATGTAACATACACTTCCGCACCGGCAAACAGCGCCCATTGCAATGCGAAGCTAGCCACGCCGCCACCGACACCTGCAACTAGGACCCTTTCTCCTGCTTTTAATTGAGCTCTGCTAAACAGGGCCCGCCACGCCGTAAGGCCGCCAAGTGGAATCGCAGCAGCCTCTTCAAAAGTGAGATGCGAGGGCATGATGTGTAAGGCGTCAAGCGGTACCCGCACATACTCAGCCAACGTGCCGTCCTGTGGGAGCCCTAGGATATGGAATGCTGTTGATTGAGCGGCCTCACTTTCTCCCCACATTAAGGAAGGATTGATAAGCACCTCCTTGCCGATCCACTCATTTTCCGATTCACTACCCACCTCTGCGACAACACCGGCTCCGTCCGAACCCAAAATAATCGGAAATTTCAATCCTGCGTATTGCCCTTTCTGTATCCAATAATCGCGCCTGTTGAGTGCGGCCGCTTTAATCGCTACCAAGGCTTCATTCGCTTTTAATTTCGGTTTATTTACATATTTTATGGTTAAAGGCAGGTTGATACCTTCCAATACAATTGCTTTCATCTTCAAAGTAATTAGTTGATAATTTTTAACCCTCAATGGATCCGGACCCCTTAGCGGCTTATCCACCGCCTCAGCTACAGCGAGAAATTGTGGTAATTAAAAAAAAGCAGTGCTCACCTGGGCAAGCACTGCTTTCACATGTCTGTAAATTCTTCGTTCGGATTGCCGAACCGATCATTATTTCTTAGCTTCTGCGTAGCGTTCGCCAACTGCTTTCCAGCAAATTACATTAAAAATTGCATCAAGGTAAGCAGGTCGCTTATTCTGATATTTTAAATAATAAGCGTGTTCCCATACGTCGATTCCTAAAATCGGCGTTCCTTTAACCTCTGCTACGTCCATTAATGGGTTATCTTGATTTGGAGTTGAAGTAACTTGCAGTTTACCCGCTTCATCAACTACCAGCCAAGACCAGCCTGAACCGAAACGCGTTGCTCCTGCATCTTGAAGTTTCTTTTTAAGTTCTTCAAAAGAACCAAAGGTTTCATCAATAGCTGTTGCGAGCTCTCCGCTTGGCGTAGTTTGAGGTTCTTTAGCCAATATCGTCCAAAACAGGGTATGGTTATAGTGCCCTCCGCCGTTATTGCGAACCGCAGCTGGATATGCTGAAACATTCTTTATGATTTCTTCAATAGAAAGCGATTCAGCATCAGTTCCAGCAATTGCTTTATTCAGGTTATCAACGTATGCCTGATGGTGTTTACCATGATGAATTTCCATGGTTTCTTTATCAATATGGGGTTCTAATGCATCGGTTGCGTATGGTAACGCAGGAAGTGAAAAAGCCATAATTTTATGTTTTTTAATTTCTGATTTATGATACACAAATATAACGATATATGTCTTGAATTGTTCTTAAGCATTCAGTTTTTATAAGGAGATGACAATAGACAGAGATGTGAGCAAGGTAACATGTTAATAGGGACATGCCGTCGCGGTCTACTTATTCATTCGCTAGCGACTTTGTCTATTCCCTACAGCTGCTTCCATTAACTATTCCCTATTAACAGTCCAAATTTACCGCCTTTTTAACTGAAAAAACCGTTGCATCAGTTCGCGGCAGCTTTCTTCCATAATGCCGCTCACGACGGTGGTTTTAGGATGGATTATATTTCTTGAAACCACCGTATAACCCCTCTTTTCATCCGGTGCACCGAAAACGATTCGCTTGATTTGCGACCAGTAAGAAGCGCCGGCACACATTACGCAAGGCTCTATCGTTACATAGAGTGTGCAATCTTTTAAGTATTTACCCCCGATATAATTGGCAGCCGCCGTAAAAGCTTGCATTTCTGCGTGTGCTGTTACATCGTTTAGCGTTTCGGTAAGGTTGTGCCCGCGGGCAATAATTTTACCGTCGTGAACTATCACCGCACCGATGGGAACCTCCTCCGCTTCAAAAGCCTTCTCCGCCTCTCGCAGTGCTTCTTTCATAAAAAACTCATCCGATACGGTGTCGCTCGTATCTTCAAAATTTATATACTTCATTTATCCTTATTTGTGCAATAGGCTGTAAGCTTAAGCTATAGGCTACCGCCCTCCCGCAATTTATTGATTAAATCCTTCTCAATGCTGCTATATCAATTTGGCTCCGTTGGGCACTTTTGCTGCAACGGTAGACAATACGATATCGCCGTTTTCGTCTGCAAATCCGGTAACTAAGCATTCGGACATAAACGTCGCGATCTGCTTCTTCGGGAAGTTCACAACGCCGATAATCTGTTTACCTAACAAAGCCTCTTTCGTATAGTGTTTGGTTATCTGTGCGCTACTCTTTCGAACGCCTATTGCCGGCCCGAAGTCAATGGTCAGCCTATAAGCCGGCTTACGGGCTTCGGGAAAATCCTCCACTGTTAGGATCGTACCGACACGCAGCTCTACTTTTTCAAAGTCTTGCCAACTTATCTCTTCCATGGGATAAACATAGATAAACTTGCCTTTTTTTACAAGTATTATTTTGGGCAACCAGATCGAGGCATCAAAGAACCAAGCGGCAGATGATATGGAGCTTTGCCGCTTCGGATAAAAATCGGATAAAAATCGGATAAAAGGAAAGGAATTTAAAACACCGACTTTATTCGTAACGTAACGCTTCGATTGGATCAAGCTTTGACGCTTTAGAAGCGGGATAAAACCCAGAAACCATTCCAACGCCCACACAAACAACGATGCCCATGGTAATCCACTTCCAAGGAATGACGAAGCTTGTTCCTACTACGGCGGCCACCACGTTACCGATTAAAATGCCAAGCAAGATGCCGCCAATTCCGCCGAGTAGGCAAATAACGATCGCCTCCGTCAAAAACTGCATCCGAATGACTTGCGGCGTAGCACCTATCGCCTTTCGCACACCGATTTCCCTGGTGCGCTCTGTTACTGACACCAACATAATGTTCATTAAACCTATAGAAGCTCCGATTAAGGTGATGATACCGATAACGAAAGCGCCCACTGCCACGTAGGTCAGACTACTGACCAACACCTGCGCGACCGCATCGCTTTTGGTGATTTCAAAGTTATTTTCCTGCGTAACTCCCAGTCCACGGATATTTCTAAATAAGGCCGTCGCTTCACCAATTGTCGGTTCGATTCCCTGTGCACTACCGCTCGTCACGGTTATGGTATAAGAGGGCATTGCTCCCTGAACCACCGCGCGTGCGCGTAATAAAGGAATGATGCATGTTTTATCAGCCCCCATGCCTGCACTGGAACCCCGGTTTTCTAATATTCCGATAATAAGGTATTTCGAATTACCGATAACAAGCATTTTATTTAAAGGGTCTTCGTTTCTTTTGAATAAGCGACTTTTGATTTCGCTTCCGATAATGACCACGTTTGAACCCGTCTCCAGTTCACGCTGGGTAAAATTTCGTCCGCTTTCCAGTTTATAACCGCTGGTCTGTAAATACTGATCGTCGGCACCTAATATGGCAATGTTTGGGTTCGACTGTTCACTGCCATATTTAACAACCGCATAATTAGAAGCATAGGCGCTAATGGAAACGATCGCGCCATAATCGAAGCGCCTTTGAAAGGCTAAGGCTTCCCGATAGGAGATCTTCTCAAAAACTTTAGGCCGGGTACCGCTTCCGCCGATTTGTACATTAATTCCTCGGTTCCTTATATTAAAGGAATTTGCGCCCATCGCAGAAAAAGAATCCCTTAACGAATTTTGAATTGCATCGATTGATGTAAGAATACCCACCAAAGCGGTTATACCTATTGCAATAATCAAAGCCGTTAAAAAGGTACGCAGCTTATTACTTGCAATAGACTCCAGAGAGAGTCTGATATTTTCTCGGTAAGGCATCTTTACTGACATGATCGCAAACGATTTGCTATTAAGACCTGCGAAATCGGATTATGTTACAGTTTGAAGCGAGGTTTAGGCATTTGGAATAGAACGCTCTTCGCTTAACAGCTCAAAAATGGTGATCTCGGGTAAAATACCCACACGACCCGGGTATCCTAAAAAGCCATAGCCGACATTGACGTAGAGCTGTTGATTAGCCTCTGTATAAAGGCCGGCCCACTCGTTATAGACATATTTTGCAGGGCTCCATTGATAATGTTCGCCCCGAACACCAAATTGCATACCATGCGTATGGCCGGCAAACATCACGTCAATATCCTTATTATCCAATACTTGCGCTCGCCAATGTGAAGGATCGTGTGAGAGCAAAAGTTTAACGGGCAATTCATCCGTGTTCTTCTTTGCTAAGTCGATACGACCATATTTAGGGAACCTGCCAGTTCCCCAGTTTTCTACGCCCAATATGCCAATCTCTTCATTGTCGACCCGTAATCTTCTATGTTCATTCAGCAACAAATCCCAACCCATCACCTTATGAACGTCTTTTACCTGTTGTAAGTTTCTACGCTTTTCGGGGCTATCCTCCCTCCCGTAGAAATAATCTCCATAGTCGTGATTTCCTAAAGTTGAATACACGCCCAACGGCGCTTTTACTTTACTGAATAAATCCTGATAGTTCCGCATTTCGTCGGCCTTGTTATTAACCAAGTCGCCGGTAAAGAAAATCAGATCGGGATTTTCGCCAAGGAGCATATCTATCCCACCCTGCACCGCTTTCTTATTGTAGAAGCTACCGGAGTGAATATCTGATATCTGTCCGATTTTAATGCCATGAAAGGCTTTTGGTAAGTTCGGCAAATACAGTTTCTGTCTTCGGACGCGGTAGTCATACCCGCCCACAGCAATTCCCCAGCTCAAAGTGGCGAAAGGCACTGCGGCGACCAGGATACCGGCTCTGGTTAAAAATTGAGATCGGCTAATGCCAACCTCAGTGCTAGCTGCCGTCGATTCAACCTGTTGATCAGTTTGTGATACCACCTGTTTCCTGCGAAATAATTTTCTACCCATCCATATTCCGCCCCTTCGAAACTCATCCAAAAGCAACACCAGCACATAAAAAACTTTACTGGTAAAGGTTAAGAAAAAAGCTACCAGCACGATGGAACGAATGATTAAGGGAAGACTTAAGTAAAGACTTGCCAGAACACCGGCAAAGAGAATCAAACTATATGCCCACCACGTCGTTTTGAAAAATCGTGCCTTAGCCCATTGTATTGTACTCTTTTGCAGAGCATAATAAATATAAAAGTCGATTAATAGTAGTACAAAGGCATTAATGACAATCAATCTCATGTTAAAATCTGTTTCTAGCAGCAAACGGGACATGCCCGTTAACATCCTATTTATTTATAATTGCCTCTCCGAGCGGTGTGGCGGCTGGCATAGGTTGCCTGCCTAGTACCATCAGCTTTAAAGCCTCTATCCATTTTGAATGTGTATTTAGGCTAGGAACTAATTCGACATGCTCCCCACCCAACTTATTGAATTCTTGTCCGTATTCAACACTTATCTCATATAAGGTTTCAATGCAGTCTGCAACAAAAGCCGGACTAAACACAAGCAGTCTTTTTGCCCCCTCATGCGCGAGCTTCTCCAAGGTATCACTTGTATAAGGTTGAATCCAAGGCTCCTTTCCTAAGCGCGACTGGAAACATACGGTATATTTTTCCGGATTAATATCGAGTTTCTGCGCGATGAGCCGCGCAGTTGCATGGCATTGCGCCAAATAACAGAACTTATTAGCGGAAGTTATTTCCTGTCGGCAATTGGAGGCATTGCAATCGTGATTTCCTGAGCTGTCTACGTTCTTAAGCTGCCTAACGGGCAGGCCGTGAAAACTAAACAGTACATGATCAAAGGTTTCCGGCCTTTTTAATCGTCCGTTATCTGCAAAAGCTTCGATCATCAATTCGTTATCGTAAAACTGATTGACGATGGATATTTCCGGAAAGGCCGGCCAGCCACTCATTAGACGCATTACCTTCTCGATCACCGAACCGGTGGTAGCTGACGCATATTGGGGAAACAGCGGGATGATACGGACGCTATCTACCATTGCGACGCGCAACTTTTCAAGTGCTTGTTCAATCGAAGGGTTCTGATAACGCATCGCCAGTTCTATATGATATTCGTCTCCCAACTCCTCGCGCAATAGATCGACTTGCTCCTTGCTGATATAGAGCAGCGGCGATCCCTTTTCCTTATCCCAAATTTCATTGTACAGTTTAGCTGTTTTCGGACTTCTAAACGGCACGATAATCCCCCTCACTAAAAGGTTTCTTTGAATTACACCGATATCGATCACTCGGCCATCCATCAAAAATTCATCCAGATATCTTCGAACATCAGGCACTTTGGGACTATCGGGGGTTCCCAAATTTATCAATAACACGCCTTTTTTTGCTTTCATTATGTAACTAGTCTGATCAGTATCCACTCCCTTACAACACAACGCTGCTGCAAAACGTGAAATCGTTGGCAGCGAAGCATCTTGAGAATCCAGATTCCAAAATTACAAATTTGTCTGCGCTTTGGTTTTACCCAAAAATGAATGTGAGGTTTGTATGATAATGGAAAGCAAATACTAATCGAACTCAGGTTAAAAGCTTTCTAATTTTTCTTTCACTTTCTGCATCAACCACATGGGCGTTGAGGTAGCACCACATACACCAATCGTTTCATTCGGTTTAAACATTCCAGCGTCAAGCTCTGCAGGATCCGAAATAAATATGCTTTGTGGGTTATTTCTTAAACATACATCGTATAGCACTTTCCCGTTTGAAGATTTCCTGCCTGATACAAAAACGATCTTGTTAAACTGTTGGGCGAATTTAGCCAAGTCTTCGTAACGGTTTGATACCTGCCTACAGATGGTATCATTGGCCTTTACTTCATATCCCCGTTTTAGCAATTCGTCTTTAATTTGATAGAATTTATCGGTGCTTTTTGTAGTTTGGCTATATAAGGTAAATTTAGCCGGCAGCTCCAGCGTATCAAGTTCATCAATGTCCTGAAAAACCAACGCTTCGTTATTGGTTTGACCTTGGAGACCTATGACTTCGGCATGCCCGTGTTTTCCGAAGATGAGAATTTGCTCCTTTTCGTCAAAAGACGTTTTTATTCGATTCTGCAATTTCAGGACCACCGGGCAGGAGGCGTCTATCAACGTAATGTTATTCTCCAAAGCGATCCTATAGGTTTCAGGCGATTCGCCATGGGCCCTAATCAATACCTTTTCATTGTTCAGATGAGGTAAATCCTGGTGAGAAATAATGCGCAAACCCTTTGCTTTTAAGCGAGCGACCTCTTCATCGTTATGTACAATATCCCCTAAACAATAAAGGTAGCCTTCCTCTTCCAAAATCTCTTCCGCCATATCTATAGCATAGACTACGCCGAAACAAAAGCCGGAATCTTTATCAATCGAAACATGCAGCTGGTGACTCATTTAGCAAAGATAGCTATTTTTTATATTAGCAGCTATACGCAATATGCTGTAAGCTTTTGCCTTTAAGCTTACACCCTAACCTTAGGCCCTGAGCCCCACCGTTACTTCAGCGCATTCAGTAATTTAAACATTTGCTGCCGCATATTATAAGCCGTGCCTTCATAGTTATTTACGAGCAAACTGAATACAAGCTCTGTCCCGTTTGAGGCTTTTTGGTAACCCGTATAGCCCAATACACCGCCGATTGTCCCACTTTTCATCTTCATGCCATTATAAACAGGGATACTCTTATAATAAGCACTGAACCACGGCTCTCTTTTAATGGATGCCAAAATTTTCGCCATCGCCATGGTAGTCACCCGGTTTTCCGGGGACAATCCACTACCATCAAAAATCCGTATAGCGCCCTTTTCCAATCCCAACTTGGCTACCCAAAAGTCGCGCAACACATCCGCCGCTTCGTCCGTATCGAGCACTTTGCCTTTTTCCAGCGCCATTGTCTTAAGGAGCGCCTCGCCGTACAAATTGATACTTTTTTGGTTAAACCAATAAACGAGTTCTGCCAAGGCGGGCGATTGGTGCATGCTTAAATCTTTTCCTGTTTGCGGCACCTTCTTTCCCGACAGCTTTAGCAATTGGCCAGAAGTAGCGGGTTCCCGGACGCTGATGCCCTTACTCTCTAAACTTAGTTGCAATCGCAAGGCTGCATCGTAAGCCGCATCGGGGAGAGCAATCTGCACCGGCTTCTTTAGGTCAATACCATAGGTACCTCGTAGATATATGAGCGAAGAATAAGGAGCACTGTAAGGATACACTTTATCACCCGAACCATGACTGCCGGTAGTGGCTTCATTGACAATTTTCAGATAGGATACATTGGGAACAGTGGACTGCAAAGTAGTGGTCGCTCCGACTTGCTTACCGGGCAAAAGATGAATATCTACTAGATTTTCACGCCAGTTCAATGCCGAGATGCCTGCTCCGTAATAACTCCCCAGATCTTGCCAAATCCATCTTGGCCCGGCCTTTTGCCCACCGTACAACAAATCATCACCAATAACGCTTCCATTTATTTTTTTGATACCTGCATTCGCAATTGCCGTTGTCCATTGTGCGAGTAGAGCGGATTCTTTTGTTTGATCAAACCGACTGCTGCCCAAAGAAGGATCGCCACTTCCCTTAATGATGATATCACCTGTTAAGACTCCGTTTACAATTTCTCCGGTATAATATAGCCGCGTTTGGTAGCTATAATCTGCACCCAACAAATAAAAAGCAGCGGCAGCGGTAATCGTTTTTAAAGTCGAGGCTGTTGCCAGACCGGTGTTTCCGTTTTTAGTAAACAGAACGGCTCCGGTTTTAGCATCTAATACGGTGAGTGAGGCTATCCCGTGTTTTAAAGCAGGCAGACGTTCGAATTGCTGATAGGCATTGCTAATTTTGCCTTCTAGCGACTGCCCATAGGATTGGGCCACTAAAAAAACAACTAAAACCGCGTTAAAGCCCGCTTTTATAAAATAATTTAAAACCATAGTTCTTTTTGACCATCAAATTTAATACGCAGTTCTGTTACCCATCCCTTCCGTGCGAATAAGCCACGACTAAAAAAGTTGAAAGCAAAACGTAATGGATTGAAAGCTTGTATAAAACGCTGATGAATAGGCGCAGACTTTCAGAAAAAAAGGAAGACGATTTTTAAGCATCTTCCTTTTTATTTTATACCGACGAAGCACTAAACCATCCCTTGCTTCACAAGGTATTCGGCAATTTGTACAGCATTGGTTGCCGCACCTTTCCGCAAGTTATCAGCTACAACCCATAAGTTGAGCGCCTTATCTTGGCTTTCATCTCTACGAATGCGTCCAACGAACACCTCGTCTTTTCCATGCGCATCTTTCGGCATCGGATATTTTAGGTTCGTCGGATCGTCCACAACGACAACCCCTGTTTGCTTCTCGAGCAGTTCCCTCACCTCGCTTAGGTCGAAGTCGTTTTCAAATTCAATATTCACCGCTTCGGAGTGGCCACCGATAACCGGAATCCTGACCGTTGTAGCTGTCACTCGAATGTTATCATCTCCCATGATCTTATTTGTTTCTTTGATCATCTTCATTTCTTCTTTCGTGTAACCGTTCTCCTGGAACACATCGATCTGAGGAATTACATTGAGGTCGATTTGATAAGGGTACGCTTTTTCCCCTTCTTTGCCGGCGCGCTCATCATTCAGCTGCTGCACTGCTTTTACTCCCGTGCCGGTTACCGATTGATAGGTAGAAACGACGACCCTTTTAATTTTATATCGCTCGTGCAAAGGCTTTAAAACGACCACCATTTGAATCGTTGAGCAGTTGGGATTCGCTATAATCTTATCATCTGAAGAAAGAACGTGTGCGTTGACTTCAGGAACCACTAACTTTTTAGTGGGATCCATACGCCAGGCAGATGAATTGTCAATAACAGTAATTCCTGCAGCGGCAAATTGAGGTGCATAGTTTGTTGAAGTACCTCCTCCGGCGGAAAACAAAGCAATCTGCGGCTTCATGACTATTGCCTCGTCGGGTGTAACCACCTTATACTTCTTTCCCTTGAATTCAATTTCCTTACCCTTACTTTTTTCTGAGGCTACCGGAATTAATTCTGTAACTGGGAAATTGCGCTCTGCTAAAACTTTTAACATCTCCGACCCAACAAGGCCGGTAGCGCCAACGACTGCAATTTTCATCGACATAATTGTTTTAATTGTGTTTGAAGCCTGCATAAACCGTCCCAACGCTCGGTTGTTGTGGTCTACAGCGTCATGTGCTTCTTTTAATTTTTGTTGTAGTTATAAATTTTAATAAATCAATTTTGATTAACCTCCAAACATACAAATTTTAACGGTAAAACAGAAGATTTTTCTTTCGCCCCCTTTATTCATATGTAGTTTACGCGGGCATTGGCCCGTTTTTAGCGGGCATGAGACCTTAATTTGTTTCCAGCGGTATTCGTGAATTCCACGCATTTTATCTAAGTTTGTGGCGATGGAAGAAAGCATTATCATTATAGGATCTAACGGCCAGATTGGAACGGAATTAGCGACGGCCTTACGATTGAAATATGGAGAAAGCAGGGTAGTAACATCTGATATAAGACAACCCATTACTGCATCGCCGGGGCCATTTGAAATCGTGAACGTATTAGATAAAGAGGCCCTACAATCCTTGTTCGAAAAGTATCGGCCAACACAAGTTTATCTTCTGGCGGCCGTGCTCTCTGCGGTAGGGGAGCAGCAGCCTAAAATGGCTTGGGACTTAAACATGACCGGCTTGCTAAACGTTTTAGACCTATCGGTGGAGTATGGGGTCAACAAAGTATTCTGGCCAAGCTCCATTGCTGTTTTTGGTCCGCACTCGCCCAAAGAAGAGACGCCGCAATATTGCGTGATGGATCCCAATACCGTATATGGGCTAAGTAAACAGGCGGGAGAACGCTGGTGTGAATATTATTTCAACAAGTACGGCTTAGACGTGCGCAGCATACGTTATCCTGGCTTAATCAGCTGGAAAGCAGCTCCTGGCGGCGGGACTACCGATTATGCAATCCATATTTTTCATGAGGCCTTACGTAAGGGAAGTTATACCTGTTTCCTTTCTGCTGATACGCGACTGCCTATGCTTTATATGGAGGATGCCATTCGAGGTACGCTTCAGTTGATGGACGCTCCTTCGGAAAAGCTAACGATCCGAAGCAGTTACAACCTGACGGGACCTAGCTTTACACCCTCCGATTTGTCGGAAGCAATCAAGCAGCATATCCCTGAATTTTCCATCGACTACGCAGAGAACGATCCGCGCCAGGCAATTGCCGACGGATGGCCGTCATCCATCAATGACGAATATGCTCGAAATGATTGGGGCTGGAAACCGCAGTTCGATTTAGCGGCCCTGACAGCGGAAATGATCAGTAATCTGAAACAACATCTAGAAACCACTTAACAAAACATAGTACATGGGAAGAGCATTTGAGTTTAGAAAAGAAAGAAAATTTAAACGCTGGGCCAAAATGGCCGTACAATTTACGCGGCTAGGGAAAGAAATAGCAATAGCCGTTAAGGAAGGCGGACCACATCCAGAATCCAATTCGCGACTTCGTACCGCCATACAGAATGCCAAGGCGGTCAATATGCCAAAAGATCGGATAGAGGCCGCTATTAAACGTGCTTCGGAGAAAGACGCCAAAGGCTACGAAGAGCATGTTTATGAAGGCTATGGCCCGCATGGAGTACCTATTTTAATTGAAACAGCGACGGATAACACCAACAGGACGGTCGCCAATATCAGGAGCTATTTCACTAAAGCGGGCGGTTCTCTAGGAAAAACAGGCTCACTCGATTTTATTTTTCAACGCAAATCAGTTTTCCGCTTCGCAGCGACAGAGGAATTGGACCTGGAAGAATTGGAATTGGAGTTAATTGATGGTGGTTTAGAGGAACTTTATGTGGAGGCAGACGAGGAGGGGAATGACATCGTGGTGGTACAAACCTCCTTTGAGGATTTCGGCAATATGCAAAAACTGTTAGAAGAGAAGGGTATTAACATAAAAAGTGCTAAATTGGAACGCATCAACTTGTCGACCACCGAGGTTTCAGAAGAAGCTTCGGCCGAAGTACTAAAACTCATCGACAAGATTGAGGAAGACGATGATGTACAGGCGGTATATCATAACATGGTTTAACATGGGTTGTCGGTTTTTGGTGGTTAGTTTCGTGTAGGTCACTAACAACTGACAACTAAACAGCTAGCAAAATGACTTTTGAAGATTTCTTTATAAAAAAACGAATAGACCTTCGCCAGCTGGAGAAGGCGGAGCCTCAATTATATAAGGAATTCAAAAGTCATTTCGAGCTAATGGGCGAAAAAAGCTTTGATCATACGAAAAAGTTCTGGTTCAATCGTCTCCGTAAAAGCTTCCATCTAAAAGAAGACGTCGCTGTTCCTCAACCCGTTATTAGCACCTCACCTCTGGACGAGAACAAAGCAATTGCCGCAGCCGAATCTCCACAGGCGGTTAAACCGGTAGGCTTTAAACCGCGCTTTAAATCCGGACAAACTAACCGTATAAAAGAAGAAGGCGCGGAAGACAAATCGTTGAAAGATGATGACGGCTCGGCTGCTGCTGAGCAGGACACCCCGAAAGCGAAAAAACCTACAGGTTTTAAGCCCCGTTTCAAAGCGGGAACAACGAACAAAGAGACTACATCCGATCAACAGGAAAAGCCTTTACCTTCTCCGCAAGACAGCCAAGGAACGGAACAGGAAAACAATATAGAGCAGTCTACAACAACAGCATCCACGGGCGTTTCCAAGCCGACAGGTTTCAAACCGCGATTCAAAGCCGGCGTGACCGGAAAAACTACCACGGAATCACAAGCGCCGGAACAAACAGCTCCTCAGCAGCCAGAAAAAGGAGATAACGATAGCCCTAAAGCCTCCAAGCCTTCGGGCTTTAAACCACGGTTTAAGGCGGGTGCAACCAAGACGACACCTCCAACGGGTGAAGATGCGGGCAATAAAGAGCAGGACGTCCCAAAACAGAGTCCGGACACAGTTAAGCCATCACTTGAAGAGGAAGGTGAAACGAAAGAAGTCGCGAAGCCTTTAGGTTTCAAACCGCGGTTTAAGGCGGGTGCAACCAAGACGGCACCTCCAACGGGTGAAGATGGGGGCAATAAAGAGCAGGACGTCCCAAAACAGAGTCCGGACACAGTTAAGCCATCACTTGAAGAGGAAGGTGAAACGAAAGAAGTCACAAAGCCTTTGGGCTTTAAACCACGGTTCAAGCCGGGGATGAAGAAGGATAATGCTGCTGATAATAACGACTAAATCATTGGTTTTGTGCTTCAAGCACCCTTAGCACATTACCACCCAGTATTTTTCGAATCATTGCCTCCGTATAACCGCAGTCAATCAAAGCTTCAGTGAGAAGCGGGTAAGCACTTACATCACTTAAACCCTTGGGCGTTGCATCCATCCCATCGAAGTCCGCCCCTAGTCCAATGTGATCAATACCAGCTAGTTCTACAAGGTAGTTGATATGATCCACCACCAATGACAAGGGGGGTTCCAAAGAAAGCTTTACTTCTTTGGGAAGCAACTGGTACTTTTTGTCTATAGTAGTCGGCACGCTGTCCTTCTTTGTGACATGCCTGGCATATAAGCTGCTTACATTTTTCCGAAAAGTCGGATCCAAAAAATCGGCATAAAAATTCACGCCGATGACGCCACCATTTTTAGCAATAGCCTTGATTTGTTCATCTTTTAGGTTTCGATAATGTGGATTGATGGCGTAAACATCACTGTGGCTAACAAAAACGGGCTTTTTTGTAATCTCCAGCACATCGTAAAACGTTTGCTCCCCCACGTGTGATAAGTCGATTACCATGCCTAGGGCATTCATCCGCTGCACCACCTGCTTTCCAAAGGCGTTCAGGCCGGTGGATTGATCTTTCTTCTTTTGTTGTTCGTCGGCCGCCGAAGAAGCCCAACTTGTACTGTTATTCCAAGTGAGCGTCAAATACCGGACACCCCGACTATAAAGACTGTCGACATTTGCTAAGCGGTCTTCAATCATATGCCCGCCTTCGACACCTAGCATTGCGACTATTTTACCTTGTTGAACGCCCTTTCGAATTTCTTCTACATTCTTTGCAAGTACTATTTGGTCTGCGTTCCTATTCAACAGCTCATACAAAGCATCAATCTGTTTATTCGCATATTGAAATGGGTTTCTTTTTTTTTCATCACACCAAACCGAAAAAAACTGTACATCAACGCCCCCCTCCTTCAATCGAGGTAGGTCGGTATGTCCCTTATCTAATCGTTTTGCAATATTTTTTCCTTTGATAATTGACTCCGTTAATACGTCATTATGCAGATCAACTACAATGGCTTCTTTATGGAGCGCGTTTTTGTGCTGTGCATGAACCAAATTAGCTATCGGCAGACAGATGAAAAACAGAAAAAACTTCATGATCGGTAGGATAATAGTTCGCAATATATCATTAAAAACCCTATATTTAAAGCTTTTTTAATAACAGATAATGCTAAGAATAGATACGCATAAGCCATACACTTTAGTTTATTCTCTATGTCAACACGAATTTTTAGGTTATTTAATTGAGCCGCACATTGTGCAGCTAAATCCCAACGGCGAATTCTCGCTTACTTACCAACGCATTTTTAGCAATACCGCCAATGAATACATTGCCGCTTTAGAAGAAAGTGATCTAAAGATCATCAAGCTGCTAGATGAGCTGGATCAATCGGAGCTTATCAAGAAGATGCATAAAAAAACGATTCGTCCCCGTGAATTTTTCAGCAAAATTTTCGACAAGAAATTATACGATTATATCCGCCCTAAAATAGACAAGAAATTAGCCCACATATTAAAGCTGGTTGGCGATAAGCCTCTTTATTTGATGAGTAAGGAAGGCTGGCCCGTGGAAGAAAAGCTAACGATTGCGCAAGAACCTGCCTCCGTACTGTTTCATTTTCGCCGAACAGCCGACGAGACACGGTATTTTCCAACAATAAAATTTCGGGGCATGCGCATTGATTTTATGTTTAAGAATGCGCAGATAATCAGCAATGAGCCGGCATGGTTACTATTAGAAGGAACACTCTATTCTTTCGAGCAGGACTTGGACGGAAAAAAGCTATCGCCTTTTTTGAACAAACGCTACATCAGCATACCAAGAAATACGGAATATAATTACTTCGACAGATTTGTACGATCACTGATTACCAAGCATCATGTATATGCAGAGGGCTTCGACATCAGGACTTACCTGCATGAGGCCTCTCCTTTATTAAAAATCGTCAACACGAACAATGGCGATGCTTTCGCCCAGTTACAGTTTAAGTATGGCCCTTATATCTTTGATGCCGGTAGTGAGCACAAGGTGACCGTTCAAATGGACTACAAAGAATCGGAGGATCTGTATACTTTTCATCGCGTAAAGCGGTCCTTAAAATGGGAGGAAAATCACTTACAAGAACTTATAGACCTCGGATTGTATAAGCCTGATCCGCTTTTTAATAATCTAAGTATAAAGAACAACAAAGAGCTTAGCGACGGCGCATCCAACACACATTTGTTGATCAATTGGATAAATGTTAACCACGATTTTCTGGTTAATAAGGGTTACCAGATCGAACAAAAGGCCGAAAATCAACGAAAATATTTATTAGGCAACACAAAAATACAGCTAGAAGTAAAAGAAGAAAATGACTGGTTCGATGTACATGCCGTAGTGCGCTTTGGGCCCTATGAAATCCCTTTCATACAACTAAGGGACCATATTCTACATCAAAAAAGAGAGTTTATTTTACCTTCCGGAGAAACAGCAATCATTCCGGAAGCCTGGTTTGCTCAATTTAACAATCTTTTTTACTACTCGGCAAATAAAGGGAGCATTCAGCTTCAAAAACATCATATCGGACTCATCAACGACCTGAGCGAAAGCAATATTCAGGGACTGAGCATGGAGCGTAAATTACAACGTCTTCAGGAATTTGAACAGATCGAAGATGTTGCGCAACCAATGAATTTTAGAGGCTCCTTGAGAAGCTACCAAAAAGCAGGTTATAATTGGTTTCATTTCTTGAAGAGTTACCATTTTGGCGGATGCCTGGCAGACGATATGGGTTTGGGTAAGACGGTACAAACGCTTGCCCTGCTTCAAAAAGAACGCGAAGAATTACAAGAGCAAGGTTTTACAGGCACGTCCTTGATTATCATGCCAACCTCACTCATTTATAATTGGCAAAGTGAAGCCAAAAAATTCGCTCCCGCATTAAAATTATTGATTCATACGGGCACCAACAGGCCAAAGGCCAACGATCACTTCGGGAAGTTTGATGTGGTTATTACAACCTACGGTATAGCCCGCGTGGATGAAGAGCTGTTACAGGGATTTTATTTTCACTATATCATCTTGGACGAAAGTCAGAACATAAAAAACCCGAGCTCTAAATCATTTAAGGCCGTGAAAGCACTGCGAAGCAAATACCGGCTTACCTTGAGCGGCACACCGGTTGAAAACTCCGTGGCCGACCTCTGGTCGCAGATGTCTTTCTTAAATCCGGGGTTACTTGGCAGCCATGCTCATTTCCAATCGGACTTTGTGATTCCTATTGAAAAGAAGAAAGACGAAGAAAAAGCACGTAAGCTACAAGCGATTATTAAACCTTTCGTTTTGCGAAGGACAAAAGATCAGGTGGCGCAAGAACTTCCGCCAAAGTCTGAACAGGTTTTCTATTGTCAGATGAGCGATGAGCAGGCCGAGTACTATGAAAAAATAAAGTCAGAATATCGGAACGTACTTTTAGAGCAGTCGCTAGATGAGCTGATGGGTAAATCACAAATTCAGGTGCTTCAAGGTTTAACAAAACTCCGCCAATTAGCCAATCATCCCCGTATGGTGGATGAGACTTACAAGGGAGAATCCGGAAAATTTGAAAATGTGGTGCACACATTAGACAGCGTGCTGTCAAGAGGACATAAAGTTCTTATATTTTCGCAATTTGTGAAGCAGTTAGAGATTTTCCGCAACTATTTCGATAAGAAAAAGATCCGCTATGCTTATTTAGACGGCTCCACCAGAAACAGGGAAGATGTCGTCAACGCGTTTAGGACAAACGAAGAAGTGAAGCTATTTCTGATTTCCATTAAAGCAGGCGGGGTTGGCCTGAATCTGGTAGAGGCTGACTATGTGTTTATTTTAGATCCTTGGTGGAACCCAGCGGTAGAACAACAAGCTATTGATCGATCGCATCGCATTGGGCAAACGAAGAATGTGTTCATCTACAAGTTTATCACGAAAGACAGTGTAGAAGAAAAAATTCTGGCCTTACAAGATCGCAAGAAGGTCATAGCGAACCAACTGATCACCACAGAAGAAAGCTTCGTTAAGTCGTTAACGTCCGAGGACATTAAAGAGCTACTTACCTAAGTTCGATCTCAGGTTATTAGGGAATAGTGAATTAGTAATTTTTTACTCCAACTTTAATAGACCACGATTTCGTCTGTAAAAAGGAACCCTTTTCTATCGTTTTTGCCAATAACGCGGATATAGCGGGCCAATCGGCCCTGAAGGTCGAAGCTAAAGGTCTTAAACCTAAGCGACGAGTCGGTAGCGGGTACGTCATTATCCACCCTTTGCAGCTCACGGAAGTGCTTGCCGTCATCCGATGCAAGAATTTTCACGCTCGACGGCATGTAGACGCCCGGCCCGGTAAGCTGCATAAACCGCAGCTTTACTTGATGTAATTCTTCTCGCCGTTCGAAATCGAGCGTTACATCAAAATCGCCTAAAAATCCTTGCCATTCGCCATCTCCATAGCTTAATCCGCCGTATTGTCCATTCAGCAATGTGCTATCTGCATGTGCGGGATAGCTGTCGTTCCACTTGTTGTTATAAATGATTTTTTTTCCAATTCCCTTATGTATATCGACGGTAAATTCCTTCACGTTTCCGAACCGAACGGAGTCTTTAAACACGGCTGCCTTAACGGTTGTGGTATTGAGCAACGACAAGGGGCTCAAGTATAAGGTAGCGTTCCTGGTAGGTTCACTCCCATCCGTGGTATACCTGATTTCTGGGTCGTATTGTTCGGACGCGATCACTACAGTAGCCTTCTTCGTATTGGTGTCGTATTTACCTGTCATATCCACATCGTAGGAAGGTCTGTAGTAATTGACGTTTAATCGCTGTAAAAGCAGGTAGTGCTTCTGCAGGCGTTTTCGGAAATCCTGCCAGTTCCTTTTCTCCGTTGGCGTCCATGCAACTTCCGCCAGCGCAATAGCTCGAGGGAAAATCATGTATTCAACCTGCTCTTGCGTAGGCATATACTCAGTCCACACATTGGCCTGTACACCTAATATATGCGCTTGCTTATCTGCTGCAATATCCGGCGAAATAGGATGATAAGCGTAAACTTTCTCTAAGGTTAAAAGGCCTCCCATTGCCTCCGGCTGCCCAATCGGATTGCTTTGATAAGAATCGAAATACATATAGCTTCCAGGTGTCATGATGACATCATGTCCGGCATTTGCCGCCTCGACGCCCCCTTTTTCTCCTCGCCAGCTCATGACCGTTGCGTCCGGCGCTAAGCCACCTTCCAATATTTCATCCCACCCGATTAGCTTTCTTCCCTTCTCCTTCAAATAAGCGCCAACACGTTTGATCGCATAACTTTGCAGCCCTTCCTCATTTTCAAGATTTTCATTTCGTATCCGATCCTGGCATTTGGGACATCCCTTCCAGGCTTTCTTATCCACTTCATCGCCCCCGATGTGGATATAGGTAGAGGGGAAAATTTCCAGTACTTCATCCAACACGCCCGTGACAAACGAAAAGGTCTCTTCATTTCCGATACAGAACTCAGCATTTTTATAGGGCTCACCGGAACAGGACAAATGAGGAAAAGCGGCCAACACTTCTTCACTATGGCCGGGTATTTCGATCTCCGGAATGACGGTAATGCCCCGATCTGCCGCATAAGCCACTAGATCACGCGCTTCCGCTTGGGTATAATAGCCCCCTGAAGCGTTGGGATCCCCCATTTCAAGGTATCGGCCTCCCTGATTTCGCCAATCTTTCCATTGCGGGTAATTGCGCCACGCTGCTTTTTGTGTAAGCGCCGGATACTTTTTGATTTCAAGGCGCCATCCGGCTCCGTCTGTTAAATGCCAATGAAAAGTATTCAATTTATATAAAACCATCAGGTCGAGCATCCTTTTTAGAAAAGAGATCGGATAAAAATGACGCGAAACATCAAGCATTAATCCACGGTAGTTGAACTTGGGTTCATCCTTAATAGACGCGGCAGGCACTAAACGCCCGTCGGTTTGCGTATAAGCAATCTGCATGAGGGTTGCCAAAGCATGTATAACCGCCATCCGATTATGAGCAACGATCATTATTTTATCCGTGTCTACCTCCAACTGGTAAGCGCTTTCCGGCAAACGGTCTTCAGCCTCTGCTTGTAATAAAAAAATGCCTTTTTCCGGCAGCTTTTTCCGCGATTTCACCTTGTGCGCTGTTTCAAAATGAATATACGGGTGCGATCTGAGAAGCTCGGACTCTGCGGCGAAGTCTTGACTTACGTATACGTCTACCATTTCAGGATATTGAAAATATCCCGTCCTTTCTTGTATAAATGTAGGCGCCGGGATAATAGAGAGACTATCTTGAGCAAAGATTACGGCTGGGCAAAAGCAAAGAATAAGCCATAGAAATAGCCCGGTAGAGAACTTCTTCTTTTCCATTCGTTTGTTAATAAGATCTGACGCTGCAAACTTAGGGAAATTAGCGCGTATATCCAATGTACGAAGGATGACCGGGATATCAATTTAATGCTTTAATGATAACGCCACCGTGTGCGAACTGTAATTTCGACTAATTAAACGAAAATTTCAGGTAGTTGATATTCTTATTGTCGGCTAAGTATTTTTTTTCGTAGTAAGTCTTTATGGCAAGCATATCATTTACGAGTTCGGAACGATATAAATCTTCCGTTTTGCAATGGAGCGTCAGTTTAAGCTCTTCTATTTTACCGAAGGTGTAGGCGTGTAGACCGTCGTTATCCGTTTTTAAATTGACGCAGCCTCCCTCTTTCAGAACATGACGATAACGCGCTAAAAACTTATCGGACGTTAAGCGCTTCTTTTCGCGACTAATTTGAGGTTGCGGGTCGGGAAAAGTTATCCAAATTTCGTCTACCTCTCCTTCCTCAAAGAAGTCCAGTAGGGTTTCAATCTGTATCCTTAAAAAAGCGACATTATTTATCAGCTCCTCCCGTGCGGTTTTCGCGCCCCTCCAAATACGATTCCCTTTGTAATCTACACCAATGAAATTCTTTTCCGGAAAAAGCTTCGCCATATTTACGGCATACTCCCCTTTGCCGCAGGCGAGCTCCAGCACGACAGGGTTGTTGTTACCAAAATGTTGTGAGGCCCACTTCCCTTTCATCACTTTTCCCTCCTCCAACTGTAACACGTTATCAAAGGTTGCTATCTCAGCAAATTTTCTCAATTTATCTTTTCCCATTGCGGGTGCAAACTTAGATAAAAAGTTTTATACGCAAAATAGTTGTGAGTTGTCCGTTGCCGGTTGCGAGTGGCCTAGAACACCTACCAACGCCAATCGCCTGAAATGCGCAGTGGCTCTTCCAGTTTATTTTTAATCATGAGCGCCTTTACTTCTTCGTCGGAAAGCCTTTTGGCCTCAATCTCCGGGGCATCCGCTATGCCGTAGGCCAGCATCGCACTAAAGCGAACGGTATTGATGAGCCCCTGCTTGTCCACCAAGTTTATATGGTCACAATCGGCATGATAACAATTAAGAACGTCCTTACTTAGGTAAGTATCCCCGCCGCCACCGGTAGGTATCCCTTGCAGCATAAAGGGCTGATGATCGCTGTGTAAACCAGTTCTGCCCTGAAAGTTATTCTTAAACGCTGTGTCTACAGCCTGCACCTGTTTTCCGATGGTCTCAAACAAGGGTCTACTTTCTTCTACGCTTGCCTGAAAACTTTTTGGATTGTTGGTCATATCAAAATTCAGCATATAGCGAATATCATCGATACGCTTATCCTCTATAGCTCGTTGCACATAAGCTTTCGAACCAAGCAAACCTTCTTCTTCGCCCATAAAGAGCACGAATTCAATCGTTCGACGCGGTTTCAGGTTCAGTTTTTTAAGCGTCCGAGCCATATCGATTACTGCAAAAGCGCCTATACCGTTATCAATTGCCCCCGTAGCCAAATCCCAACTGTCTAAATGTCCGCCAACGACTATCTTTTCTTCCGGTAATGCAGTCCCTTTTATACGCGCGATAACGTTACGGGCGGTGATCGGGCCGGCATAGTTTGTCATTGCAATAGAAGCAATTACTTTTCCCTTGCTTGCCAACGAATCTTTTAGGGCCAAGCCGTCTTCCAAACCAATACATACAGCAGGAATTGAAATCAGGCTTCCTGTCACAGAAGCAGTTCCTGTGAGTAACACCCCGCCTGGAACCGTATTATAAAGCATAATTCCTTTTGCTCCATATTTAATAGCCAGCGCAGTTTTCTCCGATCGATGTAAGTTTTTTGCAAGTGGGTCAGCATCTGGCAACACACCTAAATAAGCCAAAACAATTTTCCCTTTCGCTTTGCCGGGATCTGCCAGGTAGTCGGTCTCCAACCCACTTCCCATATCCACCAATTCTGCAGTTAAATCGACCTTTTGTGGCGCATGGGCAAGCGCTACCGCTTTGATATCTTTCCTGTTATCTGTTATCTTGACTGAAAGGGTACCTCTGCTCCAGCCCTCTGCTTCAAATGCTTGAAAAGACACGTCCTCGAAACCATAGGACTTGAAGAGGTCGTAGGCAAATTGCTCTGCCTTAGCACCGTTCTCTGAGCCTGTTAATCGATGCCCGATGCGCTCGGTAGCTGTTGCTAGCGAGGTATAAGCTTCCGAATGATGGAGTACCTCATCGTTTATCGCCTTGAAAGTAGAAATCAATGTTTCGTTCGACTGACAAAAAGCGCTGGAAACGAGAAAAAAGAGCGTGAAGGATAGGAAGCATTTAAGCATATTATTCAAAATTAGTGACCAAATGATTAAGTGATATGCAATATTAACGATTTGCAGGTAAAAACAATTGTTGGCCGCATATTTTAACGTCTTTTTTCTACAACACTGCTTTGCCGAAAGCTATCGGAAACAATTATTAAACAACCCGACAAAGTAATCCCTTTAAATATTCCCCTTCAGGAAAAGAGGCTCTAATGGGGTGATCCTCGGGCTGGGTAAACTGATAAATAAACTGTATCTCTTTTCCGGCATCCAGCGCAGCCCAAGCCAAGACCTGTTTAAAGGTATCGATGTCCATAGCGCCAGAGCACGAAAAGGTAGCGAGGAGTCCCCCGCTTTGCAGCAAAGACAAACCTAGTCGATTCAGTTCCTTATACGCGCGGGAAGCTTTTTCTAAACTGCTTCTTGACGGCGCATATTTCGGAGGATCTAAAATAACGATATCGAATTTTTCGTTTTGTTCCTTAAATAGCTTCAGCTGCTTATTGACGTCACTTTGAATGGCTTTATGCCTGGCGCTATCGAGTCCGTTCTCGCTTATATTATGACCTAAGGTCTCCATGGCCAGGGCGGAGCTATCAACGCTATACACTTCTGCTGCCCCCATTTTTAAAGCATTTAAGCTAAAACCACCTGAATAGCAAAAACAGTCGAGCACCTTTTTACCATAAGCATATTGGGCTACAATTAATCGATTGACTCGCTGATCGCAGTAGAAGCCGGACTTTTGCCCGGCGGCTATATTCACCTTATAAGAGACGCCATTTTCGATTACGTCGACGAATTCTGGAGGGTGCTCACCAAAAAGGACGCCTCCTTCAGCCATTAAACCGTCATGGGCCCGCGCCGCCCCGTCTTCCCGTTGATAGATGCCTTTCGGTTGCAGCAATTGCCTCAATTCATCAATAACGATGGCTTTTACACGCTCGATACCGGCGGTTAATATCTGTAGGGATATAAAGTCGCCGAAGCGATCTGCTATCAATCCCGGTAAAAAATCGGCTTCGCTGAAAATAAGCCGTGCGGTATTGGTTTGGTTGGTAAAAAGACTGGCCCTTGCGCCGACTGCTTTCCGGATGCGCGCTCGCCACCAATCTTCATCGATCTGCTTTGCCGGATTCCATTCCAACAGGCGTATTGCTACACGCGACTCGCCGTTGTAATAACCATAGGCGATGAATTCACGATCGTCGTTATAAACACGTACTACATCGCCATTTGTCGGCTTTCCCCCCGTCGTTGCTATCGCTCCCGAAAACACCCATGGGTGTAATTGCCATGCCGCTTTATCTTTACCTTTTTTTAATATAATTTCTGCCATCTTTAGTGCCCTAACGCAGGCATCCAAAAAGTTGCCGTTTCCGAATCAACTCTTTAGATGCCTCTCTTAAACAAGGTCAAACTTAGATAAAATGGCTGGCATTCTCCACCATGGATGTGATAAAAAGCGGTAAAGCACCAGCATTAAGCTGTAAGCACTATACCTTAGGCCCTAAGGTATAAGGCCTAAGGTATAGGGATAAGCTACAGGAAATAAGGGATAAGGCAATAATGGACTGGCAACTAATAACTAATAACCAACAACTATTTCCCAAAAAAACAGCAACCGTATGCAACACCTTTCAACCTGCTGCGTCTATTAGACAAAGAACAATAAATAATTACATTGGAAGTCAGCTATAGCGACCCGCATGAAGATTTGATTGCCGACTGTAAGAAAGGCAACCGGCAAGCTCAATTTAAATTGTACAAGCTTTATTCGAAAGCCATGTATAATACAGCTTTGCGTATTGTGCTCGACGCGGAGGAAGCGGCTGATGTGCTGCAGGACGCATTTATTGACGCTTTTAAGCGGTTGGACAGCTTTCGGCAAGAAAGTACCTTCGGCTTATGGATGAAACAGATTGTTGTTAATAAATCGCTCTCGGCGCTAAGAAAGAGAACCGTCGTTTTTGAATCTATCAGCGATATAGACGATGTAGCGGATGAAGAGATCGAAGAAAGCAACTACAGCTTTCAATTAGAAAAGGTAAAAGAAGCGATCAATCAATTAGCAGCGGGTTATCGCCTGGTTTTAACGCTTTATCTATTGGAAGGCTACGACCACGAGGAGATCGCCCATATACTCAAAATCAGCGAAAACACTTCTCGTACGCAATTTTTAAGAGCAAAAAGAAAACTATTGGAGATACTTAAGAATTAAAATAATGTATCCATCAAAATGTGGGTTTGGAAAGTTAATAGAAGCCGCTCTTTGGCCAAAAGGAGCTTCGTAAAAAATTTAAGTATGGGAGATATTGAGAAATTCATTACCGACAACAGGAAAGCATTTGATGATGAATTACCACCTGATGGGATTTGGGAGAACATAACAGCGGTTTTCGAGGGGGAAGATTTAATAAAAAAGCGCGAGAAATCCTTACGTCTTAGGACTATGGTATCGGCAGCAGCCATGTTGGTGCTAATAGCTAGTGCGGCCATCTTATTTTACTATACACGTCCGTCTGCCCGTCTTGACTACAGTCAGATAGACCCGGTATTAGCGAAACAACAAGTAGAATACGCTTCGCTGATTAATGAGAAAAAAGATGCTTTATCGACTATGGCTATGAACGATCCACAGTTGTATCAGGAATTTACAGCGGTTATTGAAAAAATGCAGGCAAACTACAAACAACTCAAAACGGAACTCAATCAAAGTCCAAATAAAGAGTTAACCTTAGAAGCGATGATCAATAACCTAAAGGTACAGATTGAAGTTCTTAATCAACAGTTGGAAATTTTAAATTATATCCATAAACAAGAAAAAAAGACTCCTTATGAACAGATATAAAATCGCTGTCTATATAACTATAGCTCCCTTGCTTATACTGAGCCAGCTTACCTTGGCTCAAGACGAAAACGGAGGAAAGAAACTAGCCCATAGCCTTGAAGCGACCGCTGCAAAAATTGAAGGTATGACGAACAAGCTGACAAAGCAGCTGAAAGAGATCAACACCGATGAAATTGTGCAACGCGCCGAGCGAATCGCCCGTTTTTCTGAAGAGCAGGCAGAGAAAATAGTAAGCAAGACGGCAACTATCGATTGGGAAAATGAGCTTCCCCTGTTGGATCCAAAAAATGGGGGCGTAGAACAAACGAAGACGGTACAAAAAGTTTATATTATGTCCAGAAACACCCCACTGACTATTGACAACCGTTATGGCAAGGTGGAAGTAAAGACTTGGGCAAAGAATGAAATTAAAGTAGACATCGTCATCAGGGCCGTGGAAGCCTCGGGAAGCAAAGCCGAGGAAATCATCAACAGTGTTTCCATTGCCGAAACGAAGTCTCCGAATAATATTTCATTGGTTACGCAAATCAACAGGGGAAAATCAAGTTGGTGGAACAATGTTGTTAGCGGAAATAACCGAGGCGTACAGATCAATTACCTGGTGTACTTGCCAAAAACGAACTCGCTCACCATCAACAATAGATACGGTGCCGTCATTTTGCCCGATTTAGCAGGCAGTGTAGACTTGGACGTTTCCTACGGCAGTTTAAATGCCGGCAGATTGTCGGGCAGTAGTATCCGCGTTAATTCCAGCTACGGATCAGCAAAAATTGTGTCTGTAAAAGATGCCGTCTTAGATTTCAAATATGGCAGTATGGATTTAGGCGAAGCCGAAAATATACAGTTAAACATTGGATATTGTGGTGGCAGTCAAATAGGCGTTCTTAAAAGCTCAGGCGATGTTGCTATCAAATATTCCGGAGGCTTCAAGATTGGATTAGCCGAAACCATTCGGAAATTGAACCTAGATGCGGCATATTCGTCGAGCACTGTCCGAATTGATCCTGCCGCTCATTTCTCTTATCAAGTTGATGTTAGCTACGGCGGATTCGACAAAGGCCATGCTGTTATTACAAAAGAAGAGCCCGACCCTAGCGAACGTGGTCCGAAGCTTCATAAAACCTACCATGGCTATTTCGGAAAAAGTTCGGCTAACCAGGTACGAATCGACTCGAAATATGGTTCGATAACGTTTAAGTAGTTGCTGTAAGCTGTAAGCATTAGGCTTTAAGCTTATAACTTCGGTCCATTTTTACTTTTTAATTTAGATGTAACCAATAATTAAAAGTTGCGTCTTATATAAAACGTAATCTATATGGACCCTAAACTACTTCCTCATGTTATTTGCCGCACGCCTCTTTTTTCTTTTGAAGACACATTAAATGATAAATGGGACGAACTGAAAGAGGCCATTAAAATTTCGTCAAAAGACCTTTACGAACAAATAAAAGACACCACGAGCGAAGGCTATGATCAACTTCCACAAAAAGTGAAATTCTCCTGTTGGAAGTATTTCAATCGCGCTCGGTTCAGAGCCACCCCTTTTGGACTTTTCGGTTCCATCACGCTGCTGCCCATGAATAAATATGGGGCTAAAATTGTTCTTAAAAAAGAACCTAGCCTTCGCTCATTTACCAATTGGGTCCATAAAGACACGTTATTATCCAACACGGAGTCACTATATAAAAAAGCCAATCTCATTCGTGCCAACACCTCTGCTTATCCCTGCGGAGACCAACTACGCTATATAAGCACTTTAGAAGATGGAACTTTTGAGATTGCCTCCATTGAAAGGCAGCCGGTCATTGAAACGGTGTTAATGCTATGTAAGGATTCCATTGCCAAAGAAAAAATTGTAGAACACCTTACCCATAGGCAGAAGCTTCACCTATCAGTTGCAGAAGACCTATTGATGCAGCTCATTGAATTGCAATTGCTACTGACCGATCTGCATCCGAATATCATCGGCACCGATTATTTTAAGCGGGTCGGCTTGAAGTCAACAGCACCGCAAAGAGATCCTTATTTCATCTCGGCCCGGTCCTTACTGGAGGGCAGCGTCTCCAGCGGACAATTTAAAGTGATACCCGAAGCCATTAATTTCATAAAAGACTACCTGCCACAAACCTCTCATAAACCGCTTGAAAAATTTAAGCGCGCCTTTCAGTCGAAATTTGAATACCGGGAAGTGCGCTTATTAGAGGCACTCGATCCCGAAATAGGTGTAGGGTATAATGAGTTGGAATCGTCGCCCGGTACGGACGAATTGGTAGACCGCTTGGTGAACAATCGGTTAATGCAAAATAATGATCAAGTCCCCTACACACCATTCCATCAGTTTCTATTAAACGGCATACTTAAAGGAGAAAATATTCAGCTAGCAGACCTAGCCAAACATCAGCTGCCTCTGAGGAAAGCTACGCTACCGAACACGTTTGGCGCTATCGTCAAGCAAGTAGATGATCAATTGTATGTCGAACAAGCCGGAGGTTGTACGGCCAACTCTCTTTTAGGCCGATTTACATTGGAAGAACCAAACTTGACAGATTACTGCAAAACCTTAGTGGCGAAAGAAGAAGCTGCTAATCCAGAAGTGCTGTTTTTTGACATCGCTTATCAATCGGAAAAAAAAGTTGATAATGTAAACCGTCGGAACCGACTTTATAATTATGAAGTCACCCTTGTCGGTTGGAGTGATCAAGAGCATTCTTTACCACTGGACGACCTACTAATTAGTGTGAGAAACAATGAAGTTATACTCCGTTCAAATAGATTAGCCAAACGGCTGGTGCCTCGCTTAGCGAGCGCCTATAATTACTCGCGATCAGACCTGTCTGTTTATCGCCTCCTATGCGACATACAACATCAAGGCCTTCAAACGAATCTGGCCGTTAATCCCTCGAAGATATTTCCTAACCTTGATTACTATCCGCAAGTAACCTACAAGAATGTTGTGTTTTCGCCTCGCATGTGGAAGGTTCCAAAAAAAACCTTGTTTAGTGCCACTTCACCTGTTAAGGCATTAAAAAAGTGGCTGCGAGCAGAAGCGATACCCGCTAAATTCAAATGCTTCAGTAACGATCAGTTTCTTTTATTCGATTCAGCATCGGATGAGGATCTGGAGTTCTTCCTGCAATACACTAAAAATGGGGGTGAGCAGTATATTACGGAAGTAGCCTTACCGAAAAAGCCCTTGGTCGAAGACGAGCTTGGTCGTCCATATCTTTCGGAAATGAACCTTCAATTTTATTGCGAAACGAAGCCCTACACAGCTGTCTCAAGGGCCATCACCAAGAACAGCCATACCGACGCTCTTTCACTTATAGGGCAAAACTGGCTGTATTTTGAAATATACGCGCATTCATTACGTTCTGATGTCATATTGACCGAAACGATAACTGCCTACCTAAAATTGATAAAGCAACACGTGAGCAAGTGGTTCTTTATTCGTTATTCCGTTCCGTCACCACATATCCGCCTACGCCTGCACCTAAAGGAACCTAAGGCATCATTTCATAAAGCCGTTAGTGTTTTAACCGCTTTATTAGAAAAAGACATCCGTAGCGGTGTGGTGACAGATCTACAAATAAAAAATTATCATAGAGAAATAGAGCGTTATGGTTTGAGCAGGATGGATCGTGCAGAACGTTGCTTTTGGAAAGAAAGTAAATACACATTACTGCTTATCAACAGCAAGATCGATCGTCCAACGAGCTATCGATTCGTACTACGCTTAATAGACGATTTATTCAAAGGCTTGGATTTTAATTACAGCCAAGTAATGGCTTTTGCAAAAAAGGGGGCCGATGCCTTTGCCGATGAATTTAAAGCCGGCATAAAGGAGTTTAAAGCCATAAACGAAGCCTTTGAACCATTTAAGGAAGACGATCACAGTTTTTCGTCAACAAAAAAGATTGAACGTGCCTATCAGACCGCTTTGAAAGAAATAATAGATTTACTGAAACAAAGCGATGCAGACGATCGCCTGCAATTAATTAGCGATTTAGTCCACATGCATGTCAATAGGCTCTTTTCAAGCGACCAACGCGTTCATGAGTTTATTATTTACCAATTTTATCTGAAACAGCTAAGGAGCCGACAAAGCCGTTTAAAACAGACAGTTTAATCTGCACCTTGGTTTGAAAATAATTTTTCCCATCGCGGAAATAAGTAAATGTAGCCTGATCGCCATAGGTGTGCTCCAACCTCTTCGCGATGTTTTCCAGGCCTTTGCTTAAACCAGTGGTATTATGAATGGCATTAATTAAGTTTTTTGTCTCAATGAATACGCTGTCCTCATCTGTATATAATCTTAGGGTGGCAGGATGATTAGACAAGGATAAATTACCGTGCTTAAAAATGTTTTCCGTTAGCGTTATTAAAACTAAAGGGATCATCCAAATACTCCGGACTTTTTCCTCTACTTCTATATTGAAATAAATCTGATGGTTCTGACGCAGTCGGTGCAAGTGAATGAGATTATGCACCTGTTCAATTTCCTCTTCAATAGCGATATAGCCTTTATCTTCACTACTTTCTACCGCATAACGCATCATGGCCGACAGCGTCAAGATAGCATCCGCCGCTATAGGCGCAGATTTCCGCGTTTTGTTGTAGATAAAATTTAGCGTATTAAACAAAAAATGGGGATTGATCTGTGCCCGCAGATAAGCGTTCTGTGCGTTGGCCAATTCCTTTTCCATCTTCTGTTGTGCAATAATCTGGTGAAGCTGCCGTCTTTCCAAGCTGGCCGTTCGCTCTTTTTCTTTCAATAAGTTGATTAAGAAATAATATCCAGTTGAGAAACCAATGAAATATAACGTTCGCCAGGTAACCTTTATAAGATTAGCTCTTTCGAAGTTAATACGTTCGATGCCAAAAAAGTGAGGATAATACGAAGCGAAATTTGCGATAACATAATAAAACAGATAATACGCAATTACTTCAAGGACGATGCCTGCTGGCAATGTAAGAAAGGCGATTCCTCTTTTCAGGATTCTAGGCAAAACATAGTGCGCATGGAAATAGAACAAACCTATATAGATCGCATAATGTACAATGTAGGAAGGGGGCTTCCCAAATTTCCCTGAAACGATGCCTACGATCATCGTTTCGTAGAGCATAAATATTGTCCAAGTAATTATGTGAGCACGGTATTTCAGTAAAAAATTTAGAAACGTTTTACCCATAATTTTTCGGTTTCGTGTAAGCTAGAGCACATTCTGTGTAAAAATTTTGCACCGCAATATAATAACTCCCAATTTTAAAAGAAAAGCCATGAAAAAGATTGAAATTACAAAAAAAACAGTTTTCCTGTTTAAACAGGCTAAAAAAAATGGACAGGTAAAAAGTGAAACTAACACTACCGAACTTCTTACGTGGACTTTCACAAATTAAAAATTCAAACAGTTTTAGTTGGTTGGTTTTAAAGACTGGTTTAGTTATGACGGCCAGTCTTTATTGTATTCTTTAATAGGTAATCATAAAAGGCGTCTTTATAAAAGGTACCTATGGGGACAAGTATATTCTTTGGAAGTTTCACAAGACTCCCTTCCACTTTCTCGATGTAATTTTTCGAAATAATAAAGGAACGATGAATTTGGATAAAATCGTCCGTTTCATCAAAACGTTCCTTTATCTCTTTTAACGTTAGATAGGTCATAATTTCTTCCGAAAGCGTGTGGATTTTAATATAGTTCTTGACACTTTCGACAGCAATTACTTCATCAAATTTGACCCGTACAAAGCGATTCCTTTCCTCGGTTGTTTTAACGTAAAATTCCCTGGTACTCTCCTCCGCATGCGACTTAACATCCTCTTTGATTAATTTACTGATCGTTAAAGCAAATTTAGCAAAGGTAAAAGGCTTTAATAAATAGGCGTCAGCTTCCACCTCAAATGCTTCGAACGCGTATTTAGTATGAGCGGTGGTGAAAATCAACTTATCCGTCTTACTCCGCACCGCCCTGGAAAGATCTAAACCGGATATACGGGGCATATCGATATCCATGAATATAAAATCTACACCATCGCCTTGGCCAATTTCTGTCATTGCCTGAATCGGGTCAACATAACTGTGTAACAGTCTTAATTCAGGCATCTGTTGTATATAATCTGCGATAATCTCTATGGCATCGGGTTCATCGTCGATAACAATACAGGTATGGGTCATGTGAACTTGTTTACTTCAAACTTAACCAAACTTTTCGTCTTTCACAAGACTTAACTATCACCCTTACAAAATGAATTCGATTCGATACCATGCGCATTGAAAGTATTCATATAAATCAAGCGAGTAAAAAAAAGACCGCCCTATCTGAAGGAGGGCAGTCTTTTTTTGGTATACCAGCATTTTATTCGATATACCGACATTATGTTTCCATTACCTGATTAATCCGATGGGTTTTGATCGGAGGTACTTAATGCTTTATTTGCATTGATTTCATCCTGAGGTATAGCGAACAACCATCTGTTCGTGCTGGCTGGCAAATCGAACAAATTAGGATTAAAGTTATTTGCTGTTCCTCCGTTTAGGTTGGCACCGGCGTGATTACCTGGCCCAGTTGGTCTATTCAATCCGTTGCCTAAACGTTTAATATCCAATAATCCGAATCCCTCACCCCAAAGCTCTATCTTTCTCTGAAGCAATATCTCTTGTAAAAGCGCATTACCGCCAAGGTTCGAAGCCGAGTACGATGGATAACGCGTTACTACCAAGCTTTGTAGGGCGTCAATAGCAACTCCATCCTGCCCTAACCTTGCTGCTGCTTCAGCCTTAATCAAATACATTTCCGCTAATCGCATTAACAAATAGTCAGAAGCCCAATTACCCGACTGCCGAAGTTGGAATTTGACCTGCGAATAAATCGGCAGTTCAGCATCAGGGCTTCCCGCAAACATATTTTTACGCACATCTTCTTCCGGAATTTGATCATACAACGCTTTGGTAATTTTCTTCTGTGTACCCAAAGCAGCATACCCTCCGGTCGCCTGACGGTTATCCATATGCGAGTAGAACGATGCGAAGATGGTTGATTGCTCTACGTTCACTTCTAATCCCCACAACCATTCGGCAGAACTCAGCGTATTGAAACCCGCAGCCGTATATTGCCCTTGCGTAAACAAGGATGCATCACTATTTGCAATTGCTTGATCCGCGACTTGAAGCGCCGTATTATAGTCGCCATATTGAAGCGCTACACGCGCATGAATCCCTTGAGCAGTTGCCAGGTTAATATGCGATCGATGAACTCTAGATTTTCCCGCCAATAGACGCTCTGCCTCTGTTAGATCTGCAAAAATTTGGTTATACACCTCTTGTACCGTTCCCCGACCTTTGCCTTCCGTGGTTGGTTCCGTGTAAAGTGGCACTCCGGGGCTGTTCAAATCCGTTTTACAGAAAAAATTAACTAAATAATAATAGGAATGCGCACGCAATGCCAAAGATTGCCCTATAATGTGGTCTTTATCTTCTTGCGTACCTGTTGCATTAGGCACTTGAGCGATAATTCTGTTCACATTGTTAATAATACGATAATAGTAATACCAAGTCCGGTCGGGACGTTGATCCGGCTGTGCATTACTAGCTTGCGCATAGTTGTAGTCGGTGTTAAACCATCCGTATCCCTGGCTATGAACCACCATATCCTCGCCCATCAAGTCGGACACTAAATCATAGGCTTTTTGCCCAAAATTTCCGTGGTTGGTAAGCGAAGAATACATCGTTCTGATCGTTCCGTTCAGTGCAACCATCGCACCATCCGTTGTTTCAAACACGGTCTCCGCATCAACGTTATCGGTTGGGTTCGTTTCTAAATATTCCTTTTTACAGCTTGTCACTAGGAAGATACCAGCGAATGCGACAAGACTGATTCTTTTATATATCTTATTCATCACTTCTATTCAATTGTTTTATAGTCCAACAGTTACACCAAAGGTGAAATTCCGCATTAACGGATAAGTATAGTCAGCAGTTCCCGTAAAGGCTCTCTGCGGGTCCATCCCTTTTCTTGAAGTAAAGATGTGCGCATTGTCGATGTTGGTAAAGACGCGCAAATTAGATAGGCCAAGTTTACTGAGCGTACTTTTTTCAAACGTGTATCCCAAGGTAATATTCTTGATATTCAAATAAGATGCGTCGAATAAGAAACGTGACGAGACAGCATTTCCTGCATTTGCTCCCGCAATTTGGTTATGTAGTCGAGGTACATCGGTCACATCACCCGGATTTTTCCAGGCATTTAAAATATCGGTATGCCAGTGGCTACCATAACTTCCTTGATGCATCAAAGCCGCATAGTTGCTGTCATAAAATTTGCCTCCCAGTTGAAAGGTCAATAAGACTGATAAGTCAAATTGCTTATAACGGAAAGCGTTAGACAAGCCCCCTGTAACATCTGGAATCGCCGATCCATGATAGTAGAAGGTCGCTTGATTAATATTATTGGTAGTCGTTTTACCGACGACTTCTCCTGCCTCGTTAAGCTCATCGCGGTACCATAGCGCATCTCCGTTAGCAGGATCAACCCCCGCATAATCCCTTAACCAAAACTGATACAGGTCTTCGCCTTCCATTAGCTTTTTAGTACCACTGATAATACCATCTGCGCGGTTCTCTTCAGGCAACTTGGTAATCCTGTTTTTGTAATGGCTCAAATTCAGGTCGATCCGCCAATCGAAGTCTTCCGACCGAATAGCATTATAGCCGATCTGCAAATCGATTCCTCGGTTATACATCGTACCGACATTTCTCCAAATGGAACTAATTCCGGTTGAAGTTGGCAAGGGCACTTCAAAGAGAAGGTTGGACGATTCTCTGTTATACCATTCCACCGATCCTTCAATGCGATTATTAAACAATGCAAAGTCCAAACCAACATTGAACGCCTTATTTTTTTCCCAACCTAGATTAGGATTCGGTAAAGTCGAGATAATCGCCCCCGGATAATTCACGTTGTTTAGGCCCAGCTCATACAAGCTCTGCCAACCATAGAAGTTGTCAATATTCGTGTTAGTAGGATTCTCTGGATCCGTTTCGTCTGAACTACGTGTCTGAACAATTCCTTCATTACCTTGCTCTCCGTAACTTCCACGTAATTTAAGCTCGTTCACCCAGTCGACATTTTGCATGAAAGATTCCTGCGAGATACGCCATCCTGCGCCCACCGAATAGAAGTTACCCCATTGTGCATTGCCATAGTCATCGCCGCCAGGATAAAATCTAGATGTACCATCACGCCTAAAGCTCGCAGAAAGTAAGTAACGCTCTTTAAAGCTATAGTTTAACCTACTAAAATAACCCTCGATGCGGTGATACGCTTCATATGACGTTGCGCCTTCCAAAGTCGCTGCCGGTGCCAATTCAGTATTTCCGGGAAAGGGAAAGCCCGAACGCGTTGCGGTAAGGAAATTCCGCTCTAAACGGTAATTTTCATGTCCGGCTAATACATTCAGGTGATGATCAGGTGTAAGCGCCTTATCGTAAGTCAGTACCTGATTAAAGGTGTATGAAAGTTGGCGCAATTGAATCTTTGTTGAACGTCCGGAAACGTTGGCAGCGTCACCAAATTCGGAGTTCTGATAGGTAGTGGTATACCGGTTATAATAGTTTCCGCCTAAAGTCGTCTTAAATGTAAAATCCCTTAGAAAACGAGCTTCTATATAAGTATTGAAGTTCGCATTTCCAATTTTACCTGAGCGGTCGTCAAGAGCGAGCGAACCCACCAAATTTGAGTTACCGGCATAAGGCCGCGCTCCCATCTGCGAGTTTAATCCCCAATCTAATGCTCTTTCACCCGTTACAGGATCAATGACGAATCCACCTTGGTCATCTCTTTGCCAAACCGGATAAATCGGCCCCATAATACGACTGTAATAAAACGGGTTGGTAGTATATGTCCCGTTACCAAGTATATTATCTTGGTAGCCTAAAGATCCGTCCAAATTCAATCCTGCAGATAGCCATTCCTTAATTTTTGAATTGGCGTTCACGCGACCGTTGAAGCGTTCGTAACCAGTATGTCTAACTAAGCCCGGCTCATCCAGATAGCCCATTGAAACATAATAATTTCCTTTTTCCGTTCCTCCGGTAAAACTCAAATTATAGTTTTGACGAAAAGGTGTCGTGAAAAGTTCCTTTTGCCAATCGTCTTGATAAAGAATACTTGCATTCGGATTAAAAGTACCATTAGGCAAAACAACTTGATCATCTGGTTGATCAGTATTATTGTATACCAATCCTTCAATTAAGCTTGCGGACGCTGCACTATTGATTTCGTCTGTAATATTTGCGGGATTGCCTCCTGCTAAGCTGTTGCGGGTAGCGTGCCACATACCTTCATAGTATTGTGGAATACTCACGCGATCGTATTCAGGAATCCCGCGCTTCATAAATCCTGTGCGTGCTGTAAACGTTAATTTAGGTTCCGCCGTACGTCCACGTTTGGTGGTAATCATCACCACACCATTAGCTGCGCGGGCACCATATAGCGCGGTTGCGGCAGCATCTTTGAGAACGGTAGTGCTTTCGATGTCGTCTGTAGCAATAGAGACGTTTGATCCAGAATAAGGAACACCATCGATTACATACAAGGGTGATGAACTTGCATTGACTGATCCAATCCCGCGAATACGGATATCAGCACTTGTTCCAGGGGCTCCGCCACCATTGTTCGCTTGTACACCGGCCACAACGCCCTCGAGCGATCTGGTAAAAGAGGTTACCTGCTGATTTTCAAAGGTTTTAGAAGTAATTGTTGATTCCGAACCTGTAAAGGCCGTTTTACGGATAGCACCATAAGGAACTTGAACGACCACTTCTGCCAACTCTTCAACATCGGCATTGAGTGCAATATTCAATAGGTCTCCGGTACCGATACTTACAACTTGCCTTTGAAAACCTAAATAAAAGGCCGTTAAAGAAGTTGCCCCAGTTGGAACAAGGATTTCGTAATTACCATCCGATCCGGTTTGTGTCGATCGTGTGGTTCCTGCTACAGATACTGTGGCACCAGGTAAAGGTGTTCCATCATTGGCAGAAGTAACTTTTCCCCTAATCCTTCTCTCCTGCGCATATGCCGATCCGATTAATACGGCACATGAGAGGAAGAGACATAGTAGTTTTTGTTTCATGCGTGTGTTTTTTTGATTAAAATTAATTGATTAAAAAATATAAAATGATAGCATTTATATTCGAAACTGAAAATTGGTAAATCCCCTATTCGCCGGGCTTTATGATTAAGGCATATCCTTTCATATAGGCCCGCGTGGTCGTCCAATGAAGAATAAATAAAGGATTGTTTACCATAACAAACTTAGACCCGCGTTAGCGATAGATATAGAAATTACGGCTGTAGGCTAGAGACAATTCACCTGTTAAGAAATCTTCTTAGCTGTCTGATTATCCTAAAAAAGCTGGTGTAAATCTATTTCAATACGCTATACCTCAGGGTTAACATTAAACAATTTTAACAATTTTATCAGCAAAACTAGCATTTTGAAAATATTTCACAATATTTTTTAGCAATTACGTTAAAAAAGGAAACATAGCACCCATGAAAAACTGAATTCCTTAAAAACTTTTTTGGGCAAATCTGAAAGAAGAAAAACTCAAAAAAGAGGCAATATCGTGGTCAGAGGGGATATGGCTAAAAAGCGAAACCGCTCAGCACGGTATGCTATTTCGCTTCAATAAACTAGTAAAAAAGATTTGCCAACGCGTTACTTATACATTAAAACGAAATAAGAATTGTAACAGTTGCTTATCCAATTAATTTCAAGACACACAATATCGCAATTGGGGATGCAACAGTTAGGTCGATCATTTGCTCAGATATCATTCTATTCGTTACCTATTTCGAAACATTTACCAATAGATAAATGATTATACTTCTTCTATGTTAAATGGAAAAACGAGTTTGGTGTAAGAAAACCGGCAATTGGTGTAAACATTTACAGACACCAAACAATTTATAATAGATTCGTACTTTACTAAACAAAATTAATAAAACACATGAAACATTCCTCTACATTCATTATAGGGCTAGCTGTAGTATTAATGGCTAGTTCTTGTAAAAAAAATGAACCGATTAGTGACCAAGCATTAACAGCAAATAAAAAGCTAGCATCAAGTGCTAAGTTACTAGCAGTGCCGGTTCCAACGCCTCCGCTAGATTGGGAAAACATTGCTTTTATGCCGACCCCTCCGAATACAACCCAGATACCAGTTCCTTGGGCGTCTGGAGCCAGTCGGCAAATTACGCCTGAAGTGGTAAATGACTATAAGAAAAGCGACGGGTGGATCTTACTATTTAATACATTTGATACAAATACCATTTCTGATGAATTGTACTTCATTCTGTACAACAAATATAGAGGCCTAATAAAATTGTATTATTATATTCCTAATAATGCAAACTTCATTAATTCAACGAATATTGTGCATAAGCTAGGAATAGAAGGAAATTATCCATCTTCCTCAAACTCCCCTATCATGAAGTTTGCCGCATCAACATTTGTCGATTTTAACCAAAAAGTTAATATGGCATCAATGCTAGAGCAATGGCAAGTAGCAAAAAGTACTTGGTATGCATTTGAATACGAGCTAGCGTACGACCAAAACATGGCAGCTCAAAATTTTTCAACATGTAATTTTATTTGGCCAATATCCTCAAATCAGGTAACTAGCATAACAATTAATGGAACGCAAGACGGGACCGTCAAGGGTAGTATTGCTCTCCCAGGCTACGACCTTACAGTAAGCCCAAGCTTCAGTTCATCTTCAATTGGGGATGGCAATATAGTCATTAAGGGCAATAGCGATGTTGAGAAGATAAAGCCAAATATATCTACTCAGCTTTTTAACAGCTTAAAAGATCTCGTAACGAAGAATATTACAGGCGGAGTTGGCAGTGTCGTTAAGAATTTATTTAGCGGTATTTTCGGTGGCAAGTCGAATTCTTCAGAAGACAACGTTAACTTAAAAATAAAAGCTAACGTTAACCTTAGCGGATCACTAACCGGAAACTTCTTAATAACATCCAAAGCTTTAAGCGTTCCTGGGTACAATCAATCAAATACTACGGGATTTGTTCCTGCCTATAACGAGCCGCTTGGCGTCTTCTATATTTCTAGTAAGCCTAAAATCAAACGAACTGTAACTACTACAAGTAGTAATCAAGCTTATTTAGTACGTCAGACATATACTATAGTTGACAACTCTTACAGCCTAGTTATTAATCCAGCGGTTTCATCTATAGCAAACATCAGCAATATCACGCAAGAAATAGTATTAACTGGTATACCTACCAGCGCGAATGAAATATACGGACAACAAGAAATTATTAACGACAAAACTTACTACACCAGTTTTTCACATAGTGCCCCGTGGTTTTCAAGCATACTACCAAGGCCTAGGCCCGTCGATATTGGTAGTGTCTCTGTCAGAGTTTCGTTCGACGTAATTCCAAAAGATGGCAGCAAAAAGTCCAGAATAGTAAAAACCTTTCTTGCCGATTTGCAGCTATAAACGCTAGAAGAACAGCCTGACCTATATAAAGTTTAGGCTGATTCTATATTTGCAATGCGTACTAATCCGCGTTCAAACGAGGTTCCTGTACTATAAGCGGAAAATTAGGAAACCTTTCCCATTTTGTAGACGTAATAATGAGAGGAGGAATAGAAAAAACTAGCCAACCACGGTAACCTATCGATGGCCTTTGTTCTCAGAACTGAGCACTTTTTAACAACTTGGACTAAGCAAGCAAAATGGTAGCTCGAAAACCGCAAACAAAAACTCCGCTGAACAAGCGAGTAGCTTGTCCAACGGAGTAATGAGCAAAATCGCTCGGATAAAAATATCAAGTCTTATTTATCCCACCATACTGGTTCGTAAACGACAACCGTTCCTGGGAAATTTCCATTTGTATTCACTTCATTGCTAGGATAGATCAGTCTGAGCGGCATGCGATCGCCGCCAATCACTGACGCCGCTGATCTAACAAGAAAACTTGGGTAGCCTGTACGACGCCATTCCGTCCAAGCTTCAAAACCTTGAAATCCACACATTGCAAAATACTTTTGCGTGATTATTGCTTTAATTTGCCCCTCCATATCGGCGGGAAGCTGTGCATCTGCGCCGTTTGCAATATAGGTATCAGCCTCGCCCGCTAGGTTTACAGCGCTGAAGCTTTCCCTGATGCCTTGCTCAAATAAAGCCCTCGTGTCGCCAGAGGCCCATCCCCTTGCCACAGCCTCAGCCTGCAGGAAGTAACTTTCCGCGGCCGAAATAACCTTCACGGGTGCAGTTGCAGAAGCGGGATTATTTGCATGCCCTCCTACAAGTGCTGATGGAGGAGAAACTTGTTTTCCACTATTCGAACTATAACTTCCTTGCGGAATATAAGCGATGGTATCTTGACCGCTGAGAGGGCTGTAAAATGCAAACCGTCTTGCATCCCCGTTTCTCACAAACGCTGTCACAGCCGTACCACTCGCTACTAAGTTTTGTGTATAGCCTAAGTTGACCATCTCATTATACAAAGGGTTTTCGTTACCACCGGTTGTCGAGTAAGCAATAGATGCATCTTCTTCAAGAAATGTTGGATTACTGGCGTATAACGCTTCAATACCCGCTCTAGCTTTTTCTGCGTCTACTTGAGACAAGCGGAGATAGGCCTTTAACTTCAAGGTATTACCAAAAGCTTGCCATTTGCTTATGTCTCCTTGAAAGATCATATCTTGGCTACCAGGCGCTGCAGCGTTTCCTACGGCCAATAAAGCTTGGCCCTGGTCGATATACATAAATATACTGTCGTAAACGGTTTGTTGACTTTCGTACCGGGGGCTGCCATACTCGTTACCTCTCAATGCCTCACTCAACGGTATATCGCCAAAAGCATCTGTTGCCACCTGAAAAGTATATGCCTTTAACAAATAGGCGATACCTCTAAAGTGATCATTTGAGCTTTCTTGATTATTAATCATGATCTGCGCATTATTTAGCGCATTGCGGTAAATTGTTAACCACACGCGATCCGTTGCGCTATTTGTCTGGTTGTATTGATCGATAGCGCGGTATTGTGAAGATGAGGGATTTTGAGTCCAGTATTGGGCCCACATTCCTCCGTATACCTGAAAGGCATTACCTACAACTTGCCCTATGGACGCTTCTACTGTTGGCAACAACAAACTTGGCTCGGCAGTGTCTGGATTATTTGGATTTTCATTGACATCCAAAAAGTCTTTACAGCCGTTCAAACCTAAACTAGCAATCACAGCGAGTGCTAATAGGCCTTTTATATTAAATCTAAATTTCTTTTTCATTGTTAATTCGCTTTAGAAGGAAACTTTTACGTTAATACCATAATTTCTCAACGACGGTTGTGCAGTAAAATCGAATCCCTGAGTATTACCAGATCCAGCGGAGTTAATCTCTGGGTCCGCAAATTGATTTTCTTTAGGCGTCCAGATAAAGAGGTTGTTGCCGTAGAGGCCCACCGTCAAAGCGCCAAAAGGACTATTTTTCAACTGATCTTTTGTAAATTGATAAGAAAGCGTCAGGTTTCTTAATTTCACGAACGAGCCATCAAGCACGCTGACACCACTGGCCATTGCAGGATAGTAATCTTGTTTGTTATAAGTAACATCGGTATTGACGACGCTATTGCCGTTTTCGTCTAGATACACCGAATTCGGAAAAATAACATCAACACGATCACCGCCTGTTTCAGCAGATGTTCCAACGAATCCTAGAATATCCTTGGTTCTCGAAAAGAACATTCCTCCATGTTTTGTATCAAACAAAGCGTTAAGAGACCAGTTTTTATAACGAATATTGGTTCCTAAAGACGCTTGGTATTTCGGATTGTAGCTACCTAAATATTGCGCTTCGGCCGTATTTACCGGAAGGCCAGATTCTGCGTCAACGATAGTTCGTCCCTGATCGTCCGTAGCATTGGTCACCGCATAAAATTCACCGTATGAACGGCCCTTCGCGGCAACAATCGACATACCGCTAAAACCACCTAAAGTCACTTGATCAATGCCTTCCATCAGCTCAACGACCTTATTGTTATTTTTCGTATAGGTTCCGAACAGCTCCCAGGTAAACCCGCCCGCCGTGCGGATCGGTGTTCCTCGCAAAGCTAATTCAACCCCTCTGTTTTGAACTTCTCCTGCGTTGACAACGCTGAAGCCATATCCCGTCGAGTTTGGAATCGGAATACTTAAGATTTGATTTCTCGAGTTGTTATCATAATAAGAGAAATCAAGCGACATGCGGTTGTTGAAAAGTCCCAATTCTGCACCAACTTCAAAAGACCTAGTAATTTCAGGTTTTAGGTTAGCATTGCCTATTGTGGTACCAGACATCAAAGCAGCGACATTTCCAAAAGGAAAAGTAGTGCTACCAAAACTACCCGCAATAGTACCTCTGGAAAAAGTCGTAAGCAATTGATACGGATCCGTATCGTTACCTACCTTCGCCCAGCTTGACCGAAGTTTACCATAGCTGATGATGTTTCTGATATTCGACTCCTGATCAAATAGCTCGCTGAAGACGAATGAGCCACTAACACTCGGATAGAAAAAGGAATTATTGCCTTGTGGTAATGTTGAAGACCAGTCGTTTCTCGCTGTAGCCTCTAAGTAAAGAAAGTTTTTGTATGACAAGTTTAAATCGGCATAAACGCCTACAAGCCTTCTTTTACTCATATAATCTCTAATGATGTTTACCGGTCCGTTACTGTTGGATAAATTATACCAACCCGGTACCACTAAGCCGCCGCTTTCGTTCGTCGCTGTTTCGCTATCGGACGTATAGCGTTGCCTAATATTATTACCAACCATTAATGATGCACTGAAGTCGTCATTAAAATCATGGGTTGCAGTCACCATCAAATCATGAACAATTTCATTGACATTATATTGATCGATCTGATATTTTCCGTTGTTGTTTTGCAAATTGGCAGAAGCTGAGTAATTACCCGTTGTATTATCTGCAGGAATAAAGGAGTATTTTGGTGCTTGAAAACGCCTTCTATCGGTGTAGTTGTCCACACCAATGCGCTCTTTTATATCCAGCCAGCTAACAGGCTTATATCCCACGTTTACATTTCCAGTGATCCTGTTCACTTCGTTATAATTCTTAAAGTTCTCCAGAACCCAATATGGATTTAGCGTGTAAGCCCCATAATAACCATATTTATCATCTTGTGGCACGCCATTTTCATCCACGTAGCCATAGCCATAATATTTGTTATTTAAGTCCTTTAAATCTGTCAAAGGAATATCGCGCGGTGTCTGTAAAACGTTATTGTATACAGAGAAGTCGTCCTGGCCACCGCCTATGGTATTAGTGTTAATCCTATTGTAGTTTACCGAAATACCAGCATAAAACTTATTGCTAAATTCAGTCGTACCATTGAAGCGTACACCGTATTTGTTGTAAGTATCTTCACTTCCGGGATAAACGTTGTTGAAGTTCGTTGAATTTAGTCCGAGATAAAAGCTGGTTTTCTCACCACCTCCCGAAAAACTCAGGTTGTTGTCAGAGGTAAAGCCGTTTTTGAAGAAATCTTTTACATTATTTTCAACAGCGGAATATGGCTTCGTCAAACGTACACCGTCCACTGCCTGTCCCCATTCCTGCTCCACTCCTGTAAATGGTGCACCCCAGCTCCAGTTCTCCTTTGGGTCATTGGTATAAGTCGGATTCCCGTTCTCATCGTAGTCGTAATTAAAATAACCTTGTCCGTATTCATTTTGAAAATCAGGAAGCTTCAGAATGGACGACAAGGAATTGGTTGTTGTTAATGTGATTTCGGTCTTATCCGCACCTTTCTTTCCACTCTTCGTTGTAATAATCAATGCCCCATTTGACGCACGCGAACCATACAATGCCGCGGCAGCCGGACCTTTTAGAACAGTAATTGATGCAATGTCGTTGGGATTAATATCGTTACCTCTGTTTCCAAAGTCGACGCTGGACAAGCTTGATCCGCCGCCGATGACACTGCTGTTATCAATAGGTATCCCGTCAACAACGATAAGCGCTTGGTTATTTCCTGCAATAGAAGACCCTCCACGCAGAACAATGCGCGACGAACTACCCGGTGCATTGGCTGTAGTTGTAATATTTGCTCCAGCTACTTTTCCCACGAGCGCGTTCAAGGGACTTGTACTTCTACCTTCAACCAATTCCTCGTTGTTGATAGTCGGCGCAGAATATCCCAAAGTCCTTTTCTCTCTTACAATTGCATTAGCCGTAACGACCACTTCGCTTAGCTCAGAGGCTGACTCTTCCAATATTACGTTAATGGTAGTTTGAGATCCGATTTCAACGGTCTGGGGATTATAACCAATGTACCGGAAAACGAGGGTGGTTGCATTCGCTGGTACGGTTACGGAATAATTACCATTAGCGTCCGTTTGCGTTCCAGAGCTAGTGCCTGTAACGAGAACGGAGACGCCCGGAAAAGGCACGCCATCGCTGGAAGTGACTTTTCCGCTAACTCTTCTCTCCTGCGCATGCGCAATTCCTAATAGGAAGACGGAATACAGAAGAAAACTTAGTAGTTTCTGTTTCATGTGTGTTTGATTTTAGTTTAATATATATAAAAAGGGAATTTAAGCAACTGCGTAAGATAACCGGTGAGTAGGCCTTATTCACCTGGCTTAATAATGAGTACAAATGTCTTGTCTTGGGTAAAAATCTCCATAAATAAATACCATCTTTGTTCCATGTATCATCTTCAAAACTCAAGATAGCATGAACGCTTTTCTCGCCTATTCTCACCGACCTTAACATCCCCCCGATGTTAAAAAATGTTAAAATTTTAACGCAAATATTCTTTCTATTTTAAAATTTTCAAAAAAAATAATGAAATGTTACAAACAGTAGCGTTCAAACACATTAAAACAGCATTAGAGAAACTTATTGTAACAAATATTTCACGTTCATAATACGTGACTTTTGTCTGGAACAGCGGGCTAAGTGAAAACGAAAAGGCCCTCCCTATTGGGAAAGGCCTCTTCAAATTATACAAGATCTTCGTTTAAAAGACTAATTCACATCCCAAAAAATCTTGTGAGATACGTCATCCGCGCCTAGCTTCGAAACAGCGCCGTTGACATTCGTTTCGTTCAAGGTATACTCACTCGGCGGGTAGGTTAAGCGATAAGGAATGTTGGGCGTCACAGCTCCGCTGGCAGGCGACAATTGAGGATAATCGAGTCGTTTCCATTCAACCCAAGCGTCAAAGCCTCTATTGTATAATGCTATCCACTTCTGAATGCCTATTTTTTCCTTCCAATTATCGGACGCTGTTGCATAGGCGACCGACGGTTGCGCTAAATAAGCTGCCGCCTGGGATGAGGTTCCCCCCCAGTAAGTAATGGAAGCTTCGATCGCATTATTGTAATGCGTTGCAGCGGATCCCATCCCCCATCGCTCAGCCGCTTCAGCGAGTATGAATTCCACCTCGGAGTAGTCCATCAACAACGCTTCGAAATCGGGTGCGATAACTTTGTTACTGGGACTCGAAGTCAGCGCAAACTCATTGCTTGCTCCGATACCTCCACCTACATAGGCTCCATTAATGGTCGTGAAGAAGAATGGTCTCCTAGGATCATTTAGACTGTTTAATTCATCAATAAAGGGCTTTCCTCCTACATAATCCCTACGACTTGTAAAAGCAGGGTTCAGTGCATTTGATACCGGATTATTATTTGGAGTGGCCGTTTTGTAAGCAAAGCTTGCATTGTCGGCATTACTGGTGAAAGCAAGGCTTGCAGATGCTGAAATTATGGCTTGAGCCTCTGCCGGATTCACATCCGCTAAGGTAATAGCCATTCTTAACTTCAAACTATGGGCGAATTTCAGCCAGCCGGCCATATCGCCGTCATAGAGTAAATCCGCATCGCCAAAGCCAGCCTCTCCTGTATTGATCAAGGCAATAGCAGCGTCTAACCTACTCAATAGGTCGGCATAAATAGTTGCGGCATCGTCGTAGCTTGGCTGACCGTTTTCCTCTATATTCAAGGCTTGCGTATAGGGTAAGTCGCCCCAAGTATTTACCATGCCCGACCAAGCGTAAATGGCCGCAATTTCGGTACAAGCGATTTGGTTATTGCGAACGGCTTCCTCTACTTCTTCATCCTCTGTGGCTATTCGCTTGCTTTCTTGCAGATCCATCAGAACGTCCCGGTAGAATGCCCCCCAAAAGCTTTGCGGAATATTCCGGGTTACGAAATCATACTGCGGTTCGTCTTGATAAGTCGTCGCCGTCCACTGTTGAACCCAAAAGCGAAATACGTTTGTATTTACACTGGGTGTTGTGACATTATCCGACAATGCTTTAAGTGCATTACTGAACAGCGCTCCTGCCGGCACCACTGCCGGGTTCTTCTGATCGTAGTTATAGTCGTCCAGATTTTTTGCACATGATGCTAAAATAAGCAGCGGTGCTATATATAAAAATATCTTCTTCATTGTTAATATGTTTGACATAGATTTTAGAACCTCATTCTCACATTAAATCCAAAGTTGCGAACAGCTGGGTAAACCCCGCTCTGCACACCTTGGAAGTTTCCTGCACTAAGTCCTCCTTCTGGATCGGCATAAGGTACGTTGCTGTGAATCAACCAAAGGTTTCTTCCCACCAAAGACACGTCGATTCCTTTAAAGAAATTGGTGTTAGCCAACCACTTATTCGGCAAAGAATAGGTCAAAGCAACCTCACGTAATTTAACATAGCTGGCGTCATACACGAAACCCGCTTGCGGATTGTTTGAATAACCGTATGGCGTAACGGCATTGTCATACGCTTCAACGCGCGTTTCGTTGACACCGGTGGCATTTCCACTTTCATCCACATGATAGCCCGGCAAAACGACACCGCCACCTTGACTAATTGGCGAACGCTTTGGATTTCCCAAATCATTCAGCCCAGCGGTTTCTGGGTAAAGTCCGGTAGCCAATCCATAGTATTGATCTAATGAAAATAAGCTTCCGCCTTTTCTGATATCAATCAAGAAAGACAAAGAAAAATCCCGGTATTTGAAGTTATTCTGGATACCCCCCATCCAATCGGGTATTATATTGCCTAATACTTGATTGGGTGCTGATTGTAGATAGTAGCCATCCTCGCCCACTACGCGGTAATCCGGATCACCTTCATGACCATTTACATAAACATAGTCGACCCCTCTGATCGTTCCATAAGGCTGACCGACCGTTGCATTTAAGCTGACCCCACCTTGGAAAGTAGCTAATTGAAGGTTGGTATTTTTTTCATACAATTCGGTCATTTTGCTGTTGTTCTTCGCAAAATTTAAGTTTAAGGTCCAGGAGAAGTTTTCATTCCTTACCGGAATAACGAAGGCACTAACCTCCACTCCTTTATTCTCTAAGGTACCTGCATTCACCCACCGGCGTAAATAACCGGTTGTTGCCGTTACTTCCACCGGCATAATCTGATCGGTCGATTGGGTCGTATAATACGTTGCATCAAATCCGACACGCGCATTCCAGAAATTCACTTCGGCACCTACTTCAAAACTTTTGGTACGCTCGGGCCTCAAATTTGCATTGAGCAGCTCATCAGCTATTGAAGCCATAGCTCTGCCATCAAACAAAGTATTTGGATCATAAACTGGGTAGAGACTCAACGGATCAGCATCGTTACCTACTTCCGCATAATTTACCCGCACTTTACCGTAACTCAACCAATTGGAATCCTTCATTAAATTGGAGAATAGAAAACTTCCCGCTATGGAAGGATACCAATACACGTTGTTGTCTGGAGGTAAGGTGGTTGACACATCGCGCCTTAAACTACCTTCTAAAAAATAGGTTTCTTTGTAGCCAAAATTTGCGTTGGCAAAAATTCCGTCTACCGCTCGCCTGTTATAAATTTCTATCGGTGCTTCGATCGGGTTTACCGAGTTTGATAATGAATATAAATCGGGATAAATCAATCCGCCGTTAGTTGTTGCGCGGATAGAGTTCATAAAGTTTCTCCGTAAGTTGGTACCTAAGAGTCCCGTAAAGCTTAAATCTTCGGTGATGTTTTTGTTGAAATTCAACATCAAATCATAGTTCGTTTCGCTATACGTCTGATCGAATCGCGAGTATTCGGCGAGCCCTGTTCCGCCCTGCGCAAGTCGCTCTTCCTGAAACTCGTTTGCTCCGTCATAGGTCACACGTCCGATTACATTCAGCCAATCTAAAGGCTTCCACTCTAACACCACGTTACCAAAATAGCGGTTACGGGTATCATTCTGATAATTCTTATAGCGCTCCCAGTAAGGGTTATTGGCGTAAATTGGTCCTGTAGCATTGATATCCGACCAGTTCCAGGTGATGTTTTCACCATTTCTTTCGTAAGCTCTTTTTAAGTCCTGCATATCGACGTTGGTTTGAAACCATTGACGAAACGCCTGATTGGGATTTCTGCCGTCGTAACCCGTTCCGAACCTACCTAATCCGTCAACACGTGTCATATTCGCCGTCGCACCCACACTCAATTGATCGTTAATTTCGTGTTTTCCGGAGAAGTTGAACATGTTCTTCATAATCTTACTGTTCGGCAAAACGCCCGTTTCATCATTACGGGTATAACCTACTTTAAAAGTGGTTTTGTCTCCTCCTCCATCGATCGTAATGCTTTGCATGGAATTCACACCCGTTTTATAAAAGGTAGAAGGATCATTTTGCGCAGCAACCCAAGGCGTCGCTTGTCCATAAGTAGGGGAACTGGGATCGAAAGCATCCCATTGATAAACAAGTAAATTAGGATCGAAAGCGGCACCGTAAGAAGCGTCTTCAGTAAAAGGTGCAACCAATGAAGGCCCATTGCCGAAAACATCGTAATACCAGAAATTGCCATCAGGCGACGCGTAACCGCTCTCGCTATACTGGTTTACATAGCCGCCACCATACTCCTTCTGATAGGTAGGGAACGTACTTTTATCAATTTTTCCGATCGTTAAGCCACTGTTAACAGTAATGTTCGTACTGTTCTTTTTACCCTTCTTGGTAGTGATCATGATGACACCGTTGGCCGCGCGAGATCCGTATAAAGCCGATGCCGCAGCGCCCTTTAAAACGTTAATCGACTCGATATCGTCCGGATTTATATCCGCAGCCGCGTTACCATAGTCATAACCGCCCCGCCCGGTTTGCTGATTGCTGGTATTCGTATTATCATTATTGATCGGAGTACCATCGATAACAAATAGCGCTTGGTTATTTCCACGTACCGACTTGAAGCCCCGCATCACCACGTTCGTGGATCCGCCCATGGTGCCCGATTGCTTAATGTCGAGACCCGCAACCTTACCAGATAATGCACTGGTAAAGTTATTGTCCCGTGTACGCGTAATGTCTTCGCTCCTTACCTCCTGTGCAGCATAACCGAGTTCGTTTCGATTACGCTCTATACCTAGAGCCGTAACGACAACTTCGCTTAAGGCCTGCGCATCTTGCGATAATTCGACATCAACCACGCTTTGGCTCCCGATGGCAACCGTTTCCCTTTCAAAACCGATGTAGGAAAAAATTAATGCTTTGGCATTGGCCGGAATCGCAATGGAATAAGCGCCCTCCTCGTTGGTTGTTGTACCCGATGTCGTACCAGCAGCCATAACTGATACGCCCGGAAGCGGCTCTCCACTGTCTTTTGCAGTTACCTTCCCACGAATAGTTCTTTCTTGCGCATAGAGACTCCCAATAAGAGCGATGCCGACAAGAAAGAAACTGAGTAATTTCTGTTTCATGTGTTTGCTTGAATGGTTAAATGATTATTTGGATATATTAATTGCCTACCGTCCCCGTAAGCAGACTTAATGACACTTGCACGTAAATAAGCCTCCTTTATTCGGCAGGCTTAATTACTAAAACGAACTTACCGAGCTGAGCAGCTCTTTCAAAAATATTTTTCTCTCTAAAACACCTAAACGCGCGACCAAACCCCATAATTTCAAAAAATATTGCGACCCATATCAAAAAAGGTAGAACAAAAAAGCTTAAGCCACTTTAAATTCACATCTTATTTTAACAAATATTAACGTATTAACACTCGCATCCAAAAAAAATATAAAATTGTTACAAAAAAATCTTACAATACACATTTTTACGAAGTTTGCACACAAAAATATGCCCAATATCCCCAATTAATAGCAAATTAAACATAAAAAACACATTAAAATGGAAAAAGAATACGATAAATTAAAAAAACAGTCAACAGCCTCTTAAACAAAACCTGCAAACCGCAACATTTTAAGATTCATAGACGGCATAATGCGCAAATCCTAAAGGTAACAGCACAACAAGGCCCTGCCAAGAGCACTTGGCGTCGTTCCAACCCAAGTTTCATACAACAAAGATTACAGAAGTCTTATATTAGACACCTTCGCATTTATTTACAAATGCGCTCGGTAAACAATATAATTGGTTCTTATTAAGGATTAACAAACATTTGGGAACGTTTGTTGGAATGAATGGGAAAATTCTGGCTTTTCCTGCTAACTCAAAAAGCCTTCAAAGACCAATTTGGCCGGCCCTTCGAGGTAAATATCTTTAAACACGCCGTCACCAAGGTGAAAAAAGCGAATAGTAAGATCCCCGCCCATTGCCTTAACAGGTGTGTGCAATTCGCCCAGCTGATTATTATGCCAAGCCATTGCAATGGCAACGGCTGTTACACCCGTTCCACAAGCGAGGGTTTCATCTTCTACGCCCCGTTCATAAGTGCGCACCTGATAGCCGCCTTCAATAGCTTCCGCAAAATTGACATTAATACCTGCTTCCCGGTAAGAGTCGTTGTAACGAATGGCTCTTCCGGCGGTGAAAACGTCTAGCTCTTTTAGATTATTAACTATTTTAACATAATGGGGCGATCCGGTATTCAACACGAAATCCTCGCCATCCGTATTGACACCGTCTACATCGATCATTTTCAAGCTGACCCAGTCAGCAGCATCGTTTATAGTGGCTTCATGCTCCCCATCGACCGCTAAAAAGCGGGTTGATCGGTCGATGATACCTAGATGTTTAGCAAAGGAAACAATACAGCGCCCACCGTTTCCGCACATACTGCCGGGATTCCCGTCGGCATTATAATACACCATCTCAAAATCATAGCCCGCCCGCTGTTGCAGGAGCATGAGTCCGTCAGCACCAACACCGAACCGCCGGTCACATAACTGAGCCACCAAAGCGGTATCATTTGCATTAAACTGAAGGTCGCGATTGTCGATTAACACAAAATCGTTCCCGGCTCCTTGATATTTAAAAAATTTCACGTTAATGATCTATTGCCTTTTAAAGCATCAAACTTAGACAAAATGCTTGATATTGGCGAATGAATAAGACGGAAAAACCTTACGTATCTTCCACTGTTATAAACGGAAGCGTGGTTATTCCTTATTAGCGGAACAGGCCCCGCTTTGTTAAAGACGATTTATGTTAACTTTTAACGATAAGGGAATTTATTGTTCCCAAGCCTCCGTATATATCGACCCTTGGATGCCTGTTGAGAAGGCGATTGTTACACATGCGCATGCAGATCACGCTCGGCCGGGCAGCAAACACTATCTCTGTCATCGGGATAGTGCCAACTTATTAAAGTTGCGATTGGGATCCCAAACATCCATTCAATCTTTGGAATACGGAGAAGAAATTAACCTCAACGGGGTAAAAGTTTCTTTACATCCCGCAGGCCATATCATCGGCTCGGCCCAGATACGCCTTAGCTATAAGGGGCAAATATGGGTTGTCTCCGGCGACTATAAATTGAAGGCTGACGGTATTAGCATCCCCTTCGAACCGATAAAATGCCATCATTTTATTACGGAGTCGACTTTCGGGCTTCCGATCTATCGTTTTCCCGAGCTGGATGAGTTCAATAAAGACATCCTTCACTGGATTGATGAAAACAGGCACAACAATATCAATTCCATTTTGGTGGGGTACACCTTAGGAAAGGCACAACGGATCATTGAAACCGTCGGCATCTCAGGCCTGCCTATTTACGCACACGGCGCCATCGCCAATGTCCAGCAGCTGTTAATTGATGATGGGCATCCATTACGCTCAGTTGAACGGGCGTCGTTGGACATGAAAAAACTGGCCGCACCGTATATAGTCATAATGCCCCCAAGCGCCCTACATTCACCTTGGATGAAGAAATTTGCTCCCTACGAAGTGGCTTATTGCAGTGGATGGATGCAATTAAGGGGGGCAAGGAGGCGAAGGAATGTAAATCGTGGCTTCATTTTATCGGATCATGCAGACTGGTCGGAGCTGAATTTGGCAGTTACCGCTACGGAGGCCGAAAACATCTACGTAACGCACGGCTACAAATCTATTTATGCCAAGTGGCTTAGGGAGCATTACCACTTGAACGCCATCGAAGTGGACACACTGTATGAGGATGATCTTTTATTACAGGAGGATAGCGACAATGCAATTCAATGAATTATTTGAGGCCATAGACCGCACAACATCCACTAAAGCGAAAGTGGAGGCGCTCGTACGCTACTTTAGGTCCGCGCAGGATGAAGACTTATTATGGAGTATCTATTTACTGATGGGTAAGTCTTCCGGCCGTTTTATAAAAACAGCTGTACTTCGCCAGGCGGCTATTAGTCTGTCACGACTTCCTTCTTGGCTCTTTGAAGAATGTTATCATGTAGTTGGCGATTTGGCAGAAACGCTCTCCTTATGCTTACCGCCTCCATTACACACATCAAGCTTTACGCTTACTGAAACGATGGCATTCTTAAACCATTTAAAAACGCTGTCGGCTGATGAAAGCGAAATTGCAATTAGTGCCAAGTGGATGGAGACGCCAACTGATCAACGTTTTCTTTTCAATAAACTAATCACCGGAAATTTTCGGATGGGCGTATCCAAGCAACTGGTTATAAAAGCCTTAGCTGCAGCACACAAAAAGTCGGAAAACGAAATTGCACACCGGTTAATGGGCAACTGGCATCCATCCGATATCGGCTTGCAACAGCTACTTTTAGCGGAAATACCGCGTGAAGAACGAAGCTTCGAGCCCTATCCTTTTTACTTGGCTTATCAGCTAGATAAGGAACCAGAAGCCTTGGGCGAAGTGAACGAATGGTTTATTGAACGAAAATATGATGGCATTCGAGGCCAAATAATCGTTCGAAATAAACGTTTATATATTTGGAGCCGGGGAGAAGATCTACTGACGGATAAGTTCCCGGAATTTCACCTATTGGCCGACTTGCTACCGAACGGCACGGTGATTGACGGTGAAATACTCCCTTACAGCGAAGGCAGGGTGCTCCCCTTCGCTATTATGCAGACTCGGATTGGCCGCAAACAGTTAAGCAAAAAAATACTCTCTGAAGCCCCTTTGGTAATGATTTGCTACGACCTATTGGAATACAACGGAGAAGATATTCGTGATTTTCCCATGAAACAACGGCGGAGACTGCTCGAGGAATTATTGCAAGCACTCCCGGCGAACGTCCCTCTTTTAATCTCGAAAACCCTGGTTTGCGAAACATGGACAGACGTAGCAAAGGCTCGTGAAGAGGCCAGGCAATACCAATGTGAAGGCGTGATGCTTAAGAGGAAGCAAAGCACCTACGGAACGGGCCGCCGGAAAGGGAGTTGGTGGAAGTGGAAAATAGACCCTTACACCATAGACGGCGTTTTAATATATGGGCAACGCGGACATGGGAGACGGGCCAACTTATATACGGATTATACCTTTGCCGTATGGGACGGAGACGAGTTGGTGCCCTTTGCCAAAGCGTACTCCGGACTTAGCGACAAAGAGATTTTGGAGGTAGATACCTGGATCAAACGTCATACTGTTGATAAATTTGGTCCGGTAAGAAGCGTTACACCTACATTGGTTTTTGAACTTGCCTTCGAAGGCATAAGCGCCTCTCCTCGGCACAAATCGGGCATTGCACTGCGTTTTCCGAGGATTGCTCGATGGAGAAGAGATAAAGCAGCAAAGGAAGCGAACACAAAAGCCGATTTACTAGATTTGCTCAATACGCGTTGACCGCTGTCGGCCAGCTGCGGTGCAACACAACAACGAATAACCACAACAACTAGCAACAAATACGATGCTCGCGGAACAATGGTTTAAATCAAAAAAATGGACGCCGCATAAATTCCAGCGACAAACGTGGCAGGCTATAATGAAGGGCGACTCCGGTCTGTTGAACGCCCCTACTGGTTATGGCAAAACCTATGCAGTATGGTTTGGCATACTGGAAAAATTAATTGCGCTCCGGGAAAGTCAAAAAAAGGTGTCACGTGAAACATATTGTCTGTGGATAACGCCCTTGAGGTCGCTCTCGCAGGAAATGGTACTGGCCCTCAACCGCGTAAACGACGACTTGGGCTTAAAGCTTGACATCGCTCTCCGCACGGGCGATACCAGTCTCAAAGAACGTCAACGACAAACCAAAGAGAGCCCACAGGTTCTTGTCACCACGCCTGAAAGTATCCATCTGATGTTGGCACAAAAGGGCTATGCTTCCCGATTAAGAAGCATTCAGTTTGTAGTGGTTGACGAATGGCATGAACTCTTAGGCAGTAAACGCGGTGTATTGACCGAACTTGGATTAGCCAAGCTGAAACAGCTTAATCCACAAATACAGATTTGGGGAATTTCGGCCACCATTGGTAATTTGGAAGAAGCAAAACAGATTTTACTCGGTAAGGGAAAGGGAGTAACCGTTAAAGCCAATCTTCCCAAAGACATCCAGATAACTACCATTCTTCCCGACGTGCTGGAAAAATTTCCCTGGGGAGGCCATCTAGGCATCCACCTCGCTAACAAAGTGCTCGAGATTGTCAATCACAGCGATACTACCTTGATTTTTACGAATACCCGATCACAGGCCGAAATATGGTATCAGGAACTGCTAAAGCTACAGCCGGATCTGGCTGGTATACTTGCCTTACACCATGGCTCGTTGAGTGAAGAAATTCGACAGTGGGTGGAGCAGGCCTTACACACGGGATCGCTGAAAGCGGTGGTATGTACTAGCAGTTTAGATTTAGGGGTGGATTTCAGACCGGTAGATACCGTCATCCAAATAGGATCAGCGAAGGGAATTGCTCGCTTTTTACAGCGCGCAGGACGAAGTGGCCATCAACCCGGTGCAACCAGCAAGATCTGGTTTGTACCCACCCACTCGCTGGAAATCATGGAAGGGACTGCATTACGTTATGCAGAAAAGCACCAACTAATGGAAAACCGCATCCCCTATGTCCGTTCCTTTGATGTGCTAATCCAGTACCTGGTAACTTTAGCCGTGTCAGACGGCTTTAAGGCCGAGGAGGTCTTTGAGGAGATAAAAGACACGCATTGTTTTGCGTCGATTACCCATGAAGAATTTTTCCAATGCCTGTTGATGATCACGCAGGGCGGCAAGGTGTTGGACGCCTACGATGAATTTCATAAAGTCGTAGTGGAGGACGGCCTTTATAAAGTCATGAGCAAAAAAGTAGCGATGCGCCATCGCTTAAGCATCGGTGCTATTGTTAGCGACACCATGATGAGCGTTAAGTACCTTAGTGGAAAATATATCGGAAGCATTGAAGAATGGTTTATTTCCCGACTAAATATAGGCGATACCTTCTGGTTCGCCGGGAAGAACCTGGAATTGCTTCGCGTAAAAGACCTCCAGGCAATCGTAAAGACATCAACCAAAAAAAAGGGCTTGGTTCCCTCGTGGATGGGTGGCCGCCTTCCTCTTTCTACACACCTTGCCTTCGCCATTAGACATGTCTTGGATCAATGGCAGGACCTGTCGGCACAGGAACCGGAAATATCCTTTCTTAAACCGCTTTTTATCGAACAACAAAAGCGAAGCACACTGCCGAGTAACAAAAATTTGGTAATCGAGCTGACCGAGACGAAAGAAGGGCACCACCTCTTCTTCTTTCCTTTTGAAGGCAAATTTGTTCATGAAGGGATGGCCGCGCTGATAGCCCACCGGCTGGGTAAAAACCAACCCTATACTTTTTCGGTTGCGCTAAACGATTACGGTTTTGAACTGTTAAGCGATCAAGCGATTGACATTAAAGCAGCGATCGACCGTGGACTGTTTACGGTTAACAACCTAAACGAAGATATACAACAAAGCGTCAACATGACCGAACTGGCAAGAAAGCGCTTTCGCGATATAGCCGGAATTGCCGGTTTAGTTTTTCAAGGCTTCCCGGGAAGAAAAATTAAAACCAAACATTTACAAGCCAATTCGGGCTTATTTTTTAAAGTGTTTCAGGAATACGAAAGTGATAACCTGTTATTGAGAGAGGCTTACGATGAAGTGTTCGATTTCCAATTGGACTATGCCCGGTTACTGGCCGCACTGAACCGTATTGCAAACCAAACGATCGTTATCAATAAAACAGAGCGACTAACCCCATTTGCTTTTCCTATATTTGCAGAATCTTTTCGCGAACGCTTCAGCAATGAAGCACTGGAAGATAGGTTAAACAGAATTATAGCACAACTGGAATGAGCGATCGATTGCGGCTGCAGATAAAAAACGAAACGGTTTATCTGTTAGCAGAAAAGTGCATTTTTTTTCCGCAAAACAAAACCTTGGTCATTGCTGACATCCATCTCGGGAAAGCGGCACATTTTAGAAGAGCGGGCATCATCATACCACAGCAAGCAGGTACAGATCAAGACTTCAGCGTACTTCATCGTGTGCTTCAGAAATATGAAACCAAACGGATTATTTTTTTGGGCGACTTATTCCATGCTGAAGAAAATACTTCCTGGCAACACTTTCTTGATTTCACTAAAAAACATCCCTTTATCGAATTCATCCTTATAAAGGGCAATCATGATATACTGCCCGAAACCCGTTACCAACAGGGAAATTTGAAGGTATATCACGACACTTTACAGGAAGGTCTCCTTCTCTATTCGCACGCGCCACTGATAGGCGTACCGAAAGGGCTTTTGAACATCGCGGGCCACGTACACCCAGGGGCTATTTTAAAAGGAAAAGGAAAGCAAGAGATTAGGCTTCCTTGTTTCCACTTAGACTCCACGCTGCTTCTGTTACCCGCATTCGGCAGTTTAACCGGGACATTTACGCTGCGGAGAGGCAACGCACAACAGTTTGTTACCACCGGGGAAACCGTGCATGCTGTTTAAGCACCACCTTCTGGAAACGCCGAAGAAGCCCCTTCGAAATTTTTTTTCGAAATACTTAAAACAAATTATCACCTTTCGTTATTTATGAAAGTGCAATGATGTGCAAAGTTATTGCATATACTGTTTCACTTTAAAATCAATTTTTATGAAATCAAAAATCTATGCATTATTAACAGTTCTTATGCTAGCCTTCACTTTTAGCACCCCTATTACCGCCTTTGCTCACGACAAGCATGCTAAAAAAGTTGAACTCTCGGAAGAAGATGCCGCTCGAGAAATTAATGCCATGAAGCGCCGCGTAGCCGAAATCAAAGCCATGGATAAATCTGCGCTAACCAAAGCCGAACGCAAAGAGCTCCGTAAAGAGTTACGCGAAATGAATAAAAGAGCGCGCGCACTGGGTAGCGGTGGCGTCTATTTATCAGTAGGAGCTATTATTATCATCATTCTGGTACTTATACTGATTCTATAGGTAGAATAGCGAAGGAGGGAAATGGCAACAAATGCGCTATGCTCTTCTTCGCTACTCCCGATTTTACGACATAAATGTTGTTCTTGCTCAAAACTACCCGCTCCTTTCACGTTTACTATACGCGAATACATAAGCCATTGAGCAGTATGCTCTCCTTCATCTGGCCTAGCTACACGCATTCTACTTCACAGCTGAAGCCTTTTTCTTTTACCTATGGTAAAAAATTCCTAAACTTGTAGTTATAACATATATTAAAAAATAAGACGGCGAACAGCATCCTGCCAGCAAGTGAAAATGATACTAATTGTTGACGACAAGCAAGAGAACCTGATTTCTTTACAGAAATTCTTGGAAACCAATGCATTTAAGGTAGATACGGCATCATCTGGGGAAGAAGCGCTAAAAAAAGTTCTAAAAACTACATACGCTCTTATCATACTGGACGTACAAATGCCCGGAATGGATGGATTTGAAGTGGCAGAATTGATTTCCGGTTATAGTAAGACGGTCGATACACCCATCCTATTTTTGTCGGCCGTAAATACAGAAAAGAAATTCATTACGCAAGGATATGAAACCGGCGGTATCGATTATCTGACCAAGCCTTTTGATCCGGACATATTACTTTTGAAAGTAAAAACTTTCTATCGCTTGTTTGAACAAGCGCAAGCAATGCATGAAATGCAGGAAGCACTTAAGATGGAAATAGAACATAGAAAGATACTTGAAAATAAAAAGGATGAGTTTATCAGCATTGCGAGCCACGAACTGAAGACGCCATTAACCAGTGTTAGAGGTTATTTGCAATTATTGGAACGCTTACCGGAAGCAAAAAACAACGAAAAGCTTAAAAATTACCTGGAAAAAACCAGCACACAACTAAATAAATTAGGGGATTTAATCGATGACCTGCTCGATATCTCGAAAATTGAAAGCGGTAAGATGAAATTCAATTTTCAGTCTGTCTCCGTAGAAAAGCTTATCAATAACACGCTGGAAAATGTTAGTCAAATGTATCCCGAACACTCCTTTAAGCGTATCGGAAACGTGGACGCAACCATATTTGCAGACGAGATACGCTTAGAGCAGGTATTGATCAACTACCTAACTAATGCCATCAAATACTCCCCTAATTCCAAGGAAATTGTTTTGGAAACCACGCTCACCGCAGACAACAAAATCCAAATCGGAGTGCGCGATTTCGGAATCGGGATACCGCCTGATAAGTTGAATCATTTGTTTGACAAATTTTATAGAGTAGAAGAATCATCCTACAAATTTCAAGGGCTCGGCATGGGCCTTTATATCTGTAAAGAGATTGTCACCCGACACCAGGGAGAATATGGCGTAGAAAGCCGGCTAAATGAAGGCTCATTTTTTTATTTTCGATTGCCTCTATCTTGAATAATGGTTTTTCTTCCTACAAAACCAGCAGTCGAAAAAGCATGTTGATGTTAAAAAAATTCCAAACATAGGAACCGATGACAAAGAATCGTTTTAATCTTATACCTCTCAATTACAAACTGGCCATGCTAGGTTTCGTTCCGCTGATGTGCCTGTTGTTTTTCTTCTTTGTGGTAGAGAAAGAAAAAGCAGACCGCATAGAAGGGACCAATAACTTCATCACACGGATAAACCAAGCACTCAGTGCGGACAACCTCATTGAACAGCTACAGCAGGAAAGGCGACTCAGCTTGGATAAGATCTTTAAAAAGAAAGACGAAGGCGCATTGAGTGTGCAACAGCTGAAAACCGATGAGGCTATACAGCAGTTTAACACCTACATCGATAGCGGATTGAATGCCGACTATGCGGAATATACTTTTATTAACGAACTTCCCTCCTGGCGGTCGGATCTCGCGGCAGGAAAAATGGGATATGAACAAACGTTTAACAATTATCAGAAGATCACTGAACGGCTAAGCGTATTCAGTAAAGTATCTACCGACTATGCCAATCTGAACCAAAGTTTAGGCGGTAAAATTGAGCTTCGCGAAATTATGTCCCAAATGGTCAATTATGTGGCCATCTTACGCCTTAACATCTATTTTGCTTATGCCGACAATTCGATTAACACGTTGGATTCGACGAAATTCAACTTGAATTACGACCTTTTTCGGTCTTATGTGGAACAACTTAAAAGCCTCGACAAACGCTATAAGGAGCAAAATCTGGAGAAGCTAAAATCCAGCCAAGCCTTCAATACGACCTTGCAATTTTTCGAAACCGTGTATAAGGCCAATGAGCTGCCGGAACGTTTTACCTCAGAAGAATGGTGGAATATCTCTGCAACCGCCATGGACTTGTTAAAGTCACGCCTAAATTCAACCATTAAATCCATTGAAACAGGCGCAGCGACTGTATATGCGTCCGAAATATACGATCGGAATTTTACCCGATTGATGCTTTTCCTATGCGTAATCACGGCTATCGGTCTGATTTACCTGGTTATTAAGAACATCGCCAACCATCTATTTGAACTGCAGGAAGCGGCTCGCAAAATCGCCTTAGGCTATACCAATATTGCGCTGCCTACCTTTGCAAAAGACGATCTCGGCGCAGTAGCCCGCTCCATAAGAAAAATCGATCTGAGCAATCAAGAGCTTGCAAAAGCGGCCGATGAAATCGGTAAGGAGAATTATAGCGTCCAAATTCTTGCCAAAGGCCCTCATGACCTATTAGGCAACGCTTTGGCGAATATGAAGAATTCACTTGAAAGACACGCCAAAAAAGACAAAACTGAAATCTGGATACAATCGGGAGAAAGCACGATAAACAGCCTCCTCATAGGAAGATCCGAATTAAAAGAATTTGGTCTCGATGTGCTCAAAGCCTTAGTCGATTATCTGGAAGCCGCCATTGGCACCTATTATATTGGTCATCACGGCAAAACGTTTGAGTTGCTGAGCAGTATCGGTGTAGCCGATCGTGCGCAGCTTCCTCAAAAGATAAGCGCCGGCGAAACCCTGCTTGGGAAGGCCATACTGGAGCAAAAGAGTGTTTTATTAACCGATTTTCCATCCGATTACCTTCAAATTCGAACCAGTTTAGGTACCAGCCGACCCCAATGGGTATTGGTCATCCCTTTGATTCACGAAAATCAAGTGGAGGGCATCATAGAAATCGCTTCAATCAATCCAATGCCGGATGCCGCTATCACATTTGCCGACAGCATCGCCAAAAACGTTGGTGCCGCCATCCATGCTATCAAGAGCCGAATCCGTTTAAAAGAATTATTAGAAGAAACCCAAGCTCAGGCAGAAGAACTACAGGCGCAACAAACCGAACTGGAAAACCTGAACGTGGAACTGGAGGCACAAGCGAATAAGCTGCAGGCCTCGGAGGAGGAATTAAGAGTGCAACAAGAGGAACTGTTGGAAAGCAATCAGGAACTGGAAATTAAATCGCAAGCCCTTGAAGAAAAAAATCAAATGATCTTAGAGCGCAACCTCGAGATACAAAAAAAGGCAGAAGATCTTGCGATCAGTACGCAGTATAAATCAGAGTTCCTGGCGAATATGTCTCACGAACTACGGACTCCGCTGAACTCCATCCTGCTACTATCTAGACTGCTGAGCGAGAATAACGAGGGCAATTTATTAGAAGACCAGATTGAATACGCTAAAGTGATTCAAACATCCGGAAACGGCCTGTTGACCTTAATTGACGAAATCCTCGACTTGTCAAAGATAGAGTCGGGAAAGATGACCCTGTCTTATGAAGACGTGTCGCTTTCTGATATGCTAAATGACTTACAAAGTTTGTTCGGACCGATGGCTGCCGACAAAGGCTTGCAATTAAATTTCGAACATGATAAAGCGGCTGTAGATACGATTCAAACAGATAACCTCCGCTTACAACAAATATTAAGAAACCTGATTTCCAATGCCCTGAAATTCACTGCTAAAGGTTCTGTGACCTTACGCGTTTACCCAAGTAAAGAAAAAGAGGGCTATTTAAACTTTGCTGTTCGGGATACCGGAATCGGAATACCGACCGAAAAACATCAATTAGTTTTCGAAGCATTTCAACAAGCTGACGGCTCGACTCGTCGCAAATTTGGTGGCACAGGGCTCGGTTTGTCAATCAGCAGGGAACTTGCGAAGTTGTTAGGCGGTAGCCTATACATCAACAGCGAGGTAACGAAAGGAAGTGAGTTTATTGCCAGTATTCCTGTTGCCCAGCCCGTAGAAGAAAAGATAGAGGTTCCCGAAAGCTCGTCAACAGCGCAGCACGTGAAGACTGAGGTAAACAAAGAATCAACACCCAACAAAGTGCCTCATCGTCCTGCTCCGTTTATAAGCACGGTCATTCCGAACGAGCTAGAGGACGACCGTGAACACATCCAAGAAGGCGATAAGCTCTTGCTGATTATTGAAGATGACACCAAATTCGCCCGAGCATTAGTTGATTTTTCCCATAAGAACGATTACAAAGTGATTACGACAGTGAGGGGCGACTTAGGCGTTGAATTAGCAGAAAAGTATCTGCCGCAGGCCATCCTTTTAGATATTGAACTGCCGGTAAAAAATGGATGGCAAGTAATGGAAGAGATTAAGAACAATCCTGCAACCCGCCATATACCGGTGCACATTATGTCGTCCCATGAAGTAAAAAGAGAAAGCATCACCAAGGGAGCCATCGATTTTATTAGAAAGCCTATGGCGCTCGAGCAGATCGGTCAGATATTCAGCCGGGTGGAAAAAGCGTTGTCGGGCGGCCCAAGAAAAGTGCTGATTATTGAAGACAACCTCAAACATGCGCAGGCACTCGCACATTACCTGGAAAGCTTCGACGTTAAAACAGACATCAGCAAGGACATCCAATCGGGGGTCAACCGCCTGAAGAGTCATGAGGCCGACTGCGTCATTTTAGACATGGGTATTCCCGATGCACAAGCCTATAAAACGCTTGAAACGATTAAGTCGGATGCAGGAATGGATAACCTGCCCGTAATCATTTTTACCGGCAAGCAGCTTTCTCCATCGGAAGAGATAAAGATAAAACAATATGCTGATTCTATCGTCGTGAAAACGGCTCATTCCTATGAAAGGATCTTTGACGAAGTAGCGCTGTTTTTACATCTTGTGGAGGAGTCGAACGACAAGCCCAAGAAGGAAAAATCAAAGTTGAACAGTAGCCTTACCGAGGTGTTAAACCAAAAAACAGTACTTATCGCGGATGATGATATCCGAAACATATTTTCTTTGACCAAAGCTTTGGAGCGGTACAAAATAAATGTATTAGCCGCTGAAAACGGTAGAGAAGCTTTACAAGTTTTACAGAAAAACGCCGATAAAGTCGACATTGTATTGATGGATATGATGATGCCGGAAATGGATGGTTATGAAACCACGACCCGTATCAGGCAAGACAAGCAGTTTAAAAATCTACCTATCTTAGCCGTTACAGCGAAGGCGATGATGGGTGATCGGGAAAAGTGCATCGCCGCCGGAGCCTCCGATTATATTTCAAAACCCGTAGATATTGATCAATTAATTTCTTTGTTGAGAGTATGGCTTTACCAATAGACCCCCTCAAGATCCTCATTGTTGACGATGAGCCGCTAAACATTTTGGCCCTAAGCGCTGTTTTGAAATCGAGAGGCTACCTGACGATAACGGCCGGCAGTGCTGCAGAAGGATTAGCCTTTCTCAAAAAAGACAAAGAAATTAAACTGATACTCATGGATATGATGATGCCAGACATTGATGGATATGAGGCTACGTCAATGATAAAACACGACGATCTTACCAGCCATATTCCGGTCATAGCGGTGACCGCTCAGGCGATGAGCCACGACAAGGAAAAATGCCTCGCAGCCGGGGCGGATGACTACATATCAAAACCAATTAACGTCGATGAATTGACAGCGCTGATGGCCAAATATTTATAGTAGTTATGTGGCAACTTCCTGCTATTGAAGACGCAGAGCTAGAAACGCTGATCAACGACTTGTTAGAAGTACACGGATATGATTTCCGCAACTACAGCAGGGCATCGTTAAAACGTCAGGTTAACCGGCTCTTTACTAAGGACAAATTCCCGAGCTTTGCGGAAATGCGCTATCGGCTCAGGATTGATGAAACTTATTTAAAACGCTTTGTTGAGGGCATCACTGTCAATGTGACGGAGATGTTCCGTGATGCCGACTTTTATCACTTTCTGCGAAAACAAATTATACCAACGCTGGGCACTTATCCTTTTATTAGAATATGGGTGGCTGGTTGTTCAACCGGTGAAGAAGCTTATTCGATTGCGATCTTGTTGAAAGAGGCTAATCTGTTGCACAAAACGCTGATCTATGCCACCGACCTTAATCCTGCCGTATTGGAAGAAGCAAAACAGGGTATTTTCAATTTAAAAAGTATGAAGTTATACTCTGAAAACTACATACTTGCCGGCGGTGTTGAAGATTTCTCACATTATTATACCGCCAACTACCACCACGCCAAACTAAACAAGGAGCTATCAGAGCGCATCATTTTCAGTCAGCATAACCTCGTCTCGGATGGCTCTTTCAATGAATTTCAACTGATCTCTTGCCGTAACGTATTGATCTATTTTAATAGCTATCTTCAAAACAGGGTCTTTAATCTATTTGATGACAGTTTGGTGCGCCTGGGCTATCTTGCCTTAGGAACAAAGGAAACGATTCTGTTTTCCAGCATGGCCGGTCGCTATCAACAAGTGGCCACCGAAGTTAAAATTTGGCGCAAGCAGCAGGAAAGTGCCGACTCTCTGTAATAGTCCGACCTTAAGATACAGTAGCTCTCCTTTCAATTTCGCTTACGATAAAATATTTATGGTGATTTTTCAGTATGTTTGTCACGTTTCTGGAAAGGCCAAAAAATGATTCTTCTGGAAAGAAGAACGACAAAAACTTATCCACAGGAGTGGCAAGTTTTTCAAACGAATATTTACATGCTAAAACTTGAGGAAATTAAGAAACCGATTGCTACCGAGCTGGATGACTTTGAAGTGAAATTCAAAGAATCAATGCGAAGTTCGGTTCCGTTGCTTGATAGAATTACTCACTATATTGTAAAGAGAAAAGGCAAACAAATGCGGCCTATGTTTGTTTTTTTCGCAGCAGGCGCCTGTGGCGGAATTAATGAATCTACCCATCGGGGTGCCGCTTTGGTAGAACTGGTGCATACGGCTACTTTAGTGCATGACGATGTGGTGGACAACTCCTACCAGCGAAGGGGCTTCTTCTCTGTCAATGCGCTTTGGAAAAACAAAATAGCGGTTTTGGTGGGCGATTTCCTTTTAAGTAAAGGGCTTTCCTTATCCGTCCAAAATCAGGACTTTGAATTTCTTAGAATTTTAAACGAAGCAGTATCTGAAATGAGCGAGGGCGAATTATTACAAATGGAAAAGGCCCGTCGCCTTGATATTGATGAGGGCGTTTATTTCGAGGTCATCAGACAGAAAACGGCTTCGTTAATTGCCTCATGTTGTGCTTGCGGAGCAGCATCTACCAATGCACCCAATGAACTCGTAAAGAAAATGCACGATTTCGGTGAAAAAGTCGGTATCGCGTTTCAGATTAAAGACGACCTTTTTGACTTCGGCTTCGACGACGTAGGCAAACCACTCGGCATTGATATTAAAGAGAAAAAACTGACCTTGCCTTTAATTTACGCCTTGAATAATACAAGTAAAGAAAAAAAGAGAAGCATTATCAATCTAGTTAAAAATCATAACGAGGATCAAAAGAAGGTAATGGAGGTCATAGACTTTGTGCGAAATAGCGGTGGACTGGCATATGCAAAAGAAAAGATGCTGGGTTACCAAGCAGAAGCTTTCCGCATTTTAGAAACATTCCCTGAAAGTGAATATAAAACAGGATTGGAACAATTAGTACGATTTACAACCGAGAGAAATAAATAACCATGGCGAATGAACTGATATTTTTCTTTGGATTTTTAGTTTTTATCATACTCATGCTTGCTATTGACTTGGGCCTTTTTAACAAAAAGGATCATATAGTCTCTTTTAAAGAAGCCGCCATTATGAGTAGCGTTTGGGTCGCCTTCGCCCTCGCTTTCTATGTAATTCTTCGTTTCTGGGGTGATAAATTGCACGATATACAGGATTTTGGTCACCTTCAGGAAGTAACGAAGAGACATCTGCATAACATTAAACTGTTGCCGGAGGACTTTGCAGCTAGCCTCGAAATCTATAAAAAGAACCTCGCGCTCGAATACCTTACCGGCTATGTGGTTGAATATGCTCTCTCGGTCGATAATATCTTCGTCATGGTATTGATTTTCACTTCTTTCGGAGTTCCGCCTAAATTTTACCATCGCGTGCTGGTCTGGGGAATCGTCGGCGCTATCCTACTGCGCTTTCTATTTATATTCCTCGGAGCCTCTCTAATCAGTCGTTTCGAATGGATTTTGTACCTGTTCGGCGTCTTTTTGGTATACACTGGGATAACCATGTATCTTAACAGAAATGAGGAAGAAGAGATCGATCCTAAAAATCACAAGGTGGTGCGATTTGCCTCACGTTACTTCTCCGTTTACCCAGAGTTTGTTGGACACAATTTCTTTCATAGAGAAAACGGGAAAAAATTTATCACACCTCTCTTTTTGGTATTGTTGGTTATTGAATTTACGGATCTCATCTTTGCGGTAGATTCAATTCCTGCCATTTTTGCGGTTACAAAAGATCCCTACATTGTATTCTTTTCAAACATTTTTGCTATTCTTGGATTGCGCTCCATGTTTTTCCTGCTGGTGAACGTTATTCATAAGTTCCATTATTTGAAAGTCGGATTAGCATTTCTTTTAGTATTTATCGGCGTAAAGATGCTCGCTCATCATTGGCTGGAAGACTTGGGATTCACAACGGCTCATTCCTTGTATATCATTATAGGAATTTTAGCCGTGAGCGTCATTGCTTCGTTGCTATTCCCGAAGAAAGAGTTGAAAGCCTAATTGCTAAAATTTTAACACCTTTAATACGGCCCGCTTCAAGGCAGGCGCTCTTTTATGGCTAAAGCAAAAACAGTATATCTTTGTCAGAATTGCGGATACGAATCGGCAAAATGGCTCGGTAAATGCCCTTCATGTAACCAATGGAATACCTTCGTGGAAGAGCTTGTTGAAAAAGGAGGCGGCAAAGTGCCGGATTGGAGAAGTGGAACTTCATTTACCGCCAGTAAAACGGCCAATAAAGCGGCCGTTATCCATGAGATTGTATACGAGGAAGAACCACGGATCATAACACCTGACAATGAATTGAACCGCGTTTTGGGTGGCGGGATTGTTGCCGGATCACTGGTGCTGATTGGCGGAGAGCCGGGAATCGGGAAATCGACACTCATGCTACAGCTCGCGTTGAGCATACCAGGGATAAAAACACTATATGTTTCAGGAGAGGAGAGCGAACAACAACTTAAGATGCGGGCGGAGCGTTTACTTCAATCGGCTAAAGCAGATTGCTACATCCTCACGGAGACTTCTACACAAAATATTTTTAAGCAAATTGAATCGGTTGAACCCGACTTGGTCATCGTTGATTCTATTCAAACGCTGCATTCTTCCCAAATAGAATCGTCGCCTGGGAGTGTTTCGCAGGTGAGAGAATGTACTGCTGAATTGCTACGCTTTGCCAAAGAGTCGTCTACGCCCGTTTTCGTCGTTGGGCATATTACTAAAGACGGTTCTATCGCAGGACCGAAAGTACTGGAGCATATGGTGGATACCGTACTTCAGTTTGAAGGCGATAGACACCACATGTACCGCATATTGAGAGCAGTAAAGAACCGCTTTGGCTCTTCTTCGGAACTCGGCATTTATGAGATGTTTCATGCCGGATTAAGGGAGGTGTCGAATCCCTCTGAGATTTTATTATCCCAACGCGAGTCTCCCATTAGTGGTGTCACAATAGCAGCGATGTTGGAAGGCATAAGGCCCATGTTAATTGAAGTGCAGGCGTTGGTTAGCAATTCGGCCTACGGCACGCCACAGCGATCTTCAACCGGATTTGATACAAAAAGAATGAACATGCTGTTGGCGGTGCTGGAAAAACGATTTGGCTTCAGGCTGAGTGTCCAAGACGTATTTTTGAATATTGCTGGCGGCTTGCGTGTAGAAGATCCGGCTATTGACCTTGCGGTAATCGTTGCCATCCTCTCTTCTCAACAAGACATAGCAGTGCCTACTCATATTGCCTTTGCTGGCGAAGTAGGACTCTCCGGCGAAATTCGAGCTGTTAATCGTATTGAACAACGCATTGCTGAAGCTGAAAAGCTAGGCTTCGAACAGATCTACATTTCTAAATATAATAATAAAGGATTGGATGTTTCGAAATATAGCATCAAAATAAACTGGATGGCTAAAGTAGAGGAGATTTTTCAGGCGATCTTCGGCTAGTCTATGAGATTTTTACATAATATTTTGAGTGTAAATTTTACACATGGCTTAAAAATGCTATTTTTGCTTTGAATGAGTCTGTTTAAGATAATAAATATGATTGTTTTGTTGGGTTTCGTAAATACGATTACGTATTTTCCTACCTATGCGAACGATAATTTTTTTTATCAGAAGCAGGTCTTCCATGACAAGAAATTGCAGGACTTCGACGGCGACACACTGTTGGAATGCTTTTTTGATGATGTACTTGATATTCCCATGTCAGGCAAAGATGTAGAACCGACGATCTTTTATAAGAACTACAACTTCCTGACGATCATAATTTCCATATCGATTAAGATTTTGGACAGCTTGATATTGGCAATCAAGCCAGTTGCAACATCGCTGGTAAGCAGTGAAAGTTATTTTGTGTCCAAAAGCACCCCTCTTTTAGGCTATCATATATTCTTGTTTAGGCTAAAGCCCTTCTAATACTGTTTTATTAAGTACAACAATGCTTTATAAGCATGTTTTTATTGGGATACATCGCATCATTGCGATAAACCTCTACTTTCGCCTTTTTTGGGCATTTAAAACAGTCAACTAAAACAATACATTCTTAGAATATATTAATGAACAGATTTTATATAGGTTTATATGGTGTTGCTATGTCTGCGGTTATCGCGTGTACATCAAGCAAAAGAAATAGTGAGCAAACAGAAGAGAAGCGTTCGGTACCTTATACGCAATTAAAAGCGGTAGATACCACATTATACACGGATTATGTCGCGGACATTGAAGCGGTGAGGAATGTAGAAGTTCGTTCAAAAATACAGGGATTCCTAGATAAAATATTTGTAGATGAGGGGGCTTTAGTACAAGCCGGTCAGATTTTATTTAAGATTAATGATGACGAGCAGCGTGCGGACGTATCAAAAGCTCAGGCTCTTTTGAACAACGCAACCGCCGATGCGAAAACCGTAGCGCTCGAATTGGAACGCGTAAAAGCCCTAATTAAGAAAAACATTATAACCAAGACCGATCTTGACGTTGCGCAGGCCCAATTAAAAGCTGCTGAAGCGAGAGTACAGGAAGCTCGATCAGACTTACAGCGAGCGCAAACACTATTGGCATATACCAGCATACGGGCCCCCTTTACAGGAAGAATAGACAGAATCCCGTTAAAGGTAGGAAGCTTATTGAGTGAAGGAGCCTTATTGACCAGCGTTTCAGATCTCCATGAGGTTTATGCGTACTTTACAATATCCGAGACGGAGTATTTGCAAAACATCGCAAGAAAGTCGCCCGAGAATAGCATCCTGTCGAAGGAGGTACAGCTTACGTTAGCGGATGGTCAACACTATCCACACAAAGGGAAAATAGAACTGGCAGAGTCGGAATTTGAGGAGCAAACCGGAACAATTTCGCTTAGGGCTCGATTCCCTAACCCAGAGAGAATATTAAAACATGGCGCTACCGGTAAAATACAGTTACCGACAAAAATCACTGAGTCTATTATCGTTCCACAGAAATCCGTTTTTGAAATTCAAGACCGTGCCTACGTTTATGCACTTGACAGCGCGAACAAGGTCAAAATGACCAATATAGAACTAGGTACACGGTTCGGGCATTTTTACTTAATTCGCTCCGGACTTAAAGCAGGACAGAAGATTGTCTTTGAAGGAACACAAAGCCTTACAGACGGTGTGGCTATAGAGCCTCGCGAGGTTTCGTTGGATAGCTTGCTAGGCAGCCCGGGCCAAGGATTACAATAAACGCATTTTTTGTTGCTTTAAGATACTTATCATGTTTGAAATTTTCATAAAACGACCGGTACTCTCGCTGGTCATTTCTCTATTTATAACGTTACTAGGGCTGTTATCGCTCTTCACCTTACCAGTTACTCAATTTCCAGATATCGTCCCGCCGTCTGTGGTGGTGAACGCAAATTATACAGGCGCTAATGCGGAGGTAAGTACCAATGCGGTCGCAATTCCACTGGAGAAAGCTATTAATGGTGTTCCGGGAATGACATATATGTCTTCCGTCTCTACAAATAACGGCAACACGCTTATCCAAGTGTATTTTGAAGTAGGAACAGATCCGGATATTGCGGCGGTCAACGTGCAAAACCGTGTGACAACAGTTTTAGATGAACTGCCCGAGGAAGTAATCAAAGCTGGGGTTACAACCGAGAAGGAAGTCAACAGTATGTTGATGTACTTAAATATATATAGCGACGACGAAACAGCAGACGAGCGGTTTATATATAACTTCACCGATATTAATATTTTAAAAGAACTAAAGCGTATCCAGGGCGTAGGTCGAGCTGAAATTATGGGCTTTAAAGACTATGCGATGCGCGTATGGCTAAAACCGGATAGACTTACTGCATATCGGGTCTCAAGCGAAGATGTCATTAAAGCCATCCGGGCGCAAAATGTGGAGGCAGCCCCCGGTCAGACAGGGATTGGGTCAGACAAGAGCGTGAATATGCAGCAATATGTGCTTCGTTATCCCGGTAAATTCGACCGTCCTGAACAATATGAGAACATCCCTTTACGGGCGAATCCCGACGGATCTATCTTACGCTTAAGGGATGTAGCCGATGTGGAATTTGGATCCTTGGAATATGAGATGTCATCAAAGGCGGACGGTCGGCCTTCTGCCTCCATTATGATTAAACAATTGCCCGGTTCTAATGCCAGCGAGGTTATCGACCTAATTAAAGCGAAGATGGAGGAACTTAAAGGAACTACCTTCCCTCCGGGAATGAAATATACCATGGGCTACGATGTTTCTCGGTTCTTGGATGCTTCCATCAATGAGGTGCTCCATACACTTGTTGAGGCCTTTATATTGGTTTTCCTTGTTGTATTCATCTTTCTACAGGATTTTCGATCCACCTTGGTTCCCGCATTGGCCGTGCCTGTGTGCTTGATTGGCGCATTGTTCTGTATGCAAATGCTCGGATTTTCGATCAATTTATTGACGTTATTTGCCTTGGTCCTTGCGATTGGTATTGTGGTGGATAACGCCATTGTTGTGGTGGAGGCGGTATATGTAAAGATGGAAGAAGAGCATATGCAGCCAATGGAGGCCACACTGGCGGCTATGAAAGAAATTAGTGGAGCAATTATCGCTATTACGTTGGTGATGTCGGCCGTGTTTGTGCCAGTAGCGTTCCTATCAGGGCCAGTAGGAGTCTTTTATCGACAATTTTCTTTGACCTTAGCAGGATCCATTCTTATTTCCGGAATCAATGCGCTCACTTTAACGCCAGCCCTCTGCGCTATTATTTTACGATCACCACATAATAGGCCGGAACCCCGGGGTGTATTGGCAACTTTCTTCAAGAAATTCAATAAGGTCTACAATAAAATATCCGGAAAATATGCAGGTCTCATTGGGCGTATCGCAGGCCGGAGAGTAATCACATTGGCCATATTAGTACTTTCCTTCATTGCTACGTGGGGTATTTCTTCCATCCTGCCTTCCGGATTTATACCTACGGAAGATCAGGGAATGATTTACGTAAACGTAACGACGCCACCAGGTGCAACAGTTCAGCGGACGGAGGCTGTTCTGGATGAGATAGATGCTATTGCCCGCCAAATGGAATCAGTGGAAAGCGTCTCGACGCTTGCCGGCTATAGTTTGGTAAATGAAGTTACCGGTGCTTCGTATGGGATGGGAATGATCAATTTGAAACGCTGGGAAGAACGGAAGGAATCAGTAGGAAATATGGTTGAAAGGCTGAAAAAAGAAACAAGTAAGATTACAGATGCGGAAATTGAGTTCTTTCCGCCACCTACTGTACCAGGCTTCGGTAACTCAAGTGGTTTCGAGCTGCGGGTGTTAGATCGAAGTGGTAGCGACGACTTAAGCAAACTATCCGATGTGTTAAACACTTTTATGAATAGTTTGAAAAAAACACCTGAAATAGGAAGCGCTTTTACAAGTTTTGACCCTAACTTTCCGCAATATCTGATAAATGTGGATTACGATATAGCGGCGAAGAAGGGGATCAGTGTCGATAACGCCATGTCTACGCTGCAAACCTTAATGGGAAGTTTTTATACATCCAACTTCATCAAGTTCGGACAAATGTACAAGGTGATGGTACAGGCTGGTCCCGGATACCGTGAAAAACCAGAAGATGTTTTACGCTTGTTCGTGAAAAATGAAGCCGGAGAGATGGTCCCCTTTTCTAGCTTTATTAAGATGGAAAGAATATATGGACCGGAGCAATTGACGAGGTACAACATGTTCACCTCAGCGATGATCAATGGTGATGCAGCGCCCGGATATAGTAGTGGAGACGTAATTGCAGCGGTTGAAAGAGTAGCGGCCGAGAGCTTGCCCCGTGGATTTGAAATTGAATGGTCGGGGATGACGCGCGAGCAGATTTTATCAGGGAACCAGGCCATATACGTATTCGCCTTATGTCTTTTGTTTGTTTATCTTTTACTCTGTGCACAGTATGAGAGCTTCTTGTTGCCATTACCTGTGATTTTAAGTCTGCCCGCCGGCGTGTTCGGCGCTTTCTTGTTTTTGAAATTGCTCGGATTAGAAAATAACATCTATGCACAAGTCGCTTTGATTATGTTGATTGGTCTTTTAGGCAAAAATGCCATCCTCATTATCGAGTACGCTCTCTTAAAGCACAAGCAAGGCGCGTCAATTTTGGATGCAGCAATTGAAGGATCCGTTGCACGTTTACGCCCCATCTTAATGACTTCGTTTGCTTTTATAGCGGGGCTAATTCCATTGGCGATGGCCTCCGGTGCAGGCGCATTGGGAAATAGATCTATCGGCACAACGGCGATCGGAGGAATGATAATAGGTACCATAGCCGGTGTTATTATCATTCCAGGGCTGTATGTGCTGTTTGCCTCTATGAAGAAAAAAAAGAAAGTTAAGAAAGTGACCGGTGTTGCCGTTGCCATCGCGGGAATCCTATTATTCGCTTCCTGTGGTGTGCAAAAGGAAATAGAACCGATACACCGGAAAGTGCCTGAACATTACCGTGGTAAAAATCAGACAGACACCCTTGCGTCCGATACGGCGTCGATGGCGACGATATCTTGGAGAAGCTTCTTTCAGGACGAATATTTATTAAAGCTCATTGATACTGCTTTAGCAAATAACCCCGACATGAGACAAGCCTTGTATCGTGTCGAAATAGCGAGGGCTAATATGCGCTTGGGTAAGAATGCATTATTCCCATCGATTAATGCCGTTGCCGAGGCCGGTCTTCGAAAATATGGATTCTATACAATGGACGGAATCGGGAACTACGACACCAATTTTTCCGAAAATTTAAAGGATGACGAACGAGTTCCAGACCCCGTACCTGATTACTTTTTAGGCTTGCGTGCCTCTTGGGAAATCGATATCTGGGGAAAACTGAAGAATAGAAGGAAAGCGGCCTTTGCGCGATTTTTAGCTTCTTATGAAGGACAAAAGCTCGTGCAGACCCAATTGATCGCCGAAATTGCGTCCGCCTATTTTGAATTGCTCGCTTTAGACAATGAGTTGTATATCTTAGAAAAGAATATAGCCTTACAGCAGGAATCATACGAACTAGTACAAGTTCAAAAAGAAGGAGGAAGAGCGACAGAATTAGGCGTACAGCAGATGAGGGCGATCTTAATGAACTCGAAAAGCAGAAAGGAAATGGTCTTGCAGCAAATAAATTCCAAAGAGAATTACCTGAATTTCCTGTGTGGTCGGTTTTCATCGCCAATCGAGCGGAGACGCGAAGAACTCGAAGCCTATCCCTTAGCAAAAGCTGTTAAGGTTGGCTTGCCCGCTAAAATGTTGGCGCTTCGTCCCGACATAAGAGCTGCAGAACTGAATCTGTTGGCAGCAAAAGGGGACGTTAAAGCTGCCCGAGCGGCTTTCTTGCCGTCGTTGAGCTTTTCTCCCTATATCGGATTCCAATCATTTGATATGTCCAAATTATTCGTCACTTCGCCGAGTTCGGTTGCGTATGGACTGCTCGGCGGACTAACCGCTCCCCTTTTTAATCAACGGATGATTCGGTCTAACTACGAACAGGAGTTGGCCAATAAGGGAATAGAATACCAAGAATATGAAAAAACGGTGCTTAAAGCTTGGCAGGAAGTAGAGACGGAACTCAATGCGCAGCGGCATTTGAGAGCCAGACGCTCGTTTAACCAACATGAAGTAGATGCCCTCCGGTTATCGGTAGATGCTTCGTCAGAACTTTTTAAGGCGGGAAGAGCAAATTATTTGGATGTTATTACTTCCCAGCGAAATGTTTTGGATGCCGAAATCACCCTGAATAGCACCTATTTAGAATACCTTCAGTCGGTTGTCAACTTATATAAAGCATTAGGTGGAGGCTGGCAGTAATTTTAGCTATTAGAGATTAACTAACAGCATCGGTTTTCAGACAATAGCAGTCGGCTAAGCTGATTACCGAAAGCTTTGAGTAAATAATAAAAAAGAAGACCCCGGCGAATTGCCGGGGTCTTCTTTTTTATTTACTTAAATACATCGATTTCTCGGCGTATAGATGCCTAAAATAAGGATCATCCAAATTCTTAATAAAGCGGATTGCTTCTCCGGTAGAACGCATTTCCGGACCGAGCTGCTTGTCTACGTCAGGGAATTTATCAAAAGAGAACACCGGTTCTTTAATAGCGTAACCTTCGAGCTTACGTTCGATTTTGAAATCGCTCAGCTTATTTTCGCCCAGCATTACTTTAGTAGCAATATTGATATAAGGCACGTCGTAAGCTTTGGCAATAAAAGGAACGGTACGGGAAGCTCTCGGATTCGCTTCAATTACGTATACCTTTTCATTTTTTATTGCAAACTGTATGTTCAACAGCCCTTTGACGTTGAGCGCTTTTGCAATTTTTTTGGAGTATTCTTCCATTTTCTCCTGTACGGCCGCCGACAGACTAAAAGGAGGCAATACCGCACTTGAATCGCCCGAGTGTATACCGGCGGGCTCGATATGCTCCATCATCCCAATAATATGTACATCCTCACCATCGCATATCGAATCAGATTCCGCTTCTTCGGCGCGATCAAGGAAGTGGTCAATCAAAACTCTGTTTCCCGGCATATTCTTCATGATTTTGATGACGGCTTTTTCCAGCTCCTCATCATTAATCACAATACTCATGCCTTGCCCGCCTAATACATAACTTGGCCGAACCAACACGGGGTATCCCACTTCGTTGGCCACTTTTAAGGCTTCTTCTGCATTTTCAGCGACCCCGTATTTCGGATAAGGAATATCCAGCTCCTTTAACAGGTCGGAGAAACGTCCACGGTCTTCAGCCAAGTCCATATCCTCGAACGATGTCCCGATGATGCGAATGCCGGTTTCCTTCAATTTTTCAGCCATTTTAAGCGCTGTTTGACCTCCAAGCTGTACAATAACACCTTCAGGCTTTTCTAAGTCAATAATTTCCCTTACATGTTCCCAGAAAACAGGCTCGAAGTAAAGCTTATCGGCCATGTTGAAGTCCGTTGAAACTGTTTCGGGATTACAGTTGACCATAATCGCTTCGTATCCAGCTTCTTTAGACGCCAACAGTCCATGTACACAAGAGTAATCAAATTCAATGCCTTGCCCAATCCGGTTCGGACCGGAGCCCAGCACGATAATTTTCTTTTTGTCGCTAGGAACCGACTCGTTTTCCTCTTCAAAAGTAGAGTAATAGTAAGGTGTAGCTGCTTGAAACTCGGCTGCACAGGTGTCAACCATTTTGTATACTCGCTTAATACCCAAATCTCTCCTGCGGTTGTATACATCATCTTCGCTCACATTGCCTAGCAACCAGGCAATCTGGCCGTCAGAAAACCCTTTCTGTTTGAGGGTCAGGAAAAATTCCTTCGGTATATTGGAAAGCGAATACCGCTTTAATTCTGTTTCGAGTTCTACGAGCTCCTGGATCTGCACAAGGAACCACTTGTCGATCAAAGTAGCTTTTCTGATAGATTCCAAAGGTACTCCCATTTCGAAGGCGTCTTTAATATGGAAGAGGCGGCCACTGCTTGGGTGTTCCAAGCTGTGCATAATTTCCTCCAAGTTACGCAATTGTCGGCCGTCGGCACCTAATCCTAAGCGATTGGTTTCTAAACTCTGACAAGCTTTCTGTAAGGCCTCGATAAAGGTACGCCCAATAGCCATCACCTCGCCTACTGATTTCATCTGTAAGCCCAATTCCCGATTAGCACCTTTGAATTTGGCGAAGTTCCACCGAGGAGACTTGACGATTACATAGTCTAAAGTAGGCTCAAAATAGGCAGAGGTCGTTTTAGTTATTTGGTTTTCCAGTTCATCTAAGTTATACCCAATCGCCAATTTAGCTGCAATTTTTGCAATTGGATAGCCCGTTGCTTTTGAAGCCAAGGCCGATGAGCGGGAAACCCGAGGATTAATTTCAATGGCTATAATGTCTTCATTCTCCGGGTTTACGGAAAATTGAACGTTACATCCACCAGCGAAGTTACCAATAGCGCGCATCATCTTAATGGCTTGATTACGCATTTCCTGGTAACAAGTATCGCTCAGCGTCATGGCCGGAGCCACCGTTATGGAGTCACCGGTATGAATACCCATGGGGTCAAAGTTCTCAATGGAACAAATGATAATCACGTTATCTTTGTTATCACGTAGAAGTTCCAACTCATATTCCTTCCATCCTAAAACCGCTTGTTCCACAAGCACTTCATGCGTAGGAGATGCTTGTAGACCTCTACTTAAGGCCGCTTCAAATTCTTCCTTTTTGTGAACGAAGCCGCCTCCGGTTCCTCCTAATGTGTAACTCGGGCGTATAACAAGGGGGAAACCGATTTGTTGTGCTGCTTCTTTACCTTCTAAGAAAGAATTTGCTATCTTAGATTCTGCTACGCCGACACCGATATCGATCATCAACTGGCGGAATGCTTCCCGATTTTCTGTTTTTTCAATGGCGGCGACATCTACCCCAATTACTTTTACGCCATACTTTTCCCAAATACCGCGATTGGACGCTTCAATACAAAGGTTAAGCGCTGTTTGGCCACCCATAGTTGGCAATACAGCATCAATCTGACGCTCTTGAAGAATCTGTTCAATACTGTCAACGGTAAGGGGTAATAGATAGACGTGGTCGGCAATGACCTTATCGGTCATAATAGTCGCGGGGTTTGAATTAATAATGGAAACTTCAATACCTTCCTCTTTCAGTGAAAGAGCTGCTTGAGAACCCGAATAGTCAAACTCACAGGCCTGTCCGATAATAATTGGGCCCGAACCGATAATCAGCACCGAGCGAATGGAGGTGTTTTTTGGCATTTTATATGTTCAAAAAATATTAGTTATCAAAAAGAACGTCTTGATAAAACAGTGCGGGAAAGCTCTATGATTGAGAAGATATTCCGACTGCTTTGTCGGAGTGCAAAGATAGGACTTTTTTGATTTATAATTTAAAAAATCACAAAAAATAAGCGCGACTACAGTAGCTTGTATTGCAAGGCATTTTTCGTTAAGTTTGGGTATTCAATTTTATGTGATGACAAATCTCAGTATTACCAATAGGCTACAGTGCATAATATCGAAGCAAACGTCCTTGTTTTGTGAGATCAGACCCCATGAATACATACCTTTTATATTATTAGGATAGTAGACAAGAACCTTTTATTCCTGTTTAAGCTTGAATATTATTCAACACCTTTACTCACAAATCATTCAAACCTCCATACTGGAATGGTTTGCGGTTATCACTGCCTTTGTCTGTATCTATTTGGCAGCCAAGCAACACATTTTAAATTGGCCAATTAGCATATTAAGTGTGTTAGCCTATGCTTATCTATTTTATCAAGCGAAGTTATATGGAGAAATGGCTTTGCAGGGATATTATCTTTTTACCGCCATCTATGGCTGGTATTACTGGTTAAAGGTAAAGCAAGAAAACCAGCGTCCGGTAGTCCGTCTTTCCTCACGAGCGATGGGCCTAGCGGTATTAGCTGCGGCATGCTTATCTGCTTTATTGGGCTTGTTCTTACACCATTATACCGACAGTGATGTGGCGTTTATTGATGGCACCTTGGCTTCCATAAGTTTCATTGCTCAGTTCCTGATGACGAGAAAAGTATTGCAGAATTGGTTGATGTGGGTTATTGTGGACATTTTATATATTCCTCTTTTTGTCTATAAAGATTATCTGCTTACTGCAGTGCTTTATGCTATTTTAACGATTATTGCCTGGAAGGGCTATTTAGATTGGAAGCGTGTATGGAAGACAAACCAATAATGAAAATTGCCGTGGTAGGACCGGAATCTACCGGAAAATCAAACATATCGGCGTATCTGGCTAAGGCCTATGAAACTGTTTGTGTACCTGAATATTCACGCGAATATTGTCGGAATCTGAACAGAGCTTACACTTTGCAGGATGAACTAAACATATTTTACGGTCAAATCGCCCTGGAAAGCAGTTTAGTGCCTTTGGCCGCCAACCATCTATTAATTTGCGACACCACGTTCCTGACAGTAAAAGTTTGGTGCGACTATCTTTTTGGGGATACACCGCTAGAAGTAAAGCAGGCCTTAAACACGCATCCTTACGATTTCTATCTACTGATGGACATCGACTTGCCTTGGCAAGATGACCCGCTGCGCGATTTCCCCGAACCCGAACAACGCGCTCACTTTCTACAGGTTTGGAAAAATGAGTTGAGCGCGTTGAACGCGCGCTACCAGCTCGTTACAGGCCTAGGAGAAGAACGCTTTTTAAATGCTAAAAAGACTGTTGATAGTTTTTTGAAATCTGTTGGAATTTGAAAGGAGATTTGAAAACTTGATCGCAAGTAAAGGAGCGAGCAACGAATAATAAAAAAGCCCTGCTGGTATAAAACAGCAGGGCTTCTTCATGTGTGTTATTTACAATTTTATTTCTTCTTCCTTGGCGTTTAAGAAGTGAAATTCATTCATAAAGTATGATGAGATAGCCTTGACCTTGATCCATTTTCCGTATTGGAAAAACCATTTCATTCGCCTCGATATCAAGCCCTTTTTTATAAAGGCCTCAATATATGGATGAACGCAAAGTGTAATATGTTTTTCGTTCTGTTCATGTAAAACATAACTCAAATTGCTTTCGATGTCGTCCATCAGTACAATACTCGCACGAATTTCGCCGGTTCCTCCGCACGCGGGGCATTTCTCATTGGTTACGACCGTCATTTCGGGCCGAACCCGTTGCCTGGTTATCTGAACCAGTCCAAATTTACTAGGGGGAAGAATCGTATGTTTAGCCCGATCATTACCCATACACTCCTTCAAGTAGTCGTGCAGCTCCTTCCGATTGGTCGGCTTATGCATATCAATAAAGTCAACCACTACGATACCGCCCATATCGCGCAATCGAAGTTGACGAGCAATTTCTTTCGCAGCTTCTTTATTCACGAGGAGCGCATTATCTTCCTGATTTTCTTTGTTAGCCGTACGATTTCCGCTATTGACATCGACAACATGTAGCGCTTCGGTGTGTTCAATCACTAGATACGCTCCCCCCTGCAGGTTCACTATTTTTCCAAAAGCGGCCTTTATTTGTTTCTCTACACCGAAATGTTCGAAGATAGGATCTTTGTGTTTATACAACTTTACTATCTTTTCCAGATCGGGAGAAATTCCCTGAATGTAAGACTTCGTTTCCTCATAAATGATAGGATCATTAATATAAATATGAGAAAACTCGTCAGTCAATATATCACGCAAAATGGTAGATGTTCTATCCATTTCACCTAATATCTTTTTAGCCGGATCGGTGGAAGCCAGGCGCTTTGTAAAGGATTCCCATTTGGTGATTAAATCCCGAAGGTCCTTCTCTAACTCTGCTACCCCCTTGCCTTCTGATACTGTACGAATGATAACGCCAAAGTTTTGAGGTTTTATTGCCTCAACAATTTTTTTAAGCCGGTTTCTCTCGGTGTTACTTTTAATTTTCTTAGAGATAGAAACCGTGTCAGAAAAGGGCACCAAAACAACAAATCTTCCAGCAATAGATAAGTCGGAACTCAAACGCGGCCCTTTGGTTGAGATTGGCTCTTTAGCAATCTGTACCGGCAGCAACATATTTCGACTCAAAATCTCGGAAATTTTGCCCGATTTGTTGATGTCCTTTTCTAGCTTTAAACTATTGAGCAGTTTGTCTTTATAACTGCCATTCTTTACTAATTTGGTAAGCTTTATGAGCGATTGTACCTGTGGTCCTAGGTCCAGATAATGCAAAAATGCATCCTTCGCATAGCCCACATCTACAAAAGCGGCATTCAATCCGGGCATGATCTTCTTTATTCTGCCCAAATAAATGTCGCCAACAGCGTAATTATTATTTACCTGTTCCTTATTTAACTCAACAAGCTGTTTATCCTGTAGTAAAGCAATAGTTGTCCCCGCCTCTGGGGAAGAATCTACTATTAATTCCTTTACCAACAGCTACTTTCTTTAGAAAGACCGCAACGGATACAGGCAGTAAAAAATTATACCCATTCCGTCATGCCTCTTTCGGTTAAACCATAAGATTGTTCAATAAAAAAACAGACAACAACATAAACCAGCCTATAGGCGGTCCATGATAGGAAAAAACTTGCCAACAACCACAATAGCCTGCACCTCAGTTCGTGAGATGCAGGCTACCGGATAATGGCACGCCTGAAAATGCGCTTATTTTTTCTTATGTCTGTTTTTTCTTAAACGTTTCTTACGTTTGTGAGTAGCCATTTTATGTCTTTTTCTTTTTTTTCCGCTTGGCATAGCTTAAATTTTTAAATGTTTTATAAATTATTTTAATTACTTGTTCAATTCATCAATCTTGCGATCGATGAACTGGGATAAGCTTGGATCTGCTGCTATCGTTTTGCTTTGTTGAAAAGCTTTAATAGCCTCAGCCTTCAAGCCAATATTTTCATAACTTGTGGCTAAATAAAACCAAGCCTCTGCACTTGGTTGGATTTCAATAACTGTTTTGAACCGGTCTACGGCTTTATCGAACTGACGGGACCGCATTGAGAACATCCCCAAGCTTGTATTTGCCTTCAGGTTCTTGGGATCTTCTTTAACGACCTCCATCAATAGGGCGATCCCCTGCATAGGTGCGCCACCTATATTGACGATTGCCGTTCCTAAACCGGCCTTAGCGTCTAGACTTTTAGGATTTAAATCGAGTGCTTTTTGATATGCTTGTTGTGCATGCTGGGTTAGTGCGGGGGCCAACACGGTATCCTGTAAATTCTCATAGGCGGCAGTAAAAGCGTCTCCCGCTTTCAGCCAATTGTCATGCGAAGGCTCTAATTTAGCGATTTCTTCATAAGTGAAACCCAAGGGAGCAGGTTTCGCAACGTCATCCCAATGACCTGCTAATTTTTTAAGTAAGTTCAGTCGCTCCTCTCCACTACTGTTGGATAAAGCGGCCTCAACCTCCGCAATTTCTTTTGTCAAGTTGGCGTTTAGCCCTTGCTTTGCAATAGTAGAGACCGACGCTAAGTTAACAGCTTCGGTCTCCGTGTTTGTAGTAGCTTCCTGTTCTTGTTCGGTATTATCACGTTTAACCAAACCCTTAATAGGTTGCGCCATCAATACTCCCATCAGTACAACTACAAGCGCAATGACTATTATTTGTTTTGTTTTATGCATGATTAATATATCCGATTAAAGCAGATTATTTATTACCGTTTTTTACTTTCTCAACAAAAACCTTTGCTGGTTTAAAGCTAGGAACGAAGTGCTCCGGAATAATAATAGCTGTGTTTTTTGAAATGTTACGAGCAGTTTTTTTAGCCCTTTTTTTTACAACGAAGCTACCGAATCCTCTAACGTAAACATTCTCGCCGCCCACCATAGCTCCTTTTACTACTTTGAAAAATGCTTCAACAGTTTCCTGTACATCTACTTTTTCTAAACCTGTCTTGTTAGAAATCTCTGCGATAATTTCTGCTTTAGTCATGTTATATTCTTCTAATTGTTTTTTCGTTAACTACTGCCAGATCATTCGATTTGGGGATGCAAAAGTATTGCTTTTAAATGATTTACAAAAATAAAACCTCAATTTTTATGTAAAATAACTGTCTGCGAAGCCTTTAAGGCAAAAAATTAAACTATTCAGCTAATTTATAAGCCGTTAGCATATTGGTTATCGGTTACCGGTTGTTAGTTGCCGGCTACTGTCATGTCCTAAAAAAAGTAGACACTTTTATTGTTGTTGATTAAGATGTTGGAATGTGGGAAACTCCAGAGGAGTTTTC